>CAVREM010000117.1:0-34856 GCA_963720005.1 uncultured Acidobacteriota bacterium | reverse complement strand
TCCATCCGCACCTGGTTCGCGGATACCAGCGCCCACGCGAGCCGCCAGCGGTCTTCGAACGTACCACGCGCGTTCTGCGACGACTGCCAGTCCCTCGTTGAACCATCGCGGCACGGCCTGCCCGTCGGCCGCACGGACGATCAGGATGTGCGCGATTTCGTGGCGCAGCACCCTCCTCGAGCGAGTCATGAGGGTATCGCAGCGATCGCGACAGGAACAGGACGACCGAGCCGGTCGCGCCGTCAGCGAAGCCCGCGATCCACGACGAAGTGGCTCGTGCGAGCTCTGAATCCTCCGGCGCGAGCAAGACACGTATCGGCGGACCCGGGTCGTCGAGCCCTACAAGCTGCACGATGGTCCGCAGCCGGTCGTGATCGAGGCGGCCAAGGCGCGGCTCGTCGACCGCCCGGGAGTCCGGGGTTTCAAACAGCAACGCCGGCGGCGCTGGCTGCCGGGCGGTCCCGGCTGCCTGGACCGCCACGAGCCACGCGGCGATCGCGCAGGCGGCAACAAAAGCGGGCACCCTTCGCAGCCTACACCCGTTCCAGTCCTCTCGAAGTGAGTGATCCATCCGCGGACCGTCCATCATTTCCCCTTCGTGAGCGTGATGGTGACCGTCACCGGGGCTGAATCGGCGCTCAACGGCACGCGCCACAGACCAGAGCAGGCAAACGTACCTCTCGCTGGAGACGAATCTGTTCAACCTGGTCGGACGCCCGCCCTGAAGGCCAAGAGGGCAATCTGAAGCTCCCGGAACCCACCTTCGACCGGCGAAACATCACCGAAGACCACCTGGTAAATGGCGTGTATCGGCCGGGGTCTGACCACTGGAAGGACGGTCAGGCAGCCGGTTGGTAGGTCGGCGGCCTGAGCTGCGGCCGAGCTCAGCGGAACAACAGATTTCCGTGGTTTTCCGGCTGTTGCGGCAGCATAATCTGTGCTACGCCCAAACCCAGAAGTAGGGCCGCGGCTGCACCGAATTGCGGCCGACGGACTTTGCGATGATCTGCCCATATTGCGGTGCCGAAGCAGCACCCGGCCGATGCCCGGTCTGCCCGGTGGAATTGCACCCTGCCAGTGGATCGGTGACGGCTTCCGTCACCGCGTTCGATACCCCTTCATCCGCCGACGACGCCCCCACGATGTTCGGTGAGGGCGTGACCGGCGTCAGGGTCGTTTCCTCCGCCGCGCCAGTCGAATCAGGGGCAGGTCGGCCTCGTCGCCGCCGTACACCTCGAGTTCGGCGCGGCCCGTGTCCTCGCCCTCGTCGGGCGGTCCTGGCGGGCCGCTCGCGCCGGGCGAGGCGTTCGGCTCGCGCTATCACATCATCCGCCTGCTGGGCATCGGCGGAATGGGCGCCGTCTATCAGGCGTGGGACGCAGAACTGGGCGTGTCGGTGGCGCTGAAAGTCATTCGCCCCGAGGTGATGCGCCGATCCGACGGCCGCGCGCGAGATCGAACGCCGCTTCAAGCAGGAGCTGCTGCTCGCCCGCCAGGTCACGCACAAGAACGTCGTCCGCATTCACGACCTCGGCGAGATCGACGGCATCAAGTACATCACGATGCCGTATATCGACGGCGCCGACCTGGCGACGGTGCTCAAGAAGACCGGCAAGCTGCCGGTCCCGACGGCGCTGCGCATCGCGCGTGACATTGCGTCCGGCCTGGTGGCCGCGCACGACGCCGGCGTCGTTCATCGCGACCTGAAGCCGGCCAACATCATGGTCGACGCCGAGGACGAGGCGATCATCATGGATTTCGGCATCGCCCGTTCGTCGCCGCGGCGGCCGAACCCGGCGGCAGTCGGCGACATCGAAGGCTACCCGACTGCGCGCAGTCGACCGCGGTGCTGTCGGCAGCCGCCACGATGCGTGGCGCCGTCGTCGGCACCGTCGATTACATGGCGCCGGAGCAGGCGAGGGGCGAGGCGGTCGATCAGCGCGCCGACATCTACGCGTTCGGCCTGATCCTCTACGACATGCTGTCGGCGGCGCGCCGGCCGAGCGACGCGGTCAGCGCCGATCGCCGAGCTGCAAGAGCGGATCGCAAAAGCGCCGCCTCCCGCTCGATCCGTCGATCCCGACGATCCCGGAGGCGATCGACGCAGCTGATCTCGCGGTGCGTGCGAGCCCGAGCCGGCAAGCGGTTCCAGACCACTGCCGAGCTGCAGCCGGCTGGACCGGCTTGACGACAACGGCAAGCTCGCTCCCGATCACGCGCGTCGTCGCCAGCGGATGATCGCGGCGGCCGCGGTCGGTCGTGCTCGCGCTGCTCGCCGGCACATAGTGGTACACGCGACAGCGCTGGTGCCGCCGAAGCAGCACGAGCCGGTTCCGTGGTCATTGCCGATTTTCAGAACAGCACCGGCGATGCGACGTTCGATCGCACGCTCGAGCCGATGCTGAGGCGCGCGCTCGAAGGCGCCGGTTCATCAGCGCGTACGATCGGAGCCGAATCCGCGCGGCGTTCGGCGTGCCGCCGCCCGAGAAGCTGGACGAAGCGGCGGCGCGTGAGCTCGCGCGTCAAACAGGGCCTCGGCGTGGTCGCTCTCCGGCTCGATCGACCGCCGGGGCAACGGCTACGAGATCTCGCATCAAGGCCGCTGCAGGCGGTCACCGGCGAAGGTCATCGCCACGGCAGGAGTCGAGCGTCGAGCAAGGACCAGGTGCTCGACGCGGCGACGAAACTCGTGACCACGGTTCGCAGGCGCTCGGCGACGAGACATCGGACTCGGCTCAGTTGTTCGCCATGAGGAGTGTGTCAACCACTTCTCTGGATGTCGTCGGTCACTATGCGGCGGCGATCGAAGCCCAATCCGACGGCAAGTTCGAGGAGGCGCGTACAGAGCTACTCAGAAGACAGTGGAACTCGATCCCAACTTCGGTCTCGGCTATCAGGGTCTGGCGCTCATGTCGCGGAATCTCGGCAGGCTGGAGGAGGCCGAGCAATACATCGACGAGGCGCTCAAACATCTCGACGGGATGACGGAGCGCGAGCGTTTTGCCGTTCGCGGCTTCTACTACTTGACGACCGGCGACTATCAGCAGTGCGTGAAGGAATACGGCGAGTTGATCGCGCAGTTCGCGGCAGACCCGTGGCGCACAACAATCGCGCGCTCTGTCTGTCGAAACTGCGAAACATGCGTGAGGCCGTCGACGAAATGCGCAGGCGGTGCAAATCCTGCCGAAACGTGCGGGTTCCGCGGCAATCTGGCGCTCTACGCCGATTACGCCGGCGATTTCCAGGCTGCGGAGCGGGAGGTCAAAGCGCTGGAGGAACCGACGGATCATCGCCACGCTCGCCCTGGCCTTCGCTCAACTGGGACAGGGCCTGCCGCCGGAGGCGATCGAAACGTACAAGAAGCTCGCGAACGATGAGCGCGCGTGGCGCGTCCTGGGCCGCGTCCGGCCTGGCCGATCTGGCGCTGTACCAAGGACGGTTCGCGGATGCGGTCGCGGACTTTCGAGCAGGGCGCGGCTGCCGACCTGGCCGCGAAGAACACCGACAGAGCCGCCAGGAAGCTCACTTCGCTGGCTCACGTGCATCTCTTGAGAGGACAGAAGGCCGCGGCCATTGCGGCTGCCGACAAGGCGCTGCGACATCAGCAATGCCGTGCCGATCCGGTTTCTGGCCGCTCGTATTTTCGTCGAAGCCGGCGAAATCGCCAAGGCGCGGGCGCTGGCCGAAGGCTCTCCGCCGAACTCGCCGCCGAGCCGCAGGCCTACGGCAAAATCATCGAAGGCGAGATCGCGCTGAAGAGCGGAGACGCACGGCAGGCCATCAAGATTCTGACCGATGCCAACGACATTCTCGATACGTGGCTCGGGCACTTCGATCTCGGGCGCGCCTATCTGGAGCTCGGGCCTTTCCGCAGGCCGACTCCGAGTTCGATCGCTGTATCAAGCGCCGCGGCGAAGCATTGTCGTTGCTGGTGGACGAGGAGCCGACCTACGGCTATTTCCCGTTCGTGTACTACTATCAGGGACTGGTCCGCGAAGGATTGAAGAGCCCGGGGTCCGCCGATGTCGTATCGCGAGTATCTCAAGATTCGTGGCGAGTCGACGGAAGATCCCCTCGTGAAGGACGTCCGAAAGCGACTAGGCAATTAAATCCCTTCGTAGGTGATGTGGGACGATCGGAACCGACGTGCCTTCTCGGTGCGCCTCGCGGAGATCTTCGCGCCGCCCTTCTCATTCGACCAACATCGGACACAAATCAAGATGACTCGCATCTTTGCGGTGGTGGTGATGTTCTGTCGTCTTGGCGTCGGAGCGGTTCAAAAAAAGAAGCAGGGCGACATGGTCGCCCTGCTCTGATGCCGCTCCGTGGATTTACGGTCTCACCACGGTAATGCTGACCGTTGCCGTCACCGTCGAATTTCCGCCGCTCATCGACTTGGTCTGATCGCGGAACCAGTAGCCGCCATTCACCCTGTAGGTAAAGCTGTCCGGTCCTTGGTGATTCCTCGGCGGCGTGTACAGGAACGACTGGCCGTCTGCGCTGACGGTCACTGTGCCTCCCTGCAGCGTCGTCCCGCTGAGCGTTCCATTGCCAAGCACCGCGCACATCCGTGCAGTGACGAGAGTCAAACTCGGCGGGACGCCGCAATACCTTTGCGTCGCCAGGCTGTCGGGATCCGAGTCGTTTGCGAGCGCGTTGCCGATGGTCAGCGGTATCGTTGCATTCCGCAGAGCGATGTAGCCCCCGTCATTGGCCGGCTGCGGCGCGGCGTTGACGGCGGTACTCGTCACATCGTTAGTCGGGTAACCCTCTCCTCCTTCGAGGAGCTTCCCCCTCACCCACCACGTGAAGTTCACTGTGCAGGGGCCACCGGTGGTGGTTGGCGCGCACGGAAGCTCTTCAGGGTCGACGACGATCTTCGGAGGGTTCGCAGGGTCCGGCCGAATCGTCGCCAGGGAGGTGCTGGTGTTTTCCGCGTAACCGAGCGGTCGAGGATCGCTGTCGAGGCATCGGTGACCGATGTGATCGCATAGATCGGGCCCTGGAGAATCACCTGCCGCCCCGCATCCGTCGCCACGAACTGGGCCGCCGACGTGATCGTCGCCGAGCCGTTCGTGAACGTGATCGTGACGGTCCGCGACTGGTCAAAGGTCACGTTACCCAGCTCGACGTGGTTGGTCCCCGTCGCGCGATGACCGACCCAGCTCGTGATGTTACCTGCGGTGGGTTTGGTCCAGTCATATAGCCGGATTCTGTCCGTGTCCAGCGGTGACAATGGTGCCGGCGCTGGACAACCCTGGCCCTGCACGCACGCCTTCATCGCTCCGTTTGGCGGAGTGCTTCCCACGGTATCGAAGTCCACGTTCGAGCCGAAGACATCATCGAGCCGTAGACGTCGGTCGAACCGAAGACATCGGTCGAGCCGAAGACATCCGTAGAGCCGAACACATCCGTCGAGCCGAATACATCGGTCGAGCCGAACACATCGGTCGAGCCGAACACATCGGTCTGGGCCGCAAAGCATCCTGGGACAGCGGCCAGAGATTTTGCCGAACCACCCGCCTGGTCCAGATTGATGTTCGACCAGTCATCGAAACCCTGGAATGACGTGCTACCGCCACTGAGGGCGCCGTCAAGGTTGATGTCCGGGGAAATGCTGTACCAGCCAAGAGCTGACGATGTCGTGTCGGCATTGATGCGAGCCATATCGACCGTGCTCGGTGGATAGGGATGCGTGCCTCCGCCGGGGAAAGGTCTGGCGTCACAGAATCTCTTGGCGGCTGGCAATCCTCTCGTGTACGCGGTTGTGCCGGACACGAGAGGTTCAAACCACGCGGTCCGGTACGGCAGCAGCCCAAGTGTCCCGGGAGTCATCAAACTCTCATCGATCGACGCGATATCCAGTGGGCCCAGCCCGGAATAGTTGACGTGCGGCTGATTCAGGTTGTCGAGCAGCCCATTTGCGACGAACAGGTAATTCATGATGCTCAGGTAGTCGGGCTTGCAGTTCGGCTCCACCCTCGTTGGCGTCGTTGCGTTGCCCCAGATCGGTTCCTTTCCGCCGTGGTGCAGACCGACGTTATGGCCAATCTCATGCACCGTCGTAGCCGTCTGCATGTACTCCCCGCCGACGAACGAGGCGGCGTCCCACCCGCCGAGCGTGACCAGAACCCTGCTGCCGGGCAAATTTGCGATACCCGACACGTTCGACGGCACGTGATAGTTCAGCGCGTTGAAGCCGAGATTGATACCCTCGTTGCCGGGAGTAAGCGGAAATGGATCCTACACACACCCTGCTTGTTGAAACCCGTCGGCCTCCCCTCCACATCCAAGCAGGGAAGGGACCTCGGCTTGGCGCGTGAATCGGCGTACAGGATGTCGTGGAACAGACCGTCGCGGTTCTTATCGAATCGTCTTCGACCCTCAGTCGCAGTACACGCGGGCGTGGTTGGGAACTCCTCCCCGTTGTCGCACTCCACTTCGTCCAGATAGTGCTGAAGGCCTCCCGGCCATCCGATCGTGCCGGGAAAGGCCGGGAAGAGGCATAACGGCTCGTTCGGGTTGCACGCGACTTCTTTGAGACGCTCGCCGCCGCGCGCATATGCCGGGGCGACAAATCGATTTGCAACCGATGTCGACGACGAGGTACACGCCACCAGGGTCGAGTCCGATATCGAAATGAAGAGCAATCGAGTGCGCAGCATAGACATCGGCCACCGCGTTGAGGACGCTCGGCAGCGGCATGTGGTCGTGTCCTACTGTGTCGGTCACGGTATAATCTGCGGGTTCGCAGTGGCGTTGTACGGCGCGCAGAACTTGTCGGTCAGGGGGTTACATCCAGATGTATACGAGCCGTAGGGTGTGTTTGGATCGGCTTTCAGAGCCTGGATTTCGACGAACATGTCCTTCTGCGAAGAGGTTGCGCCCATTCGGCCAAGTCGGGGAGAAGCGCACCGTCGGGATTTGTGAGCGGGTGCCCCACTACTGCGTCCGGGCCCTCCAGGGCGTCCGGGAGGCCGTCGCCGCCGTTAGAGGGCGCACTCTCGGCGTCGGCAATCGCGGTACTGAAAAAGACGGCACCCAACGTCAGGCAGTCGTATCCTCCGCCCGGCGTGTGGTCGATCGTCGTCCTCGCCGTTTCTCCGTAGTTGGGAGTGCCGCCCGCGCCGTTGCCCGGGTTCATATACGAGCTCACGTCGGTAATCAACAAGGGCAAGCCGGTCGTCGGATTCGGGGCTCTCCACGATCGCTCGGAAGAACTTCCGCCCTGAGACGGATTCGTCAGAATTGGTTGGTTGTTCGGCGGATACGGCTGCGAATTGGAATCGTTGAAGAAGATTCGCTCGTTCGGGTTAGGTTGGCTGCTCGCGAGGATGTACGAAATCTGCGCTTTTACCGTGTTCTGAGCCAACGTCTGGTCCGTACCTATCGACTTGTAAAACCCCCGAACGGTCTGGGTGGCGACGGTGGTCAGGGAGGGGACGATATAAGGTTTGACAGTGGGGTCACCGTTCGCGAAGTCGTACACCACAATCTTTCGCAAGGGGTTCACGGTTCTGTCGGTCCGGGGATCGCGATAGACCACGAATAGTGTGGCCCCCGCACTTTCAGGAGGATTGTTCCCGTTTCCTGAGTCTGGCAGCTTGACCGTGTGAGGACCGTTGACGAGGCGCTTTCCCGTCGCAACCCCCCTCGAGTCTTTTTGGAACGGAAGGAGTCGCAGCACGTCGGCTTTCATCATCGTCAGCTCGTACGACGCATTTCCGGAGCCGTAGCATGCCCCTCCGGTCAGCGGAAGATCCGCACCCTTTTTCACGAGCGGGATATCCGGATCGTTGACGTTGTAACCGTCGAACTCCACGCCCACCTGAGGGTTTGACACGGTGGCGAGATGGATCGTCTCCCAGTACAGATACGCCGCGAGGATGTCGGCATTGGGAGGTACGCCGCTGATAGTGAGCGTCCCGGTTGAAAAACTATTGACGGCGGGATTCGCTGACTGCGTGAAGTCGACAGCGCCAACCACGAAGTTACCGGTGGTGAGAAAGCCGGCCGAGTACGGCAGAGGATCGGTTCCCTGCTGCGCTTGCGCTGTCGGCGTTACGAGGGCTGCCAAGCCAACCGCAAGAAGCGCGGCTGTCGTGATCCTCAGCAACTTTGCCCTAGAGGCCATAGCTGCGCGCACTGCGAGAGAAAGGTCGCTGGCAGCGCGCGCGTTGTTTTTGAAGGCTCGGGGGTTCATCGCAATCTCCTATTTGTCCAAGTCGTGCACTGCTGGGTTGGTGTTAGCGCGATGGCTGTCGCCTTTAGTCCTACAGGCGGATACAACGTAAACGCCGGCGGAACATAACAGGCGGCTGCACAGAGTTTTGGGCAGCGAGATTTTCTGTGCAGCTTAAAACGGGTCGGCACTGGGGGCCCCTCTCACGGACTAATGCGCGAAATTCTGTCACTAAGTTGCACGGATGAGCAAGCAAAGTCCTGAAAAGAACTTGAGAGCCAATTGCCTGTCAGTGAATGACAGGAGAACAAAAAGCAAAATAAAGGGGACATGACCTAACTGTCGGGATTCGAAATGGCCTGAAGTGGTGCAGCGGACCTCAGGTCACGCCTTCCGAGTGTCGGCTTGACATCAGACAGTGATACTGTACTATATCAGTAGTACAGTGTCGAACGCCACGCTCTTCCGTCCGAACCCCTCCTCGGGGGTTCCCATCTACCTCCAGCTGATGGAGCGGGTGAAGCACGCCGTCGAAACGGGGGCGCTCCGGCCCGGCGAGCAGCTGCCTGGCATCCGGCCGCTCGCGGAGGAACTGGTCATCAATCCCAATACGGTGGCGAAGGCTTACCGGGAGCTCGAGCACGAGGGGGTCATCGAGCTGCGGCATGGCGCCGGCGCGTTCGTGGCGGCGAACGCGCGAGGCGGGAAAGCGTCGACTGAACGGCTGCGCGCCGCCCAGTCGGTCGTGGCGGACGCCGTCGAACGGCTGCGCGCTCGCGACGTGACCGACGACGAGATCAGGCGTCTGTTCGAGGCGGAGCTGGCAGGCGTGACGAAAGCAGGAGGGCGTGGTGTCTGACCGGTTGGCGATTGAGACCGTCGATCTCCACAAGACGTACGGAAGCGTCGAGGCGTTGCGCGGGCTGACTCTCGAGGTGCCCCGCGGAACGATCTTCGGTTTCCTCGGGCGGAACGGCGCAGGGAAGACCACCGCCATCAAGATTCTGCTCGGGATGACGCGGCCGACCCGCGGCGCGGCGCGGGTGTTCGGTCTCGATGCCGCGGCCCAGTCGTCGAGCGTCGCCATCCGCGCGCGCACCGGATTCGTCAGCGAAGACAAGGATCTGTTTGGCCACCTGTCGGTGGAGCAGGCGATCCGGTTCACGGCCGCCTTCTATCCGCGATGGCGCCGCGATCAGGAGCAGCGCTACCTGGCACGTTTCGAGCTCCCGGCCGGCCGCAAGGTCAAGGACCTGTCGCGCGGGATGCGGACCAAGCTCGTCCTGCTGCTGGCGCTGTGCCGCGGCGCCGACCTGCTCCTGCTCGACGAACCGACGTCCGGTCTCGATCCGGCGACCGCCGAGGAGGTGTTGCACGCGCTGGTCGCCGAGGTCGCCGGCGGCGGAACCACCGTGTTCTTTTCCTCCCATCAAATCGCGGAGGTCGAGCAGGTGGCCGATCGGATCGCGATTGTCGACCGTGGGCGCGTCGCGGTGAGCGGCGGCCTCGACGACTTGCGCGCATCGTACCGCCGCATCCAGCTGGTGTTCGATGGCGACGCGCCGCAGCCTGCGTTTCGATCGCCGGGCCTCGTCCGCATCGTGCGGAACCACCGCGTCCTCAGCGTCATCGTGAGCGGCGGCGCCGAACGTCTCATCGAGGAGGCGCGCAGCCTGCAGCCGGTCGCCGTCGACAGCGAGCCGCTGACATTGAAGGAAATGTTCCTCGAGACCGTGGCGCGGGAGGAGTGACATGCTCTGGTACAAGGCGTTTCTCGACACCCGCGGCCGGTTTCTGATCGGCCTCGCCCTGCTGCCATGCGCGGCGATCTTCATGGTGCTGGCCTACCCGCGGGTCATCGCGCTGCTGCCGGCCGTCTCCGGAATTGACACCAGCGGAGCGATTGGGCAGCAGATCGGCGAGGCGATCGAGCTGGCGCGGGATTATCGCGGCTACGTCTGGTCGCAGTGGTTCCGGCAGACGCCCACCAGCACGGGCGCGTTGTTCGCGGCGCTTCTCGGCACGGGCGGTCTCGCCGCTTCGGCGTCGGGCGGTACGCTGTTCCTGCTCTCGATGCCGGCCTCCCGCATGCGGCTGATGGCCGTGCGGGCCGGCAGCGGCCTCGCGCAGTGGCTGGTGCTGGCGCTCGTCTCCTCGTTGGCGATCTCACTGGCTTCGCCGGCCATCGGCGAGTCGTATCAAGTCGGCTTCGCGCTCGTGCACGGCGTTTGCCTGTTTGCCGGCGGCGCCGTCATCTACAGCCTCGCGTTGTTGCTATCGACGCTGTTCGCCGATCTGTGGCGCCCGTGGCTGATCGCGCTCGCGATCGCCATGCCGATCGCGTTTGCCGAACAGATCGTTCCAGGTTCGTCGCCGGTGGGACTGTCGGGCGTGATGACCGGCGAGCAGTTCTTCCGCACCGGCCAGCTGCCATGGGCCGGTCTGGCGTTCGCCACCGCCGCGTCGACAGCCCTGCTCTATATCGCGGCGCTCAACTTCGCACGCCACGACTTCTGACGACTGATCGACTCATCGACTCGCTCGACTCGTGCTGACTGCTCGTACTGACGACTGATGAAAGGAGCTTCCCATGTCACGCACTGCTTCGACGTATCTGTTCGCGGCCTTCCTGCTGCTGTCGCCCCGCTTGCTCGCGGCACAACCGGGCGCACCCGCTGGTCACTGGGAGGGCAGTTTCGTCGGGCCGAACGGTGAAGTGGCCGTTCAAGTCGATTTATCCGTCAACGCCGAAGGGACCCTGGTCGGCATGCTCGCCACCCCCGAGGTCCAGGGCGTCCCGCTGTCTCACGTCTCGGTCGAGGGCCGGGTTGTTCGCTTCGAGATTCCGAGCGCCGGCGCACGATTCAGCGGCACGCTCGGTGCCGACGACAAGTCGATCACCGGCGAGTTCGTCAACCCCGCGGGAGCGGCCCCGTGCGTTCTCACGCGGACCGGGGATGCCCGCGTCGCCGCGGCAATCCGAAGCGCTGCCATCAGCAGGGAGCTCGAGGGGAGCTGGAACGGGACGCTCGACGTCGAAGGGCGGACGAAACGGCTCGTGCTGAAGATGACCAATCAACCGGATGGGACCTCGATTGGCACGATCGTCAGCGTGGACGATGGCTCGATCGAGCTACCGGTGACGCTGGTCCAGAACGGCCCCAGCCTCAAGGTCGAGATCAAGCTGAATGGCGGCGTCTACGCGGCGATGATCACTGGCGCGAACGAGCTCGCAGGCACGTACACGGAGAGCGGCATTCAATTCCCGCTGACGTTCCGGCGCTGACCCTTCGCGACGTTTTCCATCAGCCGGATCCGAGTGTCTTCAGCAGCGCGTTCGCCTTGCGGAACCAGGGCCGCTCGCGCCGCTGGAGATACCGGGGCATCGTCGGCTTCTTCGCGAGAATCTTCTGCGCCCATTCGCGCGCCTCGGCGGTGCGGCCCTGCGCCGCCAGGAACGCGGCGTAATTGAAATAGGTTTCTGACACCGTCGAAATCTCGGTGACCTGGCGGAACAACGCATCCGCCCGTTCGGGCTGGCTCGTGTTCGCGTAGCGCATGCGCCAGCAGGCCGGCGGCGCGGTGGAGATCGTACTTCGCGTCGCCCTTGGTGACGACCTCGAGATCCCTGACCGCCGCCTCGAACTCGCCGAGGTGAATCTCGGCGATGCCGCGCCTGTAAATCGGATCGGGGTGATCGGTTCGAATCGAGATCGCCCGGTCGTAGCACGCGCGCGCCTTCGCGTAGTGGCCCTCGTCGAGATAGAGGTCCGCGAGCTCCTCGAAATTTCCGACTGCCGGGTTTTCCAGGACGATCGCTTCGAGCTGGGTGATGCGCTTGCGCCGCCCCAAGCCGTCGAACGCCAGGCGGAGCAGGCCGAGGTCGGGCGCGACCTCCATCGCGATATAGACCGCAGCGCCGAGCGGGCCGAGGAAGACGATGATCCACAGCCAGAACGTGTCGGGCCGCCGCCGGGCGAAATGGACGAGCGCCAGCGCCTGCAGCAGGAGGCCCCAGGGAAAGAGCAGCCCGATGAATCCCATGCGCGCGTCCGGCGGAGTATAGTGCTGAACGCAGGAGGAGCCATGCGCGAACGCTCATCGGTCATCGTCCTTGTGGTCCTCTTCTTCACACTTCTTGGCCGCGCGCCCCAGGGGCAGCGCGGTGGTCCCCCCGTGTCCAGCTGCCGGAAGGCCCGGCACGGGAGCTGGTGCAGACGACGTGCACCCGCTGCCACGCGCTGAACCTGATCGTCAACTCGTGGGGCAACACGCGCGACGGCTGGGAGCGTCTCTTCAGCTCGATGGTGGCGCTGCCATCCGACCAGGCGTCGGCGATTGCCGAGTACCTCGCGGCGCACTACCCGGTGAAGCCGGCGCCCGAGGCAGTCCTGCTGGCCGGCCCGGCCAGCGTCTCGATCCGCGAGTGGATGGCACAGTCGCTGGGCTCACGTCCGCACGATCCGCTCGAGGCGCCCGACGGCTCGCTGTGGTGGACCGGCCAGTACGCGAATGTGCTCGGCCGCGTCGATCCGAAGAGCGGAGCGATCAAAGAGTTCCCGGTGAAGAAGCCCGACTCGCAGCCGCACGGCCTGGTCGCCGACGCCGTCCGGCAACATCTGGTTTACGGCGGTGGCCGGGCACTATATCGGCAAGCTCGATCCGTCGACCGGCGCGGTGACGGAATACCCGCTGCCCGATCCCAAGGCGCGCGGTCCTCACACGCCGATCTTCGACCAGAAGGGCACGTTGTGGTTCACGCTGCAGTCGGGGATGGTCGGGCGGCTGACGCCCCAGACCGGTGAGATCAAACTCGCGACCACTCCCACCGCCAATACGTACCCGTACGGCATCCAGGTGAACTCGAAAGGCGTACCGTGGTACGTCGATTTCCGCGGCAACCGCATCGGTTCCATTGATCCGGCATCGATGGCGATCCGCGAGTATCCGCTCCCCGATCGCGGCCGCGCGCCCGCGGCGGATCGCGATCACGCCGGACGATGCCGTGTGGTACACCGACTACGCACGCGGATACCTGGGCCGGTTCGATCCAGCGACGGGACAAGTACGCGAATGGCTCTCGCCTGGCGGCAAGCAGTCGCTGCCGTACGGGATTGCCGCGATCGGCGACATCATCTGGTACAGCGAATCCGGCGTGCGGCCGAACACGCTGGTGCGCTTCGACCTGCGGACGCAGGCGTTCCAGACCTGGGTGATTCCGTCGGGCGGCGGCGTCGTGCGGAACATGATGGCGACGCGCAACGGCAATCTCGTGCTCGCGTGCAGCGGTGTCAACCGCGTCGCGCTGGTCGAGGTGAAGCGACAGTAGCGACCGGTCGCCAGTGAATCGTAGACGGTTCAACGCAGAGCCGCAGAGACACGGGGACACACGGAGAGCCCGCAGAGACCGGACCACAGGTGCCATTTCCGATCTTGCTCTGCGATGCTCAGCGTGGCTCCGTGTTGATCGTACCGACAGATCTCACCACCCGCGGGCATCCCCCGGCCGCCAGTGGTGCCGCAGGTGCGCCTGCACGCGATCGCGGCGCTCGAAGAGCTTGACGAGCACGACCCCGGCGACGAAGCCGCCGATGTGCGCCCAGAACGCGACGCCGCCACTCTGCTCGGAGACGATGCTCGACAAGCCGCCCACGACCTGCAGGAACATCCAGTAGATCAGCATCGCCCACGCGGGCAGCGCGAACGACTGCAGGATGAAGCCGAGCACCACCATCGTGTAGACACGGGCGCGCGGGAAGAGCACCAGGTAGGCGCCCATCACGCCGCTGATCGCACCAGACGCGCCCACCATCGGCACTTCCGACGCGGGATCCGCCAGGATTTGCGCGAAGGCCGCTGCCAGCCCGGTCAGCAGATAGAACGCGATGAATCGCGGCCGCGTCATCGAATCCTCGATGTTGTTCCCGAAGAGCCACAGGAACCACATGTTGCCGAGGAGATGCATCCAGGAGCCGTGCAGGAACATCGACGCGAGGAGGTTGGTCACCTGCCGTCCCGGATCGGTCAGGCACACCAGGCCATCGCCCATTGGAAACGGCGTGCCCGGCGCGAGCGACATCGTCAGCTCGCCCGGAATCAGGCCGAGCTCGCAGACCGAGCGGGCGAGCGCCATCTCGGAACCGGCGCCCTGCACGAACAGCCAGATGGCGACGGTCAGGCCGATCAGCGCGAACGTGACGTACGGCGTCCGTTGCGTCTCGTTTTCGTCGTGGTACGGAAACACGCTTGTAGTGTAGCTGCACCATCCCGGGGCAGGCCGCGGTATATAGTGGCGGCCAATTCAGATCGTGAAGATGCGCGCCTCAGCAACCGCAATGATCCTGGCGTTCACCGTGCTGTTCGCGGGCTGCAACGCGGCGCCGGCCTCCCGTGAGGCGCCGCGGGGATCAGCCCCGTCGCGCGAATCAGCGGTTCCGGCAGCCGAGTGGTTCACCGATCGCGCAAAAGAGCTCGGCCTCGACTTCGTCCACGTCAACGGCTCATCCGGTCAGCTGTACATCCCTGAAATACTGGCTCCCGGTGCGGCGATGTTCGACTACGACGGCGACGGCGATCTCGACGTCTTTCTGATCCAGGGCCGGATGCTGGGCACGCCGTCCGTGACCACGACGGCAGCGCCGCCCGCATCGCTTGAAAGCCGGCTCTTCCGGAACGACCTGGACGTTTCCCGGACGCCGCGTTTCGTCGACGTGACCCGCGAGAGCGGCATCCACGTGCAGGGTTACCCGATGGGCGCCGCCGCGGCCGACTTCGACAACGACGGTTGCGTCGATCTGTTCGTCACCGGATTCGGGCGCAACCAGCTGTTTCGAAACAGCTGCCGCGGCACGTTTACCGACGTCTGGAAACAGGCCGGCAGCGACTGGGCCGTGTCTGCGTCGTTCGTGGATTTCGATCGCGACGGCTGGCTGGATCTCTACGTCGGCAACTATGTCCAGTACGCGCTCGATGCGAAGACGCAGTGCCACGCGCCGAGCGGCGAGCCGGACTACTGCACGCCCCAGGCATTTCGCGCACAGCCCGACCGGTTGTATCGGAACCAGCGGGACGGCACCTTCGCCGACGTCTCTGCCGCCGCGCTGGCGGGCAGCCAGTTCGGACCGGCGCTCGGCGTCTCGACGGCCGACTTCAACAACGATGGCTGGATCGACATCTACGTGGCGAACGACGGCGACGCCAACCTGCTGTGGATCAATCAGCGCGATGGAACCTTCAAGGACGTCGCGCTGCTGGCCGGCGCGGCGTTGAGCGCCGAAGGCAAGCCGGAAGGGAGCATGGGCGTCGACGCCGGCGATTTCGACAACGACGGCGACGAAGATCTGTACATGACCCATCTGCCGCACGAGGGGAACAATCTCTACGTCAACGACGGCACGGGGATGTTCGAAGACCGGAGCGCACCCTCGGGCGTCGGTCCGATGAGCGCTCGGATTCACAGGATTCGGCACCGCCTGGATTGACTACGACAACGACGGGTGGCTCGATCTCCTCAACGTCAACGGCGCCGTGTCCCTCAAGCCGTCGCGAACGAACCCGCGCGCGCCCTACGAGGAGCGGAACGGCCTGTTCCGGAATCTCGGGCATGGAAAGTTCGAGGATGTGTCCGCGCGCGCCGGCGCCGTGTTCGCCCTCTCGGCGGTGTTCCGCGGCGCGGCGTTCGGCGACATCGACAACGACGGCGACACGGACGTCCTCGTGACCGCGAACGGCGGTCCCGTGCGATTGCTGATCAACAACATCGGCAACCGGCGTCACTGGCTGGGCGTGCGCCTGCGGGTCAATCGGGACAATGTGAAACATGGCCATCGCGCGACATGATTGGCGCGCGGATCTCCGTGGTGTGCGGCGACGGCCGCACCCTGTGGCGCCGCGCCAGGTCGGACGGGAGCTACGCGTCAGCGAACGATCCGAGGGTGCTGGTCGGCCTGGGCGATTCGGCCGGTCCCGTTCGCGTGCGCGTCACGTGGCCCGATGGCAAGAACGAAGAATGGGCTGATGTGCCAATCGATCGCTGGATGACGCTGAAGCAGGGAACCGGAACGTGAGAGGCCGCGCCGCCGCGATCGGCGTCGTGTTGCTGGCCGTGACGGCCTGCGTGGCGCAGAACGAATCGGCCCGCGAAGCCGCGAAGGCCCCAGAACTGCGCCCTGTGGCCCTCCCCGATCTCTCGAAGGCCGCTCCATCGGTCCAGGATCAGATCCGGACGGCCTATTCGACGTTCATGCCCCGCAGCGAGAACCCCAGTACGCCGGCGTCGGAGCGGGCGGCATCGTATGGGGAGCTTGGGAAGCTGTTCATGGCGGCCGACTTCGGACAGGTTGCGGAAGCCTGTCTCCTGAACGCTCAGATGCTTGCACCCGCCGACGCACGCTGGCCCTATTTCCTCGGACATCTATATAAGGAGCAAGGCGCCAGCGAGAAATCGATCGCGTCGTTCGAACAAGCCCGTCAGCTGCGCCCTGACGATGTCCCGACGCTGATCTGGCTCGGTGACGCGTACCTGGCGCTGGACCGGCACGGCGACGCCGAGGCGAGGTTTGCCAGGGCACGGTCGCTCCAGCCGCGGAGTGTCGCGGCGCTCGGCGGGCTCGGCCGCGTGGCGCTGGCCAGGCGCGACTACGCCACTGCTGTCAGCACACTGGAAGAAGCGCTCTCTATCGATCCGCAGGCCACGGCCGTCCACTATTCGCTCGGGATGGCTTACCGCGGTCTCGGCGATCTCGCGAAGGCCGAGACCCACCTGAAGGAGCGCAGCAAAGGCGACGTGGCGGTGCCCGATCCGCTCATGCAGGAAGTGCGCGGCCTGCTGCGAAGCGCCACCGCCTTCGAGTCGCTCGGCATCGCTGCGCTCGAGCGAGGCGATTCGGCGGGGGCGGCGATGTACTTCCGCAAGGGCATCGAGGTCGCGCCCGACAGCGCCTCACTGCACCACCGGCTGGGGACCGCAATGTTCCTTTCTGGCGATGCGGCCGCAGGTCAGAAGGAATTCGAAGCGGCGATTCGAATCGATCCCGACTTCGCGCGCGCTCATTACAGCCTCGGCGTGCTGATGGCCTCGATGGGCCGCTACCAGCCTGCGGTCGAGCGGCTGTCGGCGGCGATCAAGTCGGATCCCGACTACGTCGAAGCCAGGCTGGCCCTGGGCGATCTCCTGCGACAGGGCGGCCGCCCGCAGGAATCGTTGCCACACTATGCCCGGGTCATCGCCATCGCGCCGGGCATTGGCGAGGCGCGTCTCGGCGAAGCGTTGGCCCTTGTCAGCCTGGGGCGGTACCGCGAGGCGCGCGATCGGCTGATTGAAGCGATGAAACTTCATCCGAATCAACCTGCCCTCGGCGAAGCACTGGCGCGCGTGCTGGCCGCCGCACCGGACAGCCAGGTCCGCGATGGCCGGCGCGCCGTCACGCTGATGCATGAGCTGGTGAAGGGGCAGACGTCGCCCGAAGCGATGGAGGCGATGGCCATGGCATATGCCGAGACCGGCGAGTACCTGCAGGCCGTCGCCTGGCAGGGCAAGGCGATTGCGGCGGCGGAACGTGCCGGCCGGGATCCGCACGTCGCGAAGCAGATGACCGAGAACCTGCAGCTCTTCGAGCAGGGGAGGCCGTGCCGCACACCATGGCGAGAGGGAACGATGCCGTAACTACCCGGATTCAGGTAGTTGATTCAAATCATTTCGCGTTGACACTCCATCGCTGCCATGTAGACTCTGCCCCAGACTCCACGGGGCGCGTGTCACTCCCAAAGGCCGTGCCGTTCGGCCACGCAGACTGATCAGGAGGGTTGCCGTGCCTGTGACCGCGAGGCAGACCACCGCTGTGGCTTGCGCGAGTGTGTTCGCGCTTTTCCTCTCCCTGCCATTGCCTGGGCTCAAGCCACCGCCATTTCCGGAACCGTCCGAGACACAAGCGGCGCCGTTTTGCCAGGCGTCACCGTGGAGACCTCGAGCCCCGCGCTCATCGAAAAGACGCGCAGCGCGGTCACCGATGGCCAGGGCATCTTCCGCATCATCGACTTGCGACCGGGCGTCTACACGGTCAGCTTCAGCCTGCCCGGCTTCGCCACGGTCAGGCGCGAAGGTATCGAACTGAACGCGAACTTCACCGCGACAATCAACGCAGAGATGCAGGTCGGCACCATTGAGACAGCGGTCACCGTCACAGGCGCCAGCCCGGTCGTGGACGTCGTCAACGTCCTGAAGCAGGAGGTCGTCACCAAGGAGGTCCTCGAGACGCTGCCGGTCTCGAAGTCGCTGGCCAGCTTTACCGCGCTGGTGCCGGGCCTGTCGGGCGCGCGCGACATCGGGGGCGTGACCGGCGATCGACCGGTCGGCCTGAGCATGCACGGCAGCCGCGGCAACGACCAGCATGTCTATTACAACGGCATGCGGACCAACAACATGAACGCCGGCGGCAGCACGGGCGGCGGCACTTCATCGTCCATCTACTACAACCCGGCGATGATCCAGGAAATCACGATGGAGGTGGGCGCCCAGTCGGTGACCAGCGAGACGAGCGGCGTCAGCATCAACGTCGTGCCCCGCGAAGGCGGGAATCGTTTTTCGGCCACGCTGATTGCCAACGGCACCACCGAGGCGCTGCAGAACAATAACCTGACCGACGACTTGATCGCGCAGGGCATCACGACGCCGCAGAAGAACAAGGAGATCTGGGACTTCAACCCTGGCGGCGGCGGACCCATCAAGCGGGACAAGCTCTGGTTCTACGCGGCATACCGAAACTGGGGCAGCAGTTTCTACGTGCCCGGGGCGTTCTTCAACTCTGCGCCGCTCGAGTGGCAGCCGGTCCTCGACCCGAGCCGGCCTGCCTACGACGAAAACAATGCCACGAGCGGCAACCTGCGATTCACCTGGCAAGTCAACGAGAAGAACAAGCTGTCGTTCGGCTACGAAAACCAGGATCGTTGCATCTGTTTCTCGGGCGTGTCCGGCACGACGCTGCCCGAAGCCTCGCAGCGGATTCTCGACCACAGCAAGTACTGGCAGGTAAAGTGGACCAACCCGGTAACCAGCCGGTTGCTGCTGCAGGCGGGCGTCCAGGGCAACTTCATGAACTGGCGCGGCGCGCCGCAGCCCGGCGTGCCCGAAGACCTTTACAGCGTCGTCGAACAGCGCACGAGCGTCCGTTTCCGGAATACGACGCTCTACAACTCGCGGATCGAGGGCGAGGGCTACAACTCGGAGACGTACAACTTCAACGGGCAGATGGACTACGTCACGGGCACGCACAACATCAGCGTTGGCACGAACGTGATGCTGGCGGTGCCCGTGACCGACTTCGACATCGACGGCGGCCTCGAATATCGAACGCTGGACGGCAGACCATCGCAGATCATCCAGCGCACCACGCCGTTCAAGTACTCCGACCGCCTGCAGGACGTGGGCATCTGGGTGGGCGATCAGTGGAAGCGCGACAGGCTCACGCTCAGCCTGGGCATGCGGTACCTGGGACTGTTCGGCGGTACTCCCGAACAACACATCCGTCCTGGCCCGTTCATTCCAGAACGGGTGTTCCCCGAGGTCATGGGCGTGGTCTCCTTGCACGAAATCGTCCCGCGCATCGGCGGGGCGTACGATCTGTTCGGCAACGGCAAGACGGCGCTGAAGGTCTCGATGTTCAAGTTCGTGGAAGGCCAGGGAACGAACCTGACGAGCGCGAAGAACCCTCAGTTCACCGTCGTCAACCAGGTGACGCGTCAGTGGACTGACATTGACAACGACTTCGTTCCCGACTGCGACCTGCTGAACCTGGAATTGAACGGCGAATGCGGGGCGGTCAACAACCGCCTGTTCGGTCAGACGACGACTCCGACGAACGTGCGCGACGACGCGACGCTCCACGGCTGGGGAAATCGTTCTGGCGTCAACTGGGAATTCTCGACATCGATTCAGCATGAACTGCTCCCGAACTTCTCGGTCAACGTCGGCTACTTCCGCCGGATGTGGAGCAGGTTCCTGTCCACCGACAACCTGCTGGTCACGCCGGCCGACTACAGTCCGTACTGCACGATTGCCCCGCTGGATGAGCGCCTGCCGAGCGGAGGAGGCTACGAGATTTGCGGCCTGTACGACATTTCGCGCGAGAGGTTCGGACAGGTCAGCTCGATCACGACTGGGGCAAGACGTTCGGCCAGGAGAAGGAGCTCTATCAGGGCGTCGACTTCAACGTCAACGCGCGCCTGCGGGGAACGACCGTGCAGGGCGGCGTCAACCTCGGACGGACGGAGACCGACGACTGCGAGGTGATTATCGACAGTCCGCAGAAGCGCTTCTGCCACGTCGCGCCGCCGTTCATGCGGCCGGACGTCAAGCTGTCGGCGACTCGCGCGCTGCCCTGGGACATGCAGGTGGCCGGCACGTTCCAGAGCACCGCCGGGCCGCAGATTACGGCCAGCCACACGATCACAAGCGACCAGACCATCGGCCTGGGACGGCCGCTCTCTGCCGGCCAGGCAACGGTCGCACTCGTCGAACCGGGCACGATGTACAACGATCGCTATAACCAGTTGGATGTGCGTCTCACCAAGACAGTGCGGCTGCCGGGCCGGGTCCGTCTCCGCGGGATGGTCGATTCGTACAACCTGTTCAATACCTCGACGTCCCTGACCCACAACAACACGTTCGGCGGGCAGTGGCTGAGGCCGCAGACCCTTCCGCCGGGCCGTTTTGTGAAGTTCGGGCTGCAGCTGGACTACTGAGCTGAATAGAGCCGAGGACGCAGAGGGAGCAGAGGACGCAGAGCCGCACGAGGCGCTCAGGCTTAGAGGCAGACAGGGTAGAATTAGTGGGTTCGGTTCACTGGAGGTCGCTGTGAGTATGAGTTCCGCGCGCGGCTGGTCATGGGGGTTCGCTCTTGCGGTCGTGTTTTTCGCGACACCGCTCGCTGCGCAGCAGAGGCAGGGCGATGCTGGCGTGACCTTTACGAAGGACGTCGCGCCCATTCTCCAGCGGTCATGCGTGACCTGCCATCGGACCGGGCAGATCGCGCCGATGTCGCTGCGGACCTATGAAGAGGCGCGGCCGTGGGCGCGCTCGATCAAGACGCGCGTCGCGGGGCGCTCGATGCCGCCGTGGCACATCGACAAGACCGTCGGGATCCAGGAGTTCAAGAGCGATCTGTCGCTGCCCGACAAGGACATCGCGACCATCGTCGCCTGGGTGGACGCCGGCGCGCCGCGCGGCAACCCGGCCGACATGCCGGCGCAGCGCGACTTCGCGGACGGCGACCAGTGGGCGATCGGCAAGCCGGATCTGGTCGTGACCTTCCCGGCCCTCAAGGTGCCGTCGAGCGGTCCGGATCTGTTCCCGAACGTCACCGCGCCGACCGGCCTGACCGAAGACCGCTACGTCAAGGCGATCCAGACCCGGCCGATCGACGCCAAGTCGCGGCAGGTCGTGCACCATGCGATCACCACGATGCTGCCCGGCGGGGCAACCGACGCCGACCCGAACGCGAATCCGGACAGCCCGGACGGCGGCGGCACGCAGTTCATCATCGAGTACGCCTCCGGCAAGGCGCCGGAAATCTACCCGGAGAATTCGGGCATCCTGCTGAAGGCTGGCAGCACGCTGAGCCTGGCGAACCACCTTCACTCGATCGGCGAGGAAGTGACCTCACAGGTCGAGGTCGGCTTCCTCCTCTATCCGAAGGGTGAAGTACCGAAGTACATCCGCTACTCGACGCATCATGGCGACCCGACGCCGAGCGCCGGCGACTCGCTGGACATTCCGGCCGGTACGGTGGCTCGCGTCGACGGCTACACGCTGCACACCAAGCCGGGCAAGATCATCGCCTGGCAGCCGCACATGCACATCCGCGGCAAGTATCAGTGCCTCGAGCTGATCTACCCGGGCAATCCCAGCAACGTCATGCGGCGCGAGACGATCAACTGCGCGAACTGGGACTACAACTGGCACTCGGTCTACAACTACCAGGATCAGGTCGCGCCGCTCGTCCCGGCCGGCACCGTGATTCACATCATCAGCTGGCACGACAACTCGGCCGGCAATCGCCACAACCCGGATCCGAAGAACTGGGTCGGGTACGGCGATCGCACCATCGACGAGATGGGCTTCTCGTGGATCGGCTGGATCGACCTGACGGAAGAGGAGTACCAGGCGGAGCTCGCCGCGCGGAACGCGGCGCGGCAGAAGAACACGTCCTCGACGCAGGGGCAGAATTAGGGGCTGGAGGCTGGGGACTTGGGGCTGGGACGAGCGTTCATGCCACTTCGGATTCGCCCGTCGGTATTCGTCGCCGCGCTGACGCTCGGCGTGATCGGCTTCGCCGATCGCGCCGTGGCGCAGCCGGACGGTGCGCTCAGCGGCAACATCAAGTACAACTCGGGCCAGACCGTTCAGCCGATCTTCGAAGGCTGGACGAAAAACGCCGACGGCGGCTTCAACCTGTTCTTCGGGTACTCTGAATCGGAATCACGTCCAGGAACTGTCCGTTCCGGTCGGTCCTGAAAACCAGGTCGAGCCGAGCGGCCCGGATCGCGGGCAGCCGACGTACTTCTACACCCGCTTCAACCGGCAGCTGTTCTCGGTCACGGTGCCGGCGAACTGGGGGCAGAAGGAAGTGATCTGGACGCTCGTCACGAACGGCCGATCCGAGCGCGCCGTCGGATGGCTGCGGCCCGACTGGGAAATCTCGCCGCCTGGTGTGGGGCGCGGGGCGGATGCCGGCAAGAACGATCCGCCGGCGCTCTCGCTGGCTGGCGCGCCCCGCGTCGCGCTGCCGGCGACGTTGACCCTGACGGCCACTGTCACGGACGATGGCCTGCCGGCGCCGAGAGATCCAGCGGCCGGCCGTGGCCGCGGCCGCGCCGCCGGGCCGCCGGCCTTCGACTACGGCAGCAAGACACCGCCGCCCGTCAACGTGCCGCAAGTGGAGCGCGCGCCGCGTCCGCGCGTAACCGATCGGCTGCAGGTCGAGTGGTTCGTCTGGCGGGGTCCGGCAGCGGTGACGTTCACGCCTTCAGTGGTTGGCGCGGACAAGGGCCCGGCCGAGGCGACCGCAACGTTCTCGCGTCCCGGCGAGTACGTGCTGCGGGCGCGCGCCACCGACTCGGGCGCGACCGTGATGAAAGACATCAAGGTCGTCGTCACCGGCCCGCCGCAATAACAATCAACAGTCAAAGCGCTACGCGAAGACGCGAAGAGTCCCTTCGAGTCTTCGCGCTTGTATTTCTCGCGCAATTAAGTCCGGGCGCTGGCAAACTCATCTTCGAAAAAATCGCAAGCGCGGCGGCTGGGCATTTCCGATTGCAACGCGCGCGAGCGATCCATTAAAAGACAACCTTCACGCGCAGACCTATCGAGGAGGCCATCATGCGGATATCGAGGAAGGCACTGTCGTTCGCTGTCGCTGCCGCCGGGGTGAGCGTGGCAATCGTATTCAGCGCTCCTTTCAACCGCCCCGTGCAAGGCCAGGTTTCGAGCCTCATCACCAATCAGGATCTGCTGGACTGGGTCACTGAGTTCTCGAATCACGGGCGCTGGGAAAACGTCGGTCTCGGCGCGGCCAACCTGATTACGCCGCACAAGCGACTGCAGGCGTCACGACTCGTCCATCGAGGGATCAGCGTGTCGATGGCGCACAACGTGCCGCAGACGGCTGCAGAGGATCCAACCTTCCTCGATCGTGTCGTCCTGAATCCGGGCGTCGGGCCGTTCATCAGCGACCGCTACCAGTATCAGGGCACCTATCACGGAGCGACACATAGCCACCTCGATGCGCTCGGCTGTCACGTGCATTTCCAGGGACGGGGCTGGAACAACCTGGCAGTCCGAGGTCACTCAGGAAGCGGGGTGCCCGGCGGAAAAGGGCGGGATCATCGCCGTCAAGGACGGCGTGTTCACGCGCGGGATCCTCGATCGATCTGCCGCGCTTCAGGGGCGTTCCCTGGCTCGAGGCCGGCGAGTCCGCCACCTACGACGACCTCATCGACTATGAGAAATGGGCGAACATCAAGATTCGACCGGGCGACGCCGTGTTCCTGAGGACCGGCCGGTGGACGCGGCAGACGCAGGTGGGACCGTATATCGGCGGACTGCCCGGGTGGCACGCGAGCGTGATTCAGTTCTTCCACGAGCGCGACGTCTCGTACATCGGCAACGACGCCATCAACGACGTGCTGCCGACCGGATTCGCGGGCTCGGGCTTCGTGCTGCCGGTCCACCAGATCGTGATGCCGACGATGGGCATCAACATCTTCGACAACCTCGATCTCGAAGAGCTCTCGGCCCTTGCGGCTGGCCTCAAGCGGTATGAGTTCCTGCTGACGGCGTCACCGCTGCGTATCGACAAGGGACTCGGGTCGCCGGCCAATCCGATCGCGACGTTCTGAGGGTCCGTCGGGTGGCTCGCTCCGGGTGCCGGGTGCTGGGTGCGGGTGCAGCGTAGCCCACAGCACCCCAGCACCCAACACTCTTCAACGCGGCTGGTAGCGTAGCTTCGCTTTTCCCGCGAGCATTCGCGCGATCTCCATGGCGATCTGGTCGAGCGCAGCCTTCGACTGCAGCTCGCCGGCCGCCGCGCGCGACAGCTCGCGGGAGATCAACACCGCGATCCGATCGGTCTCGGGCACCATCGGCACCGGGACTGCGCCCATCGCCAGCCGCGGATAGCTCCACTTGTGTTGAAGCAGGTGTCCCTTGATGGCTGGATCGTTGTAGACGGATGAACGCGCGGAGAAGCCGCCGTTCAGCGTCATTTCGCGCTGCGCGTCATGCGAAAGCGCCCAGCGGGCTGCCTGGACAGCTGCCTCACGGTTCGGCGTCGGTTGAAGCAGGACAAGCAGGTCGGCTTCAAGCAGCGTGACCTGCGGCGTGCCTGCCGACGGCACGCGTTCGTATCCTGTGCGCATCGGTACCTTCGACTCGCGCTGGTCGTCGAGCCGTGGGGCGAGGTCGTGCCACATGACGGCGATGCGACCCGGCCGTCCTGAAAGGCATGGAGCGCCTCTTCCATCGTGTAGCCACGAGCATCCGGCGGGCTGAAGTTGCGAAGGAGCTTCAGGTAGAGCTCCGTGGCGCGTACGTGCCTCCGGCGAGTTGACCACGATCTCGCCGTACTCATCGGGACCTGCCGCGTCGAAGATTCGTGCGCCGAAGCTATACGCGTACTGCAGCCAGAGATGAAGAGTCCTTCGTCTGCAGCGCCGACAAGGACGGTGCCGAAGCGGCCGGTTGACGGACGATGCTGAAATTCGACCATCCGCTCGAATTCGGCCCACGTCCCCGGGGCCGCGGCGGGGACGCGGTACCGGGTGTAAAACGCGTCCGCATCCTCTTCATCCCAGAAGTCGCCGCGGATCCACAACGACATGGATCGCGCGGCGAAGGCAAGCCGTATTGCGTGCCGCGGTACCAGCAGGTCGCACGCCACCATCCGTCGAAGAAGTCCGACTCGCCCAGGCCCTGAAGGACTCCGTCGTCGAGCGGAGCGACGAGGCCGCCTTCGACCAGTTCACCGAGAAACCGATGCGGTACGACGGCAGAATGGTACGGCTGGCGCCCAGCCGCGCGCGCACTGAGCAGATCGTCGACGACCTGTCGGCCGCTGTCGCGTCCGGTGATTTCGAGACGCGTGTCAGGCGGAGGTTGCCCGCGGCCGAGGCGATCGAGAGCCAGGAGCGCCGTGGAATTGCGGCCGAGGATTCGGACTACGCGAGTAGACGATGAGGCGGTCTCCGCCGGACGTGGAGCCGCGTCCGGCGAATCCGATGCCTGGCAGGCCGAGAACGCCAGGCCCGCGATCAGGAGTAGAGCACTCCTAAGCACAATCGATATCGACCTTCGACAACGCAACCACGAAGACGCGAAGACTCGAAGAGCCTTCATGGTTGCATTTCCCCGGCTAGATCATCTCGCGGTGAGTTTACTTAGATGTCGGCCGTCAGCGTCTCGTACGCCGGCCGGCCCGCCTCGAGCGACGTCAGGATCATGTCGGGCGACACCGGCGCGCGGCGGATCACGTTGTCGCCGAGCGCGTCGCTGAGGGCGTTCAGGACGGCGCAGCAGCCCGCGGCCACGGGCGGTTCTCCGATGCCTTTCGACCCCACTGGCGTGCCCGGATCGGGAATGTCGAGCGCCCCCCACTGCATGCGCCGCGGCGCGTCGAGGATCGTCGGCGGCTTGTTCTGATAGAACCGTTTCGCCAGCGCGACGCCATAGTGCTGGTCGTAGACCCACTTCTGACCGATCGCGTGGCCGATGCCCAGCATCGAGCGGCCGAGGATCTGGCCGCCGAGATTCCGCGGGTGCAGGATGGTGCCGACGTCGACGAACCCGACGTAGTCGAGCAACACATACTGGCCCGTTTCGACGTCGACTTCCACTTCGGCGAAGCCGGCGACGAACGAGAACGGCTGCCCGCCGCCCGGGTAGCTGTCGCGCGCCACGCCCATGAGCCCCTGGCCGGCGAGCGCCGCCGCCGACCGCTTCGTGAAGGCGTTCACGTCTTCGGGGACCTCGTGGCCGTCGAACCGTCCGCCGAGCTCGATCGCCTTCTGCGCCGCCTGCGCGAGCGTCATGCTGCGCCCGCCGCCGGACACGCGTCCGCCGGAGAGCTCGTACGACGCGGGGTTGCCGCCGAGCGTTTTCGCAGCAATCTCCTGCAGCTTGCGCTTCGCGTCCATCGCTGCCGCGTGCGCGGCCCTGGTCATCGCGTGAGTCGTCTGGCTGCCTCCTGAAATACAGGTCCATGGCAGGTTGCGCGCGGTGTTGCCCCACGCGACTTCGACCTGATCCCAGGGGACGCCGAGGATTTCGGCCGCGACGCGGTGGACGTCGATCACCGACTCGGTGCCGAAGTTTCCGATTCCCGACTGCGCGTAGAGGCGTCCGTCGGGCTTGATCACCAGCAGGCCGTCGAACCCGCTCGACCCGGCGAAGAACGTGCTCATCGCCACGCCGACGCCGCGCACCTTCGAGCCGGTGCGCTGGCCGCTGCGCGCCTTGCGCGCGTTCCAGTCGAACAGTTCGGCGCCCTTGTCGAGCGCCTCGCGCATCAACGCGCTGCTCGACCGCATCCCGCCTTGTGCCGCGGGTCCGGGCGGGCCGGCGGCCGCCTTACCCTCGGGCGCGTTGAGCTTCCGGATGGCGACCTGGTCGATCCCGAGCTGACGCGCCGCCTTGGCCAGCATCGGCTCCACGATCGTGATCCCCTGCATCCCGCCCGGCTGGCTCTGCGAGACACGCGGCGGCGTGTTGGTGAGCACCGTGACGCTGCGGAAGCGCATCGCCGGCGCCTGGTAGAGGAGCGAGGTAATCAACCCGCTGATCGCCGCGTCGCCCTGTATTTCGTACGGTCCGTTATCGGCGACCACGTAGAGATCGAGCGCCGTGAGTTTGCCTTCCTTGGTGAATCCGGCCTTCACACGCCCGACCAGCGCCGGCCGCGCGCCGCCCATGTAATGCTCCTCGTCCCGCGAGATGCGCATCATCACCGGAGCGTTGGCCTTCTTCGAGAGCAGCGCCGGGATGACCATCGACACGTCGCCGGTGATCTTGCTGCCGAACCCGCCGCCGGTGTACTCGCTGATCACGACAACATCGGTCGGACTCGATCCCCACGAGCTGGGCCACCGCCGGAACCGTCTGCGCCGTGCTCTGCGTGGAGACAGTGCATGTAGAGCTTGCCGTTCTCCCAGTAGGCCATCGACGTGCGCGGCTCGAGGGTCTGATGGCTGACGTTCGGCGTGGCGAAGGTTTCGTCGAGGACGAGCGCCGCGGCGGCAAACCCCGCATCGACGTCGCCGTACTTCCACTCGTGGGTCGGCTTGCCAAGCGGCATCTGGCCCTCGCCGGCCTCGGCGAAGTCGGCCGTCGGTCCACTTCAGCTCGCCGACGACGCCCGGCGCGAATGGGTTGGCGCCGTTGTCGTCGGGCTTCCGCTGCCAGACGTTGCCGTCGGTGCGCGCGTTGGGACCGCCAGGCCGCAGGCTGTTCAAGCGGATCGATGACGTGCGGCAGCGGCTCGTACTCGACGACGATCCGCTCGATCGCTTCGGCCGCGGTGTATCTCGTCCACCGCGGCGACCGCGAGAATCGGCTCGCCTTCGTACAGCGGCTCGTTGGTGAGGGCACGCTCGTTGTGCGGATCGTAGGCGACCGCCACGCCCAGATCGGTCATGCCGCCCGCCGGCTTCGGCAGATCGTCGGCCGTGACGATTGCCTTGACGCCGGGCAGGGCCAGCGCGGCGCTGGTGTCGAGGCGCCTGATGCGCGCGTGGGGGAGCGGGCTCAGCAGTTGCCGCGCGAACAGCATCCCGTCGGCGCGGAAGTCTTCGGCGTATTTCGCGCGGCCGGTGACCTTCGCCACCATGTCGTTCGTGATGTAGTTCTGCCCAACGAGCTTCGGATTGGCCATCGTCGTCTCCAGTGGGTCGTGTTTGGGTCGTCAGGCAGTGAATCGTGAACGATAGCCTCGTTCACGATTCACTGCCTGACAGCCCCCTCAAGGCAGCGCAAACGCGACGAGCGTTGCGCCGGCCGGCACGAGCACGAACTGCCGGCCGTCCAGCATGTAGGTCGTCGGCGAGGTCCCGTGCACCGGCGCGCCCATCTGATAATGCCAGAGCAGCTTGCCGGTACGCGAGTCGATTGCGAGCACGTTGCCGCTGTCGTCCCCGGTGAACGCCAGGCCGGACGCCGTCGTCATCACCCCAGCCGTTCCGGGCGCCGGATACCGGATCTCCCACTTCGGCTCTCCAGTGGCCGGATCGATCGCGCGCAGCGCGCCGAAATGGCCCTGCGGGCCGGTCGCCTTCTGGGTGGCGCCGCCCAGGAACCACTCGCCGACTTTGAACTCCGACTTCCAGCCGAAGTAGGTCGCGCAGGTTTCCCGAGCGTTGACGAAGAACACGCGCAGCTTGGGATCGAACGACGGCACATAAAAATTGGTCCCGCCCGACAGGTCGGGACAGGTCATCGAGCCCTTTTCGTTCGGCGTGTTCTCGGGCAGCAGCACCGGCCGGCCGTCCCGGCCGACCTCCTTCGCCCAGGTGGTGTACACGTACGGCCTGGCGACCAGCAGCTCGCCGTTGGTGCGATCGATCGTGTAGAAGAAGCCGTTGCGATTGGCAACCATCACGACCTGGCGTTCGCGGCCGTTGATCGTCAGCTCGCCGAGAATCGGCACGTGGGTCGAGTCCCAGTCGTGCGTGTCGTGTGGCGTGAACTGGTAGTGCCAGCGCCGTTTGCCGGTGTCGCCGTCGAGCGCCACGAGCGTGTTGGTGAACAGGTTGTCGCCTAGTCGATTGGCCCCATGGAAGTCGGGTGAGGGGTTGCCGGTGCCGTAATAAAGAAGGTTCAGCGCCGGATCGTAGCTGCCGGTCACCCAAACGCCGCCGCCGCCGCGCTCCGCCGAATCGCCCGCCCAGGTGTCGCTGCCGAACTCGCCGCGCGCCGGCACCGTGCTGAATTTCCACACGCGCTTGCCGCTCTCCGCGTCGAACGCGGCGATGAACCCTGGCGCCCCGTACTCGCCGCCGGCCACGCCGACCACGACCTTGTTCTTGACGACGAGCGGCGCAATCGTGGAGGCATAACCTTTCTTATAGTCCTCGAGCTCGGTGTCCCACACGACCTCCCCGGTTCTCGCGTCGAGCGCAATCAGGTGCGCGTCGAGCGTCGTCATGAACAGCCGGTTGCCGAGCATCGCGAAGCCGCGATTCACCGGCCCGCAGCAGGCCCGCAGGTCGGCGGGCAGCGTCCGGCGGTAGCGCCAGAACGACTTGCCGGTCTGCGCGTCGAGCGCCCATGCGAAGTTGTTCGGGCCGGTGACGTAGAGCACGCCGTCGTGGACGAGCGTGGTCGCCTCCAACGCGCCGAGGGTTCCGGTCTGGAACGTCCACTGGTGGGCCAGCCGATTCACGTTCTGTGGCGTCACCTGCGTCAGCGGGCTGTGGCGCTGCGCGGTGTAGTCGCCCCCGACCATGAGCCACTGCGACTGATCGCGGTGGCCGGCGAGCAACCGGTCGGAGGTGACAGGATCCGGCTTCTGTTGTGCACCGGGCGTGGCCGCGAGCACGAGCACGAACCGCACGCGGCAAGCAATCGACCGGGCCGGAAACAAGGACGCATAGACGCTCCAGTCATTCCCTTACGGCTTTGGTGTGTCGCGCTGCCGCGCAGCGTGCCGAGGTACCGCAGCAGGTCGTTGAGATCCTGTTCGTTCAGCTGATCCACGACTGTACAGCCGGCATGATCGATCGCTTTTCGGAGGTGACGGCCTTGACGTCGGACTTGACGTATCCCTGCAGCCGTTCAGTGGTGTCCATGACCTGGACGGAGAAGAGATCCTCGCCCTTGCGTGTGCCGCGAACGGTGCGGCCCTCGGCCGTCGTCACCGTCACCGGCTCGTAGCCCGATCGGAAGTCCTCGACGGCGCCGCGGATTTGACGCGTGAGCGCGGCGGGCGTTCGGGCGATGCCGATGCGCGACAGGTCGGGGCCGAGGACGCCGCCGCGGCCGTTCGACCTGATGGCAGCTGGCTGCACCGCGCCCGGAAGATCCGCTCGCCGTTCTCGGCGTTGCCATGCGGCTGCCGGGGCGGGTGGCACACCCAGCGTACGGAGATACATCAGCACTTTCCAGGTATCCGGCTCCTGCAGAAAGACGCTGGCCGGCGGCATCTCCGTGCCGGGGACGCCGGCCCGCACGAGCGGATAGAGCGACTCTTCCGTGTGGCCGGAGTAGATTCCCGTCAGGTCGGGACCGCGCGCTCCGCGTCCGTCCATCCCGTGGCAATACGCGCAGTTCGCGCGGAACGCGGCCATGCCCTCCTGGAGGATGGCGGGGTTCGGCTGGAAGGGGTTCTTCGGCGGTTCCTCGCGGGTTTGCGCCGCCGGCAGCGCCAGGCCGCAGACGAGCACGAGCATCGCGGCCAGCGCACGGCGCGATCGGCTGCCGGAGTCCACGATCCGCAGCATGAATGCGCTCCTGTTCCCTGTGAAGTCGGTGAATCGTGGCATTCGGATCGCTGCCTGTCAACCGGCGGTTGGTCGGCTTCGGTCGGGGTGCGGGTGCCGGGTGCCGCGGGTGCTGGGTGCCGGGTGCGACGAGATGCCTTTGTGATTGGAGGCAGGTGTATAGTGACGCGAAAACTGGAGCGGCATCGATGAATTGGCGAGTATTGGTTTCGATAGCGTTTCTCGTTCTGACAGCCATGCCGGTTGCGACGCAGCCGAAGGCTTGTGAGCCCGACGGCAAGATCCAGTTCATCTGCGGCATCCCCAGCCCGGAGGACCTCGTGCCGGTTCCGCGGTCGGAGTGGGTGATCGTCTCCGGCTACATCCGCGGCGGCGTGTCGCTGGTGAACACGAAGACCTTCGCCGCGACGCAGGTGTTTCCGGTGGCGAAGCCGGTCGAGCGGTTCGACAAGAACACGTACGCGCAGTGTCCCGGTCCGGTCGACCCGGGCGAAAAAGAGAAGCTGAGCGCCCACGGGTTGGCAATCAGGCCAGGTCCCGATCGCGTGCACACCATCTATCTGGTGCATCACGGGTTCCGCGAATCGATCGAGGTCTTCGAGATCGACACGCGGCCGGCGACGCCGACCTTCACCTGGGTCGGCTGCGTGATCGCGCCGGAAACGGCCGCGTTCAATTCGGTGACGCCGCTGGCCGGCGGCGGCTTTGCCGCCACCAATCCCAATCGCCGCGTCAAGCCGCAGCCCGGCAGCGATCCGACGAACACCGGCGAGATCTGGGAATGGAATCCGAAGAGCGGGTTCTCGATCGTTCCGGGCAGCGAGGGGAACGGACCGAACGGCATCGAAGCGTCCCCGGACGGACGCTGGTTGTACGTCAACCACTGGCCGGCGAGGAAGGTGCTGCGGCTGTCGCGCGGGCAGACGCCGATCGTCAAGGAGTTCGTCGACGTGAACTTCCAGCCCGACAACATCCGCTTTCAGCCCGATGGCTCGCTGCTCGCGGCCGGCCATGGCGGTCCGGATACGCCAACGGTCATCAAGTGCCTGATGGTCGTGTGCGAGAATGCCGCGTCCGTCGTCGCGCGCATCGATCCGACGGCCTGGACGGCAAAAGAGATCATTCGCTATCCGGCCAATCAGAAATTCTTCAGCTCCACCGTGGCGCTGCAGGTCGGCAAAGAGATCTGGATTGGGACAATCACGCAGGATCGGATTGCGCGGTATCCGCTGCCATAGGGGCCGGAGGCTGGAGGCTCGAGGTTGGCGGCTTGCCGACGTCGCGCTGAGCCTTGCGCTCGCGCTGATCGTCGGCGCGTCGTATGTCGCCGCATCGCAGCAAGTCGCGGCCGACGCGCCGCCGCTGAGCGTGGACGCGGCCAAGGCGTTGAAGAGCCCGGTCCCGAGTACTTCCGACTCGATCGCTCGCGGCAAGCGTCTCTATCAGACGCACGGCTGCGCCAACTGCCACGGCGCCGATGGCAAAGCGCTGATCGAGGTCGTCGCCAACGCGACCGATCTGACGGATCCATCGGTGTGGAAGAACGGCACCTCCGAAGGTCTCGTCTTCCGAAGCATCCGTGACGGCGCAGGCCTTGCCATGCCGCCGTTCAAGACCGAAGTCACCGCACAGGAGGATCTGTGGCACCTCGTGAACTTCGTGCGCAGCCTCTGGCAGCCAAGTAGCGTCCGGCTTTAGCCGGACCCAGTGGCACGTAGTGTCCGGCTTCGAGCCGGACCGAGCAATGAGGACGAACATATGAGCGAGAACACTTCCCCGACCCGCCGTCAGTTCCTCGCCGCCGCTGCGCCGGCTGCGGCCGCCGCGGCTGTCCTCCGCCCCGCGGATCTCGCCGCTCAGGCCGCCGCGTCGATTCCGTCTCTGAGGATTCCATCGGAGATTCCCACCGCGCTCGGCGAAGCCGCCGCTCGCGCCCGCCTTCGAGGGCAACGGGATGATGGGCGCCGACGTGTTCGCGAAGCTGTGCAAGGACGAGGGGCTCGCGGCGATGTTCTGCTGCCCGGGCAACTACACCGTCACGCACGCCATTGCCGCAGCCGGGATTCCGAGCTACGGCGGACGGACCGAGGGGACCATGGCCGCGGCGGCGGATGGCTACGCCCGGGCCACTGGCGAGGTGGTGGCGTGCTCGGGGACCGAGGGTCCGGGCTTCACCAACATGATCACCAGCATCGCGTCGGCGTACTACGCGCGCATCCCACTGCTCGTCCTCGCGAGCAACGTGCAGCTGACCAGCGAGGACCGCGAGACCGGCATCCAGGCGATGTACCAGCAGCCGATTACCGAGGGCATCAAGAAGTACGGCAAGCGGATGATTCTGCCCAACCGCGTGCACGAGTACGGCGCGTACGCGTTCCGGGAGCTCAAGACCGGCGTCCCCGGCCCGGTGCACCTCGATTTTCCGGGCGAGGTGGCGCGCACGCGCTTCAAGGATCCCGGCCAGCTGACCGACTACTACGACCGCACCAAGTACCGCACCGAGTCGCGCGCCGTGCCGTCAGCCGCCGACCTCGCGAAGGTGGTGGACCTCATCGCCAAGGCCGAGCGGCCGCTGCTCATCGCCGGCCACGGCGTGTTCCATCGCAAGGCGTGGGCGCCGCTCCTGACGGCGGTGGAGAAGAACGACATCGCGGTGGTGACGAGCGGTCCGATGCGGGGCCATTTCCCCGACGATCATCGGCTGTCCGCGAGCCTCTCGCCGCGCGCGTACATGAGCGCCGACCTGATCGTCTTCGTCGGCCAGGTCCTCGATGCCGAGCCCGAACGAATATCGCGTCAACCCCGACATCAAGGCCATCCGCGTCCATCCGGAAGGCGGCGACCTGGGCGCAACTGGCCGCTCGAACTCGGCATCGTCGGCGACGAGCTCGCGTTCCTCGAGGCGCTCGCCAACGCGCTGCCGCGCCGCAGCCGCGCGACGTGGGTCGCGGAAGTCGCGGCCGCCCGAAAGACCTACGAAGACGAGCTGGCGCGCAATCACCAGAACGGCGTGAAGTGGAGCGCAGAGACCGGCGCGCTGCATCCATCGGTCATCGGCAAGGAGCTGCACGACTTCCTCTACAAAGGCAAGATCGACCCCAAGCAGACGCTCAGCGGCTGGGGCGGCTTCTCGTGGCAGCGAACGACCGTGCCGTTCCTGCGCGCGAATCGTCCAGGGCAGGAAATCGTTTGCCCCTACCAGTTCGGCGCGATCGGTCCGGACCTGGCGATGATGATCGGCGCGGCGACCGCCGCCAAGGACGGCACCGGCCCGCAGCAGCCGTACAAGGGAGCGCCGAGCGTCTGCCTCACGACCGACGCCGGCATGGGCTTCACGCTCATGGAGCTCGATACGGCGGCGAAGTACAAGGTTCCGCTGATTACCCTCGTCTACAACAACAACTGCTGGGGGACGTGGACGTCGACCGCCGGCCTCCCGCGGTCGGTGCACCTGCATCTCTTCCAGGAGAACATCCGCTACGACCGGATTGCCGAGAACCTCGGCGCGTTCGGCGCCTACGTGCGGACGCCCGAAGAGTTGCGCGCGGCGCTGCAGCAGGCGTACGACGTCGCGTCGAAGCAGGGGCTGCCGGCGCTGATCAACGTGCAGGCGAAGAAGGAGTTCAGCTCCGCACGGGAATACCCGCCCGGCGGTGGTATGGGCTTCGAGCCCGGCATCACCGGCTTCCAGCAC
>CAVREM010000116.1:0-9722 GCA_963720005.1 uncultured Acidobacteriota bacterium | reverse complement strand
GACTTTGGCCGCCCTACAATCCCTCGCTTACGCCGGCATGTGCCGGCCCCCCAACCGAGGTGGATGATGAGGCGAGCCAGATTGCTGTCGCGCTGCGGACTCCTCTTCACGGTCGTGGCCTTCTTTGCTTTGCACGTGGTCGCCTGGGCCCAGTCGACCGCGACCATCCAGGGCACCGTCGCCGATTCACAGGGCGGCGTGCTTGCCGGGCGCATCCGTGGTTGCCCGCAGCCTGGCAACGGGCGTCGAACGTACAGGCGGTCACTGACGCAAGCGGTCACTTCCTGGTAGCGGCGCTTCCACCTGGCCGCTACAGCGTTGAGATCAGCATCAGAGCGGTTTCCAGTCGTTCCGCTCAGGAAGTCGAGGTCGAGGTGGCGAGAACGGTTATGACCAACTTCCGCCTGACCGTCGGCACTGTGGCCGAACAGGTGAACGTTTCCGGCTCGGCTCCCGTCATCGAGACCTCCACGACGTCGGTCGGCAGGTGATCACGCAGCGGACCGTCAGGAGATCCCGCTCAACGGCCGCCACTTCGTCGATCTCGGCCTGCTCATCCCCGGCTCGGTGACGCCGCCGCAGGCCGGCTTCCTGACGGCGCCGCTGCGCGGCCAGGGCTCGTTCGCGTTCAACACGGCGGGCAACCGCGAAGACACCGTCAACTTCATGATCAACGGCATCAACCTGAACGACCTGGTCCAGAACCAGATCACGTTCCAGCCGTCGATCAACACCGTGTCGGAGTTCAAGGTCGACAACTCGACGTTCAGCGCCGAGTACGGCCGCAACTCCGGCGCGATCGTCAACATCGCGACGCGCTCGGGCACCAACGACCTTCACGGCGAGGCGTTCGAGTTCTTCCGCGACGACAGCCTCGACTCGCGCAACTTCTTCAACCAGCCGCCGACGCGCAAGTCGCCGTTCAAGCGCAACCAGTTCGGCGTCAACCTCGGCGGGCCGATCGTGAAGAACCGGACGTTCTTCTTCGGGAGCTACGAAGGGCTGCGCCAGCGCCAGGGCATCGACATCAACAGCGGCGTGCTGCAGCGACGAGCAGCGGGCCGCCGTCACCGACCCGGTCTCGCGCAACCTGCTGCCGCTCATCCCCCGGCCAACACGACCGGCGCCAGCGGCGAGGGCCGCTTCGTCGGCTCGGCCACGGCGCCGGTCGACATCGACCAGTGGACGGGCGACGTGCACCACACACTCGGGCGCAACGACAGCCTGCACGGGTACTACGCGTTCCAGCGCGACAAGCGCGGCGAGCCGACCCTGCAGCTCAACACCATTCCCGGCTTCGGCGACACGCGGCAGTCCACTCGGCAGATCGGGACGTTCAACGAGACGCACGATCTTCGGCCCAACGCTGGTGAACGAGGCGCGGTTCGGCTTCAACCGCATCAACATCACCTTCATGCCGAACGCGCAGCTGAACCCGGCCGACTACGGCATCAACGACGGCCACGCCCGCCGATCGGCCTGCCCCAAATCACCATCAACGGCCTGGCCTGAACTTCGGCGGCCCCCGAACTTCCCCCAGGGCCGCACCGACACGACCTTCGTGCTGTCGGACACCGCCAGCTACCTGCGCGGCATCCACGCGATCAAGTTCGGCGGCGAGTGGCGCCGGTTCAACAACAGCAACTTCACGTCCGACACCGGCACCTTCAATTCGCCAGCCTGGCCGGGTTCCAGGCCGGCGTGGGCAACGCCTTCACGATCACGCTGGGCGATCGGCCGAGCGACGTCGTCCAGCAGGCGGTCGGCGGCTTCGTGCAGGACACCTTCGAGCCTCGTCCAGGCTGACCCTCGAGCTGGGGCTGCGCTACGACCTCAACATGGCGCCCACCGAAGCCGAGGACCGGTTCGTGGTCTTCGACGCGGCGACCGCGTCGCTCGTCCAAGTCGGGTCGCCCGGCGGACCTGACAGCATCTACGGCAACGGCCACAATCTGTCGCCCCGGGTCGGCGCGATCTTCTGGCCGTCGGCGGACGGGCGGACCGTCGTGCGCGCCGCCTACGCCATCTTGATCGATCAGCCGGTGACCAACGTCGTGACGCCGACGGCGGCGAATCCGCCGCTGGCGACGCCGCTCACCTTCACCGGCAACATCCGGCTGGACAGCGCGGCAACGACGGCGCGGCCGCCGGGCTTGCGCCCGTCTCGATCAACCCGGACTTCGAAGGCGGTCGCATTCAGACCTGGAACGTGAACGTCGAGCGCCAGATCGGATCCAGGCTCGGCGTGATGGTCGGCTATTTCGGATCGAGCGGCGATCGGCTGCGGATCGCCACGAACCTCAACCAGTTCGTTAACGGCGTGCGGCCGTACCCCACGCTGTCGCCGACGAGCCCCATCCTCCCGGGCAGCCCGTTGGGGAACATCACCGAAGTCACCAGCCTCGGCGAGTCGCACTACAACGGGCTCTGGTTGACCGCCAACCAGCGGCCGTTGAGGGGACTTCAGTTCAACGCGTCGTACACGCTGTCTGAATCCACCGATACCAACTCGCTCAGCAACTCGCTCGTCACCGTCCAGAACAGCCTCGACCTTGCCGACAGCCACGGGCCCTCGGACTTCGACGCACGGCACCGGTTCGTGATCAACGCGATCTACGATCTGCCCTTCAAGGGTAACCAGTGGAAGGAAGGATGGCAGGTCGCGGCCGTCGTCCAGGCGCAGAGCGGCAACCCCATCAGTATCGTGACCAACATCAACACGTTCACCGGCGTGATCAACTCGCTGCGGCCCGATCTCATCGGCGACGCGAGCATCATCGGCGATCCGAACCGCTGGTTCCCGAACACGGTCTGCGATCCGCGGATCGCCGGCTCGTGCACCGCGAGCTCGGTGTTCGCGCTGCCGGTCTCGGCCGACGGCGTATTCCATTTCGGCAACCTCGGACGCAACGCGCTCATCGGGCCAGGCTTCAGCAACACCGACCTCTCGATCATGAAGAACATCTCACTGGGTGGCAGCAAACGGCTGCAGCTGCGCACCGAGGTCTTCAACCTGTTCAACCAGCAAACTTCGGCCAGCCAGGACGGATCGCCGTCGTCGGCAGCACGGCCTTCGGCGTGGTCACCAATACACGCTTCCCGACAGGCGACTCAGGATCGGCGCGGCAGGTGCAGTTTGCGGCAAAGCTGATCTTCTAGTCTTACCCGAGGGGCTTCGCCCCTCGGACTCCCCGACACGCTCTCTCGCGCGCCGCGCCGCCGGCGCGCTTCCACCTCCGCTGAAGCTATGGTGGACAGGCCGTTCGCGCCTGCCCACCATAGCAGCGGCGGTGTTCAACGCTGCGAAGGTGGGTGGCTCGCTCGCGCGCTCGCTCGCGACAGAATCGCTCTATACCCCGGCGAACCAGTGGAACCCGAAGTCCGAGTTGGTTCCACCCGTGCCCCTGCCAAGGCCGGCCATCGAGTCGACCACCTGAATCGATCGCAGGAACTTGAGGTTCTTGTATCCGCACTGTCGTTCCACGCGGAGACGGAGCGGCGCGCCATTGCCTCTCGGAAGGTCGCGTCCGTTGAGTCCGTAAGCCACGATCGTCTGGGGATGCTCGACCTCGAAGAGATCGTATCCCTCGTACCACCGATCGAAGGTGTGGATGACGACGTAGCGCGCAGCAGGCAGGACGCCGCCCGCCGCTTCGAGCAGCCGCTGCAGCGGCGCGCCCGTCCACTCGCCGATCGCCGACCAGCCCTGCTCGCAGACATGAGCGGTGATTTGCGTGCGGGCGGGCAGGCTCTTGATCTCGTCGAGCGACAGCTCACGCGGGCGCTGGACCAGGCCAGTGATCGGCAGGCGCCAGTTCCTGAACCCTTCTGACAAGTGTTGTTGATACTCCTCGTTGCGCGGGTTGGTTTGATTCCAGGTCGGGAACGGGTCGGCGATCTCACTGCGCGGATACTCACGCGCCAGCTGTTGGCCGGAGAGCAGCAGGCGATTGGTGCTCATCGTCAACACGTCGGCGGCGCCGATCAATCCCCCGCGCACTCGCGGAGGAACGAAGGTTTCGCGCGAACACCCCGTCAACAACAGACCACCGAGCGCGGGTACGCTCGTCAGCCACGCACGACGTGAGATGGGCTTGCTCATCGCTTCCTCGCCTGTGTAGTGTCCGGCTTTAGCCGGACGACTTCCCAGTGACCATCGAACGGACCCGGCTGACGAATCCCGCGGCCGCGACCTCGAGCACGTGGACGACGACGAACAGCACCAGCACTATGGTGCCGATCGTGTGAAGCGTGCGTGCCGTTTGACGGCCGCCGAACATATCCAGCAGCCACGGCATCGCGGCGGTAAAGCCGGGTGACTGCGCGATGCCGCTCAAGATCATGAATGGCACGAACACGAAGATCAGAATCAGGTATGAAGTCTTCTGCAGCGTGCCATAGGTGCCGCCGGAGGTGTGTCTGCGTGATCGCCACCGAAAATGATCGCGCAGTTCCGTCCCCACCTGCGCAAGTGAGAGCTCTTCACGCGCCGGCAGCATCCGGTCGCGAAAATGCCTCGAGTACAGGTTCCAACCGACGTACACGAGCCCGTTGATCAGGAAGACCCAGGCGAAGGTGAAGTGGTAGTTGCGTCCCCACCTGCGGTCGCCGAGCTCCCCGGCCTCGTCCCATGAAAGGCCCCAGTCTTCGAGCCTGAACGCCGCCGGATATCCACGGTAACCGGTATTGCCCCAATACAACTCGGGGAAGTCGAGCAGGATGTGGACACCGCTCCACAGCAGATACGCACAGGCGACGACGTTGATCCAGTGACAGATGCGGACGCTGTACGAGTGAACGGTGGCCGACGTGTCCGCCGCAGGGCGGGCTGGTTCCGCGATCACGGCGCTCTCAATCGACACCGACGGGCATTCTACGACCAGTCGACGCGAACCGGCGAACGTCTCTTCCTGGTGAGTGTTGTACGATCGCGGCGTGCGCGACCAGAATTGAGGAGGCTTCGTGGGCGCCGAACGACAATACAAGCCCTGCACGTTCCCCGGGTGTCAGGGCCGGATGGTCTTGACGTACGAGGAATGGGAGCCTGATCCGGCCCTCGGTCAGCTCGTCGGCGGTCCGCTCCGCCGCTCGTCGACCTGGAAGTGCGAGGCCGACGAAGCGCACCGGGAAGATGCGCCCGAAGTCTGGGCGTCGTGAGCGACTGCCGCGAGCTTGAGGCAGAGAACCGACGCCGCCGGTCCAGCCGGCGCTGCTGGAGATGAGCCGTCCCGCGTGCTGAACGTGCAGGCGTCGAGCCGCCGATACATGTACGGTGGACTGGTTGTCTCCGTCCTTCGCGCGGCTGCTCGCGGCGGCACTGCTCGCGCTGGTCCCCGCCGCCCACACGTGGTGGCGCGGCCGGCGGCTGTCGCGGCTGCTCGGCGATCCGGCGCTGCCCGAACGGCTGATCGCGGGCAACCACCAACGCGGTGTGATTACCGGCGCTGCCTTCGCGCTCGGGTGCTTCATCAGCGGGCGCCACGCGCTGTGGCTGGTGCCGGTGATGATTGCCGCGCAGATGGCGGCTGCGTATCCGCTGCGCAAGGCGATCTACGGCGAAACCTGGTCGCTGGCCGGCTATCTCTCCTTTTTCGCGCGCCTCTACGTCGCGGTCTTCGGCTTCTGGCTGCTCGTCGCGTCAGGCCCGGCGATGGTGCTCGCCGCTGGGTCCGGTGCCTGGATCGCCACGCTGCTTCTCGCGGTCAGCCTCTTCGCCTGGAGCACCTACTACGTCGAGGCCGCGGGGTGGATCGTCGGCGTCACGCCGATCACGGATTCCGACCTCGTGGCCAGGTTCGATCGCGTGGTCGCGCGGTCGACTGCCGATCGCCCTCGGCTGGCGCAGGTGCGCGTGCCCGGCGGGATGATGGCCAACGCCGCGGCCATGCCGTCGCTCCGCGGCTCCTCGGTTGTGTTCACAGACACGCTGCTGCGGCACCTCTCAGGCGACGAGTTTGAGGCGATTGCGGCGCACGAGGTCGCGCATCTCGAACACTTCTGCCCGAAGCGGCTGCGCCGCTTGCGCTGGGTGACCTGGGCCGTGATCGTCGGCTGCGCTGCTGTCGGCCCACTCGTTCGACTCGGCCTCGGTATTCTTCCCGTCATCTGGGCGGTCGCAGTTGTCATCGGGCTCGCGCTGCGTGGCCGCATGCGGCAGGCGCACGAAACCGAAAGCGACCTCCGTGCGGCTATCGCTCACCGGCAATCCCGAAGCGCTGGTCAACGCGCTGACGAAGCTTCACGTGCTCGCGCTGATGCCCCGCCGGTGGGATCCTGAATTCGAGCGGCGCGCCACGCATCCCAGTCTCTCGCGTCGAATTCAGGCGATTCGCGCTGCCGCCGGCGGGGTGCCTCCCGAGATCGCGATCGAAGCGACGTTCGGCGTCGCCACGTCGGGCACATCGGTCGCGTTCGACCCGGCACGGGTAACGTGGTTGGAGCGCGATGGTTCGACGCACAGCGCTTCCTACGAAACGCTCGTCGAGTTGCGCGTCGCCGCCGCCGGTACGTCGGCGCCCGCGCTTGCGATCGCCGACCGAAACGGCCGGCGGTGGACCATTCCGCTGGCACCGGGCGATGTCCTTCGCGCGCAAGCTGTCCTCGACGCGGTGGATACGCGCCTCGCGACGCCTCCAGCCGCGCGCACACGCCGTTCACTCGTCAATCGCGCGGCTCAGCGCGGCGCTGTTCGCCATCGTCGCGCTTGCGGCCGCGCACTGGGGCGCGCTGGTTGTGGCGCTCGTCACCCTGGTTACACCGGCGCCGCGGCTCCTCGCGGCCGGCGCCGCCGCGGCCGCGCTGTCGGGATTCCTCGCGTGGCGCGATCCGAGTGTCACCGGCGACGGCGACAACCAGACAATTGCCTTCATCATGGCGATCCTCGCCGTGCTGGTCGCTGCGCTGGCCTGGCGCAATCGATCTGGCGCGCGGGACACGGCCGACGTGCGGCCGCTCGCGGTGCTCGGCCTTGCCACCGCCATTGCCGGAGCGATTCTCGCCGTGCACGCAGGCGCTCTCGACGCGCTCGCGGTCAACAACAGCGCCCGCCTGCTGCCGGGCGTCTGGGTGCTCTCATGCGCCCTCGGTACGGCGCTCGCTTGGCAGAGTCCGACGCGCATCCGGCTCGCCGCGGCGATGCTTCTCGTCGTGGGCATCAGCGGCACTCTGATCGGATCGCAGCTGTTCCTCGATCGCATGACGGGTGACCCGCTGCTCGTCAACGCGCCGGCCGTTTCGATGGTCTCGATCGACGACGATCCGGTGGGCGTGTTCGAGGTGCCGGCCGAGAGCCATGCCGTGGTGTTGTCGCCGGATGCGCGATATCTCGCGGCGGTGTCGACGATCGGCCGCGACGTCACGCGCATTCATGTCGGTCCGTTCGGTGGAGAGTTGATCCCGTTCGACGCCGACGACGTCCGGTTCCTGAACGGCGAACGTGCGGTGCTGCTGGCCGAGCGCCGCGACGGCGTGGTGGTCTCCGAACTCTCGCTCGAGGGCACACCCGCGATCGCGGCGCAGCACGACTTTTCCAATCTCGAAACACCGACGCTCACTGTCGACGCGGCGACCGGCAGGTGGCAGCTGTTCGGATGGACGAGCGGCGGGATCGCGCTGATCGAGAGCGATGGCGCCGGCGGCGTCGGCGTGAGCAGCGCTGGCCGATCGACGTTGACGACGAGTATCTGATGCCCGTGGCAGTCGGCGGGGCCGGGCCGATCCTGCTCGAAACGCGCTACGGCCAGCGCACCCCGGCGTGGCGGCTCAAGCTCATGCCGCTGCTGCCAGAATCGTTCGATGTCGAGTCGCGCTTCTGGGTGTTCGGCCAGCGCGGACGACAGGAAATCGTCAGCTCACGTCTCGACACCCACTGTGCGACGATTACCGCGGATCACCGTCCGCTGTGCACCGTCTTCGACGGCACCCGGACGCGGTTGGTGGCGATCGACGACCGGCCGCCCGTCAGTGCACTGGTCGAGTTACCCGGCGAGTTCTTCGAATTCGGCCCGGCGCCAGCCGGATGGGTGACTGGCTGGTGGCGCCGCGAAAGCGTCGCCGTGAGGCTGGCGACTCGCGAAATATTCCGCATCGATGCGCAAGGCCACACGCGGCCAACCCTGTTGGCACCCGCCGACAATCTCGTCGGCGCGCTGAGCAACGAGGCCGGTCGCCAGATCGTCCGGCTCTATCCTCTCGAGTAACCTGCCGGTCTTTGCGTCGGGCGGCCGGAGCACGCTGCTGCTGCCGCGCGCCGCTCGTCTCCAGTGGCCACCGAGGTAGTCGAGTGCGACTTTGAATCGCCCGCTGTCGACGATCCTGAACCACGGACCCTCGATACTCGCGATCATCGCGGGCTACGGAATGGCTGGCGGCCACGAACATCGCAATGTTCGTTGTGCGCCGTAACGAAGCGATGCTGTCCTACTCGGACTGGTCCAGGATACTGGGGTTGCTGGCAGTTCCGGTCGCGTGCTGGTTCGTCAGGCACCAGGCCAGTCGCGCCAGGGCGGCTGTCGCCGGTATGGGCGTGGCGCTGGCGCTTGCGCTGTCGACGGCGCCGCTGACGGCCGGGAATCCATTGTCATGGTCAATCTGGTCATTTCCTGGAGATTTCCTACTGCTGGGATTGGTATTCATTCCCGTACGTGCCGCCTCGCTGGTGCTTGTGCCGGGGTCGTTGTTGTTCCTTCTGCCCGTAATAGCGTACGGAGCGTTGTGCGCGGCGCTCATGTAAACCCCCTCCGTCGCGTCGTCGCGCACCCAACGGGTTCGACTAGGCCTGGCCGGACCCGTCATCGGCGGAGCCCTGCTGGTTGAAGGGGCGACCACCCCGTCAGTCTGGTCGCCGCGTATCCATCACCGAATCACAGGTGTGGAGTTGGCGGTTCCACAGGGCGGCACGTCGGCAACCCATTATCGCGCGTGGGCTCGACAGCAACTGAACTTCACCCTGAGTGCTGGCTCGAGCGCAGAAGCGGCGTTGCGGTTCTATGAAGACCTGTTCATTGGGTGGCGCAGGCTCGATCGGGCAACCGACGACGCGATTTGGGTTGAGCCGACCGGGACCTGTACTCGCGTGGGTGTACCTGGAGACCATCGCGGTAGTTCGCCAGGCACGGGCCGGCCTGTTCAAGTTTCGCTGACCGACCTGCGTAGGGCCACGTGGCAGCACCGCTTGAGGCGCACAGCCGCCGGTGAACGTATCTCCGACCTGATCAGTGATGTTCGCTGAAGGCTCGGAGCTCGATCAGGAACGGGTCCGACGCGAAGAGGATACTGCTGTCTTCTTCGGAGGTTCCGGTCATGCCAGATGCGATTGAACAGGTCACGGTCGAGGTCCTGCAAGCCTTCGCCGATGCCTGGAATCGCCACGATGTCGATGCCCTGATGTCGTTCATGGCCGACGATTGTGTATTCGAAGCCTCTGCCGGTCCCGACGTTTGCGGCACTCGATATGTCGGCCGTGAGGCCGTGCGAGCTGGTTTCGCGGAAGTCTGGGTGACCTTTCCTGATGCTCACTGGGGCAATGCGCGCCATTTTGTCGTGGGCGAGAGAGGGGTGTCGGAATGGACGTTCACGGGAACACGCGCAGACGGCACCCGCGTCGAAGTTCATGGTTGTGACCTGTTCACCTTTCGGGACGGCAAGATTGCGCTGAAGAACTCCTACCGCAAGAACCGTTGTTGAAGGCGAGTGCCTCGGGGTCGCGGAATCAAGGGATCTTG
>CAVREM010000115.1:0-63174 GCA_963720005.1 uncultured Acidobacteriota bacterium | reverse complement strand
GCCGATGATTGTCATGCCACAAGCGGATTACGCGCCGTCAGCTGTGGAAACATCGAGAAGTCCCGATCCGCCGTCCACAGCTCCCGGATGCCGTGACTGACGCACAACGCGGCCACTCGGGCGTCGTGCACGCGGGCGCCAGTGGTGCGCGACGCCAGCACGATTTCGCGGAAGCAGTCCAGGGTATTTGTCGTTTTCGGCCAGAGCACCAGTGACGGCGACTCCAGCCAGGCCTCGATCTGGCCGATGGCCAGATCCACCGGCGTCGGAGTGCGAAAGATCCGCGGGTGCGTGACGATTGCCAGGAACTCGTGGAGACAGGGCCACGTGATCGCCCACTCGCGCGAGGATTCAGCAGCGCCAGCGACGGCTGCGGCGGCACGCTCGTGCCACTCCGAGTCCTCGCGGTGCGCGTAGACCAGGATATTCGTGTCGATCGCGATCACGCGCCGCGCTCGGCGTAGACGAGCTCGCGAATCGCGCTCCAGTCCTGCAGCGAGCGTCCCGACACGAGCCCGTCACCGCGAAACGCCGCTTTGCGGAGGGTGAACCCCGACCTCCGCTTTCGGTCAGCGACTACGATCCTCAGGCCCTGTTCGATCAAGGCCTTGACGGTCGTGCGCTCTTTCACCGCGATCTGCTTGGCCTGGCGGAGGAGACTTCAGACAGCTCGACGGTCGTCTTCATACATCAAAGTATACACATCGAGCCATATAGATGTATCGACTGTTGTCTCATGAACTCGTCGATGGTCGGCGATCTCGCTGAGTATGACGACATCGTCCTCGACCGGCCGGTATGGTCCTGATAGTGGGCCTGACGCAGTGCCACCAGCATTGGTGACGACGTGCTTCACTGCACGCGCCCCGTTGAAGCAGGCTGGTCAACGGCACGCCTTAATTCCTACAATCGCGGACATGCGAGTCCCGATTCCTCCCCTCTCGGCATTGATCGTCGTATCGCTGTGGGCGATGGCGGCGCTCCACGCGCAGATCACCAGCAATCCGATTCCCGAGCCGGTTGAAAAGCGCGGCCTCGCCGTCGAGACTCGGGATGTCGTCCGGCTGCCCGATACGCGCGGGCTGCGGCCGCTGACTGAAGACGTCAACCCGGCCGGCTGGGCGCGGGTGAGCTTCGTGCGGGATGCGCCCGATGGCCGGCGCTTCACCAACGACTCGCGAGGCCGGCTGTACTTGCTTGACGGCGGAGGTCAGCCGTCCGTCTATGCTGACGTCGCGGCAACCTTCCCGCACGCCGTCTACAACCGCCTCGAGAGCGGCTTCATCGGGTTCGATTTCCACCCGGAGTTCGCGAAGAACGGGCTCTTCTACACGATCCACGCTGAACGCGCGCAGGGAAACCCGTCGAAGCCCAACTTCATCCCGCCGGGGTTCACCGCCGCCGACGTGACCTACCACAACGTCATCACGGAGTGGCGTGCGACGAGCCCGGGCGCGAACACCTTCGCTGGCAGCAGGCGCGAGCTGCTGCGCGTCGCCCACATCGTGCAGACGCTCACCCATCCGATGGGGAACGTGGAATTCAACCCGACGGCCAGGCCTGGCTCGCCCGACTACGGCCTCCTTTACACCAGCGGCAGCGATCTCGGCTTCAGCAACGGCGCCGGACCGCACAACCGCAATCCGGCCCAGACACAGAGGCTCGACTCGGTGGTGACGTCGATTCTGCGGATCGATCCGCGCAGTCCCTCGGTGACGCGCGGGGTCAAGGGGCTCGGCGACTATACGGTTCCGCCGGGGAACGTATTCGCCGCGGACGGCAAGCCGGAAACACTCGGCGAGATCTATGCGTATGGGTTCCGCAACGCGCACCGCCTGTCCTGGGACATGAGTGATGGAACCATGTTCGCGCTCGACATCGGCATGGACAACATCGAAGAGATCAACATCGTCCGCAACGGCGGCAACTACGGGTGGATGAAGCGTGAGGGCTACTGGGAGAACGGCATCGTCCGCCCGGGCGGCGCCCTCGATCAACTGTTCCCGCTGCCGCCCGAGGTGCTCGACGGCCGCACGAAGGACGAGTTCATCTACCCCGTCGCCATCTACGACCACGACGAGGGCGTCGCGATCAGCGGCGGGTTCGCCTACAACGGAAAGATTCCGGCGCTCGGCGGCAAGTTCGTGTTCGGCGACGTCAATCGCGGCCGGGTGTTCGCCGCCGACACTGCGGCGTTGAAGAGGGCCGACGACGGGATTCCGCGGACGGTGGCGCCGATCGAGGAAATCCAGCTCTACACGCGCGACGCGAGCGGCGCCCGTGTCGACGTCACGTTCAAGGGGCTGGTCGAGAGAACGATGGGCACGACGCTTACGCGCGCCGATCTGCACATCAGCCGCAGCCGTGACGGCGAGCTGTTCCTGACGTCGCGCCAGGACGGCTGGATTCGCATGCTGGTGCCGTAGCGTGGGTGAGACCCTCGAGCGCGACACCTCAGCGGAGGTCGTGTCGCGAGGTGGTGGTGTCAGGCGACCGGCGCAGTCTGGATCCGATGAACGCGGCGGCCACGAATGGAGCGCTGAGGATTGACGAGAGCACCAGCGCCAGTGGCCAGAGATTGCCGATCTCACCGCTCCGCAGCATCATCGTCAGGACCTGACTCGGCGCGATGAGGACCGTCCAGAGCCACGCCGGGCGCGGCGCGGCGAAGCCGATCAGGAGGGCAGCGAGCGCGGCGGCGGGTAGACCCACGGTCCAGTCGATCGGGCTGTCCCACGCTTCGCGGCGGCCGCTCGCGAGAGCGACGCCCATTTCGAGGGCGACGCCGGTGGCGACGGAGAGGACAAGGATCGCGGGCCGGCGAAGCATGCTCAGTGTATCGGCGGCGGCGGCGCGAGAGTTCAACCTAGGGCGGACTCAAAGGTCCGCCTACCTGAGCGGCTGCAAGCCTTCCGGATCGGGCCGGAAAATCAGATAGCGAATATCGGTGTCGAGCACGCTCCACCAGTGCGGTACGTTGCCGGGAATAATGATGACGTCGCCAGGCACGACCTTGCGGGTGACACCGCCGTCGATTTTCGTGCCGCCGAAGTTGGGTCGCTTGGTGTTCGGGCTCGCGCCGGTGCTCTTCTCGTCGGGGATTTTGCCACCGGTCACCAAGGTGCCCGTCCCTTCGAGCATGTAATAGATCTCGGTGACGCTCGTCTCGTGCCTGATCGATCCACCCGGGATCGCCTTCGGGCGGAACACCCCGTAGACGCCGACCTTGTAGCCGCCGACGTCGGCGACGCGAATTGGCAGATCGCTGATCCGATCCTTCGGCAGCTTGTCGATGAAGGCTTTCGCGGCAGCTGCGGTCACGTCGACCGCTGGCGGCGGCGTGGCCTGAGCCGCGGCTATGGACAATGCGAACGCGCATGCAAGCATCGCGGCGGCCGTTCTCGCCCTGGAGAACATCACGCGCCTCACTTTTGCTGTTCCTGGGCGCGGGCGGCAGAGAGCATGCCAGTCATGATGTGGAAATTCCCCTCGTGGCAGGCCCACTCGTAGAGGTTCTCGGTCGACCGTTTCAGGGGCATCTCCGCGGTCCACGGCTGCGTCCAGGTGGTCGGATCGCTGAGCGTCATTTCGTATCGGATGGTATCGGCAGCCACTCGCGTGAGACGCTCCACCAGGTGCAGCCCCGCGGCCGACCCGAGAAAGTTGCTCTTCGGCGAGAAACTTGCCGTCTCGATCACGAGCGTCTGGCCCGTCCCAATGGCCGCGCGAGTCGCCGCTCCAGAGACGGACGCCCTCAGGGACGTGTGGGCGGCCGTCGAGGGGGATGATGCGCGCTTCGTGGCCCGTTTCCATGTGCAGCACCACGTATCCAGGTGTCTGAACGATCTGGTAGTAGCCGTAGTCGCCCGCGCCGTATCGTCCGCCGAGCCTCGGCACGCCGAATGCGATGCAGCGCAGCGCGTTGTCGAAGTCTTCCGGATGCTCGCGACGGGCGGCGATCGCTGCTGATTCGCGCCGGCGTTGCGCTTCAGCCGTCACCGGCGGGATGCGGCCGTCCGGTGGATCCACGATGAGCGAGGTGTGCCGATCGAACTCCCGCTCGATCATGTCCTCCGAATTGTGAGTCGAGGTCGGGCTCTTGAAGCGCTCCTGGCTCCCCAGGGCCGCCAGGAACACGGCGTCACCAGCGGCGAAGTCGCTGTTCCCATCCTTGAAGAGCCGGGCCGCCCGCGCCTGGAGTTCCGCGACTTCCTGTCGGTCAGGAGCGCTCGTCCCTCGAGTGCCTTGGGCCGCTCCAGCGGGGTCGCGCTCTTGCTCAGCCAGACGCCCTGCAGATCGGGCTGGCCGTCGGGTGTACGAGGCGCCGTCCACGTCGCCGGGCCAGTCTGGCCGTTGACAGTGGCGGGCGTTGCCAACGGAACGAGCGCCGCGACGATGATTGACGCGCGCAATCGCTTGCCCATGTGCGCTCCTTGTGAGAATCTGAAATTTACAATTTACAATTTGAAATTGTAAATTTCAGAGCTACTCGCGACGCCACTGGGCGTCGATGACGTCGCCGCCCGCGGGCATCGGAGCATAGCGCTGACCACGGGCGAGGGCGCTTTCGTGGAACGTCCTCGCACGTGGGGGACACAGCTTGAGAAAGAGCTCGAGTGCGAACACAACGACGCCAAGGTCGTCGAGTTGCCCGAGCCCCGGCAGGATGTCAGGAATGAAGTCGAGGGGCCAGACGAGATAGAGTGCCGCCAGCAGCGGCACGGCCCGCGTCAGGAACGGCACACTTGGCTCGCGAATCAGCCTGAACGCCAGGCGCAGCTGGACGAGCAGCGTCCGCAGCAGTGCCGGCTTCGTCAACCAGGAAGTTCGGCCAGCCATCTTCGACACCTTAGCACGCCGCTCATATAATTCGGAGCACTCGAGCACGGTTGCGGAGCCTGGAAAGCGCCTGCGGCCATGCCGAGCCGAGCCACCTGCGCGCTTCGCGCTACGGTGGCCAAGGGACGTCCGCTGGCCCACCGTAGCTCGCGAGGTTTGTCCGCGAGCGAAGGTGGGAGGCGAGGCATCAGCGTAAGAACGCACTGGGGGTGGGGCCCCAGCGCCTTGGAAAAAAGCGGAGGCTCGCCATGTACGCGCGTGCGCTCGCATCGGCACTGCCGTCGCGTTTCTCACCCTCGCGGCCGCATCCAGCAGTGGTCGCGCGGCTTCATCCGGTGCATTTGCTCAGAACGAACGGTTCCGACCTGTCACCGACGACCTGCTGCAGAACCCGCCGGCCTCCGACTGGCTCCACTGGCGGCGCACCTACGACGGCTGGGGCTACAGCCCGCTCGACCAGATCAACCGGCAGAACGTCGGGCAGCTGCGTCTTGCCTGGTCGTGGGCGATGCAGGGAGGCAACCAGCAGACGACGCCGCTCGTGCATGACGGCGTCATGTATCTCGCCAACCCGGGCAGCACGGTTCAGGCGCTTGAATGCCGCGACCGGCGAGCTGCTGTGGGAGTACCGGCGCGAGTTTCCAGCCGAGACGCGCCAGCAGCACGAGCTCCGCGCGCTGCGCGGGCTGAGCATCTACGAGGACAGGATCCTCGTGAACACGGGCGACGCCCACATCGTCGCGCTCGACGCCCGGAGCGGCGCGCGTCGTCTGGGACGTCGCGGTGACCGATCCCAAGCAGCGGTTCTCCTACTCGGCGCCGGGCGCTGGTCGTGCGCGGCAAGATCATCTCCGGGCCTCGCAGAGCTGCGAGTACTTCTACGAGCAGAAATGCGCGATCACCGCGCACGACGCGCGCACCGGCAAGGAGCTCTGGCGCACGTCGACGATTGCCCATCCCGGCCAGCCCGGCGGCGACACCTGGGGCGACGTGCCGCTGATGTTTCGCGCCGGCGCGGACATGTGGATCACCGGCAGCTACGATCCCGCGCTGAACCTCGTCTTCTGGTCGACCGCGCAGGCCAAGCCGTGGTCGCGCGCGGCGCGCGGCACCGACGGCGACGCGCTCTACTCGAACACCGTGCTGGCGCTCGATCCCGACACCGGCAAGATCGTCTGGCACAACCAGCTGCTGCCGGGCGAAACCCACGACATGGACGAGGTGTTCGAGAACATCCTCGTCGACGACGGCCCGCGCAAGTCGCTGTTCAAGATGGGCAAGCTGGGCATCCTGTGGCAGCTCGATCGGCAGACCGGCAAGTTCGTGAGCGCCGCGCGACCTCGGGTATCAGAATCTGGTCGACGTCGATCGGACGACCGGCAAGGTGACGTACCGGCCGGGCATGGTGCCGAAGCTCGGCGAGGTCATCGACTTCTGTCCGAGCACTCGCCGGCTTCAAGAGCTGGCGCGCGATGGCCTATCACCCCGAGACGCGCGCCTTCTACGTTCCGCTGCTGCTGACCTGTCAGAAGGGCAGCTTCACCGACGTCAAGAAGGTCGAAGGAGGCGGCGGCCTCGGCCAGGGGCGCCGCGACAACTACTTCCACCCGGAGAGCAGCGGCAACCTCGGCGAGTTCGCCGCGATCGACGCGGCCACGGGCCGCATCCTCTGGGTGCACGCGCCAGCGCGCGCCGTTCAACTCCGCGGCGCTCACGACCGGCGGCGGCCTCGTGTTCGTCGGCGACTGGAACCGCTACATCAACGCCTACGACGCCTCGAGCGGAAAGCTGCTCTGGCAGAATCGGCTGACGACCTCGCCGCAGGGATTTCCGATCTCCTACGCGGTCAACGGCCGGCAGTACGTCGCCATGCCGGTCGGCGTCGGCGCCGCGAGCTGGGGAACGGCCATCCCGCTCATGCTGACGCCGGACATCAAGCGGCCGAACACGGGCAACGCGCTATTCGTCTTCGCGCTCCCGTGAATTGGTGGTCTGCCGGACGAGTGTCTTGAAACAGAGCAGCGTCGGTGACGCCGGGGAGCACCAGCACGGCGAGGAACGACGCGTTGTCAGAAGGTCTGACGAATTTCGCACGAGCCGCCGACACTTCTAGGATACTGATTCGCCGTGAAGCGCTTCAGCTGGTCGAGGCTGGCGGTGACGGCCCTCGCCGCGCTCTCGACCTACTACGTGCGATCGGTGATGGCGTCGGTCGGCTCTGCAGGCGGTCACGTTCCTGTTCCCGGTGTTGCTTGCTGCCTACCTGTTCGGGTCGGTGATGGCGACCGTGGCGTTCGGTCTTCACGCTGGTGGTCGTTCACGCCATTCTGTGGATGGAGAATCCGCAGGCGCTGTTGACCCGGGCGTACTTGGTCGGCATCTTCGAACTTCGCGCTGTTTTCGATGCTGATCATCCTGTGACTCGCACCGTCACGAGAAAGTGCTGTCGCGCCTGGACGAGAGCCTGGCGCGGGAGATGGAGGCGCGGAAGGACGCGGAAGAGGCGAATCGGCTGAAGGACCAGTTCCTGGCCACGCTCTCGCACGAGCTGCGGACGCCGATCAATGTCATCCTCGGCTATCTCGCAGATCCTGCTGGCCGACCGCAGCAAGAATCCCCGGCGCGCCCTGGAGATCGTGCACCGCAACGCGCAGCAGCAGGCGCGGCTGATCGAGGACGTCCTCGATGTCTCCCGGATCACGACCGGCACCGTGCAGCTGCGCGACCGAAGAAGTCCGGCCGGGCGTGCTCTTGCGCGACGCCGTCGAGTCGCTGCAGCCGGCGATGGTCAGCAAAGGCCTTCGCCTCGAGACCTCGGGACCGCTTGATGAAGAGGTGACGATCCACGCCGATCCGCATCGGCTGCGGCAGGTGTTCTGGAACCTGCTCTCGAACGCCATCAAGTTCACGCCGCCGGGCGGGACGGTGTCGGTTCGTGCCGCCGCGGTCGACGGGGACGTCGAGATCCGCATTGAAGATACCGGCCGAGGTATCGCGCAGCGACTTCCTGCCACACGTCTTCGACATGTTCCGCCAGGGCGACCCTTCCCCGACTCGCGACGTCGCGGGCATCGGCCTCGGCCTGAACCTGGTCAAGCAGTTCGTCGAGCTGCAGGGCGGGACGGTCGACCGTGCACAGCGACGGAGAAGGCGCCGGCGCGACGTTTACCTGCCGCTTCCCGATCTATTCCGCGACGGCGAGCGAAGCCCGCGCAGTCTAGTCGGTAGTCGGTCCGGCTAAGTCCGGAGTCGTCCACGACTCTCGACTAGCCGACTCTCGACTACGATTGGCGACCTGGAGGATCGTCCGCTCGACGATCGCCTTGGTCATCGGCACCTTGTAGGCGTTCTTCGAGAGCGGACGGGCGCCGGCGACCGCGATCTCGCCGGCCCGCGCGGCGAGCTCGGGCGTGATGCGCTGGCCGGCGAGCACCTTTTCCGACCTCCGGCACACGCCACGGGATCGGCGCCACGCCGCCGAGCACGATTCGCGCGGCGCGGCAGACGTCCTGATCCATCTCGAGGACGACCGCCGCGCTGACCACGGCATGCGTCCACGCCTCGCGATCCATCACCTTCTGATACGCGCTGCGCGTGCCGGGACGCGGCGCCGGCAGCCGCACGGACGCCAGCACTTCGTCCTCTGCCAGGACATTCTCGCGCTCCGGATTGCGGCGGGGCAGCGCGAAGAACTCCGCCGCCGGCACGCGCCGGTCGCCGCCAGGCCCGACGATGCGGAACTCGGCATCGAGCGCGACGAGCGCGGGCGCGGTATCCGACGGATGGACGATGTAGCTCGGGCCGCCGCCGAAGATCGCGTGGAACTGGTTTTCGCCGGCGAACGAGAAGCACTGGGTGCCGCCGGCCTTGTAGCACGGGAAGCCGTTCCGGAAGTACCAGCACCACGGACGCTGGCAGACGTTGCCGGCCAGCGTGCCGACGTTGCGAATCTGCGGCGTCGCGACCGTCTCGGCCGCTTCCGCCAGCACGGCATAGCGCCGGCGGATGTCGTCGTGACGGCCGATCGCGTCGAGCGTCATCAGGCCGCCGACCGTGAGCCCGCCGGCGGACGCCGTCGCCTGGTCGAGGTTCCTGACCGTCGCCAGCCGGACGACGAGATCGGGCGTGATGAGCCGATCCTTCACCATGCCGAGCAGGTCGCTGCCGCCGCCGGCAAAGGCCACGGCGCGGCCGCCGCGCCGGGCGTCGCCGGCAAGCGCGACGGCATGCTGAAGATCGCGGGCGTTTGCGTTGGTCAGTCGCTTCATGCCAGCGCTCCCAGGATCTTGTCGCGGGTAATCGGCAGGTCCTTCATGCGGTGGCCGATGGCGTTGAAGATCGCGTTCGCCACTGCCGCCGGGCCGAGGATGATGCCGGACTCGCCGACGGTCTTGGCGCCGAACGGCCCGTAGCCGTCGTCGACCTCGATGAAGGTGACCTCGATCGTCGGCGGCGTCGAGATGGGTGAGGTGCCGCGCGCCGTAGTAGCCGGCGGTCAGCGGCTGGCCGTTGCGCTTGTCGTAGAGCAGATCCTCGTGCAGCGCCTGGCCGATCCCCTGCTGCGCCGCGCCGCGGATCTGATCCTTCGCCGTCTGCGGATTCATGATGCGCCCCGACTCGTGCACCGCGACGTACTTGGTGACGCGCGACCGTGCCGAGCTGGGTATCGACGTCCACCTCGACGAAGTGCGCGCCGAAGCAGTTGCGAATCTTGCCGTCGGTGCTCGGGTTCGGGTCGACCGACGCGACCAGGACGTTGCCGCCGGTCGGCATGCCCTTTTCGGCGATCTGCTTCTTGAGATCGCGCGACCGCCTCGACGACGGCGTAGCCGGTCATGATGGTCGTGCGGCTGCCGGATTCGCCGACCGAATACGGGCACCGATCCGTATCGCCCCAGACGACGTCCACCTGGGACAGCGGCACGCCGAGCTCCTCGGCGGCGATCATCCCCATCGTCGTCTTGGCGCCGCCGCCGACGTCGGTGACGCCGACGAACAGCGTGTAGCGGCCCTTCGCGTCGACGCGCAGGACCGCGCTGCTCCGGCCCTGTCCCGCGCGGAACATCATGAACGACATGCCGGCGCCGCGCTTGACCGGTCCGCGGTCTGAGCCCGGCACCGGACGCCAGCGCGCTTTCCAGTCGAACAGCTCGGCGCCGCGGCGGATGCACTCGTCGAGCGAGTAGTTGGTGAACGTGACGCCCGGCCCCGGCTTCCGCATGTTCTTCATCGCGAACTCGACCGGGTCGATCCCCAGCTTGTACGCGACGTCGTCCATCATCGACTCGATGCCGAAGAAGCCCTGCGGATCCGAGGGGCCGCGGAAATTGCCCGAGGTCGTGCGGTTCGTGTAGACGGGGTAGACCGTCGACGCGGCGTTCGGACAGTCGTACAGCTCCAGGCCGCTGATCGCGCCCGAGTTCTTGCGATAGCCGCCCATGCCGCTGTAGCCGCGCAGCTGAATCGCCGTGACGGTGCCGTCCTTCTTCGCGCCCACCTTGTAGTACTGCACCGTGTGCCAGCGGCCGTGCATGCCGAGCCAGTCCTCGCGGCGCGAGAGCTCGAGCATCACCGGCGCGCCGGCCTGCTTCGCCAGCATCGCCGCGATCAGGTCGGCGTCCTGGTTCTGGTTCTTGTTGCCGAAGTTGCCGCCCATGTACTGGCAGACGATGCGCACCTTGTCGTCGGGGAGGCCGAGGTCGCGTGCGGTGTCGTGCTGGCAGTTGGCGATGCCGCCGGTCGGCGTGTAAAGCGTGAGCTTGTCGCCTTCCCAGTGGGCCAGGCAGGCGCGCGGCTCCATCTGCGCGTCGTGCACGAACGCGGTGGAGTAGCGATCCTCGAAGACCTGATCGGCCGCGGCGAATCCTTCGTCGACGTTCCCGCGCCGCGACTGGCTCGGTGCGGCTTCGTTGCGCGCGTTCGGCGACAGGTTGCCCTCGGGCCAGATCCTGGGCGCATCGGGCTGGAGCGCCTCTTCGGGATCGACGACGAACGGCAGCACTTCGTAGTCGACGGCGATCAGGTCGAGCGCCTCCTCGGCCATGTGCCGATCGACGGCCGCGACCGCCGCGACCGCGTCGCCGACGAACCGGACCGGGTTGTTGAAGATGTAGCGGCGCTGCGTGGTGATCTTCTTGATCTCGTCGTTGTACTGCGCGCCGCCGGCAATCGAGCCGGCGCCCCACCAGACCGGCGCGTTGTCGTGCGTGATGACCGCCTTGACGCCTGGCAGCGCCGCGGCCTTCGACGTGTCGATGCGCCGGACGCGCGCGTGCGGATGCGGGCTGCGCAGGACCCGCGCGTACAGCATGCCCGGCAGGCGGACGTCGCGCGTGTAGGCCGCCTTGCCGGTGACGCGTTCGACGGCGTCGATGCGGCGCGTCGCCCGGCCGACCGTCTTCAGCGGTTCCGACCGGCTTCGCGAGACTGCTGGCTCATTGCGCGCCTCCGTTTCCGGCGGTCGTCTGAGGCGGCGTGCCCGACGCGGCGAGGACCGCTTCGACGATGGCGTTGTAGTTCGAACAGCGGCACAGGTTGCCGGTCATCCCCGCGCGGACCTCGCGGTGCGCTCGGACGCGGCGTTCCGCGCGAGCAGCGCGGTCGCCGCCATCAGCTGCCCGGACGTGCAGAAGCCGCACTGCGCGGCGTTGTGATCGACGAATGCCTGCTGCAGCGGGCTGAGCCGGCCGTCGCGTGCGAGCCCTTCGACCGTCTGGACGCTCCGTCCGTCGGCCCACACCGCGAGCTGGCTGCAGGAATAGACCGGCCTGCCGTCGAGCAGCACCGTGCAGGCGCCGCACTCACCGCGATCGCAGCCGATCTTGGTGCCGGTCAGGCCCACGTGATCGCGCAGCACCTCGACGAGCGTCCAGCGATCCTCGACCTCGATCCGCTGTGCGACGCCGTTGACGGTGAGCCTGATTCTGCGTGCGCGGCCTGCCCTGAGCGGAGTCGAAGGGCGCGCGGCGGAGCGAAGGTTGGCCGCTGTGCGGCGAGCGCAGGCGCGGCGGTCGACCGCCGCGAGCGCAGCGCCGGTGCCTTCCAGGAACCGGCGGCGGGAGATGGCGTGGTTTCGTTTCCGGGCCATGACGGTTACACCTTAGCACCGAAGGTGGGAGATTCCGAAATTTACAATTTACGATTTCAAATTGTAAATTGCGGAGCTCCTCGGGCGGGCATGCCGTCGAACAACTGAAATTCGGAGCGCCGGATCAGGCGGTTCGGCGGATGAGCGAGGCGTCTCGCTGTGCATGATCACCGACGCCATCGCGGCAGCCGCTCGCAGCAGCTTCAGTTCCTCGACCGTCGGCTGGTGGCCGGGCTCGAAGGTCGCCTGCACCATGACGCCCGACGCGCCGGGCACGGCGAAATAGATCGAGTCTCCGCCGTCAGCCGGTTGGACGAGCCTGTCGGACAGCGGCCACGTCGCAGCCCGGAACCAGCTGCCGGAGTCCCGCTCTCGAATGCTCGGCCCTGCCATCGTCGCGCGCTGGTGCTGATAGAGCTCGGTCGTGACCCGGACGATCAGGTCCGCCAAGGGATGCGGTCGGCGCGACGATGCGTGCGGTCCGGAGTGACGTCGACGACCTCCACCGGTGCGGGAGATCTTCTGGAAGAGCTCGAGGTTCTGCGCCGAATTGCGCCGCCGTCTGGTATGTGACGCCGATGCCGGTCACCGCTGCGACTTCGCTCCGCACGATGCGCGCCGGACAGCACCTGGTTGACATCTCGGCGCGAGCATGTTCAACAGCGTCTCGCTGTCGCGCGCGAACTTCAGGGGCGACTCGAAGAGCACACCCGTGGAGGAGACGTTGAGCATGCGGACGATCAAGCCGGCCGGCGTTGTCATTGTGCAGCGTGCACGGCAGTTCGTCAACGCCAAAGCGGCGGGCGCGGTCCAGTGCGCTTGCGTTCGAAGCAGCGGGGCGCCCGCACGCCGTCGATGCATCCTCCCGAATCCGCATCAGTGCAAGGTCCGTCGCCGCGTGGGCCTGAGCATCAACGCCGTCGAGGGTTCGACGTGCACCGGCCGTGACTCCTCGGATACTCTTTCGCCTCGCGCGCCTCGCGCAGCGCTTCTTCGATGCGGGCCAGAGACGCGGCGGCATCGTACGGACGGGCGCGGCGACGGGCTGCGACGGCGCGAGATCAGCCCGAACATTCGCCGCGGGGCTTCGGCCTGCTCGGGCGGTTCGAGCAGCGGCGGAACGGTGATCACCGGCACGTTGCCGTCGGGATCGAGATGCTTGAGCGCGTCGATCATCTGCTCTTCGGCGCGGGGCGGCAGCACGGCCGACGTGAGGATCGACATCGGGGCGGTTGTCGTGGATCGCACCGGCGGCCGCTTCCGGGCTGGCAGCGAACACGAGGTCGGCTTTAGTCCGCTCGGCGAGCAGGGCGCGCAGGTGCTCGCGGCAACGCCGCGTCCGGCTCGATTGCAAGAATGCGAAGTTTCTGTCCGTCCATAGATGTCTGACTGAGAGGCAACTTCCGCGCCGTCGAGACAGGAATGTGATCGGGGAATTCACTCGAAGAAAGCTGCCGACCTGCGCGGTCGCGCAAGCTGCAATAGGACCGCATCAGGCAGACTTTCCTCCAACGCTGTATCCCGCTTCGAGGAGCTCGTGTTCCATTTCAGAACGGCGCTGCGGCCGTCAGCCCATCTCCACCCGCGCCGCCGCGGGCGCGCACCGCGTCGACGAGCGCGTCACCTCGCGCCTGAATTCCTCTTCGGCCAGCCACTCGGTGTGAGTGACGCGCAGGACGTCGGCATCGCGCAAATCGTGCGCGAGGTCGTCGAACAGCTGCCGCGCGCTCCGGCAGCTCGAATCGCGCCGGCGGTTCGCCATCTATTACTCGTCCGCGCTCCGGTTCTGGCGTGTTGCGCGTGTCGACGTAGCCGCATGTAGAGCCGCTCGCACGACAGTTCGACGGTCTTCGTTCGTCCTTCCGTTCTGAACAGCAGGAAATCGCGGCGGTTCATTGCCGAACGCGAGGATACCCACGACCGCTGCATCGTAGATAATCGGGACCAACGCCCGGTGCACGCTTTTGCCAAACCCTGCCAATTTTTGGCACTTCCGACGCGTGACGTTGACCATGTTTGTCACTAGCCGCCGACTCGAGGCAATCGACGCACGAAAAACCGGCCACTTCTGACCCTCGTTCTGGCAGGTCACTTGCCAGTTCCCTCCTCGCAGGAGGCTCTGTGCCCTGCGTCGATTGTCAGAAGGAACCCAGATTCACCACGTCAGCACTGTGCATGCTGCGGCCGCGAGCTCGCATCTGCAGCCGCGTCCACTCGAACCGTCTCCAACCGCGGACGCGCGACCGGACGCAGCAAGACACTGCCACGTCTGCGGGGCGCCCAGTCCGGCGGGCGAGTTCTGCGGTGATTGTCTGGGATCGTTCAGCGCGTGGGCGTCCGCCGAACCAGCGGCCGCGCCCGCGGCCGAACCCGTGCCCGGACCCGCGGCTGAACTTGTGCCCGCACCGCCAGCGGCGAAAACCGCCCCGGTCGACAACGACTCTGGTCCCAGTTGATGAACACGCCTGCACCACCCGACTTGATCGATCCCGATCCGAGCCCGAAACAGGTTCTGCTTCCGCCGGCTGTCTCTCACACGCCTGCCGTTGCGGACGACAAGGGCGCGAGCATCGCAGAGTCAACGCCGGCGCAGGACAACGGGCAGACAATGCCGCCGCCGCCCCTCTCTCAAGCGGCCGGGCCCGCCGTCATCCAGCGAGAGCCTGTTCCCGTGGAGACCGTCAGGATCGAGCCGCCGAGGATCCCGGTGCTGGAGCCGATCCCGGAGGCGGCCAAAGTGCACGCGACGGCCTCCAGGAGCACGTCGAAGGCGCCTCCCGTTTCGAATCGTCCGCATGCGACGACGCCGTCGCGATCGCGGGGTGCGTGGATGTTGTCGGCTGCCGTCGTGGTCGTGGCAGCCGGACTTGGTGGCGCTATTGGCTCAAGGTGCACGGCTGGTTGTCGCGCGAGCCGCAACCCGAGACGACCATGGCGGTCAACGTGCCGAAGCGCGAGACTCAGCCCGCGCCGCCGTCGGCAGAACCGGTCAGGCCGGCAGCGCCGGAACGATCCGCCCAACCGGCGCCGCCAAACAAGACGCGAGTCGCCACGAAGCCCGCCGCCACCAGGCAATCGCCACCGGCAGCGGCCAAGACTCGCGTGGCACCTGCACCCGCGCCCGATCCGATTCCGGCGGCCAGGGTGTCTCTGCCAGTGGTGACGACAACACTCGCCCGAAGCTTCCCCATCAGCCGGGTTGCCGCCGCCGCCGGCAGCGCCGCAAGGTCCGTTCTTCGAACCGACCGACGTCAACGAGGCGCCTCGGGTCGTGACGCGCGTCGAACCAGATGTGCCTGAAGATCTGCGGAGCCGCGCGCGCAACGAAGTCGTCATCATCCGGATGCTCGTCTCGCAGAGCGGACGTCCATCCCGCGTCAGCCTGCTGCGGCGATCGAAGACCGGTCCCCGGCTGGATGAGGCCGTGATCGCCGCCGTGAATCAGTGGACGTTCTCGCCCGCCAAAAGACGCGGCGAGGCCGTGAGCTGCTGGTTCAACATGGGCGTGCCGGTCATGGCCAACTGAATCCAGGGATTGCCGACTTTACCGTTTGCGTCGGCGGGGCAGACCTTCCTGGATGTTTGCCATCCGCGACAGGACCTCTTCGTGCAGCACCCGCATGTACCGGCGGGTCTCCTCGTCGCCGTCCCGGATCTCTTTGCGCAGCTCGGTCCTGATGACTTCACCTTCCGCTTTGATCTCCGCGCGCAGTTCGGTTCGAACCTCGCCTTCGCCTTATCTCCGCGCGTAGCTCGTCGAATTGCCTGCCCTCGCCGACTCTGCACGCAAATCCGTGCGCACGCGTGCGAACTCTTCGCGCAAGCCGGAATCGGCGGCCGCGAACTCCTGCCGAATGGCAGAAAATTGCTCACGCATCTCGGTCCGCAGCTGCACGATCTGCAACTCCACCGCGCTCACGCGCGCGGGCAGCGCCTCGAGCAACTCAAGTCTTCTCTCGAGATTTTCCACGCGGGCCGCCAGGGTCTCGTTCGGGCACGGGTCGCCTCGCTCCAAAATCCTTGCGAGTCGCATGCCCGGATGCGCCGACGACGGTAGCATCGTCGACGACTGTGTGCAACGAGTCGGCGCACGAGTCGGGCGACATTGCCCTCGACGCCAAAGCTCTCGCATTCCTGGCGGCTCGATGATAGCCTCTATCATCCAGGCAGTCGATGGCCACCGATCGATGGCACCAGGTCTCGGACTTGTTCAACAGGGCGCGGGCGCGAACGCCTGAGGATCGTGCCGCATTCCTCGCCGCCGCGTGCGGCAACGACGAGAGGCTGCGTCGAGAAAGTGGAGACGCTTCTCGAGCAGACCGCCGCCACGACAGAGCTGCCGTCCCGCCAGATCGGGTATCCTATCGAGATTCTGTCGCTGCTGGGGGCCGGTGGAATGGGCGCGGTTTATCTGGCCGACGACACGCGCCTTCGCCGGAAGGTTGCGCTGAAGGTTCTGCACCCGGCTTCAGCCGGCGAAGACACTAACCGCCGCCTGCTCCACGAAGCGCGCGCTGCAGCAGCGCTTGATCATCCCAACATCTGCGCGATCTTCGAGGCAGGTGAGGCCGACGGTCACAGCTTCATCGCGATGCAATTTGTCGAAGGCGAGACGCTGGCGTCGCGTCTCACCCGCGGGCCGCTGCCGAGTCGCCGAAGCCATTGCCACTGCGGTCGAAGTCGCCGGCGCCCTTGCCGAGGCGCACCGGCACGGCGTCGTCCATCGCGACATCAAGCCGCAGAACATCGTGATCTCCACGACGCGGCGACGCCAAGGTGCTCGACTTCGGCATTGCCAAGCGCATGGCCGTCGATCGGGGAGTCCGGTTCAGACTGCCACCGTCGCTCCCACCGGCTGGGTGGCGGGGACCCCGGCCTACATGTCGCCCGAGCAGGCACGCGCCGAGGAGCTCGACGGACGAACCGATGTCTTCAGCTTCGGGATCGTCTTGTGCGAGATGTTCACGGGGCGTCATCCGTTCGAGCGGTCAACCCCGGCGGACACGCTGGCCGCGATCATCGGGGCAGTGCCGCGCATCGATCTGATCCGCGATTCCCGCAGCCCGGAGCTCGCGCGAATCGTTCGCAAATGTCTCGACCGGGACAAGACGCTGCGGGTCACCAATCGGCGCTCGAACTGCTGACCGATCTGCGGAGGCTGAATCAGACTCAAACGCAGGATGTCGCCGCTGGAGTTCGACGGTCGCGTCGGTTCCTCATCCTTGCCGGGGGAGGGGTCGCGCTCGCTCTGATGGTGGCGGGCACCGAGCTGTATCGCCGGTCGGCGAGTACCCGGTCCGACGTTTCGATCGGTCGCCGTCCTCCCGTTCGTCAACGTCGATCTTGGTTCGGACTTCGACTATCAGGTGGACGGGATCACGGACAGCATCATCACCCGATTATCGCTGGTGCCGGATCTTCGGGTGATCTCGCACGCCGGTGTCTTCAGCTATCGGGGGCGCGCCGTCGATCCCCGCACCGTCGCGAGCGAGCTGGACGTCGAGGCGTTGGTGATCGGCCGTGTGCTTCGCAGCGCCGATTCGGCCACCATCAACGTCGAGATCGTGGACGCGCGCGACAACTCCCGTTTCTGGGGGAACAGTACCGACGGCGTCCGACGGAGCTGGTGGTCGCGCAGGACGAGATTCCGCGAGCGGTATCGGACCGGCTTCGGCCGGCATTCAAGACCGCCGATCACGCAGCGGTCAACGTCCGGACTGGCTCGGAGGCGTATCAGCAGTACCTGCAAGGCCGATTTTTCTGGCATCTGTGGACGCAGGACGGCGCCCGCCGCGCCGTCGACTTGTTCCAGAAGGCGATCGATCTCGACGCTAACTACGCGCTCGCCTATGCCGGCCTCGCCGAAGCGCACATCTACCGGGGACCGCCTCCCGCAGCGCGAGTCGTATGCACGTGCGCGCGCGGCGGCGATGAAGGCGCTCGCGCTCGACCCGACGCTCAGCGAAGCGCATGCGTCTCTGGCCTCCGTGCTGCTGGCGGAGGATTGGGATTTCGCCGCGGCCGAGCGCGCATTCCAACGGGCCCTGGAGCTCGACCCGAACAACATCGAGGCCCATCATCAGTACCGCGCATTACCTGCTCACGGTCGGCCGCATTGAGCAGGCAACGGTCGAGGTCCAGCGCATCCTGGAGCTCGATCCCGTTTCGCTCCTGCCGATCACCCACCTCGGATACCACGCTGGGTACACGCGGCAGTATGACGAAGCCCTTCGACATCATGCGCGCTACGCGGCTGCCTACCCGGAAGAACCGAATACCTACAGGCAGATGGGCGACATCTACTCTTTCAAGGGGATGCCAGCGGAGGCGTTTGCGGGCGTATCTCCGGTTCCATTCCTTGAATGGCGCGTCGCCGACGGAACTCGACGCACTGAAGCGCGCGTTCGCGTCAGAGGGCCTTCGAGGGTACTGAGTTGAAGAGAATCGAGCAGTTGCAAGCGCGCGGGCAGCCCGAAGCACATGGGTTTCCCATTCCGTCGCTCGGCGCACAATCGCGAGCTTGTACGCGCGGCTGGGCGACCGCGATGCCGCCTTCAAGTGGCTTGAGAAGGACTTCGCCGAACGCGGCGAAGGTCTCGTCCATCTGCGCGAGGAGATTACGTTCGACAACCTTCGGTCCGACCCCCGCTTCGCCGATCTGCTGCGCCGAATCGGCCTGCCGCCCCTCTGACCTCCTCGAGGCGTTTCGACCTCTGGTTCTATTCGAACCCGATCTTCGTCGGGATGATCGAATAGACGGCAGCTCCGATGGCCAGCGCGATCGCGCCCGCGATGAGATTCTGTGTCGTGGCCGCGGAAAGCAGCGCGACGCACATCACAACCGTCGCCAGGGGAATCGCCGGACCGCCGGGAAGTCGGAACGCCCGTGGAGGGGCCGTCATCCTGCGGCGGAGCACCGGGACCGCCGCCGCCGTGCCGATGTAGGTGGCCATTCGCGCGACGACCGACAAAGCCGCCAGCTCTGTGAACGTGCCGCTCAAAGCCAGCGGGAGCGCCACGCAGGTTTGCGCGGTCAGCGCAATCCACGGCGTCCGGAAGCGAGGGTGCACGCGCGCGAACACAGCGGGGAGGTGCCCGCCTTGCGCCAGGGCGTACAGGTACCTTGAGCCGGCGAGGACCGTGTTGTTGTTGGTTCCGAGAATCGACAGTAGCGCCCCGATGGCAAGGAGCGAGGCTCCGAAAGAGCCGGCGACGGCGCGCCCGGCATCCGCCAGTGGCGTCTGAGTCTCCGCGAGATTCGGCACCGTGCCGAGCGCGACCAGCTGAACAAGCGTGTAGAGGGCCGTCACGCTCGCGATCATGATCAGCAGCGCAAACGGAATGTCGCGCCGGGGGTTCGTGAACTCCCCAGCCGGCGCCGCGGTGTTCTCGAAGCCCGCATAGGCAAACAGCAGCAGAAGCGCCGCCGCACCCAACGCCTGCGGCTCGGCCGCCGCGATCGGCAGAATCCGCTCCCATTCAAGCGCTGGCATCGACATCGCGAGGAGAAGGACCAGCGGCAACATCTTGCAGAACGTCAGGACGACCGCCGTTGCGTACGCCGTGCTTGACGCCGATCACGTTGATGACGGTCAGTGCGGCGATGGGCATCCCGATCGCGATGATGCGGCCTGGCCCGCCAGCGGCTGCGGGCCAGAAGGTTGTCAACGCTTGCGCAAAGCCTGCAGACAGCCCGGCGGCAGCGCTCACGCGCGCAAGCCAGGTCATCCATCCCACCTCGAAGCCGATGAAATCTCCGAACGCCGCCCGCGTGTAAACGTAGCCGCCGCCAGGTTCATCGAACAGGCTGCCGGCCTCGGCGAAGCAGAGCACTACCAGAAATGCGCAGAGGCCTGCCGCAGGCACCGCCCAGAGGCTTGCCGATCCGAGCAGCATCGCCGCCGCGGCCGGCAGAAGATACACGCCGCTGCCGACGACGTCGTTGATGGAAAGGGCGACGACTTCCCAGCGGGAGACGACGCGCAGCATGGCCATCCTGACTTGGGGTAGTCGAATAATCTGGTAATTGGGTAATCGATTCAATCACCCGATTCTGAGAGCGTATAATCCGGCTCGTATTCCCCGGCGGCGCGCCTGCGGCCATGCCGAGCCGAGGAACCGGTTTTGGTCCGAGGCGAGGGCATCAGCGTAAGAACGCGGCGGGGGTGGGGCCCCGCCGCAATTGGAAGTAAGTCCATGCGCATGACCTGCCTGCCTATCCGTCGCCCTCACGCTGTTCTCGCCGGCGCCGTGGCGCTGACCCTCGCCATCGCCCAGCCGGGCACTCGAGCGCAGACGCTGACGCAAACGTCGGCCCGGAGCAGCGCATCCACCACCGCGCCAGCCGCCTGGGCCGGCGATCTCACGCCAATCGCGGCGACCGACTGGAACGTCGCGCGAGCCGCGCATCTGCTCGAGCGGGCGGGCTTCGGCGCGACGCCGGAGGAAATCGCGCGCTTCGCCGCGATGACGCCGTCGAGAGCGGTGGAGACGCTGGTCGACTACGAGTCGATCGCCAGCGACCTCGCGCCCTTCGATTCTTCGGGCGTCTGGGATCCGGGGATGGATCCGTTTCCGCCGAGCCGGGCGGAAGCGGTCCGGATCGCGCGCGAACGCGGCGAGGCGCTCGGCGTCAAGGTGCTGCCCGAGGGTGCGCAGCGTCGCCTCCAGCCGATCGTCGACAAGTTCTTCTACAGCCTGATGGCCAACAACATCGAAACGCAGCGCCTCGGCCTGTGGTGGGCGAACCGCATGCTGGCGACGAAGCGGCCGCTCGAGGAGAAGCTGACGCTCTTCTGGCACGGCCACTTCGCGACCGGCCAGAACAAGGTGCGCGACGCGCGGATGATGCAGCGCCAGAACGAGATGCTTCGCGCGAAGGCCTCGGGTGGCCTGCGCGACCTGCTGGTCGGGATCCTCAAGGATCCGGCGATGCTGGTCTTTCTCGACAACGGCGAGAACATCAAGACCCATCCGAACGAAAACTTCGGCCGCGAGCTGCTCGAGTTGTTCACCATGGGCGTCGGCCACTACACCGAGCGCGACGTGCGAGAGGCGGCGCGCGCCTTCACCGGGTGGACCAACGACGCGCTGGCGTTTCGATTTGACGCGGCGCAGCACGACTTCGCCGAGAAGACCTTTCTCGGCCGCACCGGACCGCTCGACGGCGAAAACATCATCGACACCATCCTCGCGCAGCCGGTCACGGGCGAGTTCGTCGCCGCCAAGCTGTACCGGTTCTTCGTCCGCGACGACGTGTCGGGCGCCGTCGCGACCGATCTGGGCCGCACGTTCCGCGACAGCGGCTATCAGATCAAGCCGCTGCTGAAGCGGATCTTTCTCTCGCGCGATTTCTACAGTCCTCCGTCCGTCGCGACCCAGATCAAGACGCCTGTCCACCTGGTCGTGTCGACCTACCGGAAGCTGGGCCTGGAAGAGGTGCCGACGATCCCGGACTTCGGCCGGATGACCTCGTCGCTCGGCCAGTCGCTGTTCAACCCACCGAACGTGGCGGGCTGGGCCGGCGGCCGCACCTGGATCACGCCCTCGACGCTGCTGCAGCGAGGCAACCTGCTGCGCGACGTGCTCTTCCCGAACGTGGCCGGATTCCGTCCGCCGGATCGCGCGATGTCGGCCACCGATGCGCGAGTGGGCCAGCGGCTCTCGCAGGGCATGGACATCACCGAAGCCACCAAGGAGAACGAGGACGCGGGCCGCATGGCCGAGTCGAACATGATGGTCGACCGCGACGAGGACTACAACACGCGCTACGCCGGCTACAAGGGCTATCTGCTCGCGTTCGAGCGGACGAAGTTGATCCCCCGCCGGCCGGCGCCGCTCGACTTGACCGCGCTCGTCCGTACCGCTGGCGCCGACACGGCCGACAACGTCGTCGATCACTTCCTGCGCCGCTTCGTCTCGACACCCGTCGCGGCGAAGGACCGGGCGGTCCTCGTCGATTTCCTGGCGAAAATGGTTCGAAGTTCAGCGAAGAAACCTTGCGGGAGCTGCTCTATCTCGTTGGAGCATGCCAGGCGTACCAACTGGGCTAACCACCATGAAATGCGATTGCTCGCGTCGCGAATTCCTGATGCGCGGACTCTACGGGATGGGCGTCGGCGCCACGCTGCCGCTCGTGCTGAGCCGGACTTCCGCCGCCCTGGCCGCCCAGGCCGTCGCCGGGACCAGCGTCGAGAAGCATCCCGAACGGATCCTCGTCGTCGTCGAGCTCTCGGGCGGCAACGATGGTCTCAACACGGTCGTCCCGTACGGCGACGCCGCGTACTATCGCGCGCGGCCGAAGCTCGGGATTCGCGAGCGCGACGTGATCAAGGTCGCGCCCGGCGTCGGCTTCCATCCGTCGATGGTGGGCTTCGAGCGCCTCTATAAGGACGGACGCCTGGCCGTCGTCCACGGTTGCGGCTACGACCGGCCGAGCCTGTCGCATTTCTCGTCGATGGACTTCTGGCACACCGGGGCGCCAAACACCGGCGAGCCGCTCGGGTGGCTGGGCCGTCTCGCCGATGCGACCTACAACCCGTCCACGCGCAACATGATCGTGAACCTCGGCACGGCGCAGTCGCTCGCCGTCCGCAGCCAGCGGCATTCACCGCTGGTGTTCGACGACCCCTCCCGCTTCAGGCGCGAGGGCAGCGACGAGCAGAAGCACGCGATGGTGGCGCTCAGTCAGCAGGCGCCGACGACGAACGCCACGCTCGACTTTCTGACGGCGACCGCGGCGAACGCGGCCGAGAGCTCAGATTTCGTGCGCCAGGCGTCGGCAGGGTACCGGACGCCGGTGGACTACGGCGTCGGCGGCGGGCTGGGCGCCAACCTGCAGCGCGTCGCCGCGCTCATCGCCGCCGGCATGCCCACGCGGCTGTACTACGTCACCTACGCGGGCAATTCCTTCGACACGCACGTCCAGCAGCCCGACCTCCACAGCCGCCTGCTGATGTACACAGCCGACGCCGTCCGCGGATTCATCGAGGACGTCGAGCGGCTCGGGCGCGGCAACGAAGTGGCGGTGATGATCTTCACGGAATTCGGCCGCCGCGTGGAGGAGAACGGCAGCCTCGGCACCGATCACGGCACCGCGACGCCGATGTTCCTCATTGGCAAGAACGTGAAGGGTGGGTTCTACAGCACGCATCCGAGCCTGACCGATCTCGACTCGGGCAACCTGAAGATGACGACCGACTTCCGCCGCGTCTACGCCACCGCGATCAAGGAGTGGCTCGGGTACGAGGATGCGCGGGCGATCCTCAAGGGGGAGTTCGCGACGTTTGGTGCATTCGCTTAACGTTCGAGTAAGTCTGCCGTTCGACGTTCGCCGTTCTGACGACGAACGTTCGAACGTTCGTCGAAGACCCGCGAACGACGAACGACATCCGGCTGTAAGCGCCTCCTACTCGCCCCGGAGCGCTTTCGCCGGATCGACACGCGCGGCTGTGAAAGCGGGAACGAGGTTCGCCACGCCGGCGACGAGCAGCAGCACGGCGACCGCCGCTGCGTAGGCCAGCGGATCGATGGTGCTGACCCCGTAGAGCAAGGCGTCGAGCAGGCGCGCGACGCCGGCCGAGGCGAGCACGCCGAGCGCGATGCCGGCGACCGCCAGGCGCCCACCCTGGCGCATCACCAGCCGCAGCACTTGCCCGCGCTTCGCGCCGAGGGCCATGCGGATGCCGATTTCTCTCGTCCGCCGGCTGACCGCATACGCGATCACCCCGTAAAGGCCGACCGCCGCCAGGAGCAGCGCCAGGCCGCCGAATGCCGCGGCCGCAAATGCCGCCATTCTGGTCGGGGTCATCGTCGCCGACGCAATCTGCGCCGCCGTCGTGTCCTCGGTGAAGACGACGCTCGGCTCGAGGGTTCGGATCGCTTCGCGCAGCATCGGCAGCGCCGCCTCGGCAGGCATCGTGGTGCGCACGATGAGGCCGATACCGCGCTCGGGTTCGGCCGGCAGATGCAGGTACGGCCGCCGCGCTTCGCCGACCGAGCGGATGTCGTGGTCGCGCGCCACGCCAACGACCTCGAACGGCTCCGCCTGCGCGCCTTCGGGGAAGATCCGACGCCCGAGCGGCGAGCTGCCCGGCCAGAACTGGCGCGCCATTGTTTCGTTCACGACCGCGACACGGTGCCCGCGCTCGATGTCGTCGGCGGTGAAGGCGCGGCCGCTGACAATCGGAACGCCGACCGCCTCGAAATACTGATCGCCGACCGTCGCGACGTCGACGAGCGCCTCGTCGTCGGGCGCGGTATGGAATCCGTCCACTCGAATGCCGCTCATGTTGATGTCGGACGCGAGCGGCAGGCGCGACGCGATTGACGCCGCCGCGACTCCGGGAAGCGCGCGCAGCGATTCGAGCGCGCGACTCCGAAGCGCTGTCGCGCGCTCGACGTCGTAGCCGTTCATCTGCAGGTTGAAGGAGAGCGAGGCAATGTGGTCGGGATCGAAGCCGACGTCGGTGGTGCGCGCGGCGAGCAATCCGCGCGTCAACAGCGTCGTCGTCACCAGCAGGAGCAGCGAGAGAGCGACCTGGCCCACGACGAGGATCTCGCGCGCCCGGCTGCCGCGGCGGCCTGTTCCCTCGGCGGTGTCCTTGATGGCCGGGACGAGCTCGAGCTTCGACGACGAGAGCGCCGGGCCGAGTCCGAACACGAGCGCCGTGCCGACGGATGCGGCGAGCGCGAACATGAGCACGGTGCGGTCGATCGTGTAATCGAAGCTGACCGGCACGGGTAGCACGTCCGTCCCGAGGCCGCGCGAGCGCCCGGGTGGCCCACATCGCGATCAGAACCCCGGCGGCGCCGCCCGCTGCGGCGAGCACGAGGCCCTCGCTGAGCAATTGGGTGACGATCCGGAAGCGGCTGGCTCCGAGAGCCGCGCGAAGCGCGAACTCGCGGCGGCGGGCGGCGCCCCGGGCGAGCAGCATGCCCGCGACGTTCGCGCACGCAATCAACAGGACGACGCCGACGGCGGCCATCAGCGCGGCGCCGGCCAGTGCGCATGTACCCGTCGACGAACGGGTGGAACCTGACGCCAGCGGCGGGTACCGACGCTTCCGGTCACCTTGTCGTTGGTCATCGGGTATTCGGTTTGCAAGCGCGCGAACACCGCATCGACCTGTGCGCGCGCCTCGGACACAGTCCGCCCTTCGGCGAGCCGCCCCTTCACGAACATCCAGCGCGTCCCGCGCCGATCGAGCCGCGTCTTGCCCGGATCGTCGTCGACGTTCGCCTGGATGCCGGCAAACACGAATCGCTCGACCATTGCGACCGGCACCCAGAAGTCGGCACGGAGACCCGGAATCGTGCCGGTGAATCCAACCGGCGCGACGCCGACGACCGTGTACTCGTGACCTGACAGCCGGATGGATGAGCCGATGGCATCGGCCGATCCGCCGAACCGCCGCTGCCACAGGCCGTGGCTCAGCACCACGACCGGCGCGCCCATCGGCGCTGTGTCCTCGCCCGGTCCGAATCCGCGGCCGCGCGCCACGCCGATGCCGAGCACGTCGAAGTAGTTCGGCGTCACGGCTTCGCCCGTGACGAGCTGCGGCTGCGCATCGGCGGAGAGGATCCCGCGGACGTAGCCGCTCCCGGCCACACCGGCGAACGCGCTGACGCCCTCGCGGATGTCGAGATAGTCCGGGTACGACGTGGTCAGCTGCGCGAAATCCGAGCGCAGGCCCGTATAGAGCTCGACCAGCGTTCCGCGCGAGGCGACGGGCCCTTCCTTGAACAGGACGCCGTTGACGATGCTGAACAGCGTAGTGGTGAGGCCGATGCCGAGGGCGAGCGATGCGATGGCGGCCAGGGCGAATGCGGGCTGGCGCCGCAACTGCCGGGCGCCGAACGCGATTCGCGGAGCATATGTGTAGATACGGCTGCAACCGCTCAAACGTTCGGCCGACAGGCGGCGGGGTCCTGGAAGGCTGGCTGCCGTTCACCGTGCAGACGCGCGAGCTGGCGCTGGAAGTTCCGATGCTCTCGTTCTGAAGTCGACGTTCTTCGTTCGACGTTCGACTGCCGGCCGACGCTCGATCAGTACCTTGTATTCTTCGATCGAAGGTTCGTGACCCTGATCGAACGTCGCCTCGAGAATCGCGCGCGTCGGCGCCGGGACCTTGAAGTAGATCGAGTCGCACCCGTCTGGGGGCTCGCTCAGGGACTCTGCCAGCCGCACCGTGCAGCCGGGCGTGACGTCGCGGAGGAAGCTGTCGAACGCCGACCGCGCCGTCTCGTAGTTTCCCCTTTTCGTACAGCTCGGTCGTGATCCGCACGAGCAGATCCGGCACGGACTGCCGGGCCGAGACCACCTCGCCGGGGATCGCTCTGAGCATCGTCAACAGTTCCCGCTCCTCGCTGAACGCCACGGCGGTGTGGTAAGTGACGCCGAGGCCGTTCACGGTGGCTGCTTCGCTTCGGACGATACGGGCGGACAGGTCGAACTTGGCGTGCGCCCCCAACAGGCTCAGCGCCGCTTCGGCGTCTGGCGTGAACTTCAAGGGCGACTCGAACAGGATGCCGCTGTTCGAGAGATTGAGCATCCGCACGCCGAGCCCGTTGCGCATCATGAGCGTGACGCGATGCGGCAGTTCGGCAGCGTGAGAGACGGCGCGCGCGCTCGACCTGCTGGCGTTCCAGGCGTCGCAGCGGCTGCGTGCTCCGGCTGTCGAAGCGTCAGGGCCATGGAGTCTGCCTCGAGCGCGGAGGCGAAGATCAGGCCGGTCTCGGGCTCGGACTCCGGCTTCGGCGGCAGCGCCAGCCGTGGCCGCGGATTGTGCCTGGCCTTGCGCGACTCTCTCAGCGTGTCGCCGATTCGGCAGACGAGCATGCCGGGGTCGTAGGAGAACGCCTGCGGCGCCGGACGCTTGCGCCTCAGCCGCGCGAACAGGCCGCGCCGCGCCGTGCCGCCATCCTCGTTGTCGAACCCCTTTGTGGCGGGTGGAATGGTCAGCACCGGGACGCGGCCATACGGATCGAGCCACTTGAGGAGCGTCACCACCTGGTCCTCCGCGCGCGGCGGACAAACGGCCGACAAGAGCACCAGGTCGGGACATTCGCGTCCGAGAATGGCGCAGGCGTCGTCGGCAGTCGGCGCGATGATGACGTCGGCGAACACGCGGTCGGCGAGCATCGCCCGCAGTTGCTCGGCGCAGGAAGTCTCTGGCTCGATTACAAGAATGCGAAGTTTCGGCGTGGTCATGGCTTTGCCATCGACACAGGCAACTTTCAGGCCCGTTGACAGGATTGTGATCTGTCCTAATACCGGCGATATAAAGTCATCCTGAAGCGTAATGTCATAAATGGATATCCATTAAGCCGACTTAGTTCACCAGGGGCTTGAAAAACGTCTCGTTACTTTCGGGTAGCCGACCACTGCGCCGAGCCGAAGCCGCCGAAGTCCACGTCGCCTTTTAACGTGTCCTTTTCGAGCGCGCCATTGAACGTGATGACGAGCGCCTGACCTTGAGCATCCACGGACATGGACAGGACCAGCTTGCCGTCGTTGAACGTTCCTTCGATGGGCGCCTCACCCTGCGGACTGACCAACGATCCGGTGACCTTCTGGCCATCCTGCTTCAGCGTCATGTCGGCGTCGACAGCGCCCTGATCAGTCTGGAACGTGAGCTTCCAGGCGCCGGCGACGCCGGCCTGGGCGAGCGTGAAGGGAGCGGCGACGAGAAGCAGCGCGAACACGACCGCCCACGTACGTGCGTATCTCATTTGGACTCTCCGTCTGAAGCGATTGCCAGGGAATCTGGAAGGAGAAAGATTACCCGCTCTGCGGCCGCACCACAACCGCATGATTTCTTTATGGGACGATCCGCAGTCCGGTTGGCGGTAATAGCCCTGGGCTCAGGCCGCACGTGATCCCGTCGATCTCGGGCCGGGTCGTCGTATCCCGGCATGGGGCAATGCCGCCGTACAGGTTTTCGGTCGCCTGTTCCGCGAAATAGACCCGGAAGTTGTTTCCGGCCAGCCCCTGGTAGTGCTCGACGGTTACCTCGTACCGATCGTTCGGCTGCGCGTTGCCGCGTGACAGATCGTGGTGCATCCCGATGGTCTGCAGGGGACGTCCGGGCCAGGCGCGGATCCGATTGTTCCTCAACGTCATCGTGACCCCGGTTGCGGGGCGATCGGCACCCGTGCCGGGCGTGGCCGGAGTCTCGAACCAGAACGCGTGTCGCGGGTGGTGGCGTCCACGTTCTCGATGAGATAGGTGCCGAGCGGATCGGTGCAGCCGCCGAAGATCGCGCCGGCATGGATGCTGCCGTTGCGGATGGTGACGTCCACGTTGCGGTAGTCGCCGCACTGAAACGCCGCCGGCCAGTACAACGTGGCGGCGGCGTCGACCCGGTAGACGAGTCCGTCGACCGTCATCCGGTGCGCCGGGTAGTTGTAGATGGCGCCTTCGTAGGTGTGCCAGACGCGAAAGTCCTTGATCACGCTCTGGCCCATCGTCGCGGGCATGATCCCGTACCCGTCGGTCCCGAGCTGCCAGGCCGTCAGTCCGTCGGCGGCAGACCGTAGACTTCGTTGCCGCGGAACTCGCGAATCGGCTGGTGCTGCGGCGTCACGGCGACCGTCTCGGCCGTGTTCGTCATGTCGGCGCCGCGGAACCGCGGATTCCGCGCCGTGTACGGCGCCGCCGGAACGATGAATTTCCAGCCCGGCCCGGACACGATCTGCTGCACCGGGTTGCGGCAGCTCGACGCGACGTTGTTGACGAACCGGTTGTTGAAGCCGTTGGCCCAGAAGCACTCAGCGGCCGATCCAGGCGTCGTCCCATTGGCGGTGCTCGGTCCGCTCTCGCGCGGGTTGATACTGCCGCGGATGTTAGCCACGAGGTTCTCTTCGAACAGGTTCTCGGTCTCGGTGCCGTCCTCGATGGCGATGCCTGCTCCAGTCAGTTGCGGGCCGCCGTAGACGACGTTCTGCTTGATCAGGCCGAAGTGGCTGCCGTGCACCGCGACCGGCCATTTGAGGCTGTCGGTGATCGCATTGCCGACGACCTCAAACTGATAGCCGGTGTTCGCCGGGTTGACCGGACCGATCAGATGATGCAGGTGTAGCGGATACCTCCCGATGTGATTGGTCGCCTGGTCGAGCGGGATCGCGCGCGTACGGCCAAGGTCCTGGAACTGGGCGAAGTGAATCGACACCGTCGAGCGGTGCGTGTAGAGCGTGTGCGCGCGCGTGCCGCCGGGATTCTCGGAGCGCAGCACCACGTTGCGCGTCAGGTTGCCGACATGCGGCAGGAGTTGAATGTCCCCGCTCACCATCGTCGGCGTGCCGTCGGCATCGCGCGCCCCGCGGTGGTCGAACGCGAGCGGCGACGCCAGCGTCAGCGTCCGCCCGTCAGGACTGACGGCCTGGACGATGCGCTCCTCGATCTGCAGCGCGTACGACGGATTGAACCAGTGATCGGCGGGAACCTGGCGCGTGTCGGGCAGAAAGACGCGGTCGCCGGCGCGCCAGCCGCTGACCGATGCGATCAACGAGAGCGTCGTGTGTCCGGCGCGCGGCTCGATCGCCGTGCGCGCGAACGTCGGTGTCTTGAGCGCCCCATGAATCGTGACGACGCCGTCGATCGACAGCAGGCCCGTGCCGTACTGATCGGGATCCGCGGTCGTGTTCAGCGGGACGTCCTTGAACACCACCTGAGCGGAGACCGAGGCAAGCACCGGGGCAGCCGGCGTGCCGATTTCCAGGACGCCGCCCGGCAGCACCATCAGGGTCCCCACGCGCAGCAGCGTCTGGCGATCGATCGCGAACCTGATTGCACCGCCTGCTTCGATGCCGATCACGTGCACGTCACCGGACGTCGTGTCGTAGGTCACCGCGTGCGTAACGCTCACCACATCCGATGCGGCGGGCAGGCGCGCCGGGTGTCCAGGTGGCGGGCGAGGACCATGAACCGTTCATGGTGCTGCGGATGGTCGGCGTGGCCGCGAAGTTGGGGATGTGATCGTTCGGGGTGTGGATCTGGGCGTGAGCGTCGCGCGGAGCAATCGATAGCGCCGCAAGTGCGCTCGCGATGAGTACGGCGCGTATGTCATCGTGGCCTCGCTGGGAATCCGATCAGCACCGCAAGACAGATGCCACGGCTGAGCCGTGGAATTTAAGATTTCAGATTGAAGATTTAAGATTTCGGCTACCCAAATCTGAAATCTGAAACCGAAATCTCACATTTCGGACCACCGTTCGGTTGCGGAAGGTATTGACAGGCTCAGTGCGCCCGCGGCATCCGGCCTCTGGCGCAGCCGGACTGATCGACGCGGCGAGCGTGCCTTGGCCATCCTCAGCAGATCGCGAAACGTGTCCGGGTGAATCTCGCGCAGCCTGACGAGGTTGAAAGGGTAGCTGCGGTCGTGATCCTTGAGGTAATACGCGCGGGGTCGGCCTCCAGGAGCTGTTCGCCGTCGTGGCTGATCACCGCAACGAGCGTGTCCGGTTCAGCGCTCTTTATGACTGGCGATGCGGGCGAACACTCTGCCGCGCACCTTCAGCGCCGGCGTGCCGTAGTCCGTCCCCACCTCCACGTCGTCCAGCCCCCGCACAGCTTCCGCACTTCTTTCGAAGGTGATCGGCTTCTTCACAACCGACTCTCGACTACCGACTACCGACTATCGACTATCGACTCTTCAGTTTTTCAACGGCTCGTGCGCCGCTGAGGATATTCGCCAGCCCGCGATTTCCCTCGTGGCACGCGAACTCGTACAGCAGTTCCTCCATCCGTCGCATCGGCACTTCGGCCGTCCATGAATCGGTCCAGCTCGTCGGATCGCTGGCCGTGAACTGATACATGATCGTGTCCCGATCGGTTCGCCGGAAGCGCTCGACGAGGCGCAGATGCTCGCTGGCGCCGCGGAACTGCACCTTGTCGTTGAAGTTCGTCGTTTCGACAACGAGGGTCTCGCCTTCGAAATGGCCGCGTGAGTCGCCCTGCCACTGACGAACGGCGTCAGGCACATGCGGACGGCCATCGAGTGGAATCACGCGCACGGCGCTCCCCATCTCGGTGTACACGACGACATGAGTCGGCGTCTGGACGATCTGGTGGTTGCTGTTATAGCCGATGCCCGGCAAGAGTGGCGGCCCGCCGGTCGGAAACAACAGACAGCGCTCGGCGATGGCGCGCGCCTCCGGCCCATCGTCAGGATGCTGTTTCCGCTGTGCGTTGCGTCCGTCTGCCCTCGCCTGTGCGGCAGGCGTCAGCGAGGGGACGCGGCCCGAGGGACCGATGATCAGGGACGTTCGGCGCGTGGGGACGATGCTTCGCTCCTCGACCCACACGCCGGGCTCGAACTCGCCGCTGATCGCCGCTTCCTCCGTGAAATTGATCGCCTCGAGCAACCGCTCGAGCGCGGTCTTCGAGTACTCGGCGGCTTCCTGCTCGGTGAAGAACTCCTTGGCGCCGAATTCAACCGGCCGCTCCAGGAGCGTCACCGTCGCGTTGGTCCAGCGTCCCTGCAGATCGGGATGACCCCAGGGCGTTCGAGGTGTCGCACTCGACGTCTGTCCCGACGCCGCGCGCGCCGCGACAGTCGCCGCGAGAAAGAATCATCGCTGACGGAGGTCCGGCTAAAGCTGACTCTACGATGACGACTCCGACTACCGACTCCGACTACCGACTCGACTCGACTGTCGTCGCTATGTTACCGTCACCGGTGAGGATTCATTATGCGAATAGTGACCGTGGGAGCCCTTGCGTTACTTGCCGCGCTGCCGCTCGTCGCGCAGAGCCCGAACGATCCGTTTCCCGCGCCGATTCCCGAGAAAGAGGGTGCGATCACCGTGAACGTGCGCGACTTCGCCGCGCTCCCGGATGTGGGCGGCCAGGCGGCGCGGCCGATGCTGCTCGTGGACGAGCCCGGGACCAAGCGTCTGTTCGTCAACGATATGCGCGGGCCGATCTACTCGGTCAGCTATGACGGCAAGAGCGTGACGCCCTACATCGATATCAACGCGCCGACCTGGAGCGTCGGCGTGCAGTCGGCCGGCCGTGAGCGCGGCATGCAGAGCTTTGTCTTTCACCCGCAGTTCGGTCAGCGGGGAGCCGCCGGTTACGGCCGCTTCTATACGCTCACCGACACGACGAACACCAAGGTCACACCCGACTTCACGCCCGGCGGCGGCAATCGCTCGCACGACATGGTGCTCCTCGAATGGGTCGCCAAGGATGCGGCCGCGGCCGCCTACGACGGCGCCGCGCCGCGCGAGATGATTCGCTGGGAGCACCCTTTCCCGAACCACAACGGCGGCCAGATTGCCTTCAATCCCGGTGCGAAGCCGGGAACCCCGGACTTCGGCCTGCTCTACATCGGCTTTGCCGACGGCGGCAGCGGCGGCGATCCGCTCGACAACGCGCAGAACCTCGCGTCGTCGTTCGGCAAGATCCTGCGGATCGATCCGCTGGGGACCAACAGCCGGAACAAGAAGTACGGCATTCCGCCGGACAACCCGTTCGCGAAGGACGGCAACGACGAACACGCTCGACGAGATCTACGCGTACGGCGTGCGCAACCCGCAGCGCTACGCCTGGGACCCGCGCAACGGCAACCTGTTCCTGGCGGACATCGGTCAGAACACCGTCGAGGAGGTCAGCCTCGTGACGTCGCGGCGCGAACCTTGGCTGGAACGACTGGGAAGGGAGCTTCACCTATCTCGGGCGCGGCGGCGTCGGCATCGACAAGCCGCGCGCCGAGGGCAAGCTGACGTACCCGATCGTGGAGTACGGGCAGGTCGATCCGCTGCTCCAGAATCAGTCGGCGGTCACGATGGGATACGTCTATCGCCAGTCGGCGATCAAGGCGCTCACCAACAAGGTGGTGTTCGGCGACAACCCGAGCGGCGAGATCTTCTATTTCGATGCCGACAACCTGCCGAAGGGCGGCCAGGATCCGATCAGGCGCATCCTCCTGAACGACGGCAGCGGGCCGAAGACGCTGCTGCAGATCATCAAGGAGACGAACGGCAAGCAGGGAAAGATGCCCGCCACCCGCGCGGACCTGCGTTTCGGCCAGGGGCCGGACGGGCAGATTTACCTGTTGAACAAGGCGGATGGCGTGATCCGTGTGCTGACCCCATAGGGCCGTCCTGTTTTCTCAACGACTTCGCGTCCTGGCGAGACCGATGCCGACATACAATCACCCCATGCTGGCAAAGATAACAGCGGGGTTCGTGACGTTTGGGGTCGCCTTGGCGACGATTCACGCGCAGCAGGCGCCTGCTCCGGCGCGTGACACGCTGCCCGACAACCCGGGGATCTTCGACAGCTCGACGCGCGGGCCCAGCGGCAGCCCGATTGCGGGTCCGAAGTTCCGGGTCGTCGCGCTGAAGGGTCTGCAGCGGCCCTATGGGCTCGCGTTCCTGCCGGACGGCGGCATCCTCGTCACCGAGCGCGCCGGGCGGCTGCGCATCGTGCGCAACAACGTGCTCGATCCCCAGCCGATCAGCGGCATGCCCGCGGTCCTCGACCGGAATCTGAAAGGGCTGAACGACATCGCCCTCCACCCTGATTTCGCGCGCAACCAGACGCTGTACTTCACCTACTACAAGCCGGTCGCCGGGTCGCAGGACGCCGCCTACGGCGGTCCTGGCCCGCGCGCGATTCGACGGCGGTCATGCGCTGACCGACGTCAAGGACATCTTCACGACCTCGCAGGTCATCAACCAGCCGTCGGCCGCGCGGCTCGTGTTCGGGCGCGACGGGAAGATCTATCTCGGCATCGGCGTGCCGATCCCGGCGCGGACCACGGCGGGCAACATCACGACGACGACCGACGCGCAGAGCCCGGGCAGCCACTTCGGCAAGATCCTGCGGCTGAATGACGACGGGACGCCGGCGCGCGGACAATCCGTTCGCGGGAAAGCCCGAATACAAGCCGGAGATCTACGCGCTCGGCATCCGCAACACGATGGGCCTCGCCATTCATCCCGAGACCGGCGAGATCTGGGAGACCGAGAACGGACCGCAGGGCGGCGACGAGCTCAACATCATCCGCGCCGGCAAGAACTACGGCTGGCCGACGATCTCGTACGGGCGGTCCTACACGGGAGATGTCACTGGCGCCACCGGACCCGACAGCGATCCGCCGGTCAAGCCGGGCCTCGAGCAGCCGATGCTGTTCTGGGCGCCGTCGATCGCGTTGTCCGGCCTGACGTTCTATACCGGCGATCGCTTTCCCGAGTGGAAGGGCAGCGTCTTCGTCGGCGCCCTGGTCGGCACCCAGCTCCAGCGCATCGTCATGAACCAGCGCGGCCTGCCGATCCGCCGCGACATGATGCTCTACGAGCTGCGGCAGCGCATCCGCGAGGTCCGCCAGGGACCGGATGGCCTGATCTACCTGCTCACCGACGAGGAGCACGGCGCGCTGCTCCGGCTCGAGCCGGTCTCGGCGGGTAGTTAAGTGTTCGCGAAATTTAAGATTTAAGATTTCAGATTTCAGATTGGCGGGCCGACGCGCGAGTGGTTGCGAATGTGCGGAGTGGCGCTCGGCGACGAGACGTCCGCATCCGAGCAGTTGCTGACCATGCGAAGCGTGTCGACGACCTCGCTGGAGGTGGTCAGCCACTACGCGCGGGCAATGGAGAGCCAGTCGAAGGGGCGGTACCGAGGAGGCTCGTCAATCGTTTCTGCAGGCGATCGTGCTCGATCCGAACTTCGGGCTCGGGTATCAGGCGCTGGCCGTGATCTCCCGAAACCTGGGCGCGCTGCAGGACGCCAATCGCTACATCGACGAGGCGCTTCGCCATCTCGACGGGATGACGGAGCGCGAGCGGCTCGCCACGCGAGGCTTTCAGTTCCGGCTCACCGGGGACTACAAGAAGTGCGCCGACCAATTCGAGGAGATGACGAAGCGGTTCTCCGGAGACGCGATCGCGTTCAACCAGCGCGCGTTGTGTTCGTCCAAGCTGCGGAACCTTCGCCAGGCGGTCGAGGAGATGGGCAGCGCCGTCAAGATCCTGCCGAAGCACACGATCTTCCGCGGCAACCTCGCGATGTACACCGCTTACGCAGGGGACTTCCCCGCCGCCGAGCAGGCGGCCCGCGGGATTGAGCAGCCGAGCGACCTGGCGACGCTTGCCGTCGCGTTCTCGCAGATTGGGCAAGGGGAGTGGCCGTCCGCCGCCGACACCTACAAGAGCCTGGCGACGACGAGCTCGCGCGGGGCGTCGTGGTCGGCCTCCGGCATCGCCGACCTGGCGCTCCTGGAGGGACGGTTTTCGGACGCCGCGCGGTTGTTCGAGGAGGGCGCGGCGGCGGACCTCGCCGCGAAGAGTCCCGATCGGGCGGCCAGAAAGCTGACGTCGCTCGCCCATACGCGCCTGATGCAGGGCCGTCAGGCGCTTGCCGTGGCCGCCGCGGAGCGGGCGCTGGCCACCAGTAAAGCGGCCGAAGTCCGGTTCCTCGCCGCGCGAGTCCTCGCCGAGGGCGGCGCCATCGATATCGCGCGGAGTGTTGCGGCGGCGCTCGCGGCCGAGTTCCCGGCCGAGCCGCAGGCGCATGGCAGGATCGTTGAGGGCCAGATCGCGTTGAAAACCGGGAACGCGCGCGAGGCGATCAAGATCCTCACCTCCGCCAATGAAACGCTCGACACCTGGATCGGCCACTTCGAGCTCGGACGTGCCTACCTCGCCGCGGAGGCGTTCGCGCAGGCCGATTCCGAGTTCGACCGCTGCATTCAGCGGCGAGGCGAGGCGCTGTCAATGCTCGTCGACGAAGAACCGACCTCTGGGTACCTGCCGGTCGTGTATTACTACCAGGGCCTGGTCCGCGAGGGACTGCAGAACGCGCGTTTTGCCGATGACCCCGAATACCTCAGGATTCGCGGTACTTCGGCTGAAGATCCCCTGCTGCCCGAAATCCGCAAGCGCGCCGACGCCGTCCGCTGAGCGTCCCGGTCGCGAGGCCATCGAACTTCTCGAGGCGAAGTAGCGTCCGATACGGGAATGATCGAATCGATGCTGCAGGATGTGCGACGCGCCGCCCGGGTGCTCCTCGGCAGTCCCGGCCTCCTGGTTGTCAGCGTGCTGTCACTCGGCCTGGGGCTGGGCGTCAATCTCACGCTCTTCACGGCGGTTCGCGCCATCTTTTTCCACACGCCCTCGATTGCCGACCCCAACCGCGTCGTGGGCGTCGAGCCCGGCAACAGCAATCAGTTCTCCTACTTGAACTTTCGCGATCTGCAGGAGAGCGGCATTTTCGAATCGGTCGCGGGATTCCGGCGGGTGACGCTGAATCTGCGCGGTCGCGAACAGGTGGAGCGCGTCAATGGCTTCGCGGTGACGGCGAACTTCTTCGAGATGCTTGGCGTCGCCACTGCCATCGGACGGCCGTTCACTGCGGCGGAAGCCGCCGCCGAGACGCAACCGCGCCTTGCGGTGCTCAGCTTCCGGTTCTGGCAATTGCGCTTCAACGAAGACCCGGCAGTCATCGGCCAGCGACTGACGTTGAACAACGCGTCCTTCGACGTCATCGGCGTGTTGCCCGAGTCGTACCGGGCGGTCGGCCCGACCGACGCTCCTGACCTTTACGTACCGCTCAGCGCTCTGGTGCTGCCGACGATCGACAACCGCAACAACGGCAATGCCCTTGGCGTGCTCGGCCGTCTCCCGCCTGGCACGACGCGCGAGCAAGCGCAGACGGCCGTCAGCACGCTCGGCCAGCAACTCGAGCAGGCGTACCCTCAAGACAACAGGGGCATGGGACAACCTGCGAGGCTGGTGCCGCTGCAGGTCCGGGAATTTGGCGGCTGGCAGGAACCGCTTCTCATCTCTTCGGTCCTGCTGGCGTTGTTCGGCCTGGTGCTGCTGAGCGCCTGCGCCAACGTTGCTGGCCTGCTCCTCGCCCGGCTGTCGCGGCGTCAGCGCGAAATCGCGGTTCGCATTGCCCTCGGCGCCAGTCGTGGCCGCCTCATTCGCATGCTGCTGGCGGAAAGCTTCGGTCTGGCATGCCTTGGTGCCGCCGCCGGTGGACTGCTGTTCGTCTGGCTCTCGCGAGTGCTCCGAACGATTTCGCTGCCGGCCGGCCTCGGTTCGATGCAGCTCTCTCTGGACGTCGATGCGACGGTCGCCTTCTACGCGCTGGCGCTCGTTCTCGCCACGGGGCTTTTGTGCGGCATCGTTCCCGCCTGGCGCGCGACGAGAAGCAATGTGGTCGCCGACATTCAGAGCGGCGAGAGCTACGGCGCCACCGGCCGGCTGTGGATGCGTCACGCGTTCGTCGTCGGGCAGGTGGCGGCGTCGGTCACGCTGCTCGTGATTTCAGCGCTCCTCATCCGAAGTCTCATGCGGATCGCGGTGCTCCACCCCGGCTTCGACCTCGATCGCGGGCTCGTGGCGGCCGTCAACCTCGAAGCCGATCGCTACGCCGTCGACGGCGGACTGCCCCTCGGCGAACGCATTGTGGATGCGCTCCGCGGGATGCCGGGGATTGAGTCATCGAGCTTCGCGGGAATCCTCGCCCTCGGCACGGAAACGAGCGCCACTCGATTGCAGGTTGAAGGCCGCGCCCCGGGAACAGTGGGGTCGCGGACGTTCCTCAACAGCGTCGGGCCCGCATACTTCGCCACTCTCGGGATTCGCGTCGTCGCCGGGCGCGAATTCGACGCGCGCGACCGCGAAGGCTCGCCTGAGGTGGCGATTGTCAGCGAGGCGTTCGCGCGCGCGTACTTCCCTGGAGAGACGGCGCTTGGCAAGCGCATCAGGCGCTCCGAGCGTGACGCCTTTGCCGAAATTGTCGGGATCGTCGCTGATAGCAAGTACGGATCGATCACCGAAGCCCCGACCCCTCTGTACTACGCGGCGTACACGCAGCGTCCGCATGTCTCCTCCCAGTTCAGACCCCTGGTCATTCACGTTCGGTCCACCGGGGCGCCGGCGGCGCTGCTGAGCGAAGTGCGGCGCGTGATCAGTTCGATCGAGCCCGGGGCATTCGTCGACGTGCGCACGCTGCGGGATGCCACCGGCGCGGAAGCCGGCATGCGCAGACTTGGCATGCGGCTCTTTGGCATCCTCGGCCTGGTCGCGCTGCTGCTCGCGACCATTGGCCTGTACGGTGTCATGGCCTTCGTCGTGTCGTCGCGCACACGCGAGATTGGCACGCGCGTCGCGCTTGGCGCTCGCGTCGGGCCACATCCTTCGCGGCGTCCTCATGCAAGGATTGCGGCTGGTCGCGGCCGGGATCGCGATTGGCGCGCTGGTGTCGTGGCTGCTGGCACGCGCGCTCGTGGCAGGGCTTGCAGGATTGAGCCCCGCCGATCCGCTCGCTTTCGGTAGCGCGTCGTTGATTCTCCTGCTGGTCGGGCTTGCGGCGTGTTACTTCCCCGCGCGGCGCGCGGCATCACTGAATCCTGTCGAGGCGCTGAGGGTGGAGTGAGGCAACCGAATGTCGGGGGCCGCAGCACCTGCCGCAGCGTAGTCCTGGCATGCGTCGTCGCTTCGGCTAACGACCAGTCTCACACTGCCGGATTTCAGTGACGGAGCATTGGGCACCTTGACGCGGCCCTCCGGAGAGAGCTTCACGAGCAACTTGAAGCAGAGCGAATGGGCCGGCGCCGTGTTCAGCCCAGATGGCAAGTGGCTGTTCGTCAACATCCAGACTCCTGGGGTTACGTTCGCGATCACCGGACCCTGGCCATGGCTGTAGCGCAAGCGTCGCAAGTGATTTGATACGCAATTCGGTTGGCCTGTGCTCACGAATAGCACAGGTCAGCCGATTTGTACTTTTGTCCCGCTCTTCTCGAGCCCCGGCCCGCAAGACTCTAGCGGACGTCGCGCTGAGACTCGAATCGACCCACCGCAGACTATGCCTACGCTCCGGAGCACACCGTCGTCCAGGAGAGTGCTCCGCCGTCCAAAATATGCGTTTGATTAATGTAGGTTCTTAGGAAGCCGGTGACGTTCCCGCTCTCATCTTGGCGATCATCCGCTCGTACGGGGTTTGGCCGCCGAGCGCGCAATGAGGCCGGTGGTAATTGTAGTAGTCCTCCCACTCCCGCAGCTTCTCGCTGAACAGGTGAATGTCGTCGGTGATCCCGTGCTTATCGAGGAGCTGGTAGAACTCCTGGTCATCAACCCGGTGTGACCGCTCGACCTTGCCGTTCAGGTGCGGCGTGCGGGGACGAATTTAATCGCGCTCGCACTCCTTCCCGCCGTCCTCTATGCTGCGAGTGGGCAGTTCTCAGCCTTCGGCTTCAGCGGGGCGCCATGCAGGTGGGGCGGCAAATAGGCAATTCAGCGCACCACACTCTGATTCACCGCTGCCGCCCAATACGGCACCGCGTGGTGCCACCGCCCGCTTCCTGCGCGAAGGATGGTGCTCGCATTGAGACCATAGTGCTCCTCGCCGGGTCCCGGCAAATAGATGAGGGCTTCGCCTGAACCCTCGTCCCTGACGTAGGTCACGACATACATGACCTTCGGCTCACGCTTGCCGTTGGGCAGCACATGGAACGCAATCTGGTAGCGCGGGAGTCTGGCTGGCGGTTGTGCTGTGGGTCCGCCGATGAACTCGTCACTCCAGACGTGGGCAAGTGCAGCGGGAGTCGTTACCTCAATCGGGGATTGCAGGCCACCACCGGAGACGGTCAGTCTTACTGTCGGCCCCTTGGCGCTGAGCAAGGCTGTTCCACCGACGCAGATGCTCACTGCCATGACGACCGCTGTTGAGATACGCATGGCTTCCTCCCGGTTGAATCTTAGCCGAAGCACCGACTGTGCGGTAGTTCACCGTCGCCTTGTCAGCCCACCCCCACCGGGCGATTCGCTTGCGTAGCGGCTGACTACGCTGACGGGACGTTTTCAGAAACAGTTACGGCGAGCGGACAACTTCGAAGGGGGGCTAGGCCTTTGGCGTCACGGGGGCGTCTCCATGAACCCATAGCGGACGACGGCGTAGACGATGTTGTGGGCGAGGTGTTCAACCGTCAACCGCTCCGCGTCCGGCACATAGGGCTGGGACTCGGTTCTGGCAGTCAGAAGCACGACATGCTGATGAAGAACCTTGTTGTAGCGCACGTTGTGGGCCAGGGCTGGCGGTGTGTCAGTGGGCTGCCCGGTCATGAACACCGCTGTGCCGAGGCTAGCAGCCCATGGCGCAAGTCAGTCATGACGCTAGGCGCTTAACCACCAAACGCCGCCGCACCTCGGATGCGATCCGCACCGTCGGACCGGCATTAGGCCGCGGCTTCCTTTATTCGATCCAGGCGAACGCTGCGAGCGCCGCGCCCTCCGAGAGGCTTCGAGCTACGGCCCGGACGTTCGACGGAACCCAGTCGGGGAACGGTACGTCTGTGGTCACGTGACGTCCCGACCTGGTGTGGACCTCACGCAGTTGCGAGAGGCGAACTGATGGAAGCCGATCCGCCACTCGGACAAGAGCGGGCCACAACCGCCGATGGACAAACGTGATCTTGCCGTCGATCAGCCGACACACGAGGACATCGTCGCTGTCGCGGACCGCTCGCGTCACCGCGAAGATCTCATGACTCTTCGGATGGGACCACCAGCTACCTCGAACCGGCTCTCCAGCGATGACTTGCGCCAGTGAGGGCACGGGCCCTCGCGCGGACTCGAGCACGACACCGTGCTTGCGAATGAAAGCGAGAGCCTCGCGTGCAGTCATCGCGACGTTCCTTTTGTCGGCTCAACTATACGTGGAAAGTCGTACCACTCGTAGCTCGCCACGTACCACGATGCGTCGCATGGCGATGGGCAAACGCAAACGCGATCGGCAGCCACCGATTTGGGTCACGATCACGGACTTGCCGACGGCGGCGAGTCATCATTCTACCGACGCTTGAATCAGCTGCTGCGGGAGCAAGCCTTCGACGATTTCGCCGGAGCCAAGACTTCATCGACGAATTGATAAGGGTAATCGAGGAGGCGGTTCCCAAACGGTTGCGGCCATAGTTGTTGCGGTGGTCGATCTATCCCGCGAAGCATCTGCATCTTGTCGTAGCGTCGTCAACCACCCCACCTCCGCTTTCTGTTGCATGGCCGCCCTATAGACAAAGTCGTTCGGCAATTCTGACCACCCGCTGGGTAGTGGTCGAGGGTGCAGGTGAAGGATCGTGGGGAGCCCGAGTGTTGCTGGATGCCAACTCAGCTATAATCTGAAGGTTCCAGGCCCCCCTGCTCCGCGTGTGGTGGCGAATGGCCCGTCGATCCCGAAGACAAGACTCCTACGGCTGAAGATTCAGACTAGACCACTGCCCTCCTTGGGAGGTGCTTGACAATCCGCGCACCTGGCAGTTGGCCCAACGCCACATCTCTAGAAGCCACCTCACAATAGGCCTGGCATCGGACTCAACACCCTCGGCGCCATCTGAATAGCTAACGCTAGCGACTACACAGGACTTATTCGCTACTGTGTGTCGGCTGTCACGAACGACGGCCTCCTGCCGCGGCGTTGTTAGGTCGGCATGATCCCGGCGCGCGCGGCGCGCTCGAGCAGCCAACGCCTCTCATTAAAGGATTCCGGAGGTCGTCCTTGCTTGCGAGAATCGCGTCGGGCCGCGACTTCAACCTACGCCGAGATACTCTGATTGGCCTACCGCTAGTTGAACGTGCGCTCCTCAAGGTGGAAGGAAGGTGTGACATGCAACCCCCACCCGTTGTAGACCAGACGAAGGTGGAGCAATTCGTGGGCAAGGTGCTCAGCGACACGAGCGCCACGTTGGTCACTCTGCTCGCTGCGATCGGTGACCGTCTGGGACTGTTCAAGGAGCTTGCCGCCAGCGGTCCCGTGACTAGCGCAGACTTCGCCTCACGGACTGGCATCAATGAGCGGTACGCGCGCGAGTGGCTCGGAGGAATGGCGACGGCAGGGTACATTGACTACGACTCGGCAACCTGGCGTTTCACCCTACCCCCCGAGCACGTGCCCGCTCTCGCGCAGGAGACTGGTCCCTTCTTCTTCGGCGGCGTCTACGAGATGCTTCCTGCGATGGCAGGCGTCCTCGACCAAGTCACACAATCATTCCGTCAGGGCGGCGGAGTGCCGCAGTCCGCCTACGATGCGCACTTCTGGGATGGCATGGAGCGATTCTCGATGGGCTGGTTCGAGAACCTGCTCACGCAGCAGTGGATTCCTGCGATGCACGACGTGCAGGTGAAGCTCAACGAGGGCGCACTGGTGGCGGATGTCGGCTGCGGGCGTGGGCGTGGCCTCATCAAGATGGCGCAGGCGTTTCCCAACTCGCGCTACGTCGGGTACGACGTGTTTGAGCCGTCAGTTGACAGGGCGACGACGAACGCCAATCAGCTGGAGTCGCCGACCGGGTGCGCTTTCAACAGCTCGACGCGTCGGATGGCCTGCCCGAGCAGTATGACGTCGTCACCACGTTCGATGTCGTTCACGACGCTGCTGATCCCCTCCGCTTGTTGCGCTCCATCGAGCAGCGCTACGTCACGATGGCATCTACGTATGCCTGGAGATCAATTGTTCGGACAGGCTTGAGCAAAACGTCGGGGCGCTCGGCGCCATGTTTCATGGCTTCAGCGTGCTCTACTGCATGACCACATCACTTGGCAATGGAGGCGTCGGGCTGGGAACCGTTGGCCTGCACGAGCCGAAGTTGCGCGAATTGTGCGCGGAGGGAGGCTTCAGTAGTGTCCGGCGTGTGCCGCTGGAGAATCCCTTCAATACCCTGTACGAAGTCAGGCCATAACAGTCGCCACGCGTCGAAGCACACGCAGCCGACGGCGCTTCGCGACACGGCTGATTCTGGCGTTGGGTCGCGACGAAGAATCGATATGACTCTATCGGGAGTGACCCGGCGCGCGAGCACACGGATGCCCTACGCGCGGTCAGCCATTGACCTACTTGCTTCCGAGGGCAACTGGCACTTCTACCGCTGCCCGACTCACCAGACGGTGGTGCTGCCGCCGAATGGCCGCATGAAGGTGGATGTTTTTTGGATTTTGGTCGGGGCGACTGGATTCGTGCCGAGTCGCGACGGCGTAGCCGCGCGATGCCTGAAGCCGTCGCGCCGACCAGTGGACCGAACGAAGTGAAGGAGTTGGTCGGGGCGACTGGATTCGAACCAGCGACCTCTCGGTCCCGAACCGAGCGCTCTACCAAGCTGAGCCACGCCCCGAAAGCAGAACCGTCAGTGTAACCCAGAAAGGGCTCACATGTTCAATCGTTCAGCGCTCCGCACCCCTGAACGGGAAACCCCTCTGGCATGCGGCAACTGCGCCAACTGCTCCATCGACGAGTAGGCCGTCATATCCGGACTGAGGAGCGACACCGAGATATATCGCTCCTTGCACGCGTGGTAGTCGCTCAGATCGTGCGGCGTCCAGTCGTCGATGCCCTCTTCGATCCAGTAATACGGCTTGCCGCGAGGGTCGGTGCGCTCCGAGATCTTCGTGATGTGATTACGCTTGCCCTGGACCGTCCGCTTGAATCCGCGCGGGATGCCCTTCGGCACGTTCACGTTCAGAAAGGTCCGGTCTGGCAGCCCATGCTGCAGCACCAGGTCGGCGAGCAGCGCCGCCGCCTGCGCCGAGGGGCCGAAGTCGAAGACGTAATCGCGCGACCGCGCCAGTGACACGGCAATAGCCGGAATTCCCAACAGCGCGCCTTCGAGCGCGCCGGCCACGGTGCCCGAATATGTGATGTCGTCGCCCAGATTCCACCCGGTGTTGATGCCTGAGACGACGAGATCGGGCATCTCGTTCTTGAGCAGCACCGCGATGCCCAGATTGACGCAATCGGTGGGCGTGCCGTCCACCGCGTAATACCCGGGCCGGAAGGATTCGATGCGCAGCGGGCGCCGCAGTGTCAGCGCGTGGCCAATCGCACTCGACTCGGCGTGGGGCGCGACGACGATGACCTCGCCGAGGGGTTCGAGGGCGGCCGCAAGCGCCTGAATCCCCTCGGAATGCACGCCATCGTCATTGGTTACAAGAATTCTGGGCATCGGAACTGTCAATCATAACAAACCGCGTGTCCTCTACGCCTTCAGTTCCGAACCGGCAGCACTTCCAGTTCAAACCAACGGGAGTTCGGGACGGCGACTCTGATCGTGGTCCTTGCTCGTTTTTGCACTGGTGGTTGGGTTTGAAATGCTGATTTTGGCCGTTGGGCTCCTTGTCGCACGGCCGCCCTCAGCCCTCACAGAGAGGCCGCGTGAGCTTCAACTGGATGAACTCGGTCGCGTCGCGCGCCGCGCCGGGGCGGCCCCCGCCGGCCGGGAAATTGTTGTCATTGGCCAGCACGATCTCACCGAGTCCAACCGGCCAGACAGCCTCGGTGGTGATGAACGGGAAGGTGAAGCGCTCGGCATGGCCGCCGATTCTTTGCGGGTTGGCGATATCGAGCAGGTCCGCCACCACGCGCGACGTCAACGAGCGGCCGGCGAGATGCACTTCGTGGACGCGTTTGTATTTCGCCGCAGCGCCGTGTCCGCCGTCTCGCTCGACGGCGAGAAAGCGGGAGCCACAGCTCGAAGAAATCGGCGCCAGCGCGACGAATTCGGTCAACGCGTGATCGGCGCCAGCGAGCGCAAAACGCCACGACACGCCGGTAAAGGCGCGCGAGGGGAGGTCGAATTCGAAGATGAGCGCGGCATCGGCATCCGCGCCGGTTCCTGCTTCGATCACCGCGTAGAGGTCATCGCCAAAGTGTGCCAGCCCTTCGAAGCCGCGGCTCCTGCGCACCGTGGCGGCGCTCGGCTGTCCAGCGTCGGCCGGCGGCAGGTGCGGGTGATCCGGGCTTCGCAGCTGTGGAATCTCATAGGGTGGATCGAGCAACCGCCCATCGGCTGCGAAGTGAAGAAGAAATGGACCGAACTCGTCACCGATCCAGAAGCTCCCGTCGGCCAGCCGCACCATCGACTCCGGATCGAGATCCGCGCCGGTCAGCCACCGCTCGGTGGTCGCCTCGCGAATGATCCGGAACGGCAGCTTACGATCAGGGTCGGCGAACTGCAGAAACGATTGCAGCGTGACGCTGCCGGCCGCCGCCGCGCTTCCCCACTCCACCGCCAGCCTGTAGATGCGAAGCATGTAGTCCGGCGAATTGGCCTTCGCACCGAAGCCGTTATCGCTCAGCGCAAACCACGCATCGTCATCCGCCGGCGACAGCGATGACACCCCCTGCACCGGTTGCGACAGGAACTGCGCCGCCCCGAGTGCGTCGGCACGCAGCCACGCGCCGCTTGGTGGTCCAGTGGTGAAAGTGTCGGCCGGAAGGATGGCCAGTGCGGTGAGTGTCGCCGCCGGCTGCTGGGCGGAGATCGCTGCCCACGCGACGATGACCACCGCCAGCACCCCCGTGCACACCCGCCTTCGGAGTCCTACCTGCCCTGCCAGCCCGACTCGCTGGTCTTCGCTCGGTCGACTGTCGCGTGCGCGGCCGTGGGGCAAGCCGCAACAGTTGAGCCAGCATATAATCCGCGCGTGACCTGGTGGATGTGGCTGGCAGGCGGCCTTGTGCTGCTCGTGATCGAACTGGTCACGCCCGCCGGTTTCTTCGTCCTGTTTTTCGGCCTCGGGGCGATAACCGTGGGCGTCCTCGAAGGCATCGGCCTCGTCGGGTCGGCGCTCAGCCAGTGGCTGCTCTTCAGCGTCGCCTCGCTGACTTACCTGTTTCTGTTCAGAGGCCGGCTTCAGAACCGGCTGAGACGCGGCACCATCGAGGTGGACAACTTGCTCGGCGAGATTGCCATTCCACGAGAACGTATCAGGCCCGGCGAACTGGGCCGCGTCGATCTGCGCGGGACGCTGTGGACCGCGCGCAACGACGCCGCCGCGGCCATCGAACCCGAAGCGCGCTGTCGCGTCGTTCGTGTCGAAGGACTGACTGTGGGCATACAGCCCGAGTGAGGAGCACATGGAAGGCGGACTGATTGTCACTGATTCTCTTCGCGGCGATGGCGGTCATCATCCTCGCCAAAACCGCCATCGTCGTGCCCCAGCAGAGCGCCTACGTCGTGGAACGACTGGGGCGCTTCTCAGGGACCCTGGGCGCTGGCTTCCACATCCTCATCCCCTTCTTCGATGTGATCCGCTACCGGCACTCGCTGAAGGAGAGCGCCGTGGACATCCCGGCACAGGTCTGCATCACGCGCGACAACGTGCAGGTGCAAGTCGATGGCGTTCTCTATCTGAAGATCCTCAACCCGGAGCGTGCGTCCTACGGCATCGCTGACTACATGTTCGCCATCTCGCAGCTCGCGCAAACAACGCTGCGCAGTGAGGTCGGCAGGATCGATCTCGACCGCACCTTCGAGGAGCGCACGAATATCAACACGTCGGTCGTCGCCGAGCTCGACAAGGCCACCGAGCCGTGGGGCGTGAAAGTGCTCCGCTACGAGATCAAGAACATCACGCCGCCGAGCGACGTCCTGGCGGCCATGGAAAAGCAGATGCGCGCCGAGCGTGAAAAGCGCGCCGTCATCCTCACCTCCGAGGGGCAGCGGGACGCTGCGATCAACAACGCCGAGGGCGCCAAGCAGGAAACGATCAAGGCCTCGGAGGCACGCAAGCAGCAACAGATTAACGAGGCCGAAGGTCAGGCCTCAGCCATCCTCGCCGTCGCCACGGCCACGGCTGAGGGCATCCGCCGCGTCGCCGACGCGACGCGTGTCGAGGGCGGCACCGAAGCCATTCAGCTGCGGGTGGCCGAGCAATACATCAGCGAATTCGGCCGCGTCATTCACAACGCCGACACGATTATCCTTCCCGCCAACGTCGCGGACGTGGCGTCGATGATCACGACGGCCATGCAGGTGGTCGGACAGGGCTCGGGCGCCACCCGAAAGTAGTTCAGAACCCAGCGTCTGGCGCCTTACCCGTCCTCTTTGTGGACTGGTCGTTTTGACGGTATTGGACTTGCCACCGGCATCCCCGCCACCAGCGGCAGGTCGCGAGGGTCGCCGTCGTAGAACACGCGCTCGAGAAAGAGTCCTGAGGCTGGCGCGGTGAGCCTGGCGGGAGTCGCTGACGGTTCTCGCAGAAAATCATCGACCTCTTCGATCTTCAGTCCACCGCGCCCGACCTCGACGATCACGCCTACCATCCGACGCACCATCTTCCAGAGAAAGTGCGACCCTTCGACACGAACCAGAATGAGGTCGCCGTCTTCACCCACGGACACTTCTTCGATCAGCACAGCCGTGGACTTGTCTTCAGGATCGTCATCACTGAACGAGCGAAAGTCGTGCCTGCCAGTGAAGCGTGCGGCGGCATCCTGCATAGCGGCGAGGTCGAGCGGCTCCTTGACCCACCACACGAAGGGCTTGGCAAATGCCGTCCGACGTCGCGCCACCTGATAGAGATAGCTTCGTCCGACGGCATGATGGCGTGCGTGGAAGCGGTGAGGCGCCTTCGCAATCGACAGCAGGTTGATGTCCGGCGGCAGCGCCTCGTTGACCCGGCGTCGAAACGTTTCGAATGGCATCGGCATGTGCGCCTCGAGGTGTGCGACCTGCATCAGCGCGTGCACGCCGGCGTCGGTGCGCCCCGATCCCTGACAATCGAAATCGTCGGTATTCAGAGTTTCGGCGATCGCAAGTTCGAGGTCTCCCTGCACCGTCCGTGCGTTTTTCTGCTTCTGCCACCCCGAGTAGCGGGTGCCGGCGTACTCGAGCGTCAGCTTGAAACGAGCCATCGTTACAGCTTACAGGGCGGCCGCCTCCCTCCCCAGCAGCTTGCGCGGCCGGTTTGAACCGGGTCCTTTTGCTGTTTGAACTCGGCGCCGAGGCGTCACCGGTTTGAACTTGGTCTCTCGCCGGTTGGGACTTCGCTTATGGAACGTAAGCGATGCAGTCGATCTCGACGCGTAGCCCGTCCCCCGGCAGCCCGGCGGCTTGGATGGTCGTGCGGGCGGGGCGATGCTCGCCGAAGACGCGGGAGTACGCGGCGTTCATCTGCTGAAACTCGTTCATGTCGATGAGGAACACGCCGCAACGCAGGACGTGCTGCAGGCCGGAGCCGGCGGCCTTGAGAATCGCCTCGAGGTTTTTGAGGCACTGCTCTGTTTGCGCCGCGGCATCCGCGCCGGCGAGTTCACCCGTCGCAGGATCGGTGGCGCCCTGCCCGGAAACGAAGACGAGACGCTCGAAGCCCATCCCGGGCGAGTATGGGCCAACAGGTTTCGGGAGACTCTCCGCGTGAACAGGACGATGAGACATGCGGGTATTCTAGGCTGCGAGGCGCCTTCGGCGCCAAGTTCAAAACCGCAAAGGAGCTCAGTTCGAACCCGCTTTCCTGGCTTGCACGGTCCTCTTGCGCTTGATGTAAATCGTCGCGAAGATCGCCGCCAGTTGCCTCGCCTCGTCTTCGAGCGGTCCGACAGCATCATGTCGCGCCAGCTTGCACCTGGTGAGGAAGCGTAGCCACCGTCGCGATTCCTTCGTTTCCCTCAAGACCGTTTCAGCGTCCGAGCGGTGTTGCAGCGCGTGGGGAGCCTGGGTTTTGAACTGTCCTCCTTGGCGGTTGTGCACTCGACGCCGCAGGCGTCTGTGGGCTTTGGCCTTTGTTTGGACTTGGCGACCGAACGTCCTGGGTTTCAACCTGTTCTCCCAGCCGTTTTCGAAACTTATTGGGCGAAGCGAGTAAATCCTGATGACCGGCCGAGAGTATGCGCACTGACGGCATCCTCAGGAGGATCCATGCAGAAAAAGTTCGTGGTAGTGGCACTTGCGGCGGCGCTTGCCGTGCCAGCACTCGTGCTGGCGCAGGCCAAGGCCGATTTGTCGGGAACCTGGACGTTCGATGAGGCAAAAAGTGACCCGGCGCCGGCCCCGCCCGGTGGCGGTGGTGGCGGCGGCGGAGGCCGGGGTGGCGGCGGCCGGGGGGGCGGCGGGACGCCGACCAAGCTGGTCATCAAGCAGACCGGCGCGGATTTGACCGTCGAAAGCACGCTGGCCAATGGCGCGCAGACAGCGGTGTACAAGCTGGATGGCAGCGAAAGCGTCAACAAGACGGCCATGGGTCAATCGAAGAGCAAGGCCAGCTGGGACGGCGCCAACCTCGTGATCGCCGGCAAGCAGTCCATCACGACGCAACAGGGCGAATTCGAGATCGACACCAAGGATGTTTACAGCGTCTCGGGGAGCACGCTGACCGTGACGACGACCCGAACCACACCGCGGGGTGAAAACACCCGCAAGTTGGTATTCAATAAGGGGTAGGTTGCCGCAAACACTCGATCAGGGTCAGGGCGATACACGCCCTGACCCTGCCGTTGACGAAACAGAGCTCCTCTCGAGGCTTCGCGCAGGTGACGACGCGGCCTATGAAGAGCTGGTCCGAACCTACTCGCCGCGCCTGCTCGCCGTCGCCCGGCGCATCGTCGGCACCGACGAGGACGCGCGCGACGTCATCCAGGACGCGTTCCTGAACGCCTTTCGCAGCCTCAAAAACTTCCACGGCGACGCGAAGCTCTCTACCTGGCTGCACCGCATCGTCGTCAACAGCGCGCTGATGAAGCTGCGCACCCGCAAGCGCAAGCCCGAAGAGTCGATCGAGCCGCTGCTGCCGGCGTTTCTGGCCGACGGCCACTACGCCGAGAAATTCTCCTCGTGGGCGAGCACGGCCGACGAGGCCGTGTCCCGGGCTGAGACACAGGAGCTGGTGCGTCGCCGCATCGACGAGCTTCCGGAGAGCTTCCGTACCGTTTTGGTGCTGCGCGACATCGAAGGTCTAGACACCGAGGAAACCGCCCGCGTGCTCGATACGACGCCGAACGCCGTCAAAATTCGTCTCCACCGCGCCCGAGCCGCGCTTGCGCACGCTGCTGGCGCCCCATCTCGGACGAGGTGAGCTGTGAAATGCCGCGAGTGCGATGAATTCCTCGGCGATTACGTCGCCGGGGAACTGCCGGCGGAGGTGCTGGCGACCTTCGAGCTCCACCTGTCCCGCTGCCGTAACTGTCGAACGTATCTGGAGCAGTACCGCGCCACCATCAAGGCTGGCAAGACGCGCCTGCGATGCCTACAAAGAGGGCCTGCGCATACCCGAAGAGCTCGTTCAGGCCATACTCGCGGCACAAGCCAAAGGCGCCCTCCTAAGGATTTTGCACGGCGACCAAGTGACTGCGCGTCCGGAAGAACATCGACGCCATCTGAAATCGCCGGCGTCGCCATCGCGACTTCGCCGAGCGGGTTGACCGCGAGCTGTTCGAACGTCGTCCCCGCCTTGACCACATAGACGTCGCCTTCCTCGCTGGTGAAGTAGATCCGCCCGTTCGACGCCACCGGCGACGCGCTGAAGCCCGTCCGGCCATCGGCCAGGCGCGCCTGGATAGTGGCGCTGCCCGGTCTTGACGTCGAACACGCTGACAGCACTCCGTTGTCGCTTGCAGACGTACAGCAAGTCGCCGTACACGAGCGGCGTCTGCATGTAGGCGCCGTCCCGCGCCGCAGCTCCATGCGATGTGCGCGTTGGACGTTTCCGTTCCTTAAGCGTGATGTCGCCGTCGGCTGTAGGCCTGACGGCATAGACCGGCGACTTGCCGCCGTGGGCGTTGGTGATGAAGATCAGCCCGTGTGACGCGATCGGCGTCGGCACCGGGATGTCGCCGCCGCCGGTCATCCGCCACAGCTCCTTCCCGGTGCCGAGGTCGTAGCCGCCGATGTGCTTCCAGCCGTTGACGATGACCTGCGGCGTCGCGCCCTCCGAGTAGACCGCGGGGTGCTCCACGTCGGCACGTCGTTGCGCGGCGTGCGCCACAGCTCCTTGCCGGTCGCCAGGTCGAGCGCCGCGACAAACGAGCCCTTCTGCACGTCGACCTGGATGATCACGCGGTTGCCGTGGATGACCGGCGAGCTGGCAAACGCCCCACTGCGCATCCGGGCACCATGAAGAAGCCCGAGTCGAGCAGGCCGAAGTCCTTCTTCCAGACCTGGCTTGCCCTTCATGTCGTAGGCGTACAAGCCCTCGGATCCGAAGAACGCGACGATGTACCGGCCGTCGGTGGCGAGCGTGGAGCTGGCGTGCGTCGACTTGGTGTGCCGCTTGACCTTCGGCACGCCGGTGTGCGCGGTGCGCTCCCACAGTTGCTTCCCGGTCTGCTTGTCGAAGCAGATCACCATGCCAGCGATGCGGCGACTGTCGTTCGACCGACTCGATGTCGCCGTAGAGGCCGACCTTGAGTTCGCGGGTCGGCTGGCCGCTGACGGCGCTGGCCGTGCAGACCTGATTGCCCCACACGATCGGGACTCGAATGCGCGAGGCCGGGCACGGCGACGCGCCACTTGACGTTTTGTTGGCCGGGACGTCCCAGGTCGTCGGCGCCGGCGCGCCCTCGGCCACGCCGCTCGCGCCGGGTCCGCGGAACGACGGCCAGTCGATGCCGGGCCGGCGCTGTCAGGCGATGACAGGACAGCGATGGCCAGCTGCTCATCGTCGCTCCGCACGAACGCGTCACCGAGAGGCGTGCGAACACCGTGGCCGACACAGAGAACGCGTTGCTTCGACAGACCGTTCTACACGAAGACAGCTCTGTGTTCTCTGTCTCCCTGTGACCTGTGGCGGTTCGTGGTGCGACGTCAGTTCGGGACTTGCAGCTCCGGCATCGGCGGCGCGGCAAACAGCCGTCGCGTCGGCGGCGCGAGCAGGCGCGCCCACTTCTCGGCGCGCGAGACGCGCGCGCTGTCGGTCGCGATGCCGGTGTTGGCGTACATCTGGCGATACAGCTTCGAGATCAGCACGAACGCCAGCCGCGCCGCGCAGCGTCGGCGTGCAGCTTCGAGCGCTTCCAGATGTTCGCGCAGGCTGTAGAACTCGTCCCACACCGCCTGCGTGCGGTCGCGGATCTCGTCGGCCGACATCACCGGATGCGGCGAGTAGACCTTCGGGCGCTGCGCCTGCGGAATCAGCCAGTGACGCGTGATCGGAATGCCGGCGATGCGCGTCCCCTCCTTGGCCATGTCTTCTTCCCAGCGCTCGAAGTCGACCGTGCCGGGAAACGGCGTCAGCATCACGAACTGCGCGAAGGTGACGTCGGCGCGCTGCGCGAGCGCCGCGGTCGCCTCGAACGTCTCCGGCCGGTCCGACGGCAGCCCGAAGATGAACGAGCCGAGCACGTGGACGCCGTGCTCGCGGAACGCCTGCAGCCGCGTCGACCAGCTCTTCGCCGGCGAAGTTGAAGTCCTTGTAGATGTCCTTCAGCCCCTCGGGCGTCACCGACTCGACGCCGACCAGCGCGCCCTTGATGTTGGCCTTCCTCATCGCCGTCGAGGAACTCGGGATCCTCGGCCGCTTCCATCGTGATCTGGGTGAAGAAGACCATGTCGCGCGGCAGCTTCGCCAGCCGCTCCATCAGCTCGAAGCGCTCCTGCGCGAATCGCCAGCAGGTTGTTGAGCGTGGTCTTGTCGGCGCGGCGATCGGCCATCCGCAGGTCGTTCATCGCCACCGGATAGAAGTTGTCGTCGGCCAGCGCGATGAAGCGGAAGCCCTTGCGCCGCAGCTCGACGATCTCTTCGATGACGGCGTCGCTCGATCGCACGCGCGGCTTCTGGCCGTCGGTCCGCCACACCGAGCAGAACGAGCAGTGCTTCGGGCAGCCGCGCACGGTCTGCACCGAGGCCCACATGTAGCGCTCGGGCGGCAGCAGATCCCAGCGCGCCTTGAGCAGCGAGCCGCCTTCGACGCGCCCGCCTTCGTAGATCGGCTGCTGCGTGCCGTCGAGGCAGGCCTTGATGACGAGCGGCCAGATGCGGTCGCCGTCGCCCTTGACCACGGCGTGGGCGCCGCCGAGCTCGAGCGCCTCGTTCGGATACAGCGTGGCGTGGATGCCGCCGTAGATCACCTTGGCGCCGCGCTCGCGGGCCTGCCGCCCGACTTCGTAGCCGCGCAGCGCGTTGCCGCTGTGAATGCCGATGCCGACGACGTCGCCCGGCGCGATGCGTCTCGGGGTCGAGCTGCTCGAGCGTTTCGTCCACGATGACCGGATCGCCATACTCGGCCGGCGTCGCAGCCGCCAGGACGTACAGCCAACGAGGCGTAATGACGGCGACGCCGAACGCCAGGTGACTCGGATTGATGAGGTGAACACGCACGGCGTAAGTGTAGTCGTTTTTGGCGTTTAGCGGGAATCTCAGCGCTTGGCCTGGTTCTTCAGCAGCTCGGCCGCCTCGTCGTCCTCGCCGAGTGCGCTGCGGCGCCGTGCGCGCCGCGCGTACCAGTAACGCAGCCACGAAAATCACGACGATCAAGCCCGAGCGACAGCCACTCGGGGATCTCGAAATGCAGCGATGCCCGATGCTGTGCAAGTACTCGAGCGAGCAGCTTGATGCCGACCCACGCGATGATGATGAACGCGCCGTCGACCAGCGCCGGATAGCGCTGACATCAGCGCCAGCAGCTGCCCGATCGACCAGACGCATCGCGATGATGCCGAGGACGCCGCCGGTGATGATGACCCACAGCTTGTTCGACATCGCGACGGCGACCAGGATCGAATCCACGGCGAACACGATATCGGTGAGCTCGACCTTGACGACGGTCGCCCAGAAGGCAGACAGGCCGAGCCACGGCCGCGCTGGCTTGATCGGCGCGACGTCGCTCCGCATCCTCGTGTCCCAAGAAGTGCTGATACGGCAGATACAGCAGGTAGAGCCCGCCGAGCAGCTGCACCCAGGCGATCTCGATCATGTAGGCCGCAAACACGGTCGCGGTAATGCGGAAGGCGAACGCGCCGATAATGCCGTAGCGCAGCGCTTTCCGCTGTTGGTGCCGCGGCAGCCCCAGGACGAGCACCGCCATCACCATCGCGTTGTCGGCACTGAGGAGGCCTTCGAGCGCCACGAGCAACCCGATGGTGACGAAGTCAGCAGCTTGAACGTCCAACACACCTTGCCGTTAAGTATATGTAAGGTTCTGCTGTAGCCTGATTAGCTCTCCGCGCGACCACGCCTGAAACGAGCCGCCGCGCGGCGTAAACGGCGCTCCGCATTGACGATTCCGATTGGAGGGAACAGGTGGCTGTGACCGCAGAAGCACGCCGGCTCGATGAGGACCGGAGTCGACAGCAGTACTGGAAGCGCTGGGGCCCGTATCTGAGCGAGCGTGCCTGGGGCACGGTGCGCGAGGACTACAGCGCCCAGCGGCACGGCGTGGGACTACTTTCCCCACGATCACGCGCGGTCGCGCGCCTACCGCTGGAACGAAGACGGCCTGGCTGGCATCTGCGATCGGCACCAGCGCATCTGCTTCGCGCTGGCGCTCTGGAACGAACAGCGATGCGATTCTCAAGGAGCGGCTCTTCGGGCTCACCGGCAGCGAAGGCAATCACGGCGAGGACGTCAAGGAGTACTACTTCTATCTGGACTCCACACCGACCCACTCCTACATGCGGTGGCTATACAAATATCCCCAGCGCGGCGTTTCCCTACGCCGAGCTCGTCGAGGAGAACCGGCGTCGCGGGCGTGCAGGCGCCTGAGTTCGAGCTGATCGACACGGGGGTGTTCGAAGGCGATCGATACTTCGACGTCTTCGCCGAGTACGCGAAGGGCGGTCCCGACGATCTTGCCATTCGGATCACCGTGCACAACCGTGGACCCGAGGCGGCCCGTTTGCAGGTGCTGCCGACCGTCTGGTTCCGCAATACACTGGTCGTGGAGCGAGACGGTGGACAAGCCGGTTCTGCACCAGGCGTCGTCTCGAGCGGGCGCTTCGGTTATCGCGCTCGAGGAGCCGCGGTATGGCCGCCGGTATCTGTACTGCGACGGCCTGCCCAACGTCCTCTTCACCGAGAACGAGACCAACACTCGGCGGCTGTTCGGCAGCGACGCGCCCGGGCCATTCAAGGACGGCATCAACGACGCGGTCGTCAACGGACGGGTTGATGCGCTGAGCACCGAGCAGACCGGGACCAAGGCGGCGGCGCGCTATTTCTGCGAGATTGGTGCTGGTGGCTCGCTGACCTTGCGGCTGCGATTCACCGATCGGGCGGCGGCCAGCTTCGGCGACGGCCCTTCGGCGTCGAGTTCGATCGGCTGTTCGATCTCCGCCGCGAAGAAGCCGACGAGTTCTACGCCACGATCATTCCCGACACCCTCAGCGCCGACGCCCAGCTGGTCATGCGTCAGTCGTTCGCCGGCCTGCTGTGGTCCAAGCAGTTCTACCACTTTGTGTTCGCGACTGGCTCAACGGCGATCCGGCACAGCCGCCACCGCCGGAGGAGCGTCGGCGTGGCCGCAACCATCGAGTGGGCGCACCTCTACAACGCCGACGTCATCTCGATGCCCGACAAGTGGGAGTATCCCTGGTACGCGGCCTGGGATCTCGCCTTTCACTGCGTGCCGCTGGCGCTGGTGGACTCCGAGTTTGCCAAGGAACAGCTCGTGCTCATGTTGCGCGAGTGGTACATGCATCCCAACGGGCAACTCCCCGCCTACGAGTGGGCGTTTGGCGACGTCAACCCGCCGGTCCATGCCTGGGCCGCGTGGCGCGTTTACAAGATCGAGAAGAAGCGGACCGGCGCGGCGATCGCGTGTTTCTGGAGCGCGTTTTTCAGAAGCTGCTGCTGAACTTCACCTGGTGGGTCAATCGCAAGGACGCCGAGGGCAACGAACGTCTTCCAGGGCGGCTTCCTCGGTCTCGACAACATCGGCGTCTTCGATCGCTCGAGGCCGCTGCCGACCGGCGGCCATCTCGAACAGTCAGACGGCACGAGCTGGATGGCGATGTACTGCCTCAACATGCTCGCGATTGCGATGGAGCTCGCCGAAGGCAATCGCGCCTACGAGGACGTCGCCAGCAAGTTCTGGGAGCACTTCCTCTACATTGCCCACGCCATGAACACGGCGGACGGCGACGGCAGCTCGCTCTGGGATGACGAAGACGGGTTCTTCTACGACGTGCTGCACCTGCCCGATGGCACGCGTCATCCGCTGAAGGTGCGATCGATGGTCGGGCTGATTCCGCTGTTTGCCGTCGAAACGCTCGAGCCCGAGGCGCTCGATCGGCTGCCGGACTTCAAGCGACGGCTGGAATGGTTCATCGCCAATCGGGCCGACCTCACGCGCAACGTGGCGTGCATGCGCACGCCTGGCGCGCGCGAGCGCCGCCTCCTCGCCGTCGTCTGGCCGGATCGCCTGCTCGCGTGCTCGAGAAGATGCTCGATGAGAGCGAGTTCCTCTCACCGTATGGCGTGCGCGCCCTCTCGCGTCGGCACGCTGAGCGAGCCCTATACCCTGACGGTCGAGGGTCATGAGCATCGGGTGCACTACGAGCCGGCCGAATCGTCCGATGGACTCTTCGGCGGCAACTCGAACTGGCGGGGACCAGTCTGGTTCCCGGTCAACTTCCTGCTCATCGAGGCGCTGCAGAAGTTTCACCACTACTTCGGCGATGCGATTCGCGCGTCGAATGCCCCGCGCGTTCAGGACAGATGCTCACGCTCGCGGAGGTAGCGGCGCTGCTGTCGCAGCGGCTCTCGAGCATTTTCCTGCGTGACCCGCAAGGCGAGCCGACCCGTCTTCGGCGACGACCGCATCTTTCAGTTGGATCCCGCACTGGCGCGACTTGGTGCCATTTCATGAGTATTTTCATGGCGATACGGGAGCCGGCGTGGGCGCCAGCCACCAGACTGGATGGACCGCACTCGTCGCCAAGCTCCTGCAGCAGTCCGGTGAGCGTCGGCCCACGCCTGCCTCCGAGCGCGAAGATGCCATCTCTCTCTGAGGTGGCGGTGCCGGCTGTGGACGCCGAGGCGACCGACGGGGAAGTCGCCACTGTGGGCAGCGTCAGCGCACGTATCCGAGACTACGCAAGCGCTGAAGTTCTTCAGCGCTCAACGCCTTGGTGGACTCGGTGTCCGGCTTCACGCGCGCGGCCGTTGCCATCTGCTTCCAGCCGCCGATGGCCTTCGACAGTCTCGCGATGACCTCCGGGTGATCGGCGGCGACGTTCTTCAGGTTGAGCGGGTCCTGGTAGTAGTCGAAGAGCTCGAACTCCGGCAGGTCATCCGGTCGCACCGTGTTGTGAATCAACTTCCAGTTGCCGTCGATGATCGACACGGATTCGCGCATCTGAGACGGTGGCGGATTGTCTGTCGTCGGCACCCGTTCGGAGATCGCGGGGCGAGGCGTCCACCCCGGCCACCCGCCCGGGCCCGCGGAGGCCTCTGCCGAAGAAACGGCAGGAGCGACTGGCCCTGTATGCCCTCGGGATGCGCGATGCCGGTCAAATCCAGCATCGTCGGCATGATGTCAATCATCTGGACCAGGTCGTCAATCGCGCGCCCGGCAGGCACGCGCGCCGGCCACCGGAGGATGAGCGGAATGTTGGTGAGCTCGCCGTACACGCTCTGGCCGTGCCAGAAGCGACCGTGATCCAGGAACTCGGTGCCGTGGTCGCTCGTCACGACTACGAGCGTTCGCTCATCCAGGCCCATCCGGTCGAAGCTGCTCGAAGAGTCGCCCCAGCTCAGCGTCCATGCCGCGGATCGATCCGTCGTACCAATCCAGCTCCTGCGCGACGTATCCGTGCGGGATCCAACTTCACTTTCTCCAGCTCCGCACGGTTCGGGAAGCCGACCTGGCGCATGAAGGGATCTTCGACCACCTTCATCACGGTTTCCATGCGCTGACGATGGGCTTCCATGCGCGCGGGGTCGGACCACTTCGTGTTGTAGGGGGCGTACGGTTCATACGGCGAGTGCGGATCGAAGATGTGGAGATACGCGAAGAACGGCACTTCACGATGACGCTCGATCCAGGCGAGCAGTCGATCACGTATTCTCGGCCGGTCTTTGCCGAAAGCGGTGTGCCAGCTCCGGCAGCGAGGCACTCTCGTGAAGTTCCTCGAAGCCCTGGTGCAGGTTGGTGTATTGCCCGGTGAACGGCACCGAGGACAGCGACAACGTGGCGTAGCCCGCGCTCCGGTACGCCTCCGCCATGGTCGTGGCCGACGAAGGCAGCCGATCGGTTTGGCGGGCGACGCCATGTGTCGTCGGATAGAGGCCGGTGAGAATCGACGGGCTCGACACCTTGGTCCAGCTCGCGTTCGCGATGGCGTTGATTGAAGATCGCACCTTCCTTGGCCATGCGCGCTAGGAATGGGGCGGTCTCACGTGAATGCCCGTACCACGTACAAGTGATCCCGGCGCAGCGTGTCGGCCTGCACGATGATCACGCCCTGGGGCGGCGTTCCGTCGCCGGTGGCGGCGGGTCGGGCCGTCTGTGGCCGGCCGCCGAGCGCGCGAATCGACGGGCGCCCCCAGAACCCCAGCGCCCCTCGGAATCTCCGAGCGGAAGTTCGAACGACAACGTCACCGGATTGACCGGCCAATGGGCGAGAGTCGATGGGATAAGGGATCCCAACGATTCGGGCGGGTCACGGTGTAGTCGACTTCGATAGCCGAGGCCGCATCCGTCGCGCCTTGCGGCCGGGCGCTCACACGGAACGTCACGGGCCCGTCTTCGACCGTGCCCACGGCCAGGTCCAGCCATGGACGGTCCGGCAACTGCACATCGAGACGAATCGTTTCTGGCGCATGGGCCACCGAGCGACTCGCGATAGATGTCACGAAGGCCATGCCATCCCACGCCTGCCGGAATCGAGGCGAGGTGCTCGCGCCGACTCACGAGACGAATCGATTCGATGGCAAACGAGGCGCCGGAGGCGTCCGTTGGTCGAATCACCACATGGCGAACGCGCGACAACGCGATGGGCGCGAGCGGGGTCAGCGTGTAGGTCTGAACCTCATCGCCCGCCTGAAGCGGCGACTGCAGGGGCCAGAGTCCCTGGCCCGCGGACGCGCGCAGGCCGTCGAAGTTCAACGTGGCGGCCGCGCTCGTCTGAACCGCGAGGTTCGCGCCCCCCGGAGGCGCGCATGCGGACCTCGACCGAGTGCAGCATGTCCGGCGCGTCGAGCCCTGTCGTTCGTTCGAGGTGAATGAGGGGGACGTCGGTCGTCGAACGGCCAGACAACTGACCGGATTGCCTGACTGTCAGCCCCGCGACACCGGGTCCCGCCTGCCAGCCGTATGTCGCCGCCAGCTTCGGGGACAGACGCGGCGCGGCGGCCCGTCGAACCGCAACTCGGTCCGGAGTCGGTCCGCGGGCGGCCGCGCCCTCCACCTTCTTGGGTCGAACAAATCAACCAGCCGGATCACATTGGCGCGGCCCACCGACTCGGTCGTCCCGAACACGAAACGCCCACCACCACAACGATCGCCCAGCAACCAACGGGAGTTCGACTCACGAGTCCTCCTCACCCCCGGACCGACCGACCGGGACAAGCCCGCCTACCCGACCTAAATGACCACCCCAAACCGCTTTCTCAACGCGAAGGCGAACACGAGGGACAACACGAAGAACGCAATCATCCAGTGCGTCTGCCACCCCAGCAGGCTCGACTCGCGTTCGGGATAGGTGACGCGTAATCGCCTCAATCGGCACGTCGGTCGATGGTGGCTCCGCCGGATACAGCAGCTGATTGACGAACCCGCGCTCGAGCCGCTCCGGCGTCCGCCACCCGACGCGATCGGAGACGCGGAACTGCTTGGTCGACCGAGCGGCCATCCGAGTGTCACCGTCAGCTGGTAGTCACCCGGTTGCTCGGCCGCCACGCGCCAGGCCGCTTCGCGCTCGGACGGGAATCCAGACCAGCGGCGTTTCGACGCGAAGCCCGGCGGCGCCTCGAGGCGATGGCAGGGACGCCGGCTGCGACGCGCCCTCCTTAGCGCCACCTTGACGAGCACCTGCTGGTCCGGGCTCGAGGCCGTCGTAGCCGTAGTAGAACTGCAGCTGGGCGATGAGCAGCATGAGCGGCACGATCATCCACAGCATCGGGCCGAGCGACAGCCGCAGGTACGTGAGGTTGTGGCGCAGGATCTCGACCTTGCGCGCGGAACATCGCCCGCAGGTCGTCGTTGAAGAGCCGGATCTCGAAGATGCAGGCGTGGATCTTCCGCTTCACGGCCGCGATCGCGCCTGGTTCGAGGTCGCGCGGAACGACCAGCAGCATGCCGATCGCCGCCGACAGCGACACGACGTCAGGCCGACGAGCGGCGGCAGCGACTGGAAGGGAGCAACAGCGCGACGCCGACAATGGCCACGAGTCGACGCGCGTTCAACAGGTCATGTCAGGAGATGTAGCCGAGCCCCTTCAGCCGCTTCTTGATCTCCTCCTCGGAGTCGGCCTCCTCGAGCTTCGCATCTCCTTCTCGAGCGCGTGGGTGATGAACTCCTCGACCGACGAGTAGCCGGCGATGTCGGCGTAGCGCTTCACCTTGGCGAGCAGAGCCTTGTCGATCTTGATCTTGTCCGTCCGAACATTGTTGTCCTCCTGATCTCCCTGAGCCCTGCGAGTCCCTCCGACCGGGCGTCGCACGCGGAAACTCCTCGACGCCGAACTCCGCCAGGATCGCCGCCGCCAGCGTTGTCGAGCGATGGCGCCGGCTCGCGAGCGGCCGGCTGGTCAGCAGCATGCCGGCACCGCCTCGTGGTCCATGCAGTGGTCGCCGCTCCACTGGTCGATGTTGTCGACGATGACGCTCGGCAAGCCGCCGAGCGCCGACTCGTCGGAGCCGCGCGTGCCCTTGGCATAGCCCACGAGAGGTCGGGCGCGACGTCGAAATGTCCCGCGTCCGTGTAGACCTGCTCGCGCCGGTAGACCTTGGTGACCGCCGGCTGGCCGGTCGCCGGATCGACCGTCGCGAGCAGCTTCTCGGCGATCTCGTCCATCAGCGCGCTCGCGGTCGGCGGGCGCGACGATGCCGATCGCTCTCGCGCCCCGCAGGTTGATGTAGAGCCCGTTGAGGCCCATGCCGTAGGCGCGCGTGCGCGACCAGTCGACGTTGAGGAAGAAGCCGGGTCGTCCTCGACGCGAGGGGTCGAGCAGCGTCAGGTAGCCCTTTCTCTGAGCCAGCGTGTTGAGATGAAACGACGCCGCCACGAGGTGAAGCCGTGGTCCGACATCACGATCAGCGTCGTCTCGGCGCCGAGCGCGTCGAGCGTCTCGCCGACGATCGCGATCGAGGCCGACGTAGAGCTCGTCGATGACGTCGCGCGTAGCGGCGCGTCAGCGGCGGCATCGTAGGCGGGGTGCCCGGGATCCCGCGGCCGCCACATCATGTGCGACACCTGATCGACATTGCCGAAGTAGTAGAACAGGAGGCCCGTCGTGAAACGCGTCGAGGACGTAGTCGTACTGCCGCGGTCCTCGTCGCCCGCGATCGCGCCTGCTGCAGGAACTCGTCGCGCGTGAAGCACGCCCTCGCTGAGCGCCTTGGTGTCTTCGGGCATGCCCTGGGTGTAGAAGCGGCCGGTGGCCGCGCGCCAGCTCGGCGGCGTACGAGGCCGGCGTCGAGATCGGCATCGCCGGCGCCATCGGGTCGAGGTTGATCGGGCTGACGTAGAGCTCGAGGTCGGGCTCGACCGCTTGAGGTAGAAGCGGCAGATGCCGCGCAGCGTCTGCAGCGGCATGCCAGCTCGAACTCGATCGGCACCCAGTCGCTCCACTCGCCGACCTTGAGCACGCGCTCCTCGTCGCCGACGACGATCTTCGCGGCGCGCTCGTCGGCGATCGACGTAGACCGTGAAGTCGGCGCGTCGAGCTTCTCCGCGTCGACGCGGAACGGGTTGTCGGGCCCGTCGAGCTTCGCCGCGCACGACGTCGTCGGCGACGTCCACCGGATAGACGCGCCGCCGGACAGCGTCCGCCCGCCGACGGAACGGCTCCGACGTGTAGAACGAGAAGGTGCCGTAGGTGCCGAGGATGTCGGGCGTGCCCATCCCGCTCAGCTCGCGGGTGGCGGTGCCCGAGGGCGGGAAGTTGGCCGGCATGCGGACGATCGTCGTCTCGATGCCGTGCTGCTCGAGCACCTCCCAGAACGGCTGGCCCTGGCGCAGCAGCTCCACGCGTGCCGCCCGACAGCGGGAACTGCCACTTGCCGATCTTGAGCGTCCGCGAGCGCGCTCTCGGTCCTCGACGTCGAGAGGTACGGCATCATCGTCTCCGGATCGCGGTGGATGAAGTCGAAGATGCCGTGGCCGCCGGGGTCCAGGCCGGTGATGAAGGTCGACCACGCCACCGGGCTCTGGGGCGGCATCGAGGTGCCCGAGCGGCGCGAACGCCGCCGATCGCGCCAGCCTGCGCGAAGTTCGGCAGCCGGCCCTGGCATCAGCGTCCGCGTGAGCGCGTAGTCCATGCCGTCGAAGCCGAGCACGATGACGCGCTTGCCGTCGGCCGTCGCGGCTGCGCCGCAGCCGGCAGCCGCGCGCAGCGCGCGACGAGCGAGCCGACGCAGCGACGCGAGCAGCGGCCATCCGCGACGCGTCATGCACGCGGTCCTCATGCGACGCGCCGCGCGGCGCTCGCATCAGCAGCTTGCCGTCCATGTAGCCGGCGGCTCGATGCCGAACAGCTGCAGCGCGGTCGGCGCGATGTCGATGAGCGCCGGGTCGTCGCGTCGATCGGGCGGTTGCAGAACAGCACGCCCGGCACCAGCCGCGGATCGATGCAGTGGTCGCCGCTCCACGCCTTGACGTTGTCCTCGAAGACGGGGCCCGCGACGAGCCGGTGGCGCAGTCCCAGGAGGTCCGGTAGCCGGCGTTGTAGCCGACGATGCAAGTCCGGGGCGTTCTCGAGGTACGGGCCCGGTAGAGCCGCGCGGTGTCGAACGCTTCGGTGATGCCGACGTCCCCGTCTCGTCGTCCCGCAGGCCCGTCAGCTTCGCCGACGATCTCGTGCCTTCAGCGCGCGTCGCCTCGTCGCCGGCTCGACGATGCCCTGCGCCTCGCGCCCCCGACGTTCAGGAACATCCCGGTCAGGCCGAGGGCATAGGCCCGCGTCTTGCGACCAGTCGACGTCGCGCAGCCACTCGCGCCGATCCGTCGGTGCCCGGCTTGAGCGTGAGGTAGCCGTTGGCGTGCAGCCAGCTGTTGAGGTTGACGCCGCGGCGGAACGACGTGAAGCCGTGGTCGGAGAGCACCATCAGCACGTCGCCGGGCCGCAGCCGCTCCATGCACCCGGCCGACCAGCGCGTCGTTGTGCCGTAGAGCTCCTCGATGGCGTCGCGTGCTCGGCGCGTCTCGCGCCGCGCGCCGGCCGGGTGCGCCGGCTCGAGATAGCGCCAGAACATGTGCTGGATGCGGTCGGTGGCGTCGAACACGCAGACCAGGCTGCCCGGCGCAGCTTGTCCAGCGCGGCGAAGAACATCGCCTCGCGCTCGCGCGTCGATGTCGTAGGTCTGCTGCAGGAAGTGCCGTCGTCGATGACGCCCTCGTTGAGCGCCCAGGTGTCCTCGGCCAGGCCGAGCGTGG
>CAVREM010000114.1:0-111261 GCA_963720005.1 uncultured Acidobacteriota bacterium | reverse complement strand
ACGGCAATTATCAGCCGATCACCTTAAGGCGTCTATGCTTCAAATTGGGCAGGATTCCTGGACGACGCCAGGTCCGCAGTTACGGTGACGTCTGTGCTCTGAGAGCCTCCGCATTGCCGTTTCGACTTGGCTGCCAACGCTCACCGTCACTCCGAGTGGTGGTCCGCCTAACGCCTTGCGTTTCTGCTGCGCGGCCTGATCAGTACTTCGCGCGAAGCGCGCCCGCAACCCGAGGCCGTGTCAGCAGCAAGCGCTTGTTAGGAAGCGACACCCGAAGCCCCTTCAACGCGTGGGGCATCCTCTTCCGCTACTTACGTCCCCCTTCAAGGCGAAGAAATCGGGCCGCGTTGTTGTAGAGGATGTCTCGCTTCTGCTCTGCGGTCAGGTAATCGGCCTCCTCGATCGCTTCGATCGCCTCGTCAATCTTCTCGGGCCATCGCATCTGGTCGGAGCCAAACATCAAGCGCTTCCCGAGGCCGGCGCGAACGAGGGCCTCGACGTACCGGTGAAACGCAGAGCGCGGGATGATCCAAGTGATCGTCGACAGATCGCCGTAGAGTTGAGGATATTGATACATCATCGCGATCATCTCGTCGAGGAACGGGTACCCGCTGTTCTCGACGAACACTCTGAGGTTCCGATGTCGAACCAGCACCTCCTCGAGGAGGTGCGGACGGCCCGCGGCCGAGCGGAACCCCGGTACCGGCGGACCAATCCCTTCGGTGTGAATGAGGACAGGGACATCGAACTCCTCCGCCAGTGCAAAGTACGGTGCCAGCGCAGGATCGTTTGGCGCCATGCCCATGAGCTGAGATCCGATCTCACCCATGCCGGCCAGGCGTCCCGCGGCGTACTCCTGCCTGAGCATCTGCGGAGTGAGCTCACCGGGCTTCTCAATGAAGGGCGAAGCGATGAACCGGCCGGGCGCCGCCGCGACCCACTTCTGGACGATGCCCAGGTCGGCGCTGCTCAGGAATCCCAGGACGATGTTGTGGCGGTCCATCGCCTCGAGGGTCTTCCGCAATGACTCCTCCGGGGTCGCCGTCGCAGCCCCTTCGGGCTGACACGGGCGCGGGAGGCACGGAGGTGGGGCTCCAGCGGGAAGATCGAGCGGGATATGGTGCGCATGCATGTGCATGTCGATTACCGGAGCGCGCTTTTGAGCGGAAAGCGCGGCGTGCGAGAGGCCCGCAAACACGACTAGAACGGACACGAACCAGTTACGCATACTGCCTCCCAGCGGTTGTCGCTCTGGCCACAGCGTCTTCTCTTCTTGACAGTCGCGTGGAAACGATGTGGTCGACGATGTGCTCGGCATCCCGGCCTACACCTCCCACCAGCGCCGAACTCAGCGAGTAGAGGAAGAGAAGCCCGATGAAGTAGAGACCCGGACAGGACTCGACGATGCCCCGATCGTGAATGGGAACGCCATTGTGTTTTGGCAGCGAGAAGTCAATCCAGTCGTAATTGGGTGCGTAGCCGGTGCACCAAATGACATTCGACACCTCGAGGACCCTTCCATTCGCGAGGACGGGATACCCATTTCTCACGCCCGTCATTCGCGGCACTCGTTCGATGCCTGCGGGGGCAAAATCCTTTCGTCGCACCCGCCCCAGAGGGATGCCACGAGGCGGGTCGATAAAGTGGTCGCGGAGCTTCCGTCCAAGCGCCGTCTTTACCGTCAACCGCGTCGCCACGAACCACATGAGGGGCGTGATCAGGTGATCGAGATGACTTCCGGCGCGGGCGGGTTCCTGCCCCGTGTCCGGACCGGATAGACCATGTCTGGTGATGGCGAGCGAGCTCCATCGCGATCTCCGCCCCGGAGTTCCCGGCGCCCACCACGAGCACTGTTCCTTTCTGAATTTGGGATGGTCTGCGGTACTCCTTGGAGTGGAGTTGGACGATGCTCTCATCGAGCTCGCGCGCGAATGACGGAACTCTCGGCGTATTGAACGCGCCGGTAGCCACGACCACGTTCTCCGCGAATATCGTGTGCTTGCCCCAGCTCACCTCGAATCGATCCCCGGCGTTGGACAGTCTGTCGACTTTAACTCCGGTTCGGACAGGGAGCTCGAACGTATCGGCATAAGCCGCCAGATAATCGGCGGTCTCGTCCTTGGTGGGATACGAGGAGGGCGATCCCGGAAACGGCATCCCCGGCAACCCGTCGTAACGGCCCGGCGTAAACAGACGCAGCGAATCCCACTTTTCCGCCAGGCGTCGCCGATCCGGTCGTTCTCGTCCAGGATCACGAACGGCAGGCCGTGTTGCTTGAGGTAATAGCCGACCGCCAGACCTGCCTGGCTTCCGCCGATGACCACGGTTCCGAGCTGCTGATCGCTCATTCGGCCACCGCCTATCGGGGCGTCAACTCCCGACTTCTGTAGATTTCACGTCGGCCGCTACGAAGGCGTAGGGCGAGCACGATCAAGCACGTAAACCACACGGCACACAGAACGCGTTGCAGAAGGCCGGCCCACGCGTGCATCGGCGCACCATCATCGATGGCAAAGAACCCGACCGCGACGAACAGGAAGAGGATGGCGATCCCTGTGAGCATGGTGTAGGTCGCCAGGTCGCGCCACAGTGGATCGGCGATCATCCGTCGTGAGAAGACGATGAGGCCAAGGCCGGTGGCGGTGAAGACCATGACCGCCCCAATCACGTGAGGAGCGGTCTCGGTGGGAACGCCATCAACCATCTTCCACGGGAAGATACCGGCCCATACGAGACCAAGTCCGCCAATCACCAACAACGCGACTCCGGCGCCTCCCCGCCGGGTTGGTTGCACGCCGCGGTGCAAGGCCACGGCGAACGCCATCGTGAGTACACCCGCGACGTAGAAATTGACGTTCTGAATCCAGCCAGTCGGCCACGCGGCCAGCGCGCTGATGGGCAGCCTCACGTGGCTGTAATCAGGAAGAAGCAACCCTTGCAGGACCACTAACGTGGTGAACCAGATCGGTCCGATGACGCCCGCGAGTGCGAGGGTGCTCGTTCGCGGGCGCCTCCGTACTTCGGTGTCGCTCTCGATGTCAACCGACCGCGCGATCGTGACCGTTGACTCCACCTTCGCCATCAAAGCCTCCCTTCCCCTCTGAGGAAGCAGCCGAAGAAAAGGCGTCAGCTCTCGAGTCGATAGATTTCACGCCGACCGCGGTCGACGAGGTCGTGATAGTCAGCCATGGTTTTCCGAAGCGTTTCATTGGTCGTGAGGGTTTGCTCCATGGCGAAGAAATCATCGATCCTCTCGACCCTTGCCTCGGCGACGATGGTCCAGTAGGGCTCGCCCGTCACATCGGTGAGCACGCGGAGCGGTTCCTGCCCCATTTCTTTCAAGACCGTTGAGATGCTCCGGAACTTCTCGACCATCTGGCGGACCTTCCCGGGTTTGCAGTTGAGGACCTCACGGATCACGTACATGACATCACTCCTCTCTCAGATCGTCGTTCATCTGTGGAACTCCACGTCCCTCGCGGCAGCCATGATGCGGCCGACATTCTCGTTCGACATGAAATCGGGCAGCGGAATGGCGCCGGTGATCGCAGACAGAAAGGCGTTGGTGGCGTCCTGGTTGCCATGGAGCGCGCCGAAGAGAGCCCGCATCTCGGGCGGAGGGGGCTCGAGTGCGGCCAGCTGACTGGTGAACTCATACATCGGTCGCACCCGTTCGTTGCGTGCCGCCTCGTGAGCCGCCAATCGGTTTTCGAGCGTACCGGCGCCCGACCACACCGTGCTGAGGGCCGTCGCGAGCATCTCGGCCTCGATGAATGCGTCGCTGATGCCCTGCGCGGTAATCGGATCTCTGTTGTAGCTCGCGTCGCCGACGAGCGCCCATCCTTTGCCATACGGCTTGCGGAAGTAGCCGGGCACGCCTGCCGTGCCGTACCACTTTTCCTCGCGACGGCCCTCGCGCACGCGAGCAGCGAAGTCGGGCGCGGACTCGAGCGCCCGCCAGACGTGACCCTCAATGTCGGCGCGCACGGCCGGAAAGTCCCTGGCCGGCCAGTTCACCATCACGAGATGGAGACCATCGTTGGTCGGCGCGCCACCGAAGGCGTGGTGGTCCCGGACGTACAGCTCGATATCGTCTTGTCTGACGCCGCTGAAGTACGAGTAGTAGCCACAGGCCGCAACCGGGCGAACGTCGTATTCTGGAGCTCGCACCGCCCGTGCGACGAAGGAGTTCACGCCATCGGCGCCGATCACCATCCGGGCGTGCTCCTCGACTGGCCCTCCGTCTCTTCCATGGCCTCGAACGCCCACGACGGTATCGTCGGTCACCAGCAACTCGTCGACGGTGAAGCCCTCCCGAACCTCGACGCCGGCCTCGGCCGCTGCATTCGCCAGGAGGCTGTCGAGCACGGTGCGACGCGGACAGAACCCGCCCATGCCATCGTTGGCGTCGGGAATGGCGCCGCGAAGGGCGAACGGGCCGACATCGAACGTCATGTGCCGGCAGATCGGCGGCGCCCCTGTCGCCGCCAGCGTGCCGAGGAGACCCCACCGCGCCAGGATCTCGGCGCCGTGGGGCCAGAGGATGTGCGTCGAGATCGTATCGCTCGGGAAGGTGGCTCTGTCGACGAGCAGCACCTTGAACCCCTGTCGCGCCAGGAGCATGGCGGTCGGCGAGCCCGCACACCGCGCGCCGACGATGATGGCGTCGTACATCTGAGCCTCCGCGTCGACACTGACGTTACCGGAGGCCGGAGGCGCTGACATCAGACGGAATACCCAAAATCGCGAAGGCTTTGAAATTGGGTATTTCTGCGTACGCTCTCAGATGAGGTTGTGCTGAAACGCCCAGGCGATCGCGCTCGTACGGCTCGACACGCCAAGCTTGTCGAAGATGTTGCTCACGTGCCGGGCAACGGTCTTTTCGCTGATGAAGAGCTCGTCGGCGATGGCGCGATTGGTCTTGCCGGCCGCCAGCAGCCGAAGCACCTGCGCCTCGCGTTCGCTGAGCGAGCCGATTCGCTGATGCGAGGCGCGCTCCGATTGCTCGGCGATGCGCGCGAGCCACGGTGCGGCGTCGAGCTGCTTGAACCGTCGTCGCGCGGCTTCGAGCTCGAGACGGCGGCCGTCCTGATCGCCTCGCTGTTCACAGACGGCGGCCAACAGCAGGCAGGTATGCGCCTCTTCGTACGGCATCTCCAGCTCGCGCCAGGTCTCGCACGCCTGCCGCAGCGATCGTCGAGGCCGCTTCGATGTCGCCGTCCGCAAGGAGCACCGCGCCGGCGGCGTGCGCGGACGCTGCGGCCAGCAGCGGCGCGCCGAAGGCGAGGGCGATCTCCGACAACTCTGCGGAAGCCGCGCGCGCGGCAGCGAGATCATCAGCGGCCAGCAGAATCTCGACGGCTGCAGGCAGCATTCTGGCGCGACTAATCTGTTCCTGTGTATCGAGGAGAGCGCTTCTGATCGACGCGGCCGCCGCGTCGATCTGACCCTGCGCCAGACGGAGCAGCGACAGTCCTGGCTGCGGCTTACGTCCGCGCTCGTGCGCACGCGTGTAGGCCTCTTCCGCCTTGGTGAAGTCGCCTCGAAGTCGATGGATTTCGCCGCACCGATAGAACGCCGCTCCCGCCGCCGCCCGCGAGATCAGGAGCTCACACGCGCCCTGTGCGTCGCGCGCGGCCTCGTTCCACTGGCCCCGTAGCTGCAGGACTTCGGCGCGGTAGAGCAGACATTCGCCGCGATAGCGCACGAGATCGGGCTGCGTCGCGCACCACTGCGCAAGCGAGGCCGTCCATTCATACGCGCGCCGCAGATCGAACGTCTCCCGACAGCCTTCCAGCACGCTGCAGTAGACATCGCCGGCCACGAGTGGGGTCACCTCACCTGCGATCACCGAAGCCATCGCTTCATCGAGGAGCGCGACACCTTCGGCAATGCGTCCGAGGCGGATGAGCGCGCGACCACGTCCGTGGCAGGCCACCGACGCCAGATCGCGATCGGCAAAGCGGCGAGCGATCTCCGCCGCCTGGCTGAATGTGGCGTGCGCCGCAGAGGGATCACCCTGCACGATGCATTTGATGGCGACCGGGATCAGCAGATAGCCTCGGACGGCGCAGTCGAGCTGCCCCTCATCCAACAGGCGGCCGGCTCTTGCGAACCAGCCGGATGCGGGAGCGATAGCGCCCCGTTCCATGAGAGAAAAACCGAGCCAGAACGCCGCTCGAGCGGCCCCTTCACGGTCTCCGCGATCGAGGAAGGCCTGATGCGCGCGTGCGGTGACGGTCTCGCACTCGTCATCCCGGCCCACCAGGTGGGCCGCGATCGCGAGTCGCTCGAGGTCTTCGGCGTCGAGCGGTGCGTCACGATCAGCGGCTTGCAGTAGCCGATACGATTCGGCCCACGCCCGTTGCTCGAACGACTTCCGCCCACGCCGCAATGTCGCGAGGTCCGTCATGTCGCCCGCTTAGAACGGTAGACCGGTCGGGTAGCCTTGTGTCAACAACGTTATCGCGTGGCTGGCGATTCGGGTGCGGCACGCCGTGCTGACGTCGGCGCAGCTCTGCGGATGTGATGCATCGGGTGGGCGGCATGACCGGCATCTACGAGCGCAGTCGACTGGAAGCCACTTCCGAGACGCCCAGACGGTGCGGCACCACGGCTGTCGCGCGACGCACTCCTTGGCGCAACTGTGGTCGGCAGGATGCTGCGGGCGGCTCTACTGGAATGACTGCGTGACGTGTCACTCTTCGAGGACTTATCACAATCGCCGCAATCGTCCTTCAAGCGATGCTGTAAGTTGTTGATTCTAAACGGATACATGCTAGAGCGGTCGATCAGGCACGCTTGGAAAGCGAAGCTGGCGAGCGACATTGACCCACTCCAAAACGCCTGGAAGCACACGCGATCAGCGACTCAACCCTCCGGAGCTATCATGCGATATGCGTCCGTAAACCTGGATGTTCTTCGAGGTTTTGAGCCTGACGTATCACAGTCCTATCACAATCGCGGAGCTCACGTAGAGCCTGCGCCAAATCGGCCAGGTGAATGCTCCAAGCGCGTCGCCAGGACCATGGGTTATTGAGATCGTCAGCGCCACCAGATGTCGAGATAGCATAGACGCGGATGCCTCGCCTGGTCGTGATCGGGTTTGTACTTGCGCTCACTCTCGCGAACGAGCATGCACTGATTGCCAGACAGGCTGAACACCCACAGCCTGAACCAACATGGGTTCTTGAATCTGGCCGGTCGCTCACGCTCTTCCCGGCTGGAGATACTTATCCCGTCTACGTCGCCGATCCTCATCGCCCAACGAACCTCATCGGAGAAGCCTTTATCGTCCGCGGTGGTCTTCCTGACGCACAGTCTCCTCTGACGCACCTCGGGGGAGGCGGTCGCTTTGGCATCCTGAGAATCGGATCACCGCAGGCAGCCGGTCGATCGTGGCAGGCCAGCCTCGACGCCGGACTCGATGCGCTGTTCGACTCGCAGAATCGGCTCGATGTAGTCGGGTGGGATGGCAATTACGGCCTGACGGTCACCACAACTTCAACCAGCCGCCTGGCACTGAAGTTCGCGGTGGCGCACACCTCCGGACATCTCGGCGACGAATACCAGGACCGGACCGGACGCCCGCGTATCAATTACACGCGAGAGGAGTTCAGCATCGGCGCGGCATGGCGATGGTCTCCACGCTGGCGGGCGTATGCGGAGAGTGGTGTCGGCTATCGCCGGGGGAATTCGTTGCTCGAGCCATGGCGCGTGCAATGGGGCGCCGAGTACGAGTTGGTGACCGGTCGTCGCGTCGGCCGTTACATTGCCTTCGACTTCTCGTCCATGCAAGAGCGCGACTGGCGAGTTGACATGAGCATCGAAGGAGGAATCGTTCTTCGGAATGCTGAACGGGCGTCTCGGCTCCTTCTTCAGTGGCACGACGGCCGTCCACCTTTGAGTGAATTCTTCCAGGATTCGATCGGGACGTTGAGTATTGGGTTGAGGATCGACCTGTAGAGAGTCCCGTCCGACCTCCCAATCCGCGACGGGTGTTCCATCAGCCGATTCACTCAGCGGCCTGCATCTCTTACGGCGACCGATGGATATTTGCGATCGTTACCGCACCCGCGCAGCTCTCCTGGAGTGACCGCCGGTCTCGACGGTTGCTCGCGGCACAGGTTGTGATCTCTCTCTTACGTCGCTGGAGGACACCGATGAATAAAGACGAGTTGAACGGCAAGGTCGACCGATCAAAGGCCGCGTCAAGCTGCTGAGGGCGGGAGCAAACCTCGGACCCCTGCGAGAATCTTTCTCAAGACCGGTCCGACGATTCAGCTGCCGGGCCAAGTCGCTGCACGAGGAACTCATGAATCAAACTCTGGAACGGGAAAGTACGAAGCACTGCTGGCCAGGTGTCGCAGCCTTGATCCGGTAACGACGGCCGTGGCGCATCCCGCCGAGCGCGACGGCGCTCGCCGGCGCCGTCGAGGCCGCCGACAAGGGACTGATCGTCCCCATTCTCGTCGGCCCGGCGGCAAAGATCCGTGAGATCGCGGCGACGAGCGCGATCCATCTTGGACAGATTCGCATTGTCGACGTGCCGCACAGCCACGCCGCCGCGGCGAAGGCGGTGGAACTGGTACGCCGTGGAGAAGCCGAGCTCCTGATGAAAGGCAGCCTGCACAGCGACGAGATCCTCGGCGCGGTCGTCGCCAAGGAAACCGGGTCTGCGTACCAGGCCGCCGCATCAGCCATGTGTTCATCATGGACGTGCCCACGTATCACAAGGTCCTCATCGTCACCGACGCGGCCATCAATATCGCGCCGACGCTCGAGGACAAGATGGATATCTGCCAGAACGCGATCGATCTTGCGATCTCGCTTGGCGTCACTCAGCCGAAAGTCGCGATTCTGGCCGCAGTCGAAACGGTCCACTCGAAGATGCAGGCGACGCTGGACGCCGCGGCGCTGTGCAAGATGGCCGAGCGCGGGCAGATCAAGGGCGGGCTGCTGGACGGTCCGCTGGCGTTCGACAATGCCATCAGCAAAGAGGCCGCGAGGATCAAGGGCATCATGTCGCGCCGTCGCCGGCGATCCCGACATCCTGCTCGTGCCGGATCTCGAGTCCGGGAACATGCTCGCGAAGCAGCTCAGTTTTCTGGCCAATGCCGATAGCGCGGGGCTTGTTCTCGGCGCGCGGGTACCCGTCATCCTGACCAGCCGCGCTGACAGCGTCCGGTCGCGCATTGCGAGTTGTGCGGTCGCGCATGCTCGCGGCCCACGCGCGGCGGCAACAGCTTCAGGCGACAACGTAGCCAGCCGGAGGGCGTGATGGCCGACTATGCGATCGTCCTCAACGCGGGCTCATCGAGCCTCAAATTCTCGATCTATCGCCAGTCGATGACGGCGCCTGGAACGTGGAGGTGCGCGGTCAGGTCGACGGCATCGGATCGACGCCGCGATTCTCCGCCAAGGATGAGGCCGGCGCTCGCCTGGCCGACCTGAGACTGGAACACGGCGTCGACGGTCGTGGGGCGTTCGATGCCCTCGCTGCCTGGCTTCGCTCGCGCTACGGCGGTGACGCCCGCGTGCTCGGCGTCGGCCATCGCGTCGTGCACGGCGGCGCGAATTACGCGCAGCCGACCATCGTCACGCCGCAGGTCATGGCGGATCTCCGCGCGCTGGTGCCGCTCGCGCCTCTCCATCAGCCCTACAACCTCGACGCGATCGATGCGGTGTCCGAGCGACTGCCAGGCGTGCCCCAGGTCGCCTGTTTCGATACCAGCTTCCATCGCGGCCAGCCGGTGGTCGCCGAAATCGTTCCGCTGCCTCGCGATCTCTGCCGCGGCGGCGTGCAGCGCTATGGCTTCCACGGGCTCTCGTACGAGTACATCGCGTCGGTTCTGCCTACCATCGCGCCCGAGATCGCGCGCGGCCGGGTGATCGTCGCGCACCTGGGCAGCGGCGCGAGTCTGTGCGCGATGCGGGACGGCAAGAGCGTCGACAGCACGTTCGGGTTCACCGCGCTCGACGGGCTGTGCATGGGCACGCGGCCCGGATCCATCGACCCCGGCGTCATCCTCTACCTGTTCCAGGTTCTGAAGCTGTCGGCCAAGGACGTCGAAACCATCCTTTACAAGAAGTCGGGTCTGCTTGGCATCTCGGGCGATCAGCAACGACATGCGCGATCTTCTCGGGAGCGACGAGCCCGGGCGCACGTCTGGCCATCGACTATTTCGTCTACCAGGCGACCAAGCAGATCGGCGCGCTCGCCGGCGTGCTGGGCGGGATCGACGGGCTGGTCTTCACCGCCGGCATCGGCGAGAACTCGGCGGAGATCCGGACCCGGATCTGCGAGGCGTCGGCGTGGCTGGGCATCGAGCTCGATCACGAGGCGAATACGAGAAAGGGCCCGCGGATTTCGCGCACAGGAAGCCGCGTGTCGGCCTGGGTCATCCCGACGAACGAAGAACTGATCATCGCCCGGCACACGGGAGTGCTGCTGGGACTCATCCGAAGCCGTCATCTGACCGGCAGGAAGCGAAGGGCGGGAATGACCGGGACGCCACGCACGACGCACGCGTTGCGGCGTCTGCGTCCCCGGAGAACCTGCGTGTAGACGTTCAAAGTGACGTCCCCGTTCGTCTCTGGACGGGCGCGGTCATCGGCGCAAGGTGATCGCGTGGTCAGTCGCCCGGCAGTAGCAAGTGGGTTCAAACGTTGGCGCGCTCCAATACATCAGGTCCCCATACATCGTCGCCCGAATGCCGGCATCAGTCGCGTCCCCCTCGGCCCTTCCATTGAATCCATATCTCTCTGTCGGACTCAACTGGTCGTAACAAGTCGATGTACTCCATTCGCCATAGTCGGTGTCGCCGGGAAAACTGAGACGCACTCGTGCTCCAAGAACTACCCCAACGAATCCCCCCTGGTTGGCCACGCGCACTGTCGGACCGCTGATCGTTCAGCTCTCCCGTACGGGCACGCAACTTCACGCGATCGATCTGACATGGCGTTGACGTTGGTGCGTGCTGATGTGAGTCCGTTTCGAAGAAGCTAACCATCTTCGGGCCCGGCTCGACAGGTCCGGTTTCCCCGCCGAATTCGTTTATAAAGGTAGGCGCGGCTCGTTTGCTGCTCCACCGCACCAGTTCGATGGGTAATGGGGAGATCATGAAGACAGGGCACATCGCCGCTCTAGCACTTTGGGCAGGGCTGGCCGTGGCAGCCTGCGAGCGCACGACGTCACCGACCGTGCCATCGGGGCCTGGTTCAATTAGCGGACTTCAAACGCACATTATTGGATGGGTCGTCGATCCGGTGCATCGGCCGCTTGGGGGCGCGAGCGTTCGCGTTCTTGACGGCCCACTCACGGGCACTGTCGCCGACACCGATCTGGCCGGTCTTTTCGAGCTCAGGAGCTCCTTGCCCGGCGCAGTAAAGCTCCAAGTCAGCCGAGACGGCTTCAAGACGACGACCTACGCCGCCCAATGGCAGGGTTTGTTCCAGGGTGGAGGAGCCCGCATCCGGCTCGAGTCGATCGAGCCGACCGAGGTGCCCCTTGATCCCGGCGAGTACACCCTGACAATTTCGTTCGACCCGGCAACGGCCCGTGACATGGGCAGTCTGCCGGCTTGCACCGGTTTTCCTGCGGACGCTTCAACGCGAAGCTTCACGGCCACAATCACCGCCAGCCCGAACGCCGAGTTCGACAGGGTCGTCTCCATCGAAGGGCCGACGGTTTTCGCCAACTCGCAGGTGTGGCTGGCGATAGGAGGACGGTCCGTAGCCTTTCACGAAATGGAGAATCCTTTCACCGAGGAAATGCCCGGTTTCCGATACCTGAATGCTTCGTTTCGGCATGTCGACGAACCGGTCGGTGTCTCGGAGACGGCGATTTCGATCCCGGCGCAAGGGTTCTTCCATTACTGCGAGCTCTCGTCTCCAACCAGGCTCGGATGGGAACAGTGTCAGCACATCCCTGCGGAGCAGACCCTGAAGTCCCACGCCTGTCTGGTCGACCGGGCGCAACTGGTCTTCACCAGGCGCTGAGACTGAGCATCGCATCTCACGGTCGAAGTTTCGGCCCGATTTCCAGAGGGAGTTGAATGAAAGCGTCTGCCGCAGTCGGATGCGGGGGCGGCGAGCCGACAACAGCTGCTCGGTACGCCTACAGGCGCTGCTGACGGGTGCCTCACTTCGGCAGGTCGATCAGGACGATGTCCGAACTCGGCCGGACTGCGTGGTGGCGGCTCTTGGCCACGGCGATGAGCTGCAGGTTCCGCTCGGTGACGACGCTGCTCCCCGTGATCCGGCGGCGGATAGCGGCGCTCCGCGTAGACCGGGTACGCCTCGGTCCGAAGGTGCGCCAGCATCTGATGACCGACCCGGACTTCGCGCTCGTGGCGGAGCGCCGAGATGTCGATCGGCGCGACGACGATGCGCTCTCCCGGGCCGGGCGACGCCTCCGCCAGAAGGCGGCCCTCGAAATCCACCACCTGGCTGCCGCCGGGCCAGGAGTAAGGCGGGTAGTGCCGGAGACTGGCTCCCTGGTTGGCGGCCACGACAAAAGCCAGGTTCTCGAGCGCGCGGCAGCGATTCACGATCGTCCACCAGTTCATGGGCTCGGTCGCCCCCCATGGATCCATGTAGGCGGAGACCCGCACGAGCACCTCGGCGCCGTTGGCGGCGAGTTGCCGAATGGCCTCCGGAAAGAGCCAGTCGTAGCAGATCGCGCACCCGATCCGCCCGATCTCGGTATCAGCCACGGGAAACAGCGGCTCGTCGTACCCGGGCAGGTCGTGCGGGCTGGCGTGGACCTCATAAGGGATCCAGGGGTTCACTTTCCGGTAGCGGTAGAGAATGCCCTCCGGCCCGATCAAGCAGGTCGTATTGAACACGACTCCCGGCCACCGCGTATCCACCTCCAGCATCGATCCGCTCTGAATATAGATGGCATGCTCCCGCGCCTTCTGGTGCAGGCGGTCGGTGTGCTCGTTCGGAACCGGAATCGCCAGGCGGTCGATCAGCGCGTCTACCGTGGGATACACCGGCGCCGCGTGGGCAAACTCGGGGAATACAACCAGGCGGACCGGCAGAAAAGGGGCGCTGCCGGCAACGGCCGCATCGATCATTGCGAGCATCCGCGACGTGTTGGCCGCCATCTGCGTGCGGTCAACCGGATTGGGCAGATCGGTCTGGCAGACTGCCGCCGCGTACCGGATATGTGCCATGGCGCCGATCATAACCCCCCGCGATATACTCGGCGCGCGCTGGCCCCGGAGGTGCTTCGCCTGACGTGATGGAAGGAGAAACACGGCGGCATCTGAAATCGGCGACCGGGCGGGGCCACACGCTCGAACGGCTGCTGGCAGTCGCGATGTCGTGTCCCGGACCGTTCACCCGCGCCGAGCTGATCGAGGCCACGGGTCTCTCGGGGCCGACGGTCGGATCTCTGACCGCCCAGTTGACCGCGCGCGGCCTGACGCGGGACCTCGGCACCGGCCCCTCGCGCGGCGGACGCCGTCCAGCGCTGATGGAGTTCAACGCCCGGCACGGCTTCGTTGCCGGCATCGACCTCGGGCCGACCCGGACGCGGCTGGCGATCGCGGATCTTCGCGGCAACAGTCTGGCGCATCGGATCATCCCGACGCCGAACCGTCTTGCGCCGCCGGCGGCGCTCGGCAGCATCGCGAAGGTCGTTCGCGAGCTGATGTGCGAAGCAGGTGCACCGCCGGACCGCCTGCTGTCGGTGGGAGCCGGCACGCCCGGCGTTGTCGATGTGAACCGAGGCGTTGTCGTTCTCGCCCCGAACCTGGCGGGCTGGTCGAACGTGCCGATGCGGGACTGCCTCGAGAAGGCGCTCGGCGCGCCCACTGTGATCGAGAACGACGTGAACCTCGCGCTGCTCGGGGAGCACTGGAAGGGCGCCGCGCGCGGCCACCGCACCTGCGCGTTCCTGTTCGTCGGCACCGGCATCGGCGCGGCGGTGCTCATCGATGGCAGAGCTTCACCGAGGGCACCATTTCATGGCCGGAGAGATCGCCATGATGTGCATGGCCCCCGAGTACGTCAACGTGCCCTATGGTACGCACGGCTGCCTGGAGACGCTGGCGGGCCTGCACGCGCTGGCGGCGCGATGGCCCGAAGCGCAGGGCGATCCTGAGTCGTGGCTGCCCAGGCTGTTCGAGGCGGCCAGCTCCGGGGCCGGGGGCGCCCGCCGCGCCATCGACGAGACGGCGACGCTGCTCGGCATTGCGGCAGCCAACATCGGCAGCGTCGTCGATCCGTCGATCCTGCTGCTCGGCGGCGCGCTGTTTGCGAACGCGGCGCCGCTGGTCCTGCAGGTGAGGGAGATCGTCCAGCGGATCTCACGCGCGCCAATCCAGATCGAGCTCGCCGCGCTCGGCAAAGAAGCGCCGCTGGCCGGGTGTCTGCTGCTGGCCTCGACCGCCGCCTGCGATCGGCTTCGAGAGCAGGTGCGGAATGAAACGGTCCAGAGGCGAACGACAGCTCCCCTGAACGAGGGAGCGCGCAATGCGTGAAGCGATCGCAGGGGCGGTAACGGTGGCCCTGGCGCTGCTCGCCATTCCACCGCGGCCCGGAGTGGGGCAGGGTCGTTCCGTCCAGGAGCGCCTCGGACATCCGGCGACGGCGCGGCTGCTCGTCATCCATGCCGACGATCTGGGCATGACGCACTCCGTGAACCGCGCCACGTTCGAAGCGCTCGAGCAGCGGCTGATTACCTCCGCCAGCATCCTCGTGCCGTGCCCCTGGTTTCCTGAAGTGGCGCGCTGGGCGCAAGCGCATCCGGAAGCCGACCTCGGAATCCATCTCGCGCTCAACAGCGAGTGGACCGGGTATCGCTGGGGTCCGGTCCGGTCCGCGCGGCGACGTGCCGTCACTGATCGATCCACAGGGCTACTTACCACTCACCGAGGCAATGGTCGTTGACAGGGCGCTGATACCCGAAGTGGAGCGCGAGCTCCGCGCGCAGGTGGATCGGGCGAAGTCCTCGGGCATCCGCCTCTCGCACCTCGATTCGCACATGGCCACGCTTTTCCGATCCCGCGAGCTCTTCGACGTGTATCGGCGAATCGGCGAATCCTACGGTCTGCCGGTGCTCGTCGAGCGGCAGGGCTCCCGCGGCGGCACGCAGGCGCCCTGGCAGCCCGAGCCCGACCCCGCCGCCCTCATCGATCGTGTGGTTTCGATCTCGCCGGGAATCGAGCCGGCCGGCTGGATAGCGGCGTACGAGAAGCTGCTGACGCCACTGCCGCCAGGGGTATACCAGTTGATCGTTCACCTCGCCTACGACGACGAGGAGATGCGCGCCGCCGCGCGGGGCCACGTCGACTGGGGCGCCGCGTGGCGGCAGTCGGACCTGGAATTGATCAGGAGTCGCGCGTTCCGGGAGTTCCTGGAGCGCCAGGGTTTTGTGCTGGTCACCTGGAAGGAGCTGGCGGCTGCACAATCTCGATGATCTGGTTGGCCTTGACCTGTTCTCGTCGCGTGGTGGTGCCATCGGGCCACCGCACCTCGACATCCGCCGTGTCCGACGCTCCGAGCCCGACGTGCAGCCGCATGTCGTCCTGTGAGATGTAGCTCGTTCCGCTCTGCACGAGCCGAACGTGTCGAACGCCACCCGCGGTTGCGGCGACCACGGCGCCGATCGCGTTCGTGTTGGCGCCAGTGCCGCGTAGTTTGACGATCAACCAGTTGCCGGCGCCTGGCAGCTCGTTGCGAAGGACTTGCGGAGCTGCCGTCCAGATCGTTGATGACGACATCGAGGCGCCCGTCGTTGTCCAGATCGCCGACGGCCGATCCGCGGCTGGCGCGCTCGACGGCGAAGGGACCGCCCAGCGTCCGCCCGATCTCGTCGAACGTGCCGTCCCCTTTGTTGCGGTAGAACAGAGCGCGCTGCCGGTAGCCCGCAGACGCGCCGAGGCGTGCCTTGTCGAGCTGCGGGTAGACGTGACCGTTCACCACGATCAGGTCCAGCCAGCCGTCGTTGTCGTAATCGAAGAACGTGGTGCCCCAGCCGACGAATGGCAGGCTGATCGCCGCCGTCCTGGAACGGAACGAGACGTCGGTGAAGTGCGCGCCGTCGTGGCGATAGAGCGAGTTGTACTCTTCGGCGAAGTTGGTCACGAAGATGCTGAAACGCCCCGTGTGGTTGTAGTCCCCGAGCGCCACGCCCATGCTGCCCTGTTCGCTCCCGTCTTCGCTCACCGCCACGCCTCGAGGGAACCCGGCCTCCTCGAACGTGCCATCCTTCCGGTTCAGGTACAGGAAATTACCCATGGAGTCGTTGGCCACGTACAGGTCGGGCCATCCATCGTCGTTTGCGTCGAACCACGCGATGCCCAGGCCGAAGGCTTCGGCGCGGTCGACGCACACCGGCTTTGTCGCCGACCTCGGTGAACCGGCCGTTGCCCTCGTTGCGAAAGAGGAAATCCGATTCCCCCTTCAGGCCACGCGGCCCGCACTGGACGGGGATGCCGCGATACTCGCACGTCTTGTCCTTGCCGAACTGCGGGAGCTTGCGCAGGTCGACATTGACGTAGCGCGCGACGAAAAGGTCGAGATCGCCGTCGCGGTCGTAGTCCGCGAATCCGCAGCCGGTCGACCAGCCCGCGGCGGCCACGCCGGCGGCATCCGTGACATCGCGGAACGTACCGTTGCGGCCGTTGGTATACAGCTTGTTACCGCCGAGCGCCGTCACGTAAAGGTCGTCCCAACCATCGCCGTCGACATCGGCGACGCAGACGCCCATACCCCAGCCTGGATGGCCGACCCCCGCCTTGTCGGTGACATCTTCGAATTTGAAGCCGCCCAGATTCCGATAGAGCGCGCTCCGTGCCGCCTTCGGATTGTCGGCGGTGTCGACGGTGAGCGAATCGACTAGATACAGGTCCAGGCGGCCGTCACGGTCGAAATCGAACATCGCCACCCCGCCGCTCATCGATTCGACGATGTACTTCTTTTCGGGAGCCGCGTGGTGTTCGAACGTGATGCCGGATTCGCGTGTGACGTCACGGAAGGGGGACAGGCTGTTCGAGGTGGCGCCGCCGGCCGCCGAGCCGAGTGCGACTGCCAGCAGCAGGCCGTATCCTGGTCGCAGAGATCTCATCGAGCCATTTCACCACGGGTCGGCATGCCGGCGCGCCGAAGTTCGCCGAGCCGAGTCTCCGCGGCGCGGAGCTTTTGCTGATAGATCGAACGGTTTCTCGCCGATCCCTCGTTGTCGCCGAGGCGGGCGCACGCGAGACTGAGCTGGTAATAGACCTTGGGCGAATCAGCATCCGCTGCCGCGGCGCGCTCCAGCGCGGTGCGGGCCTCCTGGTAGCGGTCCCGCTTCATGAGCACCATTCCGACGACGAGGTTTGCGGTGGGGTGGTCCGGCGCCGCGGTGAGGGCCCGCGCGGCATGGGTGTCGGCGGCATCGAGCTCTCCCAGCCCTTCTTCGGCTTCGGCCAGCGCCGCCAGCGCTTCCACGTTGTCTGGTTCCCGCTCCAGCACCGGCAGCAGGGCGGCTTTGGCGTCGCCGAAAATCTTCCGGTTGTTGAGCGCGATCGCCGAGCGCGATGGAGGTTACGGTGTGCGTCGGTTCCAGGCGATCCGCCTCCTGCAACGCGTCGACCGCCGCAGGCAGGTCGCCGGCCTGCATCAGCGCCACGCCCAGCAGATAGTGATGCTGGGCCACCCATGGGGAAAGCCGGGTGAGCGGCTCCAGAGCGAGAATCGCCTGCACCGGCCGCCGCGCGGCCAGCGACACCTGCGCGATCGCGCCCAGGACTTCGTCCGCGTCGGGTGCCAGTGCCCGGGCGCGATCGAGTGTCGCGAGCGCGCGCCACCGCATCCCCTTCAGAAGACTGGACCCGCGCGAGCTGCATCAGCGCCTTCACCGATGTGTGCCGCTGGGCGGCTGACGCGAGCAGTTTCTTCGCCTCTCCGCGGCGCCCGGCCTGCAGCTCCGCGGCCGCCCGTTCGAGAAGCCGGTCGCGCTCCGCCGGGTCAGCGGCCCGCGGGGGCGATGTCTGAGCTGGCGGCCCGACCGAGAGGACGATGGCCATCAGGAGTCCCGGGAAGGTGGTGGAAAGACTCACGGCGTCCGCCCGCGGCGCTTTGTCCTTCAGCTGACTGGAACAGCGCGAGGTGCCGGTCGGCAAGGGCCGAACGTCCCAGCTTGCGGTACGCCTGGGCGAGCTGATAGTGATAGCTCGCGTCTTCCGGCGAGAGTCGGACTGCCGCTTCGAGGTGCGGGACCGCGGCATCGGCCTCGCCTTCCGCGAGCAGAATTTTCCCGAGCAGGTACCTCGCGTCACCGAACTCAGGTTGTTCTTTGAGCAGGCCACGGAGCAGGGTCTTGGCTTCGTCAGGGTGGCCATCGAGGTCCAGCACGGTCGCCAGCGTGTGACGCGCCAGCAGATGGCGCGGATTGTTTCGCAGCTCCTCGCGCAATGCGCCGCGTGGCCTCGGCAAGGTTCCCCTGTTTCAGATAGATGAGGCCCAGCGTCGCGTTGGCGTCGGGACGTCAGCCTTGATGCCGCGTGCGCGCTCGAGATCCTGGACGGCGGCCTCGAAGTTTCCCTGCTGCGCGTGGGCCTGACCGAGGATCACGTGCACCTCGGCCCGGTCGCCGTGATCCGCGAGCATCCGGGTGAACACGGCCTCGGCATCGCGCGCGCGATCGCTCCGGACGAGCGCGAGACCGTAGGTGTACTGAAGCGACGGATCCGCGCTCGCGCCCCGGGTCGCTCTCGAGCAGCTCGGCGGCCTGAGCATAGGCGCCGGCATTGAGATGGGCGAGCGCGAGCATTCGACGCAGGTTTGGTTGCCTGGATCCGTGGCGAGCGCGCGCGCCAGCGGCTACCGCCGCCTGGTCGTACTGCTTGCGCGTTGAACCGCGCGACGCCGAGCGAGTACTGGACCTGCGGAAAGCCGGGATCGACCGCCGCGGCCTGCGCGAAAAACTCGGCGGCCGCGCGCGAACGACTGCGCCTGGGCGCGCATGACTCCCAGATTCAAGTAGGCGCGCGCGAGGGCCGTCTTGAGCCGCGCGCCAGACCGCGCTCTGGACGGCGGGTTCGAGCGCGTGCGAACGGCGATTCGAGCGCGAGGCGGCGGCCGCCTGTGGGGTTCGCTCCGTGGAGTCGTCCAGGTAGCGCGCGAGCCCCTCGCGCTCCGCATCGACCCGACGCTCGGAACCTGCCTTCGCGGCGTCGAAGTGCAGCCGCCGCCTCGGCCGCAGCTCCGGTCTCTCGCAGCGCCAGCGCCAGCTGGTAGTGAATCCGCCGCACGCGGGACTCTTCATCGCCTACCGGGCCAGCTCCAGCGCGCGGCGCAGCGACGGGACGGCGTCGGCCGGCGCGGCCGAGCGCCAGCTGGCAGCGGCCGAGATGATGAAACGCCACGGCCGAAGGGGCCAGTCGGGCGGCGACTCCGAGGGGCTGCAGCGCCGACTCTTCCCGCCGCGCGTCGGCGAGCGCCATGCCGAGCCTCAGATTCACGACCGGATCGTCGGGCGTCAGCTTCAGTTCAGCGCGAAACTCACGAATCGCCTCTTCGAGCGAAACATCTCCTTCCGACATCAGCGCCAGCGTGCCGAGGTAGTAGTGCGCGCGCCGGACGGAGGGATCCTGCGCGAGCGCCTTGTTCAGTGCGCCGCGAGCCTGATCGAAGAGGCGAAAGTCCCGGTAGGTTCGGCCGATCAGCACCCATGTCTGCGGGATCGGTCGCCTGGCCGCGACTTCGGTAAACAACCGCTGAGCCTTGTCGACCTTCTTCCCCTGGAGATATCCGGCGGCCAGCAGGAACGTGACCTCCGCGTCGTCAGGTGCAAGCGTGTGCGCTTCCTCGAGCGTCTGGATGGCTTCTGCAGGTTGACCGTTGGCCGCGAACGCCTGGGCCAGCAGCCGGCGCGGCTGCAGGTCGGTCGGCGCGCGAAGGGATAGCCTGGTCAGGATGGCGACCGCTTCGGCCGGCTCACCGATCTGCATCTGCACGAGGGCCAGCGATCTGAACGCCGCGTCCGCGGTGGCCACAGCGCGTGAGGCGTGTCGAAAGGCATCCCGGGCCTCGGGCAAACCGTCCAGCGGCAGCATGAAGCGCGCCGGCGATCATCCAGGCGTCGAAGGTCGCGGCGCGGTACCGACTCTCAGCGATCTGCAGTTCGCCCGCGCGGAGACTCGCTTCGGCGAGCGCCATGAGGCGATCGACCGGCGCGAGAACCTCGGTCGCCGTCTGGGCAACGGCGGCGCGGGCCGGCAGACCCAGGGCGAGTATCAGCAGGCCGGCGACGCGGAAAGCAGCACACGGCGTCATTGGGTTTCGGACGATCGAACAGGCCGCCCGCGCGGACGATACGCGGGAATTGTACGCGATCAGCGGGCGCCGTTCAGCCAGGCGCGCACACGGCCGAGCTCGCGTCGCGTATCGCGACGGGGGAGCGTTCGCGGCAAAGAACTCGAAACACGCCCGTGCTTCCGCCGTGCGGCCGGCCTGCGCGAACGCGATGCCCAGCGCGAGGACCTTGCCGTGCTCGCGTAGGTCGAGCGAGGTCGCCGCACGCCAGTGCTCGGTTGCCTGGTCCGGCACGGCCATCCTCGAGCGCGAGCACGCCCAGCGAGCTGTGAGCGCGGGCGACGCCGGATTCGAGCCGGACGCTTCGCGTCGAACGCCTCGCGGGCCGCGGCTCGTTCACCGCCGGTGAGCTGCACTGTCCCGATGTGCACCAGCAGCATCGCGTTCGAGGATCGCGCTCGCGGGCCCGTGTCAAGGGCGCCAGCGCCTCGTCGAATCGCCCGAGCCGCGCGAGCGCCAGGGCGCGACGTCGACAGCATGTCCAGATCGGCGTCCGGCTCTCGCGCCGGGGCTGCGAGCAGATCGGCGGCCTCGCGCGCGCGTCCGGCCTCGGTGAGATACGCGCCCAGCAGCGTGAGCGGCTCCGTGTCGTCCGGGGCTGAGCGTCACGCGCCCGCTGCATGCGCGTCCACGGCCGCTGGCAGCGTTTCCGCGCCTCGCGCTCGAGCTGCGGCCAGTTGCATCCAGCGCTACGCGCCATCGTCGGACGCCGGCGCACCAGCTCGCGGGATTGGTCGAGCGCGCCGGCAAGATCGCCCGCAAGATAGCGCGTCGAGCACCTCCTGCAGAACCGCGTCGAGCGCGATCAGCCGCTTGGGATCGTCCTCCTCGGTGTAGCGCTCGCCGGCGCCGCGCGGCCGCCCGTCGACGTAGCCGAGGCTGCGCAGGCGCTCGCGCGTCTCGGCGGACTCCTGGCGCGCCGGGACCGGTCGCGCGTCAGCCGAACGGAAGTCCGCGAGCTGCGCGCGCAGCGCTGGCAGCTCGGGCCGGATCGGACGCCGCGAGGTTGCTGCGCCTCGCGCGGGATCGCGCGCGGAGGTCGTAGAGCTCGGGCAGGGGCAGGTCGATGTACTTGAAGCCGCCGCTGGATGACGCCGAGCAGCGGCGCCCAGCCCCGGTTGAGCGATGCCGACAGCGCCTCGAAGTACCCGTGCGGTCGCCGATCGGCTCGGTCGCCGGCGATCGCCGGCAGCAGGCTGCGGCCCGGCGAGTCCGCGCGGGATCGGCAGCGCGAGCGCGTCCAGCACGGTCGGCAGCAGGTCGACGTGGCGCGCGGGCGCGTCGACGATCGCGCGGCGCCGAGCAGCCGGGGCGCGTAGATGATCGAGCGGCACGCGCAGCGTCGCCTCGTACGCGAAGATGCCGTGGCGTCGCCTCGCCGTGCTCGCCGAGCGCCTCGCCGTGGTCCGAGGTCACCACCACGAGCGTGTCGGCCTGCCGCCCGGCTGCGAGGATCGGCTCGAGCAGCGGCGCGAGCGCCGCATCGGCCGCCGCCACCTCGCCGAGGTACGGATCGCCCGGCCATCGCGACGCGAACGGCTCGCGGGCGGGTCGTAGGGAAAGTGCGGCTCGTAGAGATGGACCCAGGCAGAACCACGGCTGACGCCGGCCGCGTCGATCCACGCTTTCGCGCAGTGCGACGGTGCGCCCGGCCGGCCGCTCCGGCATCGAGGAACGCCGGCCGCGGCCCTCGCGTCGCCGAAGCGGTCGTCGTAGACGTCGAACCCGCGTCGCGAGCCCGAAGCGCGAGTCGAGCGGGAACGCGCTCACGAACGCGCCGGTGCGATACCCGGCCGTTGCAGATGCGTCGCGAGCGTGTCTCGTCACCGGGCGGCAGGCGGAACCCGGCGTTGTCGCGCACGCCGTGGTCGAGGGGCAGCCGGCCGGTCAGGATGTTCGCGTGCGAGGGCAGCGTGACGACGTTGTGGGCGTGGGCGTGCGTCGAAGCGCACGCCCGCCGCGGCCAGTCGGTCGATCCAGGGGGTCGACGCGCCGGGACGGCCGTAGGCGCCGACCGCGTCGGCGCGCAGCGTGTCGATCGTGATCAGCAGAACGTTGAGACCGGGCGGCGGACGACCGGGCTCGTGCGAGCCCACCAGATGCCGATGGCGAGCAGGGTGAAAACCAGGCCGGCGACGATCAGGCGCCAGGCGCGCGATTTTGACGCTTGACAAGGTGCCCGCTGTTGACGATAGTACCACTTTGTTAAACGCGTTACGGAAGATTGACGCGTTGCCCAAATGCGCCGCCGGGTGCCGTCGCTGATCTCGATCGATCACGTTGACCCAGGGGCTGGACCATGAAGCGACCGCACTGCCTGTTGCTCGTCGGGGTCCTCTTGATCCTTTGAACGCCGGCCCGGCGCTGGCGCAGCGCACCACCGCCACCATCCGCGGCACGGTCACCGACGCCACCGAGCGCGGATCCTGCCGGGCGTCGACGGTCACGGTCACCAACACGAGGACACGGGCTGTCGCGCGACCACGGTCACGCAACGCATCCGGCATCTACTTCGTTGCGGAACTGCCGATCGGCCGCTACAACGTGTCGGCGGAGCTCACCGGGTTCAAGGCGGCGAGCCGCACCGGCGTCACGCTGCGCGTCGCCGACGAATTCGCGCTCGACTTCCAGCTGCAGCCGGGCGACGTCAGCGAGGTCGTCAACGTCGAGGCGTCGTCGACGCCGGTGAGACGGTCGGCGGCGACGTCTCCGGCCTCATCACCGGCGAGCAGGTCCGCGAGCTGCCGCTCAACGGCCGCAACTTCCTGCAGCTCGCCACGCTGATGCCGGGCGTCAGCGCGCCGGACTTCCTGAACGTCAAGGACAAGGGGCTGCTGGGCGGCTCCGACCTGTCGGTGAGCGGCAGCGACGTCACCGCGAACATGTGGACGGTCGACGGCGCCAACAACAACGACGTCGGCTCCAACCGCACGATCCTCGTCTATCCCTCGCTCGAGGCGATCGAGGAGTTCAAGATCCTGCGCAACAGCTACGGCCCGGAGTTCGGCGGCGCCGGCGGCGGCGCAGATCAACATCGTGACCCGCGCCGGGACCAACCAGTTCCGCGGCAGCGCCTTCTACTCCGGCCGCAACGACGCTCTCAACGCGAAGAACTACTTCCTGGAGCAGGCGGACCAGCCGAAGGAGGAGTTGAGCCGGCAGCGACTTCGGCGGATCGATCGGCGGACCGGTCATCAAGGACAAGCTGCACTTTTTCGGCTCGCGGAGTGGAACCTCGAGGACCGCGGCACGGCGCGGACTGCGTTCGTGCCGACAGAGGCCGAACGGAACGGCGACTTCAGCGGCGCGCGGATCGCCGGCTGCTCGCCGCCCATCCCCGATCGATCCGCTCACCGGCGCTGCCGTTCCCCGGCAACCGGATCCCGGCCGATCGACTGAGCCCGGCGGGCATGGCGTACCTGAACCTGTATCCGCTGCCGAACGTCACGCCGGGCGCGGGCAGCTGCAACAACTGGGTCACTCGCGTCACCTCGCCGATCGACTACGCGCCAGCAGAGCGCGCGGGTCGACTGGACCATCACCGACGCCAGCCGGCTGATGGTGCGCTACACCCACGACAGCTGGGAGAACAACTCGCCCAGCATCAACGCGAATCTCTGGGGCGACGATCCCTTCCCGGCGGTCGATTCGCAACTGGAACCAGCCAAGCCAGTCGTTCGTCGTCGCAGCTCAACCAAACCATCGGCAACAGCGCCAACAACAGCCTGCAGTTCTCGTACTCCGCCAACAAGATCGAGGTCACCCGCGGCGGCTTGAACGCCGGGCTGAACGAGGAGATCATCAATCGCGATCACGCCCGATCTTCGGCTACGACCGAAAGCAGTACGGCGAGGACATCGGCCATCCGGTCTTCTGGGGCGGCGCGGGATACGCGGCGCTCTGGAACGAGGCCCCCTTCCTCAACAACCAGGATCTCTTCGTCATCAAGGACGACTACACGCAGGTCTTCGGCAAGCACTTTGTCAAGGCGGGCGTGCTCGCCAGCTTCAACCAGAAGAACGAAGACACGATCGGCAACGGGTCCAACCAGCATTCCGCATTTCTGGGGCTCGACCGGCCTCAACACCTCGGGGGTGGGAACCGGCAACATCCTGGCCGACTTCCTCCTCCGCGACATGACGTTCGGCTTCTCCGAGTTCAGCGCCGGCCGCAACGCCGACCAGCGGTGGAAGGACTTCGAGCTGTATGTGGCCGACTCGTGGCAGCCCTCGAAGCAGCTCACCGTCGATTACGGCGTGCGCTACTCGCTGTTGCTGAACCCGTACGCGAACGACGATCGGGTCATGAACTTCGTGCCGTCCCTCTTCAATCCGGCGCTCGGCAACGACACATGCAACGGCCTGCTGCAGCCGCCCGGCAGCAACTGGTGCCAGGACGCGGGCGCGCTGGGAGGGGACGGATGCGTCGAACCGTTCGCTCATGGATCAGGACTACAACAACTTCGCGCCGCGACTCGGCGTCGCCTGGGACGTGTTCGGCGACGGCAAGACGGCGGTGCGCGCCGGCCTCGGCCGGTTCTTCCTGCGCGAGCGATTGAGCGCCGCTGCTGAACATCGCGGTCAACCCGCCGTTCGTCACGACGCTGTCCGGCAACCGCAAACTCGACACCACGGCCGAACCGTGTGCCGGCTGCTTCGGCAGCTCGCTCGGCGCGCCGTCACGCGGCCGCGAGGTCGATTTCCGGACGCCCAACAGCTGGCAGTGGAACGTCATGGTGCAGCGGGAGCTCTGGCGCAACACCACGATCGAGGTCGGATACGTCGCCAACTACGGCTACGACCTGCTGAAGACCCACGTCCCCAACCAGGTGCTCAACGGCGACATCAACGGCAACGGCGTGGACGACCGGCTGGAGTACGCCCGGCTCACGGCGGCGCAACCAATGCGGCGCTCCGGCAGTTCGGCGTGTTTCGGCGACGCCAACATCGGCATCTGGGATCACACCGGCAAGTCCACGTATCACTCGCTTCAGACGCAGTTCATCAGCCGGTTCGGCCGCGGCTCGCAGGTGCAGGCGTCCTACACGCTGTCGCGATCGAGGGCCAACCTGGCGATGACCGGCTCCGATGGAAGCCTCGCGGCGAACACGACACAGCTCGACATCCAGAACCCCGAGCAGGACTGGGGCCGTCCGGAGACGGGGCGGCCGCACATCTTCAACGCGTCGGTCGTCTGGCTGCTCCCGGACCTGCGGGATCGACCCGCACTCAGCCAGGCACCTGTTCGGCGACTGGGAGATCGCGACGATCGTGGGTGCCGGCTCGGGCCAGCCGTTCACCGCGTTCACCGGCGGGCTCCCGGGGTTGAATGGCGGCCCTTCGGGCACCGGGTATGACGACAACCAGCGCCCCAACCGCGTGGAGGGGGAGGAGTGCCGGGCCTCCGGTGGACCAGATGAACAGATCATCAACCCGAATGCTTACACGCTCAACGGGTTCCAGCTCGGCACGATCGGGTCAGCCAGGCGTGGCGACTGCCTGGGGCCGGGGTACTTCCAGACCGACCTTGCGCTCTACAAGAACTTCCGCCTGAACGAGCGCGTGAAGGTGCAGTTCCGCTGGGACATCTTCAACATCTTCAACAACAAGAATTTCCTGTTCGCCGGGCTCGACGCGACCATGGACGCTTCGGCCGTGACGCTGAATGCGGCGCGGACCACCATCGAGAACGCGACGATTCCGTCCAACTTCGGCCAGGCGACCAGGACGCGTGACCCACGGCAGATGCAGCTCGGATTGAAGATCCTCTGGTAGTGCCGCGCCGACTCTGGCTCTCGGTAGTGCTCGTGGGCGCGGCCGCATCACTGTTGCCGGCCCAATCGTCCCGTCTCTCGCTCTCCGCCGCTGACGCGCGCCGGGTGGCCGATCTCGTCCGCCAGATGACCCTGGACGAGAAGATCGGCCAGATGACGCAGCCCGATCAGCAGTTCCTGAAAGATCCCGCCGACGTCGAAGCGTTGTTCCTCGGCTCGCTGTTGAGCGGCGGCGATTCCGATCCACCCACGAACAGCCGCGCCGACTGGCGCACGCTGTACGAGCGGCTCCAGGGCCGCTCGCTCCGAACGCGGCTCAAGATCCCGCTGCTGTACGGCGTCGACGCCGTCCATGGCCACAGCAACGTGCTCGGGGCGGTTATTTTCCCCCACAACATCGGGCTCGGCGCGACCCGCAATCCCCGGCTGGTCGAGGAGATCAGCCGGATCACCGCGAAGGAAATCCGCGCGACCGGCATCAACTGGACCTTCGCGCCGTGCATCGCCGTCCCGCGCGACGAGCGATGGGGCCGGACCTACGAGGGCTTCGCCGAGGACCCGGTGCTGGTGGCGCAGCTTGGTGCCGCAGCCGTACGCGGCCTGCAGGCCGGCGGCCTGCAGGATCCGCGCGGCGTGCTCGCCTGTGCGAAGCATTTCGCCGGCGATGGCGGCACGACCTGGGGCACCGGCATGCCGGACGCGAAGTCGGGCAAGCGCTATCCGCTCGATCGCGGCGACACCCGTGGCGACGAAGCGACGCTGCGGCGGCTGTTTATCGATCCGTACATCCCCGCCATTCAGAGCGGCGTCGGGTCGATCATGGTGACCTACAACAGCTGGGACGGCCTGAAGGCGTCAGGCCATCGCCGGCTGCTCACCGACGTCCTGAAGAAAGAGCTCGGGTTCGAAGGCTTTCTCATTTCCGACTACGACGCGATCGACGAGCTGCCCGGTGACTATCGCTCCGACATCCGCGAGTCCGTGAACGCCGGCATGGACATGTTCATGGTGCCCGAGAAGTATCGTGAGTTCATCACGACGCTCAAGGCGCTGGTCGAGGCGAACGAAGTCCCGATGACCCGCATCGATGACGCGGTCACTCGCATTCTGCGGGTGAAGGCGGCGATGGGACTGCTGGCGCCCGGATGGACGGTGCGAGTGGACCCCGAGCTCGAACGGGAATTTGGCTCCGAGGCGCACCGGCGCGTGGCACGGCAGGCGGTTGCCGAGTCGCTCGTGCTGCTCAAGAACGACGGCGGCAGGCTGCCCATCGCCGGCGCCAGACGCATCCACGTGGCCGGCCGAAACGCCGATGATATCGGCGCCCAGTCGGGTGGCTGGACGATCACCTGGCAGGGCCAGCGCGGGCCGGTGACGACCGGCACCACCATACTCGAAGGGATCCGCCGCGCTGCCGGACCGAACACGCAGGTGACGTTTGCCGCCGACGGCTCCGGCGCGAAGGGGGCCGATCTCGCTATCGTGGTCGTTGGCGAGGATCCGTATGCCGAGTTCCTGGGAGACCGCGAGAGCCTGGTGCTGGCGGAGGCGGATCAGAAGGCGATTGCCGCTGCCAGCCAGGCGGGCGTGCCGGTTGTCACGATCCTGATTTCTGGACGACCGGTCATTCTCGGCAGCGCGCTGGAGTCGAGCGCTGCCGTCCTGGCCGCGTGGCTGCCGGGTAGCGAAGGGGACGGCGTGGCCGACGTGCTGTTCGGCAAGCAGGCTCCGACCGGCAAGCTGCCATTCACCTGGCCCCGGTCCATGGAGCAGATCCCGATCAATGTCGGAGACAAGAGCTACGACCCGCTGTTTCCATTTGGTTTCGGCCTCTCGTACCGCTGAAGGGCCCCCCGGTCCACACGCCGACTCGCCGCGATAAGATCCCTCAACATGCGCCGGCACTCAATTCTAGGTTTGTGTGTGGCATTGCTCGCCCTGGCGATCGCCGAGGGATGCCGCCGTGGCCCGAGGCTGTCTGGTGAGGCGTATGCCGAGTCCGTTGCCGCCTTTCACACCTCCCTTGCGGCGATGCAGACCAGTCAGGACGTGCTCGCGCGTCGCCACCTGGAGCGACTGACGCAGCTGGCGCCCGAGGAACCCGCCGGCTGGGCGAACCTCGGTCTGTTGTTCCTGCGGCAGCAGCAGATCGATGAAGCAATCCAGCGAATCACGCGGGCAGCCGAGCTTGCGCCGGGGAACGCGTCGATCCACCGGCTGCTCGCACTGGCGCAGACGCAGAAGGGCGATACCGACGCGGCGATCCGACACTGGCGGCGCGCAGTCGAGCTCGATCCGGCGGATCCGAAGGCCCCCTTCGCCCTGGCCCAGGAACTGGAACGGCAAGGCCGGCCTGCGGAAGAAGCGGAGGCCCAACGGATCCTGGCATCGCTGGTGGATCGATCCGGCAACCTGGCCGCCCGCCTGGAATTGGCCCGTCTCGCTGCGAAACGCGGAGACGCGCGCGCCCTCTCGGCCGCTCTCGACGCGTTCGAACCCGCGGCCCGCTCGTGGCCTCCCGAGGCCCAGGCGCGTCTGGCGACGGTGCGCCAGGCCGCCGCAGGCGGGCCGGCGAACGCCGCGACCCCGGTCATCTTCCTGAAGAACGTGCTGATTCGTTCCCCGCAGTACCGTGCGGCGTACGCCGCCCTGACGACGCCCCTCAGCGAGATGGGCGAGCCGCTCAGCCGGTTCGTCGCGCTCGAGAATCCGAGTCCCAATCCCGCGCCTCCGGACCACCAGCTGGCGTTTGCCATCGATGCGGCTTCGATCGTGCCGGCAACGGGCGTGACCTGGGCGGGTGCGGTGTGGCTTACCGGCGAAGGGAACCCGGTCGTGATCGCGGCGGGCCCGCGCGACGTGAGTCTTCCGACCGGCGCGCCGCTTCCATTCCCCGGCGGCGCAACCGCGACCTCGCCGCCAGGAACCTACGGCGTGACCGCCGCGGACTTGAACTACGACATGCGCTCCGACCTCGTGCTCGCCGGTGAAGGAGGGCTCAGGATCTTCCGGCAGGACCAGTCCGGTCGCTTCACCGACATCAGCGGCGCGGCAGGGATGCCCGCGGATGTCGCTCGCGTGCCCCTGTCGGGTGCATGGGCTGCGGACGTCGATACGGATGGCGATCTGGACCTGATCGCGGCCCGTCGGGACGGTCCGGTGTCGGTGCTGCGCAACAACGCTGACGGCACCGTGCTCGCCCAGTCGCTATTCACGGTGGCGACGCGCGTACGCGGATTCGTGTGGGCGGATATCGACGGAGAGGGGGTGCCCGACGCGGTCCTGATGGAAGAAACGGGAACCGTCCGGACGTTCCTGAACCTTCGCGGCGGCGAGTTCCGCGAGCGGCCCGTGCCGGCGGGCTTCGGCGCCCTGGCCGCGATTGCCGCCATGGAGGTGACTGGCAACGCCGTGATGGACGTGGTCGGTGTCAGGACCGACGGCGCGGTGATGCGCCTTTCGCAGTCGCAGGATGGTCAGACGTGGGAAACCTCCGAGATCACGCGCATAGCCCTGCCGAAGGACTTTTTCAGCGGCACCGGCCGACTCGTCGTTGCCGACGTCGACAACAACGGCGCCGCCGACCTCATCGTGTCGAACGGATCGACGGCCCACGTGCTGCTCGCCGGCCCGGACGCGACCTTCCGACAGCTCGCCGCCCCGCTCCCGATGGGCGTGCAGGCGGCCGCCGATCTCGACGGCGACGGCCGGCTGGACCTGGTCGGGACCGTCGATGGCAGCGCGCGTGTCGCGCGCAGTCGGGGCGGGAAGAGCTACCACTGGCAGTCGATTCGGCCGCGCGCCACGACCGCGACCGGCGATCAGCGCATCAATTCCTTCGGCATCGGCGGTGAAGTCGAAGTCCGCACCGGCCTGCACGCGCAGAAGCAGGTGATCGGCTCGCCCGGTCGTCCACTTCGGACTGGGCGAGGCCGACCGCGCCGAGGTCGCCCGCATCATCTGGCCCAACGGCGTTCTGCAATCGGAGTTCGATCTCGCGGCCGACGTCGCGATCGCCGCGAGCCAGCGGCTGAAAGGCTCGTGCCCGTGGCTGTTTGCCTGGAACGGCAGCGAGATGGGCTTCGTGACCGACTTCATCTGGCGCTCGCCGCTCGGCCTTCGCATCAACGCCCAGGCGACGGCGGACGTGCTGATGACCGAGGACTGGGTGAAGCTGCGCGGCGACCAGCTGGCCGCGCGAGACGGCGCCTACGACCTGCGCGTCACCGCGGAGCTCTGGGAGACGCACTTCTTCGATCTCGTGTCCCTGCTGGTGGTCGACCATCCCGAAGGGACCGAGGTGTTCGTGGACGAGCGGTTCGCGGTGCCGCCGCCGCCGCTCGACCGTGATCGTGACCTCACCGGTGCAGGCCTTTGCGGCGGCGCGCGACGATCAGGGGCACGACGTCGCCGACCTCGTGCGGGCACGTGACGACCGCCATCTCGATTTCGCCGGCCGCGGCGTCTACCAGGGCGTCACGCGCGACGCACTACGTCGAGGTGGAGCTGCCGGCCGAGGCGCCGCGCGCCGGCCCGCTGCTGGCTGGTCGGGCAGGGATGGGTCCATCCCACCGACAGCTCGGTGAACGTCGCGCTCTCGCCAGGGCGCCCACGCCGCGCCGACCGGGCTGTCGCTGCACGTCGCCGACGCGCGCGGACAGTTCACGGAGGTGCGCACCGGGCTCGGGTTCCCGGCGGGCAAGGACAAGACGGTCCTCATCGACCTGACCGGCCTCTTTCCAGCCGGCAGGTGCGCGCCGGCTGCGGCTTCACACCAACCTCGAGATCTTCTGGGATCGTCTGGGCTGGGCCGTCGGGCCGGCCCGACGTCAAGCTCGAGCCGCGCCGGATCGAGCTGAAGACCGCTGACCTCCGCTATCGCGGCTACTCGGTGACCGCGCAGAAGGACGCCAGCACGCCTGAACGCCCGCGCTATCTGCTCGAGGGCACGGCGCCGCGCTGGCGCGACCTCGAGGGGTTTCACACCCGGTTCGGCGACGTGCGTGAACTGCTGATGACCGTCGACGATCGCTACGTGATCATGAACGCCGGCGACGAGATGAGGCTGACGCTTCTCCGAGGCGCCCCCTCCGGCCGCTGGCATGGTGCGCGATTTCGTCGTCATCGGCGACGGCTGGGAGAAGGACGGCGACTACAACACCACGCTTCGCGAACGGTGCTGCCGCTGCCGACGCATCGGTCCGCCGCCTACAGGCAGGGCACCGGGCGACTCGAGGACGACCCGGTCTACCGGCAGCATCAGGCGGACTTCGAGCGCTACCATACGCGCTACGTCTCGCCGGACGGCGTGCGCGAAGCCCTCAGGATCAGAAAGTAGAGAAGACCTGCGGGTCCCCTGATAAAATCGGCACGTTCACAGCGACCCATGCGGAACGCCAGACCCCTTCTGGTCGTCCTCTTCCTGTCGATGCTGGCCACGCCGGCATCTGATCCGCCACTTCGGCGCCGGCACGCCGGCCGCTGCCGCGGGCGACGGCGATCCGCCAGCCGCGTTATGGATTCCGTCTGACCGAGGTCTCCAAGGCGGCCGGCCTCGACTTCGTCCACGAGGCGCCGACGCTCGATCCGAAGCTGGCGCACATCATGCCGCAGGTGGCGTCGATGGGCGCGGCCGTCTCGGTCGTCGACGTCGACGCCGACGGGCGCGCCGGACCTGTATGTCACCAACAGCGGCGAAGGATCGCTGAACCGGTCTCTATCGAAATCGCGGCGATGGCACGTTCGAAGAGGTCGCCGCGCGAGCTCGGGATTGCGGATCTCAATCGATCCCGAGACCGGCGTCTCGATGGGGTCGGTGTTCGGCGACTACGACAACGACGGCTTCGAGGACCTGCTGCTCTATCGCTGGGGCCGGCCCGAGCTCTTTCACAACGACGGCGGCCGCCGGCTTCACGCGCGTCACCGACAGCGCCGGTCTCTTCCGCGTGGGCGCAACATCAACGCGGCGGTGTGGCTCGACTTCGATCGCGACGGCCGGCTCGATATCTTCCTCGGCGGGCTATTTCTCAGAGCGCCTGAATCTCTGGAAGCTCGCCGACACGCAGGATCATGCCCGAGAGCTTCGAGTACGCGAACAACGGCGGGCGCAAGTACCTCTATCGCAATCTCGGCGGCGGCCGCTTCGAGGAGGTCAGCGCAGCAGGTCGGGCTCGTCTCGCGCCGGTGGGCGCTGGCCGCGGTGGCGGCCGACCTCCGCGGCACCGGCTATCCCGACCTCTTCATCGCCAACGACTACGGCGTTTCCGAGCTGTTCGTCAACGAGGGCGGCCGTTTCCGCGAAGTCGGCCGCGAGACCGGCGTCGGCTATGCGCCGAAGAGCGGGATGAACGCGTCGGTCGGCGACGTCCTCAACCAGGGCAAGCTCGCGATCTACGTCTCGAACATTTCGGAGGAAGGCATTCTGCTCCAGGGCAACAATCTCTGGGTCGCCGACCGGACAGCGGAACGGCGGCTGCCGCGCTTACGAGAACATGGCGCGGGCGATGGGCATCGACCTCGGCGGCTGGAGCTTCGGCGCGCAGTTCGGCGACCTGAACAACGACGGCTTCCTCGATCTGTACCTGGTGAACGGCTACGTATCTGCCGCCCGCGACGAGAGCTACTGGTACGACTACTCGAAGGTCGCCGGCGGCCACCAGGTCGTGATCGGCGATGCCGCGAACTGGCCGGCGATGGGAGCCCGCAGCCTCGCCGGCTACCAGCCGAAGCGGGTCTGGATCAACGACGGCTCGGGCCGATTCGTCGACGTCGCGCCAGATGGTCGGCGTCTCCGACCGGCACGATGGCCGTTCCGTCGCGCTCGCCGATTTCGACGGCCGCGGCGCGCTCGACGTCGTCGTCGCCAACCAGCGAGGGTCCGCTGCTGCTGTACCGGAACGAGGTCGCAGCCGGACGCCACTGGATCGCCTTCGAACTGGAGGGCGGCTGCCGTGGCGATGCCGATCCCGACGGTGCAGCAACCGCAGCGCCATCGGCGCCCAGGTCGAGGTCTTCTGGAGCGGCCGCAGCAGGTCCAGGAGGTCTCGGGCGGATCGGGATTCTGCGCGCAGAACCAGCGGCGGCTTCACTTCGGCCTGGGCGCGACCACGGCGGTCGAGCGGGTGGTGATCCGCTGGCCGTCAGGGACGACCCAGGAACTGACGGCCCCGGCCGCCGGGCCGCTTCACCGGATTCAGGAGCCGGCATGACCGAGCGCGTTACCGGCCCACCCCGCCAGCAGCTTCCGCGTCCGCAGCTGCGACGAGCATGAGACTCGACAAGCGCTATCTGGCGCCGATCCTCGTCACGATGGTGCTCATCGCCGGCCAGGTGACGTTCGGTTTTCTCGAGAGCTGGTCGCGGACGATGCTGGCGATCTCGACCGCTATCGGCGATCGAGATGGTGCTCGGGCGGACGCTGTCGCGGCAAGTGGCCACACCTGGCGAGCGCCTACATCTCCGGGATCAGCGTCGGGATGCTCGTCCGCTCGCCGGCGTTCTGGCCCTACGCGCTGTGCTCGGCGATCTCGATCACGTCGAAGTACGTTCTTCGCGTCGAGGGCCGCCACCTCTGGAATCCCGTCCAACTTCGGCATCGTCGCGATGCTCGTCCTCGCCGCCGACACGGTAGCGGGCCTGAGCGTGCAGTGGGGCAACAACCTGCTGCCGATGGTCGTGGTGTGGGTGCTTCGGCAGCGTGATCATCTACAGCCTGGGCCGCCTGCATGTCACGGCGACCTACGTCGCTGTCATTCATCTGTCTTCGCGTCGCTGCGCGCGGCCGTGACCGGGCATCCCGTGGCTCAGCGAGGTGGCGCCCATCACCGGGCCGATGTACCAGCTGTTCATCTTCTTCATGATCACCGACCCGAAGACCAGTGTCAAGCCGGTCTGGGGCCAGTCCTGGTCGCCTTCCTCGTGGCAGCCGTCGAATCGGCATTCCGCCTGATGCAGTGGGTCCATGCGCCGTACTACGCGCTGTTCATCGTCGGGCCCGCCGCCAATCTCATCGAGATCGCGTTCGCCCGGCATGTCTCCGCGAGGGCGGGTCAGCTCCGGCCGACGCCCAGCGCATCGGCGACGCGGTTGATGTAGTTGAACCAGGAGGCGATCAGCGTGATCTGCAGGATCCCGCGGTCGTCGAAGCCCACGCCGCCGCAGCCGCTCGTGGTGCCCGGGCCGATCCGCGTCGCGTCCTTCGTCAGCTGCACGACGTAGTCGAGCATGACCCGGTCCTGCTCGTCGATCGGCGCGGTCGTGTAGTCCCGCCTGATCGCCTCGACCAGCTCTTCGTCCAGCGTCACCCGACGCAGAAACTCTGCGTGCGACTCGATTCAATAGAGGCACCGGTTGGTGACGGAGACGACCGTCGTGATCATCTCGTGCTGCCGGCGGGTCAGCGGCAGGTCGGGCGACATCAGCGCGCCGAACGTCGCGAAGGCATGAAAGAGCGCGTCGGGAATCAGCGAGTGCGACGCGACGATCCCGGACGGTGCCGTCGTCGGTCGGATGCACCGGCGCGCGTACTCTGTCGGATACAGCGCCCGCTGGCCCTCCAGGGCCTGGCGCAGCTTCTCGTCTGGCCTCGGAGAGCGGAATGGTCTTGATCCAGGTCATCGGTTTTCAACTCCTGATGTCTTCAACGAGCAGACGGCGGGCCGGCAAGTCCGAGGAGCACGACGGCGGCAGCCGGCGAGCGCCTCGAACGGGCCGCGCCATCAGCACGAGCACCACGACCAGCAGCGACGAGGAGCACGAACAGCGCCGGAGTCAGCGGGATACCCCGGAGTCCGAAGGATGTCGCGTCGGCGCGGCCGCGCCGCGGATGACGAACAGCGCCGCGGCCGCCAGCGCGATGAAGACGAGCGCCGTGCAGATGAAGAAGGCCACGATCTGCTGGAACGTGCCGGACGAGCACGAATCCGCTCGCGAGCGTCGCCAGCAGCAGCATGGCGCGGGCCGGCGTGCCGGTTCCGCGGATCGAACGGCAGCAAGCGCCGCCGGGAACAGGCCATCGTCGCTCATCGCGACGTAGACGCGTGGCGCCATCATGACGAGCGCGAGCGCGCTGGCGGCGACCGAGAGCGACCACGATCGACGCGAACACCGCCGGCCCGACCGGCCCGAGCACCGCCTCGCCGGCGCGGCGGGCGAACTCCGCCGCGCTCGTCGCATGTTCGACGGGCACGAGATACATGAACGCCAGCGAGTGAGGACGTAGACGAACGTGACGCAGGTCACGCCGAGCGCAAGGGCCAGCGGCAGCGTGCGGCCCGGATCGCGGATCTCGCCGGCGACCCGGCTCGCCTCCCAGAACCCGCCGAACGAGAAGAACGTCCCGACGAGGCCGAGCGCCAGCGCTTCGCATGAGCGGTGGGGCGCCGGCCCGCCGCTCGACGAACGGCGCCAGGTTAGACCAGCTGCCGTTCGCGATCGTGAACGCAGCCACCACGATCGCGATCACGGCGAGGAGCTTGAGCGCCGTGAGCATCCCAGCGCCCGCGCGCTCAGCGTCAGCCTGCTCATCGCCAGAAGCGTGACCGTCCAGATGGCGGCGACGCCGAGCGCCTTCTCCGAACCCGCAGCCGCCGGCCACAGCACCACCAGGTACTCCGCGAGGCCCGAGGCGAGCGCCGCGGTGACGCCCGGGTCCATGATGAGCACCGATTGCCAGCCGTAGAGAAACGCGACGCGCTCGCCCCAGCCTTCGCGCAGGTAGACGTAGAGGCCACCCGCCCGAGGAAACCGGGCCGCCAGCTCGCCGAAGGTCAAGCGCCCCGGCAAAAACCAGCGCGCCGCACGACAGCCACAGACCGAACGTCAGGGCGGGTGAGGCCAGCGCGCCAATCAGTTCGGCGGGCGTGAGAAAGATGCCGACGGCGATGGTGTGGCCGACGACCAGCGCGGTCGCAGACGCGAGGCCCAGGGCTCGGGGCGTGTCCGGGCCATCGCTCACGAACGCGGCGGGCCTGGGCGACACCACTCAGAAGCTGACTCGCGCGCCGAACTGGAGCGCGCGTGGGCCGCCCGAGCCGAAGACGCCGCCGGCGGTGCTGGCCGGTGTGCCGAACCGGCTCGATCTCAAGTATCCGGGATCAGCAGGATCGTTGGAGTCGCGCACCAGTGCGTTCACGTAACCGGAGTAGTTCCGGTTCGACGTGCCGAGAATGTTGGTGACGTTGAACAGGTTGAAGACCTCGCGCGATGGCCTCGATGCGCAGCCGTCCCGACCGCGAACGGGCGAGACACGCGCAGGTCCAGGGAGTTGAAGGTATCGGTAAAGCGCGCGCCGTCGGAGACGAGCGGCAACGGCTCCCCGTCGACGCCGCCATCCGCATTGACCTGCTGCAGAAAAGCGTTCAGTTCGCCCGCGGAGTTGAACACGCCGTCCGCCGGCGTTTCGCGACATGGTGGGAACGCGCGACTGTCCGTCGGGCAGCAGGATGTCCATTGGCACGCCGGAGGCCATCGCTCCAGATGCCCGGCCAGCTGCAGACCGGCGCCCAGGTCGACCATGCCAGAGATCGCCAGCCGATGCCGCTGGTCGTTCGGCGCAGGACCGTACTCGCGTCGCAGATCTGCAGGATCGATCGGACCGTTGCCGAACGGGATCTGATCGTCGTTCGCGTAATTGAACGCTCTCGACCAGGTGTAGGCCGCGCGCAGCCCGAATCGTCCCGTGAATACCGTCGCTCGAATTCGACGAGAAGCAGCCTCGTATTTCGTCTCGGCGCTCGACTCGAGGTTGACGACGCGGTCTGGACCGCCGACCACCGGGTTGAAGACCGTGCCGACGGTGCGGCCGATGATGAAGTTGCGCCCGTCGTTGCGGACGACGTCGACGCCGCAGCACCTGGCTGGTGCCGAGCTGGCGCTCCAGGCCCAGCGACAGCTGGTGGACCTTCGGATTCTGCAGGCGCGAGTCGATGATGTTGATCCCGGAGGCGCCCGCGCCGGGCAGGATGAACCCCGTGAACGGATTCGACAACGTCGGCGCAAACGGCGGAACGCCGCCGGTGGCCGGATCGATGAAGAAGATGTTGCCCGCACGTACCTCGACGGGCAGGGCGCGGCCGTCGAGACCGCGCTCGAGCGACTGAATCTGCAGGGTGACGCGATCGTAGTAGAGGCCGTAGCCGCCGCGCACGCTCGTGCGAGCATCGGGGGTCGACCAGTTGAAGCCAACGCGCGGGCCCAAGTTGTTCGTGTCACGCCGGCGCGCGCCGCTGACGAACGGCAACACGATGCGGATTGAGCTCGTCGACCCGGCTGATGTTGTTCACATCGGTGTCGAGCTCGTACCGGAGGCCGAGATTGAGCGTGAGCTGTGGGCGCACCTGCCAGTCGTCCTGAACGAAGCCGGCGAGATGGACGTTGTCCGCGTCCGGGATGACGAGATCCTGATCGGGCCGGCCGCTCCGCAGCGTGACGGCGAACAGCAGGTCATCGTCGTTGACCCGGCCGTCGCCGTTGCGATCGAATGCAGGAAAGTCTTCGACGAACTCGATCGCGGCCTTCGCGGAACACGCCCAGGTCGAAGTGCGCATCCACTCGCTGCACCTGCCCGCCGAACTTCCAGTTGTGCGTGCCGCGGACGAGCGACAAAGCGTCGGCGATCTGCCAGCGTCCCTGCTTGGTCCCCTGCGGTATGCGGAATGACGACCCGCCGGACAGGCTGGGAAAGGTCAGCTGAACACCGGGCTCCACCGGCGCGATGTCGTTGTCGAAGTCGCTGTAGCTGACGCTCAGCGCATTGACGGTCCGCGGCGAGAGCACGCGAGTCCAGGCGCCGAGCACGCCGTGGATCCGGTTGCGCGATGCCTGGCGCTGCGACGCCGTGCCGATCGGCCGCTCCAGCGTGCTCGCGGCGATGTCGTCCTGGCGCTGCACCGAGTACCGGACCATCAGATCGTCGTGACGTGCCGGCGCGCCAGTCGAGCCGGACGGTGCCGAGCAGATCGTCGAGCGGCGCGGGCGCAAAGGAATTGGTGATGGTGCCGCGCGGCCGTGTTGCGTGTGCCAACGAGCACGCCACCATCCTGATTCCGGTACCTCCAGCGCCCCGAAACCGAACGTGCGCCTTGCGCCGAGAGCGGCCCGCCGAGAGTCGCGAACATCTGCTGGCGATCGAATGGCGGGATCTTCGTCCGGCGTCGGGTCGAGGATCGACGGCAGCGCCTGCCATCGCTGATCGCGAAGGAACAGCCCCGCGGATCCCGTCGGCCGATCGCCGCCGGACCGGGTGACGACATTGATGACCGACCGGCGGAGCGGCCATGTTCCGCGGAAAAGCGATTCGTCACGAGCTGAAATTCCTGCACCGCGTCCTGCGCCATGTTCTGCAGCGGACCGCCAACCACGTCGTCGTTGTCGTCCATTCCGTCGATCGTGATGTTGCCGCCGCGCCCCAGCCCGCCGGCCGACGAGACGATCACCGACTGCGCCTTCGTGGGATCGAACGAAGGAGCCGGCGCGTTACCGGGCACCAGGAACGCCAGCTCGAGGAAGTTGCGGCCGTTCAGGGGAAGCGGAAGCGATCTCACGCGCCGAGATCACGGTCCCGATATCGGAGCCGACGATGTCCACCGCGCCTGCGGTTCCGGCGACAGTGATCTCTTCCTGGAGACTGGAGATCTGCAGTGCGATCTCCAGGTCCAGCACGCCGCCCACCTCGATCACCAACCCCTTCAGCTGACGCGCAGCGAAGCCCGGGGCCTGGACAGAGAGCTCGACCTCGCCCGGGACAACATTGGTGATGGTGAAACGCCCAACCGGGTCGGCCAGCGTTTCCCGCGCGAGGCCCGTTTGACTCTGGATCATGCGGACATGAGCCGGGACGCCCTGCTTCTGAGCGTCCAGCACACGACCGCGAATCGTGCCGGTGCCGGGTTGCTGTGCTGCTGCAGGCGCGGCAATCAGCGTCCAGACCGTCGCGAGAACGAGCAGTCGGCAACGGCTCATGACCTGCTTCGCGGTCGGCCGGATCCGGACGGATCGCCGCGTCGGACCGCTGGTAACCATGGACCGGCACACCGCATACAACAGCGTGTTGGACAAGGCTGGCTCCTGCGCGTCTAGGGAGACCGTGCCATGATTTTACACGCGGGCGGGCTGTGAAAAGGCCGGCACGCCAGCCCGATCAGCGTCGGCCGGCACTGAGCTCGAGCGGCGGTACCGCACGCGGGACGATCCTCGTGTTGTAGCGCAACAGATACTGTCGATGCGCGTCGGTCGAAGGGTACGCCTCATCGCTCCGATAGGGGTAGCCACTCATCCCGTGGAAGGGCAGGGGAGCCAGCTGGTCCGGCGTCGACGAGTTCAGATCCATTTCTTTGCTGAACCCATCGGCATACAACAGGAAGGTCCGCTTCCACCCTTCCCGCAACCGCGGCAGCACGCGCGCGTCGAAGGCGAGGGCGATGTCGTCGCCAGGACGTGCGACTACGAACATGTCATCGGTGCGGGCGACCAGCTCTCGTACGTCCCCTTCACGCGTGTAGCGTCCCGGCATCTGCTTCCAGAGCGATGTGGGGAAGACGCGATCGTAGTCGTACGAGTACGGCTCGCGCCCATCAGGTGTCACTTCGGCTGAGAAACCGCGCCAGCGCAGGTCGGCCGACAGAGGCTCCAGGCGAGTGAGCGTTGTACCATCGGCCGTGCGCCCCCGCGCCACCTGCACCCGATCCCAGTAGACGCGCATCGACGTCGTGATCCGCACGACCCGCACCTCCGCCGGAAGATCCTTCAGGTCGACCACCATCGTCTGCGGCCGCCCGACGGGGAAGCCGATGTTCTCGACCGCCACCCGCCAGCGTCCTTGTTCTTTGATCTCGAGCGACGGCGGGACCAGGCTCAGCCCGGCCTGATGAGCCGCGACGTTGTCGCCGGAGAATGCGTAGTCGGTCCAGCCGGTGAGGAGAAGAAGACGGCGTTCGCCCGCCGGCAGCGTCAGCGTGAGGGAGTGCGGGGCTGCGTAACCGCGGATCCGGTGGAGCGAAAAGTCGTCCGGATAGCGGCGGTCCATGGCGGCGATCCGATCGAGCACGTCGTGTCCGTGGTCATCGGTTGCGGCCAGCGGGCTGACCGCTTCCGCCGCGTGGAACAACGTGAACGGCCGCGGTATCGCGGTCATCCCCTCGGCAGGGTGCACTTCGATGCCCTCGGGATGATCGATCGCGACGAGCTGGGCGCGATCCAGGAAGAGCGCCTCTTCCAGCTCGTTCGTGATCCGAAGCTCGTATTTTCCATCGCGCGCCGCGAGCTTCGTTCCGTCGATCCGGACGTATTCGTCGGGATCGGGTGTATTGCGAAGACCGGGCGCGAGCCAGTAGCCCATCTCACCGCCGCCCAGGAAGTCGGTCAGGAACTCGAAGCGGTCGCCGTTCCAGGTGTAGAGGTACGGGCAGGACGATGGCTTGCGATCGAGCTCCTCGATGACCATCGTGGCGACCCGGCCTTCGGTCGATGGCGGCTGGGCGGGCTCACCGAACTCGGCCTGGAGAATGCCGGCCGGCCAGAGGACGCGAACGACGTCGACGAGGGGCCGGTCGCCGAGACCGAAAATGAGATCCGCGGGGGCAGCCGCCGGCGAGGACGAGTAGACTTCCAGCTTCTGACGCAGGCTTCCTGCCCGGATCTCCACCTTGGCCCCGACGGCGCTGCGGTTGCTGACGCGGGCCGACAGCTGCGTGCGCAGCGACCGTCGGCGGTTTCCACCGTCGTTGCGCCACGCCGTGAGGCGGTCGCCGCCGGTGACGAGGTCCACGTCTCCGTCGCCGTCGAAATCGCCGGCCGCGAGCGAGGCCAGACCGGCGGTGCCGGCGTCGTTCGAATCGCCGACCGCGCGCGCCGAGCACATCCGTCCACCGCCCACCGAGATTCCGGATTACGCGGATCCCCGTCAGCCGTGGCCGCAACCAGGTCCAGCACGCCGTCGTTGTCGTAGTCCAGGAATTGCGCGGCGCGAGCGTCTCGGACCTGGTCCAGCGCGGTTGATGGCACGAATTTCCCGCGACCGTCACTCAGCGCGAGCGCGGCCTCTTTCGCTGACGCGAAGAAGAAATCGGTGAAGCTGTCCTTGTTCACGTCGCCCGCGGCGATCGGGCCGGCAGAGCCGGGGCCGGCGGAGCCCGATACCGCGAGGCCCACCGCAGCAGCCGTCTCGCCAAATGTCCCGTCGCGAAGGTTCCGGTACAGGATCGGACCGCGGTCGGCTGCGCCGATCAGCAGGTCGACGTCGCGCCGGTTGTCGTAGTCGGTGGCGACCGCTGCGACGACCGGGCCGGCGAGCGTCAGCCGCGAGGCCTCGGTGATGTCGGCGAACGAGCCGTTGCCGTTGTTTCGAAACAGACGCGCCGGCGCAGCGCTGACAGCGCCGCCGAGGTAGAGATCGAGGTCACCGTCGTGATCGGCATCCAGCCAGGCCGCGGCACCGGCCGCATGCGGGTAATCGAGTCCCTTGACGGTAACCCTGTTGAACCGGCCGGCCGGCGCCTGCCGGTAGAGGGCGACTCCCCGCTCGGTGAGCAGGCACAGGTCGGTGAGACCGTCGTTGTCGTAGTCTCCGGTGAGCATCGAGGCCGCCGGAGCTTCATCGAGACCGGTTGCGACCGTCGCGTCGTTGAATTCGCCGCGCTCGTTGCGCAGGAGCCTGACGCCCTTCGCGTGGCCGGTCAGCAGATCCAGGTCGCCGTCCTTGTCGTAATCGACCAGCGTCACGTGAAAGGGCCCCGCCGCTTGCGTCTCCGGAACCGATGATCGGCCCGGGTCGAAAAATGACGTCCGGCACTCGCTCATCCACGAGACCCGGTTCGGCGCCAGTCGACGCGATACCCTCGGCATAGCGTCCCTGCTCGAGGTAATTGCGCGAGTGCGTGGTCGCGTAGCCGCTGTCGCGGAGGCGCCCGAACCGCTCCATGGCGGCCGCGCCTTGTTCGCGCGCGCCACTGCGGATGAGCGCCGTTGCGAGGCCATATGCCGCGGTGACGTTGTAGGGTTCGGCCGCAACCGCGGCGGCAAAAGCGTCGCGCGCCTCCGTGTACCGTGCTTCTTGAAGATGGATCTGGCCGATGTTGATCGCGACGCCGGAATCCACCGCGTCCAGCCGCCGAACTTCCTGAAAGTGGGCGAGCGCGTCGACGGACTGACCGGCGTCGCGGGCGATCAGACCAAGCAGGTAACGCGCATGCGCCTGAACGGGAGAGCTCTCGCGCGCCGCGTCGGCCTCGCGCCGCGCCCGCTCGAGATTTCCGCTGTAAAAGAGGGCGAGCGCCAGGTTCAACCGCGCGGTCGCGAGATCGGGCGCGGCCTGCAGAGCGCGTTCGAAGTTCGTGACCGCCGCGGGGTAGTCGTACTGCTCCAGGTATGCCAGGCCGATGTTGTTCGCGCGATATGCGTCTTCAGGCACTGGCCTCGGCGCCTGGACGGCAGCGAGGCCGGCCACCGCTGCCGCGAGAAGGCCGCTGCCGACGGTCCAGCGCGTCATGGCGCCTGGCCCGCGCCCAGCGGAGAGGCGGCTGCGAGGCCCTTGCCTTCGACGATCCTGAGAGACTGATTCGCGGCCGTACCCGGCACCGTTTCCGCCTGGCCGTTCGGCCACCTGATCTCGATGCCGGTCACCTTGTCCGCGGCCCCGAGACCGAATGGTGACCGGCAGCTCGCTCTGCGAGAGATAACTCGATCCGGTCTTGACCATCCGCCAGGGGCCCGGCCCCGAACCTGTCATCACGCGGACGAGCGCGCCGATCGCATCCCGATTGGACCGGGTACCCTGAAGCGTGATCCGCAGCCGGTTATTCCGTGAGCCGCCGTCGTTCCTGAGCAGGCGGGCGGGCCCGTTGCTGGTGGTGAGCAGCAGATCGAGGTCACCATCGCCGTCATAGTCGCCGTAGGCGGCGCCGCGGCCCACCATCCGCTGCTGCAGGTCGCGGCCGGACGCGGCGGTGATCTCTTCGAATTGCCGGTTGCCGAGATTCCTGAACAGGTGCGGCGGCTTGCGCGTACGTCACCCGCTTCTGCACCGCCTCGATATCGTCGGCAACGTGCCCGTTGAGCGCGAAGATATCGAGACGGCCGTCGAGATCGTAGTCGAAGAAGAAGCATGCGAATGTCAGCGTCAGCAGCGACGCCCGGCCGATCGTCGACCGCGGCGCTTCGTCCACGAACAGACCGTTTCCCTGGTTCGTATAGAGCGCCATCATCTCGTTGGAGAAGTTGCCGATGACGATGCCCTGCCGGCCGGAGCCGTCGAAGTCGGCGGCGTCGACGCCCATGCCCGCGCGCGCGACGCCGGCCTCATTGAAGGCGACGCCGGCCGTCAGACCTATGTCAGCGAATGTCCCGTTGCGCTTGTTCTCGATAGAGCCGGTTCGGCTGCGTATCGTTCGCGACGAACAGGTCCACCCAGCCATCGGCGTTGTGATCGACCAGCGCCACGCCCAGCGCCTTGGCGGTCGGGTCCGCCAGCCCGGCGCGCTGCGTCGCGTTCTCGAATGTGCCGTCGCCGCGGTTGCGGTACAGCGTGGGGCTGCTGGCCTTTGTACGATTCCGGCGTGCAGTACGACTTCTTCTTCCCGTCGAGCGTGCAGAACAGGTCCGTCTCGATCGTCCACTCGACGTAGTTGGTGACGTAGAGATCGAGCCTGCCGTCGCGGTCGAAGTCGAACCAGGCGGCGCTCGCCGAAAAGCCCGGGTCGCCGACTCCTGCCGTAGCGGTGACATCCGAAACTTGAGCCCGCCCATGTTGCGGAAGAGCCGATTCTGGCCGAGGGCGGTGATGTAGATATCCACACGGCCATCGTTGTCGTAATCGGCCGCGGCGACGCCCATCCCATAGATCGGCACGGCGAGACCCGCCTTCGCGGTGACGTCGGTGAACGTTCCGTTCCCCTTGTTGCGGTAAAGGGCCATGACCGCTCGTGTGGGCGGTTGACCCGGCCACGGCATCGAGTTGACGAGCAGCACGTCCTGGCGGCCGTCGCCGTCAGCATCCAGGAAGGCCGCACCGGAGCCCATCGTCTCCGGCAGGAACTTCCGGCCAAAGGCGCCGCTCGTGTGCTTGAACTGGATCCCCGCGGCCCGGGTCACGTCGACAAACAACGGCAGTCCCGCTGAAGCCGAGGTTGAGGGCTGGCCGGCGTCCGCGAGGGCCACGGCCGCCATCGCGGCCAGCAGCGTGGCGGCCGCCCGGGTGATGACGGTGGGTGTCATCAGTCTTGACGGTCCGTGTGTGCGGATCATCTGATCGTGCCCCGAAGGCTATGGCAGGACCGCCCCGAAATCAAGGCGCCGGACGGGCGGCAACTCGCGTCTGACCTGCGATCAGTTCCCGCAACGCGTCAGCAACTGCCGCCGCGTCAGGACCGACGATGACGTGGACCAGGTCGGGGGCGATCCGCATCAGGGCCGGCACACCGGCGGCCTGCAGTGCCGCCTCGTCGATCGCGGTCGCATCGGCGACGACGATTCGCAGCCTCGTGATGGCGCAGGCATCGACTTGACACAGGTTGTGGACTCCTCCGAGCGCGCGTGCGATCGCTCCGGCCGCACCGGCCATTGCGGGTTTTGAAGCGGCCGTAGGCACAGCGATCGGTGATGCGGCGGCGCGAGGATCGTCCGCTGACGTTGCTGACTGAGCTGGTCCGTCCGCGTCGTGCCCGGCGGTGCGCAGGTAGGCCTCGATGTCCGTCTTCAGGTTCTCGCGACCGCGTGCCGAAGATCGCCTGCATGCCGCTCCCGACCGTCATCACGCCGGACGCGCCGAGCGCCTTCAGCCGCGTCCGGGCTGCGCCAGCGTCGACGTCGCGCAGTTCGACCCGCAGACGCGTGATGCACGCGTCGAGGCTCTTGATGTTCGCCCGGCCGCCGAACGCGCAGAACGAGTCGCCGCGCGATGCTGGCCGGCCCGGCGACGCCGCGCCGGTGCCTCGGCCTGCCGCCTCGGCCGTCTCGCTCGACTTCCCGCCCGGGCGTCTTGAGGTCGCCGCGCCGGATCACGAGCGTGAAGAGCCCGTAGTACATGGGCGCCCACATCGGGCCGAGCCACAGGTACCACAGGCCATGCGTCGATTGCGGGAACAGCACGACGTAATCGATCAGCCCGTGGGAGAACGTCGTGCCGTGCTTGATCCCCAGCTCGATGCAGATGAAGTACGCGGCGCGCGGCGAGCACGGCGTGGATCGCGTAGAGCACCGGCGCGACGAACAGGAACGCGAACTCGATCGGCTCGGTGATGCCGGTGAGGAACGAGGTCAGCGCCGCCGAGATCATGATGCCGCCGACCTTCGCCCGGTTCTCGGGCCGGGCGCTGCGCCAGATGGCGATCGCGGCCGCCGGCAGACCCCACATCTTGAACAGATATCCGCCGGCAAGATTGCCCGCGGTCGGATCGCCGGCGGTGAACCGGTAGATCTCGCCGCGCATGATCTTGCCGCTGTCGGGGTCGACGTACTGTCCGACCTCGAAGAAGAACGGGACGTTCCAGATGTGATGCAGCCCGAACGGGATGAGCGCCCGCTCGACGACGCCGTAGATCGCGAACGCGATCGCCGGATTGCCGGACGCCGCCCAGCGCGAAAACGTGTCGATCCCGCGGCCGATCGGCGGCCAGACGAGGCTCAGCACGATCGCCGGCAGCGACCGCCGCGAACGCGGTCAGGATCGGCACCGACCGCTTCCCGGCGAAGAACCCGAGATACGGGCGGCAGCTTCAGCCGGAAGTATCGGTTGAACAGCATCGCCGCGACCGCGCCGATCAGAATGCCGCCGAAGACGCCGGTCTCGATCGACGGGATGCCCATGATCGGCTTGGGCTCGTAGCCCAGGCGAGCGGCGCCATCACGCCCATCGTCGCGAGCAGCACCGCGTAGCCGACGACGGCGGCGAGCGCCGCGACGCCGTCGTTGTTGGTGAGACCCGAGCGCGACGCCGATCGCGAAGATCAGCGGGAGATTGCCGAAGATCGCGCCGCCCGACTGCGCCATCACGTCCGACACGATCGCCGGCAGCCAGGTGAACTTCGCGCTGCCGACGCCGAGCAGAATGCCCGCCACCGGCAGAACCGACACCGGCAGCATCAGCGACTTGCCGATCTTCTGCAGCCATCCGAACGCGCTATCGCCAGAAGTCTCATCGTGCGGCCTCGTCGTCACTCGTGCTTCGGCCGGAACCAGCGCGCGCACCTCGGCGGCCGAGCTCGGCCGCGCAGGCGCCTGCGCTCGGCGATCTCCCGGCACGCCGACATCCGCAGGCGGCGCACCCGCGCCTTGATCGCCGGCACCGCCGGTACGCTCACGCTGAGCTCGTCCACCCCGAGCCCGACCAGGATCGGCACCGCCTGCGGATCGCCGGCAAGCCCGCCGCACACGCCGACCCACCGCTTGTCGCGGCTGCGCGCCCCTCACCGTCCGGTCGATCAGCCGCAGCACCGCGGGGTGGAGCGCATCGAGCGCTGCGGCGCCAGCCGCGGGTTGTGTGCGGTCCATGGCCAGCGTGTACTGCGTGAGATCGTTCGTGCCGATCGAGAAGAAATCCGCTTCGCGGGCGAACTGATCGCGCGAGCAGCGCGGCCGACGCCGTTTCGACCATGATCCCGATCGGGATGGGCGGAGGCGCCCAGCGCATCGCGGCTCTCCTCGACATCGCGCGCGCGGCACGCCACTCCTCCATCGTCGCGACCATCGGGAACATGACGCAGAGCCGTCCGGCCGCCGCGCGCCCGCAGGATTGCGCGCAGCTGCGGGCGCAAGATGTCCGGGCGGTTCAGCAGCATCCGGATCCCGCGCTCGCCAAGGAACGGGTTTTCTTCCGCGGCCATCGGGAGGTAGGGCAGCGGCTTGTCGCCGCCGACGTCGAGCGTGCGCATGACGAGGAGGCGCTCGGGGCCGAGAGCACGCACGATGTCCTCGTAGATCCGCGCCTGTTCGTCTTCGCTCGGGGCGTTCCTGCGCGATCGAAGAACAGGAACTCGGTGCGCAGCAGGCCCACTCCTTCGCCGCCGAACGACGACGACCTGGCGTGCCTCGGCCAGGTCACCGATGTTGGCGACGACCTCGACCCGATGTCCGTCCGCTGTCACGGCGGGCTCGTGGGCCGAGGCCAACTCGGCGGCGCGGCGGCCGACGGCACGCGCCTGCCGCGCGGCCACCCACGCCTGTTCGTCGTCCGACGGTTCGATCTGCAGGATGCCGCGTGTTCCGTCGATCATCGCGCGCGTGCCGTTCGGGATCTCGAGTGCCCGGGGATCGATCGCGGCGACGGCCGGCAGGTCGAGCGCACGCGCCAGGATGGCGGCGTGCGACGTGCTGCCGCCACCCGTCGTGCAGACGCCGCGGACGCGCCGCCGGTCGAGCGAGGCGGTGTCGGACGGGGCCAAATCCTCGGCGACGACGATGGCGTCAGCGGGCAACTGGAGGGGCGCGCTGGTCGTACCGGTCAGGATTCGCAGCACCCGTCGCCCGACGTCGCGGATGTCGCCGGCGCGTGCCGCCAGCATCTCCGTGGAGACCCGGCCCAGGCGATCGGCCTGCGTGCGGTAGGCCTGCTGCCATGCGTAGGCCGCCGACGCGCCGCGCTGGATCGCGTCGATGGCGGCATCGAGCAGGTCCGGGTCCTCCAGCAGTTCCTTGTGCGCGGCGAAGATCGCCGCTTTGTCGGCATCCGCCCCGGTAGCGAGCCGCTGCTGGAGCGCATCGAGCTGCGTGTGCGCTTCGGCGAGGGCGTGATCGAGCTCCCGACGCTCGCGGAGCTGATCGCCGGCTCGTTCGATGACGGGCGCGTCCTGCTGGCGCCATTGAAAAATCTCGCCGAGCGCCACGCCCGGTGACGCGGCGACCCCGGTGAGGCGTTTCGGATCGGCCGACAGCTCCGTGGAGGCCGTCACGGCGACCCGGGCGACGCCCGACTCACGCCCCGCGGTGTCCGTGGGCAACGAATCGCGGGCTTCGTCGACGACCACGCGGCCCAATACCGCCACCGCCTGGGATGCGTCGTCGCCGGACGCTTCGATGATGACCGTATCGCCCGCTGCGACCTCGAGTGCCATCAGACTGGTCAGGCTCTTGGCGTTGGCGGACCGGTCGCCCCGAACGAGACGCACCCCGGATTTGAACTGCCGCGCCCGGGCCGCGATGACGGCGGCGGGGCGGGCGTGAAGCCCGGTCGGGTTCGAGATGACGATCGGGTCCGACGCGATCGTGTGTGCGCCGGCTGCGACACCCGCGGCTTCCGGTGTCGCGCTGGAGTACCAGACCTCGAGCACCTCGTCGCGTCCGGCGGTCACCATACCGGTGCGCGGCCGCCCCAGCGTCACCCCTTCCATCGTCGTCACGACCATCTCCGTCAGCAGGCTGCGCGCCTGCGTGGCAACCAGGTCGGCATTGAACGACAGCAGCGTCTCACCCGGCCGTACGTTGTCGCCGGACCGGACCCGCGGCGTGAAACCGCGGCCTTTCAGCATTACCGTATCGAGGCCCACGTGGATCAGGACCTCCACGCCGCCGTCGGTCCTGATCGTTACCGCATGGCCGGCGGAGTGCACCTGCGCGACGACGCCCTGGCAGGGGGCGACGATCAGATCCGTGACCGGATCGATCGCGATGCCGTCGCCGACGAGGCGATCCGAGAACGCGGGGTCCGGGACCGACGAGAGAGGAACAAGCACGCCCGACACAGGTGCCACCAGAATCAGGGGAGGAGCCTGCGGAGAACGGAGTGCGGCCACCGCGGGATTCTATTCCGTTCTGGAGCGAGGCAGGGGCGAGAATCTCGGCGAGAAGCTGTCGCTCACCCACCTGCCGCGGGCCGCGCATCGAGCGGGAAGACGTGAAATCGAACGTTGTAGAATCGGCCAATGCCTCTTCGGCGGGCGCGGTATGTGTCGGCGATTGCGTCGGTGCTGCTGTGGTGCCCCTCCGACGTCCTGGCTCAGGCGCAAGCCGCCGGCCAGACCCGCTCGACCCCGACCCTCTCCGCCTTGAAACAGGGCCGGGCATCCCTCGACCGAGGCGATCTCGATCGCGCGCGGACTTATTTCGAAGCGGCGCTGGCTCGCGACTCCACCTCGGCCGAAGCGCACTTCCTGATTGGCGTCGTTTACGAGCGTCAGAAAGACTTTGCCGCCGCCGCCGGCTCGTATGCCAAGGCGATTGACTCCGCTCCGCGCATGGCCGCGGCCCACGACCGCCTGGGCTTCGTGCTGGGGCAGCAAGGTCAGACGGCGGAGGCCATCCGCAAGTTCGAGACAGCGGTCCAGCTCGATCCCAAGCTGTTCGACGCGCAATACCATCTCGGCGCGACGCGCTGGTGGACCAAGGACTACGAAGGCGCGCTGCCGGCGCTGCAGGCCGCCGTCCGGCTGCGGCCCGATCACGCGGAAGCACGGTACTACCTTGGTCTGACCCTCGAACGCCATGGACGCGTCGAGCCTGCCATCGAGCAGTTGCGCGAAGCGGTCCGATTGAATCCCGGGATTGGCGTCGCTCAGCTGCGTCTCGGCACCGCGCTGCAGGCCCTCGGCGACCTCCAGGGCGCCATCGTTCACCTCGAGACGGCCGTCCGTCTCGATCCGTCGGCGGCCGACGCGCAGAACAGTCTGGGGCTTGCATTGTCGCAGGCAGGTCGCGGCGACGACGCCGTGGCGGTTCTTCGGCGGCTCGTCACGGCGCAGCCGACCTACGTTCCGGCACGACTGAATCTCGGCACCGCCCTGATGCAGCAGGGAAACCTGACGGAAGCGGTGAGCGTGTATCGAGCTCTCGTCGAGATCGCCCCGGCCAACGCGGAAGCTTTCTACAATCTCGGGCTGGCACTGAAGCAGCAGGACGAGTTCGCGGCGGCCGAAACCGCAGCTGCGTCAGGCCGCGCGGCTCGACCCGCCATTGCCCGAGGCCCCCTTCACGCTGGGGGTCGTCCTGTGGCAAACGGGTCGAGCCGACGAGGCCATGCAGCAGTTCTCGGAGGCCCTCTCGCGTAAAACGGACTACGGGGACGCCCACTACATGCTCGGCACGATTCTCAGACAGCAGGGGGCCCTGCTCGGCAGCGGTGTCGCGATTTCAAGAGGCCATCAAATACCGACCGACCTCGGCGGAGGCGCATCGAAGCCTGGGCCAGGCGCTGAAGCAGCTGGGACAGGATCAGCCGGCGGGGCGCGCGCTCGCCGAAGCGGATCGGCTGGATCGGAGAACCGCGGACGCGCAGGCCTCCACCTTCGCCGTGAGCGTCGGCAATACAGAAGTTGAGCACGGGCGACTACGCCGGCGCGATCGAGAGATTCCGTGAGGCCGTCCGGCTCGCGCCCGACAATCCTCAGGCACATTACCAACTGGCGCTGGCGCTGAGGCACACGGGCGCGCGGGCCGAGGCGCGCACCCATTTCGCGGAAGCGCAACGCCTGGCTCCTCACCTGCGTCCACCGGGCGGCAAACCATGAAGGACCCGGTGGGTTGGTACCGCCCGCTCACCGTCGCGATTCTCATCCTCACCGTGGCGCAACTGTCGCCGCGCGTGGTCCGCGCCACCCGCATCGATGTCCTTCTCGTTCCGGAATACGGCGCGCGAGGCTGGGCTGACGGCGGTCACCGTGTTCGGCGGCACGACGACCAACAAGTACTTGCTCGAGACAACAGGCTCGGGCGTCGCGGTGCTGGACTTCGATGCGGATGGCTGGCTCGACATCTTTCTCGTCAACGGGTCCGTGCTCGAGGGCTTTCCGAGTGGCGGCGCGCCGACCGCACACCTCTATCGAAACAAGCGCGACGGCACTTTTCGAGGACGTGACCGCCAAAGCGGGTCTGACACAGAGCGGGTGGGGGCAGGGAAGCTGCGTCGGCGACTACGACAACGACGGCCACGACGATCTGTTCGTGACCTACTGGGGACAGAACCGGCTGTACCACAATCGCGGCGACGGCACGTTCGATGAGGTGAGTGCGGCGGTCGGGCTGGCGACCGCGAAACCTCGATGGGGTGCGGGCTGCGCTTTCCTCGACTACGACCGCGACGGCCGGCTGGACCTGTTCGCCGCCAACTACATCGACTTCGATCTGGCTTCGGCCCCGGTCCCCGAGTCGGGCCTGTGCCGTTACAAGGGCATCCCGGTGGCGTGCGGGCCGCCCGGACTAACGGGCGGCAAGAACGTGTTGTACCGCAACACGGGCAAGGGTCGGTTCGAAGACGTTTCCGAACGCGCCGGCATCACGCGCGCGAGCGGCACGTACGGGCTCGGGGTCAGCACACTGGATTTCAACGACGATGGCTGGGTCGATCTGTATGTCGCCAACGACTCGAATCCAAGCGCGCTGTATCTGAACAACAAGGACGGCACGTTCACGGACACGGCGGTGCTGGCGGGCTGCGCCTACAGCCAGGACGGCAAGCCGCAGGCCGGCATGGGGGTCGCGATCGGAGACTACAATCGCGACGGCACGGTGGACATCTTCAAGACGAATTTTGCCGGCGATACGTCCACGCTGTATGCCAATGACGGCAAGGGATTCTGCGACGACCGCACGTTTGCGGGCGGCATCGGCATCAACACCCGGTGGCTCGGGTGGGGCGTGGGCTTCCTGGACCTCGACAACGATGGGTGGCTCGATCTGTTCCTCGTCAACGGCCACGTCTACCCCGAGGTCGAGCGTCTCAAGACCGAGGCCGGCTACAAGCAGCGGAAGGTCGTCTACCGTGAATCAGCGCAATGGACGATTCCAGGACGTCACCGAACAGCTTGGCCCGCCGGTGACGACGCCCAAAGCCGGCCGGGGTGCGGCGTTCGCCGATCTCGACAACGACGGCGATCTCGACATCGTCGTCAACAATGTTCACGACACGCCGGATCTCTTCACGCTCGATTCTCCGGCCGATGCGCACTGGCTGACCGTGAAGCTGGTGGGCACGCGCTCGAACCGCAGCGCCATTGGCGCGCGCGTGCGTCTGGTCACGGCGGACGGCCCGCAGGTGCAGGAGGTGCGTGGCGGCGGCAGCTACTATTCGCAGAACGATCCGCGGGTCCATTTCGGGATCGGGAAGACGACACGCATCGAGCGGCTGGAGATCCGCTGGCCCAACGGCCTCGAGGAGAAGTGGACGGATCTCGCGGTCGATCAGATCATCACGCTGAAGGAGGGCAGCGGCGTCGCCGCGCCGCTCTCAGAAATGACGTCCTGCCGTTGCTCGTGGCTCGTGGTCGGCACGTCGCTCGCGCTTGTCCTGATGGTGGCGCTGCCTGCCGTCGCACAGGACACCGCGCCGCGCGGCGGTCCTCAAGCAGGCGCGACTGCTGATCGACCAGGGCAAACCGCAGGCGGCGATCGAGACGCTGACGGCGCTCGGCGAGAACCGGCAGCCGGAAGTGTCGCTCCTGCTCGGCGTCGCGTACTACCACGCCGACGATCATGCGCACGCCATCGAACAGCTGGCCCCGGTGGTCGACAAGTTGCCGGAGGGATCGCTCGAGCGGCGCGAAGCGGTCCAGGTGCTGGGCCTCTCGTACCTTCGTGTTGGGCCGCTTCGCAGGAGGCGCTGCCGATGCTGGAGGCGACGCGAGTCTGGGCGGCGGAGAACGCGGAGCTGGGCTATGTGCTCGGCCAGACCTACGTCCAGACCCGGCAACCGGATCGCGCGCAGAGACACGTTCGCCAGGATGTACCGGGTGGCCGGCCGACTCCGCCGCGGCGCACCTGCTGGCCGCGCAGATGATGGTCCGGCTCGAATTCGAATCTGAGGCCGAAGTCGAGTTGAAGCGCGCGATTGAGAAGGACCCGAAGGTGCCGCGCGCGCATGCGCTCCTCGGCCAGCTCGCGCTGTCCCGAGGCCGGCTCGACGAAGCCGTTCTCTTGACCGAGCGTGAGATCGCCCTGAACCCGTCCGACGGGATGGCGTTTTCCCAGCTCGGCGACGCTCGGCTGCGGCAGCTGCGGTGGGAGGAGGGGATCGCCGCCCTGCAGAAGTCGATCTGGCTGAATCCGTTCTACAGCGCGCCCTACATCCTGCTCGGGAAGGCGTACATGAAAAAGGGACAGCCCGCCACGGCGGAAGGGATGCTCACCCGCGCCATTCAGTACGATCCCAACAACCGGACGGCCCATTACCTGCTCGGGCAGCTGCTGCAGCAGATGGGCAGGCCCGAGGACGCGAAGAAGCATTTCGCGATAGCCGAACGCCTGCAGGGACAGCCGGGACGCTGACAGTGACCTCGCCGGTGCCGTCCTGTCCGTTTGTTCACCTGTTGATGGCCGTGTGTGCCGGCGTGATTGCGACGGCTGCTCGCCGGTGCCCGGGCCGCAGCGCGCAGGCGGCGGCCAGCCAACCGTCGTCCTGGACTGTCGCGTTTCACCGATATCGCCGCGCGCGCCGGCCTTCGCGACCCGGTGGTCTACGGCGGCATCGATCGCAAACGGTTCATCATCGAGACCAACGGCCCCGGCGTGGCGCTCGATCGACTACGACAACGATGGATGGCTCGATGCGCTGACGCTCAGCGGCACACGCTTGCGCGAAGGCACGAGGGAGGAGGTGCAGTACGCGCCCGGCTCTGCGCCGACCAACCGGCTGTACCGGAACATGCGGAACGGGACCTTCACCGATGTCACCGATGCCGCCGGCCTGCGGCGCACCGGCTGGGCCTCGAGCGTGTGCGCCGGCGACTACGACAACGACGGCTGGACCGACCTGTTCCTCACCTACTACGGCCGCAACGTGCTCTACCGGAATCGCGGCGACGGCCGGTTCGAGGACGTGACGGCGCGGGCGGGGCTCGACGGCGCCGGCCGTCCGCTGGGGCTCGGGCTGCACTTTCGTCGATTACGATCGCGACGGCCGGCCGATCTGTTCGTCGCCAATTACCTGCGCTTCGATCTCGCCGCCGCGACCGAGCCGGGCAAGGGCCCCAACTGCCGATGGAAGGGGATCGCGGTCAATTGCGGTCCCAGGGGGCTCCCGACCGACACCAACCTGCTGTATCGCAACCAGCGGCGACGGCACGTTCGCCGACGTCTCGCGGAGCTCGGGGATCGCGAAGGTGACCGGCCGCTATCCGATGACCGCCGTCGCGACCGATCTGAACGCGCGATGGCTGGCCCGACATCTACGTCGCCTCGGACTCCACCGCCGCAATCCTGTACCGCAACAATCGAGACGGCACGTTCACCGACGTCGCGCTGGAAAGCGGCGCCGCCTACAACGAGAACGGCAACCCGCAGGCGGGCATGGGCGTGGCTGTTGGCGACTACAACCGTGACGGCCTGCTCGATCTGCTCAAGACGCACTTCGCCGACGACATTCCCGTCGCTCTATCGCAACCTTGGCAAGGGGCTGTTCGAGGACGTGGCCGCCGCCGCAGGGCTGGCGGTCGAGAACCGCTACGTGGAATGGGGCAGCAGGCCTGCCGGACCTCGATAACGACGGCCTGCACGACGTCTTCTATGTCACGGGGAACGTGTATCCGGAGATCGAGCGGACCTGCCGCAGTACACCCACCGTGGTCCGCGGGTCGTCTTCCGCAACACCGGCGGGGCCGGGATCGCCTTCGTGAATGTCACGCAGCAGAGCGGCGACGCGTCGGTCCCGCATTCGAGCCGCGGCGCCGCCTTCGGAGACGTCGACAATGACGGAGACATCGATGTCCTGATCATGAACATGAACGAGCCGCCGTCACTGCTCCAGAACACGTACGAGGGTGGCCACGGCTGGATCGTCGATCAAGCTCGAAGGCACCGCGTCGAATCGGTCCGCCCTCGGCGCCACCGTCGTCGTCACCTCCGGAGGCGTGCGGCAGGCGCGCGCGGTCCTGAGTCAGTCCAGTTACTACTCCCATGACGATCTGCGACTGCACTTCGGACTGGGCACTGCGACGAAGGCCGATCGGATCGAGATCGCATGGCCGAGCGGTCGTACCGAGACGCACCAGAACGTGCAGGGTCGCCGGGTAGTGACCATCAAGGAAGGGTCATCGCGGTGAGCGACCGCCCAGCGCGACGGTGACCTCCTTGCGAACGTAGCCATCGCCATTTCCTTCGAACGTCACGACCAGCTCCGGGTCTCTCGCGCCATTCGACTTCAGCTCACCTCCCGAGACCGTGCTCGCCGTGCGTGGCGTGCGCAGCAGGAGCGAGTAGGCGCGGCCGGGGCGGCCCTCCAGCGTGAGTCGTAGCGCGTCGCGGCCGGCACGGGATCGCAGCACCCGCAGCCCCTCATTTCGATTGCCGGGCGGCGGCGCGACGACGTCCTGGTAGACGTCGGTCCCTTCGTCCATGTTGAACACCACGGATGTCTTCGCTCCTGGCTCGGCGATGACGACTTCGGCGTGCTGAATGTCTCCTGTGCGAGTGATGTCGAACTTCGTGTCGCGGCCGTTCACACTGACGGCGCGTACCACCGCGTCGAGCGGAAACGCCGGCGCCAGGACTACGCGGAGGGGCTGGCCGCCGGCACCAGCGAGGGCCGGCCGATCGATGGTGACGCTCAGCCTTCCAGGGGTTCGGGTGAAGGTGAAGTCGGTCCGCGTGGTGCCGGCAGCAATGTTCCGGGCCGAGACGCTGTTCCAGTTCGCCGGCAGTCGCGGCGCGCACCGCAGCACGGTGCCGGCGCCACTCGATTCGATCCCGAGCAGACCGCGCAGCACCGGCGTCACCACCATCGCCTCTGACCAGACCTGGTGATGCGACGAGCGGCCGAAGGCAGCGTTGAATTCTCCTGAGAGCAGTTCCGTGACGTAGCCGAGCGCGCCATCGTAGGTGAGCAACGCGTTGGCCATCAGGGCTTGAAGGCCAACGTGCGGCCGCCCGTATTGGTAGGCACCCATCGATGCCCAGCCGGTAAACAGCGGCCACACCGATCCGTAGTGATACGACAGCGGATCATAGAGCTCGCTTCGCTCGGAGAGAATGCGGCTGCCCCAGTCGGTCGCGAGCGCGCCGGCGCCGAGATGGTCGATCTGCAGCTCCGCTCGTGCTGGCGTCGAGCGTCCCGAACCAGAGCGGAACCGCCGGCAGCACGGTGTCTTCGTCGATCAGCCGGGCATCTCGAAGTGCATCCATGCGAGCCTGGCGGCGCGCGCGATCCGGTCCCGGTTCCGCGATGGGCCGTTCCTTTCGCGGCAAGGCGGTTGCGATCGCGTAGAAGCCGCGATCCGGCAGCCAGTAGGTTCGCTCGACCGCGTCGCGGGTCCGCTCCTGCGCGGCGCGCGCGTCGCGCGCGAGCGCCGGGTCGTTCATCACGTCGGCGAGCTCCGCGATCGCGCGCGAAGCCTCCATCCACAAGCCCTGCAGGTAGATTTCCTCGTGCGCCGGGTAGAGCGCGCCCCCTTCCACCCACCCGTGTCCTGCGCCGGTGTTCTCGATCAACCCGTTTCGATCGGTGTCGGTCGCCTCCGAAAAGCGATACGCCTTGCGATCGCGTCCCAGCTCGCCTCGAGGAAGTCGCGGTCGCCGCGGGCCCGCCAGTAGTCGGCCTGCGCAATGACGAAGAGCGGCGTGGCATCCGCGCTCGCCCACGGGTAGGGGTATTTCTCGAACCAGTCCACGAACGAGGCGCTCTGTGAAATCTCGTGCGGGATCTTGCCGTCCGCGCGCTGGAACTTGCGGAGAAAATCCAGGGCCGTGCGGCTCGATGCGAAATCTCCTTCCGCGTTGAGCGCAAGCACCGTCCAGAGCGCGTCGCGGCCGAAGAACCAGGCGAATCCCGGGCGCTCGCTGTCTCCTGATGTCCGAAAGCCGGCCACCAGGCCGGTGCCGAGCTTCGGGTTGGTGGCCACGCCCTTGTCCATGCCGACCTTGGCCCAGGCAAATGCATCGTTCAGGCGCTGGTCTGGCGTGACGACTCGCGCGGTGTCCTGCAGCAGGCGTTCGTAGTGCGCCGTCGTCTTCTCATACTGCTCCCTGGCCGAGCGCAGGAGTTTGTCGTACGTGGCCCTGGCCTCGGCACGGCCGGCGGTGCTGCCCGCGATGATGATCGGCAGGAATGCGTCGGACGAATCTGGTTGTGCCTCGATCACGAATTGCAGCGGCACGTCGCGAGGCTCTTCCTGGTAGGGCATCACCGACAGATCCCGTGCGGCCGGTGATCCGATCACGCCGGCGAACTGCCCGGTCTCTTCGCTCAACTCGTAGACCCGCGCCTTCTCATCCCACCCGGCGTTTGGCGTCATCGATCCTGCCGGCCACATCAGTCGCAGCCGGGGCCGGAACGATCCGACGATGCTGAGCGGCAAGGTGCTCTGAACGTCGAGGAGCATCACGATCCCCGGTTCGTCGATCGGGGCCATGATGAGCTGGCGAACGGTGAACGCGGCGTGGGTGTAGGTAAAGATCGTCGCCGCGGGACGGACCTCGATGCTGGAAGCCACGTCGGACCCTGGAATCTCCAGCGGATAGCCGTCCAGCCGAAACGGCCAGGCGAAAATCGTCCACGATCTTCAGGGGATAGACCCAGGCTTCGAGCGCGCGGTTTTCGTAGCCGAAGACAGCCGACCGGCGGCCGACCACGTCGAAGAACGCACCGGGACGGATCGATCGCGTCAGCACGAGTGTGCCCCGGCTCAGCGGGAAGCCGGGTGATCGCCGGCGCGGACGGCTGCAGGTCATTCGGAGGAGCGGCTGCGAAAGTCGCCGCTAGTAGAGCTGGACCGAACAGGAAAGGGGCAAATCGGAGATTCATAAATTTGGACCGAACGCCCGGGAAATGCCAGGCGGAGTCTACAGTCTCGCGACCCGAAAATTCTATCGAACCACCTGACATTTGTCGGTTCGACGGATTTGCGATCGGTGCTAGCATTCGCCGATCGGGGCCCCCGGCCGTGCAACGTATTCGAAACGCTGGCGACGGCCTGCGGGGCGAAACGGAGGCTCTCATGTCGGTTGTGTTCTGCTGGACGCCGGCGAGGACCACGCACTTGATGCGGGTCGCGGTTGCACTCTGCGCGTTGCTCGTTGCTGCACCCGACTCGGAGGTCGCCGCGCAAGCGGTCTACGGAAGCATCGGCGGAATCGTCAAGGACGCCTCGGGTGCCGCTGTTCCTGGCGCCACGATCACCGTCACCAGCATCGAACGCAAGACCGTCGACACGGCCGTGTCGAACGAGTCGGGCTTCTACGTCAAGGATCGCCTGCTGCCAGGCACCTACGAAGTCAAGGCGGAGATTGACCGGTTTCAAGACCGCCGTGCTGCCGCGAGGTGCGCGTGAGCGTCGACACGCAGACGCCCGTCGATTTCGCTCTGCAAGTCGGACAACGTCACCGAGCAGATCGAGGTCACCGGCGGATCGCCGTTGTTGAAGACCGACCGCGCGGACGTCTCCACGAACTTCGACTCCAAGCAGATCACCGACTTGCCGGTCCTCGATCGCAACTTCACCAAGTTCATCCTGCTGACCCCGGGCACGCAGCAGCTTCAGTGGCAGCACGCCGCCAGCGAAAACCCGCAGGGCTCCACCCAGACGATGGTCAACGGGCAGCACTTCAGCGGCACCGGCTATCAGCTCGACGGCACCGAGAACCGCGATCCGATCCTGGGGATCATCGTCATCAACCCCACGCTGGAGTCGATTGGCGAGACCAAGATCACGTCGCAGAACTACGACGCGGAGTTCGGCCAGGCGACGGCCGGCGTCGTGTCGGTGCAGACCAAGTCGGGCAGGAACCAGTTGTTCGGCAGCGTGTTCGAGTTCCACCAGGACGACCGGTTCCAGTCGCGCAATCCGTTCACGCAGTTCCAGCCGGACCCGCTGACCGGCAAGTTCCTGCCCAAGACCGACAAGGATCAGTTCGGCGGGTCGCTGGGCGGCCCGATCGTCGAGAACCGGATGTTCTTCTTTCGGCGACTACCAGGGCACCCGCAGCACCGTCGGTGGCTCGCGGCTGCTGACCGTGCCGACGGCGGCCGCGCGCGCCGGCGACCTCAGCGCCTACGGCGTCAACATCTTCGACCCCTCCGGCGGCGTGCCCGCGAACCGGACGCAGTTTGCGGGCAACGTGATTCCCACCGACCGGCTCTCGCCGCAGGCGCAGGCGCTTCTTCGGCTGATTCCGCCCCCCGAACGCGCCGGGCCGCGACAACGGCACGAGGGACAATTTCGTGATGTCCGGCTCCGAGGCGTTCGAGGAGAACTCGTTCAACGTGCGCATCGACGGCCGGATCAGCGATGAGCGCCAACACGTTCGGCCGTTACAGCCTCGGGCAAGTTCTTCCGGGACGGCCCCACCGCGTTCGGCGACGGCGGCGGGCAGGAGCTGGTGAGTCTCGGCGGCAGTCTCAGAGCGTCAAGAATCAGAGTCTTCGCCTACGGCGTCGACAACGCGCTCTCGTCGATCGCTGCTGGCGGACTTCCGGTTCGGCTGGTTCAAGTACAAGGTCAACGTGCTGCCCTTCGACTTCGGCACCACGCCGGCGACCGACGCCGGCATCCCCGGTCTCAACGTCGACGACGACGTTCAGCTTCGGGACTGCCGGCCGGGTTCGTCGAGGGAGACCGCACGGCTTCAACTTCGGCTCGGGCCTGGGCGTCAACCGCTGCAACTGCCCGCTCGATCAGGACGAAACGCAGTGGCAGCTGGTCGGCAACATCACGAAGCTGCTCGGCAATCACAACTTCAAGGCCGGTGTGGACATCCGCCGGGCGAACAATCTCCGCGTGCCGAGCGACGCCCACCGGTCCGGCGAGTTGACCTTCTCGCAGAACCGCACGATCGGACCAAACGGCGGCGGCCTCGGCCTCGCCACGTTCCTGCTCGGCGATGTCACCAGGCTGCGCCGGTACGTCAGCCCGAATACCGACGCGCGCGAGCAGCAGTGGCGGACGGCGTACTACGCGCAGGACACCTGGCGCACCGAACGACAAGTTGACGCTGAACTATGGCCTGCGGCTCGACATCATCAATCCGCAGACCGTGAACGAAGCCGGGAACGGTGGCTTCCTCGATCTCGCGACCGGCGAAATCCGGGTCGCGGGCGTCGGCGGCATCGGGCTGAACGGCGACATCGAGAACCGGCTGAACTGGGCGCCCCGGGTCGGCGCGACCTATCAGATCGACAGCAAGACCGTCCTGCGCGGCGGCTACGGCCGCAGCTACGACCTCGGCGTGTTCGGATCGCTCTTCGGCCACAGCGTGACGCAGAACCTGCCGGTGCTGTCGGTGCAGGAGCTCAACGCGCCCGGAGAATTTCGAGCGCGTGTTCACGCTGGCGCAGGGACCGCCCCCGCCGGTGTTCCCGCCGGTCCCGCAGAACGGCCGGTTCCCACTGCCCGATGGCGTATTCGCGCGCGCGCTTCCGGAGAAGCAGCGGCCGCCGACCGTCGATGCGTTCAACGTGATCGTGCAGCGGCAGTTGACCAGCACCATGTCGGTCGAGGCTGGCTACGTCGGCAACCGGGGCAGGAACGTGTTCGCGGGCGACGGCCCGGCCATCAACGTCAACCAGGCCGACGCTCGACGGGTTCCGCACCGTGCCGCAGAACAACCGCCGGCCGTTCTTCGCCGGCGGCGTCACCAACGACCTCGGCCTCGGCGGCGCGTTCCGCTGGACGCAGGGCATCGACTTCTTCTGCAACTGCGCGAACAACGCCTACGACTCGCTGCAGGCCAAGTTCAACAAGCTGTTCTCGGACGGCTACTCGGTGAAGGCGAACTACACGCTGCAGCGGCAGGTCCAGGAGAGCGGCGATTACTTCTTCTACGACGTCGAGATGAACAAGGGGCCGGCCGACTGGGACCGGACCCACAACTTCGTCCTGTCAGTCGTCGCCGAAGTTGCCGGTCGGGCGCGGCCGACTGTACATGACGGACATCTCGCCGGTCGATGGACGCGTTCATCGGCGGGTGGCAGTTCAACGCGAACCACATCATGCAGAGCGGGCTCCCGTTCAGCGTCAACTACCGGGACGCGGGCGCGGACCGCGACACGGGAGGGAACAACCGGCCGAACCTGATCGGCGATCCTGAAGGCCCTCAGAACGCGCGACGCAGTGGTTCAACGCCGCAGCCGATCGGTTCGCCCGGCAGCGCGTTCTCGCGACCGGCGCGCGGAACCTTTGGCAACATGGAGAGAAACTCGCTACGCGGGCCGGGTTACTGGAGGACGGACGCGTCGATCTTCAAACACTTCGGGTTCGACCGGCAACCGGCTGCTCGAGATCCGCGCCGAGGCGGTCAATCTCTTCAACCACGTGAACCTCGGGCAACCCGGACTCCGAAGTCGGCGTGCCGGGCAACGACAACACCAACGCCGGCCGGATCAACTCGACGGCGTTCGGCAATGCCGATCCGCCAGCGCAATTTCCAGTTCGCGCTGAAGTTCATTTTCTAGGCAAGCGTTCAGCTTTCAGCTCTCAGCTTTCAGCACGACCAGCTGCTGAAGCTGGGAGCTGAGCGCCGATCGTCTGGTCCCACCCAGGCCCGACCTCTCTTCCTGCACGAGCGTACGATGTTCGTATGATCCGCTTTGGTCTCGCCTGCGCGACGTCAGGCCTGCTCGTGCTGTCGCTCGGCAGCGGGCCGGCTGGCGAGCGCGCGGACCAGCCTCGGCAGCCGCGCACCGAGGTCGGCAACCAGGCGTGCCGGCCATGTCACGAAGCGATCTATGAGAGCTATTCCCGCACGGCGATGGCCCGTACCAGCGGCGCGGCGCTGCCGGCGCTGATCGAAGGATCCTTCGAGCATGCGCCGTCCGGTGTGTCGTATCGGGTCCTGCGCCGAGGCCAGACGGGCGTTCTCGCATACGATCGCGCCGGCCCCCCCGAGTTGCACGGCTCCCAGCCGCTGAAGTACTACCTCGGTTCGAGGACCCGTGGCCGAACGTTTCTGTTCGAGATCGACGGATTCCTCTACCAGGCGCCGATCAACTACTACACGGCGAAGGACGGATGGGAGATGTCGCCCGGGTACTCGCAGGTTCGCGAGATGCAGCTGAATCGCCCCGTCGATTCGACATGCCTGTTCTGCCACGCGAGCCGTGTCCAGCCGACCTTGAAGGGTACCGTCAACCGGTTTGCTGCCGAGGCGTTTCTGCAGGACGGTGTTGGGTGCGAGCGATGTCACGGACCGGGCAGCGACCACATCGCAGGTCGCGGCGCCATGATCAATCCTGGCAAGTTGACCGGTGAACGGCGCGACAGCATCTGCGTGCAGTGTCATCTCGAAGGGGAGGCCCGGATCGCGCGAGCGGGACGATCGCAGCAGGACTATCAGCCCGGTGCGCCGCTATCGGAGTCCCTCGCGATCTTCGTTCGCGAAGACTTCGCGCAGCAACGTCGCGCAGCCGTGAGTCACGTCGAATCGCTGGCGGTCAGCCGGTGCAAGCTCGAGAGCGGGGACCGACTGTCGTGTCTGACCTGTCACGATCCCCATACGCAGCCCGGCGTCGAAGAACGGGCCGGCTATTACCGCTCCAAGTGTATCGGCTGTCACGCGCCGATGGCGGAACGCCACTATCCTCGCCAGCCGGATTGCACCGCCTGTCACATGCCCCGACTGGAGAGCGCCGATATCGCCCATACCGCGGTGACCGATCACCGTATCATCCGGCAGCGGCAGGACGCCCCCCCTCGATCGGGGGCGGTCGGCAGACTGATCCAGTTCGGAAATCCGCGGCCTGCTGCCCGCGATCTCGGGCTCGCCTACGGCGAGGTCGCGCTCCGGGGCAACGCCTTCGCAGCTGGTGAAGCGCTTCGGCTGCTGGAGAGCGCCCGACCGGAGCGGTCCGATGACCGGGAACTGTTGACGCGGCTTGGATATCTCCACCAGGCGCGAGGGAGTTTCGACACCGCGGAGAAGCTCTACGAACAGGCCCGGAAGCAGGATCCGGACAATGCGGTGGCGGCGGCCAACCTGGGTGTCTTTCTCGCGCGTCGAGGCATGCTGAAACAGTCACTGGATCTGTGGCGGACGGCGTTCGACAGCAATCCTCAACTGAGCGAAATCGGTGTGAATCTGGCCAGAGGTTTGTGTGCGGCCGGCGATGCCGACGGCGCCCGGGCGGCGCTGCAGCGCGTGCTGAAGCACAATCCTGATATGGGAGTCGCCAGATCCGCCCTGGCGGAGATCGCGCGGCAGGGATGCCGTTGACGCGCCTCGGCGTCAGAAACTCGTAGATCACGGCTTCATACGGCTGCAACTTCCCCGATTGCGACGGCGTCGCGTAGTTGCCGAAGATCACCTTCGCCTTCGCCAGGTCGAGGCCGGTGTTGACCGATGCGACCGTGTCCTTGAAATTCAGGAGCACGAGCATCTTCCGGCCGTCCAGTTCCCGCGTGTACGCGTAAACGCTCGGGTTCTCCTTGTCCAGCAGCACGTACTTCCCGTAAGTCAGGACCGGATTCGCTTTCCGCAGTGCCACCAGCTTCCGGAAATAGTTCAGGCAGCTACGGGGATCGCTGCTCCTGTGCGGCCGCATTGATCGTGGTGTAGTTCGGGTTCACCTTGAGCCACGGCCCCCCGGTGGTGAAACCTGCGTTGGCGGTTTGATCCCACTGGAATGGCGTCCGGCTGTTGTCGCGGGCGGAAATTTTCTGCGCCTCCAGGAACGCCTGCAAATCCCCGCCCTTGTTCTTCACCTGCTGATACCAGTTGATCGACTCGATGTCGCGATAATCCTCGATCCTGTCGAACTTGATGTTGGTCATGCACAACTCGTCGCCCGCGTAGTAGTAGGGCGTCGCGCGCATGGTCAGGAGGAAGGTGGTCAGCATTTTCGTCGACAGATCGCGCCACTGCGGCGCGTCGTTGCCCCACCGCGTCGACATTCGGGGCTGATCGTGGTTGCCGAGATAGATCGAGCCCCAGCCCCTGGTCGCAAATACGCCATCCCACTTGCTGTAGATCTCCTTGAACTCGACCAGCTTGTAGCCGTCAGGATCCGGAACCTTCAGGCTGTTCGGCAGGTAGCCCAGCGAGACTCCCTCGAAGTGGTACAGCATGTTGAGCTCACGCCGCTCGGCATCGACGTAGTCGAGCGCGTCAGCCGCCGTCACCCCGGCTCCTTCCGCCACGGTCATCACGTCGTACTTGCTGAGGACCGATTCGTTCATCTCGCGCAAGTATTGATGGACGTGCGGTCCGTTGGCGTAGAACCTGCCCCAGTCTCCCTTGTACTCGGCGGGCATTTCCGGGAACGTGGTGTCTTTCGAGATGAACGGGATGACGTCCATCCGGAATCCGTCCACACCCTTGTCGAACCAGAAGCGCATCATCGAGAAAATCTCTTCTCGGAGCCTGGGATTCTCCCAGTTCAGATCCGGCTGCTTCTGGGAGAAGTAGTGGAGGTAGTAGCTGTTGGTCGGGCGGTCCAGCTTCCAGGCGTCTCCGTTGACATCGAAGAAGCTCCGTCGCGGATGCGGCTTGCCTTTTTCGGCCGGCCACCAGTGGTAGTAGTTGCGGTACGGGTTATCTCTTGAACGGCGCGACTGCTGGAACCATTCGTGCTCGTCGCTGCTGTGGTTCACGACCAGATCCATCACCAGCTTCAAGCCGCGATCGTGCATCCCCTTGAGCAGCGCGTCGAAGTCCTCCATCGTGCCGAACTCGCGCATGATGCCGCGGTAATCGCTGATGTCGTAGCCGTTGTCGTCGTTCGGCGAGGCGAATACCGGGTTGAGCCAGACGACGTCGACGCCAAGACTCTTCACGTAGTCCAGCTTCGAGGTGATCCCCTTCAGATCGCCGACGCCGTCGCCATTCGAGTCCTTGAACGAGCGTGGGTAGATCTGATAGACGACGGCCTCTTTCCACCATTTCTTTGCGTTTCCGTCGGGGTTTGCTTTTTCCGCTACCGCGGCAGGCCGGGCAGCGGGCTGGGGCTCCGGGTTCGGAGGCTCGTGGTGACACCCGGTCGCGCACAGCACGCCGACAAGCGTCAGAACAAGCGGAAATGCGCGCATCGACAGACCCCTATTTGCCGGCTCCTGCCGGCTGCCGCATGCCGGCCAGCAGCCTGAGGACGGCCCCGTTGGTCCAGCCGAATCCAACCTGGTTCGCGCTGTACCCGAACTGGATCCCCGCGGCGACGTCCGACTCGTTCCGGCGGACGTCGTACTTCTCGACAATGGTTCCGTGTTCGCGGAACTCCTTGTTGACCAGCGATACGAACTTCGCGGCAATGCGATCGGCGTCCTCGTCGTAGCCGTATCGGCGAAGCCCCTCGACCGCGATCATCTGCAGCGGCGCCCACCCGAAGGGGGCGTCCCACTGGCTGCCGGTGACCGTGGTGCTGGTGAGAATCCCGCCCGGCGCCTCGAACTTCGACAGGTTGGCGCGCACGCGCGCGGCCTGCTCCTTTCCCGCGATCCCCACCCACAGCGGGTAGAAGGTGGTGGCGAACTCGTAGGCGCGGCGACGCTTGGTCTGGAAGCTGTAGTCGAAGTACAGACCCGCCTTCTCGTCCCACATCAGCGCGTTGATGCGGTCCTTGCGCGCAGCGGCACGCGTGCGCCACGTCGCCGCCTCGGCCTCGTTGCCCAGCGTGACGAGAATTTCGGCCGTGTCCAGCTCCATCTGGTACAGCAGTGAGTTGAGGCAGACCGGCACGTAATGAATGATGTCGATGCTGAACGGGCCGAAACGGTTCGACGGATCGAACCCTGATTCGCGCATCGAGCGGTCTCCCTTGTAGAAAAGCGGAGTCAGCGTGTCGCGCCTGCGGTCGTAGTACTGAGCCAGGTCGTAGTCGGTGAACTCCTTAGTGCGGTAGAACTCGCGGACGCGATCGTAATGGGTGCGTCCTTGCGCGTCGCGCTCGTCGCTGATCGCTTCGGGCGCCGGCCCCTCCCCGTAATCCCAGTAGCGTGACAGGCCGGTCGCCGCCACCAGGTGCTCTCCGGTCGTCCAGAATCGATAATAGGATTCGATCGCCGGCAGCGTCGATGCAAGCCAGGCGCGATCCGGTTTCTTCCGATGGACCCCCAGGATCATCGTGGTCAGAAATGGCGGCTGCGAACGCGTCAGGTAATACGTCCGGTTCGCGTTCAGGATCGTTCCGTAGTGCTCGATCTCGTAGATGAAGTTGTCGACCATGTCGCGGGCAAGCGGCAACTCGTCATCCTCGAGCAGGCCGACCTGGATGAAGTAACTGTCCCAGCCGTACATTTCATTGAAGCGTCCGCCTGGCACCACGTAGGGTCGGGGCAAATACAACAGGCCGTGCTGCTTGATGCTGGCGGGGTCCTCGGGGAGCGTGGTCAGCGCAATCGTGCTGAATTCTTTCTCGCCGAGAACCTGGCGCAGCGTGCTCTCTATGCGGGCCCGGTCCTCCCGACGAGAGACGTAGACAGGCCAGGGTGTTCCTGGCGGCAGGTGCAGTTTTGGATCGACCGCGGCAGCCGGCAGGTCGCGATTCGAGCGGGTCAGCGTCGACCACGCGGTCTTGATGTGCTTTCTGACCGCGTCCAGCTCTGGCGCCGATGGCAGCCGGGCCTGACCGGCAACCAGCCCGACCAGGCCAAGAGTAAGAAGCAGCACCGTGATGCGGAGTGCCGTCCCGCCTCCACCGAGGCTACGGCGCGGCAAGCGCTGATGACGCCGCGGTTGCTCAACAGGCATCGGATTCATCATGTTCACCGGTGTCAAGGCGCGCACGGCGCGCCTGCGAGGGAGCGGCGCGGGGCGTAGGGGTCCCCGCAAGCGACCGAGCCGGGGTCCGGGGCGGAGCCCCGGCTACGAAGTTTAGGCCACCGCGCAGAAAAAGGGGGGACACTCTTCAGGCAGAGCTGACATCACCCATGCGCTCGCCAGAAAACCCGATTCTCACCCCGGCGATGATCCGCCCGTCCCGGCCGGACCTCGAGGTCGTGGGCGCCTTCAACCCCGGTGTCATCCGTCACGAATCGGATGTCGTGCTCCTGGTGCGGGTGGCCGAGGCTCCGCTCCGTTCGCCGAACGGAGACGCCGCCGCTCCCGTCTACAACCCGGTCACCGGGCAGCTCGAAGTCCTCCGGTGGCCTGCAGGCACCAAAGGATTGGACGTCAGCGACCCGCGCATCGTCGTGGTCGAAGGACGGACGTGGCTCACGTCCATCTCGCACCTGCGCGTCGCGCGATCGACCGACGGTGTTCACTTCGACGTAGAGCCAGCGCCGGCCCTGTCGCCCGCCAGCGAACTCGAGTCGTTCGGCGTGGAGGACCCGCGCATCACTCTTCTGGATGGCACCTACTGGATCAATTACACCGCCGTGTCTCCGCACGGCATTGCGACGGCGCTGGCATCGACACGCGACTTCCGTACGTTCCACCGGCATGGTGTCATCTTTCCGCCTCCGAACCGGGACGTGACGATCTTTCCGGCGCGCATCGGCGGCCGCTACGCTGCGCTGCACCGGCCGATGCCGGAGGGATTGGGTGAGCCCGCCATCTGGATTGCCTCGATCCGCCGACCTGCTGGCGTGGGGAGAGCATCGTGTCGTGGCCACGGCGCGGCCCGACGCATGGGACGACGCGAAGGTCGGGGGCGGCGCCGTTCCGTTCCGGGTGACGTCCGGTGTTCACGATGGGTGGCTGGCGATCTATCACGGCGTCACGCGTGCGCCGCTCGAGTATTCCCTCGGCGCGCTCTTGCTTGATCCAGCGGATCCCTCCCGCGTGCTGGCGCGGTCGCGCGAGCCGATCCTGCGTCCGGAAGCGCCATACGAGCGCGAGGGGTTCTTTGGTGGCGTCGTGTTCACCTGTGGCGTGCTGGCCGACGGCGACAATGTTCGGGTCTACTACGGCGCCGCAGACGGAGTGACCTGCGTCGCCGACCTGTCGCTCGACGAGATCCTGGGCGGGTTGGTGTAGTGACCTCACCGCTGCAGCCGGATCCGCGTTTCGAGCTCGGAATCAATTACTGGCCGCGGCGGAGCGCGATGTACATGTGGCGCGAGTTCGATCTTGCGGAAGTGCGCGACGACATGGCGCACATCGCCGACATCGGTTTCGACGCGGTTCGGCTGTTCGCACTGACGCAGGACTTTCTCCCGGCTCCGATGACCGTGGCTCCAGACATGATCGCGCGCCTGGTGATGGTCACAGGAGCCGCGAAGGACGCGGGTCTTCGAGTCGTGCCCACGCTGATCATCCTGAACATGAGCGGCGCTATCTGGTGGCCGGCCTGGATGCTCGATCGCGCGGACGTCCCGGTGAATCTCTTTTCGGATCCGACTCGTCCTTCGGTCTCAGGCGCTGCTTGCCGCAACCTGCGCCGGCGCGCTGGCCGGAGACTCCTCGGTCCGCGCCTTCGATCTCGCCAACGAGATCGACGACGCGCAGCGTCCGTCATCGCGGGAGGCCGGCCGGCTCTGGGCGTCGGTTCTGGCTAGCGCCATCCGCGAGGCGGCGCCCGGCGTTCCGATCCAGATCGGCGCCCACCTGCCCTCGCTGACCACGCAGAATCACATGCGCGTCGACGACCTCGCGGCCATTGCCGACGAGGACGTGATGCACGCGTATCCGCTCTATTCCCAGAGCGCGCGATCGTTCCTCGATCCGGAGCTGGTGCCGTTCTCCTGCGCGCTGACCTCGGGCCTCTCGGGTAGCGGCCGCCCGACGCTGATGCAGGAGTTCGGTCTGTGCACGGCGCCGCCGGGGGCAGCCGGGCGCACGATCACCGACGATTTCCTCGGCGCAGCCGCGGCCGCAGTATCTGGCCTCGGAGGAAGAGGCGGCGGCGTACTATCGCGGCGGTGCTGAGCGGCTGGTGGAGACCGGCGCTGCCGGCGCGTACGCGTGGTGTTATGGCGACTACGACCGGACGCTCTTCGATCGGCCGCCGCTCGCGACCGCGGTGCGCGAGCGCACGTTCGGTCTCGTGCGCGCCGACGGAAGCGAGAAGCCGGCGGCTGGTGTCTTCCGCGAGTTCAGGAGGCTACGCGACACGGGCAAGCTCATTCGAGGAGCCGTCCCTCGAGTGCTCGACGTAAGCGCGGACGAGTACTACCGCGCGCCCGGGAAGCACTTCGACCGGCTCTACGCGAACTGGATCTCCGAGGTGGAGCCATGATCGCGCCGCTCGAGCGCCTCCCGCCAACCCGCTGGTCCGGCCATCGGACATCGGCTTCGTTCGTGCGAGCGGATCCTTCAATCCTGGCGCCTCCGTCGATCACGCCAGCGGGCGCGTGGTGCTGCTCGTCCGGGTGTTCGAGGAAGACACGCGGCGGTCGTGCCTGGCGCTGGCGACCTCGTCGGACGGCGGCACATCGATGAAATCTGGGACCGCCCCGCTGTCGCGCGCGATGCGCCGTACGAGGAATGGGGCGTCGAGGATGCCCGCGTCACCTACCTGACCGAGGAGCGGCGCTACGCGATCACCTACACGGGATACTCGCCCGCCGGACCGCGCGTGTGCCTGATCACGACCGACGACCTGCTCGCCCCGGAGCGCTATCGGCGCCACGGGCCGCGCATCGCCGGCGACAACAAGAACTGCGTCATCTTTCCCGAGAAGATCGACGGCCAATACGTGATTCTTCACCGGCCGATGCCGCGCATCGTGTGCATCAGAGTTGCCTCGCTCGAAGCTGAGTGGCCGGTGCGACGGCATGCCGCTCGTCGGGCCGCGGCCGGGTACCTGGCGCAGCTCGCGTGTCGGCGCCGGCGCGCCGCCGATCGCGACCCGCCATCGGCTGGCTGCTCCCGTTTCACGGCGCCACGACGATCGAGGAAGGCAACGTCTACTCCATGGGTTGGTGCGTGCTCGACCTGGAACAGCCGGAGACCGTCCTCTACGTGTCCGATGCGCCCGCGCTCGCGCCGGAAGCACCGTACGAGATCGAGCTGCGACGCCATTCCGCAGGTCGACATGGCGAACTTCAGACCGGCGTGCGCGTCGTCTTCCCGCAGGGCCTGGTCGAGCGCGGCGAGGATCTGCTGGTCTACTACGGCGCCGCCGACGTCTCGGTCGCGGCAGCGCGCGTCGGACAAGCGCGACCTGGTCGACTTCGCTCGAGGCAGCCATGCAGACTGAGCCAGGGCGTGGATTGCCACTGTGAACGCAGGCTGAGCGCGCGCGACGTCCTGATCGGATGCTCGTCGCTGATTGCGCTCACTGGCGCTGGTTGCGGCCTGCCGGCCGCGAGATCGAGCGCCGTCGCGCAGCCGCGAGCGCCTCCACCGCTGACCATGCCGGCTGCGATCACCTGCGACACCTCGGGATCGATGCCGTGGTGAACGGGCGACCGGTCCGCGTCGTCGCGCTCTACGCGGAGGCGCCCGACTACCGGCCCACCGGCTCTCCGGCGCGCGACGGATACGAGGGCATCGCCGCGTGGACGATGCCGCGCGCGCGGCGCGTGGTCTATCTGCGCGCCTACGAGGACACAGGCGATGTCCGCGCGACCGTGACGAGGCGCTCGGCCTGCTCGCGTTCGTCGCGGCGATGGAGCAGGGCGACGGCGAGTTCGTCAACTTCATCGACACCGCGGGGCGGCCGAACCGCAGGCGCCGAGCAGCCGCAAGAGCATGTCGTACTGGGCCGCGCGCAGCCTCTGGGCGCTCGGCGAAGGCGTGCGCGTGCTTCGGCGCGCGCGATCTCCGCGCTGGCAGAGGAGCTCCGCGGCCCATCTGGATCGCGCGGTCAGCGCGGATGGCGCGCGAAGTCGATGCGGGGCGCTGATCGGCGGATCGGCCACCGCGACAGCAGAAGCGCTGCTCGGGCTGCTCGCGCTCCAGCGCGCCGAGCCGTCGCCAACGCGTGCGGCAGCTCGCCGCGCGCACCGCAGAGCTGCTCGTGCCGCTCGGCGCCGGCACCGCCGACGCGCCGCCGTGGGGCGCGCGCGTCGATCGTCCGGGCTGCCGCTGGCACGCGTGGGGCGCCCGATCGACCGAGGCGCTCGCCCGTGCCGCGTCGTTCTCGACCGTCCTGAGTTCCTGGCCGCTGCCCGCAGGAAGCCGACGGGCTGTGGGCGCGATTTCTCCTCGCCGGACAGGTCCCGGCAGAGTTGGCGCCCGACGGCACCGCGAAGTGGTTTCCGCAGATCGCGTACGGCGTCGGTCCGATCGTCGAGGGTTATCTCGCGCTGGCCGACGCGACGGTGAGCGCCGGTACGCCGTGTTCGCGGGGCTGACCGCGGGCTGGTTCTCGGCGCGAATCCCGCGGGCGTCGCCATGTACGACGAGAGACCGGCCGGACGTTCGACGGGATCGACGGCCCGCCGCCGCGGACAGGTGAATCGCAACGCCGGCGCGGAGTCCACGATCGAGGCGCTGCTCGCGCTTCAGCGCGTGACGCGCAATCCCGACGCAGCCGAGTACCTGCGCTATCGTCCCGTCGGCGAGCTCTGGCCGACTCGCTGGCGAACGTTCCGGATCAGCGCGAGTTCGCCGGTCCCGGCGGAGCGCGCGTCGTCGTGCGCCGGCTCGAGGCCGGGATCGAGCTCGCTCGAATGCACGAGGCGACGGCACGACTCCGATCACGCTGACCTACTGGCCCGCCGCGAATCCCGCCGAGACGCGGCTCGCGATCCGGCTCGCCGCGCAGTGGAACGCGCGAGAACCCGGACGTGCAGGTGCGCGTGCAGCCGCTGCCCGCCGGCCGCTCGACGGAAGAAGTGCTGCTCGCCGCGATCGTCGCACAGCGCCACGCCGGACGTCAGCTCGAACGTCTCGTCGGCGCTGCTGGCGCGGCTGGTGCGCGCCGGCGGCGTGGTGCGCCTCGACAATCGCGTCGCCGACGGCCGCGCGCCTGCACGGAGCGCACGACGCCGGCGATGCTCGCGTCGCTTCGGCTGCCGGACGGCGGCATCTACGCGTTTCCGTGGAAGACGAATCCAGAGATGCTGATGTACAACGTCGATCTGCTGGCGGCCGCCGGCGTCGCGCCGCCGCGGACGCACAGCGAGCTGCTCGACGCCTTGCGCCGGCTCGCGCGCGATACCGACGGCGACGGCCGCCTCGACCGCTGGGCGATGTGGGCGACGCTCAAGACGACCTGGTACGAGCGCTTCTACGATTTCTATCCGCTGTACCTCGCCAGCTCCGGCGGACAACGCTCGTCACCGACGGAGAAGATCGTGTTCGAGAACGAGGCGGCGGTCGCCGCGCTCGAGGTGCTGCGACGCGGATTTCGCCGAGGGAGTGCTGCCGCGCTCCAATTTCGCGCTGGGCCGGGATCCGTTCATCGACGGCACGGTCGCGATGAAGATCATCGGCCCGTGGTTCTCAAGGAGCTCGAGCGAGCTCAAGACTCCCGGTCTGCGCTACGACGTCACCCCGGTCCCCGCCGCCGACGGGACGAGTGCCGACCGACCGCTACGCGTTCGCCGACCTGCGCAGCATCGCGATCTTCTCCACGACGCAGGCACCCGGATGCCGCCGCGCGCTTCGTCGCGTACCTCACCTCGCCCGCCGCCGACCGCCTGCTGATCGAGGAAGCGAGCCAGCTGCCCTACCGGCGCGGGCTCGCGCACGATCCGCGATTCACCGCGGCGCTGGCGCGGTGGCCGACGCTGTCGACTTACGCCGACGCATGTCGAACGCACGCGCGACATCGATATCGATCCCGACATCGTCGAGATCTTCGACCTGATCTCCGAGGCGTACGAAGCCGCCGGCGATCTACGGCGATGGTGCCGGTGCGCCGAGCGCTCAGCGAGGCGGCGGCCGAAGCCAGAGAGATCGTGCGATGCGCGCTGAAGCAGCGATCGGGCTGGCTGCTGGCGGCGCCGTACGCCGTGTTCCTGCTCGCGTTCGCGGCCTATCCGATCTGCTTTCGCGCTGGTGCTCGTGTTCCTGCAGCTGGGACCTCGTCACGCCGCCATCGTTCGCCGGCCTCGACAACGTGCAGCTCCTGCGCGACCGATGCGCGTTTCTGGCGCGCGGTCGGGAACACCTTCGTCTTTCTCGCCATCCACCTGCCGCTCCAGATCGCCACCGCGCTGGCGCCTCGCGCGTCGCGCTCAACCGGCCGCTCGTCGCTTCGCGCCTTCTGGCGGGCGGCGTTCTTCCTGCCGGTCGTCATCTCCGGCGCCGTCGTCGCGATTCTGTGGAGCACGCTCTACGCCACCGACGTCGGGCCTGATCAACAGCCTGCTGGTGCGAGCTCGGCTTGGCGCCCGTGCCCTGGCTCACCGATCCGGCGACGGCGATGCCCGCGATCGCGGTGATGGTCACGTGGAAGAACGTCGGCTTCTACGTGATCATCTATCTCGCCGGGCTCCAGTACATCCCGCGCAGCTGCCAGGAAGCGATCGAGATCGAAGGCGCGGCGTCGTGGCAGCGCTTCCGGCTACCTGACGCTGCCGCTGCTGCTGCCCGCAGACGATCCTCGTCGTCACGCTCTCGACGATCAACGGCTTCCAGCTCTTCATCGAGCCGTACGTGATGACCGGCGGCGGGCCGCTGCGGCGCACGTACTCGGTCGTGCTCTACCTGTACACGAACGCGTTCTCGTATCAGAAGATGGGCTACGCGGCGACGATCGGCGTGGCGCTGGCGCTGATCATCGGCGCCGTGGTGTTCGTCCAGCGCCGCGTGATCGGCAAGGCGGAGGCGCTGTGAAGATCGCTCGCGCGCGTATCGCTCTGTATGCGGGCGCTCGGCGCTCGCCGCGCTGACCTTCATCTATCCGTTTCTCTGGATGGCCTCGAGCACCTTCAAGCCGCCACTCGAGGTCGGCACGCTGGCGCTGATCCCGGACCACGTCACGCTCGACAACTACCGCACCATGTGGGCGCGCGCGCCGTTCGGCCGCGCGCTTCTCAACAGCACTGCTCGTCGCCGGCACGATCACCGCTCGCGGTGCTGGTGTTCGGCTCGATGACGGCCTACGCGATGGCGCGCCTGCGTTTCCGCGGACGTCCCGTGGCTCAACGCCGCCACGATGGCGGTGCTGCTGGTGCCCGGCCAGCTGACGCTGATTCCGCTCTACACGCTGATCGTGCAGCTCGGCTGGATCGACACTTACGCCGCGCTCATCGTGCCGTACCTGTTCAACGCGACGGCGATCCTGATGCTGCGGCAGTTCTTTCTCCAGATTCCCGCAATCGCTCATCGACTCCGCGCGCATGGACGGCATGGGCGAGCTGCGGATCCTCTTCACGATCTTCTGGCCGCTTGCCCGAGCCGGTGCTGGCCATCGTCGCGATCTTCACGTTCATGGGATCGTGGAATGAAGTGCTCTGGCCGCTGCTCGTCGTGCGCGATCAGCAGCTGATGACGCTTGCCGCAGCTGCTGACCGTCTTCGCGCTCGGCGGAGGCGCCGGGATCGCTCGGCGTGTCGCTCGCGTCGGCGATGGTGCTGGTCGTGCCGGTCGTCGTCGCCTACGTGTTTCTGCAGCGCTACTTCATCGAGAGCATGGCCGGCGCGGGAGTCAAAGGGTAGTGCCTTCGGTCGCTCGGGTCTGACGCACCTAGCAGCCACGCACCTGTCAAACCGGCGTCGATGACGTCGACTCGCGGCGGATGTGACTGGCGCCCCACCAGCTCGAATGTCATTATCAAGGACGCGGAAAGCCGGCGAATGGAACATCACAGAAAGCTCGCAATCCTCGTGGCCGGCGGCCCCGCGCCAGGCATCAACAGCGTCATCGGTGCGGCGACGATCCGGGCGGCGCTCGAGGGCATCGATGTGCTCGGGGTTCGCGATGGGTTCGAGTGGTTGATGCACGGCGATGTGGATCACGTCACTCCGTTGACGATCGACGCCGTCAGCCGCATCCATTTCCGCGGCGGGTCACACATCGGCATCTCGCGCGGCAATCCCACCCGAGATCCCAACCATCTGGAGAACGTTGTCACTTCGCTCTTGCGGCTGGATGTCACGCGGCTCATCACCATTGGCGGGGACGATACGGCATTTTCCGCGATGAAGGTCGAAGAACGAGCGGCGGGGCGTATCCAGGTCGTTCACGTGCCGAAGACCATCGACAATGACCTCGATCTGCCGCCGATGGTGAACACATTCGGGTTCGAAACCGCTCGTCACTACGGCGCGGAGATCGTCAAGAATCTGATGGTCGACGCGAAGACGACCTCGCGCTGGTACTTCGTAGTCACGATGGGCCGAAAGGCCGGCCACCTCGCGCTCGGAATCGGCAAGGCCGCCGGCGCAACGCTCACGCTGATCCCTGAGGAGTTTTCAAAGCCGATCAGGCTCAGGACGATTGTCGACACGCTCGTGGGGGCCATCCTCAAACGGCTCAGCCACGGCCGCCGCGACGGTGTCGCCATCGTGGCTGAAGGGGTTGTGCTTGATGTGAAGGCCTCAGATCTGGCGTCGCTGGATGAGGTGGAACGTGACGCGCACGGACACCTCCGCATCGACGAGGTCAATATCGGCGAGATCCTCAAGGCGAAAGTGGCGGCTCGACTCAAGGCTCTCGGCGTAAGAGCGACGTTGGTGGCCAAGAACATCGGCTACGAACTTCGGTGTGCGGATCCCATCCCGTACGACATGGAGTACGCCCGCGACTTGGGCTACTGCGCCGCGAAGTACTTGTTGGCTGGAGGCAACGCCGCCATGATCTCGATGCAGGGAAACCACTTCGTTCCGATACCGTTCGCCTCACTCATCAACCCTGACACCGGCCGTGCAAGGATCCGGTTCGTCGACACGCATTCGACACGCTACGCGATCGCCCGCCGATACATGATCCGCCTGAGGCGTGACGACTTCGAGGATCCTCACGAACTGGCCAAGTTCGCGGCGACGGTCGGCATGCCTCTGGAGGAGTTTCGGCGACAGTTCGAGTATCTGGCCGACGATGAGCCGCCCCCGCTCGTGATGGATCCGGCCGGGGAAAAGGTGTAGACCCGCGCCACACCGCCGCACTTCATCGAGAACCTGGTGGGGAGGTCAACGTTAACGAATGCCCTCGGTCTCCTTCGATCACGTCTGTAAGCGCTTCGGGCAGGTCAGCGTCGTCGAGGATTTCACTCTGCGGGTCGAGGATGGCGAACTGCTGGTGCTCGTCGGCGGGTCCGGCTCCGGCAAGTCGACCATTTTGCGGCTGGTGGCGGGGCTGGAGGATGTCACCGCGGGCGCCATCCGGATCGACGATCGCGACATCACCCATTTGCCGCCGCGCCAGCGGGACGTCGCCATGGTGTTCCAGGACTACGCGCTCTATCCGCATCTCACCGTGCGCGACAACCTGTCGCTGGGGCTCCGCCTGCGCAAGGTCCCTCGCCCCGAGATCGATCGCCGGGTCCAGTGGGCGGCCGACATGCTGGGTCTGGCGCCGCTGCTCGATCGGAAACCGAAGCAACTGTCCGGAGGGCAGCGGCAGCGAGTCGCGATGGGCCGGGCGATGGTGCGCGAACCGCTGGTATTCCTGTTCGACGAGCCGCTGTCCAATCTCGATGCCGGTCTTCGCGCGCAGATGCGCATCGAGATCGGCAGCCTGCAGCGCCGGCTGAAGACCACGACGATCTACGTGACGCACGACCAGGTGGAGGCGATGACCCTTGGCGATCGAATCGTCGTGCTCGCGAACGGCAAGATCCAGCAGGTCGGAAGGCCGATCGAGCTTTACCGGAGCCCGGTCAACCGCTTCGTCGCCGGGTTCATCGGGACTCCGCCGATGAACTTCATCGATGGCAGCGTGCAGGGCGACGGTGGCCGGGATGGCGTTCGTGGGCGAGGGCGTCCGCCTGATATTGCCGGCAGAACCGGTCGAGGCTGAGATCGGTTCGGCGACAGCGACGCTCGGGATCCGGCCCGAGGACCTGACGCTCGTTTCCGACGGACAAGCGGCGGCAGCCGCTGATGCCGCCACGCTCTCGGGACGCGTGCTGCTGGTGGAACGGCTCGGCGGCACCAGCCACATCCATGTCGCCGTCGGGCGGCATCGCCTCATTGCGTCCGTCACGATGGACCAATTGCCGGCGGTTGGCGACCTTGTCGACCTGCACGTCCCTCGCGCGCGCATGCACTTCTTTGGAAGCGACGGTCGATCGCTTCCATGACTGACAATCCGGGTCACGGGGCGATCACGATGGAGATCCGGTCGAACGGGTCTGGCATCTTCACGATGACGAAGCCGTCTTCCCCAACCGCCCATCCTCTGGGCTGCCCTTCGAGTTGGTCCGTCGTGAACTTTTGCAGCGCTGCCGCTGCGCCGCCGGCCGTCGCCACGGTGACGCCAGACGCATCCCCGATCCATTTGACCGACAGTACCAGTGTGCGTGCGGACGGCCGATATGCCCCTTCAGGCGCCGCGACCTCGATCGTGGCGCGGTCGCGTCCGGCGCGCGGATCCGCTCGCGCGCCTGCGTGAACTTCCGCTTCGAAAACGCGCCCTGTCTATACTGCAGCGTTGCTCCGTCGTCTTCATACAGCGTTGACGTCGAGCTCTCGGCGGGATACACCGAGACCCGAAGCGGCTGGCCGGGCATCTCGCCCGTGTGCTGCACGACCGGCTGCTGGAAAATGAAGGCGCCGGCGCGGACGAAGATCGGGATCGATCGCAGTGTCACCGGGATCGAGTGGTCGCTGCCGCCGGCGTAGGCGTCGTCCTGTCCAGAAGTCGTACCACGTCCCCGCGGGCAGGTAGACGCTCGCGCTGGCGGTCGCCGGCGCGCAGCACGGGGGCGACGAGCAGGTCGGCGCCGAACAGGAACTGGTCGTCCTGATCCCAGGTCGCGGCCGTCCGACGGGTACTCGAGGAAGCAGCGGCCGCATCGCGGGCAGCGCCGGTCTCGCTCGCCTCGCTGCATCACGTTGTAGATGTGCGGCAGCAGCCGGTAGCGCAGCTCGATCGCGCGGCGGTTCACGTCTTCGTGCGCGACGCCGTACGACCACGGCTCCTGGTCGGCGGTGCCGAACGCCGTGTGCGTGCGCATGAACGGATAGAACACGCCGGTCTGCAGCCAGCGCGTGAACAGCTCGGCGATGGCGCTGTCGGCGAACCCGCCGATGTCGCTGCCCACGAACGGCAAGCCCGACAGGCCCGATGCGCGAAGCATCGGGATCGAGGCCGTGCAGCGCCGTCCAGTCGCTCACGTTGTCGCCGGGCCAGAGGGCGGCATAGCGCTGGCCGCCGGCGTAGGTGGCGCGGGTCAGCACGAACGGCCGCTCGTCGGCCGCAGCCGCGAGAGCCCCTCGAACGTGGATCGCGGTCATCAGCAGGCCGTAGACGTTGTGGATCTCGCGGTGGTCGGTCGGCTGGCCCTCGTTGTCGTGGCGCGACGTCGAGCGGCATCGTTCCGGTCGGCGGTCACGAACAGCGCCGGCTCGTTCATGTCGTTCCAGATGCCGGCCACCCCGACGTCGAGCAGGCCCTTGTAGAGCCCGCCCCACCAGTCGCGCGTCGCCGGCCGGCTGAAGTCCGGGAACACGCTCGGCCCGGGTTCTTCTCCTTGTCCGCTTGCGACGGCCATACCGGTCGCCTCGTAGACGGAGCCGTCCGGGTTCTTCACGAAGTGATCGCCGGCCAGCCCGCTGTCGTAGACGCGACCATCCGGGCTGCTTCTTGGGATGCGGATCGACGATCGTCACCATGCGGAAGCCCTGCTTGCGCAGGTCCGCCGATCATGCGCGGCGGGATCGGGGAAGCGCGCCGGGTCCCAGGTGAAGGGCTTGTAGCCGTCCAGGTAGTGGATGTCGAGCCAGATCACGTCCGCCGGGATGCTGCGCTCGCGGAAGTTGTCGGCGATGAAGCGGACCTTCGACTCCGGGTAGTAGCTGTACCGGCACTGGTGGAAGCCGAGCGCCCAGCGCGGCGGCAGCGGCATGCGGCCGGTGAGCTGGCGTGTAGCGCTCGACCACCTGCTTCGGTCGCGGGCCGTCGATGAAGTAGTAGTCGAGCTCCCCGCCGTCGGCGCCGAAGGACAGCACGTCCTGGACTCGTGCCCAATGTCGAAGGTGGTGCGGTGTGTGTTGTCCAGGAAGATGCCGTGGGCCCGGCCGTTCCGCAGCACGAGGTAGAACGGGAACGGAGGCGTAGAGCGGATCGGTGCTGGCGTCGTAGGCGAAGGTGTCGGAGTTCCACATCGCGTAGCTGTAGCCGCCCTGCATCTTGCCGCGACGATTCAGCTTGCCGTTCTTCTCTCCGAACCCGTAGACGTGCTCGTCCGGACGGAGGCGCTTGAAGACGCGGCTCGCCCGTCCGGAAATCGCGATTCCCATCGTCGGGTCGTCGGCATCGAGCGACTCGCCCTGGGCATCGAAGACGCTGACGCGGAAAGGCCGGTGGGCGATGGTTACGCGCAGGGCCGCGGTCGTGATCGTTGTCGTCTGGCCGGCGGTCGTAATGGTCGCGCCCGGACTACCGAAGTCTCTCGATACCACTGCGTACGAGTGATCGCGACCGAACGTCGGAGTGGGCGAGACACGGACGCGGATAATGTCCGGGGCGAGCGCGGATACGGCGACGATGGCCTGTTTGTTCTTGAAGGTGGCGGTGTTGCCGTCCCGGACCGGTGGCGGCATGTCGCCAAGGGAGGCCCACTGTGCCGTCGCTCGGCCGGCGCTGGCGAGCAAAAAGACGAGTGTCAGACGGATCAGCAACCACGAACGCTGCCGCATCGCCCCTCCAATCGGCTCGCGCGCGCGAGCCTTTGCGAGATTCTGGTGTAGTTGTAGACGAAGATGCCGATTGGTAAAGGGGGACGATTTGCAAACCAGACTGGCAGGCCGGGTCGTCATGGTCATGGTCTCGGCTCTCGTTGCGGCGGTGTCGTTGGCGGCCGATGCGCGCGCCCGGCAGCAAGCCCCGGCTCCGGCCGCGGTGAGCGTCGAGCAGGAACCGCGGCACCGCCCGGTATTCGAGAACGCCTTCGCCCGGGTGCTGGATGTTCGGGTGCCGGGCGGTGACACCACGCTCTACCACACTCATTCGAATCGCATGGCGACCGTGGTGATCGAGACCGCGACGTCGTGGACCCAGGTGCTCGGCGGCGAGCGCGACGCGCCGCGCGCTGGAGACCCGGTGGGCTCGGTCATGGACAACTGGTCCAGCCAGCTCCCATACACCCATCGCGTCGGCAACGTGGACACCACGACCTTTCACTATGTCGCCGGCGAGTGGCTCGCCTCGCCAGGGCCTGACGCGCCGAAGCTGCCCGTCTCCAACACGATGAAGCTGGAGAAGGAGTCGGCTATGTTTCGGGTCTATCGCATCACGCTGCCCCCTCTCGCAGCGTCTGAACACCATCAGCACGGGTCGCCTGGCATGACGGTGCAAGTGACGGACGGACGCCTGGCCGACGAAGGCAGTACCGCAACGGCGAGCGGCGGGGGACCCGGCGGCGGGGCGTGGCGATGGCGCGCGGCGGGTCATAGCCACAGGTTGCGTAATGGGAGCAGCGCACCTCTCGACGTCATCGAGGTCGACTGGTTGAGCGGCAAACACGGCGTCGCGATAGATCCGCAGACACCGCATGACTCAGCGCGCATTGAGACGGGACTGACAGATCGCTGATGGTCCGGGCATCGACAGCTGCACAGCACCACCCCTCCGTTTCGCTATTCGTTGCCGCCGCGTCCCGTGACGGGGGTCGTCAGCGTCGATCCTTTCTTCGCGAAGATCATCGCGAGCAGCTGCGCCGGCTCAGTCTGGCTGGGGTTGCCGGACTCTTCGTGCACCGAACCCGGCGCCTCGAAGAACATCTCGCCGACTTTGTAGATCTTCGCTGGCCCCTGGCCTGAAATCTTCGTCATCACCTCCCCCTTCAGGACGTACGCGAGCACGAAGCCCGCGTGCCGATGCGCGGAACCCATGCGTCCCGGCGGGTAATCGACATGGCGGATGGTCACCTCCCAGTCGTCCATTGAGATATTCGGCAGATCGAATGTGATCGGCGCGCGGGGCGGCGCGGCAAGCGTTTGGGCACCAGCATCACGCGCGGCAGCGATCAGCCCGGTAAACACGGCGAACGCGGAGACGGCGTCGCGGCGGGTCATCGTCACAAGACACCTCCTCGAAAACGACCTGCCTATCCTAGCCTCGTAGGACACCTTACTGACGTGTCCGCCATGGATTACGAAGTGCACTGGCGTCCTTACGGGCGCGGCAGATGAAGCAGTCCGTCTCCGCGCTGCATCGGGTTAGCTGCCGTATTCAATATTCCTTCGGCAATTCCTGCCGATTCGGCGATAATCGGCGGCAGACGGGACGGGGCGAACGGCCTGGTTCCGAGCAGTTTCGACGTCTTGTAATTTCGGCGTGTTTGTAAGCAGGCAGGGCCATGGCCACCATGAGCCGCAAGAGAGTCGGGGTTGCCGACGCATCTGCTTGGTCGGCAGTGGTCGCAGTGGCCATTGCGCTGACCGCCTGCAGCCCGTCGCCGCCTTTGCCACCCACGGCCCCTTCGCCACCCACGGCGCCTGCCCCACCTGCACCTCCGACCCGAGGACTTGAGGTGTCAACCGTGTTCGGGGTGGCCTATGAACACACGACGACCGGCGTGCGGCCCTTGGCTGGTTTGCCCCTGCGGTTAGGAGGAACTCGCGAAGGAGGCCTCTACGTGACGGTCGAAGTTGTGACCGATGCCGCTGGCCGGTATGAGGTCCCCGGAATATTGCGGGAGTATTTACTTGTCGGAACCGTTCCACAAGAGGCCTACCTTTCCCCTTGCAGTGTGCGTCTGTGGCTGTGGAACGACGACCCCAAAAATGTGCATGTCGTCTCCAGGACATCTCTCCTGGCGACTGGGATCCCACCGTCCATGCTGCCCTTCGGAAATCTGTATCCCGGCGTCGAGGCCCTCGCAGGGTTCGTCACCGAAAAGACTCCAGACGGGGCGCGACCTGTCGTTGGAGCATCCGTCGAACATTTGTACGGCGACGGTCGCTCCGGCGACTCGACCGGCTTCACGCTGACCGACGTCAGTGGTCATTTCGTCCTGTGCGGGTACAACGATGACTATGGGCAGGCGGTGCGGGTCAGCAAAGATGGATACCGGACTGAGGTTCGGTCCCTCTGGCTCTCGTCGATGAACTTCGAGCTCGTTCGTCAATGAGATCGCCGAATCGTCCCCAACGAGCCCTATCGCTAGAGGTCCGTGTTCCTCCACCCGCGCGGTAGAACGCGTTCTGCGAACGCAAGGACGCCGGCTATCGTGGCGCCGCGGCCGGCGACCGGCAGCGCGATGTGCGACGCGCTGCGCGCCGGATCGGTAGATGCGCTGCGTGGCCGCGATGAAGTCGGCCGGCTGCGCGAGAAAGATGTTCGGCACGAACTTCTGCGGGTTCCGATCGATGACCGGGAACCAGGTGCTCTGCACCTGCACCATGATGCGGTGCCCGGCTTGAAACGCGTGATCGTTGGCGGGAAACGGAATCACGTACTCGACCGGAACGTTCGGCGTCAGCGCGGCGGGCCGTTCGATGCTCTTGTGATACCGGCCGCGGATCACGTCGCCGGCAATCATCAGCTGAAAGCCGCGCATCGTCTCGTCCGCGATGCTTCTCGGGATAGACGTCGATCAGCTTGACGATCCAGTCGCTGTCGGTGCCGCTGGTGGCGGCAAACAGATGCGCGGCGATCTGTCCCGAGACGACGACCGGTTCGGTGAGCGGATCGGTGACGTAGGTGCGCACGTCGGGACGCCCGTGCACGAACCGCTGATCTTCGACCAGCCACGTCGACCAGCCGCGGCCGAGCGTGATCGGCCGCGGGCGATAGGGCACCGGGCTGTGCGGATCTGAGAGATAGGAGTCGAACGCCGTCCGCCTTCGCCGCCGGCGGCGCGGTGAACGCGAGCTTGCCGTCTTCCTGGAAATACAGGCGCCGTGGCGTGACGTTCTTCACCGGCGGCCAGGCGTCGTGCTCGCGTCCACTCGTTGGCGCCGGTCCGGAACGTCAACGCTTCGCTCGCCGGCGGCGCGCCCTGATCCTTCAGGTAGTGCGCGAGGAACGTCGCCATCACGTTGCGGCGGTAATGCGTGGCGGTGTCGCTGCCGAAGTCGATGCGGCCCAGCGTGCGGCCGGTGCCGCGCGACCAGCCGCCGTGATTCCACGGTCCGACGACGAGAAAGTTCTCGTTCTTCGTGTCGTGCTTCTCGAGCAGCTCGTAGATCTTGATCGGCCCGTAGAAATCTTCCTGATCCCACCAGCCGGCGACGTTGAGCGTCGGCACCGTGACGCGGTTCAGCCACGGCGCGAACGCCTGCCGCTTCCAGAACGCGTCGTAGTCGGGATGACGGACGAAGTCGTTCCAGGTCGGCAGCGACTCGCGGAAATAGCGGCGATTGGCGTTCGACAGCGGGCCGAGCTCGAGATACCAGTCGTAGGTGTCGTAGCGATCGATCAGCGTCGCGGCGCGGAGTCATCTCCTTCGACGACTCCATCATGTAGGCGTACTCGAGGCCGTAGCTCAGACGGAACGCGCCGTTGTGATGGAAGTCGTCGCCGATCCACATGTCGGCGGGCGACGCCATCGGCACGATCGCCTTGAGCGCCGGATGCGGATCGAGCGCGCCCATCACCGCGAGCCACGCCGGGTAGCTCGTGCCGACCATGCCGACGCGTCCGTTGTTGTTGGGCACGTTCTTGAGCAGCCACTCGATGGTGTCGTAGGTGTCGGTGCTCTCGTCGATCGCCTTGGGATCCTTGCGATCGCGCGGCTGGCGCAGCATCACGAACTGGCCTTCGGACTTGAAGCGGCCGCGAATGTCCTGCAGGACGATGATGTAGCCGTCCGCGGGAAGATCGACCAGCGCCGTCGCGACGCCGGCCGGCGTGTTCTGGCCGACGCCGTAGGGCGTCCGCTGAAAGACGATCGGCAGCGGCTCGGTGACGCCTGACCGGCGTGTAGATCTGTGTGAAGAGCCGGGTGCCGTCGCGCATCGGGATCATCACCTCGATCGAGGTGAGCGTCGGCGCGGCCGGCTGCCGGCCGACCAGCCCGACGCCGCCGAGCCGATCGCGACGATCGACGCGATGACAGCTGCGATACGCGTGAAGCGAGCCAGCCGCATAGCGATACTCCTCAATTGGCCGGCGTGCGCCTGGGTGCGCGCGTGCGATCGATCGGCGCCGGACGCGGCACGCGCTTCACCGGTGTCTTTTCCAGCAGCTTCATCGCTTCCTGCACGGCGCGCTCGAGCTGCGGGTCGCGTCCCGCGACCGCGTCGGCCGGCGTGATCTCGACCTCGATGTCGGGCGCGACGCCCTCATTCTCGATCGCCCAGCGGCCTTGACATCGTAGAACGCGAGCGACGGCGCCGTGATCCCGCCGCCATCGATCGTCGCGGGAATGCCGAGCGTGCCGACCAGGGCGCCCCACGTGCGCGTGCCGACCAGCGGTCCGATCTTCCGCTGCTTGAAGTAATACGGCAGCGCATCGCCGCCCGAGCCGGCGGACTCGTTGATGATCATCACCTTCGGGCCGTAGATGCCCACCATCGGCGACGTCGACGGCTTGCCGTCGCGGCGGGCGAAGTAGCCCATCAGCGGCCGGTTCAGTTCGTTGACGATGTAGTCCGCCACCATGCCGCCCTGGTTGTAGCGCTCGTCGATGACCGCGCCTTCCTTGTTCTGCTGCGCGTAATACAAGCGGTTGAACGCGGTGTAGCCCGGCATGCCGGTGTTGGGCAGCCACACGTAGGCGAGCCGTCCGCCCGACAGCTTGTCGACGAGCCGGCGGTTGTTCTCGATCCACGCGCGCGTGCGCAGCGCGTCCTCGCTCGCCACCGGCACCACGGTGATCACGCGCGAGCCTTCGAGCGACGGCGTGCTGTTGACGCGAATCAGCGTCTGGCGTCCGGCCGTGCCCTCGAAGATCTGGTAGATGCTGGTCGGCGGCGCCAGCGCGCTGGCCGTTGACCTCGAGCAGGTAGTCGCCTTCGCTGACCTGCACGCCGGGCGCGCTGAGCGGCGCCTGCAGCTCGGGATTCCAGTTCTCGCCGGTGTAGATCTTGCGAATGCGGTAGCGCCCGTTCTCGATCGCGTAGTCGGCGCCGAGCATGCCGACCGACACCGGATCGCTGTCGGGTTGATCGCCCGGGCCGGAAATGTACGAGTGGCCGACCATCAGCTCGCCGCCGACCATCGCGATCAGGTAGCTGAGGTCGGCGCGATGCGCCACGAACGGCACCAGCGGGCGGTACTTGTCGTAGACCGCCTGCCAGTTGGCGCCGTGCATCGTCGCGTCGTAGAAATACTCGCGCTGAATGCGCCACGTCTCGCGGAAGATCTGCGCCCACTCGGCGCGCGGATCGATCAACGCGTCGAGGCCGGTGACATCGATCGGGCCTTCGCCGACCTTGGCCGGACGATCGGTGACGACGACGCCCCAGCGATTGCCGTCGGCGCGATAGAGCAGCTTCTTGCCGTCGCCCGACAGCGTGAAGGAGCGAATGCCTTCGAGAAACGGCGCGGCCCGGCGCTCGCGCAACTGGTAGCGGTGCAGGGTGAGCGGCGCCTGTCCGCCGCCGCGCGGCGTTTCCAGGTAGAACACCGATCCGGCCGGGCCCGCCGTCAAGCGACGCATAGTCGCCGGCGGGCACGCCAAGCGCGAGAATCCGCTGATCGATGCCCTTGATGTCGACGCGCACCGGCGGCGGCGGCGCCGGCTTGCCGCCATCGGCCGGCGCCGCGCACCGGCTCGTCGCCGGTCTCGGGCAGGAGCGGCGACGGCTCGCTGGCGCTGAGCACGGCGAGATAGACGGCGCGCGTGGCGGGCCGGTCGACCGAGCTCATCTCGAGCCAGCTGATACGCAGCGCGTAGTTGGTGCTGGCGAGGAAGTAGAGATACTTGCCCGACGCATCGAAGGCCGGCGCGGTGGCATCCGAGAGGCCGTCGGTGACCTGGTGCGCGCGCTTCTCGGCGATCGAGTAGAGGAAGATCGCGCGCAGGTGGCTGTCGAGGCTCTTCGAGTACGCGATCCACTGCGAGTCGGGCGACCACACCGCGTCGAAGCGGCGGCCCGGATCATCGTAGGTGTCGGTGTCGAGCTTCACCGGCGGCGCCGCTGGCGACGTCGATCGCCCACAAGCGCGAGGTGGTTGTCCTCGAGCAGCAGCTGCTTGCCATCGGGCGACCAGACCGGCGCGGAGAAGAACGCCTTCGACGGCAGCGCGATCGTGCGCGGCTTGGTGACGCCGGTCTGCTCGGCGATCATCAGTTGATACTCGCCGCTCGCGTCCGACAGCCAGGCGATGTCGCGGCCGTCGGGCGACCAGACCGGGCTGCGATCGTGCGTGCCGGATGACTGCGTCAGGTTGCGCGGCTGGCCCTTCTCCGCCGGCACGGTGAAGATCTCGCCGCGGGCCTCGAAGGCGGCGCGCACGCCGGTCGGCGACAGCACGGCGCTGCGCATCATGCTGGCGACCTTCTTCAGCTGCGGCCGCGCCCACGGAAAATCGCCGGTGACCTCGATCGTCAGCTGCCGCGCCTGCTTCGACGCGAGGTCGAGCAGGTGCAGGTCGCCGCCCTGCTCGTAGACGATCGCATCGCTCGTCGCGGACGCGTTCATGATGTCGAAGTCGTCGTGACGGGTGAGCGCGGTGACCTCCTTGGCGCCGGCCGGTAGCTGAACAGGTTGGTCGTGCCGTTGCGATCGGACAGGAAGTAGACCGTGTCGCCGACCCACATCGGCGCGCTGTCGTTGCTGTTGGTCCACGGCAGCTTCTCGACGGCGTTGTCGGCGAGGTTGATCAGCCGGATCGGACGCGTGCGCCCGCCGCGATAGTTCCGCCACAGGCTGCTCTGGTTCTGCGCCCAGTCGGACGCGAACCCAAGCCCGACCTCTTCGTAGGCGATGCGGCGGCCGTCCGGTGAATAGGCTCCCGGTGAACGCGCGTGGCATCGGCAACACTTCCGGAACCGCGGTGACCGCGCCGGTGGCGCCGACGGCCACCGACCAGAGCCTGAAGATCGAGGGCAGGCCGGGCACCGGCACGGTTTCGCGTGTCGATGCGAAGAGCACGCGGCTTCCGTCCGGACTCCAGCCGCGCGCCGCATCGAGGCCCGGATGGAAGGTGAGGCGCGTGGGTTCGCCGCCGGTCACCGGCACGACGTAGACGTCGGTGTTGCCGCCGACCGTCGCCGTGAAGGCGAGGCGCGAGCCGTCAGGCGAGAACCACGGATCGATCTCGGCGCTCGGCGTCGACGTCAGCCGCCGCGCCTGTCCGCCGCTGCGCGGCACGGTCCACAGGTCGCCGCCGTATTCGAACGCGACCAGCTCGCGGCTGACGGCCGGCCGGCGCAGCAGTCGCGTGCCCTGCGCCAGCGCGGCGTCGCCGAGCGCGAGGCTCGCGAGGATGGCCAGCGCGATGCGAGCGAATCGGTGATCGACGCGGTTCGTGACATGGCAGTCTCCACTCGCGGTTCGACGAACGTCCGGCTTCAGCTGCTCCGGCCGTTGGCGCCGTGCCGGCGCGGCCGGCTGCCATTGGTCCGGCGCGACGGCAATTCAGTTCGGCCGCGATCGCGCGGCGGCACGCAGCGGTTCCTGATACCAGCGCTCGCCGGATCGGTAGTCCTTTTCGGTGCTGGCGGAGGATGGCGAGCGCGCGCTTGGGTTGCAGGTGCGTGCACGCCAGCGTGATCGCGTTGATCAGGGCCATCGGCGCCACGTACGAGCCGGTGAACGACGGGCTGCTGATCGGGGCGAGCAGGTGGGCGTCGCAGTGCATCGCGATCGGCGTGGTGCTGCCGTCGGTGATGCCGAACGTCGGGACGCCCCGCGACCGTGGCCCGCAGCACCGCGTGCATCGTGTCTCTGCAGGCACCGCCCGAAGCTGATCGCGATCAGCAAGTCCTTGTCGGTCAGCAGATCGATCTTGTGCTGCAGGTTGCCGGCGCTGCCGACCGGCGCTTCGGCATCGAGGCCGACCGGCATCAGGCCGTAGGCCAGGAACCACGCCAGCGACGCCGCGAGATCGACGCCGACCACGAGGATCCGCCGCGAGCGGTGGATCTGCGTCGCCAGCTCGACGACGCGATCGGTGTCGAGCGTCGACTTGAGGACGCTGAGATTCTCGCTGTCGCGATCGAGGCCGTGTTCGACGTGGCCGCCGACGCTGCGCTTCTCCTGTGACGCCGCCTTGGCCACCGTGTAGGGCGTGATCTGCCGGACGAAATGCTCGCGGAGATCGGCCGCGAAGTCGGCGAAGCGCTGATAGCCCAGCGCCTGGATGGTGCGGACGATGGTGGCGGCATCGACGCTGTAGCGCCGCGCCAGCTCGCGCGACGACAGGAAATAGGCTTCCTTCGGGTTGTCGAGGATCGCCCTGATCAACTGCCGGCGCTGGCGGCTGAGCTCGGTCCGCGCGAAGCGCACCTCGAGCGGCGTGGCCGAGGCGCGCCCGGGCTCGCGCGGCCCCGCTTCGCGATCGGACGTGTCGTGCGCAGTGCAGTCCATCGTGACGGTACCGGTCCGCGGACGAACGCTAGCACACGCGATCGCCGTGGTGCAACGCTTGTTGCTGTTCTGTTGACACTGCGCAACGAGCGATGTTACATAGGCCAGCCGCGTTCGCCGCGCCGTGATCAGCCTGAGATGAGGAGAGCGTGTGATGCCAAGGCTTGAGATGCCTGCAGCGTGTTGCCGTGATCGCTGGCGTGCTCTTTCTGCTGGCCGCCGCCGGCGGCCGCGCAGACCACGACCTCCACCATCGAAGGCACGGTGACCGATGCGAGCGGCGCCGTCATCCCGGGCGCGGAGGTCACGGTCCGCGGCGCGACGCTCGCCGCCGAGCGCCGCGCCACGACCGACGCGAGGGGCGTCTACCGCCTGACGGCGCTGCCGGCCGGGACCTACACCGTCACGGTCACCTCCACGGGCCTGCGCCACCAGCGCCGCCACGCTCGAGGTGACGCTCAACCGCGTCGTCACCTTCGACGTGACGCTGCAGGTCGGCGGCGTGCAGGAGACCATCGCCGTGAGCACGCCGGCGCTCGATCCCTCGACCTCCGCGACGGGCGCGACGATTACGCCGCGCGAGATCACCGAACTGCCGGTCAACGGCCGGAACTACCTCGACCTGTTGCAGCTCGTGCCCGGCGTGGCCATCAACCGCCAGGTCGATCCGAACACCGACCGCTCCAATCCGGTGCTGGGCGAGCGGAGCGGCAACAACAATTTCCTGATCGACGGGCAGTCGAACAAGGACACCGTCAACGGCGGACCGGCGCAGCAGTTCAACCAGGAAACCATCGCCGAGTTCCAGGTGCTGACCAGCGGCTACAAGGCCGAGTTCGGGCAGGCCTCGGGCGCCATCGTCAACGTCATCACCAAGAGCGGCAGCAACCTGTTCAACGGCGTCGGCTCGCTGTTCTTCAGGGACGATGCGCTCGATGCGTCGAATTCGCTGGACGAGACGAGAACGGAGCCGCTGCCGCTGCGCCGCTACGACTCGAGCCTGGCGCTCGGCGGCCCGCTGGTCAAGGACAAGGTGTTCTTCTTCGGGTCGGCGGAGCACATCGGCGAGAAGCGCCAGCTGGATTTCAAGTATCCGGACACCGGCAACGCGGTCGTCAACCAGCTGCTGCGCGAGCAGGAAGCGCCGTACGACGTGCCGACGCGAGCTCTCGGAGACGCGCGCGTTCTTCAAGTTCGACGAGCGCGTCGGCCAGCATCAGTTGATCGCAGCAGGTGAACTACACCGACAGCGGCGTCACGAGCTTCCTGCCGCTGTCGTCGGCCAACAGCCTGCCCTCGGCGCGCAACGATACCGACACCAGCGGATGCTCGCTGGGGTTCGGCGACACGGCGCTGCTCGGCAATCCCGGCAACCCGTATGTCGTGACGCTGCGCGCCGCGTTCCGCGCGCGAGAACAGCGAGACGCGTCCCGTCACAGACGGATCTGACCGGGTCGACGCTCTTCAATCCCGTATGATTCGCGCGTGCACCACCGCCAACTGCCTGATCTTCGGCAACCTGCCGACCGTCACGTTCGGCAACCTGCGGCACGCCGCAGAATCTCGACCAGCGCTACACGGAGTTCAACGCCAACGCCAACAGGCTGTTTGGCAGCCACGATCTGAAGTTCGGCATGAACTTCCTGCGCACCAGCGTCGACGGCGCCGACGCGCGGCTGCTGCAGAACCAGCTGTTTGCGACGCACCGACGACTTCGAGCGCTTCGGCGCCGCCACCGCCGGCCCGTACCTGCTCGCCGACGCCGGCGGGCTCACGCCCCGCGAAGACGAGATTCACCTCTCGAACAACTACACGGCGTTCTTCGCGCAGGACGACTGGAGGCTGGGCGACAACCTGACGGTCAATCTCGGACTGCGCTGGGACTACGATTCGGAGTTCGAAGCCAAGGACAATTTCGCGCCGCGCGTCGGCGTGTCGTGGTCGGTCACGCCGAAGACCGTCGTGCGCGCGCAATTTCGGCATCTACTACGATCAGTTCCGGCTCGGCCTCGCGCGCAACGTTCCCGCCTACGGCGGCACCGATCAGCGCAACGTCCAGTACATGGTGTTCCCGCGGCTGTTCTACGGCTCGCCGTCGTTCGTGTCGAGCATCGCGCTGCTGAGCGGCCTGCCGGGCGGCTGCTTCTCCAACAACCTGGTCGGCAACCTCACCGACGCGCAGATCACGGCCGGTCGTGTGCCCTGCCCGGTCAACCCGGCCGCGCCCTTCATCGGCGTCGATCGCCTCAACAACGTGGTGGCGCCCGGCCGCGCGCCGATTCCGGCCAACACGGTGGTCAGCGTCGACAACGTCCAGACGCTGACCGGGCCTCACGCCGCAGCAGTATGCGGATCAGGCGAGCGCCGCGATTGGACAGCCGCAGGGGTATTTCGTCTTCGGCCCGACCGGCTACCTCACCAACGCCATCATCCCGGCGCAGCTGCGGCCCACCGCCATCGCCGACAGCTTCGACACGCCGCACACGCTCGGCTACAACATCGGCGTGCAGCGCGAGCTGACCACCGACATGGCGATCGAGGCCGACTACTTCCACCGCGACATCCGCAACCTGCTCGGCATCAGGAACGCCAACATCGCCTTCGAATCGCGCGTGCTCGGCCGCCGGTTCCTGCCGCCCTTCACGACCGGGACCGATCATCACGTTCGGACCGTTCTACGAAGGGCAGTACGACGCGCTGATCGTCAACTTCAACAAGCGCTACAGCCACCGCTTCATGCTCGGCGCCAGCTACACCTACGCGCAGGCCACCGACAATTCGCTCGGGATCAACTCAGCATCCGTCGGACAGCTTCGTCGGCACGGTGCCCGGCCGTCACCGAAACGGCGACCGGCCGTTCGAACGCCAATGGCGAATTCACGCGCGCCAACGGCACGCTCGTGCAGGCGGCCGGCACGTTCCTGAACGGACCCGATCGCGACAAGGGACCGTCCGACCTGTCGATCGATCACGTGTTCCAGGCCAACGGCATGGTCGAACTGCCGTACCAGATTCAGGTCAGCGGCATCTTCCGCGCGCAGAGCGGCTTCCATTTCAGCCAGGCGCCGGCGAGCGGCGTGCTGGTCGATCCCGACGGCGATGCGTCGGTGAACGCCATCGACGTCAACGCCGGCCGCAACGCGTTCACCACGCCGCCGTTCGTCAATCTCGACATGCGCTTCGCCAAGCGCTTCAACATCACGTCGCGGCGTCAAGGCGCAGGTGCTGCTCGAGTTCTTCAACGTGTTCAACCGCCAGAATCCGGCGGCGGTCGGCCGCCGGCAGGACGTGGCGCTCGAGCCGTTTGGCCGGCCGACGCAGGTGCTGCCCGGGACGGGAAGGGCAGTTCGGTTTCCGGATCGAGTTCTGACAGGCGTGCGGTCGCTGCGATACCGCTCGCCATGCTCTCGGAACGTCTATCGCTTCGATGACTGACGATCCGAGCCGTGGAATCGCCCACTGGTTGGTGATTTTCAAATCCCGGCCCAGACGGAAGAATTCACCCCGGCAGACACGCACGGTTGTACTATCGGCCTACTGTTCCGGGCAACCAGGTGGAAACATCGTTGATCCGGCGCGTGAAGGAGAAGACACACCATGCGTGCCACTGCTGGATTCCGGGCGATTGTCGCTGTCGTCGCGATCAGTGTCACCGGCTGCTCGTCGCCGCCCGACACGGAGGTCGGGGCGGCCAAGGCCGCCGTTGACCGGGCCGCTGCCGATCGCGCGGACCAGTACGCCGCCGAATCGTTGAAAGCTGCGCAGGATGCCCGGGCGGCGCTCGACGCCGAGCTGAAAGCCCAGGAAGGCAAGTGGTTCAAGTCGTACGGCAGGACCAAAGAGCTCGCGGTCGCTGCCAAGGTGGCCGGCGACAAGGCGGCGGCCGATGCCGTCGCGGGAAAGGAAAAGGCCGAAGCGGTCGTGGCGAAGGAGAAATCCGCTGCTGCCGCCAGGGCCAAGGCGCGGGTGGCACCGGTCCGTGTCGGCGGTCAGATCATGCCACCACGGAAGATGAAGGACGTTCAGCCGGTGTACCCGGCCATCGCGCAGTCGGCGCGTGTCTCCGGCGCGGTCACGATCGAAGCGACGATCGGACCTGACGGGAAGGTCACGGACGCGAAGGTCGTACGCAATCGGTCCCGTTGCTCGATCAGGCCGCGCTCGACGCCGTCCGGCAGTGGGAGTACCTGCCCACTCTCCTGAACGGCGTTCCCGTGCCGGTTCTCGTCACCGTCACCGTCAACTTCAAGCGGTAGCATCCGTTCGCTGACTGCGGGTGTCGCCCTAGGAGGTTGCCGGGTGTACCCGGACGGCTCGCTCATGCGGACGCGAGTTCGTGGAACTTCGCGATGGCGCTCCACGCGCCCAGACCGATGCCACTCGCCATTTGCTGCAGCTCCGCCATGTTGTGCGACAGAAAGATCAGGACCGAGTTGTCGGTCGGGTCCGCCTGCCACCAGCTGCCATACGCGCCGGGCCATCCGACAGTCCCGACACCGCCGCGACATCTCAAGGGATCCGCCTTGTCGGGTTCCGTCACCACCGCGACGCCCATGCCGTAACCGTGGCCGGCTGCGAACACCGGCATGCCCAGCATTCGAGCTGTCCGACGCTGGTCAGAGGTGAGCTGGTTCGAGGCCATCATGGCGCACGTTTCAGGGCGCAGCAGGCGCACACCGTCCACCTCTCCACGACCAAGGAAGATGCGGGCGAAGGCAAGATAGTCGTCCAACGTCGACCAGAGACCCTGGCCTCCCGACTCGAAGGTCATGTCGTCAGGCCGTTCCGCGAGCGCGTGCCCGCCGGGCGCCGTCGTCAAGGCGGTCAGCTGCCCCTCGGCGTCGAACCCGCAAAGACCGGCGCGGCGAGTTCGCTTCTCTCGAGGAACGACGAAACCCGTGTCGCGCATGCCCAGCGGCCTGAAGATGCGCCGCTCGAGGACCACGCCGAGCGGTGCATCTTCGAGCCGCGCGATGAGGAAGCCGAGCAGGTCGGTCGACAGTCCGTAATGAAAGCCAGCCCCCGGCTGATCGATCAAAGGCAGGGTGGCGAGTCGTGCGATCCACTCATCGGGACCGAGGGGATTGTCGATCTGCCCTCCGAGTGCTTCGGCGCAGGCGCGAGAGATCGGACCACGATGAAACTCGCCGTAGGTGAGGCCTGAGCGGTGGGTCAGGAGATCGCCGAACGTGATCGGCCGCTCTGCCGCATCCGTCTGGTCCAGCGGCCCATTCGGATCGCGCAGGACGCGAAGGCGGGCCAACTCTGGAGCATGGCGCGCGATTGGCTCGTCCAGTGCGAAGCGGCCTTCGTCGTACAGCATCAAGGCGGCCACGGTCGTCAGCGGCTTCGTCATTGACGCGATTCGAAAAATCGTGTCCCGCTCGACGGGCAGATTCGTCACTAGATCCCGACAGCCCGAGACCGCCGTGTGCACGACGCGTCCGTCCCGCCACACTAGACTCGCGGCGCCGGCGAGGGCTCCGGCATCTGACATAGGCTCGAAGAGCGGCTTCGATCGAATCCTGAGGCATGCAAATATAATATTGATATTATTAAATAGATCAACTATTTTATTATCCGATGGCGGTGAAAAGCACGGAATCCTCGCGCCGTGGACCCAAAGGCGATAAGCGTGATCGCACACGAGCCACGCTGCTCGAAGCGGCGCGAGCCATCGTTCGGGAAAAGGGCTACGCGCGCACCACTCTCGAAGCGGTCGCGCGGCGCGCCGGCATGACCACCGGGGCGATCTACGGGAACTTCAAGAACCGCGACGAGCTCTTCATCGCGCTCGGCCAGACCTACTGGGCTCCGGTGACACCACGGATCAAACCTGGCGCGACGTTCGCCGAGGCGATGCACGCAATGGCCGAGGCGACGCTCGAGGCGATCCCGGAGCGGACGACGGCGGCGGTAGGACGGTTGACGGGCCTGGCTTACACGCTGACGAACCCGGATTTACGCGCTCGAGTTCGCGAGATCACCGCCGGCAGCTACGAGCTTGGCGCGGAATGGCTCCGTACACTGGGAGATGAGCGCGACCTGCCGATGCCGCCGGAGCAGTTCTGGTCTGTGTGATTCACGCCCTGATCGAGGGGCTTGTGCTGCAACGGATTCTGACCCCGGAGCTTTGCCCGGACGAAGTGTTTTTCGCGGCCTTCGGCGCCCTGGCCCATCACCGTGGAGACCCCAATCTCAATGCGACACCTGTCGCCGAAGAGCCGAGCGCCTCCGATTGAAGAGTCCGATCCCCGGGCTCCGCGCGCCGGACTCCTATTTCACGAATGACACGCCTGCATACAGCAGGTGTGTGTCGACTCCAGGACTCGGATGCGCCCGCCCGCCGTTCGAGATGTGCTGGAACCGGTAGCCGAGCAGAAACCCGGGACCGCCGCGCGTGGCCAACGCGCGCGCCGAATCCCACCTGCTCGTTGAAGTTCCCTGGAATCCTCCCCGGTCCCGGTGTGCTCCAGTCCACGAACATCAGTCCGGCCGACGCATCGGCAAAAAAACGTACTACTCTCGTTCCCGAGAAATTCCAGCGGACGAAGACAGGCGTGAGTCCTACGCCCCAGAAATCTTCCGGCCCGCGCACGACGATCGGCATCATCTGGAGAGACAGCTCGAACTGGCCGGCAAGAATGCCCGGACCATGTGTCGTGGTCAGGATCCGGCCGATCTCAACCGCTCCAAAGGATAACCGGCGATCTGGCCGGGCAGAGACCACGTCCACCGGCAACGCACCTCCCCCGATGATGCGCCACTCGATCGAACCCTTCCGGGACTCGTTGTTCGCCTGCGCCACGGCGTTCGTGGTGGGGATCAGAAACGCTAGCAGGAACAGTGCGGCAGTTTCAGCACGCTTCAATCTGTATCCGAAATAAATCACGCCACGACGGGATTGTCGGTACTCGTGATGGAGAACGCCGAGAATTGGCTTGGCGGTGGCGCGATGGCCGTGCGGCGAAGCCTGCAGCGGAAGCCGCACGAGGTGACTGGGAGACATTGTACCGAAGTGCTACCCACGTTCGGAGTCCGCCCGGGGGTTCATGGCGATCCATGCGGCGCAGTCTCGGCGCGCTGATGCTGCTCGAGGAGGGCGATGGCAAGACTCTCGAACCGAAGTTCGTCGAACCGCTCAGCATCGCATTGGACGCTTCGGTCCCGCACATGTACGCGCCCGGCGGCACTCCGGAGTCGCAACGATCTGAAACAGAGACACCTACACCAGGCGAATCACTTGACCGGTCGCCAGGATGCGACCGGATTGTAGACCGTCATCTTTCGAGCGATGGCGTCAGTTTCCGGGCCCAGGTCGCGTTCCCGCACGGTGCCGTCCTGATTGACGATGAACGTCATCACCCCGGTCGCGTCGTACTGAGCTGGCCAGGCGACCAGTGCGAATCCTCCGGACATCTCGCCCTTGACGATATAGCTTCTGGCTCCACCTGGGGCCGCAGCGCCCTGACCGGTCAGGATCTTGAAATAGTAACCATGGAAGCCCGTGGGCTGCGGGCGATCCGCGTTGAGCGGACGTCCTTCCTCCGCTGCCTGTGCCACCAGGTCACCAAGCGGACTCCGCTTCTGGCCGCGCGCGGTCGGCCAATACAGGCCGTTCTCCTTGCCGGGATCGCTCTTCAACTTCGTCGCGTGCACGCCTGCGGGCTTGCCGTCGTGTCCCTGTTGCGCGTAGCGCTGCTGCGCGGTGACGTAGGCCCGGGAGGTCGCGATCGCTTGCAGTTCGTTGCGTCCGATCCGCCGCGCCAGCACTTCTTCCTTGCCGGCGCTGTGTCGAATCGCCATCCGTCCGCCCCCTTGACGAGCGGCACCGGGAAGGGCCATTCCTCATTGCCGATGACGAGCCTCTTTCGACCGGGCGTCGCATCCTCGAGATGCCACTGCTCCCTGACGCGACCGTGAACACCTGGCGGTTCATACGAGCGGTCACGGGATCGGATGAGGCGGCCAGCTCCCGCCCTTCGGGACCGAAGAACGCCAGCAGCGCGTCGAGGTTCCCGGTCTTGACGGTGTCGACGAGCGCCTTGACGGCGTCTTCAGGCGTGGCAAACGTGCGGTGCGTCGCGGTCTGTCCCGCGGCGGTCGCCGATGAGGCGAACAGCGCGAGCCACGCACACGCGAACACACGAGCGCGGAGGCTGCGTCGCATGGATCCGAGATCGTTGCCTGATCGATTCGTCCCGATCGTCCTGGTCATGTCTGTCGACCTTTCCCAAGCGCTCACCGGCGGCGGCCCCCGCCACCGCCCCCGCGCGAACTGCTTCGGCTCCTTTGTCCACGACTACTGGACGAGCCGGCTGAGCGTCCGCTCGAATATCCCGAGAATGCGTCCGAGCCGCCGCTGTCCGTTGGGGCGTTGCCTGACTTCTGCTGCCCTCGCCGTAACCGCGGGCTTCGGCACTTCCGGTGCGACCCGAACGTTGTGCCTTGCGTCCCGCTCTGGGTCGCAGCGCCTTGTGCCTGCGTGGTCCGCTCCGTTCGTTGCGCCTGCGACTCAGGTCGAGTTTCCTGCCGCGTCTGTTGACGCTCCGTGCGCTGCTCCTGGGTCGTGCCAGCGCGCTCGGTCCGCTGTTCCGACCGGTTCTCCGCGCGATCGCCGCGCTCCCCGGCGAGGTCCTCGCGGTGATCCTGCCAGTCCTCGCGCGCGTCTTCCCGCCGGTCGTAGTAGTCGTCCCAGGCGTCGTTGTACATGTAGCCGCCGCCGCGCCATCCGTACGGCCCGTAGTAGTAGTTGTTGTCCATCGCCGCGCCGATCGCGATCCCGGCAGTGAATCCGATCAGGCCGGCCGCGACCGCCACGTCCGCGTCATCGTCTTCCTGGATGACCACGGTCGTCGGCGGCTGGGTGTACACCACCTGGGTGTTGTATTGCGGGACATAGACGATCTGCGGATTGGTGGGCTCGATGACGATCACTTCCTCGCCAGAAGACGTGGTCTTGGTTTCGACCTCCTGCTGCGGCGAACTCTTCAGCGTCCCGACGTTTTTCGCCTGCAGCCGCAGTTTCTGAATGCTGGCAAAGACCGCGCTCCGATCGGCCGTGAACGCCTGCCCCAGAGCGGTCGTCCACTCGATCTGCTCCGCCATCGTCGTTACCACTTGAGGGAAGAGCACCAACGCCACGAAGCTCGCATCGAACCCGGCCTTGACCGCGGCATCCTGAAGCGGCGTGCCTTTCAGGTTCTGGTTGGCCTTGAGCCACGTGTCGAGCTCGGTGATTTTCGCGGGGTCGGTCGCGCTCATCAGCATCTGCGCGAGCAGTGGGTCTGGGTAGAGCGCAATCGGAGCCAGCAATTGGTCCAGCGTACCGGTCGCTGGCTGTGGGCCTGTGCGGCCTGCGCGCCCGCGGCGATCTGGTCCCGCGGCGGACCGCACACCACGAACAACACGACGGTTGCGGCAATCAAGCGTCTGGTCATGGGTCCACCCTTCATCGTGACATCGAAGAGCAGCGCATGGGCCGTGCCCGGGCGGTTCGCGCCGGGCCTGGAACCGCAAGTGGTGCAATCACAGTGAGTTGAGGGACCTCAGACGCATAAGCCACCGGTCGCTGTCGTGCTGATGCCTCCGTCTCGACGGAGACCCTCCCAAATACCGGAGGCAGTCCACGAACGACAACCCACCTGTGGGTAGGAGGGCTCAACCCACACCTCGACCGTCGAATGCTGCAACGTGCTGTTCTTCAACAGGTTGACAAGGTCTGGTGACATACTCTCGAAAACCGTGACCGACGGCCGCTCGAGGGCTGGCGCCATCGATCCGGGACCTTTTACTCGTTGAGACGTGGGCGATAGGCGCTGTGATGTCTGCTTCTCCTGGCGTGGCGTCGAACAAGGACTTCGAGGTTTCGTCAAGTGATCGGCCCGGTCACCTGGGGCCTCACGACCACACTGGTTCTATCGGTCCTCATTCTCGTCGGTTCGCGCAACCTCGCCCACTTCGACGCCGCCCTCGTGGGCTACACGTTCTCCGTGCTGTTCGCCACGTTCGGCCTGACCTATCGCTACGCCATGTGGTTGCAGCGGCCGCCCACCGCCATGTACTGGCGGCGCGGCTGGCAGGCGTTCTTCCGGCGAGGATGGCGACTGCGCAACGCCGGCACGTGGGTCCAGCGCGTCGGCGTCGACGTGCTCGGCAATCGCTTCATCTTCGCGCGGGATCGGCTGCGCGGGCTCACGCACATGCTCATCATGTGGGGGTGCCTGCTCGCCGTGGCCATCACCTTTCCTCTCGTCTTTGGCTGGCTGCACTTTCGTCCGGTTGCCGGCGATCTCTCGCTGTACGAGGCGGTCGCGTTCGGCTTCCCGGCGTTCCGCTTTCCGCACGACTCGGTCTTCGCGTTCCTCCTGTTCCACGGACTGGTGTGGTCGTCGTTCCTGGTGATTGCGGGCGTGATGCTGGCCGATGCGGCGGCGCATGCGCGAGGAGGGCGTCGCGGCCGTTCAACGGTTCGCCGAAGACTTCATGCCGCTGATCCTCCTCTTTGCCGTCAGCCTGACCGGGCTGATGCTGACCGTGAGCTACACGTGGATGAAGGGCTACGCCTACACGTTCATCGCGATTCTCCATGCGATCACGGTGATCGGCACGTTTCTCTGGCTGCCGTTCGGAAAGTTCTTCCACATCTTTCAGCGGCCGGCGCAACTCGGGGTCGGGTTCTACAAGGACGTCGCGCGCAGCCAGGAACCGGCCCACTGCCGCCGCTGCGGCCACGCGTTCAGCTCGCGCATGCACGTCGAGGATCTGATCGAGGTGGAGCGGCAGCTCGGGTTCACCTACGAGATCCCGGGGAGCACGGATGACCACTACCAATGGATCTGCCCGCGCTGCCGGCGTGCGTCGCTGGCCATGGCGCAGGGAGCGCTGTGGCGGGGCCGTCGCGGAGGGGCGCCGCTGCCCGACGGTCGTCCGCTGCCGATGCCTCGTCCCCGTCAATCCGGGGCTCGGGCAGGGGCCGCTCGGCGCCGAAGACGCCGACAACTTCCACCCGTAACTGTCGCCGCGAACGCACACACGAGGACGCTGACTTCATGAACGGCCAGGCTCCGACGACGACTTCGACCACGCCGTCACTCGATCGCGAGACGATTCGCGAGTTCGGGCCTCACCTCGCCTATGCGAGCGAAGGTCGGATTGGATATCGGTGTCGAGCCAGAGAAGTACGTCAAGACGCACTGCTGCTTTTGCGGCCAGCAGTGCGGCATGCAGCTCAAGGTCAAGGACAACCTCGTGGTTGGCGTGGAGCCCTGGTACGAATTCCCTTTCAACAAGGGGATGATGTGTCCGAAGGGCATCAAGCGCTATCTGCAGCAGGCGCATCCCGATCGCCTGCTCCACGCCTACGAGAAGGATCCCGGCTCGCCGGGCGGCTTCCGGACGATGGCCTACGACGCCGCGATCCGTCAGACCGCTGCGGAGATTGATCGCATACAGCGCACCTACGGGAGCGACGCGTTCGCGCATCCTCTCTGGCGCCAGCCTGACCACCGAGAAGACGTACCTGATGGGCAAGTTTGCCCACATGTGTCTGCGCACCGCGAACATCGACTACAACGGCCGGCTGTGCATGGTGAGCGCCGGTGCCGGCAACAAGAAGGCGTTCGGCATCGATCGCGCGGCCAACCCCTGGAGCGACATCCTTGGCGCGGACGTGATCCTGGTCAGCGGCGCCAACATCGCCGAGTGCGCGCCGATCACCACGAACTATGTCTGGCAGGCCCGCGAGCAGGGGGCCAGGGTCATCGTCGTGGATCCGCGCATCACGCCGATCGCGCGGACCTGCGATCTGTTCCTGCCGGTCAAGCCGGGACGCGACACGGCGCTCTTCAACGGCATCCTGCACCTGATGATCGAGCACGACTGGCTCGATCATGCGTTCATCGAGAACCACACGGTCGGGTTCGATGCCGTCGCCGCGCAGGTGCGCGAATGGACGCCGCGGCGAACGGCGGAGGTCACCGGCATCGCGGTGAAGACGATCCGAGCAGGCCGCCGAGTGGTGGGGCACGGCGAAGACGAGCTTCCTCTGCCATGCGCGGGGACTCGAGCACCACAGCAACGGCGTCAAGAACGTGATGAGCGCCATCAACATCGTGCTGGCCTCCGGGCGCATCGGCCGCCCGAACTGCGGCTACGCGACGATCACCGGACAGGCCAACGGCCAGGGCGGGCGCGAGCACGGACAGAAATGCGATCAACTCCCCGGCGGACGCGACCTCGCCAAGCCAGAGCACCGCGCCTACGTCGCGGGCGTCTGGGGCATGGATCCGGCAGATCTCCCGCAGCCCGGCGTCGATGCCTACGAGATCATCCGCAAGATCGACACGCGGTGAGATCAAGGGGCTGCTGAGCATCTGCTTCAACCCGGTGGTCTCGCTGCCCGACAACAACTTCGTCCGGCAGGCGCTCGAGAAGCTCGAGTTCTACGTCGCGATCGACTTCTTCATGAGCGAGAGCGCGCGCTACGCCCACGTCGTGCTGCCAGGTTCGCTCCAGGAAGAGGACGAAGGCACGGTCACGCAGCTCGAGGGTCGGGTCATCAAGATCAACAAGGCCGTCGAGTGCCCGGGCGATGCGCGCCGTGACTGGCACATCATCCAGGACATCGCGAAGGCACTCGGCCGGGAGAAGGGCCTCACATTCGGGAGCCCGCGGGAGATCTTCGAGGAGCTGCGAGTGGCCTCCAAGGGCGGTGTCTCGGACTACTCCGGGATCACCTACGAGCGCATCGAGGAGAACTTCGGCGTGTTCTGGCCGTGTCCCGAGCGAGATGCCCGAAGGCGTCCCGGCGCCAGGGCCACAGGGCACGGTCCGCCTGTTCGAACCGGGCTCATGGAACCCGGTCGCACAGGGCGCCGGGCCGTTCTATTTCCCTGATGGCAAGGCCCGCTGGAACGTGACGCCCTACGTCGGGCCGACCGAAGACGTCGACGAGCAGTTTCCGATCATCCTCACCACCGGACGCGTCGTCAGCCAGTTCCTCTCCGGGAATCAAACGCGGCGCATCGGGCCGCTCGTCGATCACTATCCTGAGCCGCGGATCGAGATGCACCCGCGGCTGGCGGCGCAGGCTCGGCATCGCCGAGGGCGACTGGACCGCTGGCCGAGAGCCGTCGTGGACAACTGCACGTTGCGCGCCTCGGTCGTGACGACGATCCGGCCGGACACCGTCTTCATCCCGTACCACTGGGGCGGACGCAAGAGCGCGAATCAGCTGACCATTTCCGCGCAGGACCCGATTTCGAAGATTCCTGAGTACAAAGTGTGTGCCGTGCGGGTTCGCAAGGCGGACGCGCCGCCCGAGTACGCCGCAGCCCTCGAGCCGCAACAATAGACAGGTCCCGAGATGCCTGTTCCAGACACGCTCGAATTCTTCATCGACCCGGGCCGGTGTATCGGCTGCCAGGCGTGCATCCAGGCCTGCACCGAATGCGACACCCACAAAGGGCAGTCGATGATCCAGCTCGATTACGTGAACCGCGGACACTCGACGCAGACGGCGCCCGTGGTGTGCATGCACTGCGATTCGCCGACGTGCGCGGAGGTCTGCCCGGCCGACGCGATCAAGCGGACGGAGGACGGCATCGTCCAGACCGCCCAGAAACCGCGGTGCATCGCCTGCAACAACTGCGTCCTCGCCTGTCCGTTTGGCGTCCCGAAGATGCAGACCAAGATGAACCTGATGATGAAGTGCGACATGTGCTACGACCGCACGTCCGTCGGGCTGAAGCCCTGGTGCGCCTCGGTCTGCCCGAGCCAGGCCCTGGCGTTCGGGACGCGGGAGGAGATGGCGCGGCTCCGCCCGCACGCGAAGCCGGTCAACACGTTCCAGTTCGGCATGCAGACCATCCGCACCAAGGTGAACATCATGGTGCCGCGCGACGCCGCCACGGAAATCGTGGACGTGACGGCGGCCATGCACGAGCCGACCATTGGCCACGAGATCCTCGACGACGTCTTCAACGACATCTCCGATGGCGGTGACGCATGATTCAGAGTCAAAGTGAGGTCGGCGGCCCCCGGGACCTCGATCACGGGACCGTGCCTCCCGACGGCCGCCCGCTGGCCGACCAGCCGAAGTGGCGCCGGGACTTTCCCATCGACTGGGCACAGGACGAGTACGTGTCGCGTCGGGAGCTCGTCAAGTTCATCGTGCTCACGAGCGCGGCGCTCACGGTCGGCCAGTTCTGGATTGTGCTCAAGAGCACCTTCAGCCGGCAGCCGGCCCGATTGGCTGGCGAGCGGATCGCGAGCGTCGACGAACTGTCCGTCGGCGGCGCCAAGACGTTCACCTACCCCGAAGGCAGCACGCCAAGACTGCTCGTCCGGACCGGGACGACCGCGTTCGTCGCCTACGACCAGCAGTGCACGCACCTGCTCTGCCCAGTGGTGCCCGCTGTCGAACTCGGCCGGCTGCACTGCCCTTGCCATAATGGCTGGTTCGACCTCCACACGGGCCGGCCCCTCGCCGGCCCGCCGCAGCGCCCTCTCCCGAAAGTCCTGCTGGAGGTGCGTGACGGCATCGTCTACGCGACCGGCGTCGAGGAGTCTGCGACGTGACCCGGCGTCTCCGGATGGTCCGCGCGCAGCGAATGCCGATCGTCAACGCCATGCTGGCCTTCGTGGTGCTGATCGTCATCCTGCAGCTCTGGCTGCTCACCGCGACTATGAACGCCTACCTCGGTGGTGACACCACCACGGTGGTTCCGGCGGCGCTCGGCAGTCTCGCGTGCCTCGGTCTCAATGCCGGGCTGCTCTGGTACCTGTTCCGCCTGGAGTCATGAGCGGCCAGCCAACTGGCACGGCCTGGCAGCGGCTCGCCGAAGCCGTCGAACATCTCTTCCCCGGCTACTTCGCGCTGGTCATGGCGACGGGGATCGTGTCGATTGCGGCGCATCTGCTGGACGATGCCGCGCATCGCGTGGGCGCTTCTCGCGGTCAATATCGGCGCGTACGCCGTGTTGACCACCATGCTCGTGCTCTCGCCTGCTGGCGTACTTTCCGCGCGTGGTCGAAGACCTGAACAATCACGCGCGCGGCCCGGGCTTCTTCACCGTTGTCGCCGGCGACCTGTGTGCTGGGAACCGAGATCGTCATCCTGACCGGCCGCGCCGAAGCGGCGCACGTGCTGTGGATTGCGGGAATCGTCCTCTGGGTCGTGGTGATGTACGCGTTCTTCACGGCGGTGGTCGTCCGCGAGACGAAGCCGTCGCTCGAGACCGGCATCAACGGCGCCTGGCTGCTCGCCATCGTCGCGACGCAATCCGTCTCCGTCCTGGGGACGCTGCTCGCGCCTGGGATGGCGAGCGGCCGCGAGGGAGCGCTGTTCTTCGCGCTGTGCATGTACCTGCTGGGAGCCATGCTCTACCTCACGATCATCACGCTCATCTTCTACCGCTTCACCTTCGTGGCGCTGACGGTGGAGCAGATGACCCCGCCGTACTGGATCAACATGGGCGCCGTCGCCATCACCACGCTGGCGGGGTCGTCGCTCCTGCTCCAGTCGGATCACTGGTCATTCCTGATGACGCTCCGGCCGTTCATCGCCGGCTTCACGCTGTTCTTCTGGGCCTTTGCCACGTGGTGGATTCCGTTGCTGGTCATCCTGGGCGTGTGGAGGCACGTCGTCCGGCGTTTTCCCCTGCGGTACGACCCTCAGTCTTGGGGCATGGTGTTTCCGATCGGCATGTACACGGTCTGCACCGTGAGGCTGATCCAGGCCACCGGGCTGGAGTTCCTCTCGGTGATTCCGCAGGTCACCGTCTACTTCGCCCTGGCGGCGTGGGCGATGACGTTCGCCGGCATGACGCGTCACCTGTGGCGGGGGGCACGCGCGATTCCTGTTCCGTCCTCCTCGATGCCCTTCAGGACTCCGGTGGATCGAGCAACGAAAGTGGACGCACAGGTAAAGGCGGCGGCGCCGTTTTCCTGCATAGTTGGCGAACAGGATACCCAATCGTGATGCAAACAGGCCCCGCCACGGACATTGACGCTCTCAAGACCCGTCTCAAAGCCACCTGGATGGACGGTAACTACGACTACTTTTCCCGATTCATGGAGTCGAGCGCGGTCGAGTTCCTCGATCGGCTCGATATCGCGGCCGGCGCATCGCTGCTCGACGTCGCCTGCGGGTCTGGGCAGCTTGGCCTCATTGCCGGGCGCCGCGGCGCCAACGTTACCGGCGTCGACATCGCCACCAACGCCATTCTGGCGGCTCGCGGCCGCGCGAACGCCGAGGGCATTGATGCGCGTTTCGACGAGGGCGACGCGGAGGCGCTCCCCTATCCGGATGCCAGTTTTGATGTCGTCGCCAGCCTCTACGGCGCCATGTTCGCTCCCCGCCCCGAGCGGGTGGCGGCCGAGCTCGTGCGCGTGTGTCGTTCGGGTGGAACGATTGCGATGGGCAACTGGACCAAGGAGGGATTCATCGGGACAATGTTCAAGACCTTCGCGCGCTTTATCGCGCCTGCGGGCATGCCGGCACCGGTGCTATGGGGAGACGAGCGCATCGTCGCCGAACGGTTTGGCGCGGGGGTCTCCCATCTGCGATTGACCCGTGTCAGCTACCGCTTCGACTACCCATTTGCGCCGGCTGGCGTCGTGGAGTTCTTCCGAGAGAACTACGGGCCGACGACGCGCGCGTTCGCCTCGCTGGGCGAGGCCGATCAGGCAGCGCTTCGCGCGGAACTGGTCGATCTCTGGAGTTCGCACAACAAAGCGACCGAGCCCAATCGCACGATGGTGGACTCGGAGTATCTCGAGGTCATTGGGCTTCGCGCCTGAAGCGGATTTTCGGTTCATGAAGGGCCGCGGATGTCCCGCGGCCCGTGGAGGAGACAATGAGCACACGATCAGAAGCGCTCGCACAGCGGATCGAAGATGGCGCGAAGGCGCTTGCGGCGTATGCGCAGGGGCTGTCTGATGCGCAGTGGCAATCAACCGTGTCGCCCGACGGCCGTCAGGTCGGAGTCATCGTTCATCACGTCGCCAGCATGTACCCGATCGAGATTCATCTCGCCTCGGAGCTTGCCTCAGGCAAGCGCGTCGAAGGCGTGACGTGGGACGACGTGGCGGAGATCAACGCGAAACATGCGCGTGAACATGCCGGGGTCGGCAAGCACGAGACCATTACACTCCTGCGCGAGAACAGCCAGGCCGCCGCGGCGGCGGTGCGTGCATTCGCGGACGAGCAGCTCGATCGCGCAGCACCCGTTTCGCTGAACGCCGACGCGCCGCTCACGACGCAATTCTTCATCGAGGACCACGCGCTCAGGCATAGCTGGCACCATCTGGCCAAAATCAAGGCAGCCCTCCAGAGACTCTGACGAGGAGGATGTCTCATGCGCAGCTGGCGGTTGATGGCCGTGCTCGCTCATCCCGATGATGAATCGCTGGGTGTCGGCGGCACGCTCGCGAAATACGCCTCCGAGGGCGTCGAGGTGTTTCTGCTGACGGCCACGCGTGGGGACGGCGGCCATTACCGCGGCATTCGGCCCAGCGATCCCGGGCATCCCGGTCCGTCGGCGCTCGCGGCGATCCGCGAAGCGGAGCTGCGTGCCGCGGCGGCGGTGCTGGGTGTGCACGAAGTGTCGCTGCTCGACTATCGCGACCAGCATCTCGACTGCGCGGACCCGCAGCGCGCGGTCGCGGACATCGTCGGGCACCTGAGGCGGGTTCGTCCGGACGTCGTCGTAACGTTCGGGCCCGACGGCGCGTACGGACATCCGGACCACATCGCGATCTCTCAATTCACGACGACGGCGGTGGCCGCCGCGGCCGATCCTGGATTCGCCCACGACGACATCGGGATGACCGACCCGCATACGGTCTCGAAGCTGTATTACATCGCCTGGCCGGAATCGACGTGGCGCGCCTATCAGGCAGCTGTCGGGCCATTGATCTCCAGAGTTGACGGCGTTCAACGGCAGGCGACGCCGTGGCCCGACTGGGCGATTACCACCATGATCGATACGCGCCACTGCTGGTCGACGGTCTGGCGGGCGGTGTCCTGCCACAAGTCGCAGGTCGCGGCCTACGAACGGCTGAAGGAGCTGGCGCCGGAGCACCATGAAGCCTTATGGGGCCGGCAATCGTTCTACCGCGCGCTCAGTACGGTCAATGGCGGGCGGGCACGCGAGTCCGATCTGTTCACAGGGATCAGGCGATGAACCCCGCACGCGGCGGCGCCCATCGCGTTGGGTCTGACACAATTCTGCGGACGGCTGTCCTTGCCACACTTCAAACCACTCAATGTAAAACGAGATCGAGGAACGGTTCGAAAGTCGTCGGCGTGCGCGATAATCTCTGTCGGGCCGCTCGCAAACCGTTGATTCTAAAAGCGGAGAGATGTCCGAGTGGTTGAAGGATACGCTTGGAAAACGATTCCGGCGAGCTGCATCGAGTGATACGGAAACATCTCTTCACGCAATCGATTCAACGACTTCCCGCCGCAGAATGCCTCTTGATGTGAGCCCATAAACGTCGGTATTCGTCGCTAGTTTCGACCCCACCTGACACAGTTTCTACACAGTTCCTGTTTCAGTTACAGACCTTGCTTCGGCGCTCGCTGTTCGTCCAGTCGTCCACTGGGCGCTGATCAGGCATGAATTGCTGCCAGTTTGCGCGCATCCATAGCCGTGGTAACCGAGTGCGAGTCGGACACCCATCCAAAGAGCGTCTGAACGAGCAGCAAGGTTGCGTCGTAATTGCTACCGCCGCCGCCGTCGACCGCCCGGTCCGGGACTCCCTGATAGCCACTCGACCCGTGGCCAATCGGCTCCGCTGTGCAATCCTCCAAGAGAATGCAGGAGTAGTCCCTCGAGTATGCGTCTCGAATCGTCGACTCGACGCACACGCTGGTGGTGCAGCCCGTGACGATCAAATTCTGGATACCCAACTGCTTCAACACGGGGTCCAGTTCCGTCTCATGGAAGGCGCTATACCGGTGCTTGTAGACGATTGCGTCGCCCGACTGCGGCGCAAGCTCGGGAATGATCTCCGTATTCCAGGTGTCTCGGATCAGCACTCGACTCTCGCGGCCGTCCGGAGCTGTCAGCGTCTGTCCTGCGCCGTATGAGCGCCAGCGGTCGCCGTTCGGAGTGCCAGGGGCGCCAAGATCGGAAAGATCGGCACGGATGCCAGCCTTGATGTAGACGACCGGCACGCCAATCGATCGAGCGCTCGCCAAAACCTTGGCGATGGGGCCGATGACGTTGCGGACAACCGAAATGTCGATGCCGGCACGGCTGAACAGTCCGCACTCGGTGCCGTAATCGTTCTGCATGTCGACGACCATGACTGCCGTCTTCGCCACATCCAGCGAGACGGCTGTCGGCCTCGCGTTGAACGTCAGGAACGGCTGTCCCGCGGATTCGTTGCCGACCATAATCAGACTCCTCTCGTGGCAGCGCCGGTTGTTGTCTCGCCGATCTCGAACTGCGCGTTCGGTAACGTCAGCCACAGTGCCAATGTAGACCGTCCAGCCGCAATCCGGTCCTTGCCTTTCCATGCTTATCGCATTGCGCCGCAAACCGCTCATACATCAACGTTTAGCGCTACGCCTTACCCGCGGGTGCAGCGTGCTGTGAGCCGAAGGGGGTGATATCGTGTCAATCCCAGGCGGACCGTGAACCAAGAATTCGTGTCGCCGACGCGCTTCGGCATTTTCGAACTGGACACCATCAGCGGAGAATTGCGCAAGCGGGGCGTCAAGGTCAGGCTGCCGGAGCAAGCCTATCGTGTCCTTCGCACACTGCTCGAACACCCGAGCGAAGTGGTCGCGCGCGAACGACTGAAGGAGAGCGTCTGGCCCGATGGCACGTTTGTCGACTTCGACAGTGCGGTCAACAAGTGTATCAGTCAGCTGCGGACCATTCTCGGTGACAGCGGTCACAATCCTCGGTTTATAGAGACGGTGTCGAAGCGCGGCTACCGGTTCATCGCGCCGATCCAACCGCGGCGCCGCGACGATTCGAGCCGGTCGATCGTCGTCCTTCCGTTCGATAGCCCATTCGACCATGCTGCGCAGAGCTATCTGGCCGACGGCGTGACGGACATGCTCACCACCGCGCTCGGTGAGGTGCGTCTCCTCAGAGTCATTTCGCGAACCTCGGCCAAGGCCTGCGCTACTCCTTCCAAGCCGCTATCTGCACTCGGCCGCGAACTGCGTGGCCGGGCCGCAAGCTCGGTCATACGCCTGGAGCCGGCGACTTGCGTGACTGTCCGCCTCGTGGACATCAATTCCGAACTAGTCGTCTGGCAAACCCAGGACGCCGCGGACTCTGCGGTTTGCCGGAGTTGTGCAGTCAAATCGTCCAGGGGATCACCACCGAGCTCAACCTGCCGCTCGTCCCACCCAGCGGCCAAGCCGCCGGTCGCCGCCGTCGCGACAGAAGCCCAGCCCGCTTACTTCAAAGGGCGGTACCTGTGGAATAGAAGGACCGAGCGGGACCTCTATGGCAGCATCCAGGAGTTCCAGCGAGCATTGGACATCGATCCGTCGTTCGCCGTTGCGCACACCGGGTTGGCCGACGCGTACATCCTGCTGGGCATTTGGGGGCTCCAGCCAGCGCACACGGCGTTCCGAATGGCCCGTCGGGCGGCAGACCGCGCGCTGGAAATGCAACGCCGATCTGGCCGAGGAGCGACACGCGCTTGGCTGAAGTGCTGAAGGACTACGATTGGGACTGGCCAGCTGCAGAGCGTGAATACCACCGTGCGATCACGCTGAACCCGAACTACTCCACGGCGCATCACTTCTACGCGCAACTGCTCGTGAGCCTCAGCCTGTACGGAGAAGCCGTCGAGCAGATCGAGCTCGCCCGCCGTCTCGATCCCCTTTCGCCAGCAATCAACGCCTACGTGCCCTACGTCTTCCTCGCCTCACGCGACTACGCGCAAGCAATCGAGCAGGGCAGCCGTGCGTCGACCTCGAACCCCACTCGCCGGCCGCGCATTGGCAGTTCGGGCGCGCGTGCCTCTTCGGCGGCGCTGTCGAGGCGGCGCTAAGTGAATTGGAGATCGCGTCTGAGCTGTCCGGCGGCCTTCCGATGTGGCGCGCCGAGTTGTGCTTCGCTCGTGCGCGCGCTTGCGATGTCTCGGGCGCGACTGCCATTCTGGACGAACTGACGACCCGCGCGCGAAGCAGCTATGTGTCGCCTAATGACATCGCCTTGTGTCACGCCGGCCTCAACAGCCAGGTGCCGCATTGGATCATCTGGAGCACGCGTATCGGGAGCGCGTGATGAGAATCATCAGCATAGGCGATCCCGAACTCGACGCGCTCCGCAGCGAGCCGCGATTCCTCTCCCTGGTAGCACGGCTTCGACTCTCCGGCACACAATCCTGACCCGGGGCGTCCAGCTTGGGATGCGGGCACGCGCCCCACCGATGATGATTGCGAGCTCGCACCGACGCGAAGACGAGTTTATTGATTGTTGAAATCGAAGATGTCGAAGTTCTCCGCGATGCGTGACGACTTGACCGACTTCGGGATCACGGAGCGACCCTGCTGCAGATGCCAACGAAGCATCACTTCTGCAGCGGACTTGCCGAGCGTCTGGCCGATCGGCAGCAGCACCGGCTCGTCGAGCGTGCTTTTCCGTTCTCATCCCCGAGATAGAAGGTGATGCCGTCGATCGGCGACCAGGTGTTCATCGTTTGGGATAGCCGCTCTTCGAATGCAAGGTTCCCACGATGGAAAAGGCCAGGAGCGGGATGGCGATCGCGTAGCGGTACTGCGTCCTCGACACGCCGATGCCGAACGGAAACCAGATGCCCGGCACGCCGATCGTATCAAGTAGCTCGCCGCCGAATAGCCCGGCCATAATCGAGGCTAACGTGACGAGCGCCAGGATCCGCATTGGTCCGCGGCGGACGATGCGCGCGCCTATCACGACAAACAGCGCGATCGACGCGAACCGGCTGCCGCGTGTCACACTCGCCGAATGGATTACGGCGCCGATAATCCCCGCGACCGCCAGCACTACAGCCGACACATTGATGCTTCGCCACGGACGCAGGCACCATCGGTTCCAGGCCAACGTCCAGGCGGCCACCGCTGGTACCCACATCACTTTCGCGAGCCACTTATAGGTCGTCAGATCTTGCAGATCGGTCCATGCGACGATTGCATTGTTGAGGCGTCTGGCTGCCGTCAGCGCAAGCGCGATGCTGGCAAAGATCAAGAAACCCTTATGACTGCTGCAAGACAGGCACCCGAGCGCCAAGCCTATGAATACCAACATGGCGGCCGGCTCGATCGCATCGACGATGTAACCGGCGATGGTTCGCTGCCATTGCACGCGGTGGAGCGCATCGCTGATCGGCCGCGGGAGCGCAGTATCGGGCGCCCTGTGCATGCCGCCGCCGTCTGCGCTGACCCCGGAACTGGAAGCACTGACGCGCGGACAGCGAGCACGCCACGAGTGCCCGCCGCATCGGCGGGAAGCGCGAACCGCAGCGGCCGCGTGCCGACGACGCGCGGGGCTGGGCCGAGCCTGCCTGAGCCGCCTAGCCGTTGACCGTTCCAATAGAGTTCGTAGCCATTCTCGACGAGCGTCGGCCCGAGGCGTCCCATGACGCGTGTCCGGCCGGCACCGTCACGGCGCGCCGGTACCAGGCGTAACCGTGATAGCCGGGATGACCGCGCGCCATCCACCCGCCGACGTAATCGGGCAGACCCACGTCGCCGTCGTGGCTGCCCGGCACGGCGGTGAGATCGACCGTCTCCCAGCCGTTATCGTCTGTATTGGCGTCCGCCCAGTGTGGGTCATCGCCGGTATGGAATCGCCAGGCGCCATCGAGCATCGTCGCTGCGGCGCGCAGCGTCGGCGGATCAGGGCGGCCGCCGCTCGCCAGGTCGGCGACCACGCCGCCCAGCGCAATCACGGTAACAATGACGATCCAGACCACGAGCATCCGGCGTGGTGAATCGAGCGGCTTTCCAATCGAGGACGCGGG
>CAVREM010000113.1:0-65693 GCA_963720005.1 uncultured Acidobacteriota bacterium | reverse complement strand
TGGAATCAGGCCGCGAACCAGATCGCGCGGGCGAACCGCCTCTCGATGTCCGCGTCGAACCGGCTGCTCGCTGTGCTGAATGTTGCGATGGCGGACACGGCGATCACCACGTGGGCCGCGAAGCGCTTCTACGGCGCCGTCCCCGGCGAGGTCACCTGGCGTCCGGTCACCGCGATTCCGCTGGCCGGCGGCGACGGCAACCCGGACACCGAAGCCGATCCCGCGTGGCTGCCGCTCGTCAACACCCCATCGCATCCCGAGTATCCAGCCGGGCACCCGAGCCTCAACGGTGCGGCCGCGACGGTTCTCCTCGAGCATTTCGACGATCAGCAGGTCTTCACCTTGACGACCGGGCAGGTGAACCGCACCTATACCAGCATTTCGCAGGCACGCGCTGATGGAAACAATGCCCGCGTCTGGGGCGGAATGCACTACCCGAGCACGGTGGCGATCAGCGATGCCGAAGGCGAGGCCATCGCCACGTTCGTGAACGTGACGGCCATGCAACGGAGGAATCACGAATGAGAGTCCGGAAGTGGACCGTGTCGACTCCGGGCATCGTGATCAGAGAATTGTAGGCGCGTCAGCCTCACGGTGGCGGAAGACGCCCGGCGGCGGATCGGGCTGGCGAAAAGTCTCCGAGCGGCTCAGCCGTCCACCAGCAGGTCCGGACTTCGAAAAGTGGTAGCGCATCAGGCGGGCGCGGACGAATCGCGGTGGACGGCCCTCGAAAGGATCTCGATCGAGCAACTGGAGGACATCGGGCGACCCCTCGAGCAGCCGATCGAGGAGCCGCCCGAACCAGGGCTCGGTGTCGTCCCCGCCCAGCGCGGTGAACCACATCTGCCAGTCGAGCCGCGGCTGATGAGGCGCGACCCACGGCGGGGCCCGGCGAAGATCGCCAGGCTTGAACTTGAACTCGTACGGCCGCCACTCCTGGCCGTCTTCGGAGCCCTCGACGATGATCTCCGGCCGCGTCGTCGTCATGACCGCGAACAGGCCGTAGCGGTTGGCGACATGAAAGGGCGCCACGGTCCGTGTCAGGAGCACCAGCGGCCGCGAGCCTGGCGGCTGCACACCGAGCGACCACGCAAAGGCCAGAATCGAAACCGGCAGAGTGACAGCCGCAGCGATGACCACCGCCACTCGCGCGCTGAGGTGGCGAGGCGCGTCTGGCGGCGAATAGCCGAGCATTGCGTCGTCGAGCATGAACACGCAGAGCGCCGCCGACAGCAGGTTGAACCACGCATAGTTCCCAGTCAGTGCGATCACGGCCTGAAGGCCGACAAGGAGTGCCACGCCGACGATCCGAAGCTGGCGGTTTCCGAACATCAGCAGCGGCGCGAACAGCTCGATGCCGATGACGCTCGCGCATAGCACTTTGAGCACCCAGGCCGGCGCATGGTGCACGTACCACGCGATCGGTGTTGGCAGCGGCTGCGTCTCGAAGTGAAAAGTAAGGGCGGTGAGGCTGGTCCACGTGGGGTCGCCGCTCGTCAGCTTCACGGCGCCAGACGCCACCATCAACCGGAACAGCAGCCACAGCATCAGCCAGACGGCGGCCCGCATGGGTTGTGGCGCATTGCGGGCGCGGTCCAGCCACCGCATCGGAGCCACGAAGAGACCGAAGAACCCGGTTTCGAGCAGCAGCGCGTCCCACTGGTAGCCGAGGAAGTCCTGGCCGATGGTCATCAGCGACAGATACGCGATCCATGCGATGGCCATCGTCAGCAGTGGGGCGATCCCGGCGGTCAGCAGAACGCCGGCGGCCAGTCCGGCGACCGAGACCGAGTAGATGAACGCGTTGCTCGTCGAGATCCAGAAGAGCGTGGGGACGCTGTGAAATCGTGACAGGCCGATGCCTTCCGCCGCCGTCCACTGTCGCGCGGCGTCCATGTACTCGCCCGCCGGCAGGATGCCGTGGCTGCCGAACAGTCCGAGCAATTGCCCGGCGAGCGACCAGAACGCGCACACGTAGACGACGCCGAGCAGCCGGCGGAAGATCCAGGCGGGTCGCGCGTAGCTGGTCATCGAAAGCCGCGGGTTCATTGTAGACAGCCCGCCGTTTCCGGCAGTTACAATGCGGCGTGGCCGTCCCTTCCCAGCGCCTGACGAACGGGCGTCTGCACGACTGGCTCTACGAAGGCTACGAACCAGCAGGTCGGGCCTCATGCGCGCGCCGTGCATACCGCTGCGTGGTGGAAGGTCATGTGCCTCACCGGCGTCGACTATTTCTCGACGCTCGCCTACCAGCCGGGCATCGCCTTTCTCGCCGCCGGCACGCTGTCGCCGATCGCGACACTGATTCTCGTCCTCGTCACGGTGTTCGGCGCGCTGCCGATGTACAACCGCGTCGCGGAGATGAGCCCGTTCGGCCAGGGCAGCATCCTGATGCTCGAAAACCTGCTCCCGAGGTGGAAGGGCAAGGCCGTGGTCCTGTTCCTCCTCGGCTTCGCGGCGACGAGCTTCGTCATCACGATCACGCTGTCTGCCGCCGACGCGACGGCCCACATCGTCGAGAACCCGCTCGTTCCCTCGTGGCTGCACCATCCGATTCCGGTCACGGTCGTGCTGCTGCTGGGGCTCGGCGCCATTTTCCTGAAGGGATTCAGCGACGCCATCACGGTGGCGGTCGTCCTCGTCGTCGCCTACCTGGCGCTGAACGTCGTGATCGTCGTGAACGGTCTGCAGGCGATTTTCGAACATCCCGAGATGCTGGCGAACTGGAGAGCGTCGCTGCTCCAGCAGCATGGCCATCCGATACTGATTGCGGCGATGGCCCTGCTCCTGTTCCCGAAGCTGGCGCTCGGCCTATCGGGGTTCGAGACGGGTGTCGCGGTGATGCCGCTCGTCCGCGGCGACTCCTCGGACACCGAGGAGCGGCCGGCGGGCCGAATTCGGAACACCAAGAAGCTGCTCGCCACTGCGGCGCTGATCATGAGCGTCATGCTGATCGGCAGCAGTTTCGTCACGGCGCTGCTGATTCCAGCGGAGGCGTTCCAGCCGGGCGGGCCGGCGGAGGGTCGAGCGCTCGCGTATCTGGCACACGAGCGTTTCGGGCCGGTGTTCGGGACCGTCTACGACCTCAGCACGATCGCGATCCTGTGGTTCGCGGGCGCGTCGGCGCTGGCCGGGCTGCTGAACCTGATTCCACGCTATCTGCCGCAGTACGGCATGGCGCCGGAATGGGCGCGCGCCAATCGCCCGCTGGTCATCGTCATCACCGGGATCAACATCCTGGTCACGCTCGTGTTCCGCGCGGACGTCGAGGCCCAGGGCGGGGCGTACGCGACCGGCGTGCTCGTGTTGATGGGATCGGCGGCGCTGGCGGTCGCCATCAGCGCCTGGCACCTGCGCCAGCGACAGGTACTGTTCGTTTCGATCGCGGTGGTCTTTGCCTATACCACCATCACCAACATGATCGAGCGGCCGGAGGGGATCAAGATCGCGTCGCTGTTCATCCTCGGCATCGTTATCTCCTCGCTCGTGTCGCGCGCCGCCCGTTCGACCGAGCTCCGCGTGCACGGCTTCGAGCTGGACGAGGCCGCGTCGAAGTTCATCGCCGACGCTGACCGTAGCGGCTCGGTCCGGATTATCGCGAACCGGCCGGACGATGGGTCGCAGCGCGAATACGAGGACAAGGTCCGCGAAGCGCGGAACTCGCATCATCTCTCGATCGACGATTACGTGCTGTTCCTCGAGGTGCGGCCCGGCGACGCGTCGCAGTTCACGGACGTTCTCGAGGTGCAGGGGGCGCAGGTCGGCCCCTACCGCGTGCTGCGCTGCGAGAGCCCGGCCATCCCCAACGCCATTGCCGCCCTGCTGCTGCACATCCGCGATCGGACCGGGCACCTTCCGCACGTGTATTTCGGCTGGACCGAGGGCAACCCGATTACCTACGTCCTCAAGTTCCTGGCGTTGGGCGAAGGCGATACGGCCCCGGTGACGCGCGAGGTGCTGCGCAAGTCGGAGCCCGATCCGCTCCGCCGGCCGCGCGTGCACGTCGGGTAGAGACTGGGGCCTGGAGGCTGGGGGCTGGATTCTCCTCGAACCTCCCGTCCCCCAGCCCCAGCCCCAGCCTCCAGACATGCAACCAAGAGGTTGCCAAATCGCGACCGGCGATCTAGTATGGCAACCTGGAGGTTGCATATGACGGCAGTCCACCCGGACCGTATCGAGAAGAAGATCCTGCTGCGCGCGCCGCGCTCGCGCGTCTGGCGCGCGTTGACTGATTCCAGCGAGTTCGGCCATTGGTTCGGCGTGAAATTCGACGCCCCGTTCGCGCCGGGGCGCGCGATGCGCGGCGTGATGATCGGCACCAAGGTCGATCCGGTGGTGGCCGCTGCGCAGCAGCCGTACAACGGCGAGCCGTTCGAGATCACGATCGAACGGATCGAACCCGAACGTCTCTTCTCGTTTCGCTGGCATCCGTTCGCGAAGCGCGGCGAGGACTACTCGAACGAGCCAACGACCCTGATCGAGTTCACGCTCGAAGAGGCGAGCGGCGGCGTGATGCTGACGGTCACCGAGTCGGGCTTCGATAGCATCCCGCTGGCTCGCCGGGCGCAGGCCTTCACCGCGAACGAGCAGGGCTGGGGCATGATGGTCACGGTGATCGAAAAGTATGTCGCGGAGCTCCAGGTCGGCCGCTGACGTCAGCGGTTCCGCCTCGCTGTTTGCGGCGCTCGGCGACGAGACGCGGCTGCAGCTGGTCGCGCGCCTCTGCCACGACGGCCCGATGTCGATCACCCGGCTCGCGGACGGCTTCGACATGAGCCGCCAGGCCATCACGAAGCACCTGCGCGTGATGGAGGACGCCGGCCTGGTGCGCAGCATGTGGCAGGGGCGCGAGAGCGTCTGGCAGCTGGAACAGAAGCGCCTGGCCGCCGCACGCCGGCATCTCCAGTCGATTTCCGCGCAGTGGGACGAAACGCTCGCCCGCTTGAAGACGTTCGTCGAGCGTGTATAATGACTTCCTTCTTCGCGGCCGCCCTTCGTCCGTTCCTCACGTCCACCCCGCAGCCAATCCTTCTGATGCTGGATCGCAGCGCGTCACCGCTCTCGTGGGGATCTGCGGCGCGATAGGCGCGCCCGCGGTCTCAGGAGGAAGCAGATGAGCGACAAGCCAGCCAGACACCCGATCACGCTGAAACGAATCATCCGCAGTCTCGAGGGGATGGAGCAGGTCGAGGTGACGCGCAACGTGACGTACCACGAAGCGTTGAACCTGGACGTTTACCACCCCCGACGGTCTGCAGAAGGAATCGGCGCCGGCAGTCGTCATCGTGGCCGGCTACCCGGACGTCGGCGTGCCCATGACGCTCGGCTGCAATTTCAGGGAAATGGAATTTGTCGTGTCGCTGGCCCAGCTGATCGCCGCCTCCGGGATCGCGGCGATTACGTATTCGACCAGCGCGCCGGCACGCGATGCGGGCCGGGTCGTCGATTTCATCGCGCGGCGCGGCGCCGAACTCGGGATCGATCCGGGCCGCCTCGGCATCTGGGCGGCGTCAGGTAATGTTCCCGTCGCGCTGGCGTTGTTGACCGAGCGACGTCCCGGCGTTCGAGCGGCGGTGCTGTCGAATGGGTACACATTCGATGCGGCGGGCATCACCGCGGTCGCGACTGCAGCTGCGGCCTACCGGTTCGTCAACGCGACGGCCGGCAAGAGCGTGCGCGATCTGCCGACCGACGTGCCGATGTTCGTCGTGCGATGTGGCCGCGACGAGAACGCCGGGCTGAACGATGCGCTCGACCGCTTCGTCGGCGACGCCGTCAGGGAAAATCTGCCCATCACGTTCGTCAACCATGCGACGGCGCCGCACGGGTTCGAGATCAACGTCGACACGGCATTCTCGCATCACCTCCTCGATGCGATGGTGTCGTTCATGCGGTTCCATCTCGCCGCGTGAGGCCCGCCGTACGATAGGGTAGACGACGTGCGGAGGTGGCTGTTGTCGGCGGTGTGGATGCTGGTCCTTCTCGCCGGCGCGGGGGCGGGCCAGCGTCCGCCCCGCGCGCCGGACATCTTCTTCGCGCCGACGCGCCAGACGATCGTCGACGGCATGCTGCGCCTGGCGAAGGTGACCGCCGCCGACGTCGTCTACGATCTGGGGTCGGGCGATGGCCGCATCGTCGTCATCGCGGCGCAGAAGTACGGGGCGCGCGGCGTCGGCATCGAGGTCGACCCGAAGCTCGTCGCGCTGTCGCAGGAACTGGCGGTGTCGAGCGAAGTGGGCGATCGGGTCGCCTTCATCCAAGGTGACATGTTCACCACGGACATCTCTGCCGCGACGGTGGTGACGCTTTACCTGTCCGAATCGCTCAACCTCGATCTCGAGCCGAAGCTGCGGAATGAGCTACGCAAAGGCACGCGCATTGTCTCGCACCAGTTCCCGATGGGGCGATGGAAGCCTGATGAAACGCGAGTCGTCGACGGCGCGCAGCTGTTTTTGTGGATTGTGCCGTGAGTCGTTAGGGCGGACCTAGAGTGCAGGCCTTCAGGCCTGCTGCACAGCTTTGACGCCTACCTGCACGCCTCGCGCGGATTTCGTGACCGGCAGCGTCACGATGAACGTGGAGCCCTGGCCGGAGCCAAGGCTCTCGGCGCGGATCGTTCCGCCCTGGCCCTCCACGAGCTGGCGCGCGATGAAGAGGCCGAGGCCCAGCCCGCCTTCCGCCCGGGCGTCGCGATCGGCGCCCTGTCGGAAGCGCTCGAAGACGAACGGGAGGAACTCGGGATCGATCCCGCTCCCGTTGTCGGTCACGCGGATCTGCACCTCCGCGCCGCAGATCGTCGCGTCGATCGTGACGCGGCCGGCGGGCGGCGTGAACTTGACGGCGTTCGTCAGCAGGTTCAGGAAGACCTGTTCCAGGCGCCGCGGATCGGCGGTGACCGGCACGGTCGGATGAGCGCCCAGGCACACCTCGATGCCCTTCGCGTCGGACAGCGGCATGACCGCCTCGACCACCCCGCGCAGCGTGTCGCGCAGATCGATCTCGCGGAGCTCGAACACGGCGCGGCCGCCGACGAGCCGCGACACGTCGAGGAGCTCGTCGATGAGCTGCGCCTGGCGGGTGGCGTTGCTGCAGATGGCATCGATGGCGCGCGCCATGCGCGGCGCGTCGAGCGATCCCTTGCGCAGCATTGACGCCCAGCCAAGCACGGCGGTGAGCGGCGTCCGCAGCTCGTGCGAGACGATCGACAGGAAGTCGTCTTTCGAGCGGTTCGCGGCCTCGGCATCGATGCGGGCCTGCTGCGCCGATTCGTACAGCCGCGCGCGGTCGATCGCCTGCGCCGAGTGATGGGCCACTGCGACCAGCACGGCCCGGTACTCCGGATCGAAGCTGACCGGTGCGACGAAGTGAAACATCAGCACGCCGACCGGCGCATCGTCGACCATCAGGGGCACGCCCGCGAGCGAGGCAAAGCCGCAGTCCGCGCCGAGCGCCGCCGACGCCGGGAACCGCGCCTGCCACTCGCCGAAGGAGCTGACGAACACCGGTTCCCGCAGCGTCAACGCCTCGGTCCAGCACAGGCCGGGGCCGGCGGCGAACGACCGCCACGCGTCGACGACATGTTGCGGGTATTCCTCGGCATGAAGCGTTTCCAGCTCGGTCCGGTCTTCGTTGAGGAGCGCGACCGACGCGGCCGAGGCGCCCGCGACGAAGCGGCTGCGGCTGACGATCGCCTTCGCGACGCCATCGAGCGTCAGCGCCTCCGAGAGCGATGCGCTCAGCGCATACAGGTGGTTCGTCCGTGCTGCCAGCGCGCGATAGCGTGTTTCGCTCTCGCGCAACGCGGCTTCGACCTTCCGCCGCTCGTGGAGCTCCTCGTCGCCGCGCCGGCGCAGGTGTTCCGCGTCGGCTCGCGCCCGCTGGGCGCTCTCGTACTGATCGGCTCGAACCAGTGCTTCCGCCGTGCGCCGCCCGCCCGCGACGAGGAACTCACGCTCGTCACTCGTCAGGCCGCGGCTCGAATCGAACCCGATGCAGAGCACGGCGACCGACCGGCCGCCCGCGACGAGCGGTGTGATGACCGTCGTGCCGCTCGCCGTCACGAGCGGCGTACTGTCCTCCATCAGGATGCCGTCGGCTCGGTCCGGGTCTCCGAATACTCGGAGTTCGCGATCCGTGACCGCGCGTCCAAGCAGTGTCCCACCGTCGAGGCTCAGCGGTATGTCCGGATTCCACGGGCGGATCGAAGCCGATCGCGCGCGAGACGGTCGCCTGCTTGCCGTCGCCGCCGACGAGCGCGACGAGACCGGTCGTTGCCCCGAGCGCATGCAGGAACTCGGGGATCGAAACCTCGACACCTCAACCACAGACATCGCCCGCGACAGCGCGCCCGTCAGCGTCTGCAGCTCGTTCGTCCAGTGCGAGATCCGTTCGGCCTCCAGCCGCCGGCTTCGATCGCGCGCGCCTCGCAGGTAGATGCGGACCGCGAACGCGGACACGAGCACCAGCGCCACGACGAGAGTCGCAGCCCAGAGCGAACCGAAGGCCGCTTGAGCGAGCCCGGGTAGATTTTTCACTGTGCCTGTATAGAAAACGCGCCGGTCCCGTCTGGGGCACGGCTGGCGAGCGGTTACGCAACCCACGTACCATGGGCGTGATCGTCATGGTCAAGAGCGATTACGGATCCGGGGCGATCCACCTCTCCGAGTACTTCACAATCGCCGAGCAGCGAGCGCTCGCGTCGCAGTGCCGCGCCCTGGTCGACGGCGCCGTCCCGGCCTACGTGCCGGTCGTTCGTGGCGGCGGGAAGATGCACGTCCGCATGCTGTGTCTCGGGCGTCACTGGAACGGCCTCAGCTACCAGTACGAGACCACGCGAAGTGATTTCGACGGGCTCGCGGCACCTCCGATTCCGGAGAACCTCGGGAAGATTGCACGCGACATCGCCGCCGCGGCGGGAATGGCTGTCGATCCGGACGTCTGCATCTTGAACTACTACGATGACGAAGGCCGGATGGGCCTGCACCAGGACAAGGACGAAGGGCCGCGCTCGCTCACCGAGGGGTGGCCGGTCGTCTCGGTGTCGATCGGCGACACGGCGCGGTTCCTCTTCGGCGGACTGCGTCGTCGGGATCCGATCGAACCGATTCTTCTCCAGTCCGGCGACGCGTTCGTCTTCGGCGGCGCCGCGCGCCTTCGCTTTCACGGCGTCTCGCGCATCGTGCCGCACACCGCGCCCGAAGCGCTCGGGATGAGCGGCCGGTTCAATCTGACGTTCCGCCAGTCGGATGGTGCGCCGTGAACGGGGACGCTACCCAATTGGGTGATCCATTCCGGCTTGACCGCGTAGGACGATGGTCCGCATGACGACCAACGACTACGCAACAATGATGTCCACGGCGCTTGCGGATGCTGTCGAACGGGCGGCTCCCGCCGTCGTGCAGGTGCAAGGCCGCCGGCGTCCGGCGAGCGGCCTGGTGTACGCGCGCGAGGTGGTGCTGACGATGACGCGCGCGCTCGGACGCGAGGACGGCCTTCACGTGCGCGATCACGCGGGGCAGGTGTTCGACGCGCAGCTGGCCGGGTGGGATCCGGCTACCAGCCTGGCGGTGCTTCGCGTGCCCGGCCTGAGCGCAACGCCGATTCCAGTCGGCCAGACCGCACCCCGTGTCGGAAACCTCGCGATTGCCATCGCGCGATCGTGGAGCAACTCGGTCACGGCGAGCGCCGGCATCGTTTCGGTGATCGCCGGCCCGCTTCCGACCGGCCGCCGCCGCGCGATCGAGCAGGTGCTGCGAACGACCGCGCCGATGCACGAAGGGTTTGCCGGCGGGGCGTTCATCGACACGTCAGGCGCGCTTGTCGGCGTCACAACCGCTGCCGAGATCAGAGGACTTGGCGTGGTCATACCCGCCTCGATTGCCCTGCCTACCGCCGCTCACATCCTCGAGCACGGCCGCACGAAACGCGGATATCTCGGCATCGCGGGTCAGACCGTGCCGCTGCCGGAAGCGCAGGCGGCTCTGGCGGGACGCAAGGAGGCGCTGCTCGTGATCGGCGTGACCGAGGGCAGCCCGGCGGCCGCCGCCGGTGTGCTCGTCGGGGACGTGCTCTTCGAGCTTGAAGGCCGCGGCGTCAATTCGACCGACGACCTGCTGGACCTGCTGACGTCGATCGCCGTGGGCAAGCCGGCAGCCGTCCGTGTGCTGCGCGGTGCGGCGGTGGTCGACCGCACGATAACGATCGGCGAACGTCCGACGAGCTGATGCGGGTAGTGATCGTTGGGTCGGCGGGCGAGCGGGATCGTCTCCGGAGCCAGCTCGACCCGTCGACCGAGGTGGTTGGCGAATTCGGCACGCTTTCGGCGGCGCGCGCGGCATCCGTGGACGCCGACGCGATCGTCCTCGCCGCGCATAGACGCGACGCTCAGAAGGCGGCCTCGGAAGGCGACCCTGAAAGGGTCGCCCTACAGACCGCCTCTCTCCGTCGTACGTCGAGCCGCTGACGGCGCGTGAGCAGCAGGTGCTGGAGCTTCTGGCCGAAGGGCTTCCGAACAAGGCGATTGCGGCGCGCCTCGCGATCAGCGACCAGACGGTGAAGTTCCACGTCGCATCGATTTCCGCGAAGCTCGGCGCGACGAACCGGACCGAGGCGGTGCGCCTCGCGCTCAGGCGCGGCCTCCTGACCTTATGACGCGAGTGACGCGAGCTCGGTGGGCACGACGGTCAGCGCGCGTCGCTCGCCGCGGCGGAGCACCGTCACCTTGGTGGCGACCCCGACGCGCTCGCCAGTCAACTGACGGTGCAGCGCATCCACAGCGCTCACGATCTCGTCGGCGAAACCCACGATGATGTCCCCGTCCTTCAGGCCCGCCGCCGCCGCCGGGCTGTTCGGATCGATCGACGCCACCAGCACGCCGCTCGCGATCGCCAGCCGGTGGAACCTCGACAGCGCGCGAGGTACGGGTACCGTCTGACCGGCCACGCCAATGTAGCTTCGCCGCAAGCGGCCGTCCCGAATCAACCGCCCCGCCACGAAGCGCGCCGTGCTGCTCGCGATTGCGAACGACAAGCCGTGCGCCGGCTGGATCATGGCCGTGTTTACGCCAATCACCGCGCCGGACGAATCGACCAGCGGTCCGCCGGAGTTGCCCGGGTTCAGCGACGCATCGGTCTGGATGAGGTCTTCGATCAGACGCCCGGTCCGGGCCCGCAGCGATCGGCCGATAGCGCTCACGATGCCCGCCGTGACGGTGTGGTGGAACCCGTACGGGTTGCCGATGGCGATCGCGATCTGGCCGACGCGGACCCCGCTCGAATCGGCCAACGACGCGCAGACGAGCGGCGGTCCGTCGACAGCCATCCGCAACGACCGCGAGATCGGAATGCGCGTCGCTGCCGATCAAGTCGGCGCGTGCCGAACGGCCGTCCGGCAGCATCGCCTCCAGCTTCCGGGACCGTGAGACGACGTGGTGATTCGTGAGGATCAGCCCATCGGGGCTGAGCACGATGCCGGATCCACCGCCATGGTCGGTGTCGATGCGCGCGACGGCGGCCGACACGACGTCGACGGCCGACGTCACCGCGCGCGAGTAGGAATCGAGGAGGATGTCGTCGTCCGGCCTGGTCTGCACGCTTCGATCGTACGAAGCGGCCGGCAGCCTGCAATCACCCGAATGGGTAGGTACTCGTATCTCGGTGAACTTCAGCAGCGCTTTGACCTCGCCGAAGAACGCCTGCCGCGACTGCGCCTGCCGCGGCGTTTCCGCCACCACCAGCATCGGCGCAATCTGATCGCCGGCCTCGAACGCGCCGCGTCCGCCCGCGATCACGGCATACGTGTTCGGTTCGTCGAGCTCCTTGAGGAACAGGAGGTACCGGCCGTTCTCGGCGAACGCGGGAAATCCATTTTCGATCGTCGTCGCACGAAGCCCGTTGACGAGCACCGTCCCGCTTTCACGGCGGACAACAATCGACCGGCCGGCCTTCAACAGCCCGGGACGGCGCCGGTTCTTCATGATGTCGGTCAGAGTGAACGAGTAGTCCGTGTAGATATGGGCTTCGCTCGAATCGAGATACGAGCGCTGCGCGACGGACGTCCCTTCGACGACCAGGTCCGCCGCGCCGACCAAATCGGCGAGCTGGACGGGTTTGTCGGTCGCGACGATGATGCGTTCGAAGCTGCCGGTCTCGCGGATCAGCAGGGGGATCGACGGCTCGCGTTCCGCGGCTCCTGCCGCGCCGAAGCAGCCGACTACGAACGCGGTGATTGAAACGGTGCGGAAGCTTTGGGCCATCATTCTGGCAATGGTCCATCGCAAGGGTTCTGCCGCAGGCGCCTTCAGACGTTAGTTGATGATGCGACAGGGCTTGCCCATCTTCTGTTTCAGCAAGCTGACGAATTTGTGTTTCATTTCAGATCAAGGCGAGTACCGTTTCGGCACAATCTTATGGTCGTACATATGACAGTAGAGATATGTAAGGTCATCAAAGGTCATCAGATAAAACCGTTCGAGGCGGGATTGAAGTTCTAGCTACGAGGCGGCGGTCGCCGTTTTTGCTGCACGGCTTGGCACGCGAGATGCGACATCGAAAGCAGATGTGCTACCGAATCTCAGCAGCAGCGCTGCTGATTTGCGCCATCGCGTGCACGGCCCAGGCGCAGGAACGCTCCAGCGAGCCGCCGGCGGAAGGCACTCCGTTGTTTCAAGAGCCCGCGGCCATGACTGCGGGCTTCAATTTCGCCGAGAAGTACTTCAAGGGCGACACAGGTGAGAAGAACGCCGGCTGGTTCCCCGTTTTCAAAACCAGTGTCACCGGCGACGGCTGGATATCGCTCGGCGGGGGCTATCGCGCGCCGGTCCTCCAGCGCCGAGCATGGTTCGAGACGTCGGCGGCGTACTCCTGGCGGGGTACAAAGTGGCCGACGCCGAATTCGAGGTGCCCGAGATCGGCGGCAGCCGCGTCAGTTTAGGAACGCAAGTTCACTGGCAGGATCTCACCCAGGTGCGGTATTTCGGCGCCGGACCCGACTCGTCATCGGCGCTTCGCACGGACTACGGTCTGAGAACGACGGAGATCATCGGCTTCGCCACCTATCGCCCACGCGAGGTCGTGGCACTCGAGGCTCGAGTCGGTCGAGTGTCGCGCCCGGACATCTCCTCGTCGTCCGGTCCGTTCGATCGCGGCTATCCCGACACGATGTTGATTTTCCGCAACGAGCCGGGCTTCGATCAGATCGAGCAGCCGGGCTTCTTGCACACTCAGGTGTCGGCGACCGCCGACACGCGCGACCATCGGGGGCTTCCGCGCCGAGGCGGGATGTATCGCGCCGCCGCGGCGGTCTATTCGGACCGGGACGACGGCCGGTTCAGTTTCCGGCGCTACGAGCTCGAGGCCCTGCATGCCATTCCGCTCTCGCCGGTCCGGTGGACGCTGGCGTTTCACGGATGGAGCGTGTTTTCCGATACCACCGGCGACAGCGAGGTGCCGGCCTACATGCTGCCGAGCCTCGGAGGTTCGACCACGCTTCGGTCTTATGCGGACTATCGATTCCACGACCGTCATCTGCTCCTCGTCAGCGCGGAATCGCGATGGGCGTTGTTCGAGCATGTGGACGCGGCGCTTTTCGCTGATGCCGGCGGCGTCGCTGCCCAGGTTCGAGATCTCGGGCTGAAGGAGATCTCCTACGGCGTCGGGCTGCGCGTCCATATCCGATCGACCACGATCGGACGCGTCGACGTGGCCCACGGACGGGAAGGGTTGCGACTGCTGTTCCGTCTCAACGACCCGTTCAGGCTCAACCGCCTGTCCAGGCGAAATGCTGCTATCCCGTTCGTGCCGTAGTCTTACCCGAGGGGCTGCGCCCCTCGGACTCCCCGACACGCTCTCGCGCGCCGCTGCGCCGGCGCGCTCCGTTCGCGTGGCTCGCTCGCGCGCTCGCTCGCGGCGCAGGTCACTGGGTTTTGAGATAGCTTCTAATCGGGTAACGTCAAATCTAGGCTGCCGACTGCCGGCGCCGCCGCTGTCGTGTACGGGCGGCACGCTTGGCCTGGCGTGATAGCGCCTTTCGCGAAGCTACCCGATGGCTCTCGCGCTTGAGCCTGCGCAAAGAGGCTCGCGACCTGCGCGGGGACGGACGCTTGTGCCGCTTGGCTGCAGCGTTCGCGGAGCGAGCGCTTCGCTTGGTGGACGCCTTGGCGCGTTTCGGGACGGGCAGGCGCACTCCAGCCCGGCGTGCCTTGGACAAACCGATTGCTATCGCCTGTTTTGTCGAGCGTGCCCCGTGCTTTCCTTCGCGCACGTGATGGATCTCTTCGCGCACGAACTCTCCGGCTTGTGTGGATGGCGCCTTGCCCTGGCGCTTCGCACTGCGAGCTCGTGCGATCGTGGCTTTCTCAGGCATTGACGGAATCCTCCACCGGCCTAAGCGAGCAACTGCGGTGCCAGCAGCACAAACTGCTGAGAACCCCTGGTCCAATTGACATTCGATAGGAACACGGCGAGACTCTGGCTCGTATAGAACATGGTGCGATACGTGCTGGGTGCTGCGGGTGCCGGTGTGGTGCTGGTCGGCCGGGTGCTGGGTGCCGGGTGCCGGGGAAACTCATGTCAAAGCGCGCGACGCTGCTGCAAGGAACGCTCGACCTGTTGATCCTCAAGGCGCTTGCCGCGGGCGATCTGCATGGGCTCGGCGTGTCGCGGCGCATCCAGCAGCTCACGGGGGGCACCTTCGTCGTGCAGCCGGGCTCGCTGTTCCCGGCGTTGCATCGGCTCGAAGAGGCCGGTTGGCTGGCGTCGACGTGGGACGTCTCGGAGAACAACCGCCGGGCCAAGTACTACCGGTTGACCAGGGCCGGGAGGAAACAGCTGGTCGAAGAGGCCTCGCTCTGGAAACAGATCTCCCTCGCGATCGATCGGGCGCTCGAGGTGTGACGTGCTGAAGATCTGGCGGAACCTTGTCAATCGCACGCGGATTGACTCCGACCTGGATGACGAGCTGGCGTCGACGTTCGATCAGCTCGTTCGCGAACGGATGGCCGCAGGGGAAGCGCCAGAAGATGCGCGCCGTGCCGCACGGCCGCGAATTGGGAAGCGTCGCGGCCGTCAAGGATCGCGTCCGCGATGTGCGCGCCGGTGCGCTCGTCGACGCGTTCCTCTGGGACGTTCGAGTATGGCGCGCCGCCTCCTTTGCCGCAACCCGGTGTTCGCGCTCACTGCCGCGCTGTCACTCGCGATCGGGATCGGCGCCGCCACATCGATCTTCACCGTCGCCAACGGCCTGCTGCTTCGCGCCGCGCCGGGCATCCGCTGATCCCGACACGCTCATCGACATTTCAAAGATCCGAGCGCGGTCAGCCGATGGGCAGAGTCCGATGGTGGCCTACCGCACCTTCCTCGATCTCCGCGAGCGCATGACGACGGTAGACGGACTCTACGTGCAGCAAGGCTCAGCCGGAAGCCGATCACCTTCGGCGGCCGTGGGCGACACGCAGCGGGTCTTTGCGACCGATCGTGTCGTCGATGTACTTCGAGCTGCTCGGCATCAGGCCCGCGGCGGGACGGCTGTTCGTCGCGTCTGATTTCGACGAAACGTCCGCCAGCCGGCTGGTCGTTCTGAGCCATGCCTTCTGGAAGCGTCAGTTTCGTGGGGATCGCGCCATTGTCGGCGACACCATCGTGTTGAACGGCGAGCGGTTCGGCGTCATCGGCGTCGCCCCCGAGGGCTTCTGGGGCACCAGCGTCGTTTCAGCCGACATGTGGCTGCTCGTCGGTGCGGTCCCTGTCCACGGCGAGTTCGCAATCGACCGTCGCTTTTTCACCGTCCGCGATGCCGACTGGGGAATCCTGGGTGGGCGGTTGAAAGCAGGAGTCTCGCGTGCGCAGGCGGCGGCCGAGCTCGATGCCATCAGCGCGGCGCTCGAGCGCGACTATCCGAACGAGTACGACGGGCGCAGCTATCTTGTCGCTCGTGCGTCGCCGATTCCCCCATCGATTCGTATCCTGCTTGGCGGCTTTCTCGCGTTGTTGCTGGCGCTGGTCTCGCTGGTTCTGCTCACCGTGTGCGCGAACGTGGCCGGTGTCCTGCTGGCGAAAGCCGCGGCGCGGCGGCGGGAACTCGCCGTGCGCGTGGCGATTGGCGCCGGACGCATGCGACTGGTCCGTCAGCTGCTGACTGAAACGCTGCTGCTGTTTGCGGCAGGTGGATTCTCGGGTCTCCTGGTCGCACGCGGCATGACCACGCTGCTCCTCAAGCTCCTTCCGGTGTTTCCAGTCCCTATTGCCCTCGCTTTCCGCTCGACGGGCGCGTCGTGACGGCTGCAGTCGTCGTCACGCTTGTGGCGGCGGTGCTGTGCGGTCTCGCGCCCGCGCGACACGTCGCGAAGACCGATGTCGTCGCGGGGCTGAAAGCCGATGCCCAGGGGCCGTCCGATCGGCTGCGGCTGCGAAGCGCGTTTGTCGTCGCACAGGTGACGTTCAGCGTCGTCCTGATCGTGGCGGCGGGCGTGCTTGGCCGGGCGATGACGACCGTCGTCAGCGCGGCGCAGCAATTGGACCCCGACGTCGCAACGGCCAACCTCGACCTCGAAGCGATGGGTTATACCGCGACGACCGGTCCGCTGTTCCTTCGCGAGTTCGGTGAGCGGTTGCGATCGGCGCCCGGTGTCGAGTCGGCGACGCTGGCGGACCAGCCGCCGCAACAGTCCATGACAATCGGACCGATGGAAGTCCCTGGTGTCTCGCCGCCGGATGGGCGCGGATTCTTCGCCGCGAACTGGAATGTCGTGGACATCGGGTACTTCGAGACGCTGCGGCTGCCAATCGTGTCAGGCCGGGACTTCACCGCGAACGACTACGCGGCGGCGATAGTGTCGGAATCAACCGCCCGTCTGTTGTGGCCTGGCGAGAACCCAATCGGGAAGATTCATTAGATGGCCGTCGACAAGTGCAGAACCGAGCGCCACGACATTTCAGGTGGTTGGTGTGGCAACGGATGTGCGGCGTGCCGGCGTTCCGGTCGTGCGGGAGCGGCGCGTCGCCGCTCCAGGGAACACGCCGCCGGTCGTGGTGCCCACTGCGGTCGTCTATGTCCCGCTGCAACAGCGGTACAAGCCGCAGTTGACGATTCTCCTGCGAATGGCCGATGGTGAACGGGCCGATCGCGCCCTCGCCGCGGCGATGGGACCGCTCAATGAAAATGCCCCTCGGCCGATGAACGAGCCGCTCGAACAGAATTGGTGGCGGCCCCGTGCAGCTGCAGTTGCGTATGGCGGGATCGGTGGCCGGCAGCCTCGGCATCGTCGGCCTGCTGCTGGCGGGCATGGGGATTTACGGTGTAACGGCGTACACCGTGGCGCGCCGGACGCGCGAGATTGGCATCCGCATCGCCATGGGAGCGAAACCCGCCGACATTGTCGCGATCGTCATGGGGCAGGGGATGGGGCTCGTTGCCGCTGGCGCAGCCATCGGCCTCATCCTGTCGGTCGCTGGCGGCCGCTTGTTGAAGGGCCTGCTGTTCGGCGCGCCGTCAGTCGACCCGCTGGTCTATATGGGCGCGACGCTGATCTTCCTGTTGATCGGACTCGCGGCGTGCTACTTGCCTGCACGCCGCGCGGTGAGGATCGATGCGATGGAAGCGCTGCGGTACGAGAGTGAACCGCAGTTCACACTTCTCCGTTCTCGGTTCTCTCTTCGTGTTCAAGTTCGGTTCGACGTTCACGTTCAGGGTTCGTTAGCGCGAACCCGTGCAGGGTTCGCAACCCCGAACCCCGAACCCGGAACACCAGAACCGAGCACCGAACTTGAACACGAACCGAGAAGCGAGAACCGAGAAGAGTGAACTGCAGATTATTGGGTTATGCGCGGCGCATAACTGATCGACACCCCGCCATTCAGCATGAACGTGGTGCCAGTCCCGTCGGCGTTGCCAATCGTCCGACCCGTGCCGACGAACAACGCGATCGACGGCGACAGGAAATACGCCGCCGAGGCCGTGATGTCAGAACGGCCCTTGGACAGCCCGATCGCGTCGGCGGCGGGGCTCTCGTTGGTGGCACGCATCATCGTCAGCCCGCCGGTCGCCACGAGCCGGTCGCCGACCGGCACTTCGAGCGCGCCCGCGGCGAACAGCGCCCCGCGCGAGAAATAACCAGTCGATCCGAACACGCGGAAACCCGGAAGTCTGGCTTCGATGTCGAGCGGCGCGCCCCAGCCGAAGCTGCTCTGACCAGGCAAGGGATCCTGGGAAAATTCCACGACCGGCGACACCGCCAGACCAATGCGGCCCTCGCTCGGCTCAACCAGCTGCACTTTGCCGGTCAGGAACACATCCCCGAATCCGCCGACGCTCGTGCCGTCGTTGAAGCGGGCTTGGTAGTAGGGCACGGTGACGCCGAACTGTGTGCGCTTGGTGATGCCGATGCCAGCATCGATGACCGGAAAATCGGTTTGACTGCCGAAGAGCGAGCGATAGTGGCCGATCGTGATCGACGTCCAGGCATCGCCCGGCGTCAGAAGCGAGGCGTCGTCGAGCCACGCGCCGAACTGCCGGATGGCGATGCCCGACGCGGAAGCAGGCGCTGCGGATCCGCTCGTGACGGGTCCGCTGCTGCCTTTGGCCTTGAACCGTCCGTTGCCTTTGCCCTGCGCGTCGGCAGGCGGGACGCGAAGGACGAGGAGGAGAACCGGTACGAAGAAACCCGCGCGCACCAGCGCGCGGGTCAAGGTGCAGTCGACACGATGCCTACTGTCCGCCGTCTTTGGTGGCCTGGGCCGTGGCCGCCGCCGCTTCAGCTTCGGCGTTGACCCCCGGCTTGAACTGCTGGATGGCCTGGCCGAGGCTCTTGGTTGGTTCGTTCGTCTTCACGCCTTCGAGCGTGGTCCCGGTCATCGCCGCCTTCAGATCGGCGAACTCGATGCCGAGATTCTGCGACACGTTCACCGCGGCATTCAGCTGACCGAAGTTCTTGAACCCGGCAGTCGCGAGGTTGATGTCGGTGCCGGCAGGCAGAACCGCCTTCAGCTTCGCCAGCTGATTCGGCTTGGTCATCAGCTTTTCGGCCACGGCATTGGTCGGCTTCCAATCCGTTGTCGTGGTCGTCGGCGTCGTGGGATTCGTCGACGTCGAGGCGGTAGTCGTCGAACCAGATTTCTTCGACGAACCGTGGCTCTTCGCCGTCGTGGTCGTCGTCGATTTGGGCGACTTCGCCGAGGGGCTCTTCGTCGTTGTCTTGGTTGTTTTGGGCGAGTTCGCCTTGGCGTTGGTCGACTTTTGCGCTGCTTCAACGTTCAGCGTCAGGGCCGCCGCCGCGACGAATGCCGCCGGAAGTGCGATCCACTTGGTCATTGCGCCTCCTTTGGACGGTCGAGCAAGGCACGTACCCTGGTCCGGCGGAGGAGTCGTCAGCGTAAATTACTGATCAGTAAAGGCTAACGGGTGATTACAATCGTGTGAGCGGGTGGTTGGGGGTGCGAAAGGCAGCTCTCGTCTGACAGGAGTGCAATTGTTACTCAGCCTTTCGGCGAACCAAGACGCGGGAGTTCGGTGTCCGGGGAGTGCTCTTCATAGAGCGCGCCAGTGGGATCGACCTTGTACCGGGCGATCGCCTGCCGCACCTCGTTGCCGTTGAAATCGACCGGGACGTCACGCGGCGGGATCGCGAACTCGTCGTGCGACGCGCGACGGATCGAGGAGAATGGGCCCGAGTGGGGCGCCGCGAGACCGGAAACGGTTACGCCTCCCAGCGTGATTGCGACGATCAGGGTACGACCGCGAATACCAGGGTGCACGGACCGCGAATACTCACCAGGTGCCTCTCCGAAATGAGGCTGCAACGCGAGTGCCACGCGACCAACTCATGGCCCCTGTGTTGCACATGTGGTAGTGACCGAACGCCGCGAGGCATGTCGCCATGGCTCATCTTCGAGATCAACTGCGGGATCAACTGAAACGAGTGCGGGATCATCTGAATCGAGCGCTCGTTCGGTGTAATCAACTGCGCGACAGCCATCCTCGCGAAGTGAAAGCGGCGATCCGTGTGACCGCCGCGGTCGCGATCCTCTGCGTCGTTGCCGCCGGATGGTTTTTGCTGAGCCTCACCCGCTCGCTGCCCGACCAGGGAATCGCTGACCGCGATGGGCGAAATGGACCAGGCCACCGCGGTGTACGACGCCAGCGATGCCCTGGCGTTCACGATCTTCAAAGAACAGCGTATCGACGTGCCGCTCGACTTGATGGGGCCGCACCTGGTCAAGGCGCTCGTCGCGATCGAGGATCGCCGCTTCTACGATCATCACGGCTTCGACGTCATCCGCATCGTGTCGGTGGCGTTGAAGAACGTCCGACACCTGCGCGTGGTCCAGGGCGCCAGCACGATCACGCAGCAGCTCGCGCGCACGAGTTTCCTGACACCGGACAGGACCTACAGCCGCAAGCTGCAGGAAGTCATCCTGGCCGCGCGGATCGAACGGATGTTCTCGAAGGACCGGATCCTCGAGCTGTATCTCAACAAGGTGTACTTCGGCGACGGCCTGTACGGCGTCGAAGCGGCGTCGCGGGGCTATTTCGCGAAGCACGCCGTCCGACCTCACGCTGGCGGAGGCGGCGACGCTTGCCGGGCTGATGAAGTCGCCTTCGAGTTACGCGCCGACGGTCAGCCGCACGCGCGCGACCTCACGACGGAACCTGGTTCTCGCGGCAATGGTCGATGCCGGGTTCATCGACGCTCGGACGCGCGACGCGGCCCGGGCGGAAGCCCTCGTCGTCCGCGACGGCCTGAACGCCGACGAGCCGTACGGGCTGTATTTCAAGGAGCACGTGCGCCGCGAGCTGGTCGACCAGTTCGGCTGGCAGCGCGTGTACCAGGGCGGCCTGCGCGTGTACTCGACCATCGACGTGACCATGCAGAAGGCTGCCGAAGCCGCGATCGCCGAGGGATTGAAGACCATCGACGCGCGGCGGAAGACCCCCGATCCGGAGCCGCTGCAGGCGGCACTCGTGGCGATGGATCCGGCAACCGGGCATATCCGCGCGATGGTGGGCGGCCGCGACTTCGCCAAGAGCTCGTTCAACCGCGCCGTCCAGGCGCGTCGTCAGCCGGGCTCGGCGTTCAAGCCGTTCGTCTATGCCGCGGCGCTGGAAGCCGGCTACACGCCGGCGACGATGATCGAGAACCTCGACGTGCCGATCGACACGCTTGAAGGTGCGTGGACCCCGGAGGACGAGCATTCGACGGCCACGGCATTGAGTCTGCGCGCCGCGCTTCGCACCTCGAGCAATCGGGCGGCCGTCCGCCTGCTGCAGGACGTCGGCATCCCCAAGACGGTGAACTACGCGCGCACGATGGGCGTGGGCGACGTGCCGAGCGTCCCGTCGCTCGCGCTCGGGTCCGGCGAAGTCACGCTGCAGTCGATGACGGCGGCCTACGCGGCCTTCGCGAACCAGGGCCAGGTGCCCAAGCCTATCACCATTCGCCGCGTCGAAGACCGCGACGGCCGCGTGCTGTTCGCAGCCGAAGAATCGTCGACCAGCGCCATCACCCCGACGACCGCGTTCCTGATGACGACGATGCTGGCCGACGTCATCAACGCGGGCACCGGGGCGCGCGCCCGCAGCGTCGGGTTCAAGCTGCCGGCAGCCGGCAAAACCGGAACGACCAACGATTTCAAGGATGCCTGGTTCATCGGGTTCACGCCGTCGCTGATCGCCGGCGTCTGGGTGGGTTTCGATCAGCCACACACCATCCTGCGGAACGGTTTCGCCGGCGACATCGCAGTGCCGATGTGGGCGTCGTTCATGAAGACCGCGACGCGAGGGCGACAAGCCGCAGTACTTCAAAGCGCCGCCCGGCGTGACGACCGCCAGCGTCTGCCGGCTCTCGGGCAAGCTCGCGAACGACGGCTGCGAGGACGTCGAGGTCGTCGACGACCGCGGAGGTCTGACCCGACGCTCGATGGTCTACACGGAGTACTTCGCGAAGGACACGGTTCCGGACCAGGTCTGCGATCTCCACTCGCGGCGCAACTTCCTCGCTTCAATCTTCCACGGCGGGAGCGAGGGGGCTGCTCCCGCCCGCATCGAGGACACAGGACTGCCGCCAGGCGGACCTGCCGCGGCGTCCACCACTGGTCAGGCCTCGGTCGTCGATCCCGCGAGCGCGACCCCTGAAGAGCCAAAGAAGAAGCGCGGCTTCTGGTCGAGGCTGTTCGGCGTCGGCCGGGACGACAAAGAGAGCAAACAGAAGGACGACAAGAAACGGTGATACGATTCGGCGGAGACGAGCCGACCCTTTCAGGGTCGACAACCTTATGCCGTTTCGAGACATCGTCGGTCATCGGCGGCTGGTGAGCCTGGTTGCCCGGTCGATCCATCGCGGCACGCTTCCACCGAGCCTCATCCTTGCCGGGTCCTGAAGGGGTTGGAAAGCGCCTGCTGGCCATCTCGACCGCGCAGGCGCTCAACTGCCTGAGCCCGCAGACCGCAGTCCCGCGACACGCACGCTTGAAACGGATGCGTGCGGCACGTGCTCGCCGTGTTCGAAGATCGCCAGGGGCGTTCATCCCGACGTGCTCGTGATCGAGCCGGGCGACACCGGATCGATCAAGATCGATCAGGTGCGCGACGTGATCGATCGCGCCGGCTACCGGCCGTTCGAGGGACGCCGCCGCGTGGTCATCATCGATCAAGCGGACGGGCTCGTAGCGCAGGCGCAGAACGCGCTGCTGAAGACGCTCGAGGAGCCGCCGTCTGCGTCGGCGTTCCTCCTGGTCACCTCGCGTCCCGACGCCCTGCTGCCGACCGTCGTGTCGCGTTGTCCGCGTCTCCGGTTTCGGCCGCTCGACGCCGACGACGTGGCGAGCGTGCTGATCAAGCAGGGACGCAGCGAGGTCGAGGCGCGGGCGACTGCCGCGTCGGCCGACGGCAGCATCGGGCACGCGCTGGCCACGAGCGGCCAGGATCTCGTTGACGCGCGCGGCGTGGCCGTCCGCGTGCTCGCGCAGGCGGCGGCGGAGCGACGACATGCCCGCCGGCGGCTCGACAGCGCGAAGGATCTGCTGGCCAGGACCACCGGCGCCGGCGGTGCGGCCGATCGCGAGCAACTGGCCGTGAACCTTCGTGCGATGGCGTCGCTCCTGCGCGACGCCGAGCTTCTTCCGCCTTCGCTGAAGCTCCGGCGGACCGCCGCAGCCTAGGCGGAGGTTGGTCAACCCGCGCGACCGACGCACTCGCCAATCCGGACGTCAGCCCGGCCATCGAACGGCTGGCGGCCTTCCGGGGCGAGCGCGGTGTGCGCGCGTTTACAGCGGTCGATCAGGCCCTCGTGGCGCTGGAGCGGAATGCCGGCGTCAAGACGGTTGCTGATTGGGTAGTGCTGCAGCTCTGAGAACTCTGAAATTTACAATTTACAATTGTAAATTGTAAATTTCCGGAGCGAAGCGAAGCAGCAGCCCGGCCGCTTATAGAAGGTGATACGTGAACGCGCCCGATCCGGCACGCCTCGTTTCGGTGAAGCTGAGCCCGGTCGGGCGGGCGCAGACTTTTCTCCTGGACGGCGAGCAGAGCGACCCGGCGCCGCGCGTCGGTGAGCAGGTTGTCGTGCAGACCGACGGCGGTCCCGCCGTCGGCACGGTCGTTCGCGGCGTCCCCAACTCCTCGAACGGCGGCGCCCCGCCGCCGACTCACCGCAACGCGTCGTCCGCCTCGCCACTCACGACGACATCGTCGCCCGGGCCAGGCACCAGCAGCGAGAGCGCGAAGCCTTCAGGATGGCGACGCTCAAAATCAGGGAACGCGGCCTGCCCATGAAGCTCACCCGCGTCGAGCAGGCCTTCGACGGATCGCGGCTGGTGTTCTACTTCACGGCCGACACGCGGGTTGATTTCCGCGAACTGGTCCGCGAGCTGGCCGTCGGAATTCCGGGCGCGCATCGAGATGCGGCAGATGGGCGTGCGCGACGAGGCGAAGCTGGTCGGCGGGTACGGCACGTGTGGACGGCCGCTGTGCTGCACGACCTTCCTCACCAGCTTCGAACCGGTCTCGATCAAGATGGCCAAGCAGCAGGAGCTGAGCCTGAACCCGTCGAAGCTTTCGGGCCTGTGCGGCCGGCTCAAATGCTGTCTGCGGTACGAGCTGCCGAACGCGAAGGGACAGGTGCACGGCGGCTGTGGCAGCGAGGGAGGCTGCGACAATCCGAGTGGTTGCGGCACGGGTGCATGCGGCGCGGGCGGCTGCGGTTCGTGCGGCAGCTAGTGGAACCTTCCAGAGTCGCTGCTTTCGGGTTGAGCGTGTGAATCGATTGCCAGCCGGCTGCGTTCTTGAACAGCCACATACCCGGGGCGCCGAAGTCAATCAGCACATCGTCCTGACCGTTGCCGTCCATGTCGCCGGCCGTCAGACCTTCCGTGGTAAGTGAGTGCAGCAGAGTCCAGGCGACATTGTTCGAGAAAGCCCAGACCCCGAACGATGCGCCGAAATCGATCACAAGATCCTTCTGGCCGCTGCCATCGAGGTCGCCAGCTGTCAGGCGCGGCGCCGCCACGGCATGGAGGAATGTCCAGGTCGCGTTGTTGCGATACACCCAGATTCCGGCGCCCGGAAAACTCACGATCAGGTCGGCCTGACCGTTGCCATCCAGATCGGCGGCGGTCATGGCGCTGCCGCTCTGGCCGTGGAGCTGCGACCACGTCGCGTTGTTGCGAAGGACCCAGATCCCGAACCCTGGAAATTCAGAGCACGAGATCCTGTCCTGCCGTGCCGTCCAGGTTTCCCACCGCGATGCGACTGACGCCCACAGCGTGAACCTGCGACCAGGCCGCATTGTTTCGCCAGGCCCACACTCCGTACCCGGCGAAGTCTGCGATGAGTTCGTCCTTGCCGTCGTTGTCGAGCATCGCCGGTCGCCATCAGCGATGGGCTGGTTGAATGAAGAGCGACCCATCCCACGTGGTTCATCCACGCATAGAGACCGACGCCAGGCCCGAAGTCCACGATCAGATCGTCCAGGCCGTTGCCATCGAGGTCGCCGCGCACAGACGACTCAGGGCTCAGCGCATGGAGCGGCGTCCACAAGCGCAGGTTGCGCAGCGTCCACAGACCCGAGCCCGGACCGAAGTCGACGACCGCGTCCTTCCACGGCCCGCTGAACAGCGTTGGAACCGCGCCCTGTCCCGCAACCTGACCGGCGTCGTTAATCGCGTTGGCCCCGCCGGGGCCGATGTTCTGCATCGTGCCACCAGGCGGGCGGAAGAACGCCCGGCAGCACGAACCGGTCGCGTCACTCTGGCCGACGATTTGGCCGGCGTTGTTAATCCCGTAAGCGTAGCTGTTGGTGCCGCCGAGCGTGCCGAGGTCAACCATCATGGCGCTCGCCGGAGTCCATCGGAAGGCGTGGGTTGCGCCGCTTGCCGTTTGTGAATAGCCGACCACTTCGCCGGCGTTGTTCACTGCCGTCGCTCTACTCGACGCACCGCCGCAGCGTTCCGAGATCGACCATCCCGCCCGATAACGTCCACACGAATGCGTGGTTGCTACTGCCAAAATTCCCGATTTGCGCCTCACCAACCACCCAATTGCCGTCGTCGCTGATACCAAGCGCCACGCTCGAGTTCAGCGGGTTCGAGCCGAGATAGCCGAGAACTTTCAACGGCGCGGACTGGCTCCACATGAACGCCTGCGAATTTCCCCCGGAAGGTTGCCGCCAGCCCACGACCTGGCCGTTCCCGCTGACGCCGTTCGCGACGCTCGCAATGGCACTGATTTGGGTGCCGAGATTGACGATCCCCCACCCGGGGTCCAGGTAAACGCCTGGATCGCTCCGCCGGTGGTCCGACTGTACCCAACGACCAGACCCGAGTTGTTGACGCCCTGTGCGAGCGTATACGTGCCGCCAAGCGTACCGACATCGACCAACCCACCGCCGGGCGTCCACGAGAAGCCCGCAAACTGCGTGGCGTTGAGTGCTTGGTACCCGACCGTCTGGCCCGAGTCGCTGACGTCGTAGGCGATGCCCGTCTGGAGCGAAGGGTGGACGCTCGTCGCCACCCATCCTTGGGCGGCCGCGCCGTTGGCGAACCCGACCGCGAGCACGGACACGAGCGATATGCGGAGAACGAGGCCGGACGTCGTCACCATGTGATCCTCAGTGGAAGCGACCTTTCAGCAAGAGGTCCGGATTCAAGGCGTGCACCTGACTCCAGACACCGTTGGCGTTCTGCCACAGCCCGAGCGGTGCACAGAAGTCGACGAGGATTTCGTCCCTGCGGTCGCCATCGCGGTCGACCAGCAGGATTGCACAGGTCGTTCGAGGGTGCAGCGCCGACCACGTCGAATTGTTTCGACGCGTCCACACTCCGTACGCCGGACCAAAGTCGATGACGAGATCCGAGACTCCGTTCGCGTCGATGTCACCGGCGGCCATTCGCGTCGGATTGGCCGCGTGCAGCTGCCCCCAGGTGGAGTTATTGGAGTACGTCCACAGGCCGTAGCCGGGGAAATGAATCACCAGGTCATCGCGCCTGTTGCTGTCAAGATCGGCTGGGAGAACGCGGGCCGCATTCAGGGCGTGCAGTTGAGTCCAGCTGGCGGCATTCGCATAGATCCGGATTCCCGGCGCCGGGGAAGTCCAGGACGAGGTCATCGTGTCCGCTGTCGTCCAGATCGGCTGATGTCATCAGCGTCGGGTTCAGCGCGTGCAGCAGTGACCAGCTGGCGTTGTTCCACCAGACCCACGTCCCGGCGCCGGTGAAGTTGAAGACGACTTCGTCGCGTCCGTTGCCGTCGAGATCCGCCGCGATCATCTCTGTGGGGCTCAGCGTATGGAGACGAATCCATGTAGTACGGTTCATCCAGCTCCACACTCCGAATGCCGCCCCGAAGTCGACGACCAGGTCGTCGCTGCCGTTGCCGTCGAGATCGGCGCGGCTCATCGCCTCGGGACTGCTGCCATGCAGCTGACTCCAGGTCGTCCCGCGCTGGACCCAGATGCCATAGCCAGGGCCAAAGTCCACGACCATATCTTCCGGCGGCGCGGCGGTCGTGCCGGCTTGCGTGAGGCTGAGGGAAATGCCGGCGATGGTCACGCTTCCGATACGAGCGGCTCCTGGATTGGGATCAACTGTGAACATCTGCGCGAAAGTTCGGGGTCCGGCGCCGGAGGTCACGGTCATGTGAATCCAGGGCGCGTTGCTCACGGCCGTCCACGGGCACCCTGCGGCTGTCCCCACGTCCACGTAACCGTACCCCGTCGGCGTCGCAGGGTTATGTTGCCCAGTGCGTCGCCGAATACGTGCAGGTTCCGCCGCCCTCGTAACGGGCGATGGCCATCTTCGATGTCGTCTCGCTCGTGTTGGCGAAACCGACGACGACGATGCGACCGTCGGCCTGAAGCGCAACGCCAAGGGCAGCATCTTCGAAGCCGAAGAAGTCGGTTTCCACCAAACCCGTGCCGTTGAAGACGCCGTCGAGCAACCCGTTCCCGGTGAAGCGCGCCACGGCAAAATTGCGCAGGGCCGAGAGACTTGGGAGTGGAGTCGAACGCGTGCTCGTCCCCCCGACGGCCACAATCCGCCCGCTGGCGTCGAGCGCGATCCCCGTACCGCCGTAGCCCGCTGACTGAGGCGGCGCGTCCGGCGGCAGGAGTTGATTCACGACCCCCGAGTTGTAGTAGCCGAACGTCTCGTCGAGGATTCCGTCGGGGCGAACCCGCGTCAACGCGAACGATGTGGACCAATCAAAGCTCCCCCCGTAACCCGTCCAAAGGGTCCGACCCACGCTCGTGACCTTTCCGTCGGGCTGCAGTGCCAGTGCGGCGATTGCGTCGATCCATCCATAGACTGGATGAGTGTCAATCGTCACGACGCCCTGGCACGTCCGGCGGGTGTCGTCGCATTGTGAAGCGTCGCCGAATGTGGCGTCCGGAGCGCCGTTAGATTGGTATCGAATGATAAACGAATCCTCTTCGTGGCTCTGGCCTGGTTGAAAGTAGTAGCGTCGTGCCGCCTGCCAGGAGTCGGCCATCCGGCAAGCACCAGCAGGCTGTTGACGTGATCAGGCCCTCTGGTTCTCGCCTCCCCTTCGGCTCCGCTCAGGTTGTCGATGCGGATCCCATTCGTGCCAGGACAGTAACGAGTATTCGCCAGCAGCGACGTGTCCAGCGTTCCGTCGACGTTGTACCGCACAACCAGGCGATGTCATCAGTGAACGAAACTCCAATATAGATGTGTTCGCGTGCAATGCCGGCCACCACGACACGGCCATCGGGCTGAAGTGCGATGGCGCTAATCCTTACAGCTGGGCGAAGTCGGCGCAGCCATTTAGATCCTCCGGATAGGGGCTGGGCGCCAGCATCGTCGTCACCTTGCCGCCGGCGCCGAACGTTGTATCCAGCTGCCCATTGGATAGATAGCGGACGACGGCGAAGGCATAGGCAGAGCCGCCGAACGGAGATGGAGCGGTAGCGTAGCGCCCCGGCAAGGATTCTCCCGTCAGGTTGAAGAACGACCGCGGTGGCGCCGTCGACGCCACCGAAAAAGTCCGTGACGACTTTTCCGCCCACACCGAAGGTGATCGAGCTGGCCAGCCGACGTGAACCGGGCGACAGCGAAATCGTCGTTTGACGGGCTGGATGTCGTCTGACCGACCGCACGCACAATTCTTGCCGTCCGGTTGAAGAGCGACCGCCCGCGCCAGCGGCGTTGGTTCCGCCGAAGTCGATTGTCACCTTGCCGCCGCTGCCAAACGTGGCGTCGAGCTGTCCGGGGTGCGGCGTTCGCGCCATTCGGGAGCCCGATCGACAAACCAAGCATCGCAACACAGCAAAACTTGCTTTTGCGATATCTCATTTTCGATTCTCGATCGGACAGCCCATCAGTGCAGACGCGCAGCCACAATGTCTTCCGGGCTGACGGAATGGAGCAGCCCCCAGAAGTAGTTGTTGACGAATGCCCACAGGCCGTTCGAGGGGCCCAAGTCCAGGAGAACTTCATCCAGCCCGTTCGCATCGATGTCCAGCACGGCGACCGTTTCGGCTGCGTAGGGAGTGAGCGGTTGCCACGACGCGCTATTCATCAGTGCCCAAACCCCAAATGTCGGGCCAAAACTGATGACCAGATCGGCCGCTCCGCTTCCATCCATATCTCCTGTGTCTGATCGAATCGCTGTTCAGGGGATCGAGGGCCTTGTACCCAATCCGAGTTGTTCCGATACTGCCAGATGCCCTGGCCCGGAAAATCGACGATGACGTCGTCACGACCACTGCCGTCAACGTCGGCCGTGAGGATCTTCGAGGCGGTCAACGGGTGCAGGAGAATCGCGGCGGCGTTGTTCAGCCACATGTAACTCCCGAATCCCTCGAACTGCGCGATCAGGTCGTCGCCGCCTGCGCCGTCGACGTTGCCCGTGGCCAAGAAGCGTCGGGCTTCGAGCAAGTGCCGCTGCTGCCAGACCGAGTTATTGGTCCAAATCCAGAGTCCGGCCCCAGGAAAGCCGAAAATGGCCTCGTCGCGGCCATTGCGATAGAGATCGCCTGTCGCCATCACGCTGGGACTGAGTGTGTGCAGCCGGACCCACGTCAGGTGATTCATCCACACCCACACGCCCCCGGCCGGACCGAAATCGACGACGAGGTCGTCTTGCGAATTGCCGTCGAGGTCGCCGCTGACCATCGCTTCCGGACTGAGGCTGTGGAGCAGCGACCACGAGGGCCCGGACTGCAATCGCCATAATCCAGATGCTCCGAAGTCGATTGCGGCGTCGTCGCGCGGGCGAAGGACGACGGCGTGGAGCGGGCCGGCGGCCGTCGCGCTCGCCCCACAATCACCGCTCGATTGTTGACGGCACCGGGCCTCGTTGAAGCCGAGGCCAGCCCGGGCAGCTGTGTCGGCGTTGCTCCCGCACGTCCCACCCAGCCGACCGTCGAGGAGCTGATGAGCGTTGTTCCCACGATGAGCCCGCCGTCGTTCAGGCCGAATCGCGCAGGGTGTGCGCTCCACCAAGCGTCGGAATCGTGGTGTAGACGCCCGTCGTCGAGCGCGAGAATGCTCGCTCGTTGCTGACCGACTAGGACCAGCCCGACAATCTGTCCAGCGTTGTTGATGTCCTGCGGGTTGTTCTCGTAATACCCCGAGACGCCTCCGAGGTTCTGCATGCCGGTGACCGGTGACCAGAGGAACGCGTTGTAAGTCGACCCCGAGACCTGACTGCCGCCCACCACCTGGTTGTATTCGTTATCGCGGTCGCCGTCGAAATGGTCCCGCCCAGTGTCCCCCAGATCGACCATGCCGGTGGCCGCCGTCCACACGAACGCGTGGGTCGCGCCGGTTGCCGTCGTGCTGTTGCCGATGACGACCCCGGCATCGCTGATATCGAATGCGAAACTGGATGTGCCGCCGAGCGTGCCGAGGTTCGCCATGCCGGTTGCCGCCGACCAGAGGAACGCGCGGCTTTGCCCTGTGGCGATCAGGCTCGTTCCGACCACCCATCCGAAGCGATTGATGGCCGCCGCGCCGCTGGTCAGTCCTCCGAGCGTGCCGAGGTCCCACATGCCGGCTGCTGCCGTCCAGATGAAGGCGTGATTCGGTCCCGCCGCCGTGGCGGCATTCCCGACGACGACGCCCGCATCGTTGATGTCAACGGCGGCGCTGGTTGCGCCGCCAAGCGTTCCAAGGTCGATCACATTCCAAGGTCCCTCGCCAAACGCGGGCGCCACACTCACGACGGTCAGCAGAACCGCGCATGTGATATGACGCAGGCCTGAGGACGGTCTCAACGTCTCAACGCATGTCATACTCGCCGCCCCCCAAAAAGATGTTCTGCCCTGCAACTTCGACCGATCGACCTCCGCCGCCGTTGCGCACTTCTGAGCACACACCTCCGCAGTCTGGAGATCGCGCAGTGGCAGCAGAAAGCGGTTTTGGTTGAGCGCGCAATCCTAGCAGGTCGGCCGAGCAAATGTTCGTTGGAAACTGGAAAAATTGTCGGCGAGTGTCTGACAGCCGTTAGTCTGCCTGGGTGGCGACATTGTTCATGTCCCGCGACGCGCCGAAATGTCTAATACCGACCTGCGCCGAACAGCTTGGGTCACGGTGGGCCGCCGGGAAGTCGGGGTCCGACCTGCGGTACTATCTAACCGGCTGTACACGCACGCGCGCGGGCTGGCGAGATTCGCCAGGTCACCGGGATCTCGGTTCCCTACGAGCACCTCCAGCGTGCCGAGCTCGTGGTCGATACGACGAATATCCGAGTGACGCGCTCCCCGAAAGAGTTGGTCCGTCGTCATGAGCAAGCCGCGCGTCGCCATCACCGCCGGCGACCCGTCGGGCATCGGCCCGGAGGTTGCGGCGGCCGCCGCGTCCGAACCCGCCATCCGTGACATCTGTGAGCCAGTCGTCTACGGCCCCGCCACCCGGACAGTCATTTCGGCCGGGCGTGCTGAGCGCCGAGGCCGGTCTTGCCGCCTACGACGCCATCGTTCGCGCCGTCGCCGACGCCCGGCACGGCGCGGTGGACGCGGTCGCGACGGCACCCATCAACAAGGAGGCCTTCCGGCTGGCGGGCCTTCCATGGTCCGGCCACACGGATCTCCTCGCGCACCTGACCAACGCGCCACACGTGGCCATGATGTTTCACTCGGATCGGCTGCGGGTCGTGCTGGCGACGGTTCACGTGGCCCTGGCAGAAGTTCCGGCGCTCCTGACGAAGCCGCTGATGGAGTCGACCATCACGCTGACGGCGCGCGAGATGCCACGGTTCGGATTTCCTGCCCCGCGGATCGCCGTCGCCGGCCTCAATCCGCATGCTGGCGAGCACGGCTTGTTCGGACGGGAGGAGGCAGAGGTGATTGCCCCGGCGATTGCCGCGGCGCGCGCCAGCGGCATCGATGTCGCCGGCCCGTTTCCGGCCGATACCGTCTTCGTCCGCGCCACGCGCGGCGAATTCGACGTGGTCGTCGCCTGCTATCACGATCAGGGGCTGATCCCGGTCAAGCTTGCGGCGTTTGGCCGGGCGGTGAACGTGACGCTCGGCCTGCCAATCGTGCGGACGTCGGTCGATCACGGCACGGCGTTCGACATCGCCGGCAAGGGCGTGGCCGACCCCGGCAGCATGATCGAGGCGGTGAAGCTGGCGGCGAGGCTTGCCGTTCGTCGTTCGGGTGTAATCCTCTTCGTGCGTCGTCGAACGACGCACGGACGCGAGCACGCGAACGACGACGTGTCAGCGGTCTCAGCGGCCTCGTCGAACGGTCATGAAAGAGAAGACCGAGCGCGAGCTGGCGCAGGCCAATGTCGCGGAAAACCGCAAGGCGTACCACGACTACCACCTGCTCGAGACCTTCGAGGCCGGCATCGCGCTGCTCGGCACGGAAGTGAAGGCGATTCGCGAAGGCCGGGTCAACCTGCGCGACAGTTTTGCGCGCATCGACGACGGCGAGGTGTACCTGTACAACGTCAACATCAGCTCGTACAGCCACCGCGGCTACGTCGATCACGAGCCGCTGCGGGCGCGCAAGCTCCTCCTGCACCGCGACGAGATCCGGAAGCTGATTGGCAAGACGGTCGAGCGCGGGATGACGCTCGTCCCGGTCCGGATGTACTTCAAGAACGGCCGCGTCAAGGTGGCGATCAGCCTGGCGAAAGGGAAGAAGGAGTACGACAAGCGCGAAACGATCAAGAAACGCGAGGTCGATCGCGAGACCCGCGCGGCGGTCAAGAGCCGCCGCTAGGATGACGCTGACAGTAGCCGCAATGAACGTTCCGCTGCTCGATCTGCAGGCGCAGAACGGCCCGCTGCGCGACGAGATCCTCGCCGCGATCGCGCGCGTGTGCGACAGCCAGCGGTTCATCATGGGGCCCGGAGATCGACGCGCTCGAGAGCGAGCTCGTCGCGGCTGCTCGGCGTGCCGCACGCCGTCGCCGTGTCGTCGGGCACCGATGCCGTCCTGCTGGCGCTGATGGCGCTCGGGCATCGGTCCCGGCGACGAGGTGGTCACGTCCACCTATTCGTTCTTCGCGACGGCGGGCTGCGTTGTCCGCGTCGGCGCGCGGCCGGTGCTGGTCGACATCGATCCGGCGACGTTCAACGTCGATCCGGCGGCGCTCGCGCGAGCGATCACGCCGCGGACGAAGGCGATCATGCCGGTGCATCTGTTCGGCCTGAGCGCCGACATGGATCCGATTCTCGACGAGGCGTCGCGCGCCGGCATCCCGGTGATCGAGGACGCGGCGCAGGCGATCGGCGCCACGTACAAGTCGCGTCCGGTCGGCGTCGCTGGGTGCGATCGGCTGCTTCTCGTTCTTCCCGAGCAAGAACCTCGGCGCGTTCGGCGACGCGGGACTGCTGACGACGCGCGACGCCGACCTGGCCGAGCGGGCGCGCCTGCTGAGGAACCACGGCATGCAGCCGAAGTACTACCACCACCTGATCGGCGGCAACTTCCGGATGGACGCGCTGCAGGCGGCGGTGCTGCGAGTGAAGGCGCCGCACCTCGACGCGTGGACCGAGGCGCGGCGGCGTGAACGCGCGCCGCTACCGCCGTCTGTTCGCGGACGCCGGCCTCGACGGCCGGATCGCGCTGCCGGTCGAGCCGCCGCGACCTGCCGCCACATCTACAACCAGTTCGTCATCCGCACGCCCGAGCGGGATCAGCTGAAGCAGCATCTCGATCGCGCGCGGCATCGGCAACGAGATCTACTATCCCGTGCCGTTCCACCTGCAGCCGTGCTTCGCCGACCTCGGCTATCGCGCCGGCGATTTCCCGCAGGCCGAGCGCGCGGCGAACGAGAGCCTCGCCATTCCGATCTACGGCGAGTTGACGGCGGAACAGCAGCGCATCGTCGTGGACGCGATCGCCGAGTTCGCCCACGCCAACGCGTCGGCAGTCGGTCCCGCTGACCTGATGCGCGTCGTCGTCGTCGGAGCTCGGGGCCAGCTTGGCGCGGCGGTCGTTCATGAATTTCGCTCGAGCCACGAGGTCATGCGCTTCGGCCACGCCGACCTCGACATCAACGACGCGGCGGCCGTTGCAGTCGACCATGGTCGCGCTCGGCGCCGGATGTCATCATCAATTGCGCGGCGTACAACGCGGTCGACGCCGCCGAAGATCATCCGCGTCGACGCGCTGCGGACGAACGCATTCGCCGTCCGCAACCTGGCGCGAGCGGCCGCTTCGCTGTCGGCGCCGCGCTCATCCATTGCGGCACCGACTTCGTGTTCGACGGAGCAGCCGACCGGCCTGTACGTCGAAGACGATCGACCGAATCCGCGCAGCGTGTACGCGGCTTCGAAGCTGCTCGGCGAGTGGTTCGCGTCCGACGCGCCGCGCGCGTACGTGCTGCGAGTGGAGAGTCTGTTCGGCCGCGCGCCCGATGGTCCGCCGGCGAAGGGCAGCGTCGAATCGATCGTCGCAGCGCTCAGGGAAGGTCGCGCGCCGCGCGTCTTTCGAGGATCGCACCGTCTCGCCGACGTACGTGCCGCACGCGGCGCAGGCGATGCGGCACCTCGTCGAACGCAGCGGTCCCGACCGGACTGTACCACTGCGTCAGTTCCGGGCACTGCACCTGGCTGGAGTTTGCGCTCGAGGCCGCGAACATCCTTGGCGTCGAACCGCGCGTTGACGCGGTCAGCGTCGCAGATGTGGCGCTTCGCGCCGAGCGGCCCAAGTACTGTGCGCTGTCGAACGAAAAGCTGGTCGCGACCGGGATCGCGATGCCAACGTGGCAGGACGCTCTGAAAGAGTACCTAACGGCCTTCCGCGACGATCTCCGCCACCATCCTGCCCACGGCTAGGCACGACGTCAGGCCGGGCGACTCGATACCCGCCGCCTGGACAACGCAGGGATTGTCGCCGTCTCTCCTGATCATGAAGTCCGCGAATGATTGCTCGGGTGGATGCAGCTTCGCCCGGATCCCGCTGCCCGCCACGCGCATGTCCGCGGCGGTGACGCCCTTCAGCAGCCGGCGCGCCGGCTCCACGAACGCGTCGACGGGCAGCCGATCGCTGTCGTAGTCGTCCTTGCGCGACTGATATTTCGCGGTGGGTCCCAGCCAGACGCTTCCGTCCACGGTTTTCAGGAGGTGCACGCCCAGGCCGTGGCCCGAGGCGAGCGGCGGCGGATAGACCAGCGAGTTCACGAGCGAGCGTTTGGCCGGAATGAACTCCGCGTATTCACCGCGGCACGGATAGATCGTGAAGGTTTCGCCGCCGACCATTCGCGACACTTCGTCTGCGTACAAACCGGCGGCATTGACGACCTGCGTCGCCTTGATCGTCTCGCGTTCGGTTCGCAGCTCGACGCCATCCTTGCTGGCGGTGGCCCCGAGCAGTTTCGTACCGGGCAGGAAGATGACCCCGGCCGCCTCGCCAAGACGAAGCAGTGTTTTGACCAGCGCCTCGGCATCGACGATGCCGCTTTCGGGAGAGTAGAGCGCGCCGATCGCGTGTACCTGCGGCTCGCGAGCAGCCACGAAATCTGCCCCGACCATTCGAAGGCCCTCGACGCCGTTGGCGGCTCCCCGGGCATGCAGCGCTTCGACGGCTGAAAGTTCATGGCCGTCGTTGGCGACGATGATCTTGCCGGTCTTCGCGTGGGGTACGCCGTGCGCTGCGCAGAATTCGTACAGGGCATGGCGGCCCTCGACGCACAGCCGCGCTTTCAGCGACCCGGCCGGGTAATAGATGCCCGCGTGAATGACGCCGCTGTTGCGCGTGCTGGTGTCGAGGCCAGGACGTGGGTGGCGTTCGAGGACGCAGGTCGAGAAGCCGCGTGCCGCAATCGCACGGGCCGACGCGAGACCCGTCACGCCACCTCCGATGACCGCGACATCGATGCGTTCCATGTGCATCACTATGATACGATTTCGTCACTTCCTGAAAGTGACGACCTCGCGCCTTGCCGTGCGCGCCCGCTTTTCCGAGTTGAGTCGAGATCGATGGCTGGCCCGCGCCGCGGCTCCAGCAGCAGGCATCGCGCTTCTGGTCGCGATGCTGGCCATGTCGCGCGACTTCGGCGCGACCTGGGACGAGCGCGCCCTGCAGAAGCTCGGTGAGCTGATCTGGGACCTTTATAACGGTCGCATGTCGCGCCAGGAGTTCCTTGGCACGTTCGAGCTGACCTTCGGATACACGCGGATCTACGGTCTGCTCGTGGAGTTCCTCTCCGCCGCCGCGCAGCACATCGTGCCTGGCGACTTGTGGGTGGTGCGGCACTACGTCAACGCGGTGTTCGGGTGGACCGGGGTCGTGTTTGCGTTCCTGATGGCCTTTCGGCTGTTCGGCCGCCGGGCAGGCTGGCTCGCGGCAGCCCTGCTCGTCTGCATGCCGCGGTATGTCGGCGACTCGATGAACAACCCGAAAGATCTCCCGTTCGCGGTGCTCATGCTCGCCGCGTCGTACTACATTCTGTCGGTGAAGACCGAGTATCCGTACTTCTCGTGGCCGCATGCGCTCAAGCTCGCGACGACGATTGCCCTGGCGATCAACGTGCGCTCGATGGGACTCATGCTGCTCGGATATACCGGGCTGGCGCTCGCCATTGCGATCGCGGTGTCGCGCGATTTCGAGTGGCGGCGGCTGGCCGGAGCCGCTGGTCGCTTCGCGGTGATCGCGCTCATCGCGCTCGTCGGCGGATGCGCGTTCTGGCCATGGGCGCAGGAGCAGCCGCTGTCGCGGCCGTTCGAAGCGTTCTTCATGGCATCCGGTTTCAACTGGGGCAATCCGTCGCTCTTCATGGGCGAGGAGGTCGGCGGCCCCGCCGTGCCGTGGTACTACCTGCCGACCTGGGTGGCGCTGACGGTGCCGGCCGTCGTCCTCGCCGGCATGGCGGTCGCAGCCGTCCGCGTCGTCTTGCCGACCCGATCACGCGCGCGCCTGGCGGCGTTGTGGGGGTTGTTGCTCGTGCCCGGGGTTGCGGCGATGGTGCGGCAGGTGTCGCTGTACGACGGGATGCGGCACATGCTGTTCCTCGTCCCGCCGATGGCGGTCCTTGCGGCTGCCGGGTGGGACTATCTGTTCCAAACCGTACCGCGAAAGGCACTCGCGCTGGCCGCCGCGGCGTTCGGGTTGATGATCGCCGAGCCGATTGTGTTTCAGGTCCGCAATCATCCGAATCAAGCGGTGTACTTCACGCCGACGGTCGGTCCGCGCGGCGCCTTCGGCCGCTACGACATGGACTACTGGGGCAACTGCGTTCTCGAAGCCACCGCGTGGGCGGCGTCACAAGCCCAGCGCGCCGGCATGCCACTCGGCGTGGCGTCCAATGCGTGGGAGGTCCTCGCCATGGATGCCGGACGGTTCAGTAATTTGTACTTTCGCCAGCAGCGTCATACCGGCTGGCATCTGAATGTGATCCTCCTGAAAGGGTCGTCCGAGCACATCACCGCCGCAGCCGCGGATCCTGGCGCGCTCTACCGCGTGCGAATGGCTGACGGGACGCCATTGTGTGTCGTGCTTCCCGGTCCGGAGTACCCGCAGATCCAGGCGCGCCTCGCCGCGTCACTCGAGCCCGGCCGGGCTAGAAGCTATCTCACAAACCAGCTGACCCGCGTCGCGAGAGAGCGTGTGGGGGAGTCCGAGCGGCGAAGCCCCTCGGCTAAGAGGCGAGCGAGCGCGCGAGCGAGCCACGCGAACGGAGCGCGCCGGCGCAGCGGCGCGCGAGAGAGCGTGTGGGGGAGTCCGAGGGGCGAAGCCCCTCGGTAAGATCGATGAGCAAGCTGCAGGCGAGAACCATCGCCGACTTCGGGGAACAGTGGACCGAGTACCCGGACAGCGACGGGTTCTTCGGGTCGGTGGAGCTTTTCAACGACATCTTTCATCCGCTCCTGTCGGCCAGCGACATGGCAGGGAAGCGCGTGGCAGAAATCGGCGCGGGAATCGGCCGATTCGTGAACATCCTCGCAGCGGCCGGGGCCGCGCGCGTCGTTGCGCTCGAGCCGTCTGCGGCCTTTCGGGTCCTGCAGGAGACCACCCGTGCGTACCGCGATCGCATCACCTACCTGAATGTGACCGGGGAGCACCTGCCGCCGTCCGCGGATCTCGATTACGTCTTGATCATCGGTGTCCTGCATCACATTCCAGAGCCCGATCCGGTGGTCGCCGCGTCGTTTCGAGCGCTCGCGCCGGGCGGCAAGCTGGCGGTCTGGGTCTATGGCCGCGAGGGAAATTCGTTGTACCTTCTTCTCGTGCGCACGCTTTGGATGGTGACCCGCCGCTTGCCGCATCGGCTGCTCGAATGGTTCGTGGCCGCCCTCTACCCGTTCTTCTGGTGCTACATGATGGCGTGCCGGTGGCTGCCGCTGCCGCTCGGCGCGTACATGCGCCGCGTCATGCTGCCGCTCACCCCGGCGAAGCGCCGCGTGGTCGTCTACGATCAACTCAACCCGGCCTACGCGAAGTACTACACGCGCCAGGAGGCGCACGACGCGCTGGCGCAGCACGGGTTCGTCGACATCCGGCTTCACCATCGCCACGGGTACAGCTGGACCGTCGTCGGAACGCGGCCTTGATGCTCGTCAGTATCGTCGCGCCCGTTTACAACGAAGCCACGACGCTCGGGGAATTCACGGCACGGCTCGTCGCCGCGGCGGGCGCGCTCGAGACCCGCTACGCCTTCGAGTTCGTTTTCGTCGACGATGGCAGCACCGACGGCACGCTGGAGGTTGCCAAGGGCCTCATTGCCGCCGAACCTCGGCTTCGCGTCGTGGAGCTGCGGCGCAACTTCGGCCAGACAGCCGCCCTGCAGGCGGGCCTGACCGCGGCGCGCGGCGATCTCGTGATCTCGATGGACTCCGATCTGCAGCACTTCCCGGAGGACCTCCCGCTCTTCCTGAACAAGATCGAGGAAGGCTACGACCTGGTGTGCGGCTGGCGTCACGAGCGCCAGGAAGGCCTGCTGCGGCGGTGGCCGTCGCAGGCGGCGAACCTGCTGATCCGTCTGATCTCGGGGTTGCGAGTCCACGACGTCGGGACGACGTATCGGGCCTATCGCGGCGATCTCGTGCAGCAGCTGCAGCTCGTCGGCGAACAGCACCGCTTCGTGCCGGTGCTCGCGGCATTGGTGGGCGCGCGCGTCACGGAAGTCAAGATTCAGAACATCGAGCGGCCAGCGGGGCAGTCGAACTACGGCCTCGGCCGGACCGTCAACGTGTTCCTCGACATCATGTACCTGTACTTCGCCCGGTTTTACTTCGCGCGGCCGCTCAAGGCGTTCGGGAAGATCGGGCTGCTGCTGATTGCGACCGGGGTCGCGATATCCGGCTCGCTTGTCGCCTATTCAGCCGTGACCGGCACGCCGACGATTCGAGAGCGCGGCGGCTGGTTCCTGCTGTCCTCGCTGTTGATGCTGGGCGGCCTGCAGACGCTCCTGACCGGGATTCTCGCGGAGATCCTCGTCCGCATCTACTACCAGGCCGGCCATACGCAGCAGGCGTACGTGCGCCGCGAGTGGAATAGCGAGTCGGAGGTTGAATCAGGATTCGGAATTAGGAATGCAGTGATGCGGCATTCCTAACGTCACGTAATTCCTGCTTCGTGACTGCAGCATGTGCGGCATCCTCGGCATTTCGCGTTCGGCGACAGCCGCCCCGACGTCGAGCTCTGGCGTGCGCTCGTCAACCTGGTCGGCCATCGCGGCCCTGACGACAGCACGTTCTGGCACGACGGACCGTTCGCGCTGGGTCATCGTCGCCTGTCGATCATCGATCTCTCGCAAGGCCACCAGCCCATGGCCACCGACGATGGCCGGCTCGTCGTGACGTTCAATGGCGAGATCTACAACTACATCGAGCTGCGCGACGAGTTGATCGCGCGGGGGCACCATTTCCGCACGCAGTCGGACACCGAAGTCCTGCTTCATGGCTATCGCGAGTGGGGCACCGAATTGCCGCACCGCTTGCGCGGCATGTTCGCTTTTGCCGTGGCCGACCGAGGACGCCGCGAACTGTTCATCGCCCGCGATCGGTTCGGGGAGAAGCCGCTCTTCTACACGCAGTACGCGCGGCGGAGTCTCGTTCGCCTCTGAGATCAAGGTGCTGGCGGCGCTCCCGGGCCGGCGGCGCGAGATCGACGAAGAGTCGCTTGCCGCCTACCTGTGCCTGAACTACGTGCCCGGGACCGCGACGATGCTGCGGGGAGTGCATCGGATTGGTCCAGCGACCTGGCACCGGTGGGCGGCCGACGGTTGCGTACGGGCCGGTTCGTACTGGACGCCGCCGGATCCGCGCGAGCGCGATCTTGCGCCGTCGATCGGCGACGCGACCGAGCGCCTGGAGACGCTTCTCGATGCATCCGCGCGCATCGCGCTTCGGAGCGACGTGCCGGTCGGCATCTTCCTGTCCGGGGGCATCGATTCGTCGCTCGTGGCGCGGAGCGCCGCGCGGGCGGGCCGGCTGTCGTCCGCGTACTGCCTGACGTTCGGCGATGCCAGCTACAGCGAATGGCCGAAGGCAGAAGCGACGGCGCGGCAGCTGGGCGTGCCGCTCAGCGAAGTCAGGATTGGACCCGCGGCGCTGGAAGATTTCCTGCAGCTCGTGGAGCACGCCGACGATCCGCTGGCCGATTCGTCGGCGATGGCCGTCTGGACCCTCGCCCGCGCGGTGTCGCGCGAAGTGAAGGTCGTCTTGAGCGGCGACGGCGGCGACGAGCTGTTCGGCGGATATCTCACCTACCCGGCGACGCTCGCACACGCGGCGCTGACGTCGCGGATGCCGATGCCGATTCGGCGTGCCGTGGCACGCGCGGCGTCTGCGGTTGCGCACGAGCGAACGGAAGGTGTCCGCCACTTACAAGGCGCGCCGCTTTCTGCGTGCGCTTCACCTCGCGCCGTCCGCGGCTCACTTCAGCTGGAACGGCACATGGCTGCCCGAGGAAGCGCGCCGGCTGGTCACGACGCCGACGCTTGCGGCTCATGTGTCGGCGCGCGCTGACGCGGCTCGCGGCGAGCCATGCGCTGCCGGACAGGCCGACGCTGCGTGAGCTGCAGAACGCCGACGTGCGGGAGTACCTGCCGAATGACATCCTGGCCAAGTCCGACCGCATGAGCATGGCTCATGGCCTCGAGGTCCGCTCGCCATTCCTCGATCCGGACCTGGCCGAGTTTGCGCTGCGGCTGGCCCCGTCGCTGAAGGTGTCGCCAGGCGGAGCGACCAAGCGGGTGCTGCGGGCTCTCGCGGCCCGCACCTACGGCGTGGACGTCACCGGAGCGCGGAAACAGGGGTTCAGCATTCCCGTGCACGGATGGCTGCGCGGTCCGGCGCGGCCGCTCGTGGAGGACCTTCTGGCGCCCGGTTCGATCGCGGAGATTCCGGGACTCGACGCGAAAGCCGTCGGCGCCGTCGTCGCGGATCACATGAACGGCCAGCGGTCGTACGGGTTCGAGGTGTGGGGACTGATGGTGCTCGCGGCCTGGCACCGCCGGTATATACAGCAGCCGATCACCGCCCCGCGCGGTCCGTTGCCCCGTTCGATTGAAGTGGCTGCGTGCGCCGCATGACATCGCCGGCCCATACAAAGGAGCTCGCGCACGATCGGCTGACGGATCGTTTCGACGATCTGATGGACGACTACGACCTGGGACGCCGCACCGATCTGCTGGTCGACCGGTATCTCGGCGAATCGATCCGCGGCAAGCTGGTGCTCGACGCCGGCTGCGGCGTCGGCGGCGTGACGCGCGCGCTCGTCGCCCGGGGCGGGCGCGTGGTCGCGCTCGACATCGGCCAGCGCCTTGCGGCCGAGACGCGGGCCCGCTGCGGCTGCGCAGCAGTCGTCGGTACGCTGGCCGGCACCGCCTTCGCCTCGGAAACCTTCGATGCCGTCCTGTCAAGCGAGGCGGTGGAGCACACCGCCGATCCGCGCCGCTCGGTGCTCGAGCTTTACCGCCTGGTCAAACCTGGCGGCGCCCTTGTTGTGTCGATGCCGAACCGGCTCTGGCAGGCGCCGGTCCGAGCGGCCTCGGCGCTGGGACTGCGTCCCTACGACGGCTACGAGAACTTTCTGTGGCCGCATCAGCTGCGCGATGTGCTCGAGCATGCCGGCGCCGAGATCGTGGAACACCGCGGCATACACCTCTGGCCGTTCCAGATCGCGCTGCTCCGTCCGTTCTCACGATGGGTCGATCGATTCGGCGACGTCCTCCTGCCGTTGATGATCAATCAGTGCCTGCACTGCCGGAAACCGATGTACAATTCGTCGTCCAGAGGCTATCTTACAAATCAGCTTCGCGAGCGAGCGCGCGAGCGAGCCACGCGAACGGAGCGCGCCGGCGCAGCGGCGCGCGAGAGCGTGTAGGGGAGTCCGAGGGGCGAAGCCCCTCGGGTAAGAATGACGAAACGCGCACTCATCACCGGCATCACCGGTCAGGACGGGTCGTACCTCGCAGAACTGCTGCTCGAAAAAGGGTACGAGGTCGTCGGGATGGTGCGGCGCTCGAGCGCGCCGAACGTCTGGCGCATCGAGCACCTGCTGGATCGAATCACGCTCAAGCCGGCCGACCTGCTCGATCAGCTGTCGCTGCTCCGCCTGATCGACGAAGTGCGGCCGCACGAGCTGTACAACCTCGCCGCCATGTCCTTCGTGCCGGCCTCGTGGGATCAGCCGATGCTGACCGGCGAATTCAACTCGCAGGGGGTGACCCGGCTGCTGGACGCGGTCCGGCGCGTCGATCCGGCGATCCGGTTCTATCAGGCGTCGTCGAGCGAGATGTTCGGCAAGGTGCGCGAGGTGCCGCAGACCGAGCTGACGCCGTTCTACCCGCGCAGTCCGTACGGCGTGTCGAAGGTGTTCGCGCATTACATCACGGTCAACTATCGCGAGAGCTACGACCTGTTTGCGGTGTCGGGCATGCTCTTCAACCACGAATCGCCGCGGCGCGGGCTCGAGTTCGTCACGCGCAAGGTGTCGGACGGCGTGGCGCGGATCAAGCTCGGACTGGCCGACTCGCTCCCGATCGGCAACCTGGACGCGCAGCGCGACTGGGGCTTCGCGGGCGACTACGTGCGCGCGATGTGGCTGATGCTGCAGCAGGACCAGCCTGATGACTTCGTCATCGCCACTGGCGTCAGCCACTCGGTCCGCGAGCTGGTCGAGATCGCCTTCGCCCGCGTCGGACTCGACTGGCAGAAATACGTCAAGGTCGATCCGGCGCTTCTGCGCCCGGCGGAAGTTGATCACCTGCTCGGCGACGCGTCGAAGGCACAGACGACACTGGGCTGGAAGCCGCAGGTCGACTTCAAGCAGCTGTCGAGATGATGGTGGATGCGGACCTCGCAGCGCCTGTCGGCCGCGTCGCATGTGACGCGAATTACTTCAGCCCGCGGGATAACCCGACGGCTCACCGATCGGTGACACTGCGGGTCCCGAGGCGTGGACTGCCCGCCGCCTTGCGCCATCCGCATTGAATCGCTGAACGGGCCGCATCACCGCTCCGACGTCCGCCCCGGAACGCCAGGCGCCGATCGTGGACGGCGACATCGCGGCGGTCGCTCGGCGGCAGAAGGCTCGTGAGATATGCCGCCAGGCTCTTGACGATTGATTTCCTTCGACTCGTAGAAGGCGCCGAGTTGCTGCGCTTCGCGTGCGAGGATCAGGTCGGACTCGCTCGCCATACACCAGAATGTTTGGCGGCTCCTGCGCCATTTTCGCGAGATACGCCAGATGCAGCCCGTTGTACGCGTCCAGCCGAATGTTCGTGACCAGCCAGTTGAGCGCCGTTGTCAACAGTCGTTGCCGCGCGGTTGGTACACCGGATTCAGCGTCGACGCCGGCAAGGTTCCCGACTGCGTTCCGCATCTGCAGGCGCAGGATAGTGTCGGGTTCGACGATGAGAACGCGATGAAATGCCACAGTGCGCACATTTCGAGCAAGACAGGTGCCCATAACGCTCATTCGTCAATAGTTCTGTGAAATGCACGATGACTTGGTCATGCGCCCGGAAAGTGCTTGACTAAAGTCAACCGTTACCCAATAGTGTTGGTTTTTCATAAAGGAAAAGCATGTCCACAGCAACCCGACGCCGTTCCCAGTCGGCGCCGGGTTGGGGGGAACCGTCTTCGCATCGTGCCGGTCGAGGAGCTCGCTGTTCTTCGCGCCTGGCATCCCAACGTCCTCATTGGCGGCCCGCGCGACACCGTTTCGGCAATGCTCGCCTCGTTACAAGGCGTTTTCAGGCCGATTGTCGTTCGCTGGACCACTGGCGTCGCGCTGCCGGTCCCGCCGGATGCCAACGCTCGCACACTCGTTCTCGAGGACGTCGACGCCCTGTCGCGCGATGAACAGGAGCAATTGTTTCGCTGGTTGAAACAGAACGATCGTGCGGTGCAGGTTGTCGCAACGACGTCCCAGCCCCTCGCGCAGTTGGTCGATTCTGGAGAATTCGACTCTGGCCTGTACTACGCATTGAACGTGATCCACATCAGGATTCCGTCCTGATCCGCCGGGTGTCCCGGCCACTTTTCTACTGAACGCGGGAGTGTTGTCGCCGCCAGGCAGGATTTGTCAGGCCATCGCTGACAAAACTGTGGTGGCAGCCGGCGAACCATCGCGGCTGCTGCTGGCACCTCTCTTGCGGAGGCGCGGCCACATGCTCCGCGCTCGCAGCACCGTGATTGCCTTCAGTCAGCAACCCTCGGTTGCCGAGTTCATGAGGCGCATCCTCGAGGACGCGGGGTACGACACGATAGCGTGCTGGTCGACTGTCGACGATCTCGAGCGAGTCGTTGACGAAAGCGATCCAGCTGCCGTTGTGTACGAAGTCGGCTTGCCGTTCGCGTCCGAATTGAACCGCTTCCACGACGTCCGGCGTCGTCCGGCGCTCGCTCACATCCCTTTCGTGATCGCCACTCCGGCTCCGCCGGATCTCTGTCAGCGTTGCGGTATCACCGGCGCCCTCGATATCTTTACGCGGCCGACCACGCGCGACGTCGAGGCCGCGTTGCACACCGCGGTCGGCGCGCCGCTCGCCACGGACGCCGCCTAGCGGCTACCGTGTTGCTGCGTCGTAACGGAAAACGCTCTTGCGGTTTCCAGTTCGTCGTCGCCAGATTCACCACAATCCCTTTGTGTCCTTGGTGGCCGTCTGTGTTGACGGGGCCGCTACGAACAGTCGCAAATGCGACTTCTACATCCCGGCTGGCGCGTGCAGGATCGGAAGATCCGTGATACGTCGCCCGCCGCGGAACACCTGGCGACGATCGGTGACGATCGACGTGCGCGGCGATCCCGCGCCGGGCAGCGCGCCCGTCAGGAAACCGGTAAGTGCGTAGGGAACGAACTCCACGCGTTCGTAGAACGCACCCGCCGATCTGGATCTTCACCCGCCAGCATGCGATCGTCCTCGCCGTAAATCATCACGCGTGTCTGGGGCCTGTTGATCTTCGCCAGATAGGCGAGATGGATGCCGTTGAATGCGCCGAGGCGAACGTTCGCGACCAGAACGTCCGGACTTCGCATGTACAGCTCGAGGCGCGCGGCGGCGAACTCGCTCACCGGGATGCAGCGAAGCCAGACGCCGTGATGATCGGAGCGAGTTGCGACACGAATACTCGGATCCGCGATCGACGACCAGCGCGCTGCGACGGCTGTTGAGCGGCCAAGGTGGGCGCCACATCCTTGCAGAGCTTGCCGCCCGACGTCAACAGTATCTGTGCGGCGCGAGACGCCGACGGTCGGCGCCTCAGGCGGCGGCGAGATGCTCGCGAAGGTGGGGAAACTCGATCGGCTTCAAGAAGTACGCGGCGCCCGCATCCGCTGCCGCAGCGCGCAGCACCGGGTCGTCGTAGCCAGAGACAGCGACGACCATCATCTCCGGGATGATTCTGCCGTCGCGAGGTGAATCGAGCTGCAGGCCGTTGTACTTTCCAAGACGCACGTCGACGATCAGAATGTCTGCAGCGTTTTCGGACAGAAACGCGCGTGCGTCCTCGAATCGCGTTGAACGGGAACGCAGCTCGTATCCCCAGGTCTTGAGAACGTTCGACGAGCGTGGCGAGCACGGCGGGATCGTCGTCGACGACGACGATCTGGCGGGCCTTCGACTTCCTCCGGCGTCATGCTCCCTAACTTATTACATATTGGCGGCGGCTGGCGTCCGGTTCTGCGACGAGCTTGCAGACGGACGCTCCGCCCAGGCGCGACGCGGAACAGCTGGAACGGCAAGTGGCAGTCGTATTTGCGAAGGAAATTCAGGAATTTCTTGTAGTCTTCGTCGCCCATGTTGAAGAGCTGCGTCAGCAGCCGGTAGTTGCCGTTCGTGCTCTCCAGTCCAATCTTGATGATCTTGCGCAGGTCGGCCCGGGTCAGATCACGCGACATGAACATCGGGTAGACGACCGACCAGAACGACTCCCCGTGCTTCAGCATTCGAGCGGCGAGCTCGTCGGCCTGCGACGTCGCCGGCGTGGGGTCCGCTTTCGATATCGGTGGCGCGCGGCCGCGGCGCGCGGCGGCCCGAAGACATCGGGCGGCAAATCGACCGCGCGGATCGGGCGGCCGTTGACTTTCAGGATGACGCGTTCGACGACGTTCTTCAGCTCGCGGACGTTTCCAGGCCACCGGTGCGCCAGCAGCTGTTCCATCGCGCCCGGCGAAACCTCCGGCCGCGGCGTCCGATGCTGCCGGCTGTAGAAATCCATGAAGTGATCGACGAGGAGGGTGATGTCCTCGGTGCGTTCCCTGAGCGGCGGAATGCACAGCCTGATCACGTTCAGGCGGAAGTACAGATCCTCGCGGAACGCGCCGGCCTCGATGTGAGTTCTGAGCTCGCGATTGGTCGCCGTGATCAGCCGGACGTTGACGCGAGTATGCGAACGGTCGGCGCCGATGCGCTGAATTTCGCCGGTCTCGAGGAAGCGAAGCAGCACCGCCTGCATGCGCGGGCTCATCTCGCCGACTTCGTCGAGGAAGACGGTGCCGTTCGGCGCCATTTCGAGCAGGCCCGGCTTGTCGCGGTACGCGCCCGTAAAGCTGCCGCGCACGTGTCCGAACAGCTCGGATTCGAGCAGCGAGTCCGGCAAGCCGGCGCAGTTGACCGTGAGCAGCGGACCGGCTGCGCGTCCGCTCCGCTGATGAATATGGCGGGCGACGACTTCCTTGCCGACGCCTGTTTCGCCGGTGATCAGGACCTTGGCATCGGAGCGCGCGGCGCACTCGATGTCGGCCTGGAGAATCGCGAATGGCTTCGCTCTGACCGATGAGCTGCATTTCCGGACGGGGTGCAAGCGACACGAGGCGATCCTCTTCGATAGCTGACGTTTCGATTGGCTGATGAGGTGTCTGCTGCGCCGCCGTAGAAAGTCCGGAAAACCGACGCTACGCAGACATCCTACCAGTACGTGACTATCCACGTCAACCATTGTGTCACCGTACGTACCATGGTGTCCTGAATGGTCGCAAACGTATCAATGCGACGTTAACTAGAATCATTGAACAATCATTTAGCTCGAATGCTGATCAGAGTGCAGGGAAAAGGTGTGTAGAATGACGAAAAGTTGACCGAGCGTGTTCCGATCTCGCGAAATCACACTTTTGGGGGATCTTTCGACTTCCTCCCGCAGCCATAAAGTCTCTTTGATTGGCTGACTTTTTTCAGCCTGAAGCCCCTCAGCTGCGGATGTTTTGCGCGTCTGAGACGAATCGCGACTGCTCTCGACGTCGCTATCGGCCGTTAGTCCAACGAGCTGCAACGATTTGCACTCATTGCGACGCACTTCGCCGTGTCCTCGGGACGCGTCCTTGCACAACTGGCGAATACCACCGTTGCAGTTTGATAGGGGTTCGAAGGGTTGAGCCGATGAGACAAAACGGCCATGTCAGTTTGATCGGGACGAGCCCCGTCATGGCGGAGCTCGCGGCCGAAGTCGAGCGTGTCGCGCGCTCCGACGCGAAGGTGCTCATTACCGGCGAGAGCGGCGTCGGCAAGGAAGTCGTGGCGCGCGCGATTTGCGCCGCCAGTCCGCGAGCCGACGCCGCGTTCGTGCCGGTCAACTGCGCGGGCATTCCGGAAACGCTGCTCGAGTCGGAGCTGTTCGGCCATGTGAAGGGCAGTTTCACGGGCGCCTATCGCGACAAGCCCGGAAAACTGGAGCTGGCCGACAACGGCACGATCTTCCTCGACGAAATCGGCGAGATGACCCTGCGCATGCAGGGGCTGCTCCTCCGGTTCCTGGAAACGGGCGAAATTCAGAAGGTCGGCGCCGAACGCACCGGCATGGCGCGCAACGTCCGCATCGTCGCCGCCACCAACCGGAACCTGCGCGACCTGATCGCGCAGGGCCAGTTCCGCGAGGATCTGTTCTACCGGCTCAACGTCATCCACCTGATCGTGCCGCCGCTCCGCGAGCGGCGCGAGGACATTCCGCCGCTCGTCGACCACTTCCTCCGCAGGTTCAGCGGCAACGGCAACGGGAACGGCAATGGCAACGGCAACGGCAACGGCAACGGGCACGGACCGCACTATATCGTTCGGGAGATTGCGCCCGAAGCGATGACGGCGCTTGTGCGAGTACCACGTGGCCGGGCAACGTCCGCGAGCTCGAGAACGTCATCGAGCGGCTGGTCGTCACCGGCCGCCGCGAGGTGATCCGCGTCGAAGATCTCGGACACGAGATCCGCACGCCGAGCATGATCGGCGATGCGGCCGCGCACGCGAACGCCGCCGCACCGTCGCCGACGATCTGTTCAAGAAGCTGGTCGACGAGCGCGAGTCGTTCTGGACCGCGGTGTATCCGCTCTACATGAACCGCGAGATCACGCGGAACAACGTCCGCGACCTGGTGCACAAGGGTCTCGAGGAGGCGCGCGGCAACTACAAGATCGTCCTGAAGCTGTTCAACATGGAATCGCGCGACTACAAGCGGTTCCTGAACTTCCTGCGGAAGCACGACTGCCAGCTGCCGTTCAAAGAGTATCGGCAGTAACCCATGTACGAACGGTTTTTCGGGCTGCGCGAGCGGCCGTTCGATCTCGTTCCGAACCCGCGCTTCCTGTACCTGACGGGCCGCGCAGCGCGAGGCGCTGAGCAACCTGCGCTACGGGTTGACGACGCCGCGCGGGTTGACGCTGCTCATCGGCGAAGCCGGCACCGGCAAGACGACGCTCGTGCAGGCGATGCTGGGCGAGGTCGATCGGGAAGTGGTCGAATGCGTGCTGCTCAGCAACCCGACGCTGACGCGCGCCGAGTTTTACGAGTTCCTGGCCGCCGGCTTCGGGTTGCCGGCCGAGGCGGCCGCGTCGAAAACGCAGTTCCTGTTCGAGCTGCGGCGCCACCTGGTCGCGAAACGACAGGCCGGCGTCTTCAACGGCCTGATCCTCGACGAGGCGCAGAGCCTTCCGTACGAACTGCTCGAGGAAGTGCGGCTGCTCAGCAACATCGAGACGCCGACGGAGAAGCTGCTGAACGTGGTGCTGGCGGGCCAGCCCGAGCTGGCCGACCGACTGAACGAGGCGAACCTGCGCCAGCTGAAGCAGCGGATCTCGCTGCGCTGCGAGCTCGGGCTGTTCACGTTCCAGGAGACCGGCGCCTACATCGCCGGCCGGCTCCGGATCGCCGGCGGCGAGCCCGCGAAGATCTTCACGCGCGAAGCGGTCCTCGCCATCCACGACGCGTCGCAGGGCGTGCCGCGGACGATCAACGTCATCTGCGACAACGCGTTGATTGGCGGCTTCGCGGCCCAGGAACACCCGGTCACGCGCGCGCTCGTCGACGAAGTCTGCCGCGACTTCGATCTCAAGCGAGCCGCGCACGCCGAGGAGCTGCCCAAACCCAGCTCCGAGCCGACGGACGCGCCGGAGCCGGCACGGCCGGAAGAGGAACCCGAAGCCCCTGCGGCCATGTTCGGGACGCACGGGCGGAAGCGGCGGTTTTCGTTTTTCTGAAGATGTGAGTGCGATGCGAAGGTCCCTTGTCGCGGCGTTCCTCTGTCGTTGTCTCCTGCATGCGGGATCGATCCACGCGCAGGATCGTCCCACGTCGTATGCCCCCGTCGTGCCGCCGAACACCGCGGTCCCGAAGGGATTCGTCATCGGTCCCGAAGATGTTCTTGGCGTTCACTTCTGGCGCGATCAGGAGATGAGCGGTGAAGTCACCGTTCGGCCCGACGGCATGATCACGCTGCCGCTGGTCGGCGACATTCGCGCCGCCGGCCTCAGCCCGGAGCTATTGAAGGACGAAATCGAGAAAGCCGCGTCGCGCCTCATTACCGAACCGAGCGTCACGGTCGCGGTCAAGCAGATCAACAGCCGGAAGGTGTTCATCACCGGTGAGGTGACCAAGCCCGGACCGTACCCGCTGACCGGACCCCGCACGGTGATGCAACTGATCGCGGTCGCGGGCGGACTCCTCGAGTACGCCGACAAAGACAACATCGTCGTCCTGCGGACCGTCAACGGCCAGCAGAAAAGCTACAAGTTCAGATACTCGGACGTGTCGAGGGGCAAGGGGCTGGAGCAGAACATCGAGCTGCAGCCTGGCGACACGGTCGTGGTGCCGTAGTCATGGCTGCGCCGCGTTCTGCTGGCTTTCGTTCTCGGCGACGTGTGTGCCTGCGGTCAGCGGCGCGCAGGTGCTCGAGCGTCCGCAGCGTGCACGTCGCGCCGCGGAGCGAGTCGACCAGCTGGCGCACGCGTGACGCGTTTCGGCAACCACGCTCGGCAGCTACGATGACAACCTCACCGCAGACCAGGTGGCCCTCAATCCCGACGTCGCATCTCAGTCCGGGTACACGGGTTACGCCGACGGAACCCTGAAACTCGAACAAGGCAAAGGGTCCAGGCTGTTCGACGTTTCCGGACGCGGCTACGTGAACTCCTTTCGGAACGTCGGATTGACGCCGAAGTACGGAGCGGATGCGCTGGTGCATTTTGGTGCCGGCACGCGGCATCGGCTTGATCTCCGGCAGGGAATTCGAAACGAACCTTATTACAACATCGGCGGCTTTGCGGCGCTGAGGCCGGCGGTCGATTTCATCGCGTTGCCCGAGGAGAATCCGCTGCATGCCTCGAGCAGCCGGCGGTCCTGGGCGGCCGCGAGCAGGGTCGACTTTACATCGCAATGGTCGCCTCGTGACGTCCTCGGCATGTCGTACGGCTACGACACGCGCGATTATCAGGACCAGAACGGTGACTCGCGCGCGGGCGTCGGTTCCGTGTTCTACGGCAAGAACTTGAGCCGACGGTCGAAGTTGAGGCTCTCGTATGGATACGCTGATTCGCGGCTGCTGGAGCCACTGGGTTGGATTCCGCTTCAGACGCACACCGCCGACGCAGGGTTGGAGCTCGAGCGCGCGTTCTCGCCGACGCGTCGACTTGTGGTGTCGTTCGGCGGTGGCGCGATTCGCGCCTTCACGCGCGAGCGGCTCACGCGTGAAAGCGTAAACGTCTGGTTGCCGGCGGGCTATGGAGCCCTGCGGCTCGACTGGGCGCGGAGCTGGAGTATGTCGGCCGACTATCGGCGAACGGTCGGCGCGCTGCAAGGCATCAGCGGCGACGCGTTTACGACTGATGCCGGACTCGTCCGTGTGGGAGGATTCGTCGCCAGGCCCCTCGAACTGACTCTCTCGGCAGGTTACGCCGAAGGGCAGGCGAGTATCGGCACGGCCGGCTCCTACGATACCTACACGTCGACGGCCCAGTTGCGCCTGCTGTTGTCGACGAAGTGGTCCGCGCTGGTCAGCTACGACCACTATCAGTACGACGTCCGCAACATCGATCCCATCCTTCGCCAGCTTCCGACGAACGTTCAACGCAACGCGGTGCGGGTGGGGCTGGCGATGAACCTGCCGATTGTCGGCGGGCGTGAGCGGCCCGATGGTCAGCGCGGAACGAACCGCGCATCGAGGAACAACGACTGATGCTTCCTGGACGACAGTACACGCCGCTCGATTTCGCCGCGATGGCGTGGCGGCGGAGCTGGTTGATTGTCGGCGGTCTGGTACTGGGCGCCTACGCGGCGTTGGTGGTGTCCTCGCAGCTTCAGGACACCTTCCAGTCCGAGATGCTGATCCAGGTGATCCCGCAGCGCGTGCCCGATTCGCTACGTTCAATCGACCGTGACGATGCGGACCGAAGAGCGGCTTGAACGCGCTGTCGCAGCAGGTGCTCAGCCGAACGGCGCTCGAGAGCCTGATCAACGAGATGAATCTCTATCCAGGAGCGTCGCGCGCGTCTGCCGATGCAGGATGTCGTCGACCTGATGCGGCAGCGACGTGCGCGTCGATCCGGTGATCTCGACGTGCGTCGAGCCGGCGAAGCCGACGCCTTCTACGTGCGGTTCACCTACACCGATCGCGAGATCGCGACGCGAGTGACCGAGCGGCTCGGCGGACTGTTCATCGACCTGAACGCGAAAGATCGCGGGCAGCTCGCGCAGGCGACCAACGACTTCCTCGAATCGCAGCTCGCCGAAACGCGGCGGCAGCTCGAAGCGCAGGAGCAGAAGCTCGAGGAGTTCCGGCAGCGGAATGCCGGCCGCCTGCCGACGCAGCTCGAGTCGAACATGCAGGCGATTCAGAACACGCAGCTGAGCATCCAGGCGCTGGTCGAGTCGCTCGCCCGCGATCGCGATCGCAAGCTGATGCTCGAGCGGCTCTACAACGACGCGGAGCTCGAGCTGACGGCGCCGCCGCCGCCGCCGCCGCCGGTTCCGAACGCCGCCGAGAAGCCGGGCGATGGATCGGCGCGCCGTGGCGCTTCCGCCAGCACAACAGCTCGCCGCCGCGCAAGAGACGCTCTGCGCGGCTGCTGCTTCGTCTGAAGCCCGAGCACCCGGATGTCGTTCGCGCGAAACGGATCATCGCCGAGCTCGAAGCGCGCGTCGCGCAGGAAGTCGCCGCGCGCGAAGCCGGCGGACGGCAGTCCAGTGGCCGCCGCAGGCGCCGCTGTCGCCAGAAGCTGGCGGCTCGCCGCGAGCGTTTGCGGCAGACGCGCGCGGAGATCGACAGCCTCGAGCGCCAGATCGCGTTCAAGGAGGCGGAGGAAAAGCGGCTGCGCGAGACGCTGGCCGCCTATCAGCGCCGCATCGAGGAGATCCCGGGCGTTGAATCGGAGTGGATCGCGCTGACGCGCGATTACAAGACGCAGCAGGCCGCCTACGAGAGCCTGCTGGCGAAGAGCGAGCAGTCGAGAGTCGCCGTCGAGCTCGAACGCCGCCAGATCGGCGAGCAGTTTCGCGTGCTCGATCCCGCTCGTCCGCCGGTTCGACCGACGGGCGTCAATCGAATGCAGGTGAACGCGATGGGAGCCGCTGCCGGCCTGATGCTCGGCGTGGCGCTCGCGGCGTTGCTGGAATTTCGCGACCGCACGTTTCATTCGGCGCAGGACGTCCAGGATGTTCTGCAACTGCCGATCTGGCGCACGTTCCGTTTGTGATGCTCGACGCGGATCGCCGCCGCCGGCGACGCGTCCGGGTGATTGCGGCGAGTGGCCGTCCTGTTGGTCGCGGTGGCCGGCGCCTACGGATTCTGGGCACTCGCAGCTCTGGAAGTTCGTGGTCTGACAGAAAGGAACCATGGGACGCATCGACGAAGCTCTTCGGCGAGCCGGCGGCACTACGGCGTGATCAGGAATTACCGCGGGCCGGAGGCGGCCCCTTTGTGTCGCCGTGGAGCGCTGCGGAAGGCGAGTTCAGGGCCGAACGCGCCTTCGACGACCACGGTCCACGGCTCCGCCGCCGCTGCGAGTCGCGACGCCGCATCGTCCGAACACTGTCGGTCGGCGGTCGAGCGCTTTGCGGCCGGCTGGCGCGAGCGGCTGGCGATCGGAGCGCAAAGCAATCCGGTACTGGCCGATCAGTTTCGGCGTCTCGCGGCGACGCTTCTTCATGTCCAACGGACCGAGAACCTCCGCACGCTGATGGTGACGAGCGCGCTCGCCGCCGACGGCAAGACGATGACCGCCGTCAACTTGAGCCTGGTGCTCAGCGAGGCGTATCGCCGGCGCGTTCTGCTGGTCGAAGGAGATCTCCGCCGCCCCGCGATCAGCCGGGCTGCCGGTGTGCCGGCCGGACCGGGGCTCAGTGAAGCGCTGAAGGCCCACGACGATCGGAAGCCGTCACTCGTGCAGTTGACGGACACCTTGACGCTGCTGCCGGCCGGTCAGCCGGATTCCGATCCCCTCAGCGGGCTGACATCAGCGCGGTTACAGGCGCTGATTCAAGACGCGTCCGAGAAATTCGATTGGGTGATCGTCGATACGCCGCCGTTGGCGGCAACGACCGACGCGACACTGCTGTGCCCGCTGGTGGAGGCCGTGCTGCTGGTCGTTCGAGCCGGCCGCACGCCGCTGGAAGGCGTGAAGCAGGCGATCGACGCGCTGGGTCGAGATCGCATTCTCGGGGTCGTGCTCAATGCCAGCGACCAGGCCGAAGCCGGCACGTATGAGTACTACTCCGACGACGCAGACGCAGATTGGCAGATCGCTGAACCTGGCTGTGACGCCTCCCGGCAATTAGGCTCGCATTCAGCGGCTCGCAAATATCTCATGGCTCGCGTACTAAAGTTCGCCATGACGCAGACATTTGACTGCCTGACATGGCCATCGGCAAGTCGACATCTGATTGTAAGTAGTTAATTGAATAAGTAGTTATCAGTCAGATCGACGCGAATTCGCTGCCGGAGGGTTCTTTGCTCCGGTCACCCCGACGGTCCGCCAGGTTTTCCCCGAGACCAGCACCTGTAAGTGACGGGGCGAAGCTCTGTCCGAAACGACGACCGCAAGTGCTTCCAGGCTGCCAATTTGGAGATGTCGCGATTCGCGGCTGACTTTTCATCGCGAATGCCGCGACTGTCGGGCGCGCCGACGCGTATATCGCGTCGAAAGCCGCTCGACGCTGATGCCAGCATCTCTGTTCAATTCAGAACGAGTTAGACGATTTCATCGCGATTGTCGCAAGACCTCAACCGCTGGCGATCCATTTGCACAACTGGCCGTGCACACGCTCTCCGATGGATCAATTCGACTACCGAAGTCACTTGCGCAATGGCGCCTCGTTTTCGCTCGCGCTGGACCGGCGAGCTGCTCCACGTCTACGGCGAGCCGGCCTTTCACTACTTCCTGGACATCGAACGCGAGCGTCGCATCCGTTCGGCTCGCCCCTGCGTGCTGTTGCGGGTCGACCTGAAGGATCGTCGATGGCATTCCGACGCACATGCCGCAGGCCACGAGCGAGCGGCTGTTCGCTGGCTCTCGCGCAGAGCGTGCGCGAGACCGATTTCATTGGCTGGTACGAGGACCAGCGCGTCGCCGGCGCGGTCCTGACCGAGGTCGCCGAAGAACGACAGCACGACAGCATCCGGCGCACGCGTCGACCGCATCCGCCGCCGTTTCGAGACGCATTTCCCCGTCGACGTGTCGAGCCGCCTGGATATCCGCGTGAACACGATCCGAGACGAGAGGGCCTGGAGCTGAGCGAGATGGCATTACCGTCAGCCAGGCCGTCCGCGCGCACGAGTCAGCAGCGGCCTGAATTTTCCTCGGCGCTCCGTACGAGCCGACGCCAAGCCGGCGACGCAGCCCCGTGCTCGGCGCTCGCACCGTGGCCGAATTCTCGATGCCGCCCTGTTCGCGACGGCCATCGCCCGCGAACAGAAGCGCGTTGATCGGTCGGACAAGGCCTTCGCGGTCCTGACGGTCGAGCTGACGGATGGCCGCTCGGCCGAGTTGATGCGGGAGGCCGCCGCCGCGATTGCGACCGGCACTCGAGCCAGCGACGTCATCGGTTGGCTGCGGCCGGACGAAGCAATCGGCGTGCTGCTGACCGACATGCGCGAGCTCAATTTCGCGCAATTGGTCAGCGTCGAAAGCCGAATCCGGCGCGAATTGGCGACGTTTGTTGGAGCTCCGGACTTCCGGCGGTTCGCGGTCCGGCTGCACGTGCATACCAGCGCTCGACGCGCGCGCCTCGCGACGCCCGCTCGCCGCACGCGCGGGTCCACGACGTGCTGAAGCGAACGCTCGACGTCCTCGGCAGCGTCTCGCTGCTGGCGGCTGCTGTCGCCGCTGTTTCTGCTGATTGCCGCGGCCGTCAAGCTGACGTCCAGGGGGCCGGTCCTGTTCCGCCAGGAACGGGTCGGCCAGGGGATGAAGCCCTTCACGATGCTGAAATTCCGCACGATGCGTCCGGACGCGGGCCACGCGGTCCATCAGGCGTACGTCACGCAGTTCATCAAGGGCGGTCAGGAGAGCGCTGCAGCGCCCGGTGTGTTCAAGCTGACCAACGATCCGCGGATCACGCCGATCGGGCACGTTCTGCGCAAGACCAGCCTCGACGAGCTGCCGCAGCTCTGGAACGTGCTCGTCGGCGACATGTCGCTCGTCGGGCCGCGGCCGCCGCTGCAGTACGAGGTCGAGCAGTACAAGGCGCTGGCATCTGCCGCCGGGTGCTCGATGCCAAGCCGGGATTACCGGCCTGTGGCAGGTCACCGGGCGCAGCCGCACGACGTTCGACGAGATGGTGCGCCTCGACCTGCGCTACGCCCGGACGCTCTCGCTGTGGACCGATCTGAAGATTCTTCTGGCGACGCCGCGGGCGGTCATCGCGGGAAAGGGTGCCTGCTGACCTTCCAGGACGAGAGACCGTATCGTCTGCATCGCGCCCGACGTGAAGCTCGGGAAGGACGTCAAGCTGTCGAAGTTCATCAACCTCTACGGCTGCGAGATCGGCGACGAAACGAAGATCGGCGCGTTCGTCGAGATTCAGAAGAACGCCACCGTCGGCCGGCGCTGCAAGATCTCGAGCCACACGTTCATCTGCGAAGGCGTGACCATCGAGGACCACGTGTTCATCGGCCACGGCGTGATGTTCGTCAACGACTCGTTCCCGCGCGCGACGACGTCGACGGGCAGCTGCAGACGGAGAAGGACTGGAAGGTCGAGACGACGCTCGTGAAGACCGGGCGCGTCGATCGGCTCCGGCGCGACGATTCTCGCGAACGTCGTCATCGGCGAGCGCGCCATCGTCGGCGCCGGCAGCGTGTCACGCGTGATGTGCCGCCCGACACCATCGTCGCCGGCAATCCGGCGCGGGTCTTGCGCCGCGTCGACCACGGATGCACGGAGTGCCGAATGAGTCGAGCTTGATCACGATCCGGTTCTCGACGCCGCCGTACGATCGAGCCCGCGAGCGCGTCGACCCGCCGACGCCGTTCGCGTCGGCGTCATCGGCTACGGCTACTGGGGTCCGAACATCGTCCGCAACTTTCACGGCCTCGAGCAGCGCCGAGCTCGTGGCGGTCTGCGACAAGAGCCCGGCCGCGCTCAAGCGCGCGCACAAGGTCTATCCCGGCGTTCACCTCACGACCGACTTCACCGAAGTCCTGCGCTCGCCCGACATCGACGCGGTCGCGGTCGTCACGCCGGTCTGGACGCACTACGAGCTCGCGAAGGCGGCGCTGGAGAACGGCAAGCACGTGTTCGTCGAGAAGCCGTTCACGTCGACGCCGCGGCAGGCCGAAGAGCTGATCGAGCTGGCCGAGCGCAAGAACCTGAAGATCATGGTGGATCACACCTTCCTCTTCAGCGGCGCGGTGCGGAAGATCCGCGAGATCGTCGACGCCGGCACGCTCGGGCCGCTCTACTACTTCGACTCGACGCGCGTGAACCTCGGGCTGTTCCAGCACGACGTCAGCGTCGTCTGGGACCTCGCGCCGCACGATCTGTCGATCATGGACTACATCATCACGCGAGCAGCCCGAGGCGGTCGTGGCGACCGGCGGCAATCACCTGAACGGCCATGCCGACATGGCGTTCATCACGATCTACTTTCCCGGCAACATCATCGCGCACGTCAACGTCAACTGGCTGTCGCCGGTCAAGGTGCGGACGACGCTGATCGGCGGCAAGGACAAGATGCTGGTCTGGAACGACCTCGAGGCCGACGAGAAGATCAAGATCTACGACAAGGGCGTGCAGATCACCAACGGCGAGGGCGTCTACGACCTGCTGGTCAGCTATCGCTCCGGCGACGTCTGGGCGCCGAAGTGCGAGCAGACCGAAGCGCTGAAGGTCGAGCTCGACTACTTCGTCGACTGCATCGTCAACGATCGGACGCCGATCAACGACGGGCAGCCGGCCTGCGCGTCGTCAGGCTGCTCGAGGCGGCCGACCAGTCGCTGAAGGACCGCGGCAAGCTCGTCGCCCTGTAGCCGCTGCTGCCGAGCGTCTGAGCTCGCTCTCTCGCTCATTCCCAATCGCATGGCAGTCCTGCTGACCTGATCGGCGAGCTGCGCTCGGGGCACAGACCCCGGCAGCGCGGCATTTCGTCGACTACTTCGAATGCCCGGTCGAACTGGTCTCCTTCGCGGCGGCCGAGCGCGTCCGGCGAATGACAGGCTTCTTTCATTTCGGCGAGGCGGGCATACTTCAGTTCTGCTGGCGGACGCGCTCCCGGCACGCGCGCACTCACGCCGGCGGCCGCCGGAACGTTCGGCAGGAGACGGCCCGTCGTGACGGGCGGGCGATTGGGCCTGCCTTTCGATCTGGCCGAAGTCACTGACGAACCTTCGGCGAGGAGCGATATCAGCAGTGCGAGCACCGCACTCGTCGAGTCGGCACTCATGTCTGACGCCGTGGCGCGAGCGCTGTACTACTCCCTTCGGCCCGTGCTGCCGGTCGCGCTGCGGAAGCACCTGCAGCAGTCTCGGCTCGGCGGATTGGAATCGCATCTCGTTTCCCCGCTGGCCGGTCGACTTCAGCGTCGAAACGCTGATGCGGCGATGATGGAGCTGGTGCTGAAAGCCTCGGACACGCAGCGGGTGCCCTTCGTCTGGTTCTGGCCCGATGGGCGCGAGGGCTGCGCCATGATGACGCACGACGTCGAGGGCGTGGCAGGGTCGCGATTTCTGCCGGCTCTGATGGACCTGGACGACTCGTTTGAGGTGAAGTCGGCCTTTCAGATCGTGCCTGAACCACGAAGCCTGCCGGCTGAGGCGCTGTGCGATCTGGTTCGGCGGACGGGGTTCGAAGTGAACCTTCACGACCTGAATCACGACGGCTGCTTGTTTCACAGACGAGACGAGTTCCTGCGGCGGGCGGCGCGGATCAACGGTACGCGCGCGAGTTCGACTGCCGTGGATTCCGCTCCGGCTCGATGTACCGCGAGCAGGAGTGGTTCGACGCCTTCGACTTCTCCTACGACATGTCGGTGCCGAACGTCGCCCATCTCGAGCCGCAGCGGGGCGGCTGCTGCACGGTGATGCCGTACTTCATCGGCACGATTCTGGAGCTGCCGCTCACGACGACCCAGGACTACTCGCTGTTCCACATCCTGGGCGACTACTCGATCGCGTCGTGGAAGCGGCAGCTCGCGCGATCATGGCGGCAACGGCCTGGCCAGTTCATCGCGCACCCCGACTACCTGTCGGACCGCGGGCGCACGCCGCGTCTACGGTGATCTGCTTGTCGCACTTGCGAGCTGCGCGCGAGCGGGCGCATCTGGGCGGCGATCCCGGCGAAGTCAACACGCTGGTGGCGTAACGCCGCGCGCGATGGCGCTCATGCCAGACGGGGATGGCTGGCACGTCGAGGGACCGCTCTCCGAGCGGGCCCGCGTGGCCTTCGCGACCTTGGCCGACGATCGACGTGGTCTACCGCTGGGCCGCCGCGGGCGCCGCGACGATGAGCGTCTACTCATCGACCCGCTGACCGATCGACGCTGGACAGACTTTGTCGACAACCATCCAGATGCGTCGCTTTTCCATTGCACAAGCTGGCTGGAAGCGCTCGCGTCCCCCTACAACTACGTGCCCATCGTGCTGACGAACGCTGCGAGTGGCCATCGCCTTACCGACGGCATCCCGTTCTGCGGCGTGAAGAGCTCGACCGGAAACCGCCTGATCTCGCTGCCGTTCTCTGATCACTGTGATCCCCTGACCGATCGTCAGGAAGCCACCGATGCCATCCTCGCTTTTCTGAGGCAGGAAATCAGCGCCGGCATATGGAAGGTTGTCGAACTGCGTCCGCGTCGCTCGACGCTATGGCGTCACGAGCAATCGGGGACGGTCCAGGCCGGGCAACGTTTCTGTCTGCACACGATTGACCTGACTCAGGCTTGTGATGCCATCGAAAAACGATTCCATCCGTCATGCGTCCAGCGCGCGATTCGTCGCGCGAACAGAGAGGGACTCGAGTATTCGGAAGGCTCCTCCCGGGCAGCTCGCTTCGTTTTATCGGCTGTTGCGCATGACCCGCCGTCGCCACGGCGTCCCGCCGCAGCCGTTTGAGTGGTTCCAGAACCTTGTTGCGGGCTTTGGTGATCGTCTGACAATTCGTCTGGCTTCGAGGGGGAGGCGGCCGGTCGCCGCGATCATGACCTTCACCATTCGAGACACCGTTGTCTATAAGTACGGCGGGTCCGACACCACCTATCGCCAGCGGATTGACGATCCGTTTTCTTCTGGCGCACGATTCGGGATGCGAAGGCGGCTGGCCTCAAACTCGATCTCGGGCGGTCGGACTTCACGCAGCCCGGGCTCGTGACCTTCAAGGATCGATTGGGTGGCGAGCGATCGACGCTGACCTACTATCGCCAGTTGCTCGGCGGCGTGCCGCGTCGACATCCCGCTGGGCCAAGCACGCCGCCAGATGGGCATTCGAGCGACTGCCGGACCCGGCGCTGACCGTGGCCGGGCGGATTCTCTACAAACATCTGGGATGACAGCTCGATGAGCCCGCTTACGCGACATGGACTGTTCGCGGCGTACCTGCTGGCGATTGCCGCCGCCAACGCCAGCCTGTTGAGTGCCTGGGTCGACTACTCGCAGCAGGACATGTCGGCCTCGCACCTGGTGCTCATTCCGTTGGTCGGTGCGGCGTTAATCGTCCGGGCCCGCTCGCGGATCTTCTACGCCCAGGCACGCTCTTCGCGGGCGGCGGGCCTAGTGGCCGCGTCCTTGTTCGTGATCGGCATCACACTCGACTCTGGTCCGACCGTTCGGTACGGGGTGGAGACGACGTCGCCACTCTTTCGATGGCAATGACGGCGGTGGTGCTATTGGTATTTGGTGGTTTCGCCTTCTGCTACGGCGTCAGACCGGTCCGCGAGGCGCTGTTTCCGCTGCTCTTCCTCACCTATCACGAATGCCATTCCGCCGGTGCTCCTCGATGCCGCCGTCCAGCTCTTGAAGTCAGGATCCGCCGAAACGGTGGCGGGCCTGTTCACCGTCACCGGCACGCCGTATTTTCGCGAAGAGTTCGTCTTCTCGCTGCCGACGATTGCCATCGAGATAGCTGACGAGTGCAGCGGCATCCGGTCGAGTATCGCGCTGCTCCTGGCGAGCCTGCTGGCGGGTCACCTGTTTGTCGAAACCGTCGTCGGCCGGACCGTTCTGGCGTTGGTCGTGCTTCCCATCACGATTCTGAAGAACGAATGGCATCGTGGGCTTGTCGCTGCTTTCAATCCATGTCGATCCGGGTTTTCTCGAAGGGCAGCTCCATCGCGACGGAGGCGTCGTGTTCTTTCTCCTCGCACTTGCGATGTTTGCGCCGGTGCTAGCGTTGGTCACACGCGCCGAAAAACGTCGCTCTCAGCGCTCGGCACGAGAGCAGACGATACCTGTGCCCGGCGGTGCTTCCACCGAGGATCGAGCAGGGATGATTGGGGTAACCGGCAGCGCTGCTGACCTTGAAGTGGCCGCGGAGTTCTTCGAGCTGTTCAAGACGCCATGGGAGCGGCGTTTCAGAGCGGCGATACCAGGTGGTTCTGAGTGCAGGCGAGGCTTCTCTCAGACTTCGATGCCACGCGTATTGCTCGTGTACGGGTCGGCGCGAAGCATCTCGATCGTCGACGCGGGCGTATCGGTCCAAGCACGGCGGCCCGTCGACGTTGATGGTGCGAGGCGAGCGCTGCCTATCTACGGAAGTCACGCGACCTTCACGGGACGTCGCGGCGGCGTGCGTTTTGAGTCTGCCGCGCCGACTGTGACTATCGCGCCAAGCAGGACACCGGTCGGTCTGGCGGATCGGATACGACCTCTTCGCGGAAGTTCGGGCGCTCCTGCGGCAGGGCCAGCCGGTCGTCGCGCGCACTGATGCCGACACTCGAACTTCACATCGCCGTCGCTTCGCCAGCTGCTCGCTCGACTCGGAGGTCGCGTTTCGTCGAAGTGCCGCCCGCGACCGGCGGGCTACGATTTCATCTGCTGTCTGACGCACGACGTGGACTTCTTCGGCATGCGTCGACGTGCACTCGACATCGTACGCTTGCAGGTTTCGTGCTCCGCGCGGTCGGTAGGCGTACTCTGTCGTCGACATTGCTCGCCGAGGCGCCGCCCATCGATGCCCTGAGAAACTGGCGGGCGCTCCTGTCGTTGCCGCTCGTGTTCCTGGCTTCGCGCCGACTTCTGGCACCCGTTTGACGACTACGCCGCGGTGGAAGAGGCCCGCGATCGACCTTCTTCCTGGTCCCGTTTCAAGGGCCGGCCCGGCGCGGCGCCGGACGGCTCGAGCGACACGCGCGGGCCGTGGCCTACGGGGTCGCCGAGATCGCGCAGGAAATCGCGCAAGCAGCGGAACGGGGCAGCGAACTCGCGCTGCACGGCATCGATGCGTGGCGCGATGCCGACGCCGGGCGCGACGGAATGGCGAACTGACGTCGCTGACCGGTCAAACCGCCGGCGGCGTCAGGATGCATTGGCTCTACTTCGCCGACGAGTCGCCGCAGCAGCTCGAAGACGCCGGCTTTGACTACGACTCGACCTGGGGATACAACGACGCCGTTGGCTATCGGGCCGGCACGTCGCAGGTGTTTCGTCTGCCCGGCACGAAGCATCTGCTGGAGCTGCCGCTGACGATCATGGACACGGCGCTGTTCTATCCCGGCCGGATGGGTCTCACCGCGAGAGCAGGCGCTGCGCGCTGTGCCGGCGAATCGTCGCCGAAACGCGCGCGCTTCGGCGGCACGCTCGTCGTCAACTGGCACGACCGCAGCCTGGCGCCCGAGCGGCTGTGGGGGCGACCTTATCGAGGCGTTGCTGCGACGAGTCGAACCGGCGATCGCGCGTGGTTCGCCACGGCCGGGAGGCCGTCGACTGGTTCCGGTGGCGGCGGTCCATTCGGTTTCGACTGCGGCGACGCGGACCGCAGCGTGACCGTCGGCGTTCCGGCGCCGCGAATCGCTGTCTGCCCGGCGCGGCGCCTCATCGTACAGCTCGCCTCAGCGCGACTGAGCACTGCCGGTGGACGTGACGCCGGCGTTCGATCGGACAGCCCGAAGCGGCCGCATGTCGACTGCGACACGGTCCGACCAGCGCGCTCGCGAACGGTCTCGTCTGCATGATCGCGTACACGGACTACGCGATCGACGCGCGGGTCCGTCGCGAGGCGGAGACGCTGGCCGCGCACGGCTTTCAGGTGCGCTGTCTCACGACGAAGAACGGCGCGAGCGCCGAAGCGTTTCGTGCTCGATGGCGTCGAAGTTCGGGAGCTGAACGTTCCGAAATACCGCGGCAAGAGCACGCTGCGCGTACTGTCGCCTCGTATCTGCGCTTTCTTGTGGTCGGCGTCGGCTGGCGTGCCTGCGCGCTGCTGCTCAGCGGCGAGCTCGACGTCGTTCACGTGCACAACATCCCGGACTTCCTGGTCTTCGCCGGGCTGCTGCCCCGCGTCTGGCCGGCCGCAAAGTCGTGCTCGACGTCCACGATTCGGTGCCGGAAACGTTCGCGACCAAGTTCTCCGAGCGCCGATCGCTGTCTGGAAGGCGCTCTGCCTCGAGGAGCGGCTGAGCGCGCTCGTCGCGCACCGGGTCATCTGCGTCAATCATCCGCAGCGCGACACGCTGGTGGCCCGCGGCATCCCGACGTCGAAGACGTTCATCTCGATGAACGTCCCGGACCCGACGATCTTCAGCGCGGACGCCATCGACCGCGTCGAGACCGACGGCGACGGAGCGCTTCAACCTCGTCTACCACGGCACGATGGCCGAGCGGCTCGGCGTGGACCTGCGTCATTCGGGCTGTCGCGCGCCTGCAGGACCGCATCCCGGGTTTCAGCTTGCACCTGTGGGGACATGGCGACGATCTCGCCGCCTTCCAGGCGCTGGCGCAGGAGCTGGACGTCGAGCGATCGCGGTGCTGTTCAAGCCCGAGCGGGTTTCCGCTGCAGGAGCTTCCCGACGCGCTTCGCGGCGATGGACATCGGGGTCGTCGGCAACCGGCGAAGCGCCGCCGGCGATCTGATGCTGCCGGTCAAGCTGCTGGAGTACGTCTCGCTGGGCATTCCGGCGGTCGTGCCGCGCCTGAAGACGATCGAGCACTACTTCACCGACGACATGGTCGCGTACTACGAGCCCGAAGATGTCGAGTCGCTGGCGGATGCCATCTACCGCCTGTACCGCGAGCCCGGACGTGCGGCGGCGGCAGGCGGCAGCGCGCCGACGCGTTCCTCGACGATTACGGCTGGGAGCGACAGGGCGACGGAGCTCGTGACCTTCTATCGAACGCCTGGTGGAGAACTGAATCGCATGAGCAAGTTGCGATTCGCCCTGGTCGGGTGCGGCAGCATCGCGCGCAAGCACGCGCACGTGCTGCACGCACTACCTCGACGAGGCGGAAATCGGCGCGTTCGTCGATCTCGACCTCGCGCGGGCGCAGGAGTTCTCGGCGAAGTACGGCGCGCCGGCGTTCGTCGAGCGTCGCGCGAGATGATGCGCGCCGTCGGCGATCGGATCGACGTCTTCAGCGTGCTGACGCCGAGCGGCGCCCACTGCGCGAACGTGCTCGACCTCGTGCGAGTACGGCCGGCCGCTCGTCGTCGAGAAGCCGCTGGCGCTCCGGCTCGAGGATGCCGATCGGATGATCGAGGCGTGCGACGCGCACGGCGTCAAGCTCTTCGTCGTCCACCAGAACCGCTACAACCCGCCGATCGTGAAGGCGCGCGAGGCGCTCGAGCAGGGACGCTTCGGCCGGCTGGTGCTGGGCACGGTCCGGCTGCGCTGGACGCGCGACCAGGCGTACTACGACTCGGAGTCGTGGCGCGGCACGTGGGCGCACGACGGCGGCGTCTTCATGAACCAGGCCGTGCATCACATCGACATGCTGACCTGGTTCATGGGCAACGTCGAGTCGGTGCGCAGCATGGCGGCGACGCGTCTGGTGAAGATCGAGGCGAAGACACCGGCGTCGCCGTCATCCGGTTCAACTCCGGCGCGCTGGGCGTGCTCGAGGCGACGACCGGCGACGCGGCCAAGGATCTCGAGGGCTCGATCAGCATCCTGGGCGAAAAGGGCAGCGTCGTGATCGGCGGCTTCTTCATGAACGAGCTGGTCACCTGGAACTTCGCAGACAAGCAGCCGATCGACGACGTGGTCTTCGAGCAGTACGGCAAGAACCCCGCGGACTTCGGCTACAACCTCGGCGAGTACCTGCGCGGCGTCATCGCGTCGATTCAGAACGAAGAAGGCGGCGCTCGTCGACGGCCTCGAGGGACGCAAGTCGCTGGAGCTGATCACCGCGCTCTACGAGTCGATCGAGACCAACACGCGACGTGCAGCTTCGCTTCCGGCCGAAGAAGTGCCGGCTGGGGCTCGCGTCGTGACGACCTACAGGATCTACGAGAACGTTCGTGCTCGGGCGACGGCTCCATGGTCGAGGACTTCTGCATCGTCGGGCGCCGCCGCGCGGCGCCGAGGACGGCGAGCTGCCGACGACGATCGGCGACGGCGCGGTGATCCGCTCGCACACCGTCATCTATGCCGGCAACGTCATCGGGCGAGAACTTCCAGACCGGCAACAAGGTGAACATCCGCGAATCGAACCGGATCGGCGACAACGTCAGC
>CAVREM010000112.1:0-182844 GCA_963720005.1 uncultured Acidobacteriota bacterium | reverse complement strand
CGACCCACAGCAGCCAGTTCGGCGACGGCGCCGCCGCCGACCCTTCGAGGTCGGCCTCCGGCGCGCCCAGGCCGATATTGAGCAGGAGGAGTGCGACCGCCAGCAGCGTGACACCGATCCAGTCGATTCGGCTCTTCGTGTGAGGGTGGGGGAGGTCGCTCAACGCCCACCACGTCATGCCGAACGACACGACGACGATCGGAAGGTTGATCCAGAACAGGTACGGCCAGCTCATGAACTGGACCATGATGCCGCCGTACAAGTGGCCCAGCACCCAGCCCGCGGTGTCGACCGCGCCGACGATGCCGAGCGGGAGCGCCCGCTTCGCGGGCGGATACAGGTCGGCGACGAGCGCCATGCTCACGGGCACCATCGCGCCTGCACCGAACGCCTGGACCACGCGGCCGGCAATCAGCGCGTAGAGCGCGGCGAAGCTTGGGTCGGGACGCTCCTGGAACAGCTCCATCACGCGCAGCATGAGGCGGGCAGGCCAGCCCGGCGAGGCGGCCACCAGCCACGAGCCGAAGAAGAAGATCACCAGGCAGAGGAGATACACGAGGCGGCGGCCGGCGATATCCGACACCTTCCCCATGAACGTCATGCTGACCGCGTACGACACGAAGTATCCGGTCACCACCCACCCGGCGATGTCGAGCTTCTGGATCTGGATCTTCAGCGACGCGATCACTTCGGGCAGCACGGCCGACACGATCGTGAGGTCGAGCGCGCCGATGAAAACGGGCAGGCAGACGAGCGCAAGGACTAAGTGCGGGTGCCGCTGCGCTCGCGACATTCAGGCTTGCGGCTTGGCAGCGGTGGCGGAAGCTGCGGCGTCGGAATGTCGACCGGGTCGTTGATGCCGAAGAGCTCGATCTGCCATCCGTTGTTGTCGGGCTCCGTCACGTGAATCTGCGCCGGTATGGCGGTCTTTTCGTCGATCCAGAGATCGACTGGATACGTCGCGTCGGGCTTGATGGAGCTGATGAAGGGCACCAGCTTCGCGCCGATGACTTCACCCTTGAGGTGAAGCGTGTCGCGATCCTGTAACCGCTCCTTGCCGACCACCTGGGCCTTCTGGACGCCCGTCTGCATGATCTCGGGAATGCCAGTCTTGGCGAAGAGCAGCACGCCGTTGAACGTCGCGTCCGCCGGGGCCTTGCCGAACTGCTTCGTCAGCGGATTCGACTGGAACGTTCCCTCCGGAACCCAGACGCGCGTCAATTGCAGGATGGTGCCCTGCTTGAGCGCGACCTTGACGTTGCAGGACACTCGATCTGGCGCCGCATAGATACAGTCTGCGTCGGTGAACGTGATCTGGTTTTTCTCGTCCAGGACGGCGGGCGTGCCCTCGCGTTTCACCCTGAACTTCGCGCTCTTGAGCGCAAGAATCGCGCTGGCCGCCCGATTCAGCTGATCCTGAATCGCTTCGCTGTCTGCTGGCTTCGGCTGCTGAAGGCCATCCACCGGGATGGAAGAGACGAGCACACTGAGCAGCACGACGGCGACGATACGGGCATGTCTCATCCTGAACTCCGGCGAGGGAATCGTACCACAGCACCACTGACGGATCTGGTGCCGTTTTGGTTGCAACCTGTCGCTGGCGTGGCAGCCGGAGATAGACAGTCCACCTTCGCGTGGCTTGCCAACCGTAGCTCACGCGTTCGTTGGCAAGCGTGAGCGAAGGTTGGAGCGGGCTACGGGGATCGAACCCGTCTAACTGGCTTGGGAAGCCAGGACATTACCACTATGCTAAGCCCGCACGTCATCGAATCGGTAATCGAGTAATCGGGTAATCGGTCATCGCATCGATTGACCGATCCTCAATGCCCCCAATTCTATTACCCGATTACCAGATTACTCAATCACCCGATTTTATCCGCGAATCAGCGCGAGCACCTCGTCCCGCTTCTGTGCCATCAGCTCCGGCGTCGTCGCTTCCAGATTCAGCCGCAGCAGCGGTTCCGTGTTCGACGGCCGGACGTTGAAGTGCCAGTCGGGGTACTCGACCGAGATGCCGTCCAGCGTGTACTGCTGGCCGTCGGCGTATCTCGCCGCGATCTCCTCGAGCTTGGCCGGCACCGCATCCATGCTCGTCAGCTTCGTGTTGATCTCACCGGAAATGAAGTAGCGCTGGCGCAGCGGCTCGAGCAGTTCGTGCAGGCTCTGTCCTTTCTTCGACATCAGCTCCAGGATCAGCAGCGCCGGGATGAAGCCGTTGTCGGCGTAGAAGTTGTCGCGGAAGTAGTAGTGCCCGGTGACCTCGCCGCCGAAAATCGCGTTGGTCTCGCGCATCCGGCGCTTGAAGAACGCATGGCCGACGCGGTTCATCAGCGCCTTGCCGCCATAACGCTCGACGACGTCCTTCACGGCGTGGCTGGCGCGAAGGTCGTAGATGATCGTCGCCCCGGGGTGCTTCAGCAGAAACGCCTCGGCGAGCAGCGCGGTGACGAAGTCGCCCGGCACGAACTCGCCGGTGCCATCGATGAAGAAGCAGCGGTCGGCGTCGCCATCCCAGGCGATGCCGATGTCGGCCTGCTCCGCGACGACGCGCTCGACGATGTCGCGTCGATTCTCCTCGATGAGCGGATTCGCTTCGTGATTGGGAAACCGCCCATCGATCTCGAAGCACAGCCTCGTCGTCCGGCAAGGCAGCACGTCGAAGAGCCTCGGCGCAATCTGTCCGGCCATCCCGCTGCCAGCATCGAGGACGACGTTGAACGGCCTGATCACCGCGGGGTCGATGAACGACAGCACGTGTTCGACGTACGGGTCGACGACGTTCCGCTCCCGAACGCCGCCGGGCACGGCGGCCGGCGGCGGCAGGCGGTCTGCGGCAATCAGGTCGCGGATGTCGGAAATCCCTGCCTCGCCGCTCAGCGGGAACGCTTCGCGCCGGACCATCTTCATGCCGTTGTACTGCTTCGGATTGTGCGAGGCGGTGATCTCGACGCCGCCGTCCAGTCCGTCGCTCGCCACCGCGAAGTACAGGACGTCGGTCGGAATCATGCCGTAGTCGATGACTTCGGCGCCCTGCGATGCGGCCCCCTGGATGAACGCCGCAGCGAGCGCCGGCGACGACAGCCGCATGTCGCGGCCGACACCGATGTGCTTCGCACCCAGGTAGGTCACGAACGCGGCGCCGATCGCCCGCGCCGCCGTCTCGTCGACTTCGTTCGGGTAGGTCCCGCGGATGTCGTAGGCCTTGAAAATGTCGGGGTCGAGTTCTCATAGACGGCTGAAGTCGGTGACCACGGACTTGTCGCCGAGCACGATGCCATCTTCGAGCGTCGCGCTCCGGCCGATGTGGGCGTGGCGGCCGAGAATCGACCCGCGCACCACCGCGTCCTGGCCGATCCGGGTATTGGCCCACAGGATCGACCGTTCGACGGCGGCATGCTCCTCGATGTGGCAGTGCCGGCCGACGACGGTATACGGGCCGATACGGGCCCCGGCCTTGACGATCGTGCCGGCGTCGATGAACGACGGCCCCTCGATCGCGGCCCCTTCCTCGACGCGAGCCTCCGGCGAGATCCACGTCCGCGAAGCGCCGTCGTTGAAGATCGCGGTCTTGAAGCGGCCGTCCATGATGTCGCGGTGGACCTGGGTGTATTTTTCAGGCGTGCCGATGTCGATCCAGTAGCCGCGGTAGACGTAGGCGACGAACGTTTCGCCCCGTTCGATCAGGGAAGGAAAGAAGCTGCGCTCGATCGACCACGGCGTGTCGCGAGGAATCCGGTCGAAGGTGTCGGGCTCGAGGACGTAAATCCCGGCGTTGATCGTGTCGCAGGTGATTTCGTCGGGCTTTGGCTTCTCGAGGAAGCGGCGGACGTTGCCGTCCGCGTCGGTCTCGACCAGCCCGTAGGCCGACGGATTGTCGACCGGCGTCAGCACGATCGTCGCCCGGGCCTTGCGCTCGCGGTGCAGCCGGATGACCGACGCGAGGTCGACCTGCGTCAGCACGTCGCCGTTGAAGACGACGACCGATTCGCGGAGCGACTCGCCTGCATAGCGGACGGCGCCGGCGGTGCCGAGCGGCGCCGGCTCCACGACGTACTTGATCCCGATGCCGGAATCGCTGCCATCGCCGAAGATCTCCTCGATGCGCCGCGGCTGGTAGTTGAGGCTCAACACCACCTGGTCGATCTCCGGCACCTGCTTGAGCAGATCGAGCTGGTAGTGGAGGAAAGGTCGCTCGAAGATCGGAACGATCGGCTTCGGGGTGTGAATCGTTAACGGACGCAGGCGCGTGCCCTTGCCGCCTGCCAGGAGAATTGCCTTCATCGTAACGGGCGCCGCCTCCGCGCCTCACGGGCATTCGGCGCGCAAGCCGCCTGCGCGCCTAGCGGCGCTTCGGCGCGCCAAGGCCGATGTTATCATGTGCTTACCGGCGCACATGAACCTCCCGAATGCGCTCACGTTGACGCGGATCTTTCTCGTACCGCTGCTCGTGGTGGTGCTGCTGACGAAGTTCGAGGAACGGATCGTCTTCGGGTGGCGGAAGGAACTGGTGGGCGCCGCGATCTTCGCGCTGGCGTCGCTCACCGACTGGCTCGACGGCTACCTGGCGCGCCGCCGGAAGCAGGTGACGCCGCTCGGTCAGGTCATCGACCCGCTCGCCGACAAGCTGCTCACCTCGGCCGCGTTCCTGTCGCTCGTGCAGATCGGCCTCGCGCCCGCGTGGATGGTGGCGATCATCATCGGCCGCGAGCTCGCTGTCACCGGCCTGCGCAACCTCGCCTACTCGCGCGGCATCGCGATGCCTGCCTCCCCGCTCGGCAAGATCAAGATGGCGGGACAGGTCGTCACGATCCTCGCGCTGATCCTCGGCGACGTCTACTGGCCCGAGCTCCTGATCATCGGGCAGGCGGGCCTGTGGGTCGTCGTCGCGATCGCGCTGATCTCCGCGGTCGATTATTTCGTCCGCTATAGCCGCTTGCTCAATCGTCGGGTGACCGATATCTCCGTCGCCGGGATCGGCGCAAGGCCGGCTAGGCCACCTCAAGCCAACTGCGTCGCGAGCGCGCGAGCGAGCCACGCGAACGGAGCGCCCGACGCAGCGGCGCGCGAGAGAGCGTGTGGGGGAGTCCGAGGGGCGAAGCCCCTCGGTTGACGAAGGCTTGCCGGTGTTGGCGGCGGCAGTGGTCTTCAGCTGCGCGATTCGAGCCAGGGCTTCCTGCAGGTGCTCGCTCTGCTCGAACTCGGTGACGAGCCGCTCAAAGTAGGGCAGGGCCTCCGGCGCATTTCCCATCTTGATCAGCGATTCACCGAGGAAGAAGTACACCGCGTCTCGTCCTGAGTACGCGGGATCCTGTATCAGCAACGCCTTCCAGCGGTCGATTGCCGCCGGGTACCACCGGATCGTGTAGTAGTAGCGGCCGACCCCGAACTCGTGTTCGCCGAACCGATCGCGCGCTTCTCGCAAACGCGTCTCCGCCTCCGACCGCAGCTGGCTGTTCGGGTAGCGGGTGAGGAACGCCTCGAACGAAGTGATCGTCGCGCGCGTTTCAGTCTGGTCGCGCCCCGCACTGCGCATCTGCCGGTGATGCGTCATGCCAACCTTGTACTGCGCGTAGTCGGCACGCGGGTGAGTCGGATAGAACGCGAGGAACTCCTGGAACTCGTTGAGCGCGAGGACCAGGGCTTCAGGAGTGCCTTCACCGAGATACGTGTCGCCCACACCGAGCTTCGAATCCGGCCGGTACGGGCTCTGCGTGTAGGTCTCCGTGACCATCTTGAAGAACTCGCGGGCCGTGAGCCACTTCTTCTCGTTGAGCGCCTCGGTCCCGCGCTCGAAGAGATATTGGTCCGGCTGGGACGTCCCGGGCGGAACGGTGTTGCGGGCTGTTGCCGCACAAGCCGACGCCATCGCCGCGGCGACGACGACCGCACCCGCGAGCTTCAACGTTCTTGCGATCACGATGTGAGTGCTTCCGACAACCATCTGAACTCTGCGGTCAGCCCTTGCTCGAGCCCGACGGCCGGTAGATAACCGAGTTCGGCGCGCGCCAGCGAGGTGTCGGCGTACGTATGGCGCATGTCTCCCTTTTGCGCCGGGTCGACCACGACCTGGAGACGCTTGCCCGACACGCGGCCGATCATCTCGAGAACCTCATTCACCGAGACGCGCGAGCCGCCTCCAATATTGTACACACGGCCGGGAGTTCCCTGCTGAGCGGCTGAAACCGTCGCGGCCACCGCATCCGCCACGAACGTGAAGTCGCGCGTCTGCTCCCCGTCGCCGAAGACGGTGATCGGCCGATCGGTGATGGCCGCCGTCAGGAACCGGTGGAAACCCATATCCGGCCGCTGGCGGGGGCCGTAGACGGTGAAATAGCGCAGTGCCACGGCAGGAACGCCATGATTGACGAAGTACAGGTGGCACAGCTGTTCGGCCGAAAGCTTGGTGACGCCGTACGGCGACACCGGCTGCGGCAGCGCGTCCTCCCGCATCGGAATCGCAACCGCGTCGCCGTAGACCGACGAGCTCGACGCATAGACCAGCCGCTGGATTTCCCGACCCGACGAGCGCCTCGAGCAGGAGTTGCGTGGCTTCGATGTTGTTAGTCGTATAGGTCGAAAAATCCCGTCCCCAGCTCTTTCTGACGCCTGCTTGAGCCGCGAGATGGAACACATGGGTCCGGTCCGACACCAGACGGCCCAGGTCCGCGGCGGCGATCGTTGTTTCGACGAACTGAAACGCCGGTTGGCCTCGGAGCGCGGCAAGATTGTGCTCCTTGACCGGGCGCGGGTAGTAGTCCGTAAAGCAGTCGATCCCGACGACGTCGGCGCCGTCGGCCACGAGCCGCTCCGCGAGCGTCGACCCGATGAACCCGGCGACGCCGGTCACCAGCGCCTTCATCATTCAAACGCCTGCCTGGCACGGGCCGGCAGCCGGGCTGGCTTGCCGCTGCGGTCGAGCGACGCGTGAACGGTATGTCCTTCAGCGAGAGTCTCTGCGTCGACCGGGCGCACGATGCGGTAATCGAAGCGCACACGCACCGGCGACAGGAGCACCCCCGTCGTCCGAACCTCGAGCTCGTCGTCGTACAACGCCGGCCGCCGGTACTCGCAGACGGCCTCGACGACCGGCAATGCGAAACCTTCGCCCTCCATCTCGCGATAGCTCCAGCCGCGCTCCCGCAGCAGGTCGGTGCGGCCCACCTCGAACCACACGAGGTAATTGGCGTAATAGACCACGCCCATCTTGTCGGTTTCGGCGTAGCGGACGCGAAGTTTCGAGATCGAGACCGGGGGGCTCAACGTGACGCCGCTTGTACGGCACCCGACGCCACTGCCTTGAGATCGCGGGTCGCGCGCTCGGGATCGGGCGAGTGAAAGATAGCCGCGCCGGCGACGAGAATCCTCGCGCCGGCGGCGACGACCCGCGGCGCGGTCTGGACATCGATGCCGCCGTCGATCTCGATCGGGGCCGCTTCGTTGCCGGCGAGATCGAGGACACGACGGACCTCGCGAACCTTGGTCTCGCTTCGTGGGATGAAGGTCTGACCGCCAAACCCCGGATTGACCGACATCACGAGCACGTAGTCGACGTCGGCGGCAATGGCCTCGAGCGATCCGGCCGGCGTGGCCGGGTTGAGGACGACGCCGGCCTTCGCACCGAGCGCCTTGATCGCATGCACGGTGCGATGGAGGTGGGGAAGCACCTCTACGTGCACCGAGATCATCGCCGCGCCTGCTTCGGCGAACGCCTTCAGGTAGCGATCGGGCTCCTCGATCATCAAGTGCACGTCGAGCGGGACGCGCGCGACCCGCTTGAGCGACCTCACCACGGGTGGGCCGATCGTGATGTTCGGCACGAAATGGCCGTCCATCACGTCGACGTGAATGAGGTCGGCGCCGCCGCGCTCCGCGGCCGCCACTGCCTCGCCGAGCGCGGCGAAGTCGGCCGAGAGAATGGACGGAGCGATCTGCACGGTCACCGGCTGACCTCGATCGAGATGGGTTCGCCCGGCGCAATCGCGAAACCAGCCTGCGGATTCTGGCGCAGCACCACTCCCGCCGCGACTCCGGGATAGGGCATCGAGCCGACGACGGCGACCCGGAAGCCGTGGCGGCGCAGGATCTCGGCCGCGCGATCGCCGTTCACGCCAATCAGGTCGGGCATCACGTAACCGGCGCCGGGCTCGGGACGGCTGATGAGGAGGGCGACGCGCTCCGCGGGGGTCTTCGCTTCGGGGTCCTGGGCGACGACGACGTCCGGGGCGTACGTCTGTGTGCGGATCTCCGAAACAGCCGCAACAGCCAGGCCGTCCTGCAGCAGCCGCTGCTCAGCCGCGCGCTCCGTTTGCCCGGTGACCGACGGGACGGCCATCGCCCGTGGGCCCGCGCTCAGCCACACCTTGACGGTGCGCTGGCTCCGCAGCGTTGCGCCGGCCGCTGGTTCCTGGGCGACGACGCGCCCGGCTGCGATCTTTGGATCAACCCTCCGCGTGTCGTCCAGCTTGAGGCTGAGACCCGCCAGAGCCATCGTTTCGCTCGCTTCTGTCGCCGTCCGATTGACGACGTCCGGGACCTGGACCTCGCGCGATCGGAGCGCAAAGCGCATCGAAGCGGCCGCAAAGAGGATGTAAGTCACGAGCAGGGCGACGCCGAGCAGGACAAGCTTGCCCGCGCCCCACACGCGTTTTCTGAGGGCCATGTGCGGGAGGATCGTACTACATCGCCGGGCCTGAGAGGCCCGGCCTACATCGCCGAGCCTGAGAGGCCCGGCCTACGACGCCACCCAATGTAGGGCGACCCTTTTAGGGTCGCCTCACGAATTCAGGGTCGCCGCACGAACACCGCGCCGAAGAACGCTTCGAGACCATGACGATGAGGCTCCGTGCGCAGGTGGCCGCGCTCGTCGACGGTTTCGGGCGGCAGCGCGGGGTGTGCCTCGCGCGCATCGATTGGAACGAAGCCTGGGGCGCCCGACAGAAACGCTGCGACAACCTCTTCGTTCTCCTCCGGTTCGCTCGAGCAGGTCGCGTAGACGAGCCTGCCGCCTGGCACGACCGCGGCCGCGGCGTGACGCAGCATCCCCAGCTGCGCGCCCGCCAACGCCGGCAGATCGTCCTCGTGCCGGTGCCAGCGAATGTCCGGATCGCGCCGAAGCGTCCCCAGGCCCGAGCATGGCGCGTCGACGACGACGCAGTCGAACCGATCGGTGAATGGGAGAGGGCGCGAGAGATCGGCCTGGACGAGTGCCACGTTGGCCGCGCCGGTTGCCGCCACGGTTCGCTGCAGCAGCGCCATGCGACGGTCCCGGACATCGCACGCCACCACGAGCGCGGAGCGATCGGCGCTCGCGAAGGCCGTCGTTTTCCCGCCGGGCGCCGCACACGTGTCGAGTACCCGGCGCCCCGGGACAGGCCCTGCAAGAAGCGAAACGAGCTGCGATGCCTCGTCCTGGACCACGAACCAGCCAGCCTCGGATCCGGGATCGCGAAGCGGTTGACCCTCGGCCACGACGAGGGCATCGGGGGCGAAGCGGCTGCGCTCGACGACAACGTCCCGCTCGCGAAGGCGGCCCATCAACTCGTCCGGCGACATGCGAATCCGGTTGGTTCGGAGGGTGAGTGGGGCGGGCGCGTTGTCGAAGCGCATCCAGGCCTCCGCGGCGTCGAACCCGAGGCGATCGTACCAGCGGGCGGCAAGCCAGCCCGGATGCGAGAGCGTGGTAGCCAGGTACTCGAGGGCGTCTGCCCGATTGGCCGGATCCGCGGGTCGCGGGGGCAGCGGGAGGGCATTCCGGCGCCGCGACACGGTCCGCAGCACGGCGTTGACGAAACCGGTCGCGCTCCGTTTGCCCGCCCGTCGCGCGAGGTTCACCGCATCGTCGACGACCGCCGATGCCGGCACCCGTGTCAGATGCAGCAACTGGTACGTGCTCAACCGCAGGATCTCGACAACCTCTGGGTCGAGGCGCTGGATCGGACGCTTCGCGAACAGGCCAATGATGCAATCGAGCGCGGCCCTCCACCGTTGAACGCCGGTCGCGATTTCCGCGGCGAGCGCGCGATCGCGGTCATCGGCGAGCGAGGTTCTCGCGCGGGCAATGGCGGAGGGCAAATCGGACCGGCCGGCAGAAATCGCGAGGAGGATGTCGTAGGCGGCGACGCGCGCCGGCGCGATCATGGCGGCACCGACAGGCGCCGGCCAGCCGGCACCGGATGGCCGGCAAGAAAATCCCGCGTCCGCATCGGCTTCTTTCCTTCGACCTGGAGCTCGACGATCCGGAGGACACCCCGTCCGGTCGCGACATCCAGGTCGTCGCCCCGCGCCGCCACGATCGTCCCGTGGCGGCTCGTCGCTCGACTGCGCGGCGAGATGTGATCGCAAGAGGATTAATCGCTTGCCGTCGAGAAACGTCTGGGCATGCGGCCACGGATGCAGACCGCGAATCTGGTTGTGCAGTTCCTCCGCGGGCCGGGACCAATCGATGGGGCTGTCGTCCTTCGTGAGGCGTGGGGCGTAGGTCGCCTCGGCCTCGTTCTGGGGCTCCTCGGGCACGCCGTCAACGGCGAGCCGATCCACGGCCTCGATCAGGAGCCTGGCGCCCAGTTGCGCGAGATCCCGTTCGACGTCGACGCTCGTCTCGTCGTCGCCGATCGCCCGGCGCGCGGCCGCCAGCATCGGACCGGCGTCGAGCGCCTTGACGACGCGCATGATCGTCACGCCGGTTTCGCGCTCGCCGGCCATGACCGCGCGATGGACTGGCGCCGCGCCGCGGTAGCGGGGCAGGAGCGAGGCGTGCACGTTGATCATCCCGAGCCGCGGGATCGCCAGGACCGCGTCGGTGAGAATGCGTCCATACGCGGCGACAACCCCGAGATCGGCCTCGAGCGCCGTCAGCGCGGCAAGGAATTCCGGTGCCTTCAGCCCGGCGGGCTGAAGAATCGGCAGGCCGGCTTCGCGCGCCCGGATCTTGACCGGCGCATCGCTCGTGCGATGGCCCCGCCCGCGCGGCCGATCGGGCTGCGTGACCACGCCCGCCACCGGGTGCCGCGAGGCGAGGAGCGCGTCGAGCGACGGCACGGCAAAGGCCGGCGTGCCGAAGAACACGATGCGTAGCGAGCGGGGCGTCACCACTTGCCGGAGCGCGCCAGCTTGCGGATCTTCTTGACGATGAGGTCGCGCTTGATCCCGCGCAGGCGATCGACGAAGAGCGTGCCGTCGAGATGATCCATCTCGTGCTGGAAGGCGCGCGCCAGCAGGCCGGTTCCTTCGCGCTGCTGCTGCTCGCCGGTTCGATCCAGGCCCTTGACCACGGCCCGCTCCGGCCGCACGACCGTCGCGTTGAACCCCGGCACGCTCAGGCAGCCTTCTTCCTCGAGCTGCATCCCGTCGCGTTCGACGAACTCGGGGTTGATCATCACGATGAGATCGGCGGGATTCCGGCCGATCGACACGTCGATCACGAAAATCCTGGCCGGCACGCCGACTTGGGTGGCTGCCAGCCCGATGCCTGGCGCCGCGTACATCGTCTCGATCATGTCCTCGACGAGCCGATCGATCTCGCGGGTGATCGCCTCGACCGGTTGCGCGGCCTCGTGCAGGACCTGGTCGCCGTACCTGAGAATCGGCCGGATCATCAGCTTCAGCGACTGACGTGGGCCGTCAGGTCGTCCGTTGAAAGCGGGCGGCGGTCCGCTCGCGGTAGGCGCGCCAGTTCGCCAGCAGTTCCTCCAGGGAATCGCCGCCGAACTTTTCGAGGAGCGGCGTCCGCCAGGACGATGGCCACCATGGCTTCTCCGACGACCGCCGCCGCGGGCACCGCACAGACGTCGCTGCGCTCGATCGTCGCCGGACTGATCGCCATCGTCGCCAAGTCCACGGAGCGGAGCGGCTTCATGAGGGTCGCGATCGGTTTCATGTACGCCGTGACGCGCAGATCCTCGCCGTTGGTGATGCCGCCTTCGAGGCCGCCGGCGTTGTTCGTCGGGCGCGACACGCCGACAGTGGTGGCGCCCGACGGGGGCAGAATCTCGTCATGAATGCGCGAGCCTGGCAGCGTCGCTACCGCCGGCCCGCGGCCGATGCCGACCGCCTTGATCGCAGGGATCGACATCAGTGCCTGCGCCAGGCGGCCGTCGAGCTTGCGATCCCACTGGACATGGCTGCCTAGCCCCGGCGGGACGCCATGAACGATGACCTCGAACGCGCCGCCCATCGTGTCGCCGGCCTCGCGCGCCTTGTCGATCTCGGCGATCATGCGCCGCTCCGAGTCGGCGTCGACGCAATGCAGCGCGGACTCGTCACCGATCGCCTTCGCATCCGCGAACGTGACGGCGAGCGGATCCGCAATCGAAGCCGAGCCAATGCAGAACACGTGGCTGACGATCTCGGCCTCGACCTGCCGCAGCAACTGTCGGGCGATGGCCCCGACGGCGACCCGTGCGGCGGTTTCGCGCGCGCTGGCGCGCTCGAGGACGTTCCTGATGTCGTCGTGACCGTACTTGACGACGCCCGCGAGGTCGGCGTGGCCGGGACGGGGACGCGTCACGACCGGGCGGTCGACGCCGGCGATCTCGGCTGACGGCTGGCTCTCGACCGACATGGTCCGCTGCCAGTTTTCCCAGTCCTTGTTCGGAATCAGCAGGCGATCGGACCGCCTGTCGTGGCGCCATGGCGGACGCCGCTCAGCACCTGTGCGCGATCCGATTCGATGGCCATGCGCCGTCCGCGGCCGTAGCCCGTCTGGCGGCGGCGGAGTTGAGCGGTAATCGCGTCGAAATCGAGCGCGAGGCCCGCCGGCATCCCTTCGAGAATGGTGACGAGCGCCTGGCCGTGCGACTCGCCGGCGGTGAGGAAGCGAAGCATCAGCGTGGTTTCAATTCTATCTATAATGCGGGCTGCGCAGGTGTAGTGCGGACCTTCAGGTCCGCTGTACGTAGGGCGGACCTTTTAGGTCCGCCGAAGGAAACGCCATGAGCACACGCCGTGCGGTCCTCGCGTTCGCCGGCCTGCTGATGCTGACGCAGTCAGCCACGTCCGCGCAACAGACTCAGGGCAGCCCGTCGAACCGTATCGAAGACTTTTCGGCGCTCGCCGGACGCTGGCAGGCCGATCCGCCATTCAAGCAGGCAGAGGGTCCGAAGCCCAGGTTCGTCAACACGCTGGTGATCGGCGTGACGGCGCAGGAAATCACGATCGATCGCGGCTATTCACCCACGGAGCGCTATCGGCTCGACGGCACTCCTACAGACCTGGGCGACAACCGTACGACGTCGGTCGTGCTCGTCGGCGACGGAGTCGCGTTGACGACCAGGCGTGTGCGGCTGGCAGGGCAGACCTTCCCCGCGACAATTCACACCGACGTCTATCGCGCAGAGGGCGATGTGCTCACGATGGATAGCAGGCGGAGCCAGACGCAGGCTGACGGCTCGCTCGTCCAGATGCAGGGCACGCGTGTGTCGATTGTCTATCGCCGGGTCGGGTAGGGCGGACCGTACCGCAGATCTGTAGGTCCGCCCCGGCGGAGAGTGGTCGATATCACCCGCGCGTTCGAACGCGCGTCGCCGTCTGAGGCCGGCGCCGAGTCTGAAAGACAGCCGGCCACTGGACTGATCGCTGCCAGGCCTGGAACCGCGTCACCGCCCCCTGCAGCGCACGGGCGCGATCGACACGGCGGTCCGAAGGAAGCGACACGACTGGGTTTTTCATCCGGTCAACCTCCTGGCCAACCTTATCGACGCAGAGAGTCGCCTACCTTAGTCAGGCATTTACCTGACCCCGGTAAGAAATTGGCAGGCCGGACGCTGACTGCACCTCGAGAATCAGCACTGCGCCGGGCCGACACCGCCAGAATCCGAGTGATTTTCACGGGCCGCTATCTTGCACCGCGCCTGCCCGGAGGGCGGTGCCGTGCAGCTGTTCGCGGACCGATTCGTCATCACCGGCAGCGCGGAACGAGAACATCGCGCGATCGACCTTTCGACCGGCGCGGCAGTCATCGTGCTCACGTCGAGTGCAGGTGGAGCGTCGGACCAGGTGCGATGGTCCGTACGGTGCGATCGGTTCTTCCGCCTGCGGCATCGCTCCATCGCACGCCTCGTCGACTACGGGCTCGTCGGCCAGGCGATGCGCTTCGAGGCGTGGCGCTGCGGAGAACGGTGGCGCGGCAGCCGAGGGGCGGCGTCAGGTGCGCTCGCGCAGGTCACGATCTTTTTGCACGCAATCGGCACCACCGATGGAGCGATATCTCTCGACGACATTCGGACCGATGCAGGACGACCGGTCTTGTTGCCGCGAAGCGCGACCGGTTACGACGGCGGCGCTGGAGGCACAGCCGACGACCTGTCGTCGTGCGGCATCATGATCGTCGAGCGGCCTTCGGTCAAAGCCGTTGCCGAGATCCTGACGTCGGCAGATGGACCGGCGCTGCCGGCGGTCATGCTTGGCGCGGTTGCTGGTGCGGGTGGCTCGGTGGCGATCCATCAGCTCGCACGCGTCGCACGGCTTCAAGGTTTCGTTCCGATGGCGCTTCAGCTCGACGCCTTTCGTCCAATCGAGCTGCTCGACGACCGCTCACTCTGCATGATCGATCGTCTCGGCGGAAGCAGAGCCTGGCGATCTCTCCTCGATCGTCTGCTGATCAGTCCAAGGCCGCACATGCTCCTCTCGGTCGGGACGCACACCTTGCCAAAGGTGCGCTGCCTCCACCTTGAACGCGTGCCCGAGGAATCGTTGATGCTGGCCATCACACCACCCGTCGAATCGACGACGCTGCGGAGAACAATCAAGCGGGCGGCGAAGCGGGCCGACGGGTTGCCTGCACGGTTTGCGGAACTGCTCTGGGGAGCCGGAGCTCCGGCGGGCCCGGCCCGCGTCAAGGGGACCGCCATCGCCGCCGAGCGGCCGCCGTCCTATGGCGACGCCTGCGCGAGTCGAGCGTTGGCCGCGCCGGTCGCCGCGCGGAACTGGCCGGCGCCCGCCGACGTTGCCGTCCAGCGCAAGCGGCTGACCGAAGTCCTCGAGCTCATCGAGTCTGGCAGGCATGCGCCCGGCGAGCGAGGCCTGCGCGCCGTGATCGGCGGCCTGGCGCGCCGGCACGACTGGCAGCAAGCGGCTCGCGGACAACTGGCCCTCGGGGCGGCACTCCTCCGGCGCGGCCGCGCGCGGCAGGCGCGCGAAACGCTCAACGAGGTACGAACCTACGCCGTCCCTGGGGGGCAGGACGCAGACAGGAGCGAAGGCGTCCTCCTGGAAGCGACGATTCTTACCGGCCACGCCCGGCTGGACGAAGGCCGGCTGGACGAGGCCGAAACCCTGCTGCGCGGATCGATCGCCGCGGCTCGATCCACGGGCGACCTGGCGCTCGCGGCCTGCGCCGGATCGGCGCTGGCTCGATGCCTCTTCTGGCGCGGGCACTACGGCGAAGCCGATGCCGCGCTCGACGAAATCGGCGCGGCGCCCGATGCCGACACGGCAATCAGCCTGGAGGCTCTCAGGTCGCGCATCGCGGTCGGCCGCGGAGACATCGGCGCGGGGATGTCTCACGCGTCGTCCGCCTGGGACCGTGCCGAGCGACACGGCAAACCCATGGCCATCGCACGCGCAATGTACGCCGTGGCGTTTGCACATCTGGCGGCTGGCGATTCTGCGGGGCGTCGAGCGCGACGTGTTGCTCTGCATAAAGGCCGCGCGGACGGCGCACGATCCTCTGCGCGCGCTCAAGGCTCGGCTTCTCGCGGCTGAAGCGGCCCGCCGCACCGGGGCTGGTGGTGCCGCGGAACGGCTCGTTCAGCTCGTCACCCGGGCGAGCCGCATCGATCTGCCAGCGACGGTACGCGCCCGGCTGGCCCTGCTGTCGGATTTGTCAGCCGGGATCGACCACGCCGTCCGGAAGCACGTGACCGGCACTGGCCTGCACGCGCTCGTCCTGTTCGCTCCCAGCGAGGCACACCAGCGTGTCGCCAGCGCGTACGACGCGGCACTCGACATCCTGAACCTGTGCCAGGCCGGAGACGACGATGCGGTGGTCCTGGCCGAGATCTGCCGGCGTGTTCGTGCCCGGCTCCGGGCCGTCGGGATCGTGGTGTTCGTGCGCGATGGACGCCTGCTGGTCCCGATCGCCGCCGACGGCCATTCGATCGAGCCGGCCATCGCGGAACGGGCGGTCGATGCCCGCCAGGCGATTCCGCCGTGTCAGTACAACGAGCGAATCGAGGGCGGTGTGCCAATTCGGTATGCCGGCGAGACGCTCGGCGCCCTGGCGGCGCGATGGACGATCGCCGCTCCTCCTGATACGGCGCGGTCCGAAATGGTGCTGACGATGACCGCCACCGCCGCAGCGACTGCGGTCTCGGCGGCGATCGCGCGGCGCCGAGCCGCTTCGGCGACGGGCCTCGCAGAGATCCTGGGCGTCAGCAGCGCGATCGGCGGACATTCGCGCCGCGGTCGAGCGGGCGGCCGCCGCACCATTCACAGTCCTGGTCGAAGGAGAGAGCGGTTCAGGCAAGGAGCTGGTCGCGCGCGCCCTGCATCGCCGGAGCGTCCGGCGCGATCGGCCATTCTGCACGCTCAACTGCGCGGCGCTTCCCGACGATCTCGTCGACGCCGAGCTCTTCGGCCACAGCCGCGGCGCGTTTACCGGCGCCGTCTCGGAGCGCGCCGGCGTCTTCGAAGACTCGCATCTCGGCACGCTCTTCCTCGACGAGGTCGGCGAGCTCGCGCCGCGGGCTCAGGCCAAGGTGCTGCGCACTCTGCAAGACGGCGAAGTGCGCCGCGTTGGCGAAAACTCCTCCCGCCGCGTCGACGTCCGGCTCGTCGCGGCGACCAACCGCGATCTCAGGCAGGAAGTCGCCGCCGGCCGGTTCCGGCTCGACCTGATGTACCGACTCGACGTGATTCGCATCACCGTGCCGCCGCTGCGCGACCGCCGCGACGACATTCCGTTGCTGGTGGAGCATTTCTGGCACGCTGCCATCGAGCGGGTCGGATCCCGCGCGGTCCTGTCTGCGCAGACCATCGGTGCGCTCGCGCGATACGACTGGCCGGGCAACGTCCGCGAGCTGCAGAACGTCCTGGCGGCTCTTGCCGTCCGCGCTCCCAGGCGCGGCGTCGTGCCGCCGACCGCACTGCCGCCGGCGTTTGGTGCGTCCACAGCGACGGGCGGCTGGCGGCTGGGTGATGCGCGCCGCACGTTTGAAGAGCGCTTCATCCGCGCCGCGCTCGCGCGCACGGGCGGACATCGCGCGCGCGCCGCCGAGGAACTCGGCCTGTCGCGCCAGGGCCTGGCAAAGTTGATGTCCCGGCTCCAGATCACGATGTAGGGCGGACCTCTTAGGTCCGCCTGGGTCACCTGGCGTAGGGCGGACCTCTAGGTCCGCCTGGAGGCTGTAGTGCGGACCTTCAGGGTCAGCGCCTGAACTGGCCGCCCCACCTCTTCCGACGCGAGCCAGGGAACGTGTCGTGCATTTCTTTCAGTTGCGGAGGAATGCATGAGGTGTCGGACAGGCAATTGGCCTGCTGTTCTCGTCGTCGTCGTGCTGACGGCAACCAACGCGGCGGCTGCGGACGACGACATCCGGCTGACGGGCTGCCTGGTACGCGGCGCGGATGGCGACGGTTACCTGGTGACGAACGTACCGGGCGAAGCCGCGTGGCAGCGGACGGCCGACGCAACAGTGGTCCCGGGACCGGTCGGCACCTCGGGGACCATCTCGAGCATCCTCTACTGGCTCGTCAAGCGCGACGGTGTCGACGATCACGTGGGTCATTACATCGAGATCGACGGAAAGCTCCAGGGCGACCTGACGGAGGGGCAAATCAAGGTCACGCCGAAGGAGCAATGGACCGAAGTCGAGATCGAATCCGGCGGTACGTCGATGAAGGCACAGGTGCCGCGGTCCGTGCACTTCATCCCCGGAGACGGCAATCGGACGCTTGACGTCCTCGTGCGAAGGGTCGTTCCGCAGCGCATCCGTATGCTCGCAGCAGCCTGCGGGAGTTGACCATTTATGCTCTAATGGCGCGCGTATGCGCGCTATCGGCGCCGTTCTCCTGTCGGCCACCGTCCTGGCGGCGGGCCAGCAACCGAAACGCACACCTGACATCCATTTCGTCCCCACGCCTGAGGAAGTCGTCGAGGCGATGCTCCGGCTCGCTGAGGTCGACAAGAACGACGTCGTCTACGACCTCGGGTCAGGGGACGGCCGGATCCCGATCACGGCGGCACGCCGCTTTGGCGCACGGGCCGTCGGGATCGACCTCGACCCGAAGCTCGTCGCCCAGGCGACGCGCAGCGCGCAGGAGGCCGGCGTCGGCGATCGCGTCCGCTTCATCGAAGGCGATATCTTCGAGGCCGACATTTCGGCGGCCACGGTCGTCACGCTGTACCTCTTGACCTCGATCAACGAACGCCTCCGGCCCAAGTTGTTGAAGGAACTGCGCCCCGGCACGCGCATCGTGTCGCATCAGTTCCGCATGGGCGACTGGCAGCCGGACCGGGAAATCGTCGTCGACTACCGGCCATTGTTTCTCTGGAGGGTCCCGAAGCGTTGATACGCTTCATCGCGCGGCGCCTGCTGCTGACCGTCCCCGTTCTCGCTGGCGTCGCAACGCTCGTTTTCTCCCTGATTCATCTCGTGCCCGGCGATCCTGTGCAGGCGATGCTCGGCGAGAGCGCCTCGCGCGAGGATGTCGTCGATCTCCGCCAGCGGCTCGGTTTGGACAGGCCGCTGTACGTCCAGTACGCGGCGTTCCTCCGCGGGGCAGTGACCGGCGATCTGGGTCGCTCCTTGCGCACCGGGCAAAGCGTCACGGGAGCGATTGCGGAGCGCATGCCGGCGACGATCGAGCTGGCGTTCGCGGCAATGCTCTTCGCCGTCGTGGTCGCCGTGCCGCTCGGCATCGTTGCGGCGGTTCGGGCCGGCACCGCCGTGGATCACGGCGCCACGACGCTCTCCCTCATCGGCATTTCGCTGCCAGGGTTCTGGCTCGGTCCGATCCTCGCCATCGTGTTTGCGGTGACGCTCGGGTGGCTGCCCGTTTCGGGACGGGGGACGCCGGCGCACCTCGTGCTGCCCGCGATCACGCTCGGGGCGCCGCTGGCGGCGGTCCTTGCGCGCATGACCCGCGCCAGCGTGCTCGAGGAACTGCGCGAGCTGTACGTGCTGGCGGCGCGCGCACGCGGCGTCTCGCGCGGGCGCGCCGTACTCCGCCATGCGTTCAGGAACAGCCTCGTACCGATCGTGACCGTGCTCGGCCTGCAGTTCGGCGCCGTGCTGACGGGCGCGGTCATCACCGAGACCATCTTTGCCTGGCCCGGCGTCGGCCGGCTGCTCATTCAGTCGATCTCGTTTCGCGACTACCCACTGGTCCAGGGATGCATCTTGCTCATCGCCGCGACCTACGTCGCCATGAACCTCTTGACCGACGTGGTGTACGGCTTGCTCGATCCGCGCATCCGCTATGAGTGAACTGCGGTGTTGAGGACTGGGATCGCGATCGTCGCGATCGGATTGCTGGCCGCGGCGATCGGTCCCTGGCTCGTGCCGTTCGATCCGGCGTTCCAGGAACTGGCGCTCAGGCTCGAGGTCCCGACCGCACTGCATCCGCTCGGCCTCGACGAGCTGGGCCGCGACGTGCTGGCGCGCGTCCTGGCCGGCGCCCGGATTTCGTTCTTCGTCGGGTTGGTCGTGGTCGGCATCTCGGCCGGCGTTGGCACCGCCATCGGCGCGATTGCGGGATACTTCGGGGGCGCCGTCGACGATGTCATCAGCCGGGTGATCGATACGCTGCTGGCGTTTCCGGGCCTGCTGCTCGCCATCGCGATCGTGGCGGTGCTCGGACCGAGTCTCGTCAACATTCTCTTGGCACTCACCCTGATTGGCTGGGTCGGCTACGCGCGCCTCGTTCGGGGCCAGGCGCTGCGGGCCCGGGAATTCGAGTACATCCAGGCCGCCCGGGCACTCGGCGCGGGCTCCGGGCGCATTCTCTGGCGCCACATCGTGCCGGCCGCGATGCCAACCGTCGTCGTCCAGGCGACGCTGGGGATGGCTGGCGCCATTGTCGGCGAGGCCTCGCTGAGCTTTCTCGGGCTTGGCGTGCAGCCGCCGACGCCCAGTTGGGGCACGATGTTGAACGGTGGCCGCGCGCACCTGCTCGACGCGCCGCACCTGACGATTTTTCCCGGGCTGGCCATCGCTCTGCTCGTCCTCGGCTTCAACTTTCTCGGCGACGGCCTGCGGAATCGGTTGGACCCGAAACGCTGACAGGACAGCAGCGCCTGCGGCCATGCCGAGCCGAGCCGCCTTCGCGCTTCGGCGCCCAAGGGAACGGCGCCTGCCCGCCGTAGCTCGTGAGCTGTAGTCGTCGAGCGAAGGCGGAGAGGCATCAGCGTAAGTTCGCGGCGGGGGTGGGGCCCCGCCGCCAGTGGAAAATGATGACCACGTCAAAGTCCGACCAATTCCGGGCGTTACACCTGAAACCTGGCATTTTCATCATCCCCAATCCATGGGATGCCGGGTCCGCCAAGGTCCTGGCCGGGCTCGGGTTTCAGGCGCTCGCCACATCCAGCAGTGCCGCGGCGGCAGTCGTGGGACGCCGTGACGGGACGCTGTCGCGTGACGAAGCCATCGCGCACGCGCGAGCGATCGTCGAGGCGGTCGACATCCCGGTTGCCGGGGACCTGGAGAACGGCTTCGGGGATCGGCCGGAGGATGCGGCTGAAACGATCCGGCGGGCGGCCGCGGCTGGTCTCGCTGGCGGCTCGATCGAGGACAGTCCGTCCGACAGGACCGCGCCGGTTTACGACCTCGACCACGCGGCCGCGCGCGTGGAAGCCGCAGCCGCCGCGGCACGCGAGAGCGGTTCCGGGTTCGTCCTGACCGCACGCGCCGAGAACTACATCCGGGGCCGCCGAGATCTCGCCGATACGATCAAGCGGCTGCAGGCGTACGAGCGTGCCGGCGCCGACGTCCTGTTTGCACCAGGCCTTCCAGATCTGGACGCGGTGCGCGCGGTGTGTACCGCAGTCTCGAGGCCAGTCAACTTCATGGCCGGCATTCGTGGAGCGTCATTCACCGTGGCGCAACTCCAGGATGCTGGCGTCAAGCGGATCAGCGTGGCAGGCTCGCTGTATCGAGCTTCCGTGCAGGGACTTCTCGACGCCGCGCGTGAAATCCAGGCGGGCGGAACGTTCGAATACGTCGAGCGCATCGTCACGACGCCGGAACTCAACAAGTATCTGGGGTGATCTTCAGAGGCGGGGAGCTACTTCACGCGCGTGTCGAGCGCCTGCAGGGCCGCATTTCCCGGATCCTTTTCAAGCCCGCGCGCAACCCAGGAAGCCGCCGTGGCCTGATCGTCGAGGCGCAGAGACAACCGCGCGATGCTGGCCGCGCGCGCGCCGAAGTCCGGTTCGTCGGTGACGAGCGCGCCGTAATCGATGAGAGCCGTCCGTGCGGCCGCCGCATGGTTCAAACGCTCAGCGACGGGGGCATACGTCGCCAGCGCCAAAGGATCGACCGGAAAACGTCGCGTGGCCTGCATGAGCACGCGTTCAGCCGCTTCGATCTGGTTGTCCATCAGAAGCGCGCGGCCGTACGCCACGAGGATCGTGCTCGTCGCAGCGTCGGTGGCGGCCGCGCGCTCGAGCGCCTCGAGCGCCTTGCCGAGCGCCACCGCATCGCCGCGCGAAACCGCCTGCCGGAGCCACACCTGCCCGAGGGCGCCGTAAATCAGCGGATGACCCGGGGACCGATCGAGCGCGTGGCCGAGCGTCAGCACGGCGAGCTCTTCCTGGCCGGCGCGCGCCTGGGCGAGGCCGAGGGCGACCTGTCGTTCCGGGCGCGCCCGATCGAGCACCGCGATGAGCTGTAGCTGCTCGAGCTCGTCGCCGCGGCGGCCCATCGCCGCGTACAGTTCCGCGAGCTCTTCGCGAGCCGGCACGAGCGCCGGCAAGATGGCGACCGCCTTCTCGAGCGCGGCCGCGGCCTCGGCCGGCTGCTGCTTGTCGCGAAGGCACATGCCGATCAGGTAATGCGCATCGGCCATGTTCTCGTCGAGGCGCACGGCCTCGCGGGCCGCGGCAAGCGCCTGGTCGAGTTGCCCCGCGCGATACCTGGCGACGGCGAGCTTCAACGACACACGCGCCGACAGGCTGTCTACCGCGAGCCGGCGTTCGTAGATCTCCGCAGACCGCTGGTACCGCCCGCGCTGAAAGAGGACGTCGCCGAGCGCCTCGAGAGGCCGCGTCGCGGACGGGTCGAGGTCGGCGGCGCGGCGGAAATCGTTGGTGGCCGCCTCGAGCTCGGTGCGGTGCTGGTACGCTTCACCGCGCCGCAGGTGCGCCAGCATCGAGTCGGGCCGGAGGGCAATCGCGCCGCTATACGCTTCGATCGCGCCGAAGGTCTGGTCGTCGGCCAGGGCGGCGGCCCCCTGGCCCAGGTAGGCCCGGTAATCGCGATCCCGGGCGGCGGCCTGGTAGGCGAGCGCCGCGACGACGGCCGCCCCCGCGAGGAGCACGGCCACGGCGAACATCCGCTTCATCTGGCCCTATCCTAGCAGCCCGACGGAACTTCCGGGCCGCTCGGGTGTCTAATTTGGGTATAGTGGAAGTTACCCGCTCCGTGGCAGCGGCGACAGGGGACTTCTTAGTGAAGCAGGCCCGCGTTGCAGGTTGGTCTGAAGTTGGCGTCCGCGAAGCATCGCTCGTGCAGCGGTGTGCAGCGGGCGAGGAGACCGCCTGCGCGGAGCTCGTCGCCGAACATCAACGGATGGTCGTTCAGCTGGCGGTCAACCTGCTGGGCGATCGTGAGGAAGCCCTCGATTTGTCACAGGAAGTTTTCCTGCGCGTCTTCAGGACCATCGGCCGCTTCCGCGGGCAGTCGACCCTTCGCACCTGGATCTACCGCATCGCCATCAATCAGGCAAGAAACCGGCACCGGTTCTGGCGGCGGCGCCACCATGCCGATCAGGTCTCCCTTGATCAGCACGTGGCGACCCATGGCGAGTTCGTCTCGGCGGGGGAGGCGCGGCCCGATCGCATGCTGGCGCAAAAGGAACTCGCGGCGCGTCTGAAGACGGCGCTCGATCACCTCCCGTTCGATCAGCGGACGGCGATCGTCCTCCGCGAGATCGACGGGCTCAGCTACGACGAGATCGCGTATTCCCTCGGGGTTGCGGTTGGCACCGTCAAGTCGCGGCTCACACGCGCGCGCCAGGCGCTGCGCCACGAGCTGCGCGAGGCGAGGGCGGAATGAAAGTCCTGACCTGCGCGGCGACGCGGCGGCGTCTGGACGCCTATCACGACGAGGAGCTCTCGTTCAGCGATCAGATCGCGGTGAGCTCCCACCTGGAGTGGTGCGACAAGTGCGCAGTGGCGCTCGACGAGCTCCGGCAGCTCCGCGACGCGCTGCGCCACGCGATGCCCGGGCGTGTCGCGCTGTCGACGATGTCGGTCGAAGAAGATCTCAACCTTCAGGCGACGGTCGTCAGCCGGATCAAGGCCGAGGAGCGTCTCTCGTTCGCTGCCTGGGTACAGGAAGCGTTTGCCGACATGCACCTGGTCTATGCCGGGCTGAGCGCGATGGCGGCCGCCATCGCCTGCCTGGCGGTGACGCTCGGGATGATGCGCGCCGCGACCAACGAACGTCCCGACTCGACGGCGGCGATGGTCCGAACGTTTGCCACCCCGGGGTCCAATCTCTATCCGGTCAGCGCCAGTCCTCGCGTGCGAATGCCGCGCGCCCTCGACGAACCGATCTGGGTGACGCCGGCCGACATGGACGCGCACTTCACGCTCTCGCTCATCGTCACGCGCGAGGGACGCGTCGACAGCCTCGAGGTCCTCAACTCCACTGGCGGGCGTTGGGTGCCGTCGGACGATGCCGAGGCGAAGGCGGTGGAAGGCCTGATTGGAACCGTCTCGCGCGCGCGGTTCGAGCCCGCCAGCATCCTGTTCGAGCCGTCGAGCATGACCGGGCTGCCAGTAGCCGTGAACGTCGTGTGGATCGTCGCGCAGACGACGGTCCGCGCCACGAAAGGCCCGCTGGACCTACGCGCGCTGCGCGCGGCCCGTAAGCGAACGGCATAGCGGAACGCAGCAGTTCACCGCTCGACCTGCGCTGTCACCACGTTATTCATCGAATCGGTCACGCGAATCGTCAGCCCGCGCGGCCCAAGCGGCCGGTCGAGGGCCACGTCGTACCGCTCCATTCGCGAATCAGCGATGCCATCGGTGGGGAACACCGCTCGCCACTCCTGACCGTCGTACGAGCACTCGACCCTGAGGATGGGCGAATGATCGTCGGTGACCTCGAAGGTCACCGACGGACGTGATCCGTCCGTCCGGACACTCTGAATCGTGATCTGCGGCGGGGTGTTGTCGACTTCAAACGCGACGCTGTCCATCTCGCCCGCGAGGGCCGAATCGGGAGCGTTCGACGGCGCATCCGATGCGACGATGTTCATGAAGTAGGTGCCGTTCGGCACCGTCGTCGTATCCCACACCAGAATCTCGTCGCGCAGGTCCTCTCTCAGGACCCTCCAGGTCGTTTCGCCCTCGCGCCGGTAGCGGATCTGGTACGACAGATCGTCGCCGTTGTCGTCGTCGGCGCGCCACACCAGCGTCTGCAGCCCTTTCTGATACGTTCGACGCCCGAGCGACGGCGAGCTGGCGCCCTGAGCGGTCATCGCGGCGTTCGTCAGCTTGCGTTCGGGTGTCGTCTGGTTCTCGAACCCGGCCAGATCCGGATCGCCGGTCGAGAAGGGCTTCTGGAAGACGATGCCGGGCGGATGGACCGTAATCGACCGCACCTCGGGCCGCAGGTTGCGCTGGAGATAGGCAGCGGTCACTGACGTGAGAATCGGCGTCTCGTTCTTGCCATTGAGCACGGCGCGCCACTGCAGGTAACGCGCTTTCGGGCTGACGATCGGCGAACCGTTCCGATCCTTGTACGCCGGCGACCACGCGCTCCACGTGTCGTCGGGCGTGGGCGTATTGCCGGAGCGCGTGGAGATCTCGACGTCGGTGCCGGACGGCGTCGAACCCCGCCAGCTGATGGCGCCCCAGGCAGCGACCACTTGCGCGTCGCGCGGCTCGGATTCGTAGCTGCCGCGCGGGGCGCGCTGCATGCCGACGCGGAAGACCTTGCCGGGATTCGCCGTCGCAAAGTACAGCTGGCCGCGCGAATCCCGGTGAAAGGCCGTGATTTGCTGCGCGTCGGCACGGGTGACCAGAGTCGGCTGCGGCGGATTGCCTTCCAGCCGGAACAGCTTGCCCCGGTTGCCGGTGGCAATCATCAAGCGGCCTTCACTATCGAACGCGATGTCGTACGGCGAATCGTCGCGCGACTGCCACAGCTCATCCCAGAGGCCGTCGGGCGTGATGCGGTACACCGCTCCGCGCGCGGCGCGCCGGTCCTCCCGTGACGTCGTCGCAGCTGATCCGCCTCCGGACACGTCGACGACCGCAATCGAGGTGACCTCGGTCGTGACCGTGGCCACAGGCGTGCTCGATGGCTCCGACGGCCGTTCCGCGGGACGCTCGTCGGTGCGGGGCGGCGGGGCCGATGACGCCCCGGCGCCGCTGACGGCGGCCGCGAACAGCATCCCCTTGGCGTCGAAGCGAAGCGTGCGGATTTCCTGGAAAGGAGAGTCGAGCAGCACGAACCCCTTGCCCTCGGGATCGACGCGAAGCACCCTGCCCGGCGACTCCGTTCCGATCAGCAGGTTGCCGGCACGATCGATGGCGAGCGCCGTGACGTGCGTCGCCCGGGCCTGATAAAACCGCGTGCCCTTTCCGTCCGGGGAGATGCGGTAGACGATGCCCTTCTCACCGGTGGCGGCGTACAAGAACCCTTTGGCATCCGTGGCCAGGGCCCAGATGTAGCGTTCGCCAGGTTCGAAGAAGGTCGTCGACTTCCCGCTGCGATCGACCTTGTAAATCCTCCCGTCAGGCGAGGTCGCGACGTAGAGGCCGCCGTCCGGAGCGGGCGCGAGCGCATGCGCCTCGAGTTCGGCAGCGTCAAAGAACGAGGTTCCCGTGCCCTTGGCGTCGACTTTGAAGACCCGGCCTTCGTTACCCGTGCCAACGAAGAGCGACCCATCGCTTCCGGGCACGATCGCCCAGATGAATGGCGACGCGGTCTCGTAGACCAGCTCGATCGCGGGACCAAGCAGCAACTGCCCACGGCTGTCGATCGACAGGTTCTCGACATCGCCCTTGAGGAAGTCCGCCTGCGTCGCAGCCTGGAAAAATTTCGGGGACGAGGCCTGTGCCGCCGCGATTGCAGCGACAACGAACAGCAAGAGGAGCGCAGATCCTGGGCGGGACGAACGCACTTTCTCAGTTCGGCGAGACGGCAAGGGTCAGCGTCCGTACGCCCGTTACGGCGTGCGCCGTGGGGATCTCCCACTCGCCGAGCGTGGCGCTGTAGAGCGGGTTGAAGTTACCGCCGCTGCGATCGGCTTCGAGGACAGCGAGCACGGACGGCGGCAGCGCCGACAACAGCTCGCCGTTGACGACTGCGCCAGCGTCGCCGCTCAGCAGCTTGACGTAAAGCGTGTTGTTCCGGCGGCCCTTGTTGATCATGCGCACCAGCTGCTCGACCGTTCGAGGTTGCGATGACACGCGCCTCGCGCTGCTCGGCCACGCCGAGCCGCTGGCCGTCCGAAACGACCACCTGCAGGCTGCCGCGCGCGGTCGCCGGGATCTCGATCGGAACGGTCCGCAGGACGTCCTCGCCGCGATACGTGCGCAGGTGCACCTTCAGCGGCACCGATCGGCCGGCGCGCGGCCGCGGGTCGTCGATCCACACGCGCTGCAGAGTCGCAGTCCTCGGCTCCTCCGACGTCTTCATCGTCAAGTCGAGCCGCTCGATCTCGACCGCCTCGTCGTCGTTGTTGACGAGCGTCGTGACCGGCGCGATGACGGACGCCGCGGCGCTGATCGCCGGAGAATCTCCGCCGGAGAACAGGTTGTCGAAGGTGACGACGCCATGATTCTTCAGGGTGGCCGAACCCGTCACCGCGAACGTCGCCGTTCCGTTCTGCCGCTCGTACGACAACAAGGTGTTGACGAGCGCCGAGTAGGTCATCAGGGGCGTGAACAGCTGGTCCTTCACGACGCCGAAGTTGAACGTGCGGCGCGACCCGCGCTCGGCCTCGAGGGTCAGCGTCACCGGAATGAGCGCAGGACCCGGGCCGAGCTTGCCGGCAATCGTCGTCGCGCGATCCTGGAGCAGCGTCCCGATCACCTCGCTCGTGGTCGACAGCTTCGTCGACGAGAAAAGACTCGGCAGGACCGTATACACGTACGCGCGCGTCATCGGGAACTGGGTCGGTCCGAGGTTGTACATCGGGTGACCGAATGCGTAGACGTGGTCGCCATCGATGTGGGTGACGGTGCCGGTTCCGCCCAGGAGCAAGTCGCCGCTGACGAACGTCACGCCGAGCGCGTCACCTGGTTTGAGCGGACCCTCGAATGGCATGTCGCCCGGCCGCAGACCCGCTGCCGCGCCGGTTGGAACGAACCCCTGATCCTGGAAGGCCGCGCCGAGCATCGCCCCGAAATCGGGTTCGAATCCGCCCATCACCAGCGGCGTCGCAATCGGCCGCAGCATCGTGCCCAGTTCGTTCGGACCGAAGCCGGCGACGGCGGTCGCACCGACCAATTGCGCGTCGGACGGCCGATCGGCAAACGGCCGGTTCCAGTTCAGGGCCTTCCGGAACGCGGCGATCAGATTGTCGCGCGTCAGCGGGAACTCGAGGTGCACGCGCGCGCCGGCCGGCCGCGGCGTCGTGAGGACCGCTTCTTCGGTCATCTCCTCGATGGGTGTGATGCCGGCGATCGGTTCCTTGGAGAAGCTGCCGAGCGAGTAGGAAACGGCGCCGATGAGACGGCCGTTGATATAGACCGGGCTTCCGCTCATCCCGGCGATGACGCCAGTGTCAGCGAGCGGCCCGCCCTCGAGTTTCGCCAGAATCAGGTTCCGGCGGGGGCCCATGACGTTCTCGATCACGCCGATGATGTTGGCCCGGAACTCTTCGACGCGGGTGCCCGCGAAGACCGTGTGGCCGACGCCCACCATGCCGGGCCGGATTTCGGACACCGGCATCTGCGGCGTGGCCGCGCCGACGCGATAGCCGACCGCCGTCAACAGGCTCAGGACCAGCAGGATTGCGGCTCGGCGTGGCGACATGGGTTCTTTCCGTTATAGAGGAGAAGTGCTTACTGGTCAAGGAGAAATGGGCACGATATTTGACAGCGGCGCGGGCCCTCTGCTATCGTCCGTGGTCTCGTGGGAAGCCGAGTGAACCTGTTCAGCACAGTTGCATTTACCTGCCAGCAGACGAGTGCCTCATCGTCTGCGTGGCGGTGGTATTGGCGCTCGATTGAAGAGGCAGTCGCCTTGGCCTGATCGTCCACCACGCGCGATATCTCAAGCCTCTTCAGCTGACCCTGAAGAGGCTTTTTTTTTGACTCGGTGTAGGGCGGGCCTCTTAGGCCCGCCGAAACGTATGACGAAACCACGGCTGTGCGTCACCGTGACGGCGACCTCGACGGCGGAACTCCGCCGTCGCCGTGACGGCGTGCGCGACGCCGATCTCGTCGAGCTGAGGCTCGACGGCGTCAGCGATCCGGACGTCGCGGGAGCGCTCGCCGGCCGGCGGCTGCCGGCGATCGTCACCTGCCGGCCCACATGGGAAGGCGGGCGGTTCGACGGCTCAGAGGAAGAACGCCGGCGGATCCTCGGTGAGGCCCTGGCGCGCGGCGCGGAGTACGTCGACATCGAATGGCGCGCCGGCTTCGGCGATCTCCGTGAGCCAGACCGGCGGCCGCCGAATCGTCGTTTCGTCCCATGACTTCGAATCGGTTCCCGCCGACCTGGCGGAACGCGCCCACGCGATGCGAAGGACCGGCGCCGAGGTCGTCAAGATTGCGGTCACCGCGCAGCGCCTGGGCGACTGCATCCCGCTCGCCGAGCTCGGACAGGCGATGGGGCGCGACGGCGCCGTGGTCCTGATTGCCATGGGCTCGAAGGGACTCATCACGCGGGTGCTGCCGTGCCGTTTCTCCTCCGAATGGTCGTACGGCGGTTCGCTCAACGCGGTCGGACAACTCTCGCCCGAAGCCCTGCTGGACACGTATCGATTCCGAGCGCTCGGATCGGAAACGGCTTTATACGGTCTGGTCGGGTCACCCATCGACCACTCGGTTTCTCCCGACATGCACAACGCGGCCTTCAAGGCCACGTCCATCGATGCCGTGTACCTGCCGCTGCCAGCCGCTGACGCCGACGATTTCGTCAGGTTTGTGCGCGCGTTTGGTGTGAAGGGCGCCAGCATTACCATTCCGTTCAAGGTCTCGCTGTTCGACCACGTCGACGAGGCGGAAGCCGTCGCCCGTCGCGTCGGGGCGATCAACACGATCAGCCTCGAACAAGGGCGATGGATCGGCGGCAACACCGATGTCGCAGGGTTTCTTCAGCCGCTGATCGATGCCGGCGTGCCGTTGACGCGCGTCCGGGCCGCGGTACTCGGCGGTGGCGGCGCCGCGCGCGCCGTCGCCGTTGGCCTGGATGACGCCGGCGCCGAGGTCACCATCCATGCCCGCGACGCAGGACGGGCGCAGGACACGGCGCGAGCGGTGGGCGTACGAGCCGCTCCGTGGCCGCCGGCGCCGGACACCTGGGACTTGCTCGTCAACTGCACGCCGGTCGGCATGCACCCGCACCTCGATCAGTCGCCCCTGCCTGCCGCGGCCCTTTCAGGTCGATACGTGTACGACCTCGTTTACAACCCGCCGGCGACGCGTTTGCTCCGCGACGCGGCGGCAGCTGGCTGCGTGACGATTGGCGGTCTCGACATGCTGGTCGCCCAGGCGCAGGAGCAGTTCTCCTGGTGGACAGGAACGAAGCCCCCCACGGGCGTGATGCGCGCCGCCGCGGAGCGGAAACTCACGGAGTTCATCGCCGATGAAAATCACGTCGTTTGAGGAGTTCAAGGAGCTGGCGCGGCGGGGCACCTTCGTGCCGGTCTGCAAGGAGATCGTCGCCGACCTTCTGACGCCCGTGTCGGCGTTCCTGAAGATCGCCGAGGACGCCGACTATGCCTTCCTGCTCGAAAGCGTCGAGGGCGGGGAGCACGTCGGCCGCTATTCGTTTCTCGGCAAGGACCCGTTTCTGATCCTGCGCGCGCGCGACGGCCGGACCACGCTGGAGCGCGGCGGCACCGTGACCGACGGCGAGCGGCCGTTCATCGAGACGCTGCGCGGATTGATGGCCGACTTCCGGTCGCCGTTCGTCCCCGACCTGCCGCGATTCACCGGCGGCGCCGTCGGCTACCTCGGGTACGGGGCGGCGTCGTGGTTCGAGCCGGTGCTTGGCGACATCGGCGACGCCTCGGACGGGGCCGATCAGGCCGGCTTCATGCTGTTCGACACGGTGCTCGCGTTCGACCACGTCCAGCACCGCATCCTGATCATCGCCAACGCGCGCATCACCGCCGACGACGACCTCGAGGCGCTGTACCAGTTCGCCTGCGCGAAGATCCAGTTCCTCGAGCGCGAGCTCGAGCGCAATCTCTCCGTGACAGCCAGACCCGATCGCCCGCCATGCCTCGACGTCCGGTCGAATCGCACGCGCGAGCAGTTCGAGGAGCAGGTCCGGAAGGGCAAGGAGTACATCGCGGCCGGCGACATCTATCAGGTGGTCCTGTCGCAGCGGTTCGAGGCGGAGGTTGCGGCCGATCCGTTCACCGTCTACCGCGCGCTCAGGCACGTGAACCCGTCGCCGTACATGTATTTCATCCGGATGGGCGGCGTGGCGGTCGTCGGATCGTCACCGGAGATGCTGGTCCGGGTCGAGGGATCCCGCGTGGAGACGCATCCGATCGCCGGGACGCGCCCGCGCGGGCGGACCAACGAGGAGGACATGCGCCTGGCCGAAGAGCTGAAGCGGAACGAAAAGGAGCGCGCCGAGCACGTGATGCTGGTCGATCTCGGCCGCAACGACGTCGGCCGTGTGTGCGACTACGGCTCGGTCCGCGTCCCCCAGTTCATGGGCCTCGAGCGCTTTTCGCACGTCATGCACCTGACGTCGATCGTCGAGGGCAAGCTCGCCGAGGATCGCGATCGCCTCGACGCGCTCGTGTCCTGCTTCCCGGCCGGAACGGTGTCGGGCGCGCCCAAGGTGCGCGCGATGCAGATCATCCGCGAGATCGAGCCGGCCGGCCGCGGCCTCTACGCCGGCGCCGTCGGCTATGTCGATTTCGCCGGCAACCTCGATTTCTGCATCGCGATCCGCACGGTCATCATGTCGAAAGGCCGCGCCTACGTGCAGGCAGGCGCCGGCATCGTCATCGATTCCAATCCGACGGCGGAGTACGAGGAGACCCGCGACAAGGCGCGGGCGCTTCTCCGCGCCCTCGAGCTCGCCCAGGCGGGACTCTGATGATGGAATTCAAGATCAGATTTTGGATTTTCAGGAAATCTGACGCAATCTTAAATCTGAAATCTTAAATTCTCACGGCTCTTATGGTCTTCGTCCTCGACAACTACGATTCGTTCACCTACAACCTCGTGCAGTATCTCGGCGAGATGGGCCTCGAGATCTCGGTGAAGCGCAACGACGAGGTGACGGTCGGTCAGATCGCGGCGACGCGGCCGGCCTCGATTGTCATCTCGCCGGGTCCGGGGCGGCCCGAGGATGCGGGCATCACGATGGACGTGATCCGCGAACTGGGGGCAGAGACGCCGATTCTCGGCGTCTGCCTCGGCCACCAGGCGATCGGCGCGGTGTACGGCGGATCGGTCGTCCGGGCCAGCGTGCCGATGCACGGCAAGACGTCGACCATCGAGCACGACGGCCGCGGCGTTTTCGCCGGGCTGACTGAGCCGTTTGTCGCCTCCCGCTATCACTCGCTGGTCGTGTCCGACGAGGGGCTGCCCGCGGTCCTCGAGGTGGCCGCGCGCACCAAGGAAGACGGCACGATCATGGGCCTGCGGCACCGTACGCTGCCCGGTGCACGGCGTCCAGTTCCATCCGGAATCGATTCTGACGGGGGAAGGGCGCCGCATCCTCCGCAACTTCATCGAGCGGCGGGGATAGCCGGATGTTTTCCGCACTGATCGAAAAAGCTGATGCGGCGCGAGGACCTCACGAGCGAGGAGGCCGCGGCGGCGATGGGCGAGGTGATGGAGGGCCGTGCCGCCGACGCACAGATCGCGGCGCTGCTGATCGGCCTCGCGATGAAAGGCGAGCGGCCGGCCGAGATCGTCGGGCTGGCGCGCACGATGAGGGCGCACGCGGTGGGCGTCTCCCGCCGGTTCGAGGACGTCTTCGACACCTGCGGCACCGGCGGCGATCGCTCCGGTACCTTCAATATTTCATCCGCCGTGGCGCTCGTCGTCGCCGCCGCGGGTATCAGGGTCGCGAAGCACGGCAACCGGTCTGTGTCGAGCCAGTGCGGCAGCGCGGACGTCTTCGAAACACTCGGCGTCAAGGTGACCGCCCCGCCCGACGTCGTTGAACGATGCCTCACGGAGGCAGGCATCGGCTTCTTCTTCGCGCCGACGTTCCATCCATCCATGCGGCACGCGGGACCCACGCGCAAGGCGCTCGGCGTCCGGACCGCGTTCAACCTGCTCGGCCCGCTGACGAACCCGGCTGGGGCATCGCATCAGCTGGTCGGCGTGCCCAGGCCGGAGTTCACCGAGCTCCTCGCGCGGTCGCTCCTGCTCCTGGGATCGAAGCGCGCGTGGGTGGTTCACGGGTCCGACGGCATCGATGAAATCTCGACGACCGGCTACACCAAGATCTCGGAGTGCCGCGGCGGGTCGGTGAACACGTTCTATCTCCATCCCGCGGACGTCGGACTGCCCAAGGCGCACGCCGGCGGCGATTCGGGGCGGCACGGCTGCAGACAATGCGCGAATCATCCGGACGGTTCTCGCGGGCGAGCGCGGCGCCGCGCGCGACATCGTCGTGCTGAATGCAGGCGCGGCGCTCTTCATCGCCGGCAAGGCCGCGTCGATTGACGGACGGCATGGCGCAGGCGGCCGGCGCCATCGATCGCGGCGACGCGGCGCGTGCGCTCGAGCGGATGGCTGCGCTGTCGGCGGCCGGGGAATCGACCGCAGGAGCCGGAGCATGACGACGACCGCGGGCGCGCCGACCTCCTCGCGACCATCGTCGCCGCGACGCGGCGAATCGTCGAGGTGCGTGCCGAGCAGGAGCCGATTGCGCGACTGGCGCTCGCGCGCCGAGCGAACAGACACCAGGCCCGGCGCGTTCCGCGCGGCGCTGAGCCGGACCGGATCGCGTCAACATCGTGGCCGAATGCAAGCGCCGCTCGCCCTCCCGGGGCGTGCTTCGGGCCGATTACGACCCGGCTGCGATTGCGCGGGGATACAGCGCGGCCGGCGCGGCGGCGATTTCGGTCCTCACGGAGCCGACCTTCTTCGACGGGTCGCTCGACGACTTGGCCAGGGTGCGGACGGCTGTCGACGTTCCGTTGCTCCGGAAGGACTTCATCGTCTCGGAGTATCAGCTGCTCGAGGCGCGGGCTGCAGGAGCAGATGCCGTGCTGCTGATTGCCGGCGGCGCTTCGCCCGGCCGAGCTCGCGCGGCTGATGGCAAAGGCCAGCGACCTCGGCCTCGATGCGCTGGTCGAGGTGCACGGCAGCGACGAACTGATGGCCGCGTCGACGCCGGCGCCGACCTCGTCGGCGTCAACAACCGGAATCTCCGCACGCTCGCGGTCGACCTCGATGTCTCCGAAGAGCTGATCGCGCGCATGCCGAAGGGGTGACGGCAGTGAGCGAGAGCGGGATCAAGACGCCCGCCGACATCGCCCGGTTCATGGCACTCGGGTACCGCGCGTTTCTGATCGGCGAGCGGTTCATGACGACGGACGATCCGGGCGCGGCGTTGAGAGACCTCTTGAACAGCGGTTGTTCCAACCACAAAGGACACTAAGGACACGAAGGTGAGACCCTAATGGCTTTTCCTTCGTGTCCTTTGTGTCCTCCGTGGTCTCAGAAGCCGGTCCAATGCTCGTGAAGATCTGCGGCATCACGCGGCTGGAGGACGCCGAGGCAGCCGTCGAGCTCGGCGCCGGAGCGCTCGGCTTCGTGTTCTGGCCGAAGAGTCCGCGGTATGTCGATCCCGAGCAGGCGCGCGCGATCGTCTCACGGCTGCCGCCGTTCGTGACGACCGTCGGCGTGTTCGTGGATCAGCCGCCGCGCCTGGTCAACGGGGTGGCGGCGCGTGTCGGGTTGAGCGCCGTGCAGCTCCATGGAGATGAGACCATCGACGTGCTCGAACACATCGAACGGCCGGTCGTGAAGGCGTTGGGACTGGCGATTGATGGGCGCCGAGGACGCCGACGCGTGGCCGTCACGCGTGCGCCTGCTGATCGACGCGCACGACCCCGAGAAGCGCGGCGGCACCGGGCAGGACGGTCGATTGGAAGCGCGCTGCCGTCGATCGCCGCCCGCCGGCCCGGTACTGCTCGCCGGTGGATTGACGCCGGCAAACGTCGCCGACGCCATCCGGGCGGTGCAGCCGTTCGGCATCGACGTCTCGTCGGGCGTCGAGTCGTCGCCCGGCGTCAAAGATCACGCGCGGCTGCGGGCGCTTGTTCGACGCCGTCAACCTGCGCCACTGTGGGAGAGCCATGACGCATCGCAACCCGCCGCGACCCGGACGCACGGGGCTATTTCGGCGAATTCGGCGGACGCTTCGTGCCCGAGACGCTCGTCGAGCCTATCGAGGAGCTCGAACGCGCGTATCTCGCGGCGCGCGACGATGCAGCGTTCCTGCGGAGCTGGATCGGCTGCTGACGCAGTACGTCGGCCGGCCCACGCCCGTTTACCCGGCAGGCGGCTGACCGAGGCGGCGGGCGGCGCGCGGATCTTTCTCAAGCGCGAAGACCTGACCCATACCGGCGCGCACAAGATCAACAACGCCCTCGGCCAGGCGCTGCTTGCGGTGCGGATGGGCAAGCGGCGGATCGTCGCCGAGACCGGCGCCGGCCAGCACGGCGTGGCGACGGCGACGGCGTGCGCGCTGCTCGGCCTCGACTGCCACGTCTACATGGGCGCCGAGGACATGGCTCGGCAGGCGCTGAACGTCTTCCGGATGCGTCTGCTGGGCGCCGAGGTGCTGCGGCGTCGACGCCGGCAGCCGCACGCTGAAAGACGCCATCAACGAAGCGATGCGCGACTGGGTCACGAACGTCGGCGACACGTACTACCTGCTCGGCTCGGTGCTGGGGCCGCATCCGTACCCGCTGATGGTGCGCGAGTTCCAGGCGGTCATCGGCCGCGAGGCGCGGCCGCAGATCCTCGAGCTGGCCGGACGCCTGCCCGATGCCGTGGTCGCGTGCGTCGGCGGCGGCAGCAACGCGATGGGCATCTTCGACGCGTTCATCGACGATCGCGAGCGTGCGGCTGATCGGCGTCGAAGCCGGCGGCGAGCGCATCGCGCGCGGCCGCCACGCGGCGAGGTTCGCCGGCGGCAGCGCCGGCGTGCTGCAGGGCACGCGCACCTACGTGCTGCAGGACGAGGACGGCAACATCGAGCTCACGCATTCGGTCTCCGCCGGCCTCGATTACGCCGCGGTCGGCCCGGAGCACGCGTGGCTGCGGGCGCAGGGCAGGACCGAGTACGTTCACGTCAGCGACGCCGAGGCGCTGGCTGCCTTTCAGACCCTGGCGCGTCTCGAGGGCATCCTGCCGGCGCTGGAGTCGTCGCACGCCGTCGCCTACGCGCAGACGCTCGCCGGCGAGCTCGGACGGAACGCGATCGTGCTCGTGAACCTCTCGGGGCGCGGAGACAAGGACGTCCATTCGGTGGAGAAGCATCTTGGGCTCGCGGATCGCTGAGCGCTTCGACGGACTCCGCACGCGCGTCCGCCAGACCGGGCCTCGTCACGTATGTCACGGCCGGCGATCCCGATCTGGCGACGTCCGCCGAGATCCTGAAGGCGCTCGATCGCGCCGGCGCCGACGTGATCGAAGTCGGTGTGCCGTTCTCGGATCCGCTGGCGGACGGCCCGGTGATTCAGCGGGCGACCGAACGCGCGCTGGCCGCCGGCAGCAACCTGCGCGAAAGCCTCGCGCTGGTGGAACGGATCCGCCCGTCGTCTGCGGCGCCGATCGTGATGTTCAGCTACGCGAACCCGATGCTCCGGATGGGCGTCGACGCGTTCGCGCGCCGGGCGGCCGCCGCCGGCGTCGACGGCGTGCTCGCCCTCGATCTGCCGATCGAAGAAGCGGCCGAGTTTCGCGAAACGCTGGCGGCGCAGGGGCTCGATACGATATTCCTGTTGAGCCCGACCACCACCGACGCGCGCATCCGCACGGCGGCCGCGCTCGGGCGGGGATTCCTTTACGGGATTTCACGGCTTGGCGTGACCGGGGCCCGGGATCGGGTCGCCGACGGGCGCCGAGGCGCTGGTCCGGCGAATTCGCGCGCACACGACGCTGCCAATCGCGCTAGGCTTCGGCATCTCGCGGCCCGAGCATGTCGCCGAGGTCGGCCGATATGCCGACGCCGCGGTCGTCGGCAGCGCGCTCGTGTCGCTCATCGCCGAATCGCGCGGGTACGCCGGCGCTCGTCGAACGGGTCGAGGCATACGTTCGATCGCTGAAGGACGCAGCGATCTGCGCGGGCGGGCACGGCGCCCCGCGAGCCATGTGACCATGCGGACACTCGACGACCTGCGGAAGGACATCGATCGCGTCGACGAAGTGCTGGTGCGCCTGCTGAACGAGCGCGCGCGCTGCGCCTGCGAAATCGGCAAGCTGAAAAAGGAGCTGGGCATCGAGATCTATCAACCCGAGCGCGAGAAGGAGGTCCTGCAGCACGTGCGCGAGGTCGCGTGCGAGGGCCCGCTCGGGCCGGAGGCGATCGGCCGGCTGTTCGAACGCATCATCGACGAAGCGCGGCGGCTGGAACGCCGCGTCGTGCACGGCGAGGACACGAAGTCTGAAGTCTGAAGTCTGAAGTCTGAAGTCTGAAGGAAATCTTAAATCTGAAATCTGCAATCTGAAATTTCAGCGGGAGTAGCCAATGGTAGTGGTGATGCAGGAGCGCGCGACGGAAGCCCAGATCGAGCAGGTGGTCGCGCGGCTGGTCGAAATGGGCATGGACGTCCACCGGTCGACGGGCGTGACGCGGACCGTGCTGGGCGCGGTCGGTCAGGGCCACCCCGACCCGGGGCTGATCGAGATGATGGAGGGCGTGCACGAGGTGGTCCGCATCTCGTCGCCGTACAAGCTGGCCAGCCGCACCTACAAGCCCGAGGACACGATCGTCACGGTCGGCGACATCCGGATCGGCGGCGACGAGGTGATCGTCATGGCCGGGCCGTGCTCCGCCGAGAACGAGAAGCAGGTGCGGACGACGGCCGCGGCCGTCCGGCGGGCCGGCGCGAAAGTCTTCCGGGGCGGCGCCTTCAAGCCGCGCAGCTCGCCGTACAGCTTCCAGGGGCTGGGCGAAGAGGGCCTGCGGATGCTCCAGGACGCGTCCAAGGCCGAAGGGATGGCGCTCATCTCCGAGGTCATGGACATCAGCCAGATCCCGCTCATCGAGAAGTACTGCGACATCTTCCAGGTCGGCGCGCGCAACATGCAGAACTTCACGCTGCTCCGCGAGCTGGGGCAGCACACGCGCAAGCCCGTGATGCTGAAGCGCGGCATCTCGGCGACCATCGAAGAGTGGCTGCTGTCGGCGGAGTACGTGTTGAGCGGCGGCAACACCGACGTGATCCTCTGCGAGCGCGGCATCCGGACGTTCGAGACCGCCACCCGCAACACGTTCGACATCTCGGCGATCCCGGTCGTCAAGAAGCTCAGTCACCTGCCGGTGGTCGCCGATCCGAGCCACGGCGCCGGACGCCGCGACATGGTGGCGCCGATGGCGCGCGCGGCGGTCGCCGCCGGCGCCGACGGCCTGATCATCGAGGTGCATTGCGACCCGGATCACGCGTTGAGCGACGGCGCCCAGTCGATGTTCCCGGCGCAGTTCGATCGGCTGATGGCCGAGCTGCGCATCATCGCGCCGGCGATTGGCCGCAGCATCTGCCTTGAGCCGGTCGCGCGGAGAGGATGGGGAGTGTGAGAGTGACTCGGTGAAATTTACAGATTGTAAGATTTCAGATTGTCAGATTGGCGAGATCGACTAAGCGATGGAACTTCCCGTCATTCAGCCGGGCGCGCTGCCGCGCGCCGGCCGAGCCGCCGATCTTCCAGAAGATCGGCATCGTCGGCCTGGGCCTGATCGGCGGATCGATCGCGCTGGCGTCGCGGCAGCTCTGGCCGTCGTCGCTCGTGATCGCGGTCGACAACAAGGACGTCCTCGAGACGGCGATGCGGCTGCACGCCATCGACGTCGCGGCCGACGACCTGATCGTCCTGGCCGAGGCCGACCTGGTGATCCTGGCCGCGCCGGTGCGCCAGAACCTCGCGCTGCTCGACGCGCTGGACGAGAACGTCCGGCAGCCTGCGGTCGTCACCGATACCGGCAGCACGAAGCGGGCGATTGTCGATGCGGCGAAGCGCCTCCCGCCGCGCTTCACGTTCATCGGCGGGCACCCGCTCGGCGGGGCGGCGGCGAGCGGCCTGGAGAACGCGCGGCCCGATCTGTTCAAAGGGCGGCCCTGGCTGTTCACGCCGGCCAGCGACGCCGGCGGCGACGCGCTGGAGAAGCTGACGGCGTTCGCTCGGGCGCTCGGCGCCGTGCCGCGTACCGTGAGCGTCGCCGGCCACGATCGGCTGCTGGCGTTCCTCAGCCATCTTCCGCAGCTGACCGCCAGCGCGCTGATGCAGGTCGTCGGCGAGGCCGTCGGCGAAGACGGCCTGGCGCTCGCCGGCCGCGGCCTCGTCGACACGACCCGGCTCGCCTCGAGCCCGGCCGAGATCTGGAAGGACATCGCCGCCACCAACGCCGATGAGATCGGCGAGGCGCTCGACACCCTCATCTCGCTGCTGCAGGAACTGCGCGCCGACCTCCGGGACGGCGATCGCCTCGCCGACGTCTTCGAGCAGGCCCACCGCTGGCGCGGGCGCTGTCAAAAGAGCGTAATTGGAATTAGGAATTAGGAATTAGGAATTCGTGAACGCATTCCAAATTCCAAATTCCAAATTCCTAATTACAGCCGTCAGTTATAGTGCTTGGCGATGAACAAAGTCCTCGCGAGCGCCGAGGAGGCCGTCGCGCTCATCCCCGACGGCGCAACCATCCTCATGGGCGGCTTCGGCCTGTGCGGCATCCCCGAGAACCTGATCGCGGCGCTGCACGCGCGCGGAACGAAGGACCTGACGGTCATCAGCAACAACGCCGGCGTCGACGACTTCGGGATCGGCGTGCTGCTGAAATCGCGGCAGGTGCGGAAGATGATCTCGACCTACGTCGGCGAGAACAAGGAGTTCGAGCGGCAGTACCTGACCGGCGAGCTCGAAGTGGAGCTCGTGCCGCAGGGCACGTTCTCCGAGCGGATTCGCGCGGGCGGCGCCGGCATCGGCGGCTTCTTCACGCCCACCGCGTACGGCACGCTCGTCGCCGAAGGCAAGGAGACGCGCGTCATCGACGGCACGCCCTACGTGCTCGAGCTGCCGATTCGCGCCGACTTCGCGTTCGTGCGCGCCTGGAAGGGCGACCGCGTCGGCAATCTCGTCTACCGCCGCACCGCGCGCAACTTCAACCCGGTGATGGCGACCGCGGCGCGCGTCACCATCGCCGAGGTCGAGCACCTCGTCGAGCCCGGCGCGATCGATCCCGATCACGTCGTCACCCCCGGGATCTTCGTGAAGCACGTCGTCCAGGGCGCGAGCTACGAGAAGCGGATCGAGAAGCGGACGACGAGATAGCGCTCATGCCAGACCATTCGCGAACGCATCGTCAAGCGCATCGCCCGCGAGCTGAAGGACGGCGACTACGTCAACCTCGGCATCGGCATGCCGACGCTGGTCGCCAACTACGTCCCGCCGGGCATCGACATCACGCTCCACTCCGAGAACGGCATGCTCGGCGTTGGACCGTATCCGACCGAGCAGGAAGTGGACCCCGACCTCATCAACGCCGGCAAGGAGACGGTCACCGAGCTGCCGGGCTGCTCGTACTTCAGCAGCGCCGATTCGTTCGCGATGGTGCGCGGCGGCCACATCGACCTGACCGTCCTCGGCGCGCTGCAGGTCGACCAGGAAGGCAACCTGGCCAACTGGATGATTCCGGGGAAAATGGTGAAGGGCATGGGCGGCGCGATGGATCTCGTCGCCGGCGCCAAGAAAGTCATCGTGGCGATGGAGCACACGACGAGGGACGGCGGCCACAAGATCCTGAAGCGCTGCACGCTGCCGTTCACGGGCCTCAAGGTCGTCAACATGATCGTGACCGAGATGGCGGTGATCGACGTCACGCCGGCCGGTCTGGTGCTGCGGGAAATCGCCGGCGACACCACCGTCGAGAAGGTGAAGGCGGCCACCGGCGCGGATCTCATCGTGGCTGAAAAGGTAGGAACGTTTGGATAGCGCATTCGATGCGGTCATCCTGAGCGCCTGCCGGACGCCGATCGGATCGTTCGGCGGCGCGCTCAAGGACGTGTCGGCCGTCGATCTCGGCGCCGTGGTCATTCGCGAGGCCGTCGCCCGGGCGAACGTCAAGCCCGCGGATGTCGGCGACGTCGTGATGGGCTGCGTGCTCCAGGCCGGCGCCGGCATGAACGTCGCCCGACAGGCGGCGCTCAAGGCGGGGCTGCCGGTCGAGGTGCCAGGCGAAACCGTCAATCGCGTCTGCGGCTCGGGCCTGCAGGCCGTCGTCCACGCCGTCGAGGCGATCCGCGTCGGCTACGTGGATGCGATGGTCGCCGGCGGCACCGAGTCGATGTCGAACGCGCCGTACCTGCTGAAGGGCGCGCGCTGGGGCTACCGGATGGGCAACGGCGAAGTCGTCGATTCGATGCTCGCCGAGGGGCTGACCTGCGCGATGAACGCCTGCCACATGGGCATCACCGCCGAGGAAGTGGCGGCGCGCTACAACATTTCGCGGGCCGACCAGGACGCCTTCGCGGCCGAGAGCCAGCGCCGCGCCGCCGCCGCGATTCAGGACGGCCGCTTCGCCGACGAAATCGTCCCGGTCGACATCCCGCAGAAGAAAGGGGAACCGGTCCGTTTCCAGGTGGACGAGTATCCGCGGGCCGGAACAACCGTCGACAAGCTCGCGGCGCTGAAGCCGGCCTTCAAGAAAGACGGATCGGTCACCGCCGGCAACGCCTCCGGCATCAACGACGGCGCCGCGGCGCTCGTCGTCACCACCGCGGAGAAAGCGCAGGAAGGTCGGCACGCCGCCGCTCGCCCGGATCCTGGCGTATGTCGTCGACCGGCGTCGATCCGAAGATCATGGGCATCGGGCCGATTCCCGCCGTTCGCAAGGTGCTCGAGCGCGCGGGCCTGCAGACCTCGCAAGTCGATCTGTTCGAGCTGAACGAAGCGTTCGCCGCGCAGTCGCTCGCCGTCGTTCGCGAGCTGGGGCTCGATCCGGCGCGCGTCAACGTCAACGGCGGCGCAATCGCGCTCGGGCACCCGATCGGCGCCAGCGGCGCCCGCATCCTCACGACGCTCGTCTACGCGCTTGCGAGCGCGCAAGCTGCGGTACGGCGTCGCGGCGCTGTGCATCGGCGGAGGGATGGGGATCGCCATGGCGGTGGAGAACTTACAATTGATGAATTTGGAATTTAGCAATTAGGAATGCGTGATCAGAATTCCAAATTCCAATTTGCAATTGTGAATTGTAAATTGCACCGCTCGCGCTCAGCTCTGGATGCGATCGTCCGCCACGCCGAGCGTGCGAAACCCCGCGAGTGCTGCGGCGTGCTGGTCGGCCGGGAGGGCGAGATCCTCCAGGCGGTCGAAGCGCGAAACCTCGCGGACGACCCGAACCGGTATCTTCCTCGATCCCGAAGATCACATCGATATCCGGCGTCGGGCGCGCGCGGCGGGGCTTGCCGTCGTCGGCTTCTACCATTCGCATCCACATTCCGCCGCCCGGCCGTCCGAAACCGACCGGGCCGAGGCCACCTACCCCGGCCACCTGTATCTCATCGTCGGGGGAGGCGAAGTCAGGCTCTTCAGGCTCACGGACGGGAACTTCGTGGAGACGCCCTTCGTCACAGTGACCTGAATGGTCCTCCGCAGGATCCTTCTCCTCGGCGCGGCCCTGTGGTGTATCTCGCCGCAGGTCCGCGCCGAGGCCCCCCGCATCCAGGACTCCCAGGCTCAGCCCGTCCCCCTCAAGTCTGTCAACGTGGTCGGCGCACAGGAGCTCGACCAGGCGTCGATTCTCGCCGCCGGGCACCTGCGCCTCGACGAACCGTTACCGGCACCGGCCGACGAGATCGCCGACGAGATCGAACGCCACTATCGTGACGAGGGCTTCACGTTCGCCGAGGTCACCGCCGAGTTCGACGAGCCGACCGGCGCGCTCACGCTCACCATCGACGAAGGGCGGATCGACGACGTCGAGTTCACGGGCGTCAGCGGCGAGCGGGCGCGCAGCCTGGCGGCCGATTTCGCGATGCGTGCCGGTGACGTCTTCAACCGATCGCGCGCCCGCGATGCGCTCCAGGCGCTCTTGCGGCCGACACGCGGCGCGATCAGCCCGACGCGACAAGCGTTCGACCTGATTCAGCGCAACGGCCAGCGGATTCTCGTCGTCGAGGTCACGGAGCGCGCGGGAACCTTCCGCGCCAACCTCGACATGGGCGAACGTGAGGACTGGTTCACGTCGGTCGACGGCCTCGTGCCCTCGCTCGGCTTCGCGGGCGCCGTGTTCGATCACAAGAACTTCAACCACGCCTACGTCGCCGCGCACGTCGCGATACAAGATCGGCGACCAACGAGCCGGGCTATTCGTTCGGCTTCGAGCGCCCGCTGTTCCATCCGGTCTCCGGTCTTCATCGGCGGAGAGCTGTACGACCTCACCGCGACCGACGACCTCTGGCAGGTGTCGGGCACGCAGGCCAGCCTGGCGATCCCTGCTGGTTCGCGAACAGCATGCGCGACTATTACCGGCGGCACGGGGTCCAGCTGCACTCGGCGGTCCGGCCGAATCCGCGCCTCGAGCTGCAGTTCGCCTGGCGGGGCGAGCAGCACGAGCCGCTCGGCGTCGAGAGCGACTTCAGCGTCTGGAACGGCGACGAAGAGTTCCGGCCGAACGCCCGCGGTCGCCGAAGGCAAGCTGAATGCGCTGGTGTTCGGAGCAGTGTTCGACTCGATCGGCTTCCAGGACGACTCGCTGGCCGCCACCTACCGGCAGCACCTTCTGAACAGGCCGTTTGGTCGCACGCTCAGGAATCCCGAGAGGCGGCGGCCGCAGGCGGCCGGTGTGGCGGGCCGAGTGGAACAGCCGAAGTATCCGACGCGCGGCGGCCTCAACTCCGATTTCGACTTCCAGCGGCACATCGTCAGCGGCCGCGTCGGGTTTCAACTCTCCGGCACGAAGAGGTGCGAGGCCCGCGCCTCACCGGCTGGTCGGGCGGCGTACTTCCGCCGCAGCGGCTGTTCTCACTAGGCGGAATCGGCACGGTGCACGGGTACGGCTTCAAGGAGGCGGTCGGCGACGGCATGGTGCTGTTCAACGTCGAGTACGCGCTCGGCATGCTCAACGGACCGCACATCGTGCCGTTCTTCGATGCCGGCCGCGTCTGGCGGCCCGACGGCGAGACGGAATGGCTGCGCGGCGCGGGTTTCGGCCTTGGCCTGACGCGCGAACATCCGCGTCGACTTCGGCTACAAGCTGGACGACATTCCAGGCTCTATGCAGGTCGTCCTGCGCCTGGGACACACCTTCTAGCCACCAGTGAGGCTGGCCGTCTTCGCGTGCCTCCTCGCGTTGTCGATCGGCGACCGACGCCGCAGCGCTCGGCGTCGAGGTCAAGGACCTCCGCTCGGCGGCCGCCGAAGTCACGGCCTCCATCGAGCTGCGCGACGTGCTGCCTGATCGGTTCCGTCAGACCGTCGACCGGGGCGGCGTGGTCCACCTGCGCATCCATACCGAAGTCTGGGAGCGGCGCCCGGTCTGGGATCGGCTCGTGTACCCGGCGGTCGTGCGCGTGTTCCGGCTGGCGCTGCACGCCATCGGGCCGCGAGTTCGCGGTCTACGAGCCCGGACGGTAGCGTCACCGAACATGCCGAGGTCCCGAATCCGTTGGCGTTGGCGATCCGCGTCGGAAGCCCCGATCGTCTGCCAGCGCGGCCCGCTACTACGCGAAAGTGATTGCCACGCTCGGCACGCTCGCCGAGCGCGAGATCGAGGATGCGGGCGACGCCGTGTTCGGCCGGCCCGACGAATCGACCAGTCTTGACGCGTTCGGACGGCTGGTCTTCAAGAAGGTGCTCGAAATCAGCGATTACCTGCAGAGCGTCTCGGCTCAAGGGCATCAGCCGGAACATCGCTGGCGGGCAGATACTCAAACCCTGAACCGGGGCTCGGTGCTCGGGACTCGGGGTTGAAGCCACTGACTACCGACTCTCGACTCCCGACTCCCGACTAATCAAATCGCTGTTCGCCCGCGCCAGGCTGTACCTGGACGTTGACGCTGGCGGCGCCCACCGGCTTGTCGCGCTTCTTCAGTCGGAAGAACACCTTGTAGCCTCCGGCGCGGCGGAACCGGTGCTCGATGGTGAAGCGACGCCGGATCTCGCTCTTCCCGGATTCATAGGGTTCGCAGTCGAGGGTGGATTCCGACTGGGTGTCGTCGCCCCATTCCCAGATGACGGTGGGGCAGTAAAACTCTTCGAAGTCGTTGGCGCCGCCGACGAGCTCGGCGGTAAAGACGACGCGGGCTGGCGCGATTCCGACGGGAGGCTGCGCCCGCAGCGTCATGCGCGGGCGACGGTCCTGCTCACGGCCTTCGGGCTTCTGCTGCGCGGCGGCCAGCGCTGGCAGCAGCGTCAAGCAGGCAGCCCAGACGACGGCTCGCGGGTTGCGCATATTCCGTCCTTTTTTCCATCCGCGGCAGGTTGGCTTCACGTAATTGTACCGGCCGTTCAGAGAGCAGGCAACCGGCTTCAGCGATAATAGCGCGATGCCCCAGTCCGCGGTTTCCCAGCCGATCGCGTACACCGCCGCACCGCTTGCCGCGGTCGACGTCGATCTCATCGTCGTGCCCTGGTTCGAAGACGACCCGCCGTCGGCGATCGCCGGTCTCGACCGCGCGGTCGGAGACGAACTTGCGCGCGCGATGACGACGAAGGAATTTGCGGCGCGGGCGTACGACCAGTTTGCCGCGGGGGTGATCGACGGGACGTGGAAGGCGCGCCGCGTCCTGTTCGTCGGCGCGGGCCGCCAGGCGGCGTATACGACGGCGGCAGCCCGACGCGTCGCGACCGTGGGCGGGCTCGCGGCGCGTCAGCGCCGAATCGGACGACTCGGATTTCTTCTGCGCCCGGGCCTGCCCGATCCCGCCGGCGATTTCGACCTTGCGGGTTTCATGCAGGCAGTCGTCGAGGGATTGACGCTCGCCGACTTCAGCGCGGGCATCTACAAGACCGTCGATCAACCGCAGGCACCGCCGGAAACGACGATCGTCCTGCCGCCGCTCAACGACACATCGCCGGAGAGCGGGCCGCGTCTCGAGGCGGCGCTGAAGCGCGGCCGCCTGCTGGGGGAGTGCAGCAACCTGGCGCGCGAGCTCGCCAACGAGCCGGGCAATACCCTGACGCCGCGCGAGTTCGCGGCGAGGGCAGCGGCCATCGCGTCGTCCGGCGGCGCGTCGGTCGAGATTCTCGACGAACGGCAGATCGAGGCGCTCGGCATGGGTCTGCTGCTCGGGGTCGCGCGCGGCAGTAGCGAACCGCCGCGCCTGATTACGTTTCGCCACGAGCCTCCGGGCGCCGCGCCGGGCCCCGTGCTGGGGCTGGTCGGGAAGGGCATCACGTTCGACACCGGCGGCATCTCGATCAAGCCCGCGGACGGCATGGAACGGATGAAGGACGACATGGCTGGCGGCGCCGCGGTCGCGTGCGCGATGCGGGCGATTGCGATGCTCGGTGCACCGATCCGCGTGGTCGGCGTCGTGCCGGCCACCGAGAACATGCCCGGCGGCCGAGCCATCAAGCCAGGCGATGTCCTCAAGAGTGCCGAAGGCAAGACCGTCGAGGTGATCAACACCGACGCCGAGGGGCGCCTCATCCTCGGCGACGGCCTCTGGTACGCGCGCAAGCTCGGGGCGACGCACCTCGTGGACGTCGCCACCCTCACCGGCGCCGTGGTCGTCGCGCTGGGAAAAGTGACGAGCGGCATCTTCGGCACGCCTGATACCTGGGTGGAGCACATCCGGCGCGTCGCCGACCGTGCGGGCGATCGCGTCTGGCCGATGCCGATCTTCGACGACTACGCCGAGCAGTTGAAGAGCGACATCGCCGACATGGTCAACACCGGCGGCCGGCCGGCCGGATCGATCACCGCCGCGATGTTCCTGAAGGAGTTCAGCGGCGGCTTGCCATGGGCGCACATCGATATCGCCGGAACGGCATGGGCCGACGAGCCGCGTCCCTATCTGCCCAAGGGTCCGAGCGGCGTCGCCGTCCGGACGCTCGCGGAGCTCCCATTCACGTTTGATTCCTGGCCGCGATGATTCAGGACCCCGGACCGGTCATCGTCAAGATCATCGAGACCCCGAAGGACCCTACCGGTCTGGCCGACGTGCTCGTCGGCGTCCTCAGCCTCTCCACCGTCCTCGGCGTTGCAACAATCTCGATCGGCGTCGTCATCGGCGTGTTGGTTTTCTGGGTGCGATCCAGGCGGTCGGCTTAGGCTACCGCCAGAATTAAGAATTAAGAATAGGATTTGGAATTTGGAATTTGGAATGTGCACCGGTGTACGCATCGGCCTGATCCTAATTCCAATTCTCAACGGCGCCCGCTACTGCTGCGTCGCGACCTTCGCGTCGGTCTTGAGCGACGTCTGATACTTGCGGATCGCCTCGAACAGGGCTTCGGCGATCTTCTGCCGGTAGGCTTGCGTCCTGAGCAGCCTGGCCTCCTGCACGTTGGTGAGGAACGAGATCTCCGCCAGGACGCTCGGCATCGACGCGCCGATCAGGACCACGAACGGCGCCTGCTTCACGCCCAGATCCTTCAGCGCTTTGTAGCCCGGCGTCAGCTGCTCGATCATCGAACGCTGGACGAACGTGGCGAAGTCGCGCGACTCATCCATCTTGTTGCTCAGCGCGATCATCTTGACGAAGTCCGGCAGCGCGCCCATCGCCTGGCCCGAGTTGGCGTTTTCGCGCGCGGCGATCGTCGCGGCGCTCGAAGTGGTCGCGAAGTTCAGGAAGTAGGTTTCCACGCCGCCGGCACGCGTGTTGTTGTTCGCGTTGGCGTGAATCGACAGGAACAGATCCGCGCCCTCGCGATTGGCGATCGCCGTGCGCTCCTGAAGTGGCAGGAACTCGTCGGTCCGCCGCGTCAGGATGACTTCGATGCCCTGCGCCTTGGCGAGCAGCTTCTCGAGCCGCAGCGCGACGTCGAGCACGATCGCCGCCTCCGTTGTCCCTCGCACGACGCCGCCCGGATCGTGCCCGCCGTGCCCCGGATCGATCACGATCCTCGAGACGCCAAGCCCCAGCTGCCGCGCCATCGAAAAGCCGCCCGCGATGTTCGGCTGCGGCGGGACGACTGGAGCGGTCGTGGTCGCTGGCGCGGTAGTCGTCGCCGGCGTTGTCGTAGTCGCGGTAGTCGTCGTCGCGGCCGGCGGGGCTGGCGCACTGGACGGGGCCGGGGGAGCCGACGGTCTTGCTGTCGTTTCCGCCGCAGCCGCCAGCATCCCCTCCAATGCCGCTGTCAGGGACGGCGGTGCAGGTGCGTTGATGACGATTGGCCGCGTCTTGATCGCCGTCGACACGAGCGGTAGGAGCGGCGGCGTCTCCCGCGGCCGCAGCGGGGGCGGGGAGGAGGCCCTCGGCATCGACGCGACGGTCGGCGCGATGATGCGGCGTTCAAGAAGCGGAGGAACGGGCGTTTCCCGCGGCGGAACCGGCGACTCCCGCGGCGGCAGCGGCGGCGGGACAGGAGCCCGCGGCATCGACGCGACGGCCGGCGTCACGACACGGCGTCCCTGCAGCGGCGCAGCCGGAACCGGAACCCGGTCCTTGACGAAGTCGATTATGAGTCGATAGGGACCGTAGAGCGGGTAGACGCTGTAGCTCGAAACCCCGGACGCGTCGACGACCACGCGGGTCGTGGTGTTCGGATGCCGCCCCAGCCGCACTTGCCGGACGACGTCGCCGTCGCTTTCGAACCGAATCGTGCGATCGACCAGCTCCGGGGCGGCGCGCGTCCCCGACAGGTCCACGAACACGCGGACCGGGTTGTCCAGCCGCTCATCATGGAACACGGGCACCTCGCCATCGAGCTCGATCACGATCCGGACGGCATCGGGGAGCACGACGCGGCGAATATCCCGGATCGTGACGATCCGCGGTGAGCTCACCGTGCCGGTGGTCTTCACCGGCACGGGGGGAAGTGGAGCGCTGGCAGCAGGCTGACGTGCCGGCGCTGTCTTGTCCGGCGCTGTCTTGTCCTGCGGTGCCTGGTCCTCCGATGCTTTATCCTGCGGCGCCTTGTTGGCGGGCTCGGGGCGCGATTCGGCCGCTGCGATCACCGACGGCGCCTGCTTCGCGAATTTGCTGCTCGGGTACTCGCGAGACGACGGCGCGCAGCAACCGGATCCCCGCCGCCTTGTCGTCGGCCGCGCCGAATTTGGCATGCGCCTCCAGCGAGAGCTGGCCAGCGCGCCACAACGCGTCGTCGCAGTAGGCGCTGGTCGGGAAGCGACGGACGATGGCCTCGTAGTCGGCGACGACCGTTCGAACGGCCTTCAGTGCGGCGTCCGTGACCCCTGGAGTCGAGAGGGCAGTGCGGACCGCCTGCTCCTTGGCGCTGGCGTCCACGAACAGCCGCTCAACAGAGGGCTGCTGCGCGCCAGCGCCCGCGGCGCTCAGGCACAACCCGACGGCGATCGCGATGCCAGCCAGTCTCATCGCAGTTGCGCGTCCACTTCTTCGAAGTAGCCCTTGTCCACGAGGACCTCGCGCGGTTTCCCGCCAGCAGCGGGGGAGACCAGGCCCTCCATCTCCATCATGTCCACGAGCCGCGCGGCGCGGCTGAAGCCGATTCGCAGCCGGCGCTGCAGGTACGAGATGGATGCCTGGCCCGACTGCACGACGATCCGCGCCGCTTCGTCGTAGAGATCGTCCTTGTCCATCTCCACCGCTTCCGCGGCGGTCTTCTCTTCCGCGGTGATGGTCTCGTCGTAGGTCGGCTTCCCCTGCTTGCGCAGGAAGCTTGCCAGCCGCGCGCTTTCCTGCTCGGAGATGTACGGCCCGTGGAGCCGGATGCACCGCGACGAGGCCGGCGGCAGGAACAGCATGTCGCCGCGGCCCAGCAGCGCTTCCGCGCCGTTGCCGTCGAGAATCGTGCGCGAGTCGATTTTCGACGACACGCGGAAGGAAATGCGCGACGGCAGGTTGGCCTTGATCAACCCGGTGATCACATCGACCGACGGCCGCTGGGTCGCGAGAATCAGGTGGATCCCGACGGCGCGCGCCATCTGTGCGAGCCGTGCGATCGACTCTTCGACTTCGTTGCTGGCGACCATCATCAGGTCGGCGAGCTCGTCGATGATGACGACGATGAAGGGCAGCGGGCGAGGCAGCTCGCCGCCTTCCGGCGGCGTCCGCTTTTCGGCGATCGCCTGCTGGATATTGCGGTTGTACTGCTCGATGTTGCGCACGCCTTCGGCGGCCAGCGTCTTGTAGCGTTCCTCCATTTCGCGCACCGCCCAGCGGAGCGCGTTCGCCGCCTGCTTGGGGTCGACGACCACCGGCGTGAGCAGGTGCGGGATGTCTTCGTACATCCCGAGCTCGAGCCGTTTCGGATCGATCATGATCATCCGCACGTCGTCGGGGGTCGCGCGGTAGAGGATGCTACGTGAGCATGCCGTTGATGCCGACCGACTTGCCGGCGCCGGTCGACCCGGCGATGAGCAGGTGCGGCATCGCCGCGAGATCGGCCACGAAGGGCTCGCCGTGAATCGTCTTACCGAGCGCCAGCGTCAGCTTCGACGTCGATCGCCGGTAGAGATCCGATTCGAGCAGCTCGCGCAGCGAGATCTGCTCGCGCGTCCGGTTCGGAATCTGGATGCCGACGGTGGATTTGCCCGGGATCCGATCGATCAGCACCGACTCGGCCTGCATCGCGAGGCAGAGGTCGTCGGCCAGGCCGGTGATCTTCGAGTACTTCACGCCCGCATCGGGCTTGAACTCGAAGGTCGTCACGACCGGGCCGGGATGAATCTGGACGACCGCGCCTTCGACCGAGAACTCGCGGCACTTCTCCTCGAGCAGCCGCGCGCCGTCCATCAGCTCGCGCTCGTCGATCTTCCGCTCGGTCCGCGCCGGGTCGAGCAGCGCAGCTGGAGGAAGCGTGTACTCGCCTTTCCGCCGCTCCGCGGGCGCCTTCGCGGTCGGCTCCGGGTCGGTCAGCGGCAGCGGTGGCGAGGGCATGGTGACTTTCGGCGGCTTGGGCGGCGGGAACGATTTCGTGGAGCCGAACGCCGGGGGCCGCCGCGAGCGCCGGCTCGTCCTCACGTTTGCGGCCGGGCCTCGGCGGCTCGGGGCGCGCCGCGATGGCGGTTTCCGTCGGCGACCCCGGCAGTTTGATCTCGGGCGGGATCGCGCCCTTCTTCGTATGTTTCGCGATCACCTCGCGGCGCTGCTGCTGCCGACGGCGCTCCTCCTGCCACGAACGGAACGAGCTCCACGCGCCCACTGCCATCCTGCCGAGGCCGTTGAGCATGGCGCGGAACAGACGGCCAAACGAGAACTGCGTCGACATGATGATCGACAGGAAGATCAGCGTCAGGACGACAATCACCGAGCCGGTGCGATTGAGAGAGCCGGCCAGCATCGACGCCAGCCAGTCGCCGGCATATCCGCCCGCACGAAACGGCTTGCCTGCGAGATTGCGCATGCCGAGCACCAGGCTCAGGAACGCGCTGACGCAGACGAGCAGCAGCGCGGCGCCGGTGGCCTTCGTGCCGCGCGCATCGACCGCCCGGCACCAGAAGTAATGCCAGCCGACGACGACGAAGATGGCCGGAAGCATGTAAGCGGCGTAGCCGACGAGCTGGAACGAGAGTTCGGCGAGAAACGCACCGACGCGCCCGGCGAAGTTGGCCGGCGCGGCGTTCAGCCCCGCGCTGAAGAACCACACCGGGTCCGAAGGCTCGTAGGTCGCGAGCGCGATCATCCAGATCAGCGAGGCGGCAAAGAGCACGACGCCGATGAACTCGCTGGCCCGGCGTGAGAGAGTCGATCCTTTCACAAACTCAGATCTCCATAATGACCGGCAGCACGAACGGCCGGCGGCCCGATCGCTTGCGGAGGAAGCGCCGCAGCTCGACGCGCAGCTTTTCCTTGATCAGGCCCTGGTCTGTCCGCTCCTCGACGCTCGCCTGTTCGACCACCTCGATCAGCAGGCGTGCGCCGTCGGCGAGCAGTTCCGGGCTGTCGTCCATGACGAACCCGCGCGTGATGATGTCGGGGACGCCTTCGAGGGCGCCGGTCTGCTTGTTGATCGCGACCACGGGCACGACCAGGCCGTCCTCCGCGAGGTGACGCCGGTCGCGCAGCACTTCGTCGCCCACCTCGCCGGTGCGGGTCCCATCGATCAGCACGCGGCCGACGGGTGCCTTGCCGGCCAGCCGCGCCCCGGCGGCATCGAACTGGATGATGTCGCCGTTCTCGGCCAGCAGGATCTCCGGACGCGGATCGCGGCCGGCGAAGACGCGCCCGGCCACCCGCGCATGCTGCGACAGCTGGCGATACTCGCCGTGGATCGGCACGAAATAGCGCGGCCGCACCAGCGACAGCATCAGCTTCAGCTCTTCCTCGCTGCCATGCCCCGAGACGTGCACGTGCTTGATGCCCTCGTGGATCACGTCGGCGCCCCGGCGGGCGACGTGGTTCACGACGCGGCCGATCGCCTTCTCGTTGCCGGGGATCGACCGTGCCGACAGGACCACGGTGTCGTCCCGGCCGATTTTCACGAAGCGGTGGTCGTCGATGGCAATCCGCGAAAGCGCCGACATCGGCTCGCCCTGCGAGCCGGTGCTGAGGCACAGGACGTCCTGCGCCGGGTAGCTCATCACGTCGGCGTCGCGGATCTGCACGCCGGCGGGAATGTGGAGGTAGCCGAGGCGCTGCGCGATCTGCGAGTTCTCGATCATGCCGCGACCGACGAACGCCACCTTGCGGCCGAACTGCGCCGCCAGATCGACGACGATCTGCATGCGGTAGATGCTCGAGGCGAAGGCCGCGACGATCAACCGCCCCCCCGCGCTGGTGAAGATTTCCTCGAACGCCTCGGTCACTTCGGTTTCCGAGCCGGTGAACCCGCGGCGGTCGATGTTGGTGCTGTCGGCGAAGAGCGCCAAAACCCCCTCGGTGCCGAGCTGCGCGAAGCGGTGGATGTCGAAATGCTCGCCGTCGAGGGGCGTCTGATCGATCTTGAAGTCGCCGGTGTGGACGATGACGCCGAGCGGCGTATGAATGGCCAGCGCCACGCAGTCGGGCATGCTGTGCGTGACGCGGATGAATTCGATCGTGAAAGGACCGATCGTGATCCGATCGCGCGGCCGCACGGGGACGAGCTGGGCATCGCCAAGTCCGTGCTCGCGCAGCTTGGGCTCGACGAGCGCGAGGGTGAGCGGCGTGCCGTAGATCGGGCCATGGACGAACGGCGCCACGTGCGGCACGCCGCCGATGTGATCCTCGTGCCCGTGGGTCAGCACCAGCGCGCTCGCGCCGCCTTTTTCCTCGAGATAGGTGAGGTCCGGGATGATGCGGTCCACGCCGAGCAGCTCGGGGTCCGGAAACATCACTCCGGCATCCACGACAATGGTCGTCTCACCCCAATTGAGCGACAGCATGTTCATTCCGAACTCGCCGAGGCCGCCGAGCGGCACGACTTCGAGCATTTCTGCGCGTGGAGACAGAAACCGCCAGCGCCGGTGATGTCCCGTGCAGGACCGGACCGATGCAGGCGCGCCGCGCGGAGGCGGCTGTCAGGCAACTGGGCGTGCCTGAAATCTACGAGGCAGGATGGACGGTTTTGACTGGGGTCGCGCTAAAGCCGGACCCGACAATCAGATAGCCGCCAAACTATAGCACAGCTCACACGTGTGGGGCGGTCGTTCGTCCTTCGCGTGGCTCGCGCCCGTTCGCCGTTCGAACGACGCACGAACTGACTACGACCCGAACGACGAACGGCGACCGTCAGGACTCGATCGCGTCGGCCAGCGCCACGAGTTCCGGGATGGCGAGGGTTTCGGGCCGCCGGCGGCCATCCAGGCCGGCGCGGCGCAGCGCGGCGGGAAGGCCCTCGGACCGGTACGCGCGAAGCGCGTTCGCCAGCGTCTTGCGCCGCCGCGTGAAGATCGCCTTCGTCAGACCTTCGAAGACCGCCGGCTCCCTGGCCGGCGGGCTGGGCGGATGGAATCGCAGGCTGACGACAGCCGACTGCACTTTCGGCGGGGGCCGGAAGGCCCCCGCCGGAAGGGCCAGAAGACGTCGGACGTCTGCTCGATGCCCGATCAGGACGCTCAACACACCGTACTCCTTCGTCCCTGGCGGCGCCGTCAGGCGATCCGCGACCTCGCGCTGGAGCATGACCACGGCGTCGGTGATGGGCAGCCCCTCATCGATGAGCTCGAACAGTTTGAACAGGATTGGAGAGGCGACGTTGTAGGGGAGGTTGCCGGCCACCCGAACCGACGCACCGGGTGAAACGCCGGCGCCGCCGAGCTCCGCGCGGACCCGTTGAGCGGTCACATCCAGAAAGTCGCCCTCGACGATCGTCACGTTCGAAGCGGCGGCTTCGCGCAGCAGCGGAACAAGATCACGGTCGATCTCGAAGGCGACGACCTGTGCGGAGGCAGCGGCCAGGAGGTGAGTCATCGCGCCCCGGCCCGGCCCGATCTCCAGGATGACGTCAGACGGACGCGCCCCGACCGCGCCGGCGACCTTTTCCGCCCAGCTCTTTTCCAAGAAATGCTGCCCGAATCGTTTACGGGCGTTCACGTGCCTGGTCTCCAGGTACTTCTCCTCAATCTCCTCGATCTCCTCCTCGCTCAGCCCAAAGTAGTGGCCGATTTCATGGATGAGCGTTTCGCCGATCGACGACGATCAGGTCGTCTTCGTCCTCCGCCTCGCGTTCGTGCGGGCCCTGGAAGAGCAGGATCCGATCGGGCAGCGCATTGCCGAACGCCCACCCCCGCTCCGTGAGCGGCGTCCCTTGATACAGGCCGAACAGCGTATCGCCCGTCTCGACCTCCATGTCGTCGAGCAGGTCGTCCGACGGTTCGTCCTCGACGACGATGGCGATGTTGGACATCGCGTCGCGAAACCGGCGGGGGATCGTGGCGAGCGCCTCGGAAACGCGCCGTTCGAACGCCTGGCGGGTCATCGCCGGCGCCGGGCCGGTTTGCGCGGGCGGCGGCTGCCGGCAGCACGTGCGACGCGCACCGCCTTGCGGGCGCGGGCCTTTCGGACGCCGGCCTTTCGGGCGCCGGCTTTCCGGTGCGCCCGCCGATCCTCGGAGGCGGCACCGGTCTGGAAATACAGGCATGCGTCCTGGACGACGCACTCCGGGCACAACGGTTTTGGCCGGCAGACTCGCCGGCCGTGCAGGATGAGCGTATCGGACGTGCGCGTCCAGCGTGCCGGCGGCAACGCAGCGCCGAGCTGCTCCTCGACGACTTCTGGGTCGTCGGACTCGGCGATCCCGATGCGGTTCGCGACCCGCAGCACATGGCGATCGACCGGCAACCCGGGTACGCCCAGGGCATGGCCCAGCACCACGTTGGCTGTCTTGCGGCCGACGCCCGGCAGCTCGGTCAATTTCTGCATGTCGGCCGGCACCTGGCCGCCATGCTGAGCGACCAGCGCTTGCGCCATGCCAATGAGCGCCTTCGACTTGGCGCGAAAGAAGCCAGTGGAGTGGATTTGCGGCTCGAGCTCCGCGGTGGTGGCCTTCGCCAGCGTTCGTGGCGTCCGGATACCGGGCGAACAGCGCGGGCGTCACCATGTTCACCCGCTGGTCCGTCGACTGGGCCGAGAGAATCGTCGCGACCAGCAGTTCGAACGCGTTGCGATGGTGCAGCTCGGTGTCGGCGTCGGGGTGCTGGCTCTCCAGCGCGTCGAGGATCCGCCGCGTCTCGGATGCGGTCTTCACGCTCAGTGAATCGGCCCGGCGCCCTTGTTCCAGCCGACGTTGTTGTACGACTCGGTGAAGACCCGCCAGTGTTCCTGCAGGGCGCTGATCAGGTTCGGCACGAACTGCACGGGCACGACCACCTTGACGCGGACCGGCGCCCGGACGATGTGCTCCGACTCGGCTTCCTTGATCTCCTTGTCGGAAAGCGGCATCACCTCGCAGAACGTGAGGGTGAAGTCGAACGGCGTGTGCGCGATGGAGCAGAAGTTCGAGTACGTGCGGGGCGTCTGCCCGTCGGCCGGGTCGTCCGCGGGCACGATGGTGAAATTGATCTGTCGGGGCTGGGGTTGATCGGACATAACCACATACTAATGCCGCGAGGGTGCCGGGTGCTCGGTGGACTCTGTAGTAGGGCGGGTCTCTTAGACCCGCCTTCTGCGGCTAGACCCGCTTCTGCGGCGGCCCTGAGAGGGCCGCCCTACTCGACGTCAATACTTCCGCATCACGCCGACGACGACCCCCTGGATTTGGACCTGGTCAGGGTCGACGAAGATCGGCTGCATGGCGGCGTTGGCGGGCTGGAGGCGGATCCGGCCGCCGGGGTCGCGGTAGAACTTCTTCAGCGTGACGTCGGTCCCGCGAAGCAGCGCGATCACCATCTCTCCGTTGTCGGCGCTCTTCCGGTCCTCGACGACGACGAAGTCGCCATCCCGAATCTGCTCGTCGATCATCGAGTCGCCGCGGACGCGAAGCACGTACGTATCGCGCTTGCCCACCAGGTCCTCGGGGACGGCAATCGTCTCGCTGGAGGCGACCGCCTCGATGGGCACGCCGGCGGCCACGAACCCGAGCAGCGGGAGCTCCACCGCCCGGCCGCCGGTTCGGGTCGGCACCATCTCGACCGACCGGCTCCGGTTCCACGCCCGCTTGATGAACCCCTTTTCCTGCAGGTTGGTGAGGTGCTTGTGCACCGTGGCCAGCGAAGACAACCCGAAGCGCCTGCCAATTTCCTCGAGGCTGGGGGCGTACCCGTGCTGTTGGATGAACTCGTTGAGGTAATCGAGGATCTCTCGCTGACGTTTGGTCAGGGGCAGCATGGGTCGCTCCTTTCGCGTGCACTATACGCAAAAGAAAGGCGAAGGTCAACGGTCGAGTCGCGGAATTAGAGCCGTAGAGAGTCAGTTGGCCGGTGTCAGCAGATACAGCCGCAAGGTGCCGTCGCTCGTCAGCGTCCGAAGCTCGGGAAAGCGCTCCAGCCGCTCCAGGGCGGCTGGAGCCATGTTGCGGCCGTCGACCACGACGTGCGTCACACCCAGCGCGCGCAGGTGGGCAATCAATCCTTCGTCGGGAAAACTTCGCAGCGCCTCGACGTTCTTATAGAAGCTCGCGGGCTTGAACCCGGAATAGCCGTTCAGCATCGGCTTCCAGAAGCGCGTCGACGCGAGCATGAAGCGATCGTTCAGGTGAAACTGCGGCGAGGCGTAGAACGGCATCGACACGACCACGGCATCGTCGCCGGCCTGGCGCAGCGCGTCGTAGAACTCCGGGATGCCGCGGTACTCCGTGTAATTGATCGGGGCGCAGAACGCTTCGAGGTTGGCGGCGAGAATTACTGCAATGGCGATCGGTGCGGCAGCCCGGCCGGGTGCCCGTCCGAGAATCGCCGCCAGACCGAATCCCGCCAGAATGCCGACGGCAGCGATGACAATCTGCCCGAGCCGCGCGGCGCCGCGGATGCCGGTGAGCAGTGGGAACACGTTATACAGCCAGCGATAAGGCGGGAACGCCGGCCCGAACGAAAGCGCGAACGCCACCACGCCCATCGCGAGCACCATCCGGATTCGCCGATCTCTGACGCCGGGCCCCAGCCCGATGGCGAGCGCCGCCAGAATCAAGGCCGTCAATCCCGGGAACAGGCCATTGCCCTGCCAGAACCGGCGGCTCCATGCCTCGAAATGAAAAGTGCCGGCGGCCGCCAGATAGTCGGTCAACTCGGCTGAGTACCTCGCTGTCTCTTCGAGCGACCGGCTGAGGCCAACTTCGCGGCTGGCGGCGAGATAGGGCAGCAGGAAGGGTGTCAGCGCAGCGACCGCGACCGCTGCCGCGAGCGCGGCCTTCGGCGCCACCACGGCGAATCGGGCACCCAGCCAGTCGCGCGGCCTCGCGAGCGTCGCCGCGACGATGGAGATTGCGGTGAAGACCATCAGGTAGGTGCCGGTCAGCGATTGCAGCACGTACCATCCGGCCAGGGCGAGCGCGTCGCGCACTCGTCCGTAGACGAGCAGGCGATCGAGCGCCAGGAGCACCAGCGGAAAGAACTCGAAATGGAGATCCTGGATCTGCGTAAGACGGGTCAGCGTGAACGCGCTGAACGCGACGAGGGATCCGCTCAGCAACCCGGCCGCCCGGCTGCCGGTCCAGCGGGCCACGACGAGCGCCGTCGTCCAGCCAGTCAGCGCATACCCGGCGATGAGCACGACGTTGTGAACGAGCACCGGCGAGAAGCCCGCCCACGTCAGCGGCGCGCCCATCAGCGACTGGACGATCAGGTGGTCGGAATACGCCAGCGTGTGCCGCTCGGGATAGAAGATGTTCGCGTCGAACAACCGCAGCGGGTCGCTGACGAGCTGGTGCGCGACCCACGCGAGGATCCACTCGTGCAGCACCGTATCGCCGTTGTCATTGCGCGACAGGACGCCAGGCGCCGACGCCAGCGGCCACGTATGCACGACGGCGAGCGCAACGAAGAATCCCAGCGACGCCAGCAGCCAGATTGCAGTCGACCCGGCGGGCGATCGTAGAGCGACCCTTTCAGGGTCGTCGCATCGCTCAGGGTCCGGAGCGTCCTTCATTTTTCAGGCTGGCAGTTGTGTGTTTGTACAGCGTGAAGTTCGGCCCGGGGCGCGTGACACCCGAGAATCCCGCGAACGGGATGAAGAACGCGTCCTGCCGGTCGTAGACGCGGCTGTCGTCTGGTGAGTAGGCGGTGAACTGCCCGGCGACGTGATAGTCCTCCTTGAGGAACGCCGTGACGACGTCCTGCGTCATGCTCGGCAGCGGCGACTCCTGCAGCAGGATCCAGTCCGGCCGGCCCTGGGCGCGGTGATCCTGGACCATGAACGCCTTGCGGTAGCGATCCCACGTCCACACGGTCCACACACGGTTGTCGATCTGAGCATAGCCGTAGATCGAGCCGCTCTGGAGGACCGAATCGCCCGGCGGAACGTGGCGGGCGAACCAGTCCGCGACGATCACGCGATTGTCGGTCGCGCTGGCAATCCGATCGAATTGCACCACGCTCGCCGCAGACGGCAGCACGATGAGCGTCGCGGCCAACGCCAGCGCCGGCTTCGAAGCCGTCACGCGCCGGACTGCCGTCGTCACGAGCCACGCCGCCCCGACGACTAGAAAAGGAACGATCGGAATCATGTAGCGGAAGAACACGTTGCCGAAGCTGCCCGCGACAGCGAAATACGCCGCCGGAAAGGCGAACAGCAAGGCAGCTGTGGTCGGCTGGCGCACCGAGAGCGCAATCGCTCCCGCGATTCCCGTCAGCAGCAGCGGCAGGCCGACGCCGTAGCGGAGCGAGTGGGTGAGGTGGTGCAGCCACCCGTTCTCGGGGTTCAATTCGCCCTGGCCGAATTGCATCGAATGCGCCAGCTCGCCCATCGCGGCCCAGAACCGGCCTGCGTCGGCCACGACGAACGGGACGCCGAGAGCCAGCGCCAGCGACGAACGGGACGCCAAACCAGATCGCGCGGGCGTCGAGCAGGGCTGCCACGCGGCGGCCCGGCGAATCGACGGCGTGAAGTACCTGGCTGACGACGAATGGCGCGGCGAGAAACGCCCCGTTGTACCTCGTCGCGGTCGCGAGCCCGCCGGCGAGCCCGGCCAGCGCAAACAGGTGGCGCTGTCCGGTGAGGTGCGCCCTCAGCGAGGAACGACACCGACATCACGATCAGGAGCGTCATGGTGATGTCGGTCGTGCCGAAATGGGAGTCGCGCGCGTGGATGAACGTCAGCGCAAGGAACAAGGCCGCGACGAGCGCCGTCGCCTCATCCCAGAGCGTGCGGGCCAGCCGGTACACGACGAACACCGTGCCGACGCCGGCCGCGGCTGAAAGGCCCCGGCTGATCAGAAAGAACGGCTCCCAGTTGACCGGCCAGCTCGCGACGAGATCGGCGAGACTCTGGAACGACCCCGCCACGACTCCCCACGCGTAATAGACGAGGTACAGGCCGGTCAGCACCCACATGTACAACCAGGGGTAGTCGTAGAAGGGCGGCTTGAAGTCGCCCCGGAGGAAGTACAGCGTGACGTCGATGATCTGCGTCTCGTCTGGGCGTGCCTGCGTGTGCGGAAGTCCGAATCGCGATTCCCCAGAATCGAACGGCGGCCGCGAGGGCCAGAATGCCCGCCAGCAGGACGGATGCTGATGTCCACCGCGCGCCGCGCAGGCCTCTCAACCTCACACCATAAGACAGGATGGAACTTGAACGCTGAAGAGCGGCCGAATGTTAGCATGCATCCGGCGTGCGCCTGCCGTTTCGACTGAAACCTTCCGGCTTCACCGCGTTCGATGTCGTCGGCCTTGGCTTGAACAGCATCGATCTGGTGGCGGTCGTTTCCGAATACCCGCCGCCGAACTCCAAGCAGCGTCTCGACCGGTTCGAACGCCTGCCTGGCGGACAGGTGGCGACGGCTCTCAGCGTCTGCGCCCGGCTCGGCTGGACGGCCAGCTACATCGGCCGGTTCGGCGACGACGACCTGGGCGAGCTGTCGCGGACGAGCCTGACCAGCCTCGGCATCGATATTTCCGGGTCGATGACCGTGGAGGGCGCCACGAATCAGTTCGCGGTGGTGCTGGTCGACGGCAGCACGGGAGACCGGACCGTCTTGTGGCACCGGCACGTCGGCCTGACGATCGAGCCTGACCGCGTCGCGCGCGACGCCGTCACCGCGGGACGGGTCCTCATCGTCGACTGCTTCGAGACCAGGGCGGCGGCGCAGGCGGCGCGCTTCGCACGCGAAGCCGGGATGCTGACGATTGTCGATGTCGAGAAGGTGCGCCCGCATATTGGCGAACTGCTCGCACACATCGACGCCATTATCGCGGCGGAACAGTTCCCGGGCGAGTACACGGGATACCTGTCGACGGGCCGGGCGCTCGAGGCCCTGGCGGACGAGTTCGCTGCGCCGCTCGTGTGCGTAACCCTTGGAAAGGAGGGAAGCCTCGCGAGGTGCGGCGGCCGCGAAATCCGGACTCCGGCGTTTCCGGTCCCGTGCGTCGACAGCACCGGCGCGGGCGACGCGTTCCGTGGAGGCTTCGCCGCCGGATGCCTTCGGGCTCCCGAGGGCGAGGTCGAGGACGTGTTGTCGTTTGCCAACGCGGTTGCTGCGTTGAACTGCCGGCGGCTTGGCGCGCGAGGCGGCCTGCCGACGGCCGAGGAAGTGGAGCAGTTGTTGTGACCCCCGAGCCCCTCGACGATCTCGTCGCCCGCCTGGAGCGCGAACGGCTGGCGGCCGACCGGATCTATAACGACGCCTTGACGGCACTCGATCGCGCGATTTCGCCGCCGGCCGTGCTGCCGCCGGGGCCGGCGACCGCCGATCGGTCGCAGCTCGCGGCGATCAACGGCCGAGCGCAAATCCTCCCCCAGGGATCGCCATCTGTCGAGGGTTCTCTGAAAGGACGACTGGCCGGGTTCATCTGGCGGTTGATTGGTCCATCGCTTCAAAAACAGGCAGAGTTCAACGCGGCCGTCGCCGACCATCTGAACCGCGCCGCCGACGCCCACGACAAGTGGGTCGAAGCGGCCACGCGCCTTCGCGAGACGATGCAGGCCGAACTGCAGGCGATTGCGCGATTCGAGTCGCAGCTCGTCCAGTACCTGCAGACCGTCACCGCCTATGTCGACACCAAGGATCGCAGCCTGGGCGGGACCGAGGTTCGCGATCGGCTGGCCCTGGCCGAGCAGCGGGTCCAGGCGATCAAGCGCGAACTGGACCGGACGGCCGGCGCCGCGGCCACGCCGCAGTCAACAGCAGCCGGCGCGTTCGCGCGCCCGGTCGACTCCGTGACCTACGTCGGCTTCGAGAATCGCTTCCGAGGGTCATCGCCCGACTCGCGCGGCGGATCGAGGAGTACCTGCCGATTCTCGAGCGGGCGAACGATGTCGTCGACATCGGCTGCGGTCGCGGCGAGCTGCTCGGCGCGCTCAAGGCACGCGGTATCAGGGCGCGCGGCGTCGACGCCAACGCGGCGATGGTCGAGCTGTGCCGGTCTCAACAGCTCGACGTCGAGCAGGGCGATGCGCTCTCATTCCTCGAACGTCAGCCTGATGCCAGCCTGGGCGCCGTCGCGGCCATCCAGGTCGTGGAGCATTTCGATCCGGCGTACCTCGTGCGATTGCTGGACGCCGCGTTTCACAAGATGAAGCCGGGCGCGCCGCTCGTGCTCGAGACCATCAACGCCGCATGCTGGATGGCGTTCTTCGAAACGTATATCCGCGACCTGACCCATCAGCGGCCGCTCCATCCCGACACCCTGCGCTACCTGGTCGAGGCCAGCGGGTTCTCGTCGGTCGACGTGCGCTTCCGGCAGCCGGTATCGGCCGGCGATCGGCTCGAGACCGTCGAACCCGGTTTCCTCGCCGGCGGTGTATTTGGAATGGTCGAAGTCGCGGCGGCAGTGAACGACCACGCGCACAAGCTCAACGCGCGCCTGTTTTCGTCAATGGATTACGCGGTGATTGCCAGGCGGTAGCCTGGCTTTTTACATTGCACCCCTGCCTCCGGTCTAACGGGACAATGGGCTTTCTGCGACGATGGCGCCTGTAATTACGTGGACCATGCCGCGGACGGGCGAACCTGAATGGCAGCTCACCGTGGTTGGTCCTGAACCGGCGGCCGTGACCATCCCGCCGGATATCGGCGACGCCGAACTGGTTGCGGCGTGCCTCAGCGGCCGGCCGGGGGCGTTCGACGTCGTCGTCGAGCGGCATCAGCGCGCCGTGTATCAGCTGTGCTACCGGTTCGTCGCCAACCACGAGGATGCGAGCGACCTGACGCAGGACGTCTTCCTGCGCGCGTACCGCGGCCTGCGAAACTTTCGGGGACAGTCGTCGCTCGCCACGTGGCTGTACCGTATCGGCGTGAATGTGTGCCTGAACCGCTTGAGCGTCAAGGCGCCTCATACCGAACCGATCGACGACCGGCAGCACGTCGACACGCGCGGCGAAAGCGCGGCCGATGGCGTGCTGCGGAGCGAGCGGGCCGCGCGGGTGCGGGCCGCGATCGCGCAGCTGCCCCGCAAACAGCGCGCCGCCCTGATTCTTCGCATGTACCACGATATGGCGCATCACGAGATCGCGGAGGCGCTCGGCAGCTCGGTCGGGGCCGTCAAGGCGAACGTGTTTCATGCGCTGCAGAACTTGAAGAAAATGCTTGGCGACCAGGTGATCTGACGTGCATCTCACTCCTGAACAGCTGCTGGACGTGGCGGACGGGACGCGGGTCGACCGCGAGTTCCCGCACCTGCAGTCGTGCGCGTTCTGCGCCCGCCAGATCTCGGAGCTGCGCGGCGCCATCGAAGCCGCCGCGGAGGTGAGCGTCCCGGAGCCGTCGCCGCTTTTCTGGAATCACCTGTCCGAACGGGTTCGTACGGCGGTTGCCGAAGAGCTCCGCGCCGAGCGGCCAGGTTTCCTGTCGCACGGGTGGTGGCGATTTGCCGCCGCGGCAGTGGTCATCGTGGCGGTGGTGCTCGTGGTCGGGCCTGCGCTCCGGCGAGTTCCGGCGCCGGGCACGACCGATTCGTCGTCTGAACCATCGGCCGAGCTGTTGCGCGCCGACGCCGTGCCGGCATTCGACGAGGATCCGGCCCTGACGCTGCTCGCCGACCTCAGCGCGGGGATGGACTGGGAGGCGGCGGCGGAAGCGGGTCTCGTACCGACCGAGGGAGCAGTCGACGGCGTCGTGCTCGCCCTCTCCGACGAGGAACGGCTCGAGTTGCATCGGCTCCTCCAGGAGGCGCTGGCAGCGTCCGGGGCATGACGATGGTTCACCGGGTGCACAAGGTGCGCAGGATGCTCAAGGTGCACGGCGTGCTTGCGGCCGTCATTGGAGTCTTGCTCGCGACGGCGCCAACGCTGGCGGCTCAGGGTCGCCGGGTGGCTCCTGGCGGCGCGCCGGGAGCGGGCGATCCTGCCGTCTCGCCAGCTGAAATCCAACGCATGCTCGATGGCTACATGCTGATTCAGGCGCAGGACATCCTGCAGCTGTCGGACGAGCAGTTTCCGCGCTTCCTGTCGCGGGTCCGTGCCTGGCAGGACACGCGCCGGCGCTCGCAGGGCGAGCGTCAGCGAATGCTCCAGGAGCTCCGCCGCATGACCGCCGCCCGTGCCGGTACCGTCGACGAAGGAACTATCAGGGAGCGGCTGAAGGCCCTCGACGACCTCGAGTCGCGCGCGGGTACGGAGATCCAGCAGCAGCGCATTGCCATCGATCAGGTCCTCAACCCGTATCAGCAGGCACGGTTCCGCATCTTCGAGGAAACGATGGAGCAGCGGAAGATCGAGCTGCTGATGCGAGCCCGCCAGGGCCGCGGCCGCCAGAATCAGCCCCAGACGAACGAGGAGCCGAGAAACTAGGGAACTGAGGAGCTGGGGAACTGAGGAGCTGAGAAACGGGCGGACGGCGTGGTCCACTTTCGCTGATGTCCGGCCGCTGGCTTCTTGTTGCGTCCCTCGGGGTTCTTCTGACATCGACCCTGTACGCCGTGCCGGATCCAATCGTCGCGCGGCGGGATGCGGATGCCTTCAAGGTCAAGGTCGCGGAGATCACTCGCCGCGGCGGGGCGGCGGCCGCAAGGCCTGAACGGGCCAGCACGACCGTCACCGAACCCGAAGTCAACGGCTACCTGGCGCTCGAACTTGGCGACGATCTGCCCTCCGGTGTCGTCTCACCGGCCGTCGTGATGCTGGGCCAGGGCCGCGCATCGGGTCAGGCCGTCGTCGACCTCGATCGCGTGCGGCAGGGCATTGGTGCCACCAGTGTTCTCAATCCCCTCAGCTATCTCCGGGGCCGGCTCCCCGTCGTCGCAACCGGCACACTCGCAAGCCGCGACGGCGTCGCACGGTTACAGTTCGAATCGGCCACGGTTTCCGGCGTGCGCGTCCCGAAGCTCGTGCTCCAGCAGATCGTCAGCTACTACTCACGGTCCGCGACGTTTCCCTCCGGCATCAGCCTGGACGATCCGTTTACGCTCCCCGCCGGGATCCGCGAGATCCAGGTCGAGCGCGGACGGGCGATAGTCGTCCAATAGAGCGCTGAAATTTAAGATTTCAGATTTCAGATTTAAGATTGGCGCGGCAAGAGTTGGCATTCCAGCGTCGATCGACAGCCAATTCTCGATCACCAATCTGAAATCTTAAATCTGAAATCTTAAATTTCAGTTTGCCCGAAGACTTCCTCGCCACGTCGCTCCAGTACCTGAAGGGCGTTGGCCCGCGGCGCGCGGCCGATCTGGCGCGCGCTGGCTTGCATATCGTCGAAGACCTGCTGTACCGCTTTCCGCTGCGCTACGAAGACCGCAGTCGCTTTGCGACGATCGCCTCGCTCAAGCCGGGCCAGAGCGCATCGATTGCAGGACGCATCCTGAGCTGCGGACTGCGTTCCACGAGGCGGCCGGGATTCAAGATCTTCGAGGCGGCCGTCCAGGATTCGTCGGCGACGATCCGCGTGAGCTGGCTGAACCAGCCGTTCCTGCGCGACGTCTTCGCGTCGGGGCAGCACGTCGTGCTGTTCGGCCTGGTCGAGATGCGCGGCCACGGCGGCCTGCAGCTGACCAACCCGCAGTACGAGATCCTCGACGACGAGGATGCCGACACGATTCATACCGGTCGCATCGTGCCGGTTTACGAGAGAGCCGGAAGCGTGACGCCGAAGATGCAACGGCGTCTGATGTATGACGTGCTGCAGCACCTGCCGTCCGATCTGCCCGACGTGCTGCCGGAGGCGGTGAGGCTCCGGCTGAACCTGCCCACGCGGCGGGCCTCCCTGGTCGGCGCCCACTTTCCCGCAGCGGATCTGCCGGTGGCGCAACTCAATCGGTTCGACACACCGGCGCAGCGCGGCCTCATCTTCGAGGAGGCCTTCCTGTTTCAGATGGGCCTGCTGGCACGGCGGCGCGCCGCGGCGGCTGAGCAAAAGCCGGCGGTGGTCACCGTCGACGATCGGATCCGCGCGTCGGCGCGGGCGGTCCTGCCGTTCAAGCTCACCGGCGGCCAGCGCAGCGCGCTCAAGGACATCGTCGACGACATGCAGCGTCCCGCGCCGATGAACCGGCTGCTGCAGGGCGATGTCGGCGCGGGCAAGACGATCGTCGCCTTGATCGCGGCGCTGGTCGCGATGGAGAACGGCCTCCAGGTCGCGTTCATGGCGCCGACCGAGATCCTGGCCGAGCAGCATTTCCTGAACATCTCCCGGCTGCTGCAGAACTCGCGGTTTCGGGTCGCCCTGCTGACCGGCTCGGCCGGCGCCGCGAAGCGGCGGGAGCAACTGGCCGAGATCGAAGCGGGCACGCTTGCACCTGGCCGTGGGCACGCACGCACTCGTCCAGGGAGACGTGCGCTTCAAGCAGCTCGGGCTGGTGATCATCGACGAACAGCACCGGTTCGGCGTGCTGCAGCGGGCGACGCTCCGATCGAAAGGCCTGCGGCCAGACGTGCTGGTGATGACGGCGACGCCGATCCCACGCACGCTGGCGCTGACGCTGTACGGCGACCTGGACGTGTCGCTGATTCGCGAGCTGCCGCCGGGCCGGCTGCCGGTCACGCACGATTGCGAAACCGGAATCGCGCCGCGACGAGATCCACGCGTTCGTCAAGGACCAGCTCGAGGCCGGCCGGCAGGCGTACGTCGTCTACCCGCTCGTCGAGGAGTCGGCCAAGGTCGATCTCAAGGCCGCGACCGAGATGGCCGACACGCTCGCTCAGGACGTGTTCCCGGCATTCCAGGTCGGACTGCTGCACGGGCGCATGAAGGCCGACGCGCAAGGAGCGGATCATGAAGGCCTTTGCGGCGGGCGACATCCAGGTGCTCGTCTCGACGACGGTGGTCGAGGTCGGCGTCGACGTGCCGAACGCGAGTGTGATGATCGTCGAGCACGCGGAGCGGTTCGGGCTTGTCGCAGCTGCACCAGCTGCGCGGCCGCGTCGGCCGCGATCGGCATCAGTCGTCCTGCTGCCTGATCTATCAGGCGCCGCTGTCCGACGACGCGCGCGAGCGGCTGAAGGCGATGACCGACACGACCGACGGCTTCGACATCGCCGAACGCGACCTGCTGCTGCGCGGCCCCGGCGACTTCTTCGGCACGCGCCAGGCCGGCGCGCCGACGTTTCGCGTCATCGATCTCGTGCGCGACCGCGAGCTGCTCGACACGGCGCGCCGCGAGGCGGCCGACTGGCTCGCCTCGTCGGCGCCCTCGAGCGACGCGATGGCGAAAATCCTCGACGGCTGGCACAAACGCTTTCAGTTGATCGAGGTCGGCTAACGTAGGCTGACGGGTCGCGGACACACGACGTGATGCGAGCCAGCCAACTTGCTTCGCGCTGGCGGCAGGGGTCCGCACCCCCGTCCGCGAACTTACGCGATAGCTCGCCGCGGATCACGTCATTCGCGGCCGGTGTGGCCCAGCCGCTGTGCAAAAATTGGCTGGTCTTCGAATCATTGCGGGATCGCTTAAGGGCCGGCGTCTGAAAGCGCCCGACTGGGACGGCCTGCGCCCGACGTCAGACAAGCTGCGCGAGACGCTGTTCAACATCCTCGCGCCGCGCATCGCCGGCGCGCGCGTGCTCGACGCCTTTGCCGGCACCGGGGCGCTCGGCATCGAGGCCCTGAGCCGCGGCGCCGCGGCGGTGACGTTCGTGGAACAGGATCGCCGGGCGCAGGCGCTGATTGCGGCCAACCTGGCGGAGTGCGGAATTGACACCGGCTATAATCTCGTGCGCGGCGCCGTCGACCGCGCCGTCGCGACGCTGCAGGCCTCTGGTTTCGAGCCCTTCGACATCGTCCTGCTGGACCCGCCTTACGCCATGCCGGGCCACGCGGCGCTGATGAAGATCGACGCGCTGGTCGCGCCGGGCGGGGTGGTCGTGCTCGAGCACGCGCGGCGCGCGCCGGCGCCCGAACAGGCGGGCCGGCTGGTTCGTGTACGGAGGTGACGTCCGGTGACTCCATGCTGACGTTCTATGAGCGCGCTAGCACTTGGACCCACGCAGCCTACAGCTAGGCGCGCACAGCGCGCCTGCGAGCCTCGTCACGCTAAGGCGCTCGAGCGTCCCGTAGCTAGGGAGTGGAGCGGGGCTTGGGGTCCCCGCGAGCGACCGAGCCGGGGTGTGGGGCGGAGCCCCACCTATAAGCATGGCTACCTTAGCCGTCTATCCCGGTTCGTTCGACCCGCTGACCAACGGGCACGTCGACATCATCACGCGCGGCGCGCGGCTGTTCGATCGCATCGTCGTCGCGATCCTCGTCAACGCGGAGAAGGCGCCGCTCTTCTCGATGGCCGAGCGGGTCGAGATCGCGCGCGCGGTCTTCAAGGATCTGCCGAACGTCGAGGTCGACACATTCGACGGACTGCTCGTCGACTACGTCGAGCGGCGCCAGGCGCAGGTCATCGTGCGCGGGCTGCGCGCCGTCTCCGACTTCGAGTTCGAGTTCCAGATGGCGCTGATGAACCGCCGCCTGAATGGTAAAATCGAGACCGTTTTCATGATGCCGGCGGAGCAGTACACCTACATCAGCTCCCGGCTCATCAAGGAAGTCTTCTCGCTCGGCGGCCGCGTCCACGGGCTGGTGCCGGACATGGTCGAAGAGCGCCTCCGCAGGCAAAGTCGGACAGTCCGATGACCGCCACGCCTGGCCGACCGCACTGCCCGCATCTCGAGCTCGCCGACCATGAAGGTCACGGCGACCGTCGACCGCCTGCGCCGCGAGGGTGTCGAGGTGATCGACTTCGGCGCCGGCGAGCCCGATTTCAGCACGCCGCCGCGATCAACGCGGCGGCGCACGACGCGATCGATCGCGACTTCACCAAGTACACGCCGGTCGGCGGGATCGCGGAGTTGAAGCGGGCCATCTGCGACCGCTACCGCGCAGGACTACGGCGTCGAATACAAGGAAAACGAGGTCATCACCAGCGCCGGCGGCAAGCAGGCGCTGTTCAACACGGCGCTGGCGCTGTTCAACCCCGGCGACGAGGTCATCACGCACGCGCCGTACTGGCCGACGCTGACCGAACAGGTGAAGCTCGCCGAGGCCACGCCGGTGCTGGTGCGAACGCTCGCCGGAGGACGGGTTCGCGATCCGGTCCGGGCCGATCCTCGACGCGATCACGCCTCGAACCCGCGGCATCATCATCAATTCGCCGTGCAACCCGACCGGCGCGCTGATTTCCGAGACGGATCTGGCGGCGATCGCGCAGGAGGCGGCGCGGCGCGGTATCTGGGTCATCGTCGACCTCTGCTACGAGAAGCTGATCTACGACCCGGTGCCGCACAACCTGCCGGCGTGTCCTGGACACGGCACTGCCGCGATCTGGCGGTGATCTGCGGATCGGCGTCAAAGGCCTACGCGATGACCGGCTGGCGCTGCGGCTGGACGCTGGCGCCGGCGGCGGTGGTCGCGGCGCAGAACGCGATCCAGAGCCACGCGACCTCCAACGTCTCGTCGATCACGCAGAAGGCCGTCGTCGCCGCGCTGACCGGCTCGCAGGAGCCGGTCACGGCGATGCTCGACGAGTACCGCACCGCCGCGACACGCTGCACGCCTGGCTGACCGCCGATCCGCGGCTGCGCTGCCGCAAGCCGGCCGGCGCCTTCTACCTGTTCGTCGACGTCAGCGACGCGCTGTCGGTCGACGGCTTCCGCACGTCGACCGACTTCGCCGAAGGCGCTGCTCGACGAGGCGCGGGTCGCGGTGACGCCGGGCGAGGCGTTCGACGCGCCCGGATTCGTTCGCATCTCGTACGCCACCTCGATGGAGAACCTCCGCGAGGGCAGCCGCCGTATGCTCGAGTTCGTGCAGCAGCACGCACCTGCCGGCGGCCCGCGTGTAGCGAGATCGGATGATTGCGTAATCTGGTAATCTGGTGATCGATCGAACGATTCGCCCGTCAATCCTCCAATCAATCACCCGATTACCAGATCACTCGATTACTAGATGCAGACACCCAAGGTCGTCGCCGTGATCGGCGCTTCGAACAACCGCCGGAAGTTCGGCAACCGCGCCGTGCGCGCCTATCTCGATCAGGGCTATACGGTCGTCCCGATCAACCCGCACGAGCGCGAGGTCGAGGGCCTGAAAGCTTACGCGTCGGTCCTCGACGTTCCCGGTCCGATCGACATGGCCTCGTTCTACGTGCCGCCTGAAGTCGGCGAAGAGATCATCGGCGACATCGCTCGCAAGCAGATCGCGGAAGTGTGGCTGAACCCAGGCGCCGAGAGCGACGAGTTGATCGCCCGCGCGCGCGCGCTGTCCATCAAGCCGATCGTCGCCTGCAGCATCGTCGCCATCGGCAGGAACCCGTACTCGCTATAGGCAACCCTTCTATCAGATCAAGACACGCTCATGCCCACCCATCACAAGCGCCACGGGCCGGCGCGCACCACCAACGAGCCCAACACCAGCAACCCCGCCGAGACTGCCACCGCCACCGAATCCCAGCCAGCCGAAACGCCGCGACCGCAGCAGGGCGCACGGCCGCCGGGCCTGAACATCACCGATCTGAAGGACATGAGCATCCAGAAGCTCACGCAGATCGCCAAGGACATGACCGTGGCCGGCGCGACCGGGATGCGCAAGCAGGAGCTGATCTTCCAGATCCTGAAGGCGCAGACCGAGCAGAGCGGGTTCATCTTCTCCGAGGGCGTGCTCGAAGTGCTGCCGGACGGCTTCGGCTTCCTGCGCGCGCCCGACTACAACTACCTGCCGGGCCCCGACGACATCTACGTCTCGCCGTCGCAGATCCGCAAGTTCGATCTGCAGACCGGCGACACGGTGTCGGGCCAGATCCGGCCGCCGAAGGAAGGGGAGCGGTACTTCGCGCTGATCAAGGTCGAGGCGGTCAACTTCGAGGCGCCCGACCAGGCGCGCGACAAGCTGTTCTTCGAGAACCTGACGCCGCTCTACCCGCAGGAGCGCCTGCGGCTCGAGACGGCGCCGGAGAACCTCGCCGGCCGCGTCATGGACCTGATGACGCCGATCGGCAAGGGCCAGCGCGGCCTGATCGTCGCGCCGCCGCGCACCGGCAAGACGATGCTGCTGCAGAGCATCGCGCAGTCGGTGTCCGCCAATCATCCCGAGGTCTACCTGATCGTGCTGCTGATCGACGAGCGGCCCGAAGAGGTCACCGACATGCAGCGTTCGGTCGACGGCGAGGTGATCTCGTCGACCTTCGACGAGCCGGCGCAGCGCCACGTGCAGGTGGCCGAGATGGTGATCGAGAAGGCCAAGCGGCTGGTCGAGCACAAGAAGGACGTCCTGATCCTGCTCGACTCGATCACCCGGCTGGCGCGCGCCTACAACACCGTGATCCCGCCGTCCGGCAAGGTGCTGTCGGGCGGTCTCGATTCGAACGCGCTGCAGAAGCCGAAGCGTTTCTTCGGCGCGGCGCGCAACATCGAGGAAGGCGGCTCGCTCACCATCATGGCGACGGCGCTCATCGACACCGGCTCGCGGATGGACGACGTCATCTTCGAGGAGTTCAAGGGCACCGGCAACATGGAGATCCACCTCGATCGCAAGCTGGTGGACAAGCGCGTCTTTCCGGCGATCGACATCCTCAAGAGCGGCACCCGCAAGGAAGAACTGCTCCTGCCGCGCGAGGATCTCAACCGCATCTGGGTGCTGCGCAAGGTCCTCAACCCGCTTTCGCGCGGTCGAAGCGATGGAGCTCCTGCTCGACAAGACTGGGGAAGACGAAGTCCAACGTCGACTTCCTGGGCGCGATGCAGAAGATGAGCTGAGTCGAGGACGCAGAGGGAGCAGAGGACGCAGAGGCGCAGAGGCGCAGAGGCTACCAATGGCGACGATCAAAGTCAGACAGAACGGTCCGTATCTGGTCGAAGGCGACGATGTGACGCGTGGTGGATTGGAACGGGGCGAGCTACCAGATTGCCAAGCGGCCGTTCGCGCTGTGCCGCTGCGGCGGGTCGACGAACAAGCCGTTCTGCGACGGCACGCACTCGCGCATCGGGTTTTCCGCAGCCGAAGCGGCGGTCCCGGGAGCGCAGACAAGCCGGCACAATAGCGGGCGGGAAGGGCAGTCGGACAGCCGGGTAGCGAGCCTGCGGCCATGCCAGCCGAGGCGCAATCCGAGCGAGGCATCAGCGTCAGTTCGCGGCTGGCCCCGCCGCCATGAAAAGTTGCCGGTATCGAGTTACCAGGTTTCCCGACGCTATCTCGCCACCTTGTTTCCCGCGATATACACGTCGCGATCTGCCGAGTTCGACATATTGGCGAGCGGATCGGCGTTCAGGACGACGAAGTCGGCCCACCGTTTCGCCTCGAGCGTTCCCAGGTCCGCCTCCACCTTGTGGCAGCGCGCGGCGTCGCGCGTCGCCGACTGGAGCACCTGCTTCGGCGTCAGCCCCGCCTTCGCCATCAGCTCCAGCTCCATCAGCTCGAAGTAGCCCTGGAACCGGCCGGCCGGACCGGTGTCGGTGCCCATCGCGATCGGCACGCCGGCGTCGGCGAGCTTCTTCATGTTGCGGCTGGCGACCTCGAGCGCCACCTTGTAGCGCTGGCCGGTCGGGTCCTTGGCCGTCTTCGCCTGGAACGCCGGATCCTTCCGCTGGCTGATCCACTGCGGGTCGGAATACTTCGACGAACAGCGGATCCGAGAAGAACGCCGGCGTCGACTCGTAGACGTAGGTCGACACCTCGCGCATCAGCGTGGGGCACAGGCAGATGCCGCGCGCCTTCATCTTGGCGATGACGTCGGCGTCGACGTCGCTGTCGCGCACGCTGTGGGCGATGAAGTCGGCGCCGGCGTCGAGGACGCCCTTCGCGTCGTTGAGATAGAAGAGGTGCACGGCGACGCGCAGCCCGCGCTTGTGCGCCTCGTCGATCACCGCGCGGTAGACCTCCGGCGCCATCTTCGGCGTCGTGCCGAGGTTGTCGTCGACGCGGATCTTGACGTTGTCGACCTTCATCGCCGCGACCTTGGCCACGTCAGCGCGGGCCGCCTCGGGCGTTCGCCGGGTTGAGGACCGGCCCGGAGGTGAAGATGCGGGCCCGGCTGAGCGACGCCGTCCCCTGCGCATCCCGCGCGGCGATCGCCGCCGGCGCGTTGCCGTCGTTGCCAAGGCTGAAGACCGTCGTCACGCCGTACTTCGCATAGGTATCGAGATCGCGATCGAGGTTGTTGGCGTGGCCGTGGGCGTTGATCAGTCCCGGGATCACGTGCTTCCCGGCCAGCGAAACGCGCTCGGCGCCGGCTGGAATCGTGACGCTCGCCGCCGGCCCGGCCGCCGCGATGCGGCCGTCGCGCACGACAATCGTCGCATTGTCGATCGGCGCCCGGTCGGTTCCATCGACGAGACGCATGCCGGTGAACGCTTTGACAGCGGCCGGCTGCTGCGCGGGAACAGCCGCGACGGCCACGACCGCGAAAACGCCGAGCAGGGCAAAGTGCTTGATCATGGTGTGTCTCCCGCGTTATTTTAGAGGTCAGATCTCGATTTTTGACGGCTGATATCTCGGGTCAGATCTTGATGTTCGACCTCGTAAGGCATGTGGTCGACAATCAAGATCTACCCGTAGCCGATGCCGCCGCGCCCGCGGACCCTGCCGATCGTCCTGGCCGGGTTCACCGCCTTCCTCGATCTCTACGCAACCCAGCCGCTGCTGCCGCTCCTCATGGACGTCTTCGGCGCGTCGCACTTCGACGTCAGCCTCACCGTCACCGTCGCGACGGTGGCGGTCGCGCTGGCGGCGCCGGTAGTCGGCCGCGTCGGCGACCTCATCGGCCGCAGGCGCGTGATCGTGCTCTCGGCGTTCGTGCTGGCCGGCGCGACGGCCGCGGCCGCGACCGCCGCACAGCCTGCCGCAATTGCTGTTCTGGCGGTTCGTCCAGGGCCTGGCGACGCCTGGCGTCTTCGCGACGACGATTGCCTACATCCACGACGAGTGGCCGGCAACCTACGTCGGGCGCACGACGGCAGCGTACATCAGTGGCACGGTGACTGGCGGGTTCAGCGGCCGCGCGCTCGTCGGCATCGTCGCCTCGCAGTGGACCTGGCAGACCGCGTTCATCGCCCTCGCGCTCGTCAACCTCGCGGCGGCGACCGCGCTTGCCGCCTTCCTCCCGCGCGAACGGCCCCGCGCCGCCGCCGATGCGCGCAACCATCGGCCAATCGGTCGCGCGGCTCCTGCGCAACCGTCAGTTGATCGCCACGGACGCCGTCGGCCTCTGCGTGCTGTTCACCCAGGTGGCGATGTTCACCTATGTGACGTTCCATCTGAGCGAGCCGCCGTTCGGCCTGAGCACGGCGGCGCTCGGCTGGCTGTTCGTCGTCTACCTGGTTGGCGCAGCGGTGACCCCGGTCGCCGGGCACTGGATCGATGCCCGAGGCCATCGGGCCGGGCTCGCGGCCGGCGTGACGATTGGCATCGCCGGCGCGGTCCTGACGCTTGATCCCGTGGCTGCCCGCGATCGTCGCCGGCCTGGCCATGGTGGCGACCGGCGTCTTTGTGTCGCAGGCCACCGCGAGCAGTTTCATCGGCAGTGTCACGGCGGACGATCGCGGCCTGGCCGTCGGGCTGTACTCGTCCTGTTACTACGCCGGCGGCAGCCTCGGCGGCGCGCTGCCGGCCCTGTTCTGGACGAGCTGGCGGCTGGACGGCCTGCGTCGTGCTCGTCGTCGCCGTGCAGCTCGCTCACGATGACGCTTGCGTTAAGATTCTGGACCCATCGGGGGAGGGCGGTCCCGATGCCCGAGACCGCCTTGTGATGTCATGGCAAGAAGCAACGCAAAAACGCCCGCAGCTTATCTGAAGGAACTGCCGGCCGATCGACGCCGTGAGGTCGCGCGCGTGCGCGAGATGGTCAGGAAGCATCTCCCAGCCGGATATCGAGAGACGATGAACTGGGGGATGATCACCTACGAGGTGCCGCTCGAGCGGCATCCGAAGACCTACAACGGCCAGCCTCTCTGTTTCGCCGGCCTGGCGGCGCAGAAGAATTACCTGTCGCTGTACCTCATGCCGGTCGATGCCTCCGCCCTCGCGCGCTTGAAGGCCGCATTCGAAAAGGCCGGCAAGAAACTGGATATGGGGAAGTCGTGTATCCGGTTCAAACGCGCCGACGACCTGCCGCTGGATGCGCTCGGCGCTGAGATTGCCGCGGTCCCGGTGGACAAGTTCGTGTCGTACGTCGAAGCATCGAGACGACGCTGAGGTTCGTGACGCCATGCGAGGGACCTGAATCACTCCGACACGGGCAGGGGAATCGTCTCTGTTGCCGGCGGAAGCGCCTCGCGCGGCACGCCGAGCAACTGCCGCAGCTCGTCGCCCTCCATCACTTCGATTTCGAGCAGGCGCCTGGTGACGCGCTCCAGGTTGTCGCGGTTGGCGGTCAGGATGTCGCGCGCTTTCTGGTGCGCTCCGGTGACGATGCGCCGGATCTCCGTGTCGATCTTCTCGGCCGTGACCTCGGCGTACAGCCCCCGCTCCTGCGGGATCGGGATGTCCAGGAACCGCGCCCGCTTGTTGCCGTCGTAGTTGATCGCGCCGAGCTCGTCGCTCATGCCGAACTCGGTCACCATCGCGCGCGCGATGTCGGTCGCGCGCTGCAAGTCGTTGTGTGCGCCGGTCGAGATCTCGCCGAGGGCGATTTCCTCCGCGGTCCGCCCGCCGAGCAGCACGGCGAGCTGGCTGAGGAGATCGCTGCGCTGCATCAGGTAGCGATCTTCGAGCGGTAACTGCATCGTGTAGCCGAGCGCGCCGAAGCCCCGCTGAACGATCGAGATCTTGTGCACGGGATCGAGCCCGGGGAGGACGGTGGCGACGATCGCGTGCCCCGACTCGTGGTAGGCGACGATCTCCCGCTCCTTGGTGCTCATCACGCGCTTCTTCTCGAGGCCGGCGACGAGCCGGTCGATTGCCGACTCGAAGTCCCTGGCGTCAACCGCGGTCTTGTCGTTGCGCGCGGCGAGCAGTGCCGCCTCGTTCACCAGGTTGGCCAGGTCGGCGCCGGCGAACCCGGCCGTCCGGGCGGCGATGACCTTGATGTCCACGTCCGGCGCAATCTTCACGCCCTTGACGTGGATGCGCAGGATCTCCTCCCGGCCCTTGATGTCGGGCTTGTCGACCAGCACCTGGCGATCGAACCGCCCGGGCCGCAGCAGCGCCGGGTCGAGCACCTCGGGCCGGTTGGTCGCGCCCATGATGATCACGCCCTTGCGCGCGTCGAAGCCGTCCATCTCGGCGAGCAGCTGATTCAGTGTCTGCTCGCGCTCTTCGTGGCTGCCGATCGGGCTCTGCACGCGGACCTTTCCGAGCGCGTCGAGCTCGTCGATGAAGACGATGCACGGCGCCTTCGCTTCGGCCTGCTGGAAGAGATCGCGGATGCGGGCGGCGCCGACGCCGACGAACATCTCGACGAACTCGGAGCCGCTCAGGCTGAAGAACGGCACGTGCGCTTCGCCGGCCACGGCGCGGGCCAGCAGCGTCTTCCCGGTGCCGGGAGGACCGACCAGCAGCACGCCCTTCGGGATCCGGCCGCCGAGGTTCGTGTACTTCTTCGGGTTCTTCAGGAACTCGACGATCTCCTTGAGCTCCTCCTCGGCTTCGTCCACGCCGGCAACGTCCGCGAAGCGCACCTTGACCTCGTCGTCGGCGTAGATCTTCGCCTTGCTGCGCGCGAAGGACATCACGCCGCCTTCGGCGCCGCTCATCCGGCGGAAGAAGAAGCTCCAGATCGCGACGAGGAAGATGATCGGGATGATCCAGCCGAGCAGCTCCGGCAGCCACGTATTGACCACCTCGCCCGTGTACTTCACCTTCTGCGCCTCGAGCTCCTCGACGAGCTGCGGATCCTCGACGCGCGTCGTGGTGAACTGCCGCAGCCCCTTGGGGTCGTCGGGCAGCGGCGCCTTGAGCTGCCCCGGATCACCTGCTCGGCGACGATCACTTCCGCGACCGCGCCGTTTTTCAGGAGCGTCTTGAACTCGCTGTAGGGGAGCGACCGGCCCCGTGGCAGCAGCCAGTAGGTCTGCGCCAACCCCAACACCACGACGAGCGCGAGGCCGTACCACAGCGACGCGGGCGACCGTCCGCCGAGCGGACGCTGACCGCGGCGGTCGCCGCCGCGCGGGTTGAGCCTCGGTGTGGGCTGGTCAGTGGACATGTTCAGCGGGCGGGTGGGCAGGAGGGGCATCTGCCCTGCCAGCCCAACCTGCCACTCGTCTCATTATGCGCCGACCGCGACGCGCTTCTCGAAGATGAGCTCGCCGCCCGAGGCCGACACCACGACCGTATCGCCCTCTCGGAACTCCCCCTCGAGCACTCGCAGCGCGAGCGGATCGAGAACTCGGCGCTGGATCGTGCGCTTCAGCGGCCGCGCGCCGTAGCTGGGGTCGTACCCTTCCTGGACCAGCAGATCCTTGGCCGAATCCGACAGCTGGACGTGGATCTTCCGCTCCTCCAGCCGCCTGACGAGCCCGGAGATCTGGATGTCGATGATCTGCTTCAGGTGCTCGCGCCGTCAGCGCGTGGAAGAAGATGATCTCGTCGATGCGGTTCAGGAACTCCGGCCTGAAATGCGTCGCGCAGCGCCTCCATCACCTCGCGGCGCGTGCCTTCGTTGATCGTCCCTCCTTCGCCGGTCGACCGTTCCGAGATGTACTGGCTGCCGAGGTTCGACGTCATGATCACCACGGTGTTCTTGAAGTCGACCGTCCGCCCCTTGCCGTCGGTGAGCCGCCCGTCGTCGAGCAGCTGGAGCAGCACGTTCAACACTTCCGGGATGCGCCTTCTCGACTTCGTCGAAGAGCACGACCGCATACGGACGGCGGCGGACGGCTTCGGTCAGCTGGCCGGCCTCTTCGTAGCCGACGTACCCGGGCGGCGCGCCAATCATGCGCGACATCGTGTGCTTCTCCTGGTACTCGGACATGTCGATCCGCACGATCGCGTGCTCGTCGTCGAACAGGAACTCGGCGAGCGCCCGCGCCAGCTCGGTCTTGCCCACGCCGGTGGGCCCGAGGAACAGGAAACTCCCCAGCGGCCGGTTCGGGTCCTGCAGGCCGGCACGGGCCCGGCGGATGGCGTTGGCGACCGCGTTGATCGCTTCGTCCTGGCCGATGACGCGCTTGTGGAGCCGCTCTTCCATGTGAATCAGCTTCTGGACCTCGCCCTCCATCAGGCGGCTGACCGGGATGTGTGTCCACTTGCTGACCACTTCGGCGATATCTTCCTCGTCAACCTCCTCCTTGAGCATTCGCTGACCCTTCTGTAATTCAGCAAGGCGGGCTTCCTCGGCCTTGATCTGTTGCTCGAGCTGCGGCACGCGGCCGTACTGGAGCTCGGACGCCTTGGTGTAATCGCCGGCCCGCTGCGCGTTCTCGACCTCCCGCCGCACGGCCTCGAGTTCTTCCTTCAGCTTCCGCGCGCTCTGGATCGCTTCCTTCTCCTGCTGCCAGTGCGTCGTCAGCCGCGCCCGCTCCTCCTTCAGGTCGGCCAGCTCCTTGTCGAGACGGGCGAGGCGCTCCACTGACGCCTTGTCTTTCTCCTTGCGCAGCGCCTCGCGCTCGATCTCGAGCTGCATGATGCGGCGCTCGATCTCGTCGAGCTCCGCCGGCATCGAGTCGATCTCCATTCGCAGCTTCGACGCCGCCTCGTCGACCAGATCGATCGCCTTGTCGGGCAGGAACCGATCCGAGATGTAGCGGTTCGACAGCACCGCGGCGGCGACCAGCGCCGCGTCCTTGAACTTGACGCCGTGATGAATCTCGTAGCGCTCGCGCAGCCCGCGCAGGATGCTGATCGTGTCCTCGACGGTCGGTTCGCCGACCAGCACGGTCTGGAAGCGGCGCTCGAGCGCGGCGTCCTTTTCGATGTGCTTCCGGTACTCGTCGAGCGTCGTCGCGCCGACGGTGTGCAGCTCGCCGCGCGCCAGCATCGGCTTCAGCATGTTGGACGCGTCCATCGACCCTTCGGCCGCTCCGGCGCCGACGACCGTGTGCAGCTCGTCGATGAAGAGGATCACCTGGCCCTCGGAATCGGCGATCTCCTTGAGGACCGCCTTCAGCCGCTCCTCGAACTCGCCGCGATACTTGGCGCCGGCGACGAGCGCGCCCATGTCGAGCGCGACGATCCGCTTGTTCTTCAGCCCTTCGGGCACGTCGCCGCGGATGATGCGGCCGGCGAGCCCCTCGACGATGGCGGTCTTGCCGACGCCGGGTTCGCCGATGAGCACCGGGTTGTTCTTGGTCCGGCGGGAGAGCACCTGGATGACGCGGCGGATCTCTTCGTCGCGGCCGATGACCGGATCGAGCTTTCCCTTCCGCGCCAGCTCGGTGAGGTCGCGGCCGTAGCGTTCGAGCGCCTGATACGTCCCTTCCGGGTTCTGGCTGGTGACGCGCTGCGATCCGCGCACGCTGGTCAGCGCCGCGAAGATCTTGTCGGCGCGTCAGCCCCTTGTCAGTGAGGAAGCGCGCGGCAGGGGAGCGTCCCGGCTCGGAGGCGATCGCGACGAGCAGATGCTCGGTGCTGACGTACTCGTCCTTGAGGCGCTCCGCCTCCTTCTGCGCGAAGTCGGCGACCGCCCGCAGGCGAGGCGAGAGGCCGGGCTCCGACCCGCCATACGCCTGCGGTATCTTCGCGAGCAGCTCGCGCGCCGCCGCGTGCGATCTGCGCCGGATCGGCGCCGATCTTGCGCAGCACCTCCGGCACGACGCCTTCGCGCTGCTCGACGAGCGCCACCAGCAGGTGCTCCGGCTCGATCTGCGCGTGGCTCGACTCGCTCGGCCAGACGCTGCGCCGTCAGCACGGCCTCCTGGGCTTTTTCGGTGTATTTGTTCAGATTCATTCGTCGTTCGTCGTTCTCTCGTTCGTCGTTCGGCGTACGAACGCCGAACGTACGAACGTCGAACGGCTCCTATGCTGCAGAGTTCTTCGTCCCGCTCTCCAGCTTCCTGCAGCGCCTCGAAGTGCGCGCGCTGTTCGGGCGTCAGCTCGCGCGGCAGTTCGACGTCGACGGTCGCGTACAGGTCGCCGACCTCGTCCGGCTTGCCGACCGCCGGCATGCCGTGGCCTTTCAGCCGGAACACCTGGCCGTTCTGCGTCGTCGGCGGGATGCGCAGCCGCAGCGAGCGGCCCGCCGAGCGTGGTCACGTCGACCTCGCCGCCGAGCACCGCGGTCGTCAGCGGCACGGGCACGCGCGTGTGCAGGTCGCGGCCCTTGCGCTCGAACCGCGGATGCGGCGCCAGGCGGATGCGCAGGTACAGGTCGCCCGACTGCGCGCCGCCGGTCCCGTGTTCGCCCTTCGCCGCTGACGCGGACCCTCGATCCGTCGGTGACGCCCGCCGGAATGCGGACCGGCACCGTGCGCGCATGGCCGTCGCGTCTTGATCGACAGTTGCCGCGTCGTGCCCTGAAACGCTTCCTCCAGCGCCAGCGTAATCTCCTGACTCGACGTCGCGGCCGTGGCGGCTCGCGCGCGCCCGGGCCGCGCGGCCCCGCCGGCCGGCGTCCTCGGGGTCGACCTGCCCGCCGAAGAACGTGTGGAAGAAGTCGGAGAACGGATCCTGGTCGCCGAACATCTCCCGCATTTCCTCCGCGGTCATCGTCCGGAACCCGCCGCCCGGTGCGCCGCCGCCGAAGTGCACGTTCCAGCCGGCCGCCGGCCGGCGAACCAGGTGCCCGCCGGCGCCGCGCCTGCTCGTACATCCGCCAGTTCGCGCCGAGCTCGTCGTACTTCCGGCGCTTCGCCGGGATCGCCGAGGACCTCGTAGGCTTCGTTGAGCTCCTTGAACCTGGACTCGGCCGACTTGTCGCCCGGGTTGACGTCCGGATGGTGCTTGCGCGCCAGCTTCCGGTACGCCTGCTTGATTTCCTTTTCGGTCGCCGTTTTCGCGACGCCGAGCGTCGAGTAGTAGTCCTTGAACTCCATGGCTAGTCGAGGCCGAGCATCTTCGTCGAGCTCGTCGATCTCCTGCGACAGCCGCCGCGCCTCGCGCGCGCTGAGCGGCTCGTCGCGCATCAGCGGCCGGATGCGCTGCACGACCTCGGCAATCGAGAGCAGCCGCTGCACGCCCGCCAGGTTGATGCCGGCATCGTCGACCAGCCGCTTGATCGCGCGCAGCCGCTCGATCTCGTCCTGGGAGTAGACGCGCATGCTGCCGATCGTCCGGCTCGGCTGAATCAACCCGAGCCGGTCGTACTTGCGCAGCGTCTGCGGATGCATGCCGAGCATCCGGGCCGCCACGCTGATCAAGTAGAAGTCGTCCATAGCGCTCGAGGTCGCGCACGTCGCGTGTCGACGACACTCACGATTCAAAAGTTGCGCCGATTCAAATATAGGCCTTGATACGAGTCGTGTCAACTGTGGCGGCATCGCTCAGTAGGGCATACTGTTAGCGCGGCGTGATTCCAGCGGCTGTCGAAGCGTCGGATTTCGTCACCATCGGCCTGCTGGTCGCTCTCGAAGGGCTGCTCAGCGCGGACAACGCGATGGTTCTCGCGGTGCTCGTGCTGGGCCTGCCGAAAAGCCAGCAGCGGCAGGCGCTCCGCTACGGCATTCTCGGCGCGTTCGTCTTCCGGGGCCTGGCGACGCTGCTCGCCGTCTACCTGATCCAGCTCGGCTGGGTGAAGCTGGCCGGCGCGGCGTATCTCCTGTACCTCTCGATCCACCACTTCATGCAGCACGGCGGGGAAGAGGCCCGCCGGACGCCGCCGAAGGCGAAGGCGATGTTCGGCCTGTCGGCCTTCTGGACCACGGTCGTGAAAGTGGAGCTCACCGACATCGTCTTCGCGATCGATTCGATCCTGGTGGCGGTCGCGATGTCGCCGAAGACGTGGGTCATCCTGACCGGCGGCATCCTCGGGATCATCGCGATGCGGATGGTCATCGGCCAGTTCCTCGCGATCATCGAGCGATACCCGGCGCTCGTCGACGGCGCCTTCATCATCATCGCGTGGGTCGGCGATCAAGCTCGTCGTCGAGTACCTGCACAGCGACGGCTACATCCATTTCGAGATTCCCGAAATGGCTCTCGCTCGGGCTCATCGTCGTGATCTTCCTGGCGGCGTTCTTCTACGCGCGGCGCCGAGGAGCGCCGCGGCGGCAATCGCACGAAGACCGACGAGGCCGCCCGCGAGCTGCTCGCCGACGACGAGCAGCGCTAGCTACGGTCGGCACCGGCCCTCGGCTGAGCTTGGCGGCGGGCACTGTTTCTGCACGGACGCCCATCACATGTCGACGACGACCGACGGATGCGCAGGAACACGCGGGCGCGGCAGCACGCCTGCGAGGCGTCTGCCGGTCGGGGTCGAAGTCGTCGGGCCCGACACGGTCCACGCCCGGGTCTGGGCGCCGGCGGCGCGGGAAGTCGAGCATTGTGCTGGACGGCCGCGAGGTCGTCCTTGCCCGCCGAAGCCGACGGCTACTTCTCGGTGCAGACGGAAGGCAAGGGCCGGCGACCGGTACGGCTTCCGCGTCAACAAGTCCGAGCGGCTGTATCCCGACCCGGCCTCGCGCTTCCAGCCGGACGGCCCTCACGGTCTCTCCGAGATCGTCGATCCAGGCGCCTTTGCGTGGACCGACCGCGGGTGGACCGGGGTCGTCGCTGGCGGGTCAGGTCCTGTACGAGCTTCATACAGGCACGTTTACGCAGCAGGGGACGTGGACGGCCGCGGCAGCGGAACTCGAGGAACTGGCGCGGCTCGGGATCACCGTCATGGAGTTGATGCCGGTCGCCGAGTTCGACGGCCGTTTCGGGTGGGGTTACGACGGCGTCGACCTGTTCGCGCCGTCGCATCTCTACGGACGGCCGGACGATCTCCGCGCGTTCGTCGATCGCGCGCACGCGGTCGGCATCGGCGTCATCCTCGACGTCGTCTACAACCACCTCGGTCCGGTCGGCAACTACCTGCGGGTGTTCTCGGCGGCCTACTTCACCGATCGCGTACGAGAACGAGTGGGGCGATGCGATCAACTTCGACGGCGACGACGCCGGTCCGGTCCGGGAATTCTTCATCGCCAACGCCGGCTACTGGATCGACGAGTTCCACCTCGACGGGCTGCGGCTCGACGCGACGCAGCAGATCTTCGACCGCTCGCCACCGCAACGTGATGGCCGAGATCGGCGATCGCGTCCGCGAGAAGCGCCGGGCACCGGCCGGACGATCATCGTCGCCGAGAACGAGCCGCAGGACACGCGGCTCGTGCGGCCGGCGGCGCAGGGGGGCTTTGGCCTCGACGCGCTGTGGAACGACGACTTTCACCACAGCGCGATGGTGGCGATCACGGGACGCGCCGAGGCGTACTACAGCGACACGCGCGGGACGCCGCAGGAGCTCGTGTCGGCCGCCAAGTACGGCTACCTGTTTCAGGGCAGCACTACCACTGGCAGCGGCAGCGCCGCGGGCACGCCGGGGCTCGACCTCGCGCCGAGCCGATTCGTCGTCTTCCTGCAGAACCACGATCAGGTGGCCAATTCGGCGCGCGGGCTGCGCGGTCATCAGTTGACCAGCGCCGCCAGGTGGCGCGCCATCACGGCGCTATCTGCTGCTGGTGCCCGGCACGCCGATGCTCTTCCAGGGACAGGAATTCTCGGCGTCCAGCCCGTTTCTGTATTTCGCGCGATCACGACGCGGAGCTCGCCGCGGCCGTGCGAGAGCGGCCGCGCCGAATTCCTCGCGCAGTTTCCGAGCGTCGCGGAGTACGCCGCACAGGCAGCCGCTCGACGATCCGGCCGACGCGCGGACATTCGCGACGCTGCAAACTCGACTTCGCGGAGCGCGACGACCAACGCGGCCGCCTATGCGCTGCACCGCGATCTGCTTGCGCTGCGGCGGAACCGCGCAGCCTTCCGCAGCCAGCGCGCCGGCGGCGTCGATGGCGCCGTGCATCGCCGCGATCGGCGTTCGTGCTTCGCTACTTCGCCGACGCCACCGACGACGAGCGCGCTGCTCGATCGTGAATCTCGGCAGCGACTTCAAGCGGCCGTCGATTGCCGAGCCGCTCGTCGCGCCGCCTGCCGATCGTGACTGGGTCGCTCGAGTGGTCGAGCGAGGATCCGCGCTACGGCGGTACGGTGGCACTCCGACTCTGAGCACCCGGGCAAGTGGTGCCTGCCAGGTGAATCGGCGATCGTGCTCGCGCCGGCGGCCAGGCGCTGCACGAGTCGCGCGCGAAAGTCAGGCGCCGCACCGCATGAAGGAACCGTCCCGATCCGGCGCATCGCGTGGCCGCCGGCCGATCCCGCGGGCCCGGATGACGCTCGCGACGCGCGAGTGGCTCGTGACCAACGGGCTCGGCGGATACGCCTCGGGCACGATTGCCGGCGTGATCACGCGGCGCTATCACGGCTGTCTCATCGCCGCGCTGCCGGCGCCGCTCGGCCGCATGGTCATGTTGAGCCACGTCGCGCGTGCAGATTCGATACCCGGACGGCCGCCGCATCGAGGTCGGCGGCCGCGAGCAACTGCAGCCGATTCACAGCCGCGGACACCGGCTACCTCGCCGAGTTCCGCCTCGAAGCGGGGCTGCCGGTCTGGCGCTACGACATCGACGGCCTCATCCTCGAGATGCGCGCTGTTCCTCACGCACCTGCAGAACACCGTGCGCGTGATGTACGAGCTCGTCGACGGCGCCAGCAGCGTCGAGCTCGGCCTGCGGCCGTCGGTCAATTTCCGCGCGCAGGAAGCGCCGGTCAGCGAGCCGCTCGGCTGGCCGTACGAGTTCCGCGCGATCGACGAACGGTACGAGATCGCCCTGAAGGACAGCCCGCTGCCGCCGCTGCGGCTGGTGCTGCAGGCCGAGCGACGTCACGTTCACGCTGAAGGGCAAGCGCATCGACAGCGTGCTCTATCCGGTCGAGGAGCACCGCGGCTATCAGGCGCGGGGCACGCTCTGGAGTCCCGGCTATTACCGTCTCCGCCTCGGCAAGGGCGAGCGCGCGACTCTCGTCGCATCGACCGAACCGTTCGAGGCGATTGAGGTGCTTCGCACCCGAGCAGGCGCTTGCCGCCGAACGCGAGCGCCGGCAGCGGCTCCTGGCGACAGCGGCGCCCGGCCGCGCACGAGGGACCGCCGGCCGAGCTCGTGCTGGCGGCCGATCAGTTCATCATCACGCCGGCCGGCCGGACCGAGGAAGCGGCGCGCGCGCGCGCCTCCGGCGATGAAGTCCGCACGGTCATCGCGGGCTATCACTGGTTCACCGACTGGGGCCGCGACACGATGATCAGCCTCGAGGGGCTGACGCTCGTGACCGGCCGCGCGATCGAAGCCGGCTACATCCTGCGAACGTTCGCCCACTACGTCCGCGATGGCCTGATCCCGAACATGTTTCCGGAAGGCGAAAAGGAAGGCCTGTACCACACGGCGGACGCGACGCTGTGGTTCTTCCACGCGCTTCACCGCTACTCGCGCATGCACGAACGACCAGCACACGCTCGAGACGCTGTATCCCACGCTCAAGAAGATCGTCGCGGCGCATCGTCAAGGGCACGCAGTTCGGCATCCACGTCGACCCGCGCGATCGGCCTGCTGGTCCAGGGCGCCCCCGGCTATCAGCTCACCTGGATGGACGCGAAGGTCGACGACTGGGTCGTCACGCCGCGGCGGGGAAAGGCCGTCGAGATCAACGCCCTCTGGTACAACGCGCTCTGCCTGATGGAGCAGTGGGCCGCCGACATGGACGATCGGGATCGCCAGCGACTACGGGACCGCGCCGACCGGGTCAGGAAGTCGTTCAACGAGCGGTTCTGGTACGCGGCGCGGCGGCTATCTCTACGACGTCGTCGACGCCGAGCAGGGCGGCAACGACGCGAAGTGCCGGCCGAACCAGCTGCTGGCGATCTCGCTGCAGCATCCGGTGCTCGACCCTGAACGCTGGGAGCCGGTGATGCGCACCGGTCGAGCAGCAGTTGCTGACGCCGGTCGGCCTCCGCATCGCTGGCGCCCGACGATCCCGACTTCAAGCCGCGCTACTACGGCGACCTGCGCACGCGCGACGCGGCCTACCACCAGGGCACGGTGTGGGGCTGGCTCGTCGGACCGTACGTCGACGCGTGGCTGAAGGTCTATCCGGACGACATCGCGGGCGCGCGCCGCGCGCTCGACGGGTTCGCCGCCCATCTCGACGAAGCGTGCATCGGATCGGTGAGCGAAATCTTCGACGCCGAGCCGCCATTCACGCGCGCGCGGCTGTATTGCCCAGGCGTGGAGCGTCGCCGAACTCCTGCGCTCCTGGGTCAAGCTGAGTCGATCGGGAACGCGCTGGCACTCACGCTTGCGACGACCGCCGCCGGAGGCGTACATGGCGGATGAGAACAGGATCCTCGGCGATATTCGGCCGAGAACGAAGACGAGCGCAGACGAAGACCGCGACAAATCGATGACCGGCGGCTCGCAGCACGATCGCATCGAACATCCTCGGGCTCGCGCGACGTGACCGAAGGCACAACCGGCGGCACCGGCACGGAGGTTGGCGGTACCCGCAATTATCGTCAGGGAAGCGGCGCGACAGGTACCGACATCGGGAACAGACCGGAGTATTCGTAGCTCTGCAATTTACAATTGTAAATTTACAATTGTAAATTTCGCACTTCACCGCCCGCCGCGTTCCTTGATCTTGCGAAGGGCGCGGCGGTCTCTTTTGTCGGGCGCCCGCGGCGGCGTCACGGCGGCGCGATACATCCGCTCCACTCTCCGCATGTTCGATCTCTTCCGGCGTCGGCTTCGGCGTCAGATCTTCGTAGAGCTGCCGCGCCTCGGCCTTCGCGACGTGGCGGTCGGTGATCCCGCGGACCTCGAGTCCGCTGCTTGCGTCCGAACGCCGCGGCCGATCGTCAGCCGGTCCCCGGCGCGAACGAGCCGATTCGGCTTCGCGGGCTGGCCGTTCACCTCGATCTTTCCCGTGCGGCACGCCTTCTGCGCTTCGAGCGCGTCTGAACAGGCACGCCACGTCGAGCCAGATATCTAGTCTTACCGAGAGGCTCTGCCCCTCGGACTCCCGCACGCTCTCTCGCGCCGCTCGCCGGCGCGCTCCGTTCGCGTGGCTCGCTCGCGCGCTCGCTCGCGGTTTCGCGGACGCTTTTAGCGGACGGAATCATCCACGGGAACACGTACGCCTGCAGCATCACGATCAACCCCATGATCGCCGCCAGCGCGACGCTGTGCCAGAACACGAACCGCAGGATTTTCCCTTCGCTGCCGTGCTGGCCGGTCGACGCCGTCGCGACGACGATGCTCTGGGCGTCGATCATCTTGCCCATCACGCCGCCGGTGCTGTTCGCCGTCGTGATCAGGATCGGATTCAGCCCGAGCTGCTGCGCCGTGATCTTCTGCAGGCTGCCGAACAGCACGTTCGAGCTCGTGTCGGAGCCGGTCAGCGCGACGCCGAGCCAGCCGAGGTACGCCGCGAAGAACGGGTAGAGCCAGCCGGTCTTGGTGAACGCCAGGCCGAGCGTCGCGTCGGTACCGCCGTAGCGCGTGACGTATCCAAGCGAGAGCATCAGCGCGATCGTCAGCAGCGGATAGCGCATCCGGCGGAAGGTCATTGCGGCGATCGCCAGCACCTGGCCGAACGGCACGCCGCAGGTAGAACGCCGTAGGATCGCGGCAATGAGAATGCCGGTCCCGGTCGCCGACAGCCAGTTGAGGTTGTAAGCGCGCCGCCTCCGCGCGTGTTGCGGTACGGCGCGTCGACCGGCGCGTCGCGCGATCGACGGGTGTCGCCTCGACGGGAAAGTCGCGGAACAGCGACGGTGCGAGCAGCGGCACGTCCCAGGTCGGCGACAGCGTCATGCTGACGACGCCGGACGTCCGCGATGCGACAGCCGCCGGTCCGCCGTTCACAGCGCCTTCATCGACGGCAGGCCCCAGAGGATGACCATCACGCTGAGGAATGACCCACGGCATCCAGGCGCGGATCAGCGCCGGACGCGCGATCGCCGGTGCCGCGACACGCCACGCCTGGCGGCACGTCGATGGCGCCGGGCTCGGCCGACCCTGAAACGGTCGGCCTCGCGCACGGATCCCAGCGGACACCTCGTTCCTCCGGGAACAGCCACACCTCGCGCGGCTTCCAGACGCGGCAGAACGACGTGAGCGCGCCGAGCGAGAGCAGGCCGCCGACGATGTCCACAAGCTCCGGTCCGACGAAGTTGCTCCAGGCGAACTGCGCGACGGCGAACACGCCGCCTGACACGAGCACCGCCGGCCAGACGCCAGCCAGCCCGCGCCACCCGCTCATCGTCACCACGAGCCACACCGGAATGATCAGACCGACACGAACGGCAGTTGGCGGCCGGCCATCGCGCTCAGCGTGCTGACCGGCAGTCCGGTCACGGCTGCGAGCGTCAGAATCGGCGTGCCGATCGCGCCGAACGCGACCGGGCGCGGTGTTGGCGATGAGCGCCAGCCCGGCCGCATAAAGCGGCGTGAAGCCGAGGCCCATCAGCAGCGCCGAGCAGATGGCGACCGGCGTGCCGAAGCCGGACGCGCCCTCGATGAACGCGCCGAACGAGAAACGCGATCAGCAGCGCCTGGATGCGGCGATCGGCGGACAGGTTCGCCACCGACGACTTGACGATGCCGAACTGGCCGGTCTCAACCGTGAGGTTGTACAGGAAGACGGCGTTGACGATGATCCAGCCGATCGGCAGCAGCCCATACGCGACGCCGTAGATCGCCGTCGCCGCGGCGGTCGGCACCGGCATGCCGTAGACAATCGTCGCGACCGCGAGCGCAGACGAGCAAGCCCGGTCAGCGCGGCCCAATGCGCTTTCCACTCGAGGACGCCGAGCGTCACGAGCAAGCAGAACGATCGGCAGCGCGGCCGCCGCGGTACTGAGCCACGGATTGCCGAGCGGATCGTAGACCTGAATCCAGGGCATGGTCGCCTTTCAAGAACGCGTCGCAACTCGCCTGACGCCGGACGCTACACACCGAACCTCACGGGCGAACGACCAGCGACGCGTTGATGTCGGCAATCCGCGGGCAACCGCACAGGGCCATCGCCAGCTCCAGTTCATCGCGCAGGAGATCCAGAACGCGGCGAACTCCGGCTTCGCCCGCGGCGGCAAGGCCCCATAGATAGGGACGCCCGATCAGAACCGCCGCCGCGCCGAGCGCGAGCGCCTTCAACACGTCCGTGCCGCGTCGAACGCCGCCGTCGACGAAGACGGGCACCCGGCCAGCGACGCGCGCGACGATGGCCGGCAGTGCGTCTATCGCCGCGATCGCGCCGTCCAGCTGCCGGCCGCCGTGGTTCGAGACGATCAGGCCGTCCGCGCCGTGCGCGATCGCGCGCTCGGCATCATCGTCGCGGAGCACGCCCTTGATCAGGATGGGCAGCTTCGTGATCGACTTCAGCCAGGCGATCGACTCCCATGTGATCCCCGGGTCGAGCAGGTTGTGCACGTACTCGATGAAGCTGGAATCGGAGGGCCAGGCCGCGGCATCGGGGCGGCCAGCCGTCTCGAGATTCCTGAAGCGGACTCCTTCCGGAAGGACGAGGCGATTGCGCAGATCGCGTTCGCGCCGGCCCATGCGCGGCAGATCGACCGTCAGGACGAGCGCGCGATAGCCGCTGGCCTCGGCGCGGCGCACCAGATCGTGAGTGACCGCACGGTCGCGGTACACGTAGAGCTGAAACCAGAGATCGCCGGTTGCCGCCCCGGCAACTTCCTCGATCGTGGACGACGCGGTCGTGCTCAGCACCATCGCCGTGCCGGCCGCACCCGCGGCCCGGGCCGCCGCGACCTCGCCCTCAGGATGTCCGAGACGGTTGAGCGCGGTGGGCGCCAGCATCACGGGAAAGCTGAGCTGACGGCCGAGCACGTGCGTGGATGGATCGACGACGCTCACATCCACCAGTACATGGGGCCTGAAGGTGATCCGCTGGAAAGCCCGGCAGTTTTCGGCGACCGTGAGCTCGTCTCCCGCGCCGCCGGCGAAGTAGTCGTAGGCCGCCGGATCGATTCGTGACCGCGCAAGCGCTTCAAAGTCGTAAATGTTGAGCGGATCGGCCGCGGCCATCGAAAGGGTGGCGAATTATATCCAATACCTCGGCCGTGCGCAGGCGCGGGCTTTGCTCGACCACGGGCATGGCCCAACGCCCGGCTGTCCCGGTGGTCGCCGTCATCAACAGCAATGACGATGTCGTCGAAATGCTGCGGCTGTCGTTCGAACAGGCAGGCTTCGTGGTGGTGTCGGCGCATGTCGACGCGATCAAGCGCGGGCAGACGAGCCTGAGTGATTTCGTCAAGGTGCACCGCCCGACCGTGATTGTGTTCGACCTGGTGCCGCCCTACGATCGGAACTACCGCTTCATCGAGCACCTGCGCGAGACGGAGGTACTCAATGACTGTCACTTCGTGCTGACCAGCACGAACCCGACCCGCGCGCAGGAATTGGCAGGGACGTCAGACGAGATCTACGAAGTGATCGGGAAGCCGTACGATCTCGAACGGATCACCCGCGCCGTGAAGGAAGCGTCACGCGCCCGGCCGACGCGGTGATACTCGGGACTGGGGGCTCGGGGATCGGGCTCGGGGCTCAGAAGTCGGGAGTCGGCTGGCGCGCCGGGCCGAGCGGCCGATATAGAATCCGGAGAATAACCGAGGAGCATAATGGCCGACGAGACCGACGCCGACGTGTTGGCGAGACTTCGCCGTGATCCCGACTGTCCAGCGGCAGTGCTCTTACTTGCCGAGCAGGCGGCCCGCAAGGGGCTCCTCGCGGAAGCGAACGAACGGGCGGAGGCTGACAACTGGACAGACGCCATGGGGAGCTCTCAATCGGGCGTCACAACGAGTCCGGCGGGGGTTCCGGATTCCGATTTTCAGTCGACGAACTGGTCGCGAACGTACTACTCGCGCTTGCGCGGGAACCTTGAGAAGGTGCTCGGTTTACCTTTGTCAGTGCAACCGTTCGGCGAGGACTGACCTCTACTCCCGCCCGCGGAGACGTTCTCGGCCAGCTACGAGGCGTCGCGTCTCCTCTTCAAAGGCCACGCTGCCGGACGCCGAAGCGCGCTCACGAATGCAAGCGCCGCTTCGCGTGGCCTGCCAACGTGGCGGCGCTCCTGCTGACCGGTGTCGTCGGCTTCCTTGTAAGTGGCGGCGGCGGATACCACACGCGCTCCCGAGCCCACGCGTACATCGACCACGATCATCCGTCCGTATCGTTGAGCTCTAATCACAAATTGACGTGTTAGACTGCCAGCCCCCGAGGGCGATGCAGTGAATCTGCCGCTTGATAAGCGCATCAATCGAGTCTCGCCATACTCCCGTTCGAAACAATCTTCGACGACAGCTATTGGGTGTTGCCACGACGCTCTGTGATCGGTACGGCAGTAGCGAACGGAGGACTGCGATGTTTCAAAAAGAGTGGGCAGTACTGGTGGTCGATGATGACCCCGACGTGCTGGCGGTGTCGAAGCTCGCGATGCGCGGCTTCGAAGTCAACGGCCTACGGATCACGCTCCACACGGCGTCGAGCAAGGCGGAGGCGATCCGATTGCTCAACACAACCTTGAGCGGCTCGATCTTTCCGTTCGTGGCGGTAGCGTTGATCGACGTCGTCATGGAGACAGACCAGGCTGGCCTCGAACTGTGCCAGTACATCCGCGAGACGATTAACAACCGTATCACCCAGATCTATATCCGGACGGGGCAACCCGGCATGGCGCCCGAACGGGAGGTGATAGACCGTTACGACATCAACGGCTATTTCACAAAGGTGGAGGCGACGGAAGACAAGTTGTATCGATCGTGAAGGCCGGAGTGCGAGAGTTCGCGTTCGTCAGTCAGGCGATCGGCCAGCTGCAGACGGTGATGTATGCAGCGGCCGCCGACACAGCGGCGGACCTGCAGGCAACAGTCGGCGAGGCGATTCGCCGCATGCCTCTCGACGCCGCAGGGCAACCCAGCCACACCGGCAGCTATCAAATGGAGGTGGCGCTCCTGATTCGCGACCGGTTGCTGGTCGGCAGTATCACCGAGGACGAGGCGCGCGCGGAGCGCGACCGGTTGGTGCGATTGGGCCTCAAGCCGCTCGGGCAGGCCGGCGACGAATACGTGACAGACGGGACTTTCGATCTCCTTCACCTCCCGGCGACGCCCGCGTATGACGAGTCCTGGCATATCACGCGGCACCCGGCGTCGCCCTCCATGGCCGAACGGCTACTCCAGTTGTATTTGATCAAGGTGTTCGCCACGCTGGCGAGGCGCGTCGGATTTGTGACTACGCAGCCCGCCGTCCTTTGAGTTCGGCGACCCCAGGAATCGGGTTGGCGCCTATCGACAGCGGCTGCGCAAGCGCCTACGCGGGGCGTCGGCGCCGACATGTTTTGTCTGCTTCGCCTGGAGCTCGAGCTGTCGGTGCGGGTCAAGTCGATGTGCTGGCGCGGGAGGCGGGCCTGGACGTGCGGTCGACGAGGATCTGGCAGCGAGCCTCACCGAGCGGGAATATCTCGAGGGATCCATCGAACGCGCAGGCCTGCTCGCGCTGCAGGTGACGGATCGCAAGGATCGCTGGCACCGGCACGTCCTCGGGCAGCGTCGGCGGACGGGAGCTAACGCGGCGTCGGCGTGAACCGACGCGCCCAGCTGTGGGCGGGCGCGTGCTCGAATGCCCGCACAGCGGCCTCGTCCGACGCGAACGCCTCGAAGATCTGCGACAGCCGGGTGATCTCGAGGACGTGCGCGACGCGCGGCTGAACCCGCACGAGCTTCATGTCTCCACTGCGCCGGTGCACGCTGACATACTTGGACACCAGGAAGCCCAGGCCGGCGCTGTCGACATAGGTGACGTCCTGCAGGTTCAGCACGAGCTTTACCCGTCCCTGCTGAATCAGCCCGTCGAGCGCGCCGCGGAGTTGTGCTTCCACGTCCTCAAGCACCAGCCGCCCGGTGAGCGTCAGTACCGACGACCTCGCCTGTGTCTCGTGCGGTGACCTGCATGGATCGTGGCCCTCATTCGAGGTGCTTACGAACACCACGTCGTTCGGCTTCTCGGTGTCGACGACGTCATCGACGGAATGGCCTGACCGAGGCGATCCAGCCGGACAGTCGCCGCTTGCGGCACGATCGGACTCGTCGCGAGGAGTGGATGTAGTTTAGCGTCGGCGTCAATCGTTGGTAACGAAAATCCGCTTGCACGTGGCGTCCCACGCGCCGGACTCTGCAGCGTCGTGTCCGGCCAAGCTCAGCTGGTGTGGTCCTTCGAAGATGGCTTGCCTGCCCATCAGTTCGGCGATCTGCTCCTCGCAGGTCGGTAACACACAAGAACGTCGTGCGAATCCACGATCTCGGCGAAGTCGGCGGCATCAAGTACATCACGATGCCGTACATCCATGGAACCGACCTTGGCACCGATCTGTGCCGGCATGGAAAGCTGCCAGTCGCTCGCGCGCTGCGGATTGCCAGAGACGTGGCGGCTGGCCTGTGAGCCGTGCGAACAGCGCCGCTCTCTACCCGGCCACGCCAACCTCGGACCGGGCCGTGCCGGCGACGCGACTCGCGAGCGCGGCAATCGCCTTGGTGAAGAGGCGCACAATCAGCACCTCAGGGATGCTCGGTGTCCCGACGATGTTCATGATGTGGTAAGCCGCCTCATGGCTCGCGGTGGCGCGGACCTTCACCATGAACGTCTTGCCCTCGATGACGTAGCCATTGCCTTCCGGATCGATCGGCTGCAGACCAAGACGCTCGAGCCGATCGCGTTCGGCGAGCGCCTGGGCCTTGCTGTAACCGGTGGCCGTGATCACGCTGTTCCCAACGATCACGCTGACGCGTTGGTGATATTCGTGACGTGGGAGGCCGGCGGCGTCGAGCGTCATCTGTTCGAGCGCGCCGTACAGCACCCTTGAGATGCTGTCGAGCGAGTCGGAGGCGGCGATGGCGTGCGTGACCACTTCGAAGGCACCCACCGCCATGTTGGTGAAGTGGTACTGGCGCGCGCCGGCCTTGACGAGCGAGTAGAGCTTGTCCTCGGTGAGCTCCACCTTGGTGAAGTATCCGCTGATGTCATAGCGGTCGATGACCGATCGCTCCGGCGCGACGCCCGGCTGGCCGGTACGGATATACAGCGTCGTGACGCGGTTGCGTTGTGTTTCACGAATGAACTGGCACAGCTCCAGCCCCGCGGTGTCCGTTTCCATCACGACGTCGATGAAGGCAACCGCTACGTACGGAAACAGGCGTCCGCTCAATGTCGTCGTGAGCAGCTCGATCGCTTCCGCCTTGCTGCCGGCCGTGAACAGCCGAATCGGCCGGCCGTCCACCTGAAGGTTCTTCATCGCGAGCTTCGAGACCGTCAATATGTCCGGCTCGTCGTCGACCACGAGGACGGGCCATTCTGTTTCGAACACGTGCCACCTCCATCAGTCCGCTCTCGCGGGAACGCTCTTGGGAAACGTGAGCGTGACCGCGGTTCCCGCACCTTCCCGAGACGTGACTTCGACAGTGCCCCCGAGCGCAGAGGTCATGAGGTTGTGAACGATGGCCATGCCGAGGCCGGTCGCGCCCTTGCCGCGTCCGGTCGTGTAGAAGGGCTCGAAAATCCTGTCCCTCGTTTCCGGTGCCATGCCGCGACCCGAATCCCGAACAATGATGCTGAACCGGTCGTTCCGTCCGTCGGCGGTCTGACCGAGCACGATTTCCACCGGCCCTCCAGTCTCTCGAGCGTAGGCATAACGTTCCACGTTGGTGAGCAGGTTCAGCAGGACCTGACTGAGGAGGCCGCGGTACCCGATCCATGTGAAAGACGCCGAGTCCGGCAGCGAGTTGCAGACGTGGATCGTGAGCTTCGCCTGCCGCGCGCTGATCGTGAACAGACTGATCACCTCATCGACCACATCGACGAGCGGCAGCGTTTCGAGCGTGTCGGCGACGTGACTGACGGACAGCTGCTTGAAGTCGCGAATCAGTTTGTGGGCGCGACGGATGTTGGCGTCGATGAGGTCGGCGGCTTCCCGGATATCGGAGAACTCTGCGGCGGTGGCAGCGTCGCGCGCGGCCGCTCTGATCGATTCCGAGGACAAGCGCTGTTTGATGATGCTGGCCGCCGTGTTGGCGATCCCGATCGGCGTGTTGACCTCGTGTGCAACACCGGCGACCATCTGCGCCAGCGCGCGATATTTCTCGAGCTCCATCTCGGTTCTGGCCACGCGCTGCGCCAGCTCGTGCCGCAACAGATCCTCGGTGGTGGTGCGCACCACCTGGACAAGGTTTGCGAGCACGGTCGAAAGCAGCGTCGGCGCGCGCGGAATGGCCGCCAGGAAATCAGTGCGGCGCAGCACGAACAACTGGCAGGGCGCGACCGCTTCGGCGGTGGCATCGCGAGCACCGCCGTCGAGCAGGGCGAGCTCACCGAACGAGTCGCCGGAACTCGCGCGTCGGAGCTCAATTTCGCTGCCATCCTCCAGCGCCCGGCACAGTCGGACCGTGCCGGAGAGAACGCAGTACAGCGTGTCGCCTAGCTCGCCCTGCCGAAAGACAATCTCGCCCGCTTCGACGAACACGGCGTGCCCGGCCTCTGCGACCGTGCGAAGCAGTTCGTCAGCGATGTTGGCAAACAGCGGTGTCGTGGAAACGGCGGTGCGAGCGGGCGTGTCAGCCGCAACTGCGTGCGGGCTCGACGCACTTGTATTGGTTGGAGCACTCACCGGCATCGCGACCGCTCCATGTCACGTCCTGAGAGCTCGTGTCGCCGAAATGGGGTGACGCCGGACTGTAAGAACCGACACGAGTTCTGTCAAGCTCAGCAGAATAATGGAGTCGCGCTTTCGCGACCCCGCATGTCGAGCGCCGGCGCACCGTGCGCGACATGGAGCACTTCGTGGCGCAATGGCGATGGGGCGACTCGCTCGATGTGGTCCGCGGTCGGGTCGCAGAGCGATTCGGTCAGATGATGACGACTCGCGGCTTTGACGCTGCCGCACATCATCAAAGTCCGGAGAATCCGCCGAGGCAATCCATCTGGGACATGAGTCGTGCGCGACGCCGGGACGGCTGAACCGTAAACGGGAATGGGGACCCCCGCAACGCCGACGACTTTCCCGGCGCGAACACTCGCCGGAATAGGCCTAATTCGTCTCCACCTGCCGCTGACCTCGCTTCCGGCCGCTGCGGTGAAAATTGGCTACTCTTCAGGATTGTCGAAGCCTGTCGTCGAGATGTTCGTCGAATAAGTCGGAGTTTGCCCGGACGGTGAATTTATTTGGGTGGACGTCGATGCGTTCTGGCGTTCGATGACCATCGACCCTATCGGGGCCTTCGCAAGGTGATTCTTGTTCGTCTGATGGTCCTCCCAATACGCCGCCCGGAATTCCTGGAAGCGCATCTCCATATTCTGTCTGAACGCCCCGGCAATCTTCGGCTTCACCGTTGGAAATACGCAGCGTCGAGGTCGTCTGCCAGGGTGAGGGCATCGACCTGGAGGACGCCATCTTCTCGTCGGTGAAGGTGCAGACGATCGTGATGTTTCGTCACGACGACCATCGGTTTGGTCATGAAGGAATGCGCCAAGCCGTGACGAACGAATTCGTAGATGACATGGTCCAGCCGCTGCTATGCCGGACGATCGGCGTAGACGTAGCCACACCAGAACTCGCTGAAACGTTGCGCCCCGTGGTCCTTGTTGAATCCGATCTTCGACGTCAACACGCCTAGCGATCTCGATGCCTGACAGGGCGGTCATGACCATCGGATAGCCGACAGCGCCGAACGCTTTCCCTCCTGCAACCTAATCGGGGCCATCGCGCGAATGTCCTCGAACAGGTAGCCCTCGATGAACCGCTCCAGATACACGTCAAGGGTCATAGAACTTACTCGGACTCATCGATGGTTTCCCCCACGTGTTGAAACGTGATCGTGTGTTACCCTGCGTTACCCCGAGGTTTCGTGTTACCCCGAGTCAACTCTCTAAAGTGATTGATTAGAAGATGTTTATTTTGGTGGCGAGGGACAGAATCGAACTGTCGACACTACGATTTTCAGTCGTATGCTCTACCAACTGAGCTACCTCGCCCCTGGTGGGTACGATCTTCCGATCATAGCCGAGGACGCAGAGGAAGCAAAGGACGCAGAGGCGCAGAGGCCAAGGCGACATGAGGAGATTTCAGTCCGCTCGTAACGTCTGCATGGGATCGGCGCGGACGGCCCGGATTGAGGGGATGGCGGTCGCGGCGATCGCCACGACGCCGATCATCACCGCGACGGCAGCGAAGGTCATCGCATCGCGCCGACCGACCTCGAAGAGCAGCGTCTCCAGGTATCGCGTGACCGCCAGCGAGGCAGCAGTGCCCCGAGAACACCAACCATGGTCAGCGCGGCTCCCTCGCGAAGCACGAGCGAGAAAACGCGGCCCGCGTTGGCGCCTAGGGCCATCCGCACTGCGATCTCCCGCCGGCGGCGCTCGGCGGCATGCGCGGCAACGCCGTAGACGCCGACCATCGCCAGGGCAAACCGCGGATCCGGGACGCAGGTGGCCGGAGACGGACGCCAGAGGGCAACGGAAGGAAGGCGAGGTGGCGTAAGGCGGAAGGCGGACCTAAGAGGTCCGCCCTACAGGTCCGCCCTACAGGTGAGTTAACGGCGGGCCTAGAGGCCCGCCCTACACCGCGGCGGCTTCGGCTTCGCGGACGAGGCCGAGCTCGCGGCGGACGCGGTCTTCGATCGCCCGGCAGATGTCCGGGTTCTCCTTGAGGAACTGCTTCGCGTTCTCGCGGCCCTGGCCGAGGCGCTCGCCGCCGTACGCGAACCACGCGCCCGACTTCTCGACGATCCGTTTGTCGACCGCCAGATCGAGGAGATCGCCGGTGCGCGAGATGCCTTCGCCGTACATCACGTCGAACTCGGCTTCGCGGAAGGGCGGCGCGACCTTGTTCTTGACCACCTTCACCCGCGTGCGGCCGCCGACGACGACGTCGCCGTCCTTGATGCTGGCGATGCGGCGGATGTCGATCCGGACCGACGCATAGAACTTCAGCGCGCGCCCGCCGGTCGTCGTTTCCGGGTTGCCGAACATGACGCCGATCTTCTCGCGCAGCTGGTTGATGAAGATCAGGCACGTCTTCGACTTCGAGACCACGCCGGTGAGCTTGCGGAGCGCCTGCGACATGAGCCGCGCCTGCAGCCCCATCTGCGCTTCGCCCATCTCGCCCTCGATTTCGGCCTTGGGCACGAGCGCGGCCACCGAGTCGACGACGACGACGTCGACGCCGCCCGAGCGAATCAGCACTTCGACGATCTCGAGCGCCTGCTCGCCGTTGTCGGGCTGCGAGACGAGCAGGTTGTCGACGTCGACGCCCAGCTTCTGCGCATACGCGGCGTCGAGCGCGTGTTCGGCATCGACGAACGCCGCCATCCCGCCCAGCTTCTGGGCTTCCGCAATCACCTGCAGCGCCAGCGTCGTCTTGCCCGACGACTCGGGCCCGAAGATCTCGACGACGCGGCCGCGCGGCACGCCGCCGACGCCGAGCGCGAAGTCGATGGAGATGGCGCCGGTCGGAATGGCGTCGATCGGCTGAATGGCGCCCTTCTGGCCGAGGCGCATGATCGAGCCCTTGCCGAACTGTTTCTCGATTTGGCCGACCGCCAGATCGACGGCCCTGAGGCGTTCCTTGTCCTGGGCGGGGGCGGCGGGACTCCCGCGATCGATCCGGTCGATTCGTTCAACTGGCGACATGCGTTTTGCTCCTTAGGTAGCGCAAAAACGTCCGGCTGAAGCCGGACGCTACGGTTCGACGTCGCGCCACGTGAAAGCGCGGCTATTCTAGGTTCGTGCCTGGGCGAAAGTCAAGCGTCATTCTGTGAACTTATCGCTGGAACATTCTGTTTTTACAACTACTTGTAAGGCATATGACCTTTCGCCCCTTGTCGCGACGTACGCAGAATCTGCCATCATCTGGACCGCGTGCCCAGCCCAATCGGCCATGCCCTCGCGGGCGCTGCCATCGCCTGGTCGTTTCGCGGGACGCGTCCGATGGCCACCGGGGCGTCGACCAGCTGGAAGCTGCCCGTCGTGTGCGCGGTCTGCGCGGCCCTGCCCGACATCGACCTGCTCTACATGCCGACCCATCGGACCGCGACCCACAGCGTGCCGGTGGCCGTCCTCCTCACCATTGTCGCGGTCGGTGTGACAGGGTGGGTCAAACCGGTGCGGACTGGCTCGCCGAGCACTTCGGCGAACCGTCGCACGCCGGTCGTCATCGGCCTGGCGTGCGGCCTGGCCTGGTCGTCGCACATCCTGCTGGACTGGCTCGGCGCCGACGCCAATCCGCCGTACGGCGTTCAGGCATTCTGGCCGTTCAGCGACACGTGGTTCTTCTCGGGGCTGAATGTCTTTCCGGGAACCCAGCGGCGCGATCCGCTTTCGATGCGGGCGATGCTCATCAATCTGCGCGCGGCGGTCCAGGAAACGCTGCTGATGGGATCGGTGGCGGCGGCCGCCTGGTGGTCTCGAGCGGTCCTGAGCCGATCGAGGCACGAGGAAACAGCTAAGGCCGAGCACGGTGACTCGCAGCTCCGAAGAACTTCGCGGTGCTCTGCAGTGCTGCGTTACGCGCTCTAGCTGTAGACGTAGAACCCGCGGCCCGACTTCCGCCCGAGGTGACCGGCGGCCACCATCCGGCGCAGCAGCGGGCAGGGCCGGTACTTCGGATCGCCGAAGCCCTCGTGGAGGACGTTGAGGATCGCCAGGCACACATCGAGGCCGATGAGATCGGCCAGCGCGAGCGGCCCCATCGGGTGATTCATGCCGAGCTTCATCACGGTATCGACCGCCTCCGGCGTGCCGACGCCTTCCATCACGGCGAAGATCGCCTCGTTGATCATCGGCATCAGGACGCGGTTGGCGATGAACCCGGGGTAGTCGCCCGCCTCGACCGCGGTCTTCCCGAGCCTGCGCGCAGAGATCGCGCGGCGATCGCCATCGACGCGTCGGATGTCGCCTGGCCGCGGATCAACTCGACGAGCGTCATGATCGGCACGGGATTCATGAAGTGCATCCCGAGCACCTTGTCCGGGCGCTTCGTCGCGGCGCCGAGCAGCGTGATCGAGATCGACGAGGTGTTCGAGGCGAGCACGCATCTCGGCGCCGGTCAGGCCGTCGAGCGCGCCGAACAGCGCCTTCTTCGCGTCGACGTCCTCGACGATCGCTTCGACGACGAAGTCGGCCGACGCCGAGCGCGTCGAGCGCTCGGTGCCGCACGGACAGCCGGCCCAGCGCCGCGTCGCGATCGGCGGCCGACAGCTTGCCCTTGTCGACGAACTTCGCCAGGCTGCTTTCCACGGCGCGCCGCGCGCGATCGAGCATCGGCTGCGCCACGTCGACGAGCCGCACGTCGTAACCCGCCTGCGCGAACGTCTGGGCGATGCCGCTGCCCATCGTCCCGGCGCCGACGACGCCGACAGTCTTCGACGGTCATCGACGTTCGTCGTTCGCTCGTTCGAGTCGCGCTCGTTCGTCGTTCGTCGGCGCGACGATCGTGCGAACGCCGAACGCGCGAACGACGAACGGCATCGTCATCGCTCCACCGCGAGCGCCACGCCGTTGCCGCCGCCGAGGCAGAGCGTCGCGATGCCGCGCTTCGCGTCGCGGCGTTTCATCGCGTAGAGAAGGGTCGTCAGGACGCGCGCGCCGCTCGAGCCGATGGCGTGGCCCAGCGCCACCGCGCCGCCGTGGACGTTGACCTTCTCTTCGGGGATGCCGAGCTCGTTCAGCACCGCGACGGCCTGCACCGAGAACGCCTCGTTCAGCTCGAACAGATCGACGTCGGCGAGGTTCCAGCCGATCTTCGTCGGCGAGCCGGCGGACCGCTTCGACCGGCGTCATCAGGACGAACTTCGGCGGCAGCCCGCTGGTGGCCTGGCCGACGATGCGCGCGAGGGGCGTGAGGCCGAGCGATCGGGCCCGCTCGGCCGCCATCACGACGAGCGCCGATGCGCCGTCGTTGACGCCCGGCGCGTTGCCCGGCGGTGACGCGTCCCATCTTTCTTGAAGGCCGGCTTGAGCGCCGCGAGCGCCTCCGCGGTGGTCTCCGGGCGAATCGCTTCGTCGCGGGTCACCACCAGCGGGTCGCCCTTTCGCTGCGGAATGGACACCGGAAGGATCTCGTCCTTGAACCAGCCCGACATCGGTCGCCCGGGCCGCCTTCTGATGGCTGCGCGCGGCGAACGCGTCCTGCGCGGCGCGGCCGACATGGTAGTGCTCGGCCACGACTTCGCCCGCGTTCCCCATGTGGCACTGCTCGAACGCGCACCAGAGGCCGTCGTTGATCATCGAGTCCACGATCTCGCCGTGGCCCATGCGCAGGCCTTCGCGCGCCCGCGGCAGGAGGTACGGGCAATTGCTCATCGACTCCATGCCGCCGGCGACGGCGACGTCGATGTCGCCGGTCGCGATCGCCTGATGGGCGAGCATCACCGCCTTCAGCCCCGACCCGCAGACTTTGTTGATCGTGAGCGCCGCGACGTGGTCGGGCAGGCCGCCCTTGAGCGCCGCCTGGCGCGCCGGATTCTGCCCGGATCCGGCGGAGACGACGTTGCCCATGATGCACTCGTCGACGATGGCGGGGTCGATGCCGGCGCGGCGCACCGCTTCGGCAGACGACGAGCGCGCCCAGTTGGGGCGCGGTCAGGTCCTTCAGCGCGCCGAGGAACTTGCCGGTCGGCGTCCGGACGGCGGAAACGATGACGGCATCACGCATAGTGGCTTCGTTCGTCGTTCGCTGAGATCGCGATCGGCGTCGGGAGCCCTCATCTGGTCCGCACGGTGATCTGGGTGACCGTCTGTTCGCCGAGCAGCTGCTGAAGGCGGCGCAGGATGATGGGCGTCGAGCGCGACACCTCGCGCGCCCATTGCGGGCTCGACGCGTCGACCAGGAGGACGCCGTTTTCGAGAAGAACCGACGTCGCCCGCTGGACCGCCGGTCCGACCGCCGCGTTCCAGGCGAACGTCACCTTCCCGGCCGACAACGGCGCGTCGCGCAGCAGCGCCACGATCGCACCGGGCACCGCCGCACCGATCGGATTCATGCGAAGCTCGCACCCAACTCGCAAACCCCAATCTGAAATCTTAAATCTGAAATCTTAAATCTTAAATTTCGGATCGAAGATCTTATCATCCGCCGTGCGCCTCATCCTCGCTTCAGCGTCGCCGCGCCGCGCCGAGCTGCTCCGTGCGGCAGGGTATGTGTTCGAGATCGTGGCCGTCGACATCGACGAGCGCGTGCGGGCCGGTGAGGCAGCCGGAGGAGTACGTGCGGCGTCTTGCGATGGAGAAGAGCGCGCGCGCCGTCGCCGTAGCGTCCGGCTGTAGCCGGACGTCAGGTCCGCCTGAAGGCGGACCCTACGTTCTCGCCGCCGACACGGCGGTGGTCGTCGACGGCGCGATTCTCGGCAAGCCGGCCGGCGACGTCGACGCGCGGCGGATGCTGGAGCAGCTGTCGGGCCGCGATCATCGAGGTCCTGACGGGAATCAGCCTCCGCAGCGAATCGGTCGAGCTCGGCGCGGTCGAGTCGACCATCGTGTCGTTCTCGCGCTGTCCCCCGAAGACCTCGACTGGTATGTCGCGAGCGGGGAAGGGCGGGACAAGGCGGGCGGATATGCGATCCAGGGCCTCGCCTCGAGGTTCATCCCTCGTATCGACGGCTCGTATTCGAACGTGGTCGGGCTCCCCGTCCACCGCGTTGCCCAGCTGATGACTGAAATGGGGTATGCACCAGTGGATCGTGAAATTTAAGATTTAAGATTTCAGATTTAAGATTTCGGCTCTGTCGGATGCCCTTCAACGATTTGCCAGCTCGCCAGGTATTACTCAGTGGAAGGGACGGGTCCATGGAAGTCAGGCCGGATGGTTCGGTGCTGATGCAGACGGCGCTCTCGATGAAGAGAAGCGCCGTCGGCCGAAACCGAGGAAGTCTCGAGGCTCGTCCGCCTGACGCTCCGGGGCGACGCAAATGCGTTCGAGCAGATCATCATCCGCTACGAGAGCCGCGTCATGACGCTGGCGGCGAGGCTGCTGGGCAGTAGAGACGACGCGCGCGACGTGGCGCAGGAAGTGTTCCTTCGGGCGTTCAAGTATCTGCACCGGGCTGATCCCCAGAAAGCGCTCGAGCCGTGGCTGCTCCGGATCGCCGTCAACGTGTGCCGCGACCTGGTGCGGCGACGCGTGCGGCGTCAGAACACATTCGTCGACGGGGGGCTGGCCGAGCCGATCGATCGGTCCAGCGATCCCTGCGCAGGCCTCGAACGGAAGCAGCAACGGCTCTTCCTGCAACGGGCGCTGGATTCGCTGCCGGAAAAGGAACGCCTCGCGATCGTTCTGCGCGACATCGAGGGCCTGTCCACAGCGGATGTTGCAGCGATTCTGCAGTCGTCGGAAACGACGGTCCGCTCCCAGGTGAGCCGCGGCCGCCTGCGGCTCAAAGCCGCCATCGGTCGGCTGTATGGGAAGGGAATCGGGAGGGGAATCGTGAGCTGCCAGTTTTCGCGGGAGACGCTCGCTCTTCATGTCGAGGGCGACCTGCCGGGCGCGGCCACCGCCGCCACCGTCCGCCACCTCGCGGCGTGCGAAGAATGTCGGCGCTTTCTCGAGGAGCTGCACGCCACTCAAGCGCTCATGAAATCGGTGCGTCGCGAGACGGTCAGCCCGTCGGACTGCACGGCCATGCGCCGTGAGGTCATGACGATCATCAACGAGCGACCGGGTACGCTCGGCTGGGGGCTACGAATCGAGCGGGCCATCGCACTCGGACTCAGGCCTTCCTACGGATTGGCGGCGTTTCTGCTGCTCGGCATTGTGTCGGTATCCGTCCTCGCGCAGATTCGGCCCGCCACGCCTGGAAGGGTCTCCCCAGCCGTGCTCGAGGGTTCTGACACCCTGCTGCGCCCGGATGGGTATCGGCACTGGACACTCGTGAGCGGCCCCGGAGCGGCCGATGCCACCAGCAGTGGACTGCCGTCGGGCGACCGCGTCTATATCAGCCCGTCGAGCTATCAGGAGTACGCGAAAACGGGACGATTCCCCGAGGGCACGGTGCTGGTTTGGGAGCCGGCCGCTCCGGAGCGGGGCGTGTCGCACGGGGGCCCGCACACTACCTCGTCCACGCTTCTGATGTCCCTCAAAGACAGCACGAAGTTCGAGGGCGGCTGGGGCTTCTTCGATTTCAGCGGCACTGATGGGCCACCTCCAACGAAGGCCCGCGCACTCCCGGAGTCGAGGGGCTGCCGGACCTGTCACCGGCAGAGTGCGAAGAACGACCTTGTCTTATCGATGGGATGAGGGCGCGATTCCTTGCATGTCGGGGGGAGTAAGAGCTATCCTGACCATGTCGTTTTCCCGGAACTCCTTATGACACATCGATATATCAAGATCGGGGTCACCGCGCTGGTTCTCGCCGCCGCCTTCGGCGGCCTCATGTGGTCGACGCTGCGCGAGGGCACCGAGTACTACAAGCATGTCGACGAAGTAATGAGCAGTCCCGATCAGTGGCAGGACAAGCAGCTCCAGCTGCACGGCTTCGTGGTTCCGGGATCGATCATGCGCAAGCCGGACAGCTTCGACTACATCTTCAAGGTCCACAACAACGGCCACGTGATGAACGCCTCGTACACCGGGATCGCGCCGGACACCTTCTTCCAGGAGGGCGCCGAGGTGGTGCTGAAAGGCCGGCTCACGCCCGAAGGCGGCTTCCACACGGATCCGAACGGCATCCTGGCGAAGTGCCCGTCGAAGTACGAGGAAGCGAAGATCGCAAAAAAGGTCGGCTAAATGCCAGCACTCGGGACGTTTCTTCTGCTCGCGACGTTCGTCGTGTGCAGCTACGCGGCGACCGCAGCGGTCGTCGGCGCACGGCGCGGCTCGCGCCGGCTGGTTGAAAGCGGCATCGGCGCGTTCTACCTGATCGCGGCGCTCATGACGATCGCGTCGGCCGTCATGATCAACGCGTTCCTCACCGACGATTTCTCGATCCGCTACGTCTCGCGCTACTCCGACAGCGTCCAGCCGCTGTTCTACAAGATCACCTCGTACTGGGGCGGCCTCGACGGCTCGATCATGTTCTGGGTGTTCCTGCTGTCGATCTTCGGGTCGATCGCCGTCGCCGTGAACCGCGAGCGCTACCGCGAGCTGATCCCGTACGTCGTCGCGGTCGTGTCGGTCGGTGCAGATGTTCTTCCTGTTCCTGATGCTGGTGCACAACAACCCGTTCGGCACCTACATCACGCCGGTTCCGCGCGACGGCGAGGGGCTCAACCCGCTGCTGCAGAACTACTGGATGGTGATCCACCCGCCGATGCTCTACACCGGGTTCGTCGGCATGACGATCCCGTATGCGTTCGGCATGGCGGCGCTGATCACCGGCCACCTCGACGACGCCTGGCTGCGCGCCGTCCGCCGCTGGACGATGTTCGCGTGGCTGTTCCTCTCGTTCGGGCTGGGGCTCGGGATGATCTGGGCCTACGAGGAGCTCGGCTGGGGCGGCTACTGGATGTGGGATCCGGTCGAGAACGCGGCGCTGCTGCCGTGGTTCACCGCCACCGCGTTCCTCCATTCGGTGATGGTGCAGGAGCGCCGCAGCATGCTGCGGATCTGGAACGTCAGCCTGGTCATCCTGACGTTCTTCCTGACGATCTTCGGCACCTTCCTGACGCGCTCCGGCATCGTGCAGTCGGTGCACTCGTTCGGCCTCAACGCCGACCTGGCGTGGCTGTTCACGCTGTTCATGGTGGCCATCCTGACCGTGAGCTTCGGCTGGGTGATCTACCGGATGCCGCTGCTCAGGGCGCGCAACGACCTCGACTCGTGGGCGTCGCGCGAAGCCGCGTTCCTGGCGAACAACTGGATCATGCTGTTCTCGGCGTTCTTCGTCGCGCTTCGCGACGATGTTCCCGACGCTGAGCGAGGCGATCACCGGCGAGCGGATCACGGTCAGCGCGCCCTTCTACAACAAGTGGATGCTCCCGATCGGCCTCGTGCTGCTGATGCTGACCGGGATCGGTCCGCTGCTCGCGTGGCGCAAGTCGACGATCGCCAACCTGAAGGATCAGTTCCTGTGGCCGGTTGTCGCCGGCCTCGTGATCGCTGCGGCGTTCGTGGCGCTCGGCTTCCGCGTGTGGATCTCGGGGATCTGCTTCGCGCTCTGCGGCCTCGTGCTGGCGACCATCATCCAGGAGTTCTGGCGCGGCGCGAACGTGCGCAAGGGCGCGACCGGCACCGACGTGCTGACGGCGCTCGTCGGCCTCGTCAGCCGCAACAAGCGCCGCTACGGCGGCTACATCGTCCACGCCGGCATCGTGCTGATCTTCTTCGGCTTCGCCGGCGAAGGATTCAAGAAGAAGGAAATGGTCATCCTGAAGCCCGGCCAGCAGGTGACGGTCGGCTCCTACACCGTCCGCTACGACGGCTTCAAGATGATCGACGACCCGTCGAAGCAGGCGATGACCGCCTACACGTCGATCTTTTCGGACGGGAAGCAGATCGCGTCGCTGTATCCGGCGAAGTGGTTCTGGCACAAGCGCGAAAACGACCCGCCGACCACCGAGGTCGCCATCCGCCGGACGATTGCCGAGGACCTCTACATCGTCCTGAACAGCGCCGAGGCCGCGACGCAGGCGGCGAGCTTCGAGATCGTCGTCAACCCGCTGGTGAACTGGCTGTGGATGGGATTCGGCATCGTCGCGATCGGCACGATCATCGCGCTCCTGCCTGAACGCGCCTTCTCGTTCGCGCTGGCAAGGCTGCCGGCTGAGGCGGCCGCGACAACGGCGGCGCTGGTCCTCGCGCTGGTCCTCGGGACCGCGCCGGTGGCCAACGCGCAGGGTGGCGAGGAGGTCAGGCCGCAGCAGAAGAGCCCGTTGCAGCAACGCCTCGAAGGCGAGGTCATGTGCACCTGCGGCGGGTGCCGCCTCTCCGTGGCGAACTGCGGGATGATGAACTGCCACGGCCGCGACGGCCAGCAGGACGAAGATCGTGGCGCACATCGAGTCCGGCAAGGATCACGACCAGATCGTCAACGCGTTCGTCGCCGAGTTCGGCCAGGACATCCTGATGGCGCCGATCGACAGGGGCTTCAACCGGCTCGCCTGGTTGTTCCCGTACCTGGTCGGCGCGAGCGGCGCGGTCGCGCTCGGCTTCGCCGCGATCCGCTGGTCGCGACGCCAGCCGACCAGACCGACGAGGCGCCGCCCGCCGCCGATCCGGCGCTCGACGAACGCCTCGACGATGAGCTCCGCAACCTCGACTGACGCGGTCCGGCTGAAGCCGGCACCGAGATCGTAGTGTCCGCCTTCAGGCGGACCTCCGGCCTCCAACCCTGGCAATTCTTCGTCCTCGCCGCGCTGATCTGCGCGACGGGCGTCACCTACATGGTGCGAGGGCAGGGCGTCACGACCGTCCTGCTGCTGTCGGTGCTGATGGCTGACGACCGCGATCGTCGGCCTGGCGGTCCTGCGCACCGTCCGTCCGCTGGTCACGAAGCAGGAAGACCGCACGCCGATGGTCGGCGATCGCACCCGCGCCGCCCTCGAGCGCGAGAAGATGCTCGCGCTCCGCACGCTCAAGGAGCTCGAGTTCGACCGCTCGATGAAGAAGATCTCCGAGGACGACTACAGCGAGATGTCGACGCGCCTGCGCGCGCGCGCAACGCGCATCATCCGGCAGCTGGACGCCGGCGCCGGATACCGCGCGAAGATCGAGGCGGACCTCGCGAAGCGTCTGGGCGAGAGAGGCTCAGCAGACACCAAGGCGCGCGCCGCAGGCACTGACCTGCGCGGCGTGCCAGACGCGCAACGACGCGGACGCGAAGTTCTGTAAGAGCTGCGGGCAGAAGTTGTGACGAGGACGCAAAGGGAGCAGAGGACGCAGAGAACGCAGAGCGCAGAGCGCAGAGTCGCAGAGGCCTCTGGGTCCTCTGCGTGTCCTTTGCTTCCTCTGCGTCCTCGTCAGCGAAGCCGCCGCCCAAATGGACTTCAAGCAGGCGTCGGGAATCCCGCGGCCTGTCGACGATCTCCCGGCCGGGACGATCTCGATCCGGGTGATTCGCGGCGACCTCTCCAATCCGATCGTCAATCATCCCGTCGAGCTCCGTGTCGGCGACGACGCCCGGACCCAGAACACCGACGCGGAGGGACGGGCGGAATTCATCGTCGCGACGACCGGCACGGTCCGGGCGTCCACGGTGGTCGACGGCGAGCGGCTCGAGTCGCAGCCGTTCCCGGCGCCAGGCGCGGGCGCCGTCCGCATGCTGCTCGTGGCGACCGACAAGGAGGCCGCGGCGCGCGCGGCGGAAGAAGCCAGGAACGCGGTGACCGCCCCGGTCGTGCTGGGCAAGGAATCGGAGCTCGTCCTGCAGCCGGGCGACGAGTCCGTCACCGTCTACTACCTCCTCGAGATCGTCAATCCGGCGCAGACGGTGGTGAACCCGCCGCAGCCGTTCACCTTCGACGTGCCGCGCGGCGCCCAGGGCGCGGCCATCATCGAAGGGCCGGAAGGGAAGGCCACCGTCAAGGGCCGAACGGTGCTCGTCCAGGGACCATTTCGGCCCGGGCAAGACCACCGTGCAGGTGGCCTACGCGCTGCGCGCGACTACCGGATCGGTGGAAGTCGAGCAGCGGTTCCCGGCCGACCTCGAGCACCTCGCCGTGATCGTCAGGAAGTTCGGCGACGCGAAGCTGACGTCACCGAACATCTCGCGGCAGCAGGAAATGCCGGCCGACGGCCAGACCTACATCGCCGCCGCCGGCGACGCGGCCATCCCTGCAGGCCAGCTGATCACGCTGAACGTCAGCGGCCTGCCGCACCACAGTCTCGTTCCCGCGCTACGTCGCGCTGTCGCTTGCCGCGCCTCATCGTCCTCATCGGCATCGTCGCCCTGCGGCGCCCGGTCGAGGGCCGAAGGACCGGGCCGCCGAGCGCAAGCGGCTGATCGCGCGCCGGGAGAAGCTGCTTCAGGACCTCGTGAAGCTCGAACAGGATCATCGCCGCGGGCCGCCTCGACGCCGCTCGATACGGCGAACGCCGCCAGGCGTTGATCGAAGCGCTCGAGCACGTCTACGGAGCGCTCGACGGCGGCGACTCGGGCGTCGCTGCGTGACGCCACGACTTCGACCGCGTCGAACTGGTCGACCTGTCGCGCCGTTTCGGCCGGCGGCGCGCCGTCTGGAAGGTGACGCTCGCCGCGCAGGCGCGCGACATCCTCGGACTGCTCGGGCCCGAACGGCGCGGGCAAGTCGACGCTCATCGGCATGCTCGCGACGCTGGTCGCCCCGACGCTCGGGCACGCTTCGATTCGGCGACGTCCGACGCATCCGCGCGACGGCGCGGCGGTTCGCGGCGCGCATCGGGCTGCTTGCCCACGAACTGCACCTCTACCCGGAGCTGACCGCGCGCCAGAACCTCGACTTCTTTTCGCCAGGCTGTACGGCCTCGATGCCGCGCAGATCGTTCCGGCGGCGCTCGAAGCGGCCGGCCTCACGGACCGCGCCGACGACGACGTGTCGTCGTTCTCGCGAGGCATGCGGCAGCGTCTGGCGCTCGAGCGCGCGCTGCTGCACAAGCCGCGGCTGCTCCTGCTCGACGAACCGTTCACCGGCCTCGACGATCGCGCCGTGACGCTGGTGTCGAGCCGCCTGCGCGAGCTCGCGGCCGGCGGGCGCCATCGTCATCGTCGCCACCCACGATCTCGACCTGGCGGACGGCCTGGTCACCCGCGTCGCGTTGATCCGGGACGGGAAGCTGATCGCCGACGAACCGGCGGCGTCCGGGTCTGCGCAGTCGCTATCGGTCGCTGCTCGGCGAAGCGAGCGTGTATGCCGGACTCCCGCTGATATGTTTTTCAACACCGCGCTCCTCGTCCTCAAGAAAGACTTCGCCATCGAGCTGAAGAGCCGCGAGATCGTCTACACGACGCTGCTGTTCGCGCTGTCGTGCATCCTGATCTTCTCGCTGACGTTCGTCGTCGAAGGCCAGCCGCTCGCGGAAGCGGCCGCCGGCATCGTCTGGATTGCGATCGCGTTCTCCGGCACGCTCGCGCTCGGCCGCACGTTCGAGCGCGAGCGGTACTCCGAGACGCTGCGGGCGCTGCTGATCGCGCCGGCGCCGCGGGCGGCGATCTACGTCGGGAAACTGCTGGGGATGGTGACGCTGCTCGTCGCCGCCGAGGTGCTGATCGTGCCGCTGGTCGCGGTGCTCTTCCAGGCGAATCTGCTCGCTCAGCTCCCGCTGCTCGCCCCATTACTGCTTCTGGGCACGATCGGATTCGCGGGTGTCGGCACGCTGTTCGCGGCGATGCTCGTCCGCGCGCGGACGCGAGACGTGCTGCTGCCCATCCTGTTGTATCCGATCACGGTTCCGGTCATGATTGCCGGAGTACGGGGCACCTCGGCGCTTCTCCAGGACCCGGCCGAGCCCGCGCTGGCGGTCATGTGGATCGCGCATCCTGGCCTCGTTCGACGTGGTCTTCGTGACGCTGGCGCTGTGGACGTTCGAGCCGTTGATGACAGAGTAGAGGACGCAGAGGGAGCAGAGGACGCAGAGGCGCAGAGCGAGAGGCTTACCGATGCGAAAGGCTTTCATACCTCTACTGGTCGTCGCCGCCGCGATGTTCGCGTACGCGCCGATCTTCATCGCGAACGCGCCGTACGAGTCGACGATGCTGCTGATCCAGAAGGTCATGTATTTCCATGCGCCGTCCGGCATGGTGATGCTGATCTCGGGGCTCGTCGCCGGGCTGGCCAGCGCGGTGTTTCTCTTCAGGAAGAGCCGTGCCGCCGATCACGTGGCGCTCGCGGCGGCCGAATTGACGGCGGTCTACGGCGTCATCGTCCTGCTCAGCGGCCCGCTGTGGGCGCGCAAGGCGTGGGGCGTCTGGTGGGTGTGGGACGCGCGGCTGACGATGTCGTTCGTCGGCTGGCTGATTGCGCTGGCCTACCTGGTGGTGCGGAAGTACGGTGGACCGGGGTCGGAGAAGCTCGCGGCGGGACTGGCGCTGTTCGGCGCGGCGAACGTGCCGTTCATCTACATGTCGGTCAACATCTGGCGCACGATCCACCCGCAGACGACCGTCGCGCCGACGCTGCCGGCCGGCATGCGCGAGCCGTTCTGGTTCTGCGTGGCGGCGTTCTTCCTGCTGTATTCACTGCTGATGACCACGCGCGTCCGCCTCGAGCGCCAGCGCGCCGCGCTCGACGATCTCGTATCTCGCCGCCGAGGACTGACATGCCGCGACGCTCTGCTGATTGCGCTGCTGTCCCTGATTCTGACCGCGCCGGCGCTGCTCGCCCAGCCGCCGCAGCAGAACGAGTACGTGCCGATCGATCAGCTGCCGCCGCAGGAGACGATGCCGGCCGCGCCGCTGCTGATCGGCGCCTACATCGTCGTCTGGCTCGGCTTGATGGCGCTATCTGTTCTGGATCTGGCGGCGGATTGCGCGCGTCGAGACCGAGATGCAGGCGCTGCAGCGGAGGACATCCGGAAGCGCGCGATGACCGCGGGCCACTTCATCTTCATCCCGGCGGTGCTGCTCATCGGGATCGTGATCGGCTGGATCCTGGGCGGCGCGCGCCGCGCGGGATGCGTTCGCGGCCGAATTGAGGCGCAGGGAAGAGAAGGCCGCGCGGAGCGCAGCAGCGGGACGCGCGTCGTAGGGCGGGACGCTCGAGTGCCGGCCTGTAAGGCCCGCCAGGCGGACCTAAAGGTCCGCACTACCTGCCGACCGCCAGCCGCTTCGCGAGGACGGCGGGCAGCCCCGCATCCACCACCTTGGCCTGCGCGGCTTCGATGCGGTAATCCAGCCGAAGCAACTCCACGCGTTTCCGCTCGACGTCGACGATCGCGTACGCGGCGCGCGCATCGCCGTCGCGCGGCTGGCCGACGGCGCCGGGATTCACCAGGTACAGCACGTCCGTCCTTCAGCTCGAGCGTCGCCTCCGGCGCAGCGGTCGGCCCGATCGCCTGCAGTTCACCGCCCGCCAGCTGGAACGTGATGGGAAAGTGCGTGTGGCCGAACAGGCAGAGCGGCCGGGACATGGCCTTGAGCGCGCGCAGCGCGTCGGTCTCGTCGAAGATGTAGAGGTCTTCGTCGATCGGCGACCCGTGGCAGATCTCGACGAGATCGTCGACCGACCATCGGCCCTTGCGGCAGGGCGGCCAGCCACGTCCCGGTGCTCCGGCTCGAGGACCTCGAAGGTCCACTCCGCCGCCGCTCGCGCGACCGCGTTGAAGCCGTCCGCCTGCTCGATGCCGCAGGCCACCTTGTCGTGGTTGCCGCGGACGATCGCCCTGGGTTTCAGCTCCTGGACCCGTGCGATGACGGCGTTCGGGTCGGCCCCGTAGCCGACGATGTCGCCGAGCACGAGCGTCTCGTCGAACCGCGCGCCGCCTGGCGTCGGCCAGGCACACGTCGAGCGCCTCGAGGTTGGCGTGGATATCGGTGAGAACGAGGTAGCGCAGCGGCCTATTCTCCTACGCGTCCAGCCAGTCCACCAACTCTTCGACGATGGCCGCGACCGACGGCCGTCCCGCCTCGACGCGCCGGTGGGCCTGTTCGTAGGCCGCGCGCCTGGCCGCGTACAGCCGCTCGAATTCCGCGCGGTCGGCCGCCAGCGGACGCCGTCCGTCGGCCGGCACCCGCTGGATCAGCTGCGGCAGCGGCACGTCGAGCCAGACCGACGTCCCGTCGCTGTTGATGAGCGCGCGGTTCTGCGGATCGACGAACGTGCCGCCACCCGTGGCGACGACGCAGTGACGCGACGCCCAGCTGATCGACGAGCACACTTCGCTCGGTCGCCCGGAAATACGGCTCGCCCTTGCGTGCGAACAGGTCGGCAACCGTCTGATGCTCGCGCTGCTTCGATGAGCTCGTCGACGTCGATGGCGCGCCAGCCGAGGCGCCTGGCCAGCGCGCGCGCAACGGTCGTCTTCCCGGCGCCCATGAACCCGATCAGGTAAATCTTGTCAGTCTTCAGCGGAGACCTTTTTCATCGCTCGGCCGGGCCGACCAGCGAGGCGAGCGTTTCGAAGAACCCCGGATACGAAATCGGCGACCGCGTCGGCGCCCTCCACCCGCGACGGCCGTTCGGCGGCGAGCGCCGCGATCGCGAACGCCATCGCCATCCGATGGTCGCCGCGCGCATCGGCGACGCCGCCAGCCGGCGCGCCCGACCCGCGCACGACGAAGCCGTCCGGCCGCTCGTCGGCGTCGATCCCGAGCGCGCGGAACCCGGCCACGAGCGCCGCAATGCGGTCGCTCTCCTTGACCCGAAGCTCGGCGGCGCCCCGCACCGAAACTTCGCCGCCGTTGGCCGCGAGGGCGGCGATGGCCGGAAGCTCGTCAATCAGCACCGGCACTTCCGCCGGCGCAATCTCGATCGAACCCGCGCGGTCCGCGTCGACGATGATCGTTCCGCTCGGTTCGCCGGCGACGCACGCTCGTCTGCTCGATGCTCGACCCGGGCGCCGTAGCGCCTGCAGGACGTCGACCAGGCCGATTCGCGTCGGATTCAGGCCGACATCCTCGATCGACGACGCGGGATCCCGGGAGCGCCGCGGCCGCCACCATCCAGAACGCAGCGGACGAGAAGTCGCCGGGAATCGGCGAGCTCGCGCGGCTCGACGCGCTGGCCGCCCTGGACCGACGACCGTCAGGCCCGTCGACTGCACGGACACCCCGAAGGCGGCGAATGCGCGCTCGGTGTGGTCGCGCGTCTGCGCCGGCTCGGTCACCGACGTCGTCCCGCTCGCCTGAAGGCCGGCGAGCAGGACGGCGCTCTTCACCTGGGCGCTCGGGATCGCCGGCTCGTAGGCAATTCCGTGCAGTGGGGCGCCGCGCACCGTGATCGGCGCGTGGCCGTCGACCGATTCGATCCGTGCCGCCCATCCGGGCCAGCGGCTCGATGACGCGCCGCATCGGCCGCCGCGACAGCGACTCGTCGCCGACCAGCGTGGCGGTGAAGGGCCGGCCGGCGAGCAGGCCCATCAGCATGCGCATCGCCGTCCCCGAATTGCCGGCGTCCAGGGGGCCGGCCGGTGAACGCCAGCCGTCGAAACCTCGTCCCACTATAGTGACGACGCCTGCCTCGCTGGCGGACCTGCCACGCCAAGCGCCTGCAGACAGGAGAGCGTCGAGTGGCAGTCGGCGCCCGGCGCATAGTTCGTCAGGCGCGACTGGCCATCGGCGACCGCGGCGAGCAGGGCGTAGCGGTGCGAGATCGACTTGTCGCCCGGGACTCGGATGCGGCCGCGCAGGCGCCGGGCGGGCGACACCGTCGCCGCAGACGCGGATGGCATAGGCAGCATCTTACTGTCTTTCTGGCTCGCAGCGCGCCGGGCGCGAACGCGCGAGGCAGCTTGACATCGCGGAGAGATGGGTTGGTATTCAGGGGCTCAATGGCGGGTCAGCGTTCGCTGAGGCTCGAGTTCACCAGCGCGTTCGAGATGCTCGACCTCGTGCAGGTCGTCAGCGACCATGTCGGCCGGGACGTCGGTCTCGACGACGACGCCGTCCACTGGGTCGGCGTCGCCATCCGCGAATCGGTCATCAACGCCATCAAGCACGGCAACCAGAACGACGCCGGCAAGCGCGTGTTCGTCGATTTCGAGACGGCCTCGGACGCCGGCGCCGGCCGAACTCAGCATCCGGGTGCGCGACCAGGGGCCGGGATTCGACCCCGATCACCTCGCCGATCCGCTGGCGCCCGAAAACCTCCTGAAGGCCAGCGGCCGCGGCATCTTCCTCATTCGCAGCTTCATGGACGACGTCATCCTCCAGCGCGCTCCCGAGGGCGGCATGGAGATCCGCATGACCAAGCGCGTGCAGCCGGCCGCGTGACGCCTCGACCCGCTCTACCTCACCACCGCCATCGAAGCGGTCGTCCACGCCGGAGACGTCATGATGTCGCGCTTCGGCACCGGCGTCCGCATCGACAAGAAGGGCACCATCGACCTCGTCACCGAGGTGGACGTCGCCATCGAGCGCAGCTTCCGCGCAGATGATCGCCGAGCGGTTTCCCGATCACGCGGTGCTCGGCGAGGAAATGGGCGGAAGCGCCGCGCCGCCGGCCGGCCCCTGCTGGGTGTTCGATCCGATCGACGGCACGACCAACTTCGCCCACGGCCTGCCGATCTTCTGCGCGTCGCTTGCGCTCGAAATCGACGGCGTCGCCCAGGTCGCCGCCGTCTACGATCCGACGCGCCGGGAGCTGTTCACGGCGGAGCGGGGCGGCGGCGCGTTCCTCAACGGCCGGCGCCTCCAGGTGTCCGGCGCGGCCGCGCTCGTCGATGCCGTGCTCGTCACCGGGTTTCCCTACGACGTGCACCAGCGCGTCGATGAAATCGTCGGCCTCTTCGCGGCGTTCGTCGGCCGGGCGCGCGCGGTGCGGCGGCTGGGCTCGGCGGCGATCGATCTCTGCTACGTCGCCGCGGGACGCATGGACGGCTTCTGGGAAAGCGACCTGAAGGCGTGGGACATCGCCGGCGGCGCGCTGATCGTCGAGCAGGCCGGCGGGCGCGTGACGAGCATGTCCGGCGAGCCGTTTTCGTCGCGCGCGGGACACGTGCTCGCCACCAACGGCGCTGCTGCACGACCCGATGCTGGCGGTGATTCGCGACTTCGAGCGCGGTCGCCTCGAGCGGACGCCCTGAACGCGACAGAGGACAGTCCGCGTCAATCTCTGCCGCGATTTCCGGCCGAAAATCCCCGGCTCGGCTGGCACCTCTCCTGCTTTGTCCGTGCAGGCCGACCCTTTCACGCTCGCCGTCAGTGGCGTAGGCCGTAGCCTTCAGGGTCGGCATCCGAGGTGCCGCCATGCGTCGAACGCTGACCGTTCTCGCTTTTGCCCTGATGTCCGCCGCGTCGCCCGCCGCCGCGCAGCAATCCGTCGAACTTCTACTTCGGCGCCTTCACGCCGTCGCCGCGAAGACGCGCGCTCGCGCTCCGACGGGCGCAGCGACGACGTGCTCGTCAACAACCTGAACGTCTTCGATTTCGAGATCGACGATTTCGACAGCGTGACGTTCGGCGGCGAATGGCTGGTCGCGCTCGGCGAGTCATGCGGAAGCGGGGCTGGGCCTCGGGTTCTACTCCGACTCGGTCGACAGCAGTGTACCGCGATCTGGTCAACGAAGACCTCAGCCGAAATCGAGCAGGAGTTCAAGCTGCGCATCGTCCCGTTCACCGCGACGTTCCGCTTCCTGCCGCTCGGCCGTCGATCCGCCGTGCAGCCGTACATCGGCGGCGGCGTCGGCCTGTTCCGGTGGCGCTACTCGGAGAGCGGCGAGTTCGTCGACTTCGACTCGACGATCTTCCGAGAGACCTACATCGGCGACGGCGGCGCGGTCGGGCCCCGTGATCCTCGGCGGTGTTCGCTTCGGGCTCGGCTCGTGGGATCTCGGCGGCGAGATCCGTTACCAGAACGCCGAGGGCGAGCTGCCGGACGGACCAGGGATTCTCGGGCGACAAGATCGATCTCGGGCGGGTTCAACTATCTCCTCACGTTCAACATCAGGTTCTGACCGGCATCGGCGTTCGAGTTCGGTCATCGTCGGGTTCGTGAGAGCGTTCGTCAGCGAGCCGACGAACGTCGAACGATCAGCGGGCCGAACGACGAACGCTGTCAGTTCCTGCGATAGAGCGCGACGCCGCCCCCTTCGCACGACGCGCGAGAACCCTTCGAGCAGCCGCGGGTTCTCGCGCGCGATCGACGGCCAGGATGTCGCCGCCTTCCGCGTACTCCTCGATGAGCACCCATCCCGCAAACGGCCGCGCCCGGACGATGGCGCTCAGCCAGATGTCGCCGTTGCCCTCGTGGAGGAAGTCGCGGATGCGGAATCCCGAACGTGACAGCTCCTGCATGTAGTGGCCGAGCGATCCCATGCTCGCCATGATCGTCGTGCCGTCGTACTCGCCGTTCGAGGCAGGCGGTCACCTGCCGTCGCGCGGCGGCGTTCGGCAGATCCCACTGCGCCTCGGCGGTCATCGGCGCGGCGCCGAACATCGGCGCGATCTCGACGCCGGCGACGATCATCAGCACGACGGCGGCGACCGGCGCGCGCCTGGCGCCAGCGGCCCGGCCGCGGCGCCGATGCCGATTGCCTGCGCCGCCAGCAGCGGCACCATGTAGCGCACGCGATGCGGATGCCCCTCGAGAAACGCGACCCATGGCACCGCCGCGGCGGCAGCCGGTGCGAGGGCGACCAGCGTGAACGCGCCAGCATCGGTCAGCAGACCGCGGGCGAGGAGACCTGCCAGGCCGACCAACGCCACGACCGTCGTCAGCGTGCCGCCGAGCGAGCGGACGCCGGTCAGGATCTGGTTCGCCGCGGCGCCCGGGTGTCCGAGCGCGGGGTTTTCGGCGACGAAGAACCCGCTCGCAAACCATTGACCGACGACGATGCGGCTGAACAGCGACGAAGGCCGGCGATCGCCGCAACGGGGTAAACCGCGATCGGCATGACAGCCGTCAGCGCGCTCGCTCAACGTTTCACCGCCGCGCCGCCGCGCCAGAACCGCGCCGGCCAGCGCAACCGCCGTCACCGGCCAGGCTTCATACCGAGTGAGACAAGCCAGCGCGAATGCCACACCCGTAGTCGCCCTCGACTGCGCTCCGGCAGGGCCTTCAGGCCCGCGCCAGCGATCAACGCCCGCCGTAACGCACCACTCGACGAGCATCGCCACCGCGAGCAGCGTGACGCCGAGCATCAGCGGCTCGGTCATCGGCGTGCTCTGGAGGTACAGCAGGTTCGGATTGATCACGAACACGAACGCCGCGGCAGCAGCCGGCCACAGCGACGCCGTGACGCGCGACACGATCCAGGCGATGGAGCCGGCGGCGACCGCGAACGACAGGACCGAGATGACGACCGCCGACGCGCCGCTCTGAAACAGGCGATCGATCTGCGACCGGAATCGCGTTGAGAAGGTGGGGCAGCGGCAGCCAGACAGCGCCAATCTGCTGCCACCCGGGAGTGAGGCTGTCGGCGATGCGCCGTGCGACGACGAGATGCCCGCGCGCGTCGTAATGGCTCAGCGTCAGGCCCGGCGCGCGCGAAGAGGATGGCTGCCGCCGTCCCGCACGTCGCGGCGACGAAGACGACCGACGCCACGAAGCTGCTTCTTTTTATACGAGGGAATCCTTCCGCGTGACGTCCACCTGCACCACTCCGACGTCGTTGTCCTCGACGCTCTGTTCGGCCTCGGACGGCTCGCCCCGACGCCTCTGACTCTTCAATCCGCCTCTGCGACCCGCCGCACGCGCCTCTTCACTCGTCCACTCGTGCGCCGTGCCTTTTTCGTGGGCCGCCCTGCCGCCCTTGCTGGCGATCTGGCGCTGTCGATCGCGATCCATCGACGCAAATCCACGATCCTTGATTCCCATGATTGCGGCCCCCTCCGCCGTGACTCAAGTGCAATGGACACGCCCAAGATGTGGGGGGATTACTCGCCTCGACCGTCAGCCCGCGGACGACCGTGCCGTTTTTACATTGCAGGACGGAGCGAATTTTGACGGCCTGGCGCATTTTTCAGATTTATTGACGGCGCGCCGATTGCGCTCTATCACTACGCGCGGAGCCGACTCAAGCATGAGGAGGTTTTCATGATCTCACCGGGGATCGCCGTTTACCGTGGCGGGACATGGACGAGCCGGATCGACGCCATTGGCAGACTGATCGGATGGCTGCGGCCGAGTACCAACGGACGTTCGCAGGCACTCGCACGGCTGGAGCAGTTGAGAACGGCCGTGGCCGATGGCAAGGGGTTCTCGACGACGTTGTGGCAGTTGGCGCGCGATCTTGATGACGTCTACCCGAGCGGGGCGATCGTCACGCTGGCGCGGAGGCGCGTGCGCGACCTGCTGCTGGCCATCGATCGTCAGCGCTGATCTCCGGGCGCGCCCGGCAGGCTGACGGTCGAGCGGTCAGCGACCTCGGTTGTGTCACTACGACTGCGCGCTGGTTCATCGAAACCAAGCAACTCGGCAAGCTCGCGGAGCTGCTGCCGGGCGTATTCCTGCGCATTCGCTCCACAAAACCTGACCAGATAACGGCCGTTCAGCGTGACCGACCATTCGTCGCGACTGGAGGCGCCCGACCCGTCTCGCGTATCCATACACTCGACCGCGAATCGTCATCTGCAAGAAGCACGCTCGGTCGTTCTGACGCGGCCTACGCGGCCGCGAGCGAGCGCACGAGCGCCCGCCTTCGCGCCGTAGGCGCTTCGGCGAGGTCTCGCCGTAGCTTCAGCGTAGGCGGAAGCGTGTCGGGGAGTCCGAGGGGCGAAGCCCCTCGGATAAGACTAGAATTCAGGCGCTGCCGCTATGGGGAGAATCGTCGAATGGGCGCAGGGGTTCGCGCTCGCAATGGGTGCACCCGGCCTGTTCGTCGTCGCGATCCTCGATTCCTCGATCCTGACGCTGCCCGAAATCAACGACATCCTGGTCGTGCTGCTCGTCACGCGGCACAAGGCGCGGCTCGCGCTCTACGCCGGCGCCGCCACGGCCGGCTCGATCGTCGGATCGCTCGTGCTGTTCACGATCGGCCGCAAGGGCGGGGAAGCGGTCCTCCAAAAGCGCTTCAGCGTCGAGCGGAGCACGCGCGCCAGGGCGTTCATCGAGAAATACGGCGTGATGGCCATCATCATTCCGTCGCTGCTGCCGCCGCCGATGCCGTTCAAGATGTTCGTCCTGCTCTCGGGCGTCGCGCGCATTCCGGTGAGCCGCTTCGTGACGGCCGTCGCGATCGGCCGCGGCACGCGCTACTTCGGCGAGGGGCTGCTGGCGCTTCGCTACGGCGATCAGACGATGGCGTTTCTCCACGAGCACAGCCGGACGGTGGCGCTCGTCCTGGCGATCGCGCTCGCCGTGGGGCTCGCCGTCTACGTCGCTCGTCAGCAGAGCAAACGCCGCGAAAGGCCGCTAAAATACCCGGGCAATGATTGAATTGAGCGTCATCGTTCCCATCCGGAACGAGGCTCCGGGGCTGGTGGAACTGCATCGCGAGCTCACCGAGACCCTCGAGCGGTGGGGACGCTCGTACGAGATCATCGTCATCGACGACGGCAGCACCGACGACAGCTTCGCAGTCCTGACCCGGCTGCAGGCGATGGACCCGCGGCTGCGCGTCATCCGCTTCCGGCGCAACTTCGGCCAGACGGCGGCGTTCTCCGCCGGGTTCGAGCACGCCCGCGGCCGCGTGATCGTCACCTCCGACGGCGATCTCCAGAACGACCCGCGCGACATCCCGGCGATGATCGCCAAGCTCGAAAGCGGCTACGACATCGTGTGCGGCTGGCGGAAGAACCGGAAGGATGCGTTCGTCTCGCGGACCGTCCCGTCGATGCTCGCCAACCGGCTGATCTCGTGGGCCACCGGCGTCCGCCTGCACGACTACGGCTGCTCGCTGAAGGCGTTCCGCGCCGAGGTCGTCAAGCCGCTGCGGCTGTACGGCGAGATGCACCGGTTCATCCCGGCGATCGCCAGCGAGCAGGGCGTGGCGATCGCCGAGGTGGTCGTCAACCATCGCGCGCGCCGGCACGGGCGTCGAACTACGGCATCTCGCGCACGATCCGCGTCATCCTCGATCTGCTGACGGTCAAGTTCCTCCTCAGCTACTCGACGCGGCCGCTGCAGATCTTCGGCCTGATCGGGTTCGCGATGGCGCTGCTGGGCGTGATCGCCGGGCGCCTGGCTGACGTTCGTCAAGTTCGTCGGGCCCGGACAGGCGATCGCCGACCGGCCGCTGCTGCTGCTGGCGATCCTGCTGATCTTCACGGGCGTGCAGCTGGTCACGCTCGGCCTGCTGGCCGAGATGCAGGCGCGCACCTACCACGAGTCGCAGAACAAGCCGACCTACGTCATCCGCGAGGTCCTCGAAGCGGCCCCGACGTCGTGACGGAAAAGCGCAGCGGAGGCGGCCAGCGGCGCATCGCCTGGGTGCTGCTGCTCGCGTCGGCGGCGGCGGTCCTGGTCACCGGCCTGTTCGGCACCGTGCTGGTCCTCAGCCAGCTCGGGGGAGGACCTGGCGCATGGTCGCCAGCGTTCTGGCTCCGGCTCGTGGTTGCCGCCACACTCACCATCGTCAGCCTGATGCTGCGCAGCCTGCGCTGGATCTTCCTGCTGCGGCGGGCACACGTCCGCATTCCGATCCGCGACGCCTACATCGGCTACTTCGCCGGGCTCAGCCTGCTGCTGACGCCATTTCTGCTCGGGGAGATCGCGGTTCGCGCGCTGGTCCATCGGGCGCGCGGACGCGTGCCGGCGGCGACCGTCGTCGTCGTCAACCTGTGGGAGCGGCTGCTCGATCTCGTCGCGCTCGGCGTCATCGCCGGGATTCTGGCGATCGTCCTCGGCCGGCCTGCATATCTGGAGCGCGGCCTTGCTGGTGATCTGCTCTCCTGACCGCGCGTCCCGGCCGTCCTGCGCGCCGGCCGGATCGCGGCCGAATGGCTCGCGCGGCCGGCCGCGCACCTCTTCGACAAGAGCCTGGCGCCCGACACGGGACGTCTGTCGGACGGACGAACGTGGCTGGCTGGGATCATCGTCAGCCTCGCGGCCTGGGTCCTGCCGGGGCTCGGATTCTGGATCGTGGCGACCGGATGGGGACAGCCGATTCTCGTTAGTCACAGCGGAGTACGCCTACGCCGCTTCGTCGAGCCTCGGCGGCCTGGTACTCGCGCCGGGCGGCGTCCTCGTCGCCGGCGCGAGTCTGCTCAACGAGCTGCAGGCCGCCGGCCTCGGCGGGGCAGCAGCGGCGCTCTCGACCTTCGGCATCCGGCTGGCCACGGTGGGCGTGGCCACGGCGCTCGGCGGCGTGTTTCTGCTCGTCCACCTGCGCACACCAGCGGCCGCGACGGCGGAGCACTTCGACGAGATCGCCGACGCCTACGACGTGCAGATTCCCGAGTCGCGACGGGACGCGCTGCTCGGGACGAAGACGGCGCTGATGCGCGACGTCATCGAGCGCCATCTTCCCGGCGGGCGGCGCGGCCTCGACGTCGGCTGCGGCCAGGGCTGGTACGTCGCGCGGATGCGGGAGCTCGGATTCGACGTCGACGGCATCGACGCCTCGGCGGGGCAGGTGGCACTCGCCGGAAAACACATCGGGACGAACGGCCGAGTGCGGGTCGGATCGGTTCTGAATGTTCCAGTGCCGCCGCGCCTCGTACGACTTCGTCTACATGATCAACGTGCTGCACCATCTCGCCTCGGTCGACGAGCAGCGGCGCGCCTTCGCGGAACTCCTGCGCGTCCTCCGGCCCGGCGGGCTGCTGTTCGTCCACGAAATCAACACGCGGAACGTCCTGTTTCGGTTCTACATGGGCTACGTGTTTCCGTCGCTCAACTGCATCGACGAAGGCGTGGAGCGGTGGCTTCTGCCGCACCGGATGGCGATGTACACTGACGCTCCCGTGGTCGATCTTCGGTACTTCACGTTCCTGCCGGATTTCCTTCCGCAGCCGCTCGTCCGGCTGCTGGCGCCGCTCGAGCGGCTGCTCGAGTCGTCGCTCTTCGCTCCGTACTCCGCGCACTACATGGCCGTCCTGCGAAAGCTTTGATGAAGGGCCTTCGACTTCGCTCAGGCCCGGGCCGCACTGCCGCCGCTCTCGTCGGGCTCGCCGCCGGCGCGGTCGCCATCTGGCTGATCCCGGCGTCGGTCCACATCGTCGAGTGGACGGGGGATGGTCCACATCGCCTCGGTTTGTTCGCGTCGCGGGCCCGCCTGGTCGCGCGTCCTCGCTGCGGCGGCGCTTGGAGCAGGCGCCGTGTTTTTCCTCGACGGCGCCCCGTCGACGGCGGTTTCGGGTGGCTCTGCCTGTTCTGGCTTTGGGCGCTGCCGTTTCTCCCGTGGATTCCCGATCGATTCCCGCTGCTCCTGGTCTTCGCCGGACCGCTGCGATGGGTCGTCGCAGCGGTCGCCCTGGCGGGCGCGCGTTCGGCCATTCGTGAGCTCACGAGCCGGGTGGATCAGCGCAATCGGTCGCGACACCGTCTTCAACGTGAAATCGGCACGCCTGGCCGTCTTCGGCGGCAGCCTCGCCCTCTATCTGGTGCTCGGCGCCCTGCACGCCCGAGCGATCGGGCCTGGCGGCGACGAGCCGCACTATCTGGTCATCGCGCACAGCCTCATGACCGATGGCGACCTGCAGATCGAGAACAACCACGTCGAACGCGACTACCAGGCCTTCTGGGCCGGTCCACCGCTCCGTCCCGACTACATGAAGCGCGGACTGAACGGGCAGATCTATTCGATTCATGCGCCGGGCCTCGCGGCGCTGATGCTGCCGGTCTACGCCGCCGCCGGCTACGGCGGCGTCGTCGCGTTCCTCTGCCTCATCGCCGCGCTCACGGCGCTGGCCATCTTCGATCTCGCGTACGCCCTCGCGGGTGCACGCGCGGGTCTGATGGCGTTTGCCGCGGTCGCCCTGACGGTCCCGTTCATGCCGCACGCGTGGTTGATCTACCCGGAGCTTCCTGCCGCGCTCATCGTCGCGTGGGCCTCACGCTGGATCTGGCGGGGAAGCGACGGGGCCGGCATCGGCCGGCTCGTGGTCCGCGGGGCGCTACTGGCCTTGCTGCCGTGGCTCCACACCAAGTTCGTCATCTTCCTCGCGGTATTCGGCGGTGCGGTGCTGTTCCAGCTCCGGCGCCGGCCGCGGGCCGCGGCGGCGTTCGCGGCGCCCATCGCGGCGTCGGTCGCGTCATGGCTGGCCTATTTCTACGTGATCTACGGCACGTTCAACCCGGAGGCTCCATACGGCGACTACACGCGCATCTTCGTGCTGATGCGCAACATCCCGCGCGGGCTCCTGGGTCTGCTGTTCGATCAGAAGTTCGGACTGCTGGTCTACGCGCCGTCTATCTGTTCGCGGCGGGCGGCACCTGGCTGATGCTGCGCCAGCGCGAGTGGCGATGGCTTGGCGGGATCCTGCTGGCCGTCGTCGCCGTCCACGTCGGCAGCACGACGCGGCTCTACATGTGGTGGGGCGGCAACAGCGCGCCCGCGCGGTTTCTGGTGCCGATCCTGCCGTGCCTCGCAGCGCCGATCGCCGTCGCCGCCGCGCGGTGGCGTTCGCCGGCCGCGACGGCTGTGTTGTGGACGTCGCTGACGGTCAGCCTGGTGATCGCAATCGGCGGCCTCGTGGATCCACAACGGCTGCTGCTGTTCAGCGATCCGCACGGCAAGGGGAGGATTGTCGAACTGCTGCAGGGCCCCGCACCGCTGACCTCGCTGCTGCCGACGTTCGCACAGGAAGACTTGCTCGGCCCGCTCGTCGAGCTCGTTCCATGGCTGGGCGCGGCGGCCATCGCACTGGCGGCACTATTCGTCGTTCACGTCATCGATCAGCGGGATCAGCGGCGCGGCGGTCGGCTGCAACCACTCGCGGCGGGGACCGCCGGCGCCCTGGTCTTCGTGGCGGCGGCATCGGTGATGGCGGTGGGGATTCCCCAGGACGAGCGGCTGGAAGCGGTACGACGCGGCGCCACCGACGTCATGTGGCAGTACGACCCGCAGCGGCTTCGCGCCCTCGATTACGCGACGCTCTCGCGCGTCGATCAGACAGCAGTCTTTGAGCTGAGCCGGATCAGTATCGACGTCGAGAGTGGTGCGGCCGGGTCGACTCAACGTATGATCGTAGGTCCACTCAATCTCCCGGCAGGCAGCTATCAGGCACGTATCTGGTTTGCGGAAGGGCTCGCGCACGACGGCGAAGTCGTTGTCTCGTCGTCCGACCGCGCGGTGTTCGCGCGCGCGGGAAATAGTGTGCAGAACCCGTTGACCATCCCGTTCGAGCTCCCGTTCGCCGTCCGGCGCCTGACGGTGGCCGCCGCGCAGTCCGCGTCGCGGCAAGCGGTCAAAGTCGAGGTGACGCCCACGGCCCTCGTCCCGGTTGCCGAGCGGGAAGAGGCAGCCATCCGGGCGATCGAGTCGATTCCGGATCATCCGGGCGCCTACGTCGGCTATACGGACGAGCACGCCTATCCCGAAGGCGGCGTGTTCTGGACGCGCGGTACGGGTCGAGCGTCGGTCCTTGTGGCAACGGGCGGGGCGGGGCGCATGACGCTGACCCTGTTCTCGGGGCCGTCCGGCGCCGAATGTACGGTGATCCTCCCAGGCGCTCCTCAGACGGTGAAGATGACCCCCGGCCAGACGTCGACCGTGTCGTTCGACGTGCCTCCCAACCAGCGAGTCGTCCCGCTCAGCGTTGGCGCATCGGCATTTTTCCGCCCATCGGATGCCGACCCGGCGTCGACCGACGGCCGCGGGCTGGGCTGCCAGGTCCGCATCGGGCTCGAGTAACACCAGTTCATGCCGGCACGGATGCTGCTCGAGGTTTTGTGCAGTCGTTGCGATCTCCGTTCTGGTCGTGTGCCTGGGCTGCGCCAGCGCGCCTTCAGGGCCGCCGCCCGCACTGAGCTGTCCGGCGCCGATTCAAGTCGTGTCGCCAGACAACAACCCGGTCCCCGTCACATATCAGACGCCGGTCGCGTCGGGTTCCCAGCCCGTTCCGGCGACCTGTACGCCAGCCAGCGGATCGCTTTTCGCAGTCGGCACAACTGCGGTCGGCTGCTCGGCGACCGTGTCCGAGAGCCGCGTCTCCTGCAGCTTCAACGTCACGGTCGCGCCCCGCCGCAGCTCGAGAAGACGCAGGATGCTCGCCTTCGGCGACAGCATTACGTTCGGATCGGACGGGCTGTGTCCGTTTGGCGCAGACAGGTCTGACGCTGGACGCCGCTCGAGATGCTCAGATCGTCCATCGGCGAGCTTGCCGCGGTGGCGAACCCCTATCCGGCGTGCTGCAGGGCATGTTGAAGGAACGCTATACGGCCCAATCGCCGACGGTCTTCAATGCGGGTGTCAGCGGCGAGTTCGTCACCGAGTCGGAAACGCGACAGACGATTCACGCGCTCCTCAACGAGCAGAACCCGGAGATCGTGCTGCTCCAGGAAGGGATCAACGACCTGCACGTCCTGGCTCTTTACAGCATCCCGCCGGCTGAGGGAGCGAGGCTCGTCGTCGAGGCGCTCCGTTCCATGAGCCTCGAGGCGCGCGGCAGGGGCATGCGGGTGTTTCTCGGCACGCTGCTGCCGCAGCGCCCGAACGGCTGCCGGGCGTTCGGCATTCCACCGAAGGCCGACACAGACCTGATCACGCCAACCAACGACCGCATTCGCGCCATGGCGGCGGCCGAGGGTCTCGACCTCGTCGACCTCTTCGCCGTCTTCAACGGACACACCACTGACTTCCTCGCGCAGGACGGGCTTCACCCGAGCGACGCCGGGTACGCCGCCATCGCGACAGGCCTTCTTCGACGCTATCAAGCAGAAGCTGGAAAAAGCTCAGCTAAAGCGGGCGCACGACTGCTAGAACCCGCCGTAGGTCGTCATCACGCGCGGCCAGATCCAGAAGGCCACGTCGAGCGCCAGCAGCACGCTGGTGAGCACGTGCAGGTGCCGGACGCCCACCGGAAAGCCTGCCGATCGTCCACTTCGTCGTCCGACGACCTCGGGATGCGCGAGATAGCGTGACGCGGCATAGAAAAATGGCGTCAGGTGGGCGATCAGAAATCTCGTACGTCCCGGTGCCGGAAATCGGCTCGTAAAACGCGATCAGCAGCAGGTGGCTGATGCCGTACAGGACGAGAAACGCAACGAGCGGCAGCATTGCGGCGGACGAGACTGGCGAAGGCCGTGGTGTTGGACAGAATGACGAGGGCCAGCAGCGCGATGTACCACGCGACGTACTTGAGATACCCGTACGTGCGATATGAGCGCACCACCATGTCCTTGAACCCGCCCGGCGACCCGCGCCGCGATCTGCCCGATGGTATGGGACCGCCAGTATTTCGCCGCGGACGGAATCTGATCGGCCGGCATGCTCTGGCCATCCCACGCCGTCTCCATGCCGGATCGTGCCGACGCTCGCCTGGGCCCAGTTGTCGTACCACGCGTAAAACGTCGTGTTGACGTTGTAGAAGTAGCTGCCGAATGTCCGCTTGCTGTTCACGAGATACGGCGAAAGCACGGCCAGGAACGCCACGACCACGACAACGGGTACCGCCGCGTCGCGGAGGAGCGAAGACGTCCCGTGACGTGCGGTCCGGATCCACGCAACGACAACGAAGACGCCCACGAACACCGCGACGAACGGGAGGAGCGCCGGCCTTGGTGAGGTGCGCGAGCGCCGCGAGCATTCCGGCTGCGCACGCCAACCGCAGTCGAGCGCGGCCGCTCCGGCGGCTGCAGGAGCTGCCAGAACGCCAGGAACGCCAGGAAGAACAGGAAGTAGAACAGCAGCTCCGACTGCGCGTAGCCGGCCTTGAACACGAAGTACCCGAACGCCACGACTCGCGATGAGGTTTGCCGCGACGAGCGGCGGCAGTTGCCTGGCGAAGATCACGGCGAGCGCGGCAAGCAGCACCAGCGACAGCCTGATGTTCCAGCGCTTCGCGACCACGAAGTAATCGTCGTCGGTGATGTCGGGACTGTAGAAGAGCGCCAGATACGCCGCGTAAAGCGGCATCCGGTTGCGCTCGCCGATCAGCATGCGCGGCGAACGCCCGTGGAAGTTCCAGTAGACCTGCTGCGCGTCCCAGAGGTAGCCGCTCTGGTCGCCGCGTGCTTTCGACGTGTTGACGAGGCGAGCGTGCTCGGACGCGGCAGCGTAGTAGAAGACGCCGAGCGCGACCGCGAGGACGATGGCGCGCTGCCTTCACGGCAGGTGGATCGAATAAACGATTACCGCTCGATCCAGTACTTGAGCAGGCTCGCTCCAGTCGACGTCAACTGGTTGTAGTCGCTCGCGCAGAGCTTCCAGGCGCCGTTCTCCAAGCACGCGCCGTCACCTGATCGATGCCGCTGGAAGTCCGCGATCTGCCCGTCGCTTTTGCCTTCGAGACGTCCATCTAACCTGGAACGTTGGAGCAGGCATCGCCGACGCGGTTGCGGAACGGACATACGCCGCGTGAACGGCACCGTCGTCGAGGGCATTCCCAGCATCGTATGAAATCACCCTGACGGCATTCTGCTGGTTGACGACGTCCTGGCGCTCGTCGGCGGTCGTCGGGGCAGTTGTTCGTGAAGTTCCGCATCACGTTGTCGACGGGCAGCTGCTTCGAAAAATCCTCCAGGAACTGGCAGGCCAGATCGCCGACCTCCTTCGCCGAATTGTGCAGATCGACGACCGTCGTCGCCGTCACTCGGTTGTTGCGGGTCGCATCGACCCGTTCCGTCACCGTCAGGGTGAGCGTCGCGTTGACTGGCGTCGTGCCCGTCAGCGTGGCCGGCGCGGTCCAGGTCGTCGTGGCGGCGTTCGAGCCGAACGTCCCGCCGACGCTCGACGACCACTCATAGGTCAGCTGGTTGACAGGCGTTTCCGCGTCCGTGACGCTCGCAGTCACGTTAACTGTCTCGCCGAGCGTCGCGTACTGCGCCGGCTCGCGCGGCAGCGTGCCCTTGACCAGGATCGACGTGACGACGGGCAGGGCGTTGACCGGTGGCGGCGGCGGGGGATCAGATGGACCGGTGGTGGAACTGCCGCACGCCGTGAAGGTTATCGTCAGGAAGAAGACGGGGGCGACGAGTGCCAGGCGGGTCGCATGCGACCCGCCTGGACCGGAAAGCCTCACTGATTCGCGTAGGCCGGACGTGGATCCCATGAGACCCACACCTTGCTGATGATCATGCCGGGGAGCGTCGAACTGTCTGGACCGCTGCGGTTCGGGCCGAAGCCCAGCCAGATCACGTGCTGCGGCACCGGGTTGTAGAAGCCCGAGTAGTACTTGCCGAAGTTATACAGCTCCGGCCCACCGCGGGCCGCCTTCCTGGACGAGCAGGTGGAAGGTCTGGTTGCGCCACGTCGCCTGCCAGAAGTACGGACCGTCGTTGAAGTCCATGTTCCGGATATCGCGCTCGCCGCCGATCGTGTCGACGCCATCGTCCTCGGTTGTGAGGAAACGCCAGGCGATGCCGCCCGTGGGCGAATCGCCGCGCTTCTCGACCGACATCCGCGCGTGGTTGGTCGTCGCGTCGCTATACCCGCCGGTCATCGAAAACACCTTGGTCTTGCCGCCTTCGGTGTTGTGCGGCGTGTTGCGGATGATCGCCGAGAATTCGCCCTCCTCGATGCGCCCGCCGTTCGGGAGCTCGTAGGCGACGTGGCTGGTCATGTCATCGAGGCGCAGGCCCTGACCCGGAATCCAGGTATGGGCGCCGACGATGCGCCGCGCGGCAAAGCCGTAGGGCCGTCGAGCGGATCCCAGAGCGTCGTCTCGTTGATGAACGCCGCAGGCCTGTTCGCCACGAAGGCGGCGTTTGCCGACCACGGACCCCTCGCCTCTTGATAGCTCGCACGAACGCGCCAGTTATAGGTCTGGTCGTTGTTCAGCGGCGCGTCCGGCGTCACCGACACTGTCGCATCCCGATCCGCCGGGCACCGTCGTGCGACCACACGTGAGCGCCCTGGGTGGTCAGGATCTCGAACTCATAAGAGAGTGGAAGCTGGACGGTGACATAAGGCATCGTGCTCCGGCCGGCCACCAGCACCAGCGTCCCGGTCGGTTTCACCCCGTTCGTCGGGGAAATCGCCGTCGGCGCCGTCGCCTTGAGGCCGCCCGGAGGCGTCGCGTTGCCGTCCGCCTGCTCGGCGCCGCTCGGCGACACCGGGTTCGCCGCTTCCTTGCCACAAGCGGCAGCCACCGCCGCCGCGAGGACAACAACTGATCCGATATGGAACATTCGTTTCATTAAACCTTCTCCGAAAATAGCCCTTTGCGGCGGTGGATTGGCTGGGGTGTTGGGCGAATATGATACACCACAACCTCAGGTGCCCAAACGATTTGTTCGTCTTATCGGCTCGTCGAGACTGCGAGAGTCGTCGGCGATCACGGAGCCGGCAATCGCCGATTGTCTTCGCAGCCGCTGGGGGGCCGCAGGTGGGATGAGCGAGAATAATACCCGCCTCCCCTACGAATTTCAAACAAAACCAGCCCGTGTGTCGTTACTGAACGCGGAGCGCGCTGCCGAGCGACGCCGGCCGCGGCTTGTCGCTCGAGCCAGACGTTCCGAATCGCGATGCCCGGGAACGTGCCGTCTTCGCCGCCCATCGCCGCTTCGTTCGCGCCGAGATAAGCGTAGTGCGGAGTTGGCGCGTACGGGCCATACCCGGGTAGGGAAGTCTTCGCCCGATTGTAGATTTCGCGCCCCGGCGGGGCCGTCCTCGCGCACGACCAGCCTGAACGTCAGTCGCGTCCCACGTCGCCTGCCAGAAATACGTCCTGCCCGGATCGAGCAGCCATCACGGCCTGGTGCCGCTCGTGGAGTTCGGGTTCGAGCTTGACGTCCTCATCGCCCCAGACAGCCTTGAAGGCGATCGCAGTTGTCCGGGTTGCCCTGAAGCCCGCGGTATTGGACGTTCATCTGGTACTTGCTCAGATCCAGGCGGCCAGTGCCGTTCGAGCATCGAGAACAGTCGCGGTTTGCCGATCGGCCCATTCGGCGCCAGTCCCTTCGATCTCCATCGAGAACTCGCCGGCGACAACGGTGGCGGGCAGCGCGTAGCGGACGTACGACAGTGCGGAATTCGAGCTTGATGCCCTTGCCGGGCGACCCAGGTGTGCGCCCCGAAGGATCGTTCCAACGGTCTCACCGGCGACCAGCGGATCGAACAGCTCGCCGGCGTTGTTGTAGCCGACCGGCTTTGGTCCGGAACCGGCCCATCGGCGGTCCAGTCGGAATTGCTCGATCCCTGCGTCACGCGCGCGCGCCAGTAATACCGCGTCGTCGACTGCAGATCCGTGTCGGCGTGCATAGCTCGTCTTGCCGCTGGCGTTCTCGGCGATGCCGCTGCGCGTGACGGCGATTGGCGCGAACGAGCTGCTCGTCGACATCTGGAACTCGTAGGTCCTGGTCCCAGTGCCGCTTGACGAACCGTTGCGGACGACCAGCGTCGGCCGCAGCGTCGTCAGCTGCTCGTCGTCGCTGGGGGCGTCGAGGCCGGGTGCCGTCAACTGAGGCGTGCTCCCTCCGCCGCCGCTCGGCGAGCAGGATCCCCGGTGCAGGCGCTGGAGAGGCAGACGCCGCCGACGGCTGCGATCGCTCCGATCGCAAACCTGGACGTACAGTTTTTCAACGCAATACTCCTGAATCGATTTATCGGCGATATCGAGAATCCGATTTCCGCAGCCGCTGGGTTCGGCCGCCGGGGGAAGGAAGAGCCGTCGAAAATCATACCCGCGTCCGGTAAACTTTGTCAAAGCATTTTCGATGGCCCGCAAAGGTCCCGCACATCCGGAACGATCGTTTGGCGTCTCGGTCGGCGCGGTCGCGTGCCTCGCCGCCGCCTATTTGTGGTGGCGCGGCTCGATCCAGAGCGCCGCAATCCTGGGCGTCGATCGGCGCCGTCGCTGGTCGTCCTGGGCCTGGCCGCGCCGCGCGCGCTGTACTGGCCGAGCCTCGTCTGGTGGAAGCTGGTCCACGTCCTCGGCTATGTCAACGCGCGGATCATCCTGACGGTGCTCTTCGCGGTCCTGCTCGTGCCGCTCAGCCTCGTTCTGGCGGCTGACCGGCAAGGATCCGCTCGGCCGGCGGCGCGCCAGCTGGCCGGGCTGGTCGCCCTATCCGGCGCGCTACCGCGACCCGAACACTACACGCGGATGTACTGAGGATCCGACGCATGAGCAAAGCCCGCGTCCTCGCCGAGTTCTGGAGTTCCTCCGGCAGGAAAAGAAATACTGGCTGATGCCGATCGTGGTCGTGTTCGTGCTGTTCGGCCTGCTGATTGTCTTCTCGCAGTCGAGCGCGGTCGCGCCGTTCATCTACACGCTGTTCTAGCATGATGTCCAGGCACCTTGCCCACTCGCATCCTCGGCATCTCCGCCTACTACCACGACTCGGCGGCCGTGCCTGGTCGAAGACGGCCGCATCGTCGCGGCCGCGCAGGAAGAGCGCTTCACGCGCAAGAAGCACGACGCCGGCTTTCCCGTCGCACGCGGTCGAGTACTGCCTGCGCGAGGCGGGCATCACCGGCGAGCGAGCTCGACCTCGTCGGCTTCTACGAGAAGCCGCTCGTCAAGTTCGAGCGGCTGCTCGAGACCTACATCGCCTGCGCGCCGCGCGGCCTGCGGTCGTACCTGATGGCGATGCCGCTGTGGCTCGGCGAGAAGCTCTGGATGGCCGACGACATCGCGCGAGCGAGACTCGAGGGCTACGAGGGCGAGGTGCTGTTCGGCGAGCACCACGAATCGCACGCCGCCTCGGCGTTCTATCCGTCGCCGTTCGAACAGGCCGCGATCGTCACCATGGACGGCGTCGGCGAGTGGGCGACCTCGTCGATCGGCGTCGGCCGCGGCAACGAGATCGAGCTGCTGCATGGAGCTGCGCTTTCCGCACTCGCTCGGCCTGCTGTATTCGGCGTTCACCTACTTCACCGGCTTCAAGGTCAACTCCGGCGAATACAAGGTGATGGGCCTGGCGCCGTACGGCGAGCCGAAGTACGTCAAGGCCATCAAGGATCACCTCGTCGAGATCCGCGACGACGGCAGCCTGTGGATGAACATGGAGTACTTCACCTACCCGCACGGGCTGACGATGACCGGCGCGCGCGTTCGAGCGGCTGTTCGGCGGGCCGGCGCGCCAGCCCGAAGCGCAAGCTGACGCAGCGCGAGATGGACCTGGCGCGCTCGATCCAGGACATCACCGAAGAGGTGATGCTGAAGATGGCGCGCGTTCGCGCACCGCGAGACCGGCCTGCGCGACCTGTGCCTCGCCGGCGGCGTGGCGCTCAACTGCGTCGGCAACGGCCGCATCCTGCGCGAAGGGCCGTTCGAGCAGATCTGGATTCAGCCGGCGGCCGGCGACGCCGGCGGCGCGCTCGGCGTCGCGCTGAGCCTCTGGCACCGCTTCCTTGGCAAGCCGCGCGATCGAGCCCGGAGAGCGCCGGGACCTGGGTGCCGCGCCGGTCGACGGACGCACGCGCGACCGCGCCCTACGCCGACGGCATGAACGGCTCGTTTCTCGGCCCGCGCTTCAGCGAGCGACGAGATCCAGCAGTTCGTCGACGGCCGCGGCGTGGCGGCCACGCGGCTCGCGCCGCCGGCGCTCGCCGAGCGCGTCGCGGCGCTGCTCGCCGACGAGAAAGTCGTCGGCCTGTTGCAGGGCCGGATGGAGTTCGGCCCGCGCGCGCTCGGCGGCCGCTCGATCATCGGCGACGCGCGCTCGCCGAAGATGCAGTCGGTGATGAACCTGAAGATCAAGTTCCGCGAATCGTTCCGGCCGTTCGCGCCGGCGGTGCTGCGCGAGCACGTCGCCGACTGGTTCGAGCTCGACGGCGACAGCCCGTACATGCTGCTCGTCGCCGACGTGCGCGCCGATCGCGCGGCTGCCGGTGCCGCCGGAAGCGGACGGCGCTGTGGGGCATCGAGAAGCTGAACGTGCCGCGCTCGACCATCCCGGCGGTCACGCACGTCGACTACTCGGCGCGCATCCAGACGGTGCGCCGCGAGACCAACCCGCTCTACTACGACATCATCGAGCGCGTTCCACCGCCGCACCGGCTGCCCGGTGATCGTCAACACGTCGTTCAACGTCCGCGGCGAGCCGATCGTCTGCACGCCCGAGGACGCCTACCGCTGCTTCATGCGCACCGACATGGACGTGCTGGTGCTCGAGAACTTCCTGCTGTTCAAAGAGGAACAGGCCGCGACTCCACAGGACGAGACCTGGCAGCAGGAGTTCGTACTCGACTGAGATGCTCAGGCGCGAGCTCCTGCCGCTGCTCCTCGTCGTCGTGCTCGGCGCGGGCCTGCGCCTGCAGTGGATCAGCGCCCCCCTCATCGACGCACACCGCTGGCGCCAGGTCGACACGGCCTCGATTGCCCGCACCTTCTACGAGGAACGCTTCAACCCGTTCTACCCGCAGGTCAACTGGGGCGGCCGCGACGCGTACGTGGAGATGGAGCTCCCGATTCTCCCCGCGGTCGTCGCCGCGCTCTACGAGCTCTTCGGACCGCAGGAATACCTCGGCCGCGTCGTGACGATGCTGTTCTCGACGGCGACGATTGTCGTGATCTACGCCCTGGCGGCCGAGTTGCTCGGCCCGGCGGGCGCATTGCCCGCCGCGTTGCTCTTCGCGGTGTCGCCGGCTGCGGTGTTCTTCGGACGCACCTTCATGCCGGACTCGATGATGCTGTTTTTCTGGGTCGCCGGCGTGCTGGCCTTCCTGCGCTACGCACGGACCGGCAGCCGGCGCGCGCTCTGGCTGGGCAGCGCCGCGGCGACTCTCGCCTGTCTGGCCAAGATTCCGGCGCTCATGATGTTCGCCCCGATCGCGGCCGCCGCCTGGCACTGGAAGGGAACGGCCGCGCTGCGCGATCGGGCGCTGCTCGTGGCGCTCGCCATCCCGCTGGGTGCAACCGTTGTGTGGTACTGGCATGCCTTCCGGCTCTACCAGGACACCGGGTTGACCTTCGGCATCCTGATCCATCCGGCGAGGACCTATCCGCCTGAAATTGCCCCGGGCCCCTGGACGACCGCGTTTTCGAAATGGAGCTCGCTGCGACTGCTCGCCAGCAGCGGGTATTACCTGACACTGCTCGATCGCCTGTATCACATCCTGTTGCTGCCGTTCGGCTTCGCCGGTGCGGTGCTGGGCGCCTGCGCCTGGAAGCGGCGCGACGGCCGCATCGTCGCGGACGCGTGGCTCGGCGCCATCGTCCTGTTCGTGCTCGTGGCGGCCGAGGCCAACATCGGCCACGAGTACTACCAGTTGCCGATCGTCCCGGTCGCGGCCTTGTATTTCGGCGCGTTCGCCCGCCCGGCGATCGAGACCGCGGCCGGGACCGGACGCTGGGCGGCGGCACGTCTCGCCGGCGTGACTGCGGTCCTGGCGCTCGTCGGATACATCGGGTTTTTCTACAGCGGCGTCATCAATTCGCACTTTCGGCCGAACTCGCTCGACGTCCGGCTGCTCGCGGCCGGCAGCGCCGTGGAACAGGCCGTTCCCGCCGATGCGCTGGTCGTCGTTGCCGACGACTACGGCGTGACATCGCCGCTCCTGTTGCACTTCGCCCACCGGAAGGGATGGAGCTTCGACGTGGCCAACCTCCAGCCCGCCGTGCTCGACGGACTGCGGCGGCGCGGAGCCCGCTACTTTGCGACCACCGTGATGTCGCGAATCGAGCAGGAAACGCCGCACATGGCGGAATACCTTCGCTACCTGTATCGCGTGCCGCTCGTCAATGCGCCAGGCGACACGGTAGTGTTCGATCTGGGCAGGCGAGTGGAGTGATTACGAGGGTTCCTGCAGCGCCTGAGCGAGGGCTTTGCCGACGTTCGCGTGGCCGCTCGCCCGGAAGTGATCGTCGAGGTGATAGAAGTCGCTCTCCTCGAGCAGCGGTGCGACGTCGAGCGCCCGCAGCCGCCGGATAAAGGCGGGGTAGTCGTCGCGCCGGCTGACCACCGCGACATTCGCCAGAAACGATCGCGGCGGGCGAATCTGTTCACTCGCTTCGAACACGATCATCTTGACGCCGTCGAGCGGGTTAGAGGCGCCGTGCGCGAGCACGTCGAGAAAAAGCGTCGCTTCCTCGAGCGAGCTCATCGCGGCCGGCATCCGCGGCGCATTGGGATCGGGCGTTTCGAGGCCGGACAGCTTCATGAACAACCCGGCCATGTACTTCCCGGGCCAGTATCCCTGGCGCGCCAGATACCAGTCGACCGTCGCCTGATACTGATTGGCGGCCAGGATCGGAATCGAGCCGTGGTGTTCACGAAACGCCAGGTTCTCGACGACGTCGGAATCGTGGTACTGGACGACCAGGGCTTTCATCCGCGAGGTGTCGAGCCTATCCAGCAGCTTCATCTCCCGCACCGTCCCGTACGAGGAAACGCCGGCGTTCAGCACTTTCAAACCTGATTCGCGGGCAACGACGCGTGCCAGCGTCTCGTCCTGCTGCACGCCCCAGCCCATCGCGTAGGAATCACCCAGCACGATCACCTCCGGCGCCTCCAGCGCTGCGTCGTCGTCGCGAAGTCCCAACGCGGTTGACGCGCAGCTCGGTGCTGAACTCCGACGTTCTCGAACGTGCATTGGCCAGGCTTCAGGACGTAGGTGAGCTCGGAGTCGTACTGGGCGCAGGTCGGCTCGAACTGGATGATCGACCGCTTGAAATGCCGGTAGACCTGCTGGAACAGGACGCGGACGCTGCGCGGCATCGGCCCCGCCGCCGACGGCGCCGCCATGACTCCGGCGAGCACGATCTCGACGACGACGATCGCGACGATCAGGTTGAACAGCAGCGAACGCGCTGGCGCGAAGCAGGCGGCGCGTGGTCATGGCGTGGTCGGCCGCGTCTCCGGCTCGCCGGATCCGGCCGCGTACAGCATGGCACCTGGCAGGTTGCCCACGATGCCGAGCGCGACGAACAGCACCGACAGCGCGAAGGCGGCCGCGGACGTGACGCCGGCGCGCGCGAAGAACCACACGAACGCCGCCTGCGACGTGCCGAGGCCGTTGAAGGTCACCGGCAGGAGCATGATCAGCAGGATCAGCGGCACGAAGGCGAAATAGGCGGCGAGCGGTGCGTCGATGCCGAGGCTGCGGCCGAGACAGAACGCCTGCAGCGATGCGCAGACCTGAACGCCGAGCGAGCAGGCGAGCACCGCCAGGAGCTGCGGCGAGTGCGCGGCGTACTTGCGGATGGACTCGACGATCTTCAGTGCCGGCGCGCCGCGCGGCGCCGAACGGCAGCCGCGACGCGACGCGCGCGACCAGCGCCGCGGTTGCCGGGCTGAAGATCAGGAGCAGCGTCGCGGCGCAGGCCGCCGCGGCCGCGACCAGGCCGACGACGATCGCCAGCGTTCTGGGCCAGATCGCGGGCCAGCGCGAGCCCGGCGAGCGCCATCAGGAAAATCGACGCCACGCCGAGCAGGCGGTCCATCAGCACCGACGCGACCGCGTCGCCGGCGTCGACGTTGAGCCGCGCGAGCCTGTAGCTGCGGACGATGTCGCCGCCGATGCTGGCCGGCAGGAAGGTCCCGACGAAGGTGCTGACGAAGAACACGCGCATCAGCGGCGCCATTGGCGGCCGGCGGTCCGCCTCGATCGTGCAGAGCAGCGCGACCCAGCGGTACGCCATCAGCGCGCGATCGACGAGGACGAGCAGGACGGCGACGCCAATCCAGCCGCCAGTCGACACCGGCGGCGGCCGCCGCGACCGCGGCCGGATCGCTCGCCACAGGATGTAGCCGGTCAGGCCGCGCGAGCGAACCGGCGATGCGCCCGAGTCCGGCGACCGACGGTGGCCGACCGATCGGTCAAGGCTGCGGCGTGGGCAGCGTCTCGAGGTGCCGGGCCGGGTCGCGCTTCACCTGGTAGGCCCGGACGAGGAACTTCGCGTACGGCACGAACTGCTTCATCGCGCCGACGTTCACCTGGCAGGGGCTCAGGCAGGTGGGGCAGACGTTGTTCTTGACCTCCTCGCGATGCGCGAGGTTGGCGGCCGCGAAGTACAGCTCGCCGGCGGGCGTCGTCGAGCACGTTGCCGATCGCCTTCGAGTTCTCGCAGTAGTGCAGGTCGCCGTACGGATTCAGCAGCAGCCCCTGCGTCCGGAACGGGCAGGGCATCGTCCGCTGATAGCCGTTGGCGATCATGTCGGCGTAGTGCAGGTAGAGGAACGCCTGGCCGCTCAGCACCGACTCCTCCTGGACGCGGTCCAGGAAGAAGTTCCGCATGAACTGCTTCCTCGCGCTCGTGGAAGCCGATCGTCTCCTGCAGCTCCTTGTTGTTCAACATCGCGTCGGTGAACCGCAGCATGTTGAACACGATGTCGAGCTTCTTCGTGCGCGCCCACGCGAGGATGTTCTCGGCGTCCTCGAGGTTGCTGCCGAAAATCGTCGAGGCCAGGCCGAACTGAAAGTTCGGGTACTCCTGGGCGAGCGCCTGCATCGCCTCGATCGTCTGGCACGCCTTGTCGAACCCCTGCTTGACGTGCCGGACCTGATCGTGGATGTCGCCGATGCCGTCGAGCGACACGCGGATGCTGAGCAGCAGGTCCTTGCTCGGCGCAGAACTTCACGATGCGGGTGAGCATCGGGATCGCGCGGTGCGGCGTCAGGCCGGTGGTGTTGATGCCGATCTTGCGCATCCGCGGCAGGTGCCGGTGGAACATCTCGACCATCTCCGGCAGGTCGTTGCGCGTCGTCGGCTCGCCGCCGGAGATGTTCAGGTTCTCGATGCTGCCCCAGAACGGATGCGCCATCGCCGGCTCGAGCTGGTCGAGCGTCATGTCGGACTTGCGGTCGCCGTGCTTCCAGTTGTTGCACATCTCGCAGCGGGCGTCGCACACCCACGTGCAGTTGTAGATGAGCACGGTCGGCGTGGATCGGCTTCAGCTTCGACACCACCAGGGTGTTCGCCAGGTCGCGCGGGACGCCGGCGGCGGTGCGCGCCAGGTAGCGGAGCGTGAAGCTGTCCTTGGACACGTACTGGTTATTGTACGGCAGCGGTGGACGGCTGGAAGGGCAGGTAGGGCAGGCGGTAGGGACCGGAGGTGCGGCTCCGTTCTCCGTGACCTCATCCTGCCCTGCCTGTCCCGCCGCCCTGAAACGTCAGTCCGGGATCCCCGTATCCGGCACGTGGATCGGTGAAGCGACCTCGTTGAAGTCGACGTCGAGCCGGCGACCCGGCATAGCCGAGTGGACATGACGTCGTAGACGTGCCAGCCGCCGTCTGCAAACACGGTCAGCTTGTCGTTCGGATATCGCACCCGACGGATTTCTCTGCCGGTTCCGCCTGGAACCCGGCCAGCCTGAGGTGCCAGATCATGCGCCGCAGCAGCTGTTCCGCGGCAGTGATCGCCGCTTCGCTCGGTCGGAAACACCTGGGCTAGCAATGCCCGGGAACTCCTCGCCAGTCGCGCAACACGATCCTGTTCCGCGCGCGACGCGTCGATCGCTGGTCCCGGCCGACATGCTTGGCCGGATTGGCGCGCAGTCTCCACCGCCACCGCCGCCGCCACCGCCGCCGCCGCCGCGGGGCCGGCGCCTTGAACGCCTGCGTATCCGACCAAGGACCGACGGTCGTCGCCTCGGATCCGCGTACGCGCCAGAAGTACTGTTTGCCCGCTGTCAGCAGCACCGGCACCGCCAGGGTCGTCTGGCCCGGCCGTCTCGTCGACCGCCCAGATGCCGACGGCCGGGCTGAACGCGTCGTTTTCGGCCAGCTGAATCTCGTAGGTGATCGGCCCCGCCGGTCCGCTGCGCGGCGCGTTCGCGAATCTCAACGTCGGCTGCGGTGACGCCGCCGTCGCGTTGCCGACCGGTTCCTGCAGGATCGGCTTGCCGAGCACGACCGGGGTGAAGACGTTGAAAAACGCGGCCGCCGAGTACGGGCCGGTGTTCGCGCCGTCCTGTGCGCGCGCGCGCCAGTAGTACGACCGCTCGGGCGCCAGCGCATTCGGCAGCCGCAGCGTCGTGCGGCCGCTCGCCCCGGGCGTGATGCCGTCGCGGCTGAATACCTTGTTGGAGAACCCCGCGTCGGTCGCGACCTCGAACAGGTAGTTCAGCGGACGGACCCCGGTCGTCGCGGCGTTCGACAGCGTCAAGGTGACCGGCTGTGATTCGACGGCGAATCCGGAACCCCTGCGCGGGTTCGAGCGGCGTCGGCGACGTGATGTTGACGCCGGGAATCGGCCCGGCGACCGTCGGCCCGAGCGGGTGCTCGCTCTTGGTCATCTCACAGGCGCTGACACCGATGGCGACGAGCACGCCAGCGCACGCCTGGAGGATCTTTCGAGACATACCTCTCTCCACGAAGAGCCGGGACCTGCACAGAAGATCCCTCATTCGTTATATCGACGCGGCTGGGAGACGGCTTTAGGCGGCGGGCTGGGGTCCGGCCGCAGTACAGCGGAGGAGCAGGGCGAGGATAGTACGTGTGCGATCGCGTGTCAAGGAGTCGCGCGCGTCATGTTAAATTATTGCGACGTGCGCCGACGAGAGCTCCTGCTGAGCTCGCCCTCGCGCGCCTGGCCCCTCCTTCCACAGGATGATGCGTGATGAAAATGACGAAGTGGCTGGTCATGGTCTGTGTAGTGATGTCAGCGGGCATCGCGGACGCCCAGGCGCAGATGATTCCGTGGCAAGACCGCGGATATCTGTCCGTCAATTTCGGTATCCAGCCCCAGTCGCGTGATTTCGACCGAGGTCTCCGCACCAGAAATCAACGGAGACCCTGCAACCATCACTGTGCCGCACACCATCGGGTCCGGCGCCTTTCCCGACTTCGCCGTCGGCTACCGCCTGTGGGAGAACCTCGGCGTGCACGTCGGCTACTCGTATTTCAGCAAGACCGAGTCGCCGACGCTCAGTCGCGCAGATTCCGCATCCGGTCGTCGGCGGCCAATCGAGGACCGCGACGGCGAGCACCGGCGAGCTCTCGCACAGCGAGAGCGCCTTGCACACGCACCTGGTCTGGATGATCCCGTTGTCGGAGGAGATCGAGCTCGCGGTGCTCGTCGGCCCGTCGTTCTACAGCATCAAGCAGGACTTTCGTCGAAACCGTCACCGTGGTGGAAACGCCTCCTTACAACTCGGTGTCGATCAGCTGGAGTCCAGCAAATCGAGCAGTCGGACACGGCAGTGGCGTTTACGGCTGGTCTCGACGGCACCTACCGGCTGACGCCGAAGTTCGGGATCGGCGCGTTCTTCCGCTATTCGGGCGCCTCGTCCGACATGCCGCTGAGCGGCGGCGGAACGCGTCACGGTCGAGGCGGGTGGCATTCAGATTGGCGGGGGCCTGCGCGTCCGGTTCTAGGCCACTGCCGCCAGGCATCATCATTGCAGCTTCGGTTGGGTCGACACGCACGAGTGTCACCAAATGTAGAGGATGACAATGATGAAGAGGGCCGTTCTTTCATTACTGTTACTGGCCGCGCTTGGCCATCCCGGCCGTGGCCCAGGCGCCCGGCGCGCCGGCCACGATCGTCATGCGATCCGGCGATCGCATCGCCGCTGACGTGATCGACATCGCCGCGCCAGGCCTGCTGATCCGGCAGAACGGTCAGGAGCGCAACATCCCGCCGTCCGAAGTTGCGCAGATCGACTTCGCCGGCGACGGCCGATCTCCGTCGGGCGTCGGCGGGCAGCCGCGCATCCTGCTGCGTAATGGTCAGACCGTCGACGGGCGGCTGATCGGATATCGGCGGCAACGCAGCCGAAGATCCTGTACGTCGACACGCCGTCCGGTCAGCGGCAGTTCAACTCCGACGAGGTGGCGCTCGTCGTCCTGAACCCGACCGGCGCCGCGGCCCGGCGGCCGGACGGGCGCTAATCGCGTGGCTCGGGCACTGCCGGCACGCTCGGGCGCCGTCAAACGACGACGTTCACCGTCCCGGGCAATCAGCAGTGGATCGGAAACCGATGTCAACGTGCGGGACGGCGAGACGCTCAACTTCCGCGTCGTCGGGTGAAATCGAGTACGCGCCGAACGCCAAGGTGAGCGCGGCCGGCGCGCCGCGGCGCACGCCGGGCGGGCCTGACGTGCCGATTCCCAACGCGCCGGCCGGCGCGCTGATCGGCCGCATCGACAACGGCCAGCCGTTCCTGATCGGCCGCAACACGTCGGTGCGCATGCCGGCGAGCGGCACGCTGTTCCTCGGCATCAACGACGACAACGTCAACGACAACGGCGGCAACTTCCGGGTCATCATCGCGCGGTAGATCGACTCGGTGCTCGGGACTCGGGCTCGGACTCGCACGGACGAGTCCGAGCCCGAGCCCGAGTCCCGTCCTCAGCCGAGTCCCGAGCCTCAGCCTTCGTGCGCGCTATAATTCCGACGCTCATCCTCGATGTCGGAAATCAGCCCGCGCCCTCTGAACATCCTGCAGGTCTGCGATCACCTCGGCTGGGAGGGATCGCGCATGCACGGCGTCAAGCGGCTGTTCGGCTGGATGATTCCGCGCTTCGATCCGCGAGCGGTTCCGCGTCTCGCTCGTCAGCCTGCGCAAGAAAGACCTCTCCGAGGAGACGCTCGAGCAGACTGGGCGTCGACATCACCTACCTCGAGCGCGGCAAGTTCGATCCGCTCACGCTGCCGGCGCTGCTGAAGGTCATCGATCGCAAGCGGATCGACGTCCTGCACCTGCATGGCTACGGCGCGACCACGTTCGGCCGGATGGCCGGCGCCATCCGGCGCATTCCGACCATCCTGCACGAGCACGCCAACCTGACCGCGACGCCCTGGTTCCAGAAGGTCGCCGACCGCGCGCTCGAGCCGTTCACCGACATCGCGCTGGCGGTCTCGCAGAGCACCGCCGACTTCGTGGTCGGCGCGCGCCAGATTGACGCCTCGAAGGTCAAGGTCGTGTACCTCGGCGTCCCGCTCGAGGAGTTCAGCCGGTCGCGGACGGCGGACGAGATCGCCGAGGCGCGCGCGCGAGCTCGGCATCGCCGCCGGGCGAGTTCGCGATCGGCACCGTGACCCGCCTGCACGAATCGAAGGGCAATTCGTACCTCGTCGACGCTGCCGCTGGAGGTCGTGCGTCAGCGGCCGGCGGCGCGCTTCTTCCTGGTCGGCGAAGGACCGCTCCTTGGCGGGCTCCAGGCACAGGCCGCGCGGCTCGGCCTCGGCGATCGGTTCGTGTTCGCCGGCTTTCGCCGCGACGTGGCGCGCACGCTGTCGGCCTTCGACCTCAGCGTGTTTCCGTCGCTGTGGGAGGGGACGCCGATTACGGCGTTCGAGGCGCTGGCGATGGGCAAGCCGATCGTCTCGACCGATGCCGACGGCCTGCTCGACATCCTCACCCCCGATCGCGATGCGCTGGATCGTCCCGAAGCGCGACGCGGCGGCGCTCGCCGCGCGGATCATCTGGGCGATGGACCGTCCCGACGAACGCGCGCGGCTGGGAGCGGCCGCCCGCGAGACCGGCCGGCGCTACGACATCGACGCGTTCGTCCGCAAGATGGAGCGGCTGTACCAGCTCCTGCACCAGGTGTCGCGCGCGTCGCACCGGCGCGGCGTGCTCACCGCCGACTTGGCGTTCCTGACGCCGTGGCAATGACCCCGCCGGTCTCATCGACACCTGGGGCCGGCGCTCGTGGCCTTCGTCGTGTTCGTCGTCCTGTTGGCGCTGGCCCGATCGGTCGACGTGCCGCGGACCGGCTACGGCGTCAAGAGCGACGAGGCGACCTACGTCGCGATGGCGCTCAGCGTGGCGTACGACGGCGATCTCACCTACGAGAAGCGGGATCTCGAACGGTTCGCCGGCCTGTATCACAGCGGACCGAACGGCATCTTCCTGAAGCGAGGCAAGCACCTGCGGATGGCGTTCGGCGGGCCGTTCCCGTTCGTCCGCCTGATGAAGCGCGACGACACCAATCCCGATCGGCTGTACTACGGCAAGGCGTTCATCTACCCGCTGCTGGCGGCACCGTTCGTGCGGCTCTACGGCCTCAACGGCCTGCTGATCTTCAACGTGCTGCTGCTGGCGCTGGCGGTCGTCTGCGCCTACGTGTTCCTGGCGGCACAGTCTCCGCCGGCGAGCGCGGCGCTTTTCACCTCCGCCTTCTTCGGCGCGGCGGCGCTCCCGGTCTACGGCGCGTTCCTGATGCCGGACGTCTTCAACCTGGCGATCGTCCTGTTCGCATATTTCCTGTGGCTGTACAAGGAGGTCCGCGCTCAGGACGTCCGGCTGAAGCCGGACGCTACGTACGAGCCGACACCGATTGTCGTCAGCGGCGTTGCGTCCCGCGTAGCGTCCGGCGTCGTCCGGCGTAGCGTCCGGCTTTAGCCGGACGTATGTCCAGACGTAGCGTCCGGCTTTAGCCGGACCGCAGCCCGTCTTCTCACCGCGCCATGGACCGACTTCGCCGCCGCTGTGCTGCTTGGCGTCGCCACCTATTCCAAGCCACTGCCGGTGCCAGTGCTGGTCGCGCCGCTCGTGGCGCTCGCGTGGTGGCGCCGCCAATGGATTCGCGGGTTTGCGATCGGCACCGTCGCGGTCGCTGCGGCGGCGCAGCTGTTTGCGCTGAACGCCGCCGTCACGGGCGAGTTCAACTACCAGGCGGGCGACCGGAAAACGTTCGTCGATCGGTTTCCGTTCGATCGATCCGACGCGACGTGGCAAAGCTTCCCGCAGCAGGTCACCGACGATCCCGGCCAGGCGGCTCAAGCCGTGCTGATCAACCGCCAGCTGCCGGCCCGGTTCGCCCGCAACATCGAGTACTTTCTCCTCGGCCGGCATTTCGGTTTCATCCCGTACTACTTTCCCGGCTTCGTCGCCATCGTCGCCTGGCTGGTGTCGCGCAGCCGGCGAGACGACTGGCGCATCGTGACCTTCGCCGGGTTCCTGCTCGCCTGCGTCGCTGCTTCTGCTCGTGCTGCCATTCACGTGGAGCGGCGGGGGAGGCCCGCCAGGTAATCGGTATGCCCTCAGCGCCTATCCGGTCCTGCTGTTCCTGATGCCGCCGATGGCGTCACTTGGACCGGGACTGCTCGCGTGGCTGGTTGGCGCGCTGTTCACGGCGAGGATGCTCGTCAACCCGTTCGCCGCCGCCAAGTTCACGTGGGAGTTGTACGAGCGCGGCATGCCGAGGCGGCTGCCGGTCGAATTGCCGATGTCGCAAGACTTGCCGGTCGCGCTCGCGCAGCCGATGCGTTCGCCGATTCCGTACGGCGACCCTGGTCTCCGGCTGTCGTTCCTCGATCAGAACGCGTGGCCGCCCGAGCCGCCCGGCATGTGGATTTCCGGGTCGGGGCGCGCGGAGATCATCCTGCGCGCGGAGCGCCCGGTCAGTCACCTGCTGGTCGAAGCCGAGTCGCCGATTCGGACGACGCTTTCCGTCTCGCTGGGCGGCGACGAGGTGTCGACCGTGCTCGAACCGCGGAAAGTGACGACGTTCACGGTGCCGGCGGGCTCGCCAGTCCCGGGCCGCTACGGCGACAGCGTCTACCTGATGACCACCCACTCCAGCGACGGCTTCGTCCCGCACCTCGTCGATGGATCGCCGGACTACCGCAACCTCGGCGCGCTGCTGCGGTTTCGCGCCGTGCTGAAATGATCACGTAGGCTCGAGGCGCTCAGTAGGCCACGGCCGGCTCAGGCGGACCTGAGAGGTCCGCCCTACGCCTACCGAGCCCCGAGTCCCGAGCCCCGATTACGTTTTTCTCAGAAACACCATCACCGTCGTGAACACGGTGTCGTTGAACCGGACGAGCATGTGGGGCGTTTCGAAGGGATCGCCGTAAAGATCGACCGGCGTGAACGCGTAGCGCCGGTAGACGCCCGTATCGATCGGCTCGACGAGCTCGAGGCCGGGCTGATCGACAGCTGCACGAACTCCGCCGGCTGGAACGTCTCTTCGTGTGGCGGACCGGCCAGAACGTACTCCGTGGCGAGCGCGACGATGCCGCCCGGGCGGAGCACACGCCCCATCTCGCGCAGGGTCGAGGCGGCATTCTCGACGCCGCCGAAATGCTCGATCGAGGACAGGGAATAGGCGAGGTCGAACGTGCCGTCGCGGAAGGCGAGCCGGCGGCCGTCCATCCGCATGAACGTCAGGCGATCGCGCCGGTACGGAAACGGGGCGTAGGCCTCCGGGTTCCTCAGGACGTTCGGATCCCCTTCGCGGCCCTGCACCTGCTGCCATACCCCTTCGTAGAGATCGGTCGCGACGACCCATCCGACGCGGTTCGCGAGCCAGTACAACACGCCCTCGTGGCCCGCGCCGACGCTCAACACCCTCGCCTCGTCGTCCATGACGCCCAGGCGGCGGCCGCCGAAAATCAGCTGCGCGAACTCGTACGGCTTGCGGTGCATGAGCCGCTTGTCGTCGGACAGCCCGAGGCTTCGGAGGATGTCGACCCACTCCTCGTTGTCCCACTTCGCGGGGTTGGCGAGCTCACAGAGCTGGGTATCGCGCGGCACGCGGGCCGATCGCCGGGCGAACTCCGGCGACTGGACCAGGGCCCGCACGACGTTCGCTCGTGTATTCCCGGCAGCGAGGCTGGCCGTGTAGTGCCGCAGGCCACTTTCGTCCGCGGCTCGCGCCAGCACCCGGTCGGTACGCGACGCGGACGAAATCCTCGTCGGAGACGTTGTCCTTGCCGGCCCTGGCTCTCGTCGATCTGCTGCGATGGTGTGAAGGAGGGGAGAAGCCTGGAGACGATCGCCTGGCGGATCTCCGCGGGCAGATCGGCGATGCACTGCCCACAGCTCGCGATCGACTTCTGCGGCGGCTGGATTGTACGAGGGCACGAGTCTCAGCGGCTGCGCGAGAAGTACACGGCCGCGCCGCTGAGCGAGAAGAGCATCATCAGGCCGGTCGCCATCAGCGAAACGAGGAGGGCCGAGCTGATCGGCACGCCCAGCCGGCTGAAATAGAACGCGAACGTCGCCTCGCGGACGCCGTAGCCGTTCACCGACACCGGCAGCATCTGGATGATGAACGACAAGGGCACGATCACGGCAAGATCCCAGAACGTGATCGGCATGTCGAGCGCGTAGACGATCGCGAAATGGAAGCCGACGAGCAGCATCTGCACGATCACCGCGCCGGTGAAACAGCCGGCGAGGGCCCCGGGGCTGGCGCGGAAGCGGGCCAGCGCGGCCGTCAGCTTCTCGATCCGCTCGCCGACCCACTCCGGATGAAACGCCGCGAGCGGCTGCAGCAGTCGGCCGAGGCCGTGCGGGTGCGATGACGGCCGGCGCCGCCGCGGCGAGCCCGACGAGGAAGGCGGCCCAGAGCCAGTACGGCCAGATCGGCGAGGCGTCCTGGCCTTTCATGATCATCGCGACGGTCGCGCCAAGCGCCGCGACCAGCACGAGCCCCATCAGGCCGAGCGCGCGATCCACGAACACGACCGTCGTGGCCAGCGTCTTCGATTGCGCGGGCCGCGCCGTGTCGCGGATGCGGACGACGTCGCCGCCGATGGTGCTCGGCAGGAAGTTGTTGAAGAATCCGGCGACGAGATACGAAGACAGCAGCGTCCGCGCCGGCACCTGCACGCCCTGCGCGCGCAGCAGCAGCTGCCAGCGCCACGCACTCGTCAGCACGTTGAAGAAGTACAGCCCGAGCGCGATCGCCCAGCCACGCGACCGACGCGCGGCGCGCCGCCGGCCCACAGCGCGGCCATGTCGACGCGCGAGAGGAGAAACGTCAGCAGCCCGATGCTGACGACGACCTCGACGGCGAGGAGGGCGCGGCGGCGCAGCGACGCACGTCTGGACTGGTCGGACATGTCAGAGGAGCGACGCGATTGTACGTCGAATCCATGAGAAAATCACGCGACTGCATGCGCATCCTGATGATCGCGCCCGAGCCGTTTTTCGAGCCGCGCGGCACGCCCTTCAGCGAGTTTCACCGCATCCGCGCCCTCACCGATCTCGGGCATGAGGTCGATCTCGTCACCTACCCGTTCGGCCAGGACGTGGTGATGCCGGGCTTGCGCGTGTTCCGATCGCTCAGGCCGCCGTTCGTCCGCCAGCGTGAAGATCGGCCCCTCGTTTGCCAAGCTGCCGCTCGACGCGTTGCTGTCGCTCACCGCGCTGCGCCGCGCCCTCGCCGGCCGGTACGACGCCATCCACTCCCACGAGGAAGGCGGGCTCATCGGCATCGTGCTGTCGGCGCTGCGTCGGCGTCCCGCACTTGTACGACATGCACTCGAGCCTGCCGCAGCAGCTGACCAATTTCGCGTTCAGCCGCTCCACGCTCGTGCGGCGCGTCTTCCTGGCGATCGAACGGCTGATGATCCGGCGCTCGCAGGCGGTCATCGTGATCTGCCCGTCGCTCGAAGACACCGTCCGCGCGATCGATCCGGCGCGCGCGGGTGGTGCTGATCGAAAACGCTCCTGGCTCGTCCGAGGATCACGCGACGCCCGATGAGGCGGCGCGCATTCGATCGAGGTTCGGCCTGCGCCCGGCGACGCCGCTCGTGCTCTACACGGGGACGTTCGAGGCGTACCAGGGCCTCGACCTGCTGTTTGCCGCGATGGCCATCGTGAAGGCCGAGCGGCCGGACGCGCGGCTGCTGCTGGCCGGCGGCAAGCCGGAGCAGGTGCGCCACGCACAAAAGCAGGCCGCGGACGCCGGCATCGCCGACGTCACGATCTTTGCCGGCGAGCAGCCGGCCGGCGACATTCCGGCGTATCTGCTGGCCGCCGACGTGCTCGTCTCGCCGCGTTCGCGCGGCACCAATACGCCGCTCAAGATTTATCAGTACCTGCGGTCTGGCCGGCCGATCGTCGCGACCCGGCTCCTCACCCACACGCAGGTGCTGAGCGACGAAACGGCGATCCTGACCGGCGCGTCGGCTGGCGAGTTCGCCGCCGGCATCCTGTCCGCGATGAATGATCCGGCCGCCGCTGCCGCGATCGGCCGGCAGGCCCGGCAGCTCGCCGACACCAAGTACAGCTACCAGGCCTATCTGGAGCGGACGCGCCGCGCGTGCGCGCTGCTGGCGGCGTGATGTCGCCGGACCACTACAGCTACACCGTCTACGCCGATCCCGCAGACCGCCCGCACCTTCGACGATCGGCGCTTCGGCGGGCCGATCGGCGAGCTCGTCGCCGAGACCCAGGCGGCCGTGATCGTCCGCATGGCCGGCGACATCCGCGGCCGGCCGGTCCTGGACGTCGGCACCGGGACGGGCCGCGCCGCTCTGCTGCTGGCTCAAGGCGGCGCCGAGGTCACCGGCGTGGACGCGTCCGAGCAGATGCTGGCGGTCGCCCGCGAGCGCGCGCGCGCGGCCGGACGCGCGATCACCTTCGTCCACCGCGACGCGCACGCGCTCGAGTTCCCGGACCGTTCGTTCGATGTCGCGGTCAGCCTGCGGATGCTGATGCACTCGCCGCGATGGCGCGAGGCGCTGTCGGAGCTGTGCCGCGTGGCGTCGCGCCGGGTGATCTTCGACTACCCCTCGTCGAGAAGCGCGGCGCGGCTGCAGTCCATGTCGCGGCGGATCTGCGGCCCGCATCGGCGCGAAGACCGAACCGTATCGGGTCTTCGCGGATCGCGACATCGCGGCCGCGCTCGGCGCAGTCGGCTTCGAGGTCCGCGAGCTTCACCGGCAGTTCGTGCTGCCGATCGCGCTGCACAAGGCGATCGGCTCGCGGAAGTTCACGACGACGGCCGAGGCGCTGCTGGAGCGCGCGGGGCTGCTGCGTCGGTTCGGCTCGCCGGTGACCGTCATGGCCGAGCGGGCCGAGCGGGCCGACTGCCTGACCTCGTCACCGGCGCGACCGGATTCACCGGCAGCCACCTCGCCGCTGCACCTCGCGCGGTCGGGCCGCCAGGTGCGCGCGCTGGTCCGCGATCCGGCGCGCGCGGCGCGACCTGTCGGCCGCCGGCGTCGAACTGGTCGTCGGGGACATCCGCGATCCGGACGCCCTTCAGCCGCGCAACCGCCGGCGTCGAGGTCGTCTACAACATCGCCGCGCTCTACCGGCAGGCCGGGCCTCGCGAAGGAAACCTACCGCGCAGGTGAACGCCGTCGCAGCCGGCGCCATCGTCGAAGCCGCGGCGGCCGCCGGGCGTCAACCGCGTCGTGCACTGCAGCACGGTCGGCGTGCACGGCGACGTGGAGCATCCGCCGGCCGAACGAAGATGCGCCGCTGAAGCCAGGCGATGTGTATCAGGAGACGAAGCTCGAGGGCGAACACCTGGCGCGCGACGCAGGCCGGCGACTGGGGATTCCCGGTGACGATCGTGCGGCCGACGGGCATATACGGGCCCGGCGATCGCCGGCTCCTGAAACTCTTCGGCGGAGTCGCGCGCGGCCGCTTTCCGATGCTGGGTAACGGCAGGATTTACTATCACCTCACCTTACATCGACGATCTGGTCGAGGGCTTCCGGCTGTGCGGGGAACATCCGGCGGCGGCGAACCGCACCTACATTCTCGCGGGTGGGGAAGTGACGACGCTGAATGACCTCGTCGCGCTGATGGCGGCAGTGGCCGGGACGAAGCCGCCCCGTGTGCATCTGCCGGTCTGGCCGGTCTGGTTGGCCGGCGCCGCCTGCGAACTGCTGTGCGCGCCGTTTGGCGTCGAGCCGCCGCTCTACCGGCGCAGGGTGGATTTCTATACGAAGAGCCGCGCGTTCGATATCACGCGTGCGCGGCAGGAAATCGGGTACGCCCCAAGAATCGGGTTGAAAGAGGGCATTGCCCGGACACTGGAGTGGTACCGGGCAAACCGGTGGATTTGAAGCATTAGAGCTCTAACACGGACACGACGGACACGGACGGACACGAACGGCAAGATTGCGGGTTGCGAACGGTTCGACGGGGTGGCCGGCCGCAGGCCGGCCGACGTGCGGGTGGAGACGAGCGCGAAAACGAAAACCGCTGGAACGCGGATGGTTCTCATTTTCGCGCTCGTCTCCACCCGCACGCGTCGCTTCGCGACGCCCCGTCGAACCGGTGCTCAGCCCCAGACTCTTCGGCGGATCCCCTCCTTGAGGTCCGCCACGTTGAAGTTGATCAGCAGACCGACCCTTTTGCGACTGAGTCGCAGGTAGGCCATGAGTTGCGCTTCGTGGACTGGAAGAATGGCCTGGACCGACTTCACTTCGACAATCACGGCATCGGCAACCAGCAGATCCACCCGATACCCGAACTCGAACCTGAGTCCGTCATACTCGACGGGTAGCAACTTCTCGGCCTCGTATGGAATCCCGCGACATGTCAGTTCGTAGCCAACGCATGTCTTGTAGACTCTCTCCGGCAAGCCGGGGCCGAGCCGCGAATACACACGATATGAAGCACTTATGATTGAGCTCGTTATGTCGCCGTGGAGGAGCAAACCGTCGTGTTCCGTTCGTGTCCGTCGTGTCCGTGTTTGAGCTTTTCATCAGCGCGCTTCGACCGACAGCAACGATCGGGCCCGCATGACCGACACGAAACCAGCGATCGGCAAGGCGCAGGAACAGCTCTTCGCGACGGGAACGTCAGCGCGGCAGAAGTACGCGGCGCTGGTGGTGGGACAGCCGGGCCTGGGCGCGCTGCTTGAAGTACGAGCTGGTCGTGATGCTGGCGCAGGCGCGCGCGGGCGCGCTCGGTCTGGCGCTGCGCAAGGCGCTGTATCCGCTGCTGCTCGGGTCCTGCGGCCGCAACGTCGTCTTCGGACAGAACGTCGTCCTGCGTCACCCGCACAAGATTCACATCGGCAGCAACGTGGTCGTCGACGACAACTGCCTCCTCGACGCGAAAGGCGAGTCGAACCGCGGCATCCGCATCGGCAGCGGGGTCTTCATCGGCCGCAACACCGATCCTCTCGTGCAAGAACGGCGACATCGAGCTCGCCGATGGCGCGAACATCGGCTTCAACTGCGAGGTGTTCTCGGCCAGCCGCGTCACGATTCGGCGCCAGCGTCCTGATGGCCGCCTACAGCTACATCATCGGCGGCGATCACGACTTCTCCGACCCGACCGCGCCCGGTGCTCGCGCAGGCGAGGACCTCGGCGGGCGTGGACGTCGGCGACGGGCGCCTGGATTGGCGCAGGGCGCGAAAATTCTCGACGGCGTGACGCATCGGCGAACACGCCATCGTCGGCGCGGCCGCGGTGGTTCGCGAAACGTGCCCGGCGCACGCGGTGACCGTCGGCGTCCCGGCACGCGTGGTTTCCCACCGGGACTGAGCACCGGCGGTGTAGATAACCTCGTGCTCTGAGAGGGAAGGAGCTGCCATGAGGATTCTGAACGGCTGTCTGGCGGCAATCGTTCTGGCGAGCATGTTTTCGATGCACCCGCAGGCCGCCGGCACGCCATGCGAGCAGCTGGCGGCGTTGGCGCTGCCGAACGCCACGATCACCGAGGCCCGCTGGTCAGGCCGGAGCGTTCATGCCGCCAGGCCGGCGGTGATAACCGCGCATTTCGCACGCTGCCCGCGTTTTGCCGCGTGGCGGCAACGCTTGAAGCCCTCGAGCGACTCAGACATCAAGATCGAGGTCTGGCTGCCAGCCGCCGGCTGGAACGGCAAGTTCCAGGCCGTCGGCAATGGCGCGTTCAACGGCAACATCGCCTATCCGGCCGATGGCCGCCGCCCTGCCGCGCGGCTACGCGACGAGCTCGACCGATACGGGTCATACCGGCAACACCGCGAGCTGGGCCGTTGGCCATCCGGAAAAGGTCGTCGACTTCGGATGGCGTGCCGTCCACGAGATGACGACGGCCGCGAAACGAATCATCACGAGCCACTACGATCAGGCGCCGAAGTTCTCGTACTGGACCGGGCTGCTCGGCCGGCGGGCGCCAGGGAATGAAAGCCGCGCAGCGACATCCCCGACGATTTCAACGGCATCATCGCCGGTTCGCCCGGGACTCGACTGGACGTCCCGAGCCGCGCGAGCGGTGCAGGTCGAGAGGGCCCTGCAGTCGAACCCTGACGCGCGGCTGCTGCAGCCGGCACGCCAGCTTCTGCACGCCGCCGTCGTCGCGGCCTGTGATGCGCTCGACGGCGTCAAGGACGGCCTGATCGAAAACCCGCAGCGGTGCAAGTTCGATCCCGGCGTGCTCGAATGCCGCGGCGGCGCCGCCGGATGGCTCGTGCCTGTCGAAGGCGCAGGTCGAAACGGCGCGGTTGATGTACTCCAACGTCGTCCATCCCAGGACGAAGCGCGATCATCGCCGGCGTCGCGCCTGGCAGCGAGCTCGGATGGACCGACCTCGGGCTGGACGGCCTCGGCACGCGCGACCGGTCTCGATCAATTCCGCTTCATCGTGTTCGGCGACCCGACGTGGACCATCGACAAGTTCAATGTCGACACCGACGTCGCCCGCGCCGAAGAGGTCGACAAGCGACATCGATCAACGCACTCGATCCCAATCTGAAGCCGTTCATCGACCGCGGCGGAAAGATGATCGCCTACCACGGCTGGAGCGACCCGCAGATCTCGCCGTTGAACGTCACCCACTACCATCAGCGCGTGCTGGAAGCGGTCGGCGCGTCGAAAGTGTCAACGGCGGCTACCGGCTGTTCATGGCGCCGGGCATGGCGCATTGCAGCGGCGGGGAAGGGCCCGACACCTTCGACGCGCTCGCCGCGCTCGAACAATGGGTCGAGCACGGGCGAGCGCCCGATCAAATCGTCGCGTCGCATGCGACCAAAGGCGTCGTCGATCGCACGCGGCCGCTCTGCCCGTACCCGCAGGTCGCCGCCTACAAGGGAACCGGCAGCATCGACGAAGCCGCGAGCTTCACGTGCAAGGCGCCGTAGAGGAGGGGGCCGACATCCCTGATAGAATCGTCGCATGGGGTATCGGACCGATCTCGAGGCGCGGCTCGCGAAGAAGACGACCAAGGCGATCGTCGACTACCAGATGATCGAGGACGGCGACCGCGTCATGGTCGGGCTGTCGGGCGGCAAGGACAGCTGGGCGCTGCTGCAGATCCTCGACGTCCTCCGCCAGCGCGCGCCGATCCGGTTCAGCCTCGTCGCCGTCAACGTCGACTCCGGCTACAAGGAATACAAGCACGACCTCATCGCGAAGACCTGCGAGGCGCGCGGCTGGGAGTACCGCATCGAGCACACCGGCATCGGCGAGGTGATCGAGGACATCCTCGACGCCGACCAGACGCCGTGCTCGCTGTGCGCCCGCCTGCGCCGCGGCGTGCTGTACCGGATCGCGACGGAAGTCGGGGCGACCAAGATCGCGCTCGGCCATCACGCCGACGACTTCATCGAAACGCTCCTGCTGAACCTGTTCTTCGCCGGCGCGCTCAAGGCGATGCCGGCCAAGCTGGTGTCCGACGACGGCGCGCACGTGGTGATTCGGCCGCTGGTCTACGTCGGCGAAGACGAGGCGCGCGCCTACACGAAGCAGTGCGAGCTGCCGATCATCGGCTGCTGCTGTCCGGCGTGCGGCGACCTCGAGCTTGCAGCGGCAGCGGACCAAGCGGCTGCTGATGGAGCTCGAACGCGAGCATCCCGGGGTGAAGCAGTCGATGCTCAAGGCGCTGGCCAACGTCGCGCCGCGGCACCTGCTCGACACGCGGCTCGAACCCGCCCGGCGAATTGCGCCGGCACGGCGGACCTGAAGGTCGCTCAGGCGGACCGAAAGGTCCGCACGACACCAGACCTGAAGGTCCGCACCACGGTGGTGCCGCTCGTCCCGTCCGCATGAGGGCGGTCGTCCAGCGCGTTGCCTCCGCGTCAGTAGCGGTGCTGGACGGCGACACCTCGCGTGAAACCGGCCGGATCGGGCCCGGGCTTCTCGTGCTGCTGGGCGTCGAGACCGGCGACGGTCCCGCCGACGTCCAATACATCGCGTCGAAAATCCGCGAGCTGCGCATCTTTCCCGACCGGAGACGACCGCATGAACCTCTCGGTCGCCGACGTCGGGGGCGCCGTGCTGGTCGTGTCGCAGTTCACGCTGGCGGGCGACTGCCGGAAAGGGCCGCCGGCCGTCCTTCGACGCGGCAGCCGCGCCCGAACGTCGCGCGGCCGCTGTATGAGCACGTCGTCAGCGACCTGCGCGCGTCCGGGCTGACGCTGGCGACCGGCGAGTTTCAGGCGAAAATGCACGTCGCCCTGGTCAACGACGGCCCGGTGACGCTGCTGCTTGATAGCAGAAAGCGATTTTGAGATGGAGAGCAAGGAGCGAGGCAGTAACGCAGGACTAGTGCGACGGACAGCGAGCACCTACGGACATGCTGAGCCGAACCGTTTTTCGCTGAGCGCGAGGCATCAGCGTCAGTCGCGACTGAGCTGAAGCCTCGCCCTCGGAAACAGATCGACCTCGGCTACGCAGTGCGCCGCATTGCGATGCGTGCTCGGCATTGATGCTGTCTCATGGCAAACCCGGTCGCTGCGCAGCAACGGCCGCTCACGACTGAAGATCCCGAGCCGATCGGCGCCGGGCGCCTGCTGATCGAAGGCGGTGTCGACTTCGCCGCCGATCAGCACTACCCGGTCTCTGGCCTGCGGGGCGACCTGTGGCGGATTCCACTCTCGGCCTGAGCATCGGCATCAGCCAGATCGCCGAGCTGCAGATCGACGGCGGGCTCTACAACCACCTGTCGATCGACTCGCGCAATCCGAACGCGCCGCTGGCGCACATGCTTCAGAGTCGACGACGACGCCACGAGCGACATCCAGGACCTGGTCATCGGCACGAAAATCCGGCTCATGTCCGAACGCGCCAACCGACCGTCGTTCGCGCTCCGCTTCGCGACGAAGCTGCCGAACGCGAGCAACGAGAGCGGCCTCGGGCTCGACACCACCGATTTCTTCGCCTCGCTGCTCGGCGCCAAGACGGTCCAGTCGATACGCATCGTCGGAAACATCGGGCTTGGCATCCTGGCCGATCCAACCGAGGGCAATCGTCAGAACGACGTGCTCACCTATGGCTTCTCGCTCGCCCGCGCGCTGACCGACCGCGCGGAGGTCGTCGGGGAAGTGAACGGCCGCGCGTCGTTGCGCAGCGGCGAGGCCTTTCCCGGCACCGAGAGCCGCGGTCATGCTCACCATCGGCAGCCGCTACACGCCCGGATCTGATCCGGTTCGACGGCGCCCTGCTGATCGGCCTGACCTCGATCGATCCGACGATCGGGTTCACCGGCGGCATCACCTACGTGTTCAACGCTTTTCAGCTTCCGTGAACAGCGGCTGCAGATGCTCTGAAGACGACCTAGTCCTGCAGCGACGCCGCACGAACTCCGCCTGATTCCACGCGTCGATGTAGATCGACGCGCCGAGCCTGACGAGCACGAGGCGGCGCGACGGAATCACGGTGAGCGTCTGGCCCTTCGTGGCCGATCGCGAAGAATGCATCGGTCGCGATGGCGGCCGCCGCGGGGTCGCTGCCGCCGATCTCCGGATTCAGCTTCAGCCACCAGTGGGCGCCGTAGCCGCCGTCGGGCGATTCGACCGTCGGCGTGGTGCTGAACCGGATCCATTCCTTCGACAGAATCGCGCGGTCGCCGACACCGTCCGCCGTCCGCCCACAGCTGACCGTATCGTCGCCCAGTCGCGCGCCGTCGCCAGCATGAACGACGAGAACACGAACGTGCCCGATGCGTCCGGCTCGACGATCGCGCTGGGCATCCCGAGCCGGTCGAACAGCGCCCGTCTCGGCCAGCTCGCGTACTCGGATTCGCCAACCGTCCGGCGGACGATGGCTGACAGGATGTTCGTCGTGCCGCTCGAATAGCTCCAGACCGATCCCGGAGCGGCGCTCAACGGCCGCCTGGATGCGTACGCGGCGGTGTCCGGCACGGTGAAGAGCATCCTGCACCACGTCGGACCACGGGTTCGAGTACAGCCTCGGAGAACCGCAGGCCGCTGCGCATGCGCAGGAGATCCTCGAGCGAAATCGCGGCGCGCGGATCGGGTGAGCGCCACAGCGGCAGCAGCTCACGCGAATCGATCGACAGCCGGCCGTCCTCGACGAGGATGCCGATGAGCGCGTTCAGGACGCTCTTGGCCATCGACCAGCCGGGCAGGGGAGTGTCGGCACTGACGCCTCGCGCGTACCGCTCGGCGACGATGTCGCCGTCGTGAACGACGACGACGGCATGGGTGCGCCGCATGCGCGACGGATTCGGCTCCTCGAACGCAGCGATCGACGACGCGCTGAACCTGTGGCCGGAGCGGCAGCAGCGTGAGCGGACGGCGGGTGCGGCGGCGAGGCGTCGTTCCCGTACAGGAACGGAGCCAATGCTCGCAGGCTGGCGCGGAATGAGGGTGGCCCCAAAGCCCGAGCGGTAGACGGCCATGCGCGGGCGCAGGCCGGCGAGCGACGTCGTCACTGACGCGGCGGCATCGATCGACTCTCGCGCGGAACGGACGCAACAGCCAGTAGCTATCCGCGGCGACTCTCGTCCGCGTGCTGCGGATCGAGCCGCGCGTCCGCTCGCGAAGATCGCGGTGCAGAGCACCTTCGCCTTGTAGCCGCACGCGACGTCGACGACCGTGCGCAGCTTGAAGAGCGCCCAGGCCGCGAGCACCGACGGCACGCGAATGACACGCGGACACAGAGGAGACGGCCACACATCCAGCAGTGCTAGAACGTCAGGCGCAAGCCCAGGTGAAGGCTGTGCGGCGGCTGGATCGCGGTCGGCGTGCGAAAGGCCGGGCCGGTGACGACGTACTCCTCGACTTCGTTCGAACGGGTGAGCAGGTTGTAGGCGTCGAACAGGGCGTCGAGCCGCGTCGAGCCGATCGTGAATCCCTTCTGCAGCCGGAGGTCGAGGGTGCCGGTGAAGGTGAACCGCGTTCCGCCATTCGGATAGGCCTGCACGGCCTCGGGCCCCTGGTTCAGGTCGGGGACGACGACCATGCGCGAGAACGGCTGGCCGTCCTGGTAGCGGGCGATCGCGCCAAGGGTGATGTCGTACGGCATGCGATAGACGCGTCGTCCACTTGATCGTGAACCCGCGGTCGCTGAACAACCGGCCGCGCGAGTAGGTCGCGGCATTGGGGTTGGTGAACAGCTCGCCGGGCATGTCCTGGTCGTTCTCGCGCGGACCGTAGCCGCGGTTTCCGCCGGATCCCTCGCGCGAGATACGCGGTCGCGCCGAAGAGGATGAAGAGCCGCTCGCTCGCGCGTTCAGCCGTCAGCCGCAGAGCCAGCGAGTGCGCGGCGTCCAGCTCAGGATTGGTCAGGAGATAGGTGTCCCGGCCGAACGTCGGACGGCAGCCGGTTGTAGACGGTGAGCATACGGTCGTCCTCCGGGTTGCGGAGGAAGATGTACTCGTCCTCGATCTCGATGGTGCTGTAGCCGGAGACCGGCACGCCGGTGTTCACGACGGCGAGCAGGTTGCCCTCACGACGGGCGATGCCGGTCAGCGTGAATCGCATCGACTCGCGGCGGCCAGACTCGACGCCGACGACGAATTCGTCGGTGTAGGGCCGCCGAAGGTCGTCGTCGATCTGGCTGAACGACGGATTGCCGCCCGTGCCGGGTCCCACTCGGGCGACGAGGACACCCGGCCGCGCCGCGGCGGCGACTCTGGCGACGTGGGCCGGCCGGATCCCCGTACGCCAGCCAGTTCAGGCGTCAGCGTGTTGGCGGATCGCGCGTACCCGCCCACGAGCGCAACCGGTCCGCCGCTCGGCGAACTGCCAGCGGACGCGCGCCGCGGGCAGCAGGCTCAGCCAGTTCACATTTGTCTCGGCCCCTTCCGCAGAGCCGTGCACCAGCTCCGTGCGCGAGGCTTGCGTCGAGGGTGAGTGTGGGCGACAGCGCGATCGTGTCGGCCACGTAAACGGACGTTGTGACGGCGCGCCGTCGTGACTCCGCCTGGGCCGGTGTCGTAGTTCCAGATCCGCGCGCGCGAGCTGTCGATGAGCTCGTGCACCGTCCCCGCGAACTGATCGCGCGCGCTGGTCGAAGCGGCGTCGACGTCAACGCCGAATTCAAGCTGATGCCGTGAAGCGGAATCGGCCGATGGCGCGAGCCGCACTCCACCCGCCAGCCGGCGCGTGGTCCGCCCGGCGGCTTCATCGACGACTTCCGGCACCGGCCCGGCAGAGATCCGTTCCATTACGACCGAGGGCACGCCGAACTCGTGTCCGCGCGAGCGCTGCGTGAATCCCCCGAACGCCCGCCAACGCCAGCCGGACGACGGCCGCTCGTCCCAGGTCGACTGCACGTGGACGGCGGTGTCGCGCGTGGCGGCCGAGGGATCCTGAAACGACAGCCATTCCTGGAATGGCCTCTCGGCGCGCTGCACCCACCCGAGCGCGCGCCACTTGCGCGGTCGGCGACGCGGCGAACGTCACATGCGCGAAGCCCGAGCGCGAGGGTGTTCCGTGTGGTCGGCTCGAGTTCGCGGCTGAAGCTCCGAGAGCCGGCCAACGCGCCTCCAGCGGCAAGACCCACAGCGGCTGGTGATCGGCCCGCTGACCAGGCCGGAGCCTCGCGCGTATTCCTCGAGGCGGGCAATCGGCGGCGGCTGATCGGCCGGCGCACCGGCCGCGAGGCTGCCGCCCGATCCCGAGCCGCTGATGGTGCCAGTCCATCCGGAGCCGGGCGACGCGGTTCGAGCGTGACCGCGAGGCCAGGAGTATTGATGTCGGCCGGCATCAGCCCGGTGTCCACCCGCAGGCGCTGCCAGGGCATCGCCTCGGGAAAGAGCAGAGCGCGCCGCCGCCGTTGGGATCCGAGACGTTCAGATCGCCGATGCGGAACAGCGTCTGCGACCACGAGCTGAGAAACCCGTCAAGGCGCGACGGCCCGCCGATATTGAGCCCGCCGCTGTTGAACCGATCCGCAGATGACGTCGGCTTGCGTGGTTTCGAGCAGCGCGTAGATGTTTCGCCGAGCGGCAGGTCTTGAAGGATGTCGGCGTCGAACGTCGAACCCGATCGCCGGTGGTTCGCTTTCGGTCGTCGGTGACTGCGCGGCGGCCTGAGTGCGCACGAATGAGGACAAGGAGCGCCGCGACGGCGGCGCTGGTCATGGGCGATTCAGTCTAGTCTTACCCGCGAGGTCGACTCATCCGCAGTCTGCAGGTACACCCCGCGTCGCAGTCTCGCTCGGCGCTCATTCTCGGACCACGTCATAGAAGCTCTGTCAGCGTCGCCAATCCGGCGCTCCGCGTCGCTCCACCCACGTTCGTCGCCGAGAGCCGGCCGCTGCGCGACGGCCGCGTCACCGGGATAGCCCGAGCGCGCCGAGCGGCGTGCGCCGGAGGACCGCATCGCACAGCGTTTCAGGGCCATCTCGTGACGCACCGCCCAGACCAGTTCCGCGCCGATCGACGGGGGAGTCGGTGGCGAGCCGCGCGCACCACTCGGGCGTGCGTTCGGGCGAGGTCCACCACCTCGCGATACGCGCGATCCGTAGGCGGCGACGAGATGGGGGATCGTGTCGCTCGGCACGAGATCTGTCGTAGTCGCGGCGCGCCTCTGCGATCGTCAGGGCGGCGTCGCGAACGTGGCCGCCGGGCAGCGGAGTGGCCGCCGTCCGGCAGGACGCGTAGGTGCCTGTCAGCTTCCCGACAACGGAATCGACGACTTCCTCCGCCACCGCCCGCGCGGTCGTGTACTTCGTGCCGGCGACGCTGAGAAGACCCTCGACGCCGTCTGCCGCATGGTCGCGAACCTGGGGCCGCCCTTCCAGCGCGACACCGCTCGACGTCGTTGACGGCTGGCACGACGCCGCGATGGACGAGGCTGACGTCCGATCGCTGAAGATCGAGCGCCGGAAACGCTTCGTTCAGCTCGGTGATGAACGAGGCCACCTCCTGCTCGGTCGGAGCTGCCTGGTCGGGTGTGCAGACCGTCCGCGACTCCCAGGTCCCGAACAGCGCTCGGCGCCGCCAGGGAACCAGGAACAGATTGCGGCCGGACGCGGATCGTCCGCCGAGCGCCGCATCGCCCGCCTCGCGCGTCGTGACCAGGTTCATCGCCTTGAGCATCGGGATGCCGGTCGAGATGCCGACCGAGCCGAGCAGGCGATCGATCGCGCCGCCGGTCGCATTGACCACTGCTTTTGCTGCGACGTCGATGGTCTGGCCCGAGAGTCGATCGACGCATGCGACGCCCGCCACCCGCCGTCCCTCTTTGCGCAACGCTGACGGCTTCGACGTGGTTGGCAAGGACAGCGCCGTGGGCGGCGGCGGCAAGCGCCCAACTGAACGTCAGCCGATCCGCTTCGGGCGCGACGTAGTCGTACCAGACGGCGGCGCCGGTCATCCCGCGCCGGCGCAGCCCGGGAAAGTGCTCGATGGCATGCTGGCGCGAGACCACCCGGCCCGGACGGAGGTGCAGCGTCGGCGGCACGCTCGCGGTTGCGGCCGGCCGCCACGACCCGGTCGACGAGCAAGCCGGCGCGCATCGCGAGCCGCCCCCTGGTCAGCGATCGGTAGAGCGGCAGCGCGAAGCGCAGCGGGACGACGGCATGCGGCGCGATGCGGGCGAGCGTGCGCCGTTCGCGCACCGATTCGCGCGCGCGAGCGATGTTCAGGTGCTGCAGGTAGCGGAGCCCGCCGTGAATGGTGCGCAGGTGGTTGAAGGAGCTGCCGCTGCCGAAATCGTCGCGCTCGACGAGCGCCACCGCAGCGCCGCGCTGCGCCGCGTCGTACGCGATCGTCAGGCCGTAGACGCCGCCGCCGACGACGAGCACGTCGAACGTGCGCTGGGTGAGCCGGTCCGGATCGCGAAGCACGTCGGGCTATATTATCCGGCGTGGCGACGGTCGACGAAGTTCGCGCGTACTGGGAACAGCACATCCACGATCTCGAAATCACCAGGCACCCGGTCGGATCGCGCGGGTTCTTCGACGATCTGGATCAGTATCACTTCGAGAAGCTGCATCATCTGCTGCGCCTCGTCGACTTCGACGGATACGGCGGCCGCCGGGTTCTCGAGGTGGGCTGCGGCGCCGGCGTCGATCTGGCGCGGTTTGCCCGCGGCGGCGCGATCGTCACCGGCGTCGACCTTGCCGAATCGGCGATTGCGCTGGCGCGGGCGAACTTCGAGCAGCAGGGGCTCGCAGGGCGACTTCCGGGTCGCAGACGGCGAACACCTGCCGTTCGGCGACGACTCGTTCGACCTGGTCTACGCGCACGGCGTCGTCCAGTACACCGCAAACCCCGAGCGGCTGGTCGCCGAATGCCGCCGCGTCCTCAAGCCAGGCGGCGAGGCCGTCTTCCAGGTCTACAACCGCATTTCGTGGCTGAACGCGCTGTCGCAGCTGATGAAGGTGGGGCTCGAGCACCAGGACGCGCCGGTCCTGCTCAAGTTCAGCATCGGCGAGTTCAAGCGGCTTCTCGCGCGGCTTCCGCGAGGTGCGCGATCGTCCCGGAGCGCTTCCCGGTGAAGTCGCGCCTGCACGGCGGATGGAAGGGCGCGGTCTACAACGGCGTCTTCGTCGGCGCCTTCAACGTCCTGCCGCGCCGGGTCGTGCGGCCGTTCGGGTGGCACCTGCTCGCCTTCTGCCGGAAATAGGAGTGGACAAGCGCCTGCGGCCATGCCGAGCCGAGGAACCGGTTCTTCAGTCCGAGCGACGAGGCGATCAGCGTTAGTACGCGCTGGGGGTGGGGCCCCAGCGCCAGTGAAAAAAGTTGATCGAATGCAACGAATCACCTCGATGCTGGCCGTCGTTAAATCGTGCTGAAGTTCGCCAAAGCCCACGCCTACGGCAACGACTTCCTCTACGTGACGGCCGAGGACGTGGCCGGCGCCCGCCTCGACGCGCTGGCGCGCGAGATGTGCGATCGCCACACCGGCGTCGGCGCCGACGGCCTCATCGTCTACGAGCCGGCGGCGGACGAAGTCGCGCATGCGGCTGCTGAACGCCGACGGCAGCCGCGCCGAAGTGTCGGGCAACGGCGTACGGGCGCTCGGCGCGCTGCTCCTGCAGCACGACGCTCGACGCCGATGCGACCGTGGCGATCCGGACCGAGGCCGGCGTCAAGCAGCTGTCGCGGACCGGACGCGACGGGATCGCGCCAGATCTTCCGGACGGCGATGGGCCCGCCGCGCGACGTCCGGCAGGTGCTGCCGCTCGAGGTCGCCGGCGAGACGATCGCATCCCGTCGTGCTCGACATGGGCAATCCGCAATGCGTCATCCTGGGCCCGCTGCCGGACGAGCCGCGTTTCCGCCGGATCGGCGCGGCGCTCGAACGCCACGCGATGTTTCCCGAAGGGACCAACGTCGAGTTCGCCGAAGTGGAAACGCCGGATCGCGTCCGCATCCTGATCTGGGAGCGCGGCGTCGGACCGACCGTCTTCGTCGGGCACCGGTTCGTGCGCGGCGCTCGTCGCGGCCGCTCGTTCGGCGGCGCCGCGCACGCGAGCCGACGTCGTCGCGCCGGGCGGCGCCCAGCGGGTCGAGTGGCGAGCCGACGGCGTCTACCTGACGGGCTGGGCGGAAGTGCTGTCGAAGGCGAGTGGCTCCGGCAGATTCCGCGTACCGGCTGTAACCGGAATCCCTGGCAAATTCTGACGGCCGCGATTAGCGCCGGCGCTTGGCGGCGGCGGCCGCGGCGGTTTCCAGATCGCCGCGTAGCCGCGCTCAGCGCAGTCATTTGCGGCGGTCGGCCGGCGGCCTGCGCCGCCTTGTAGTCGCCGCGGTCGAAGGCTGCGCGCGCTTCTTGCACCTGCCTGTCGGCGTCGGCCACCGACGCGCGCACGGCAGCGACGGTCCGGGCCGGCAGGCGAGGCACGTCCGGTTGATTTCAACCGGTTCGCATGCCCTGCGACGCCCGATCGCCGCGCGGCGTGATGGCTGCGGTCGGCCTCGACGCGCGCGGCCGCCATGCCGTCGGCGGCCAGCTTGGCGGCATTCTGGGCGCGCTCGCGGCTGTCGAGCGCGTGGTTGAGGGCGAGGCGGTAGTCGCGCGCCGCCACCGCCGCGCCGGCGCGCGTCAGCGCGGCCTCCGCGGCGGCGAATTCTTCGGCGGCGTACACGTCGGCGCCGGCGGCACGCGCCGCGTCGATCGCGCCCTGCGCCTGCTGCATCTCCTTGTCGGGAGGGTCGCCGCCGCACGCCGTCGTGAACAGGACGAGCAGTGCCAGGAGGGCCCACGCGCGCGGCATCAAGTGAGTATTGTAGGATGAAAGACCTGTCGCCCGACGATCGTCCGCGCGAGAAGCTGCTGCGTCACGGCGCGGCGGCGCTCGGCGACAACGAGCTGGTGGCGCTCGTGCTCGGCAGCGGCTGCGCGCACGCCGGCGCGCTCGACGTCGCGAACGATCTGCTGCGCGCGCGCGGCGGACTGCACGGCCTGGCGCGATCGTCGTGCGGCGATCTGGCGCAGGTGGCCGGCATCGGGCCGGCCAAGGCGGCCAAGCTCGTCGCGGCGCTGGAGCTCGGGCGGCGGACGCTGGCGCATCGCGCCGGCGGCGCGCGTCCGGCTGGCGCACGCCGCGCGACGCGGCCGCGTTTCTGCTGCCGGCGTTCGGGTCGCGGCCGATCGAGCATTTCGGCGTCGTGCTGCTCGACACGCAAGCACCGCGTGCTCCGGACGACGGTCGTCGCGATCGGGACGCTGAACTCGACCGTCGTCGAGCCGCGCGACGTGTTCCGGGAAGCGATGCTCGGCGCGGCGGCGGCGGTCGTCGTGTTCCACAACCATCCGTCGGGCGATCCCAGCCCGAGCCCCGACGACGTCGCGCTGACGCGGCGGCTGGCGGCGGTCGGCGAGCTGATGGGCATCCCGGTCGTCGACCACATCGTGCTCGGCGACGCGCGGTACTGCAGTTTGAAGGAGATGGGAGAGTTGTAACGAACTCGTCGTTCACGCTTCTCAGTTCACGGTTCTCGGTTCGTGTTCAAGTTCGGTGCTGAGTTCGGCGTTCGGCCGAACTCGCGAACTTCGAAGTTCGAACCTCGAACCGAACCTGAACACGAACTGAGAAGCGAGAACCGAGAAGCGTGAACGATAGCGCATTGACCGTATGTCCCGTGTTCTCTATTTCGATTGCTTCTCCGGCATTTCCGGCGACATGGTGCTCGGCGCCCTGCTCGATGCCGGTCTGCCGCTCGACGAGCTGAAGCGCGGCGCTCGGCAGCCTGGCGATGTCCGGGTACGAGGTCACGGCCGAACGCGTGCTGCGCGCCGGCGTGTCGGCCACCAAGTTCCGTGTCACGAGCACTCTACAGGCGGAGCCGACGAGCACTCTGCAGGCGAAGCCGCACCAGCACCCTGCACGGCGCAGCCGCGCAGCACCACGCACCATGACCATCACCCGCATCGCCACCTGAAGTCGATCTTCGAGCTGATCGATCGCATCGGCGCTCTCGCCGGCTGGCCGCGACGCGCGCGAAGGAGCTGTTCCAGCGGCTTGGCGAAGCCGAAGCGGCGATTCATCAGATGCCGATCGAGAAGGTCCACCTGCACGAGGTCGGCGCGCTCGACTCGATCATCGACATCGTCGGCGCGGTGTTCGCGCTCGAGTGGGTCGGCGCCGATCGCATCGTCTGCTCGCCGCTGAACGTCGGCGGCGGCACGGTCCAGTCCGCGCACGGGCTGTTTCCCGTGCCGGCGCCGGCGACGCTGAAGCTGCTCGGCGACGCGCCGGTCTACAGCGGCGCCGTCCAGAAGGAGCTGGTCACGCCGACCGGCGCGCTCATCGCCACGAGCTACGCCTCGTCGTTCGGCCCGATTCCCGCGATGCGGTCGAGCGGTCGGCTACGGCGCCGGCGACCGCGACAATCCCGGGACGCCGAACGTCCTGCGCGTGCTCATCGGCCGGGCCGCCGACCGGCCGCAGCGGCGACCGCGTCGTCGTCATCGAGTGCGAAATCGACGACATGAACCCGCAGATTTTCGGCGTGGTCATGGATCGGCTGTACGCGGCCGGCGCGCTCGAGGTGTTCTACGTGCCGGTGCAGATGAAGAAGAACCGGCCCGGGCACGCTGCTGACGGTCGTCGCGCGCGCCCGAGCTGCAGGCCGGCGCTGACGGACGTCATCTTCAGGGAGACGACGACGATCGGGCTGCGGCACTACGAGGTCGAGCGCGAGTGCCTGCGGCGCGAAATCGTCACCGTCGACACGCCGCTCGGCGCGGTCCGGTTCAAGCTGGCGTGGCGCGACGGCCGGGTCGTCAACGCCGTGCCCGAGTTCGACGACTGCGCGCGGATCGCGGCGGCGAGCAACCTGTCGGTCAAGGAAGTGCAGGCCATCGCCGATTCAGGCCTACGGAGCGCGCCGCTCAGAGTGACCCGTCGTGAGCCGCTTCTACATCACCACGCCGATCTACTACATCAACGCCGAGCCGCACCTCGGCCACGCCTACACGACGATGGTGGCCGACGCCGTGGCGCGGGCGCACCGCCTGCATGGGCGACGACGTGTTCTTTCTGACCGGCACCGACGAGCACGGCCAGAAGGTCGAGCGGGCGGCGCAGAAAGCCGGGCTGACGCCGAACGCAGTTCGCCGATCGCGTGGCGCAGAAGTTCCGCGACCTGCTGCCGGCGCTCAACATCGCCAACGACGACTTCATCCGCACGACCGAGCCGCGGCACTACGCGGCCTCGCAGGCGCTGTGGCGCCGGGTCCGCGATCGCGGCTTCATCTACAAGGACAAGTACGAAGGCTGGTACTGCACCGTCGACGAGGTCTTCGTGCCCGAGACGCAGCTGCAGGACGGCCGCTGTCCGATCTGCGGCAACGCCGGTCGAGCGCATCGCCGAAGAGAGCTACTTCTTCAAGCTGTCGGCGTTTCAGCAGCCGCTGCTCGAGCACTACCGCCGCAACCCGGAGTTCGTGACGCCGGCGATCCGCCGCAACGAGATGATGTCGTTTCTCGAGGCCGGCCTCGAGGATCTCAGCGTCAGCCGGACGTCGTTCAAGTGGGGCATTCCGGTGCCCGACGATCCGGCGCACGTGATGTACGTCTGGTTCGACGCGCTGACCAACTACATGACCGCGGTCGGGTTACGGCCAGCGATCCAGAGCCGCGGTTCGACGACGCTACTGGCCGGCCGACGTGCACCTGATCGGCAAGGAAATCGTCCGCCAGCACGCGATCTACTGGCCGGCGTTCCTGATGGCCGCCGACCTGCCGCTGCCGCGCCAGATCGTCAGCCACGGCTGGTGGCTGATGGACGGCGCGAAGATGTCGAAGTCGAAGGGCAACGTCGTGCGGCCGCAGGACTACATCGAGCGCTTCGGCCTCGACGCGCTGCGCTACTTCGTGTTCCGCGAGATGGTCTTCGGCCAGGACGCCAACTTCGGCGACGAAGCGATTCCTCACGCGGTACAACGCCGATCTCGCGAACGATCTCGGCAATCTGGTCAGCCGCGCGACGACGATGGTTCATCGCTACTGCGGCGGGCGTCGTGCCGCGCGCCGATGCGTCGCTCGCCGCCCGCGAACCAGAGCAGGTGCTCGGCGCTGTCGGTCGACGCCTTGATTGGCAGCGTGCCGGCGTCGGTGCGCGCGTTTCCAGCTGAGCGCGGCGCTGCGCGACATCTGGGACGTGATCGGCGCCACCAACCGCTACATCGTCACGCGCGAGCCCTGGAAGCTGGCCAAGGCCGCCGGACCGGCGCGCCGAGCTCGACACGGCGCTGTACGTCGCCGCCGACACGCTGCGCGTCATCGCCGAGCTGCTGCGGCCGTTCATGCCGGGCACCGCCGAGCGCACGCTGCAGATGCTCGGGCTGGAACCGACGCCCGACGTCCTGGGCCAGCGCTGGCGCGCGGCACGCTCGACGCCGGGCACGCAGGTTCGGCGAGACCGTCGCAGCTGTTTCCGCGCATCGAACATTCAGTGGAGGAACTCAGACAAATGGCCGACAGCACCCCGAAGCCGAGCCGCCCAGCACCGTGGAGCGCGCCGCACCCGCAGCAGCCCCGGCACCCGCAGCGCGGCCGCAGCACCCGCGGCGCAGCCCCGAGCCCCGCAGGCGCAGCCGCCGAGCACCATCTCGATCGACGACTTCATGAAAGTCGAGCTGCGCGTCGCGAAGGTGCTCGCGGCCGAGCGCGTGCCGAAGTCGAACAAGCTGCTCAAGCTGCTGGTCGACGTCGGCACCGAGCAGCGGACCATCGTCGCCGGCATCGCCGAGTCCTACGAGCCCGAGGCGCTCGTCGGCCGGACCGTCGTCGTCGTCTTCAACCTGAAGCCGGCGAAGCTGATGGGCGTCGAGTCGAACGGCATGGTGCTGGCCGCCAGCCCCGAGGGCGGCAAGGCGACGCTCGTCAGCTTCGACGAGCCGCCGGCGCCGGGGACGCGGGTGCGGTAGGGCAGGTGGCGTCGAGCTCATCCTTGCTGACTTGTGTCCTGTCGCGTTCGTCGGCCTGCGGCCGGGGCGGCGAGCGAGCCCGCCGCCTCGACATCGATGAACGCGATTGCCGAACGCTACGTGAAGCTCGTGCTCGCGATGGGCCAGCACGATCCGGCCTATGTCGACGCCTACTACGGTCCGCCCGAGTGGAAGGCCGAGGCCGAAACAGGGAAGCGGCCGCTCGCCGACATCGACGCCGACGCCGCACGGCTGATCGATGCGCTCGGGAGCGATCGTCGGCCGGCGCGAACACGCCGAGCAGGCGACCGGAGACGTCGAGCTGTCGCATCTTCGGCACGATATCTGCGCCGCCAGCTCGAGGCGCTCCGGGCGCGGGTCCGCATGCTCTCGGGCGACGAAGCTGTCGTTCGACGAGGAGTCGCAGGCGCTGTACGACGCCGTCGCGCCGACGCATCCCGAGTCGTACTTCCAGGGCGACGCTCGACGATCTCGATCGGCGCCTGCCGGGCAAGGGTCCGCTCGTCGATCGCGTCGAGGCGTTCGAAAGCAGTTCGTCATCCCGCGCGACCGGCTCGGGCAGGTCTTCGATGCTGGCGATCGCCGAGTGCCGGCGCCGGACGCTGCCGCACCTGGAGCTGCCGGCGACCGAGAGCTTCACGGTCGAGTACGTGACCGACAAGTCGTGGAGCGGCTACAACTGGTACCACGGCAACTACCGCAGCGTGATCCAGGTCAACACCGACCTGCCGATCTTCATCGACCGCGCCATCGATCTGGCGTGCCACGAGGGCTATCCCGGGCCACCACGTCTACAACGCGCTGCTCGAGAAGAACCTGACGCGCGATCGCGGCTGGCCGGAGTTCTCGGTCTATGCGCTGTTCTCGCCGCAGTCGCTGATCGCGGAAGGCACCGCGAACTACGGCATCGAGGTCGCGTTCCCGGACGCCGAGCGCCGCGCGTTCGAGCGCGAGGTGCTGTTCCCGGCGGCCGGCCTGAATCCGGCGCGGGTCGACGAGTACTACGACTTCCACGACCTGATCGACCGGCTGTCGTATGCCGGCAACGAGGCGGCGCGCCGCTACCTGAACGGCGAGATCGATCGCCAGGCCGCCGTCCAGTGGCTGACGCGCTTCGCGCTGATGTCGCCGGAACGCGCCGAACAGCGCACGCGGTTCTTCGACGACTACCGCAGCTACGTGATCAACTACAACCTCGGCAAGGACCTGGTGAAGCAGTTCATCGAGTCGCGCGGCGGCACTGAGCGAACCCGACAAGCGGTGGCAGGAGTTCATCCGCCTGCTCGGCTCGCCGCGGCTGCCGTCGGGGCTGCGCCCTGAAGCAGTATGCGAGCACGGTACGTGAGTCCGGAGCTTGGAGACGTCTGAGATGCACGTCGCAGCGACCGCTGCAGGCCGGCGCAGCTCGTCGACTCCAGCGTCTCCGGACTTCGTGTCACCGTGTTTTCCGCGGCCTCCGTCCTCCGTGCCCGGCAGATCGTGATCGACTCCCACTGCCACCTGGCCGACGAGAAGTTCCGCGGCGACCTCGAGCAGGTCGTCGCGCGGGCGAAGGCGGCGGGCGTCCTGGGCGCGCGCTCGTCATCCTCGAAGGCGGCAATGCCGCCGAGGCGGAGCAGGCGCGGCGCGTCGAGCAGCTCTGGCCCGAGGTCCGCACGTCCATCGGCGTCCACCCGCACACCGCGCACGAGTTCGCCGCCGATCCCGAGCGCGCGGCCGCGGTGGTCCGCGGCCGCAGCTGGACGCGACGCCATCGGCGCGGGCGGTCGGCGAGATCGGCCTCGACTACCACTACGACTTCTCGCCGCGCGACGTGCAGCAGCAGCGTCTTCCGGGCGCAGCTGCGGCTCGCGCGCGAGCGGCGCCTGCCGGTCGTGATCCACACGCGCGAGGCCGAGGACGACACGCTCGCGATCCTTCGCGAAGAAGGCGGCGGCGACGCTGCGCGGCGTGCTGCACTGCTTCACGGGCACGCCCGGCGCTGGCGCGCGCCGGCGCTCGACCTCGGGTTCTACATCTCGCTCGCCGGCATCGTCACCTTCCCGAAGGCGGCGGAGCTGCGCGAGACGGCGCAGCTCGTGCCGCTCGATCGGCTGCTGACCGAAACCGACAGCCCGTTTCTGGCGCCGGTGCCGCACCGCGGCAAGCGCAACGAGCCGGCGCTGCGTCGCGGCGGTCGTGGCGGCGCTCGCCGCCGACCGCGGCATGCCCGCCGCGGATCTCGCCGCGCGCACCACCGCGAACTTCCACGCGCTGTTTGCTCCGTAAAGCCGTGATAAAGTCCTAGCTGCAGCTGACTCCTGTGGAAAAAACGACGCCCGCCCTGTCGCAGATCTTCGAGCCGATCCGCGCCGATCTCGAGCGGGTCGATCGCGAGTTCGCCCGCCACGTCGAGTCGCAGGTCGACGCTGATCCCGACCATCGGCAAGTACATCCAGACGAGCGGCGGCAAGCGGATCCGGCCGGCCGTCCTGCTGATGGCCGCGCGCCTGAGCGGCTACAAGGGCGACCGCGCCGTCCTGTACGCCGCGGTCGTCGAGTTCATCCACACCGCCACGCTCGTCCACGACGACATCATCGACGACTCCGAGCTGCGGCGCGGCCGCCTGGCCGTGCACTCGCGGTGGGGCAACGACATCACGGTGCTGCTCGGCGACTACCTCTACATCAAGTCGATGGCGATGGCGCTCACGCACGACACGCTCGACATCGTGCGGCTGCTGTGCGACGTCACGCTGCGGATGATCGAAGGCGAGCTGTACCAGCTCACCAAGAACGGCGACGCCGACATCACCGAGGACGAGCACTTCGACATCATCCGGCGCAAGACCGCCTATCTCTTCGGCGGCTGCGCGCAGATCGGCGGCATGCTCGGCAACGTCACGCCCGAGCAGCAGGAGGCGCTGCGCGAGTACGGCGTTCAACCTCGGCATCGCGTTCCAGATCGTCGACGACCTGCTCGACTTCACCGGCGACGCCGCCGCGCTCGGCAAGCCGATCGGCGCCGATCTGCGCGAAGGCAAGATGACGCTGCCGCTCATCCACCTGCTGCAGCAGGGCGAGGCCGGCCGGCGAGCGCATCGTCCGCGACATCATCGCCACGCGCACCGTCGCCGAGCAGCAGTGGAACGAGCTGCTGCAGATCCTAAGCGAGCACCGCTCGATCGACTACGCCTTCCGCCGCGCCGAGGAGTTCGCCGAGCGCGCCAAGAAGCCGCTGAGCGCGTTCCCGCCGAGCTCCGAGCGCGACGCGCTGCTGGCGCTGCCCGACTACGTCGTCTCGCGCGACCGATAGCCGGTGAATTCGTTCAGGACGCAAGGACACAGAGGTCCATCTGTGCCGCGTGACGTCCCGCCTGAGCAGCGCATCCGACGAGCTCCGCGACGCCGATCCGCCACCACGAAGAGCGCTACTACGTCCTGAACGACCCCGAGATCTCCGACGAGGAGTTCGACCGGCTGCTGCACGAGCTCGAGGCGCTCGAGGCGCGAGCATCCGGATCTCGTCACGCCCGATTCGCCGACGCAGCGCGTGGCGGGACGGCCGGCCGAGGGCTTCGCCACGGTCGAGCACCTGGCGCCGATGCTCAGCCTCGACAACGCCTACAACGAAGAGGAGCTGCGCGCCTTCGACGAGCGCGTGCGGAAGGGCGCCGGCGCTGGGCGACGCGCCGGTCGCCTACGTCGCCGAGCTGAAGATCGACGGCCTGAGCATCGCGCTGACCTACGACGATGGCGTGCTGGTCGCGCGGGGCGACGCGCGGCGACGGCGCCCGCGGCGAAGAGGTGACGGCCAACGTCCGCACCATCCGCGCGATTCCGCTGCGCCTGCAAGGGCGCGCCCGACGGGCCGGATCGAAGTGCGCGGCGAGGTGTTCCTGCCGCGGGCGTCGTTCGAGCGGACCAATCGCGAGCGCGAGGAGGCCGGCGAGCCGCTGTTCGCCAACCCGCGCAACGCGGCGGCCGGCACGATGCGGAACCTCGATCCGGCGCTCGTGGCGAAACGCGGGCTGTCGGCGTACACCTACCAGGTGATTAGGCTCGGGCTCGGGCGGACCGGAGCTCGACGACAGCCGGAGCGCCTACGACTCACGCGCAGATGCTGACCGCGATGCGCGAGTGGGGGCTGCCGGTGGAGCCGCACTGGCGCGCCTGCGCCGGCATCGACGCGCTCGTCGCGTTCTGCCAGGAGTGGGCCGAGAAGCGCGCGCACGCTCCAGTTCGACACCGACGGCGTCGTCATCAAGGTCGACGACCTCGCGCTGCGCGAACGGCTCGGCACGACCGCGAAGTTTCCGCGCTGGGCGACGGCGTTCAAGTTCCCGGCGGAGCAGGCGACGACGACGCTGCGAAGGATCGAGGTCAACGTCGGCCGGACCGGCGCGGTGACGCCGTACGCCGTGCTGGAGCCGGTGTTTCTCGCCGGGTCGACCATCTCGATGGCGACGCTTCACAACGCCGAGGACCTCGCGCGCAAGGACGTCCGCGAGGGCGACCGCGTCCTCATCGAGAAGGCCGGCGACGTCATCCCCAAGGTCGTCAAGTCGATCGTCGTCGAAGGCGCACCGCGCAGCGCGCCCTGGACGATGCCGACCGCGTGCCCGGTGTGCGGCAGCGCGCTGCACCGCGACGCGGAGGAAGTGGTCTGGCGCTGCGACAACGCGGCGTGCCCGGCGCGGCTGCGCCGCAGCCTCGAGCACTTCACCTCGCGGTCGGCGATGAACATCGAGGGGCTCGGCGAATCGCTGATCGATCAGCTGCTGGAGCAGGACCTCGTCCACGACTTCGCCGACATCTACGCGCTCGACGCGGCGCAGCTCGAGAACCTCGTGGTCACGCCGCGGGAACCGCGGTCCGAGACAGGCGCGGCCGCGCAAGCTCGGGAAGGTCGGCCGCAACGTCATCGAGCAGATCGAACGGAGCAAGTCGAACGACCTCTCGCGGCTGATCTACGCGCTCGGCATCCGCCACGTCGGCGAGAAGGCCGCCGCGACGCTGGCGCGGCATTTCCGGACGATGGATCGCGTGCTCGACGCGTCGGTCGAAGCGCTGCAGACGGTGCCGGAGATCGGCCCGGTCGTCGCCGCAGTCGGTGCGGCATGTTCAGCGACGAGCCGCGCAATCGCCGGATTCGTCGAGCGGCTGGCCGCCGCCGGCGTGAACATGGCCAGCCAGGCGCCCGAGCCTGGCGACGAGCCCGGTCCGCTGGCGGGGAAGGTCTTCGTGCATCACGGGGACGCTTTCATCGATGAGCCGCGAGGACGCCACGGCCGCGCTCGAGCGGCTCGGCGCCAAAGTGTCGGGCTCGGTCAGCCGAAAGACCAATTACCTCGTCGCCGGCGCGGATGCCGGCAGCAAGCTCGAGAAGGCGCGTGAACTCGGGGTCGAAACGCTGGATGAGGAGGCGTTTCGGCTCTTATAATGAGTGAGTAGGCCGACCCTTTCAGGGTCGGCGGAAATCATGTCCCGACGGTTCACCATCGTCTCCGTGGCGCTCACCGCGGTCGTCGCCTTCCTCGTCGGGCGCGATTTTCGCCGGCGGGCTGGATCACGCCTCGGTCGCCGCCGGCGCGCCGCCTCGGCCCGAGCCGATCGCTGCACGCCGTGGCGGCGCCCGCCGCCGGTCGGCCCGGCAGGCACGCTGCCGGTGAACTTCGCTGACGTCGTCGAGCGCGTCAACCCGGCGGTCGTGAACATCGACGCGACCGTCCGCAGCGGTACGCGAAACGCGGCGGCGGCGGCCGGGCGGCGAAGCGCCCGATCCGTTCGGCGGCCCGTTCGACTTCAACAGCCCGCGCGATCGGCAGACGCGCCGCGGCGCGGGCAGCGGCTTCATCATCGACAAAGACGGCAGCATCCTGACCAACAACCACGTGATCGAGCGCGCCGAGCGCATCATGGTCAAGCTGTCGGACGGCCGGACGCTGCGCGCGCGCGTGTTGGGCTCCGATCCCGGACACCGACATCGCGCTGATCAAGGTCGACGGCCAGGCGAGCCTGCCGGTCGCGCCGATCGGCGACTCCGGCACGCTGCGGATGGGCGAGTGGGTCTGCGCGATCGGCAACCCGCTCGGCTACGAGCACACGGTCACGGTCGGCGTCGTCAGCTTCATCGGCCGGAAGCTGTTCGACGCGAGCCTCGACAACTACATCCAGACCGACGCCGCCATCAACTTCGGGAACAGCGGCGGGCCGCTGATCAACTCGCGGGGCGAAGTCATCGGCATCAACGCCGCGATCAGCTCGCGCGCCAGCAACATCGGCTTCGCCGTGCCGATCAACGGCGCCGTGTCGATCATCCCGCAGCTGCGCGAGCGCGGCCGCGTGTCGCGCGGCTACATCGGCGTCGCGCTGCGCGACGTCGATCGGGACCTGCAGCGGTCGCTGAACTGCCGGTCGACGAGGGCGCCGTGGTCCAGGACGTCACCGAAGGATCGCCGGCCGAGCGGGCGGGCATCCGGCCGTACGACATCATCCTGCGCTTCAACCAGGGCGCGCGTCATCACCGACGATCAGCTGATCCGCGAGATCTCGTCGCAGAAGCCGGGGTCGGCGGCCGAGCTGCGGCTCCTCCGCGACGGCCGGGAGCACACCGATCACGGTGAAGCTGGCGGAGCGGCCCCCGCGGACGCTGACGTCGCAGCGAACCGGCCAGCGCGCCGCCCGGCGCGCGGCCGAATCAGGACCAGGTGCTCGGCCTGACCGTCCGCGATCTGGACGCCGCTGCGTTCAACCGCTTCCAGCTGCCGCAGCAGACGCGCGGCGTGCTGATTACCCGCGTCGAGCCGCTCAGCGTCGTCGTTCGACGCCGACGTCGAGAGCGGCTCGGTCCTGCTCGAGATCAACCGCAAGCCGATCCAGTCGGTCGACGATTACCGCCGCCTGGCGCTCGAGGCCAGCCCCGGCGACATCCTCACGCTGTACCTCTACTCGCCCGAACTGCAGCAGCGGCAGCTGAAGACCGTCAGCGTCGAAGAACGATGATCGATGCCTAAGACGCGCATCCTGGTCATCGACGATGACGCGGCGATCCGCGACTCGCTGCGCATGACGCTCGAGTACAACGGCTACGACTTCGTCGGCGCGGCGACCGGTCCCGGAAGGCCTGGCGCTCGCCGAGCGCGACAGCGCCCGACCTGGTGCTGCTCGACATCAAGATGCCGGGCATGGACGGCATGGACGTCCTGTCCCGTCTCCGGTCGATGGACGAGACCATGCCCGTCGTCATGATCTCGGGCCACGGCACGACGAGCACGGCCGTCGAAGCGATCAAGCGCGGCGCGACCGACTTCCTCGACAAGCCGTTCGAGAGCACCGATCGCCTGCTCGTGACGATCGGCAACGCGCTCGAGCAGGGACGCCTGCGCGTCGAGAACCGATCGCTCAAGAAGGACGCCGAAGTCCGCCACCAGATGGTCGGCGAGAGCGGCGCCCTCCAGCAGGTGATGGCGGCGGTCGGCCGCGCCGCGCCGACCAACGCGACGGTGCTCATCCAGGGCGAGAGCGGCGTCGGCAAGGAGCTCGTCGCGCGGACGATCCACCGCAACAGCCTGCGGCGGCGCGAGCGCTTCGTGCAGGTGAACTGCGCGGCGATCCCCGAGGAGCTCATCGAATCGGAGCTGTTCGGCCACGAGAAGGGCTCGTTTACCGGCGCCACCGAAAAACAGGTCGGCAAGTTCGAGCAGGCCGACAAGGGAACGATCTTCCTCGACGAAGTCGGCGACATGAGCCCGAAGACCCAGGCCAAGGTGCTGCGCGTGCTGCAGGAGGGCGAGGTCGAGCGGCTCGGCTCGGCGCGGACCATCAAGGTCGACGTCCGCGTGATCGCCGCCACCAACAAGAACCTCGAGGAGGAAATCGAGAAGGGCAGCTTCCGCGAGGATCTCTACTTCCGCCTCGCGGTGATCCCGATCCAGCGTGCCGCCGCTGCGCGAGCGCCCCGACGACATCCCGCTGCTCGTCCGGCACTACATGGAGTACTTCAGCCGCGAGAACAACACGCGGCCGAAGCGGATCACGAACGCCGCGCTCGAGGCGATGCAGCGCTACCGCTGGAAGGGCAACATCCGCGAGCTGCGGAACACGGTCGAGCGCCTGATCATCATGACCGGCGAGCGACACGATTGACGTCGCCGACCTGCCGGGCACGATTCGCAACCCGTCCGCCGCATCGACGGCGAGCCGGTGCGAGCGCCGGTCCGGCGGGCGCTTGCCGCGCCGAAGCCGGCCGGCGAAGCCGAGGCGGCGAAGGCGGCGGGGACGCTGCGCGAGTTCAAGGACACCTCCGAGCGCGCCTTCTGGTCGCCAAGCTGCGCGAGAACGGCTGGAACATCTCGAAGACCGCCGAGGTCATCGACACGCCCCGCAGCAACCTTTACAAGAAACTCGAGCAGTACCAGATCTCTCAGGAAACCGACGGGTAGGCGCAGCAGAGCTGGCATGGCAGGCAGGCATCGGCAGGAAGTGATGGCCAGCACCGCCCGCTCCTGCCCCGTGTACACTTGTGATGGTCGCAGTGAGCTGGACGATCGCTCGCGCAAGCGAGAGGAAAGTCCGAACTCCGCAGGGCAGTGTGCCGGGTAACGCCCGGTCGGGGTAACTCGAAGGAAAGTGGCACAGAAAACATACCGCCTGAGCGAGGCGGCTAATGGCCGCGTCCGCAGGCGGTAAGGGTGAAAAGGTGCGGTAAGAGCGCACCGCGCCCGTGGTAACACGGGTGGCAGGCAAAACCCCACACGGAGCAAGACCAAATAGGGAGGCATCCCCTTCGGGGGAAGCGACGGCCCGTCGCCGCCTCCGGGTAGGTCGCTGGAGCCCGCCAGTAATGGCGGGCCTAGAGGAATGATCGTCGCGTTGTCAGTTCGCCGAAGCGCCGCAAGGCGCGAGGCGGAGGCAGAGACAGAATTCGGCTTACGGCTCACTGCGATATTCTTGACCGCATGCGCATACGCTCCGGCGCGGTCCTCTTCGCTGCTTCGTCCTGGCCGCCGCCCTGGCCGGCGCGCAGCAGCCGCCGGGGCAGATCCGGCCGCGTCCGGCGGAAGGGCGCGAGCCCGAAGTCGCGCCACCCAACATCCGCGAGTACAAGCCGCGATCGACGCTGGTCGTGCCGCAGCACCCGGTCCCGCGCGCGAAGTTTCCGGTCGTCGACATCCACGGCCATCCGCCGGCCGCTGACCTCGGAGGACGTCGATCGCGCGCGGTCGTCGCGGCGATGGATCCCATCAACGTGCAGGTGATGGTCAACGCCAGCGGCGCGTCCGGCGAACGGCTCGAGCAGCAGCTCGCCGCGATTCGCGCCAGCCAGCACAAGGACCGCTTCGTGATGTTCACCAACATCACTTTCCGCGACGTCGGACCGGGCTTCGGCGCCGAAGGCCGCCGCGCAGCTCGAGGCCGACATCAAGGCCGGCGCGCTCGGCCTCGGCGAGATCATGAAGGGCTTCGGCCTGACCGCGCGCAAGACCGACGGCTCGCGGCTGAAGCTGGACGATCCCGAGCTCGATCCGATCTGGCAGACCGCGGCGCGGCTGAACATCCCGGTCTTCATCCACACCGCCGACCCGGCGGAGTTCTTCCAGCCGATGGACTATCAGAACGAGCGCTGGCTGGAGATGGCGCTTTATCCCGGATCGCCGCTACTTCGATCGAACGCGCTTTCCGTCGTTCGAAGAGCTGATGGGCGAGCGCGATCGACTGCTCGCCAGGCATCCGAAGACGACCTTCGTCCTGGCGCACCTCGGCTGGCACGCCAACGACCTCGGCCGGCTCGCGCGCGATGATGGACCAGATGCCGAACATTCACGCGGAAGTCGGCGCGGTGCTCTACGACATCGGCCGGCAGCCGCGGACGGCGCGCGAGTTCTTCACGAAGTACCAGGACCGCCTGCTGTTCGGCAAGGACAGCTTCCAGCCCGACGAGTATCCCGTACTACTGGCGCGTGTTCGAGACCAACGACGAGTACTTCGACTACTACCGCGACTATCACGCCTTCTGGAAGCTGTACGGCATCGGCTTGCCCGACGAGGTGCTGCGGAAGGTCTACTACGCGAACGCGCTGAAGCTGATTCCCGATCTTCCCGACATTTCGCAGTAGACGGCTTGTCCACCAGGCGGCGTCGCCGCTGAAGGTGGGCCATACTGCCAACACTCCAGCATATGGCTCCTACCTCGTCACCGGCGGCGCCGGCTTCATCGGATCGCATCTGGCGGAAGAGCTCATCCGCCGCGGCCAGCGCGTGCGCGTCGTCGACAGCCTGATCACCGGCAAGCGGCGCAATCTCGCTCATCTGCCCGGCGTCGAATTCCTCGAAGGCGATCTGGCGGATCCGCGACGTCGCCGTCCGGGCCGTCGACGGGATGGACTACGTCCTGCACCAGGCGGCGATCCCGTCGGTCCCGCGCTCGGTCAAGGATCCGGTGACCTCGAACCGCGCCAACATCGACGCGTCGCTGAACGTGCTGGTCGCGGCGCGCGACGCCGGCGTCAAGCGGCTCGTCTACGCCGGCTCCTCGTCGGCGTACGGCAACACGCCGACGCTGCCGAAGCGCGAGGACATGCCGACCGATCCGCTGTCGCCGTACGCGCTGCAGAAGCTGGTCGCGGAACAGGTACTGCCAGATGTTCACGCGGCTCTACGGGCTCGAGACGGTGACCATCCGCTACTTCAACGTGTTCGGCCCGCGGCAGGATCCCGGCTCGCCGTACTCGGGCGTGATCTCGCTGTTCTCGACCGCGCTGCTCGAGGGGCGTCAGCCGGTGATCTACGGCGACGGCGAGCAGACGCGCGACTTCACCTACGTCGCCAACGTCGTCGACGGCGTGCTGCGCGCGTGCGAGGCGCCGGATGCGTCCGGCGAGGTGATCAACGTCGCCACCGGCGGCCGCGTGTCGCTGAACGAGCTGCTGAAGACGATGAACCGGATCGTCGGGACGAACATCGAGGCGATCTACAAGGAACCGCGCGAAGGCGACGTTCGCGACTCGCAGGCCGACATCTCCAAGGCGAAGCGGCTTCTCGGCTACGCCCCGATCGTCGCGCCTCGAGGACGGCCTGCGCCGGACGCTGGATTGGTGCCGGACGCCGCGCAGTCCTGACCAGCCACCCTGAAGGGTCGGCCTCGTTCACCCGGCTAGGCCTACCCTTAAGGTCTGCCAATCAGAGACCCGCTAGCGCCCGCGTCCAAAATCATGGATCGCCGGGCCGCCGACCAGATATTTCTTTTACGAGACTTCACCGCTTGACAGACGCGGACGCTATACTTCCGCGCAATTCATACCGGACCCGCGGGCCCTGCACTTTCTCCTAACCGTCGTTCTCTTTGAGCGCAGGAGGTTTCGATGACAGGCCCACGGTTTGCGAGAGTCGGGTCCCTGGTCGTCGCTGGTCGTTCTCCTGTCGCCGGCCGTTGTCTTCGCGCAGAGCGCCATCGCCGGGCTGGTCACCGACGCCACCGGCGCCATCTTGCCCGGCGTGACGGTCGAGGCGCGCAGTCCTGCGTTGATCGAGCAGACGCGGACCGTCGTGTCGGACGCCAACGGCCGGTACCGGATCGAAGACCTCCGGCCCGGCACCTACAGCGTGACGTTTTCGCTCCCGGGCTTCAGCCATTTCGTCCGCGAGGGGATCGTGCTGGAGTCGAAGTTCACGGCAACCATCAACGCACAGCTGAAGGTCGGCAGCCTCGAGGAGACGGTGACGGTCTCCGGCGCGTCGCCGGTCGTCGACGTGCAGAGCACCATGAGCCGCACCGTGCTCTCGAAGGAACAGATGGAAGTGCTGCCGTCGGGCCGAAGCTACCAGAGCCTGGCCGCCACGATTCCTGCGCTCGGCTCGGCGACTCGCCGGGCGGTTCGACGTCGGCGGCTCGACGCAGATGTGGCAGGGAACCGTCGTCGGCGTATGGCTCGCAGTCCGGGCGACATGGCGCTCGAGATCGACGGCATGAACGTCGCCAGCATCCTCAGCACCGGACAGATTTCCGGCATCTACCACAATCAGAGCGCCTACGAGGAGATGTCCTACCAGGTGGTCGCGGGCTCCGCCGAGTCGCAGACCGGCGGCGTCCGGATCAACATGATCCCGAAGCAGGGCGGCAACCGGTTCACCTGGGACGCCGTCGCCACGTACTCGAACGAGAACCTGCAGGCCGAGAACAACGACGCCGAGCTGATGGCGAAGGGGCTCGTGGTGCCGCCGAACCTGTACAGGTTGAGGGACTACAACTTCTCGATCGGCGGACCGATCAAGCGCGATCGCGTGTGGTTCTTCTTCTCGCCGCGCATCTGGGGCGCGGAAAACTACATCCTGAATCAGTATTTCCCGGACGGGTCGCCGGCCAGGGACGAATCGCTCCTCCAGTCCTACACGACCCGGATCACGGCGCAGCTCAGTTCGAAGAACAAGATCACGGCGCTGTACGATCCGCTGCCGAAACACCGCGACTACTTCCTGAGCGAAACGGGCTTGTACGATCTGAAGGGGTCCGGCGTGCAGGACATGTACAGCCACGCCATCCAGGCCAAGTGGACGTCGACGATGACGAACCGGCTGCTCGTCGAAGCCGGCTACTCGGAGAACTACACGGGATACAAGATCGAGGCCGCAGGATACTGTCCAGATCGGGCCAAGCGCGACGAGCCCGTGGGGCGATATCTCGAAGTCGGATTTGGTCGATCACGAGCCGTTTTTCCACCAACGCCCCGACCCAGTGGTTCGAAAATCCGTTGATGTCGCGGAACATCGTCGGGTCGGTCTCCTACGTGACCGGGTCCCACAGCCTCAAGATGGGCATGCAGTGGCAGATTCGGCTATATCACCGCCGACCGCGAGAATAACGGCCACATCGTCCAGCGTGTACAGCAACGGCGTCCCGCTGCAGGTCGCGCCTGTACAACTTGCCGATCATCTCGCGTTCGGAGCTGAATGGCGACTTCGGCCTCTACATTCAGGACACCTGGCAGCTCGGAAGGCTGACGCTGAACCCCGGTCTGCGCTTCGAACGCTTCAATGCGGAGGTGGCCGAGCAGACGGCGCCCGCCGGCCGGTTCGTGGCGAGAGCGCCACTTCGACCGGATTCCCAACCTGCCGAATTTCATCGACTGGGTGCCGCGCATTCGGCGCGGCGTACGACCTGACCGGCAACGGCAAGACCGCGCTCAAGTTCAGCGTCGGACGCTACATGGAGCAGGATGCCTCGGCGTTCCCGGAGCGCTACAACCCGATGACGCTGGTGCCGTCCTCCGTGAGCTGGATCGATCTGAACACCCAGCTTCAGGACTGCAAGCTGCCGGCCGTTGACAAGACCGGCTGCAACGACATCGCCGAGGGCGAGCTCGGCTGCACCTATCCGGACGGCCGGATGCGAGATGAATTTCGCGCAGCTGCCGGCGACCTTTGGCGTCCGCCGCAACCGGAACCCCGATCCCGACCTGGAGCGGCCCTATCAGCTCGTCTACAACGCCGGCATCTCGCGCGAGCTTCGGCCAGGGCTCGGCATCTCCGCCAACTACTACCGCCGGCGGTTCTACGACATCACGTTCACGACGGATCTCGCCAAGCCGTTCAGCGTCTATACCCCGTTCGAGATTCGACGATCCGCGCGGCAACGGCCAGATGATGACGGTCTACAACCTCGACCCGGCGGCGCTGCGGAACCTGAACGAGCTGGACACGACGTCGGCCAACAACACGTCGACCTTCAACAGCTTCGACGTCGGCGTCAACGCTGCGGTTCGGCAACGGCGTCGATGCTGAACGGCGGAACGGCGACCGGCCGGTCGCAGACGGCAGACCTGCGACGTCGCGGATCCGAACTCGACGTGGCTGCTGCAACGACACGACCAGTTCGACGTGCCGTGGCGGACGACGTTCAAGATGTCGGGCTTGTATCCGCTGCCGTGGGGAATCCGGTTGAGCGGCGTCTTCCAGTCGACGGCTGGAGATCGCATCAACCAGACGTACACCGTGACTCCGGCGGTCTTTCTGGCCCAGACCGGCGTGCCGCTGGCGGTGTCCTCGGTCACGGGCTCCGCCTCAACGAGCCCGGGCAGCGTCTACGCGGATCGCGTCAACCAGCTGGACTTCACCTTCGCCAAGACGTTCATCACGCGCGGCATTCGGTTGACGCCGGAGGTGAGCCTCTTCAACATGCTGAACGCCAACCCGATCGTCAGCCAGGTGACGGCGTTCGGCCGGCGCTCGGCAACCCGCTGCGGATCCTGGAAGGACGGCTGATCCGGTTCGGCTTCCAGGCGCGGTTCTAAGGAAGTTCGGAATCTAGGAACCAGGGATTTGGAATGCGAAGGTAACTCGGAATGCGTATTCCGAATCTCCGGATTCCGAATTCCAAATTCTTAAGCTCCTACTTCTTCCACCGATCCGCCACCCACCGCCCGCCGCGCGCGAGCGAGTCGATGTAGGCGCCCATCGTGAAGTGGGTCGGGCCGACGAGCGGCTCGAACTCAATCGTCCGCTTCAATCGCTTCAACTCCTTCACCGCCTGCTCGGTCGGCTCGAACTCCACCACTTCGTCGTCGCGGCTGTGGATGACGTAGGTCGGGATCGTCGCCAGTTTGTCGATCGGCTCGTCGCCCGTCGAACCAGCCATCACGATCGCGGCCTTGAAGACGTCGGTGTGCCGGGATGAGTGGAACCACGCGCCGCGTCCGCCCAGGCTGAAGCCGACGACCATGACGCGCGACGGGATCGACCTTGTAGTCGGCCATCACGCTCTTGACGAGCCCGAGCACCGCACGCTCGGCGATCGCATCGGTCCAGGAGCGGGTCGGGACGTCGGGCGCGACGATGATCGCGCCGAGGCCGCTCAGGCCGGGCGCGACAACCTGCTGGACGAACGCGCCGCCGTAGCCGGGGAAGCGCTGGCCACCGGGATGCAGCGCCAGAATCAGCGGCCGTGGCTCGCGGCCGTTGTAGCCGCGCGGCAGGGTCAGCGCGTAGCGCATCGGGCCGAAGTCCGGCACCGGGAACGACATCGTGTAGGTGCCGGGTGTGGTCGGCTGCTGCAGTGCGGCGACGAGAGTCAGGAGTGGAAGAAGGCTGCTCATTTGAACCCGAAGATGATGGCACGCGGAGACTCGCGAACAGCGCGAACTGTTTCCACCGTGCCTGGTTTAATGTGCCGAATCTGCCCTGGTTTGACGGCGAGCTGCGACGACGCGCCGCCTCGTGTGATGACATCCAGCGTCCCACTGCTCAAGAACACCCAGATCGCTTCTCGATCATCGCCCTCGTTCGAGAGCCGATCTGACTCGCGCCACGTATGATCGCGGACCGCCACATCCTCGACGTTATCGTGCTTCAGCTCGATGAACACCGCTCTAAGCGGCGGATCGGTCGCGCCTTCTTCGATGTGCGTCGTGCCTTTGCGTGTCTGCGACAACGCACCAACCGCGGTCGTCGCCTCGCGCTTCGTGCCATCCAGGCTGGTGATGATCCGGCCGCCCGATTGGTAATACGTACCCACCTGGTCGTGGACGTGACGATGGAGGGAAGTCGGTTCGCCTTTCGGCCACACGATGTCCCAGACGACGAACCGGTCTGTTTCGACGAGCTTCGTCGCGTTCGTCCGTGGAAATGCCGGTGGGTAGGCCTGGAACGCGGCCGCCGCAGAGAGGACGCCGATCACAAGGTGTCGCCTCACGTATGACTCACTTTGGTGTGCTCGGCGTCGGCACCAGGCGCTTGAGCTCCTCGA
>CAVREM010000111.1:0-23524 GCA_963720005.1 uncultured Acidobacteriota bacterium | reverse complement strand
CCATCGGCGCCGTCTTCTCGGCAACGCAGTTCCGTCGACGTCGACGCGCGGTTCAGCTCGTCGAGGCGCGAGGGGCAGCAGCCATGGAGTGCCTCGTTTGCCTTCAACAACGCCGTCGAGTTGCCGCAGACGCTCGATCAGCGGACCAACGACATGACCCTGGGCGCCACGTGGACCAACGCGCGGAGCATGTTCCGGCTCGGCTGGGACGGGTCGTGGTTCACCAACAACAACGATACGCTCGTCTGGGACAACCCGATCCGGCTCACCGACTTCAACAACGGTCTGCTGCCGCCGAACGGACCGTACGATCCGAGCGGCTACAGCAACGGCAACGGTCCCGCGCAGGGCCGGATGGCGCTCGCGCCGAGCAACTCGATGAACGTCGTCAGCGCGACCGCGATGTACAAGCTGCTCGCGCGGACGACCCTCAACGGGACGCTCCAGTTCACGAATCAGAACCAGAACGACGACCTGATCGACTGGACGATCAACCCGTTGATCGATTCGCCGACGGTCCACGCGGCATTCCCCCATCTGGCGCAGCTGCCGCGAGCCGACCGCCGAAGCGGAGGCGCAGGGCATCAACGCGCTCATCAACCTCAGCTCGCGGCCGTTCCGTCACGGGACGTTTACGGTGCGATATCGCTACAACGAGCGCGACGTCAAGACGCCGACCTTCGATGCCACCGAGTACGTGCGTTTCGACGCGGTGCCCGAGGAGGTCGAGGAAGGGTTGAGCCCGCAATTCGACACGTCGCGCCAGATCTTCGACGCCAATTTCGCGCTGGTGCCGGTCAGTTGGGGCACGCTGCGCCTCGGCTATGGGCACGAGGGGGTCGAGCGGCGCGGCCGCGGCTTCAGCGACGTCGGCGAGAACATCTTCCGTGCGACGTTCGACACCTTCACGAGCCAGTACCTCACGCTTCGCGCCAGCTACGACATGGGATGGCGCCGCGGTGAGGGGTTCGTCGAAACCGGCACCGACTACGAAGAAGGGCCGGGTGGCACCCAGCCGACGCTGCGCTATTACGACGAATCCGATCGCAACCGCAAGCGGTTCTCGCTGCTCGCGACGGTGATGCCGCGCGATACCTACGACGTGTATGTGCAGTTCGGCGGCGGCTGGGACGAGTACTTTGCGGACGACTCGGTCCCCGTCGAGCGGCCCGGCGAGCTGTTCGGCCTGCAGAGCGCGGATTCGACCAGCTGGAACTTCGGGATCAACGTCCACCCGAACGACATGCTCGCGTTCGGCGCGAACTACGGCATCGACAGCTACGATTCGTTCCAGTTGTCGCGCAACGCGAATCCGCCGCCCGATCCGACGCTGGACCGATCCGAACCGCAACTGGAACCTGGACGGCACCGACGAGATCAATACGTTCAGCCTGTATCTCGACCTGCTGCGCGCCGCACGCAACACCGACATCCGCTTCGGGTACGACCTCAGCGACTCGAACAACGCGTTCGTGCACGGCGGGCCGCGCATCGATTCGCTCGCCGCGGCTAACCAGTTCATCCCGTTGCCCGACGTCACCAACACCTGGCAGCGGGCGACGGTCGATGTCCAGTATTTCGTAAACAACCGCGTCGGCATCGGCATCGGCTGGTACTTCGAAAATCTCGACATCGTCGATTTCAACACGATCGACACGAACGGCCCTGGCGGCTTTGCCGCGGCGAAACGGCGATCCGCGGCTGGACTGGCTCGGCGGGCTGACTCTGGGGTATGGCAACCGACCTTACACGGGCAACACCTTCCAGGCGCGGGTGATCTACAAGTTTTAGATCTGCAGGACTTCAGGATTTCAGGACTTCAGAGACGTTCGATCAAATCCTGAGATCCTTAATCCTGAGATCCTCGATCTCACGCTCACCCGGGAATTCTCCCGCTCCGCTGCGAATTCTTCCCACGCCCGGCGCCCCGGCGCACCAGAAGTCTCAGCAAAAACACAGAGTTGCGGCGGCATCGCCCTTGCCCAGGTCACCGTGCGCCGATGTCCTGCCACGTCATCGAAAAGTCGGCCGGCGAGCCTGCCGGTCATGCTCCGGCTGCGTTCGCGCCCGCTGCGGGTCGCGCTCGTCGGCAACCCCAACGTCGGCAAGAGCGTCGTCTTCAGCCGTCTGACGGGCCGGTACGCGACCGTCTCCAACTACCCGGGCACGACCGTCGCGGTTACCAAGGGGCGGGCGCTGGTCGGCGCCGAAGTCTGCGACGTGATCGACACGCCGGGAGTCAACGCGCTCGAGGGGCCGCTCAGCGAAGACGAGCGGATCACCCGCGACGTGGTCGCCGGTGACGCCGCCGACATCGTCATCCAGATCGTCGATGCCCGGAACATCCGCCGGGCGCTGATGCTGACGGCGCAGCTGGCCGGCCTCGGCAAGCCGATTCTCGTCGCGCTGAACATGGTCGACGAGGCGCTGGCGCGGGGCATCGCCGTGGATGCGGACGAGCTGGCGCGCGAGCTCGGTGTGCCGGTCGTCGAGATGGTCGCCGTCGAAGGGCGCGGCCTCCAGACGCTGCGCGACGCCTGGCCGACGCGCGGCCCCTCGGCGTCGCGGCCCTGGCCGATGTCGCCGCCCAGGCGGCGTGGGCGCACGAGGTCACCGCTCGCGTGCGCCACGTCGACGACCCTCTCGCTCGCGACGATGCAGGAGGCGCTGTCGCGCGCGACGCGCCGGCCCCTGACCGGCCTGCCGATTCTCGCGCTCGTGCTCTACACGATGTATCTGTTCGTCGGCGTCTTCGGCGCGCAGACGCTGGTCGGCTTCGTCGAGGAGGTCGTCTTCGGCAGGCTCGTCAATCCGGCGGCCATTTCGCTGGTCGTCGCTCGTTCCGGTGCCGCTCGTGCGCGACTTCTTCGTCGGCGATTACGGCCTGATCACGATGGGGCTGACCTACGCCATCGCCATCGTGCTGCCGGTCGTCACGACGTTCTTCCTGCTGTTCGGCTTGCTCGAAGACAGCGGCTACATCCCGCGGCTGGCGATTTTCAGCGACCGCATCTTCCGCGCGATGGGCCTGAACGGCAAGGCGGTGCTGCCGATGGTGCTGGGCCTCGGCTGCGACACGATGGCGACGATGACGACGCGGATCCTGGCGACGCCGAAGGAGCGCCTGATCGCCATCCTGCTGCTGGCGCTCGGCGTGCCGTGCTCGGCCCAGCTCGCGACGATCATGGGCATCCTCGGCGGCATCTCGTTCGGCGCGCTCCTGACGCTGGTTCGGCGTGGTCGTCGCCGCAGATGTTCCTGGTCGGATGGCTCGCCGCGCGGCTCCTGCCCGGCGAGCGGTCGGAGTTCATCCTCGAGCTGCCGCCGATCCGGCTGCCGCGCCTGACGAATGTCCTCACCAAGACGCGGCTGCGCGTCTGGTGGTACCTCGGCGAGGCCGTGCCGCTGTTCCTCGCTGGAACGGTTCTTCTGTTCGCGCTGGACAAGCTGCACGTGCTCGGCGCCATCGGCCGCGCCGGCGCAGCCGATCGTTCACGGGCTGCTCGGGCTGCCGGACGAGACGGCGGAAATATTCGTCATGGGATTCCTGCGGCGCGATTACGGCGCCGCCGGCCTGTTCAGGCTGGCGCGAATCGGGTCAGTTGAGCGCGGTGCAAGCGGTGGTGGCGCTGACGGTGATGACGCTGTTCATCCCGTGCGTCGCCAACTTCCTGATGATCGTCCGCGAACGCGGCGCACGGGTTGCGTTTGCCATGCTCGCGGTCATCACGCCAATCGCGGTCATCACGGGTGCGGGCCTGAACGTTGTCCTCAATGCGTTTGGTATCACGTTCTGACGGCGTCAAGCCGCTGGCTGCGCTCGAGCCTGGCGAATCGGGCACGGTCCATCACGTCGCCGCGCACCGCGGTGACCGCGTCGATCGTCTGCTCGCGCTCGGCGTCACACCGGGCGCATCGATCGTCGTCCTGCAGACCTCGCCCGGGATCGTCTTCTTGTGCGACCAGACCGAGCTGGCGATCGAGCGCTCGGTAGCCGAATCCATTCTTGTCAGGCTCGCGGAGGAGTGAACATGGCGCCCCCACTTCGTCTCGTCTTTTGGGAGTCGACGAAAGCGTGCAACCTGAGCTGCCGGCATTGCCGTGCGGTGCCGCAGCGATCCCTCGGCCCGAGGGAGCTGACGACACGCCGGGCGTGTGACCTCATGGACGCGATCGCGGCGGTGGCGAAACCGGTGTTCGTCATGTCCGGCGGCGAGCCGCTGTTCAGGCCCGACGTCTTCGACCTGGCCGAATATGGGGTGGAGAGCGGCTTCCGCATGGCGCTGGCGACCAATGGCACGCTGGTCGACGGCCTGATCGCGGCAAAGATCGCTGACGCCGGGTTCGCGAGGGTGGCGATCAGCCTCGATGGCGCGAACCCGGAGACGCACGACCGGTTCCGCGGCGTGCCTGGCGCGCATGCGCTGGCCGTCAGGGGCATCCGCGCGCTGCGGGACGAAGGGGTCTCGGTTCAGATCAACTCGACGATCGCCAGGCACAACGTCGCCGAGCTTCCGGCGATGCTCGACTTTGCGCTGGCGCTCGAGGCCGATGCCCTGCATCTGTTCATGCTGGTGCCGGTCGGATGCGGCCTCGAGATCGCGCCTGCGGAAATGCTCCCGCCCGACGAATACGAGCGGGTGCTGCACTGGTTCGACGAGCAGGCGAAGACGTGTCCGATCGACCTCAAGGCCACCTGTGCGCCGCACTACTACCGCATTCGCGCACAGCGCCTGGAGATCGCCCGCAAGACCGGCGACTTCTCCGAATCGTTCATCGCGCCGGGCACGCGCGCCAAGGCGGCGCCGAGGCTGCTCCATGGCGGCGGCGGCCACGGCCAGCACCTGTCGGCGATGACGCGCGGCTGTCTCGCCGGCACGAGCGTGTGCTTCATCTCGAACGAAGGCGAAGTGTATCCGTGCGGCTACCTGCCGGTCAGCGCCGGCAACACACGGCTTGAACCGTTCGCGGATATCTGGGGATCGTCGCCGGTGTTCGAGCAGCTGCGCAATCCGGGCTCGCTCGAAGGGAAGTGCGGCGATTGCCGCTTCGAGGCGATCTGTGGCGGCTGCCGCGCCCGTGCGTACGCCGCGACCGGGAGCTTTCTGGCCGAAGAGCCCTTCTGCAGCTACCGACCAGATCTGGAACCAGTGCGACCTCGGGACTCGGGGCTCGGAGCTCGGGACTCGGAGGCGTGGGTGCGTTAAGATCCCGGCGTGCGTGCGTCGAAGCTCGTCAGGCTCCTGAGCGTGATCGCGTGTCTAGCCCTGGTTGCGCCGCCCGCACCGGCCGCCGGAGTGCAGCCGGTCAAGTCGGATCAGGAGGTCATCATCGGGCTCGAAAAGAGCTGGAACGAGGCCTTCTACAAGAAAGACGTCAAGTTCATCGCCAGCATCCTGGCCGACGAGTACATCGCGACCTTTGAGGACGGCAGCCGCGCCGATAAGGCAAAAGAACTGGCGCTGACCGTCTCGTTCGACCAGGCGTCGAGTCAGCCGTCCAGGACGACTTCACCGTGAAAATCTTCGGCGACACCGCCGTCGTCTGGTTCACGCTGCACCTGGTCGGCATCAAGCAGGGGCAGCGTGCCGAGCTGACGCTGAGCTACACCGACGTGTGGGTGCTCCGCGACGGCCGCTGGCGATGCGTCTCGGCGCACAGCACGCGGGTCAGCCCGAAGTAGCCGCCGAGAATTCGTCACGTCTGCACCGCCGCGCCCGGCGCCGATCCGCCGCGTCCGCAACCAGCTGACCGCACTCCACTTCTGCATCGGCTCTCGAGTCGCCTGGGTGGCGCGCCGTGTGCTTCCTAGTTCCTCAGTTCCTCGGTTCCTCGAGCTTGCAGCTTCAGCTTGGGAGTGTTCCTTATGCGGACGATGAAAGCCGTTGTGTTCAAGGGCAAGGACCGCATCGCGGTCGAAGAAGTGCCGCGGCCGAGCGCAGGATTCGGCGAAGCGGTGATTCGGATCACCGCCACGACCATCTGCGGCACCGACGTGCACATCGTCCGCGGCGAATATCCGGTGCGGCCCGGCCTGATCCTCGGCCACGAGCCGGTGGGCGTGATCGACGAGCTCGGCGGCGGGCTCGAGGGGCTGTATCACGTCGGCCAGCGCGTGATCGTCGGCGCGATCACGCCGTGCGGACAGTGCTTCTACTGCCTGAACGGCGCGCGCTCGCAGTGCGGCGGCCCGCTGGGCGGCTGGCGCTTCGGCAACACCATCAACGGCGCCTGGGCGGAGTACCTGCTCGTGCCGGACGCGCGCGCCAACCTCGCGCCGATTCCCGACCGGGCTCGACCGACGAGGACGTGCTGATGTGCCCGGACATCTTTTCGACCGGCCTGTCGGGCGCCGAGAGCGGCAACATCAAGGTCGGCGACTCGGTGGCGGTGTTCGCGCAGGGGCCGATCGGCCTGTGCGCGACGGTCGGCGCGAAGCTGAGCGGCGCGTCGCTCATCATCGGCGTCGATCGCGTCGACGGAACGGCTCGAGGTCGGCGCGGCGCTTCGGCGCCAACGTCACGCTGAACATCCACGACGGCGATCCGGTTCGCGGAGATCAAGCGGCTGACCGACGGCCGCGGCGTGGACGTCGCGATCGAGGCGCTCGGCCGGCAGGAGACGTTCGAGAACGCGCTGCGCGCGATCCGGCCCGGCGGCACGCTGTCGAGCCTTGGCGTCTACTCGGGCAAGCTGGTCGCGCCGTACGAGGCGCTGTACGCCGGCCTCGGCGATCAGAAGATCGTCACGACGCTGTGCCCGGGCGGCAAAGAGCGGATGCGCCGGCTGATGGCGATGATTGCGCAACCGCCGCGTCGACCTCTCGCCGCTCGTCACGCATCGCTTCGCGCTCGACGACATCCACGAGGCGTTCGAGCTGTTCAGCCATCAGCGCGACGGCGTGCTGAAGGTCGCGCTGTTTCCGACGGCGCCGGTGTCGGGGCGCCGGCGGGAGCGGGCCGAAGTCGACGAAGGCGAAGGCCTGTGGGCGAGCCACGTTCTGTAGTGGGAGGGAGGAAAGGGCGGCAGGTATGGATACCAACAAGCCAGTCAAACGCGAGATCGAATCGCGGGTTCCGAGCGTCTTCGAGGAGGCGTTCACGTTCCCGATGTTCAGGCGTCTCGGCCGGGAAATCGATTTCCTGTTCGATCGCTTCGGGCTCGAGCGCAACTTCGTCGAGCCGGTCGAAACCGTCTGGACGCCGGATCTCGAGATGTTCAGGCGCGGCGCCGACATCGTGGTCCGCGCCGACGTGCCAGGCATGAAGAAGGAGGAGGTAACGGTCGAGCTCGCTGACGGCCAGTTGATGCTGCGCGGTGAGCGGAAGCAGGAGAAAGAGGAGAAGAACGAGGGCTATTACCGGGCGGAGCGTACCTACGGCAGCTTCTACAGGACGCTGACCCTGCCGGAGGGCGCCAAGGTCGACGAAGCGAAAGCGGTGATTCGCGACGGCGTCCTCGAGGTCGTCATTCCGACGACCAAGGTCGAGGACAAGAAACGGAGGCTCGTCATCGAGGAACCGACGCCTGCCACCAAGACGATCAAGGCCGCGTAGCGACAGAGGGCGGAGGCTGGGGACTGGGGACTGGTGGCTCAGGCCAGACCCCAGCCTCTAGCCTCCGGCCCCTGTAGAGTCCTTTTTTTCCAACTGCCGGATCTTCAGCGCGAGCGCTCCGACAAACAGCAGGATCGCTCCCAGCGACAGCGCCAGGCCGCGGCGGCGGTACGCGAGTTCAGCTGTTGCCGCATCGCCAGCGCTGTCCACGTCGGCGACCAGCTTCAGGCCGCCTTCGATGATCGCGTCGACTTTCGGCGGGTCGAAGGTGTGCAGTTCGGTCCGCGCCAGGGTGAGATGCGTGCGCGCTTCTGCGAGCGTCAACTCCTGGCTGCCGACTTCCATCCCCGCGTTGCCGAGGCGGCTGACCACGGCGTTCGACCCGTCGAGCGCGATCTTCAGACGCTCGATCGCCCTGCGCATCGCCGCCGCGCCCTTGACGCCGTTGTCATCCGGCCCCTCGTGGCACGTCGCGCAGACCGCGCCCGGCGCCGTGCTCAACATCTCGTCGGACGGCTTCAGAACGGCGTGATTGGCATGGCACTCCACGCAGCCGCGCTCGAAGATCTGCGCGTGCACGCTGGTCTCGAATTTCTGCGCGAACACGGCGTGGCAGGTGCCGCAGACGTTCGCCACCGATCCCACGCCCGGCGGCGCGGCCCCGTGGTTGCCGTGGCAGTCGTTGCAGGTCGGCGCCGACAGGTCGTTGCCGGTCGTCAGGGCCGCATAGTGGACGCTCTTCTGGTAGTCCGCCAGTTGACTGGTCGGCAGCGGCCCGCCGCCCGGGAGCGTGCGGCCGCGCATGTGGTCGGCGCTGGCGTGACACGTGCCGCACGTGCCGGCCACGTTGGTCGCGAACACCGGCGACTTCGCGTCGTTCACCAGGCGAATCCCGTGGGCGCCATGACAGCTCGCGCAGGTCGCCACGCCCCGATCGCCGCCGGCCAGGCGCTTGCCATGCACGCTGGCCGCGTATTCGGCTTCCTGATCGACGCGCTGTCGGGGAGCGAACTTCCGCATCAGCTCGGCGTCGCTGTGGCAGCGCGCACACGCCTTGATCTGATCCCCGCCGCGGGGCGCGCCGCGAAAGCCGCGCGCGCGATCGTGCCCGCTGGCGGCTTCGGGCGCGGACGGGTTGCCGCCGTGGCAGTCGACGCAGGCAAAGCCGCGATCGCGATGGACGTCGTGCTCCGCGAAGGTCCGCGCCGGTGCCGCGAGCCGTTCCTCGGCCAGCGATGAATGGCACGCGAGGCACGAGTTGGCGGCCGGCGGCGATTGGCCGGCCGCGGCGATCGGTGCCGCGAGCACGAGGACGAGTGCGAGCGAGTGTTTCATCACGACGCGTAGTGACCGATGATCGTGAACACCACCAGATACACCAGACCGGCAATCGCGATCGCCGTGAACATGGGGCTGCGCTCGCCGCGGCTGGCCCTCCGATCCAGAAACGGCACGGCGACGAGCAGCGCTGCCGCGACGCCGAACCCGACGACGCCCACGACCTCGCCTTCCAGCCCCAACAGATGGCTCGGCAGCAGCTTGAGCGTGTGGAACATCGCCAGGAAGTACCACTCGGGCCTGATGCCGGGTGGGACGGCGGCGAACGGGTCGGCCTTTCGGCCAAGCTCCCAGGGGAAGAACGCGGCCAGCGCCACGAGCACGGCGAGGGCGATGTACCACAGCAGCACGTCGCGCAGGACGTAGTTCGGGAAGAACTTCATCTCGGGCAGCTTCTCGCCTGGTTTCAGCCGGCGCTCGATCGACAGCGGCACGCTCATGCCCTGCCGTTGGACGAGCAACAGGTGCATGGTCACAAAAACCGTCGTCGCCGCCGGCAGGATGGCGACGTGCAGGCCGTAGAGGCGCGACAGCGTCGCGCCGGTGACATCGTCGCCGCCGCGCAGGAGACGCAAGAGGAAATCGCCGACAATCGGCACCGAGCCGGCGATGCCGGTGCCGACCTTCGTCGCGAAGAACGCAAGCTCGTTCCACGGCAGCAAATAGCCGCTGAAGCCGAAGGCGAGCATCAGGAAGAGCAGCACGACGCCGGAGAGCCAGGTCAGCTCGCGCGGTTTTCGATACGACTTCTGGAAGAAGACGCTGAAAAAATGCGCGAACGCGGCGGCAACCAGCAGGTTCGCCGACCAGCTGTGGACGTTGCGGATCAGCCAGCCGAACTCGACCTGCGTGACGATGAACTGGACGCTCTCGTAAGCCTCGGTCGCGCCGGGCCTGTAATACAGGAGGAGCAGCACCCCGGTGAAGACCTGAACGACGAACAGGAACAGCGTGACGCCGCCCAGGTAGTACCAGAACTTCTGGCGGTGGACCGGCACCGTCTTGTGGGCGATGAACTGCCGCACATCCGACAGGTCCAGACGCTCATCCAGCCAGTTCAGTACCCTCTGCATCGGCATCCAGGATCTATCCGCGCGTCACCACGATCTCTTCATCTCCGGGCTCGCCCCGCAGGTTCACCACGAAACGTTCGAGTGCGCGCGGCGGCGGACCCGAGACGACGTTGCCGCCGAGATCGTAGTAGCCGTTGTGGCACGCGCACCACAGCTGCGAAATGTCCGACCTGTATTGCACCGTGCAATCGAGGTGGGTGCAGACGGCGCTGAACGCGTGCAGCTCGCCGTTTGCGGTCCTCACGACGATGGCCGGTTTGCTGCCGAACTTGAAGATGACGCCGGTGTTGGCTTTGAGGGCGGCGGCGCGGCCGGCGACGGCGCTCGCCGTGGCGGGCTCGCCGCTCGCCGGCGGGACCAGAAAACGCGCCACCGGATAGGCGATGGAGACCGCGGTCGACACGAAGCCCACCCCGAGCACGATATCGAGGAACGACCGTCGATCGAAGCGGCCCGCGTCCGCAGATGCCTCCACGCCGGACATCGTAAAGGAATTCGTATCCGGAGGCGTGCAAACCGCCGGGAAATCGCGACTGGCCCGGACCTCGCGTGCTGATTTCCAAGGCGCGCGAAAGGCAGTGCCGAAAATCCGGCAAAGGCCCTGGCACCGCCGTTGCTGAACAAACGTTCAAAGATCGGTCGCGCGTGCCCGGCGCGGCCCCCGGTCGGCCACGGCAGTTCACGGAGGTGTCCATTGCTGGCTCCGTTTGCTTCACTGACGCCGGGCGACGTCTCCCGCAGAGACTTCATGCGGGTCTGCACGGCCGCCGCTGCCGCTGTGGGTCTCGGCCCGCTCGCCGCCGCGCGGTTCGCCGAAGCCGCCGCGGCCGGGATCAAACCCTCCGTGATCTGGCTGCATTTCCAGGAGTGCACCGGCTGCACTGAATCGCTCCTGCGGACCACGCATCCGACCGCGGACGATCTGATCTTCGATCTCATCTCGCTCGACTACCACGAGACGCTGTTCGCGGCCGCCGGCCACCAGGCAGAAGCCGCGCGCCTGCAGGCGATGAAGGCGCACGCGGGCAAGTACGTCTGCATCGTCGAGGGCGCGATTCCCACGAAGGACAACGGCATCTACTGCATGGTCGGCGGCCGTACGGCGCTCGATCTCGTGAGGGAGGTTGCCGGCAATGCCGGCGCCGTCATCGCGATCGGCTCGTGCGCGTCGTGGGGCGGCATCCCCTCGGCCGATCCCAATCCAACGGGTGCAGTCGGCGTCAGCGAGGTGTTCAAGGACAAGCCGGTCGTCAATATCCCCGGATGTCCGGCCAACCCGTACAACCTGCTCGGCACGGTCCTCCAGTACGCGACGTTCGGCACGCTGCCGGCGCTCGACGCGGAGGGCCGTCCGGTCTTCGCCTACGGCCGGACCATTCACGAGCACTGCCCGCGCCGCGCGCACTTCGATGCCGGCCGGTTCGCCGAGGCGTACGGCGACGAAGGGCATCGCCTCGGGTACTGCCTCTACAAGCTCGGGTGCAAAGGGCCCGAGACCCACGCGAACTGCTCCGTGCAGCACTTCTGCGAAATCGTCGATGCCTGGCCGATCGGCCTCGGACATCCCTGCTTCGGCTGCACCGAGAAGAACATCGCGTTCAGGATCCCGCTGCACCAGACGGTGCAGATCGGACGGCCGCGGCCGCCGGACACGTATCCGCCGATGCAAGCGCCGCAGGGCGGCGTGAGTCCGATTGCGACCGGCGTGGCTGGAGCGATCGTGGGCGGGCTGGTCGGGGCCGGCTTCATGGCATCGCAGGAAGCTGTCGACCGCGACGCCCGAGGAGCCGCCGTCGCCGTTCGCCGAAGTCGAAGGAGTGAGCCATGGGCATCTCCAGACGTGCGGCACTGAAAGGCCTGCTGGTCGGCGGTGCGGCCGCCGCTGGCGTCGACATCGGCGCCGCGCCGCGGCCGCCGCGGCGGTCCCGCCTGACGATGCGGTCGGCCTGCTCTACGACACGACGCTCTGCATCGGCTGCAAGGCCTGCGTGTCGGCCTGCCGCGAGGCGAACGACCTCGAAGCCGATCCGACCGGCCTGGGTCCGCAACTACCACGCGCCGCTCGACCTCAGCGAGCGCGCGAAGACCGTCATCAAGCTGCTACGCGACGACGGGCGCGACGTCGTTCGTGAAAGCGCAGTGCATGCACTGCGTCGATCCGGCCTGCGCGGCCGCCTGCATGCTCGGCGCGCTGCAGAAACGCGAGTTCGGGATCGTCACCTACGACCCCGACCTGTGCATCGGCTGCCGCTACTGCGAGGTCGCGTGCCCGTTCAACGTGCCGAAGTTCGAGTGGACGAAGGCGGCGCCGAAGATCGTCAAGTGCGAATTGTGCGCTCACAGGCTGAAGGCAGGGCTCGAACCAGCGTGCACCGAGGTTTGCCCTCGCGGCGCAGTGATCTTCGGCAAGCGAAGTGACCTGCTCGCGCGAGGCCAAGCGACGCATTGCCGCCGAGCCCCGCCGCTATGTCGCGAAGGTCTACGGCGAGACCGACGGCGGCGGCACCCAGGTGCTGTACCTCTCGCACGTGCCCTTCGAGAAGCTCGGGCTGCCGGCGCTCGGCGACGCGCCGGCGCCGACCAAGGCGCGCGGTCGTCCAGCGCAGCGTCTATCACAACTTCATCGCGCCGCTGGTCCTCTACGGCGTGCTCGGAGCCGTGACCTGGCGCAACCGGCGGCATGAAGCGATCCGAGGAGGAGCAGTCATGAAATCGCACGCGGAACCGGTCGGCGGCCCCCTCGTCACCCCGGCGATGCGCGTGCTGGCCGCCGTGTTCGGCCTCGGCGCGGTCGTGATGCTCTGGCGCCTCGTCGCGGGGCTCGGCCCGACCACGGCGCTGAACGACGGCTACCCGCTCGGGCTGTGGATCGCCTTCGACGTCGTCACCGGCACGGCGCTGGCGTGCGGCGGGTACGCGGTCGCCATCCTCGTCATCATCCTCAACAAGGGCCGCTATCACCCGCTGGTGCGGCCCGCGATCCTGACGAGCGCGCTCGGCTACTCGCTGGCCGGCTTCAGCGTGTTCCTCGACATCGGCCGGTGGTGGTACATCTGGAAAGTCCCGGTCTACTTCTGGCACTGGAACTTCGACTCGGCGCTCCTCGAAGTGGCGCTCTGCATCATGGCCTACGTCGTGGTGCTGTGGATCGAACTCGCGCCGGCGTTCTTCGAGAAATGGAGTGACGCGTCGAACCTGCTGCTCGCGCCGCGTCTCGCGCGTCGAGCCTGCGGGCGCTCGAGAAGGCGGCGATCTGGATCATTGCGCTCGGCCTGCTGCTGCCGACGATGCACCAGTCGTCGCTCGGGACGCTGATGCTGCTCGCCGACTCGCGGCTGCATCCGCTGTGGAACACGCGTCTGCTGCCGCTGATGTTCCTGCTGACCTGCGTGTCGATGGGTTTTGCGGTGGTGGTCTTCGAATCGGCCTTCTCGAGCGTCGCGTTCAAACGGCGGCCCGAGACCGTCGATGCTCGGCGGCCTCGCCGCGGCGATCGTGCCGATTCAGGTCGTCGTGGTCGCTGATGCGGCTGGTCGACCTCCTGTGGCGGGGTCAGCTCGGCCTCCTGATCGCCGGTGACGTCCGCTCGCTGTTGGTGCTGCTCGAGTTCGGGCTGATGCTCGCGCCGGTCGTGATGCTGCGGTCGGCCGCGAGCCGCCGCGATCTCGGCCACCTGGTCCGCGCGGCGATCGTGATGATGTTCGGCCGGCGCGCTCTATCGCTTCGACACGTACCTGGTGGCGTTCACGCCGGGCGCCGCACTGGTCGTATTTCCCGAGCGTGGCCGAGATCCTGGTGATCGACGCGGCCTCGTCGCCGCCGAGATCATGGCCTATATCGCCATCGTGAAGATGTTTCCGATTCTCGCAGGCCGCACGGCCGCTCCCGAAAGGCAGGCTGCGTAATGTCGACGCACATCACCGTCGATCCGATTACCCGCATCGAGGGCCATCTGCGCATCGACGTCGAGGTCGACGGCGGCCGCGTGACCAAGGCGTGGTCGTCCGGCCAGATGTTCCGGGGCATCGAGCGCATCCTGCAGGGACGCGATCCGCGCGATGCGTGGCTGTTCACGCAGCGCTTCTGCGGCGTGTGCACGACGGTTCATGCGATCACATCGGTCCGCGCCGTCGAGAACGCGCTGCAGCTCGAGATTCCGCCCAACGCGCAGTACATCCGCAACCTGATCGTCGCCGCCCACGCGATGCACGATCACATCGTGCACTTCTACCAGCTGTCGGCGCTCGACTGGGTCGACGTGGTCTCGGCGCTGAAGGCCGACGTGGCCAAGACGGCGGCGCTCGCGGCGAGCATCTCGGAATGGCCGGGCAACAGTCAGAAGCAGTTGCAGGCGGTGAAGGATCGGCTGGCAGGGTTCGTCGCCGGCGGGCAGCTGGGGATCTTCACGAACGGGTATTGGGGACATCCCGCGATGAAGCTGGCGCCCGAGGTCAACCTGCTGGCCGTCTCTCACTACCTGCAGGCGCTCGACTACCAGCGCAAGGTCAACCAGGTCGTCGCCATTCTCGGCAGCAAGACGCCGAACATCCAGAACCTCGCCGTCGGCGGGGTGGCGAACGCCATCAATCTCGACAACCAGGCGACGCTCAACATGGCGAAGCTCTACCAGGTGAAGGACCTGCTCGACTCCGCGAAGCAGTTCATCGAGCAGGTGTACTTCGTGGACGTGTGCGCGATCGGCGCGATGTACGCGGACTGGCTGAACTACGGTGCCGGCGTCAAGAACTACCTGGCGGTGCCCGACTTGCCGACCGACGCCAAGGGATCGGCGTTCGATCTGCCGGGCGGCACGATCTTCGACGGCGACCTTGCCGGGGTGAAGGCCATCACCTCGTTCGAAGATCCGTACTTCCAGAAGAACGTCACCGAGTCGATCGCGCACTCCTGGTACGACGGCGACTGGCGGCGGCACCCGTACGAGGAAGACACGGTGCCGAAGTACACGACGTTCCAGGCCGACGGCAAGTACTCGTGGATCAAGGCGCCGCGCTTCGACGGCCAGGTGATGCAGGTCGGTCCGCTCGCGCAGGTCCTCGTCGGTTTCGCGCAGGGCCACGAGCCGACGACGCGCTGGGCGGCCAAAGCGCTCGCCACGGCGGGCAAGGTGGCTGGCACGACGCTCACGCCGGCGGTGCTGCACTCGACGCTCGGCCGCCACGCCGCACGGATGATCCGGACGGCGATCATCGCCGAGACCGCCGACAAGCACTGGCAGCTCCTGGTCGAGAACATCGGCAAGGGCGACACGCGCATCTTCAACCAGCCGGTGTTTCCGAGGGGCGAGCAGCAGGGTTTCGGCTTCCATGAAGCGCCGCGCGGCACGCTGTCGCACTGGGTGGTCATCGAGGACGGCAAGATCAAGAACTACCAGGCGGTCGTGCCGTCCACCTGGAACGCGGGCCCGCGCGACGAAAAGAACCAGCCGGGGCCGTACGAAGCGTCGCTCGTCGGCAACCCGGTGGCGGATCCGGAGCGGCCGCTCGAGGTCCTGCGCACGGTCCATTCGTTCGATCCCTGTATCGCCTGTGCCGTCCACACGCTGGATGTCGAGGGTCACGAGCTGGCACGAGTACGGGCTCTGTAACGAGCAGCGCCTGCGAGCCATGCCTGCACGCCGAGGAAGCCGTTCTTATCCGAGGCGAGGCATCTGCGTAAGAACGCGGCGGGGGTGGGGCCCCGCCGCCAGTGGAAAGAAGTTGGCAGAGGGTCGGAATTGGCCAACGTTCGTTCTCGGCCTCGGCAACGTCCTGATGGGCGACGACGGGTTCGGTCCCTACGTCGCCCGTCTGTTCGATGCGGAATACGAGGTTGGTGCCGGGGCCGAGGTCATCGACGTCGGGACGCCCGGGCTCGATCTCACGCCGTGGCTCGCCGATGCCCGCAACGTGATCATCGTCGACACGGTTCGCGCCAGCGCGCCGCCGGGTACGCTGAAGCTGTATGACAAAGCCGAGATCGTCCGGCACGCGCCGGTTTCGCGTGTCGGGCCGCACGACCCAGGTGTGAAGGAAACCCTGCTGACGCTGGAATTCGCCGGCCGCGCGCCGGAGACCGTCACGCTGGTCGGAGTCGTGCCCGCCCGTGTAGCGACCGGCACGACGTTGAGCGATCCGGTCGCCGCGGCTGTTCCGACCGCGATCAGCGCCGTGGTCGACCGATTGCGACGGCTCGGAGTGCCGGTCAAGCCGCGCGCCAACCGTCGGCCGGTCGGCAGCGGCTGCTGCCCGTGGTGGACAGATGGGGAGACGGATCGAATCGGACTGTAGCGGGAGACTCGACGTGCGCGCAGTGATTCTGAACGGCGCCTTCGCGGACGACGAAATGAGTGCGGCGGTGGAAGGGGAGCTCGTCTCGGCGCTGGCGGGCCGCGGCTGGGAGGTGGAGCGGATCCGTTTGCGCGATCTGACGATCGCGTACTGCAAGGGATGTTTCGGATGCTGGGTGAAGACGCCCGGCGTCTGTCCGACGCGCGATGACGCCGGCGCGGTGACGCGTTCGTTCGTCCGGAGCGACCTGGCCGTGCTGGTCACCCCCGTCGTCTTCGGCGGCTACTCCTCCGAGCTGAAGAAGGCGCTCGACCGATCGGCCGGCATCGTGCTGCCGTTCTTCACGCGCATCCACGGCGAGGTTCATCACAAGCCGCGCTACCAGCGCTACCCGGCGCTCTTGGCGATCGGCGTCGTGGACCGCCCGGATGAGATCGAGGAACGCGTCTTCGCCGCTCTGGTCGGCCGCAACGCGATCAACTTCCATGCGCCGGCGCACCGGGTCGCGTTCGTCAGGCGTGTTGATTCCACCGAGACGCGCCGTACGACAGTCATCCAGGCGGTCGCCGTGATGACCGCGCCGAAACGGGGGGCGGCATGACGGCCCGACGGATCCTGTTGCTCATCGGCAGCGCCAATGCGGCAGGCCGCAGCACGTCCGAGGCGCTAGCGCGGTACTCTGGCGGGTCGATTCGAGCGCGGAGGCGCGGCGGTCACCATGTTGCCGGTGAATCGATCCCGCAGAGCCACGGAAGACGCGCGGCTGGCCGCGGCCCTCGACGATGCCGATCTCTTCATGCTGGTGACGCCGCTCTACGTCGACAGCCTCCCGTACCTCGTGACGCGCTCGCTCGAGATCATCGCCGGACGCGAGCGGCGGCGCGGCGATCAGCAGTTTGCGGCGCTCGTCAACTGTGGATTCCCCGAAGCCGCTCAATGCCGGACGGCCCTTGCCATCCTCGAGTGCTTTGCGCGGCGAGCCGGCTTCGAATGGGCCGGCGGCCTCGCGCTCGGCGGAGGCGGCAGCATCGACGGCCGCCGCCTGAGCCAGCTTGGCGGGATGACCCGCAACGTCCGCACCGGTCTCGAGCTCGCGGCCGATGCGCTGATGCGCGCAGAACCCGTGCCGGATGCCGCGATCGCCCGGCTCGCGAAGCCGATGATGCCTGCCGCCATCTACACCGGCATTGCGAACATCGGCTGGCGGTGGCAAGCCTCCCGGCACGGCGTCCACCGCCATTTGAACGAACGCCCTTACGGTCGATAGTCAGTCGCCGCAAGGAACACACGGGTATCTGGGTCACCGAGTGCGAATCATCTTCTTCGAGCACCGCTCGTCGCGGGCCTGCCGTTCGGCGACTGACTGATGGGTCATCATCGTATGCGGCGCGCTTGCCGCGAGCGAGGCGCAATGGTGGCGGCAGCGAGCCTCATCGGCGGTCTGGACGAATCTGCCGACTGGCGAAGGCGGCGTGCCGGCAGGGACCGTGGAGCGATTGGCAGACTGCGCCGCAGCCGGCAGGGCGCTGACCGCTAGGGCCGCGAACAACAGGATGGTCCGAGTGATTCTCTTCATGATCGTTCTCCTCATCATTCCGAACGCTCGAGACGCGGGTATGCGAGAGCTGGCCCGTGTCTAGATGAGGAGTGTCGCGAACAGCGTGTTGAGGGAGACTCGGCCGGCAACGGGCGGATAGTCCGGAACGCGCAGAATCGCCGCCGTTGTCGGCGACGCCTCGGTTCTGTCCGGCATCGGCAGGAAGACTGGAGGCGCCGTCGGCAACGTCTGGGTCGTGGCCGGGTCAGTGCCGCGCGCGTCCAGCACGTCGCAACAGCATCTGTCGACCACCACCGCTTGTCCGCACGCGTGCCTGTCGGCCAAACACCGTGTATGTGCCGCCAACATGCCGAGCGGGCTCGCCAGCATGATAGCTGCGGTTACGAGTGGCAGCAGACCGTGTGAAGCCCGCATACCCCCCCAGCTGCACGTCGCATGCCCGGATTTCTGCCGGGAATCCGGCGGTCCACTGGCGTCCAGTCCGCCTGACGTGTGATGAGGTGCCTGTTGACTGTTATTCCGTCCGCAGCGCGACCAGCGGATCGACGCGCGCGGCGCGGCGGGCCGGCAGGTAACAGGCGACGAGCGAAGCTGTGGCCAGCAGCGTGAACACGCCGACGTAGGTCAGCGGATCGGTGGGCGTGATGCCGTACAGGAACCGCGCCATCAGGACGCCGGCCGCCACGCTCAGGACGAAGCCGATGGCCAGGCCGATGGCTGTCAGTTTGAAGCTGTCGCGCAGCACCGATCGCACGACCTGCTCCGCCGAGGCGCCGAGCGCGATGCGCAGGCCGAACTCGCGCACGCGGCGGCGTCCCTCGAATGCGACCACCGCGTATTGACCGATCGCCGCCACCAGCAGCGAGCCGCCCGCGAACAGCGTGAGCAGCATCGCGAGCATCCAGAACGGCGCCTGCTCGGAGGCAAGATGGCTGTCGAGCGAGCGCAGCGCGGCGATGGGGACCCGACCGTCCGCTTCGCGCAAGCGCGCGCGCGACAGCAGGCGCAATGAGGTCGGTCGACCCGCTGTGGCGGATGAAGAACGTCGTCTCGCCCGGCGGGCCCGGACGGGCATCGATCGCCGTGAAGATGAAGCGGGGCGGGTTTTCACTGACTCGACCGCCGAAGTACGCGTCGCCGACGACACCGGTCACTTCCAGCTCGGTCAAGCGGTCGGACGGCCCGGCAAACAGGACTCTTCCAATCGCCGGTTCACCAGGCCAAAGCGTCGACGCGAGCTGCTGGGTGACGATGGCGTGCCCAGCGTTCGCCCCGGCCTCGCGCCGGAAGTCGCGGCCGGCAACGAGCGGCACACCGAGCGTCCTGAAGAAGTCTGGTGAAATCCGCGGATCCCCCGATGGGACGGGATCGCTGGACCGATCGCGGCCGCACCGGAAAATCCATCCACGGCCAGACGCGCGTGCCCGGCACGTACGAAACGCTTTGAACCTGCGGCATGCGAGCGAGCCGCTCACGCAGCGTCTCGACGAGCGCGAGGTTGCCGTCGGGTCCGGTAGCGCTGCCGGCGGTGTTCACCGTCGCCATCAAAAGGTTGTGCGTGTCGAAGCCGACGTCGGTGCCGTTCGCCACCGTGAACGATCGGTAGGCGAGTCCGGCACTCGTGAGCAGCAGTACCGAAAATGCCAATTGCAGCACGACGAGCCCGCCGGAGAGCCTCGATCGCGACGCGACGAGCGCTTGTTCGCCGACTTTCAGGAACGGCAGCAATGGCTGGCTCCACGTCCTCAGGGCCGGCCCGATCGTGACCGCTAGTGTGCAGACCACCGCCAGGACCAGCGCGTAGCCGATCACCGTCCAATCGGGAGTCAGTGCCGGGAAGACCACGGGGCCGGGCGCAACGGCAGGGATCAAGTAGGTCGCAATCGCGCGCGAGACCCACCACGCGAACAGGCAGGCGGCCATCCACGCCACCGCCGAAAGTGCTAACCCCTCGGCGATCAGACTCCGGACGACGCGGACTCGTGACGCGCCGAGCGACTGGCGCAGGGCGATCTCGCGCTGCCGGACGACGGCGCGCGCGATCAGCAGGTTCGCCACGTTCGCACAGACAATCAGGATGGTCAGCAGCGTCACCACCGAAAAAATCGCCAGGATCCGGTATCCGAACATGGAAACGAGGCTGTTGCCGCCGGCTGTCGCCGAATACGGCACGAGCCGCACCTTGTACTTTTGCGCGACCAATCCGAAGACCGCTACGGCCGGATCGGCGGCCTGCAGCTGAGACCAGAGAGTTGAGAGCTCCGCCTGCGCTTCGCCGCTCGATCGGCCCGGCGCGAGGCGGCCGATCATGGCAACCGCCGATCCGCGGCCTTGGTCGAGATACTCGGGGAGCTCTCCGGCGAGAGGCAGCCACACATCCGCGAGCTCCGCCATGATCGCGCCGTGAAAGTCGGGCTCGGCCACGCCAACCACCGTGGCCGGCTTGCCGTTCAGCGTGATCGCGTGGCCGACGATGCCGTCCATGGCTTGAAACGTGGTCTGCCACAGATGGTGGCTGATCACCGCGACCAGACCGGACGTGCCGCGCGTCGCCTCGTCGGCGGTGAAGCTGCGTCCGTTGACGATTCGCACGCCGAGCGTCTCGAAATAGTTCGGCGACACGATACCCGCGCGGACGGCATAGCTGCCGTTGTCGTGCATTACTGTCACGCGCCGGAAATCGTACGCGGTAATTGACGCGAGCGTGGTGGTGTGGCGGGAGAAATGCGTGTAGACCCGGTAGCCGTTGTGCGTTTCGATGAAGCCATCCTCGGCCACCCAGCTCACCGTCTGGAGGCCGGTGGCATGCACGCCTGGCGACGGCTTGGCCAGGATGCCGTGCGCCATCGAGAAGATGGTCGCGTTGCCGCCGATGACCAGCGCCACGAGCAGGACGGCGGTGGCGCTGAGCGCGGGCGACTTCGTCAGGATCCGGAATCCGAAGCGAATGTCCTGAACGACCTGCTCGAGCGCGGTCCAAACCCACACGGCGCGTGTCCGCTCCTTGACGAGCGCCGGGCTTCCCGAGCGCCATCCGCGCGCCGCGTTCGGCTTCGGCGTAGGCGACGCCGCTGGCGACACTGCGTTCCGTCTCTTGTGCGATGTGAAAGCGGATCTCCTCTTCGAGGTCGCGGTCGTCCTGGCGACGGCGGAAGACTGACTTCGAAGCAGCTATAGACTGAGCGCACACGCAGGCGTCCTTGGGCACCGACGCGAGCAGCTGGCCGAGTCGGACGTCATGGCCGCGGCGCCACCCGAGCACCGGACGATGGCGCGCGACAGGCGCGTCCACCGATCGCGCTCCTCCTGTAGCTGACGCCGCCCGGCAGGCGTGAGCCGGTAGAACTTCGCGCGCTGCTTGTTCTCGGTGAGGCCCCATTCGGCGTCGATCCAGCCGCGGCGCTCGAGTCGATGCAGCGCCGGATACAGGGATCCATGGTCCACCTGCAGCACGTCGTCAGAGCTGGCGGCGATGGCGACGCCGACACCGTGGCCGTGCTGCGGTCCGGCCTGGAGCGTCCGAAGAATCAGCAGGTCGAGGGTGCCTCGGAGCAGGTCATCGCTGTCTTTGTAGGTTGGCTTCGCCATGAGTAGGAGAAAATCTACTACCAAGATAGTCGATTGTCTACTACGTCGCCGGCGGTGGGAGTGCCAGCGGATTTTTTCGCGATCGCACTGGCGGAAACCCGGCAACACACGCGAAAACATTCGTGAAATGGGCCGAAATGGCTTGGCAGCCGGATTGCCGTCTGTTGTCGAGAACAACCATGACGACGACTGCCGGCGAGGGTCGAGCGGATTCGGATTCGGGGCGTGGTCCAGGGTGTCGGCTTCCGGCCGTGGGTGTATCGGACCGCCGTCGACGCGGGCATCACCGGCCGGGTTCTGAACGATTCGGCCGGCGTCACCATCGACGCGTTCGGCGACCATCACGCGCTCGACCGCTTCGAGGAGGCACTGCACGTGTCGCCCCCGCCGGCGGCTCGCATCACGGAATACCAGGCGACGCCCATCGCCCCGGAATGGCCGCCCTCGTTCGTGATCGTCCACAGCGAGCAGGCGCCGGAGCGGCGCGTTTCAATTCCACCGGACCTGGCAACGTGCGACGAGTGCGTCGCCGAAATCTTCGACCCGGCCAGCCGGCGCTTCCGGTACCCCTTCACGAACTGCACGAATTGCGGGCCGCGCCTGACCATCGCCACCGACGTTCCCTACGACCGCGCGGCGACGACGATGGCGCCGTTCGCGATGTGCGGTGATTGCCGGCGCGAATACGAGGACGTCGGCGATCGGCGGTTTCACGCCCAGCCCGTCGCCTGCCCCGTGTGCGGTCCGCAGTCTGACGGCACCTGGCCGAAGGCAGATCCGCTCGCTGTCGACGATCCATTCGCGCGCGCGGCGCTCGAGCTGCGCGGCGGGCGCATCGTCGCCTCGAAGGGATCGGCGGCTTCCATCTGGCCTGTGACGCGACCTCCGAGGACGCCGTCGCGCGCCTCAGGAGCCGGAAGCGCCGGGACGAGAAGCCGTTCGCGGTGATGGTCGCGAGCCTGGCGCAGGCGGAAACGATCGCGGTGCTGGGCGATGCCGAGCGACGGCTGCTGACCGTCAACGGAGCGGCCGATCGTGCTCGCCCGCGCAGCGACCGGCTTCGCCGCTGGCGGGCGCCGTGGCGCCGCACAACCAGGACGTCGGGCTGATGCTGCCGTATTCGCCACTGCATCATCTGCTGCTGGCCGATACGGGCGGCCGCTGGTGATGACCTCGGGCAACCTGTCGGACGAGCCGATTGCCTTCGACAATGCCGAAGCGATTCGTCGGCTGGGACGCGTCGCCGACCTGTTCCTGCTCCACGATCGCGACATCGTCACGCGCACGCGACGATTCGGTGGCGACGATCGTCGCCGGCGAGCCGCTCCTCGTCCGCCGCTCGCGCGGGTATGTGCCGCGCGCCATCAAGGTTGCGCCCGCTTTCGCGCGGCCGGTGCTGGCGTGCGGCGCCCTCCTGAAGAACACCTTTTGCCTGGCGAGCGGGGAGCGCGCCTGGCTCGGGCCGCACATCGGCGACCTGGAGAACCTCGAGACCTACCGAGTCCTACACCGGTGCGATCCGCCGCTTCGAACGCTTTCTCGACGTCACGCCCGAGGTGATCGCGCACGATCTGCATCCCGATTACCTGTCGACGCAGTACGCCCGTGGCCGCGACGAGACCGTACGCGTCGCCGTCCAGCACCATCACGCCCACGTCGTGTCGGTGATCGCGGAGCACGGGCTGCACCACCCGGTGTTCGGGCTGTCGTACGACGGCACCGGATACGGAACCGACGGAACGAGCTGGGGAGGCGAGCTCCTGATCGCGACGCGCGCGAAGTTCGAGCGCGTCGGCACTTTCCGTCCGCTGGCCATGGTGGGCGGCGATCCGGCGATTCGCCATCCGTGGCGGCTGGCGCTCGCGCTCGTGCTCGATGCCTATCACGGCGATCCGCCGGCGGCCGTGATGCGGCGCTTCGCGGCGGTGTCCCGCGCCGAGCTTGCGGCGGCAACGGCGATCATCCGGGCGAACGCCGCGCCGCTGGCGCGCGGGGTGGGACGGTACTTCGATGCGTTCGGTGCGCTGTTTCTCGGCCGCTTCCACGCTGCGTTCGAGGGCCAGATCGCCCTCGAATGGAACCAGGCGGCCGATCCGCACGGCGCCAGCCACTACGCGTTCGACA
>CAVREM010000110.1:0-12110 GCA_963720005.1 uncultured Acidobacteriota bacterium | reverse complement strand
CGATTGACGTGAACCTGCGTTGCCTGTAGGCTCCCGCCGGAATCGCACTTCATTCTCTCGGCGGGAATCACGCTCATGCATAACGCCACGGCCGGGTGGCGAGGAGATCGCTCGTATGGATCACACCAACAGCATGCGTCGCGTGTGTATGACCTGGACGGTTTGTGTCGTTCTGCTCATGGTGCCGACGGCGGTATGGGCCCAGGCCACCATTACAGGCACCGCCAGAGACACCTCCGGAGCCGTGCTCCCTGGCGTCACGGTCGAGGCAGCAAGTCCTGCGTTGATCGAGCGCGTGCGGTCGGTCATCACCGACAGCACAGGCCAGTACCGCATCGTCGACCTGAGGTCCGGCACTTACGCCGTCACGTTTACGCTGCCTGGCTTTTCGACGTTCAGGCGTGAAGGCGTCGAGCTGTCCGGAGCCTTCAACGCAACCATCGACGCTCAGATGCAGGTCGGCGCGTTGGCGGAGACGGTCACCGTCAGTGGCGAGAGTCCGATGGTCGACGTGAAGAGCGCGCGTCGCGAGCAGGTTGTGAATCGTGACTTACTCACGGCGATCCCGAGCGCGCGCACGTACCAGACCATGATAGGCCTGGCGCCCGGCGTGACGACGGGCGGCAGTCAGGATGTCGGCGGCCTCAACAGCCCTGCGACTCGGACGTTCGCGATCCACGGGGGACCCCAGACCGAAGGCAGGGTGATGGTCGATGGCATGAACGCGGGTGCTGCACGGGGCGGGGCCGGCGTGTCCAACTACCAGGTCGACGTGGCCAATGCGCAGGAACTGGCGTATACGCTGTCGGGCGGGCTTGGCGAGGCGGAAACGGGAGGGCCGACCATGAACGTCGTGCCGCGAACCGGCGGCAACACCTTCACCGGTTCGTTCTTCTTCAGCGGCGCGAACAGCGCGATGCAGGGGAGCAACCTCACGCAGGAACTGCGAGACGCCGGCCTGAGAGACCCGAATGAACTGATCAAGGCGTGGGAGGCAAACGGCGCGATTGGCGGGCCGATTATCCGCGATCGTCTCTGGTTCTTTCTCTCGACCAAACGCCAGATCACGCGTCTCTACGTGTCGGGAATGTATTACAACAAGAACGACGGCAATCCCAACGCGTGGACGTACGAACCTGACCTGAGCAGGCGTGCGATCTATGACGGCACCTGGACCAACGTCCCGCTGCGCCTGACGTGGCAGGCCACCCCCCGCAACAAGTTCAACATCTTCTGGGACGAGCAGAAGATGTGCCTGGAGTGCGAGGCCGGTGGTTCGCCGACCGTCGCACCGGAGGCCTCCGGTGGCACCTGGGATACCGATTTTCAGCGGTTCCATCAGATCACGTGGACGTCGCCGATCACGAGCCGACTGCTGGCGGAGGCCGGCTATTCGCACGTCCGCACGAAGTATGGACGTCAAAACCGAAACGCTGATCTCATTCCGGTCACGGACCAGGGCGGCATCATCCCGGGGTTGACCTATCGATCGGGAGGCTGGCTGCGGAATCTCACGACGACGCCCCGCTGGCGCGCCGCCGTGTCGTACGTCACCGGCGCACATAACATGAAGGTCGGCTACGAGGGTCAGTTCCTGTCTACGGATGGTGGCACGCTCTTTCCCTTCCCGTCCCTGGCCTACCGCTTCAACAACGGTGTGCCCAACCAGCTGACCATGCGGGTGAATCCGCAGCTGAACAACGACCGTGTCAAGGGCACGGCACTCTACGCTCAGGATCAGTGGAGTGTCGGCCGGTTTTCGATGCAGGGGGCGCTCCGCTACGACCGCGCGTGGAGTTACAACGTGGAAGGGCCGTTCGGCCCATCGCGCTTCGTTCCCAACCCCACCATTATTCCCGCCACCAAGGGTGTCGATGCATTGAACGACATTTCGCTGCGAGGCGGGATGGCGTACGACCTGTTCGGCAACAGGAAGACCTCGCTGCGCGTGAGCGCGGGGCAGTACCGGGACGCGCTTCAGGTCGGCGGGATCTTCAATTCCCAAAATCCGATCGCACTGCGGGTGACATCGACGGACCGCAACTGGGGCGATGCGGACCGTGATTTCGTGCCTGACTGCGATCTGATGAATCCCGCAATGAATGGTGAATGCGGCCCATGGTCGAACCAGCTTTTCGGTAGCACGATTCCGGGCACGAAGTACGACCCCCGCCTGCTCAATGGATGGGGCGTGCGTCCGGCTGATACGCAGCTGGCGGTCGGCGTCCAGCGCGAAATCCTGCCGCGTCTTTCGGCCGAGGTCACGTATCACCGGCGATGGTTCGGCAATTTCACGGCAACGGACAACCTCCTGGTCGCGCCCTCGGACTACAGCCCGTACAGCATCGTCGCGCCGGTCGACTCGCGTCTCCCGGGCGGCGGCGGTTACACGATTGACGACCTGTGGGAGATCAGCTCGGCGAAGTTCGGACAGTCGGACGAACTCGTCGCCCCCGCGGAGGATTACGGGAATCGAATCAGCTACTGGCACGGCGTGGACATCAACATCAGCGGCCGCATGCGGAACAGCCTGATGTTCCAAGGCGGCACGAGCACCGGCCGTGCGGTGACCGACACCTGCGACGTCACGCCAAAGCTCGATTCGCCCAGCCGGAGGTTCTGCCGGACGGTCGCGCCATTCGCCACGCAGTTCAAAGGGCTGATGTCGTACACCATCCCGAAAGTGGATGTCCAAGTGAGCTCGACGATCCAGAGCCTGCCGGGCGCGAGTCTGGCGGCGAACCTGGTCGTGCCGAGTGCACAGGTCGCGCAAACGCTGGGGCGGCCATTGGCGGGCAGCGCGGCCAGCGTGACCGTGAATCTCATCGCGCCGCAGACGATGTTTGGCGATCGCATCAACCAGGTCGATTTCCGTATCGCGAAGGTTCTGCGATTCGGACGCAATCGGGCACAGGTGGGCGTCGACATCTTCAACGCGATGAACTCGAACGTCCCGCTGGGATACCTCCAGACGTACGGGTCGACATGGCTGAGGCCAACCTCAGTGTTGGACGCCCGCTTCGCGCGGGTGAGCGGGCAGATCGATTTCTGATCCCATGTCGATTCTCTTCACCCGGCGCGAAGCGCTGGCGATGATCGCGGCGGCGCCGGCCGCCGCGTTGTCCGCCCAGGCGTCGCAGTTGCCGCTCAGGACCTCGGGTCTGGAGCACGTGGGTTTCACCGTGCCCGATCCGCAGAAGTCTGCGGCCTTCTACGGCCGGATCTTCGATCCGCAGATCTTCCAGGAAATGATGCCGCCGCTGCGCTACTACTGTCGGCTGGGCATCGGCTACGTGGCCTTTGGCCCCAATCCCAATGCCAATCCCAATGCCGCAGCGCGGATCGATCACTTCTGCGCGACCGTCGAGGACTACCGCCTCGACGAGATGCGTGCGGAACTCAAGACGCAGGGCCTCAATCTGACGGGCGCGCCCGGCTTCAACGCGGTGACCGATCCCGACGGCATTCGCATGCAGTTCATGGCCACGCCCGGCGGGCTGCTGCAGACGATCATCCCGTCGACGCGCGTGACTCAGGACGATGCGATCTGCGAAGCGGTCGGCCTGGACCACGTCGTGCTGCAGGTGCCGGATCTCGAGAAGTCGGCCGCCTACTACCGCAAGTTTTTCGGCATGGAGACCTCCCGAGAGCGGACGCCCGAGCGCATCTGGTTCACCGCCGCGCGCACACGTCTGGGGCTGGAGAAGATGGCCGATGGTCAGAAGCCGCACGTCGATCGCTTCGGCATCCGTGTGGCGGCATTCGACCGCAAGGCCGTCACCCGCAAACTGGGCGCGATCGGCGTCACGGTGCTGCCGTCCACCGGTAAGAATGTCGTGCGTTTCCGCGACGCCGACGGGTTCGCGGTAGAGCTTCGAGGGCGTCTGAGCCGATCGACGTCGTCTTCTCGGCCTCTGACCGACGCGATATCATGCGCCGTCATGGCGCGAAGGCGTCTCATCGCCGGCATCGCGTTCGCGGGATTGGGTTGGGGTCTGTTCATGGCCCATTCCCAGGGTTTCTCGCAGAACACGCCCGCCGCCCGCGCCGAGACGCCGGCTGCCGTTACAGCAGAACCCGCCCGACGCCCGCGCAGAAACGCAGGCGGCCATCGCGAAGTACTGCACGACCTGCCACAGCGAGCGATTGAAGACCGCCGGCCTCGTGCTCGATCCGACGGGCGTCGCGCGTCCCGGCGATCAGTCCGAGACGTGGGAGAAGGTCCTGCGTCAGTTGCGCGCTGGAACGATGCCGCCTCCGGGCGCCGCTCGTCCGCCGCAGGCGTTCTACGCGCGCGCGGCCGGCTACCTGGCGCGCGAGCTCGAGGCCAGCGCCGCGGCGCGCCCCAATCCTGGCTCACTGCCGCTGGCTCACCGCCTGACGCGGACCGAATACGCCAACGTGATCCGCGATCTGCTCGCGCTGCCGGATCTGCCCAAGGAGTTCGACTACGCCACGCTGCTGCCGGCCGACAACGCGAGCAGCGGCTTCGACAATCTGGCTGACACGCTGTTTGTCTCGCCGGCAACGATGGAGCGCTATCTGGCGGCGGCGCTCAAGATCAGCCGCGTGGCCGTGGGCGATCCCGACATGGGTGCGCTGGTGAACACGCACATCACGCCGGTGCGGCAGACCCAGGACGGCCGCAACGAGGCGCTGCCGTTCGGCACGCGCGGCGGGCTGCAGATCGACGGCTATTTCCCGCTGGACGCTGAATACGAGTTCAAGGTCGAAACGGCCGACGCCGTGGCCGACGTCCATCAGCTGGAGATCAGCATCGACGGCGAGCGCAAGGCCATCACGAACGTCTCGAGAAGGCCAGGGGTTCCGGCGGCAGGTGATGCACCGAACCGGGGCGCCTTCCGCTTCGCGGTCCCGGCAGGGCCGCGCAGCGTGGGCGTCGCCTTCGTGGAGCGCAGCGAGGCGCTGTCGGAGGATCCGCTGCGGCCGCCGGGCCGGAATCGTGGCGCCCTGCCCTCGGTCGTGTCGGTGACCATCACTGGCCCGTTCAACGCGACCGGGCCCGGCGACACGCCCAGTCGCCGGCGGCTGTTCGTGTGCCGGCCCGCCTGCGAGCTCGCTCAGGACCCGAGCCGGAGATCCGCGTGCGCGGACCGCATCCTGACGACGCTGCTGCGCCGCGCCTACCGCCGCAACGTCACCGCCGACGATCTGCGCCGCGTGCGACAGTTTTACGAAGCCGGCCGCGCCGAACGCGATTTCGACCTCGGCATCCAGCGAGCGTTGGAACGCGTGCTGGTCAGCCCGCAGTTCCTGTTCCGCATCGAGCAGGAGCCAGCCGGCGCCGCGCCCGGATCGGTTCACCGCGTCAGCGATTTCGAGCTGGCCTCACGCCTCTCGTTCTTCCTCTGGTCCAGCATCCCCGACGACGAGCTGCTGGATGCCGCTGCCGCGGGAACGCTGCGCCAACCCGAAGTCCTGCGCCGCCAGGTGACGCGCATGCTCGCCGACTCGCGCAGCCGCTCCCTGGTGACCAACTTCGCCGCCCAGTGGCTGTTCCTGCGCGACGTCGAAACCAAGGAACCGGACGTGTACCTGTTCCGCGATTTCGACGAGAGTGTGCGCGCCGCGTTCGTGCGTGAAACCGAGTTGTTCCTGGACAGCATCCTGCGTGAGAACCGCAGCGTCCTGGATCTCTTGACGGCCGACTACACGTTCCTGAACGAACCCCTGGCCAAGCATTACGGCATCCCGCAGATCACCGGCAGCCATTTCCGTCGCGTGACGCTGCCCAAGGGGAGTCCGCGCAGGGGCCTGCTGGGACACGGGAGCATCCTGTCGATCACGTCCTACAGCACGCGCACGTCGGCCGTGTTGCGGGGCAAGTACGTGCTCGAGAATCTGCTGGCCTCGCCGCCGCCACCGCCGCCGGCCGATGTGCCGTCGCTCAACACCGAACGGTCCGGGAAGCCGCTGTCGATGAAGGAAGCGATGCAGCTGCACCGCGCCAGTCCGGCGTGCGCCGGATGCCACGCCAAGATGGATCCGATCGGCTTCGCGCTGGAGAACTTCGACGCACTCGGGCGGTGGCGCGCGGAGGAGAACGGGCGTCCGCTCGAGGTCACGAGCGCGCTGCCGGACGGGACGATCGTCGACGGCGTCGAGGGCGTGCGGCAACTCGTGCTGCGCGACCCGGCGCTCTTCGTCGAGGCTCTCACCGGCAAACTGTTGATGTATGCGCTGACGCGCAATATCCAGCATTACGACCAGCCGACGATCCGCGTGATCGCCCGGGAATCGGCGCGCCAGAACTACACCTTCGCCTCGCTGGTGCTGGGCGTGGTGAACAGCGTCCCGTTCCAGAGCCGAATGGCGCAGGCTGCGCCCCAATAAACGCAGGGAGACCGCATGACGTTCCTCACCAGAAAAACGCTGACGCGGCGGACGATGCTGAAGGGGATGGGCGCGAGCGTCGCGCTGCCGCTGCTGGATTCCATGATGCCCGCGCTCTCGGCCCAGCAGACAGGGTCGAAGCAGGCGCCGATGCGGCTGGGGTTTGTCTACGCGGCGCACGGCGTCATCCATTCGGAGTGGAAGCCGCGCCAGACGGGCCGCCAGTACGAGCTGCCGCCCAACCTGCAGCCCCTCGAAGGTGTGCGCGATCACTTCAACATCTTCACGAACCTGTCGCATCTCGAAGCCGACAGCAAGGGCGACGGCAGCGGCGATCACAACCGCGCCGCCGGGGCGTGGCTCACCGGCGTGCATGCCTACGACCGCACGCGTCCGGGCGCCGAGATCCGCCTCGCCACGTCGGCCGATCAGATCGCCGCCAGGCATCTGGGCAAGGACAGCAGAGTCCCCTCGATCGAGATGACGCTCGACCCGGCGACGCAGGGGGCGTGCGATTCCGGCGACTGCTTCTACGTCAACACCGTCTCGTGGCGCAGCGAGACGTCGCCCAACATGCCCGAGATCCACCCGCGCGTCATCTTCGAGCGCCTCTTCGGCGACGGCGGCAGCGCCGAGCAGCGGCGCGCCCGCATCCGGAAGCAGGGCAGCCTGCTCGACTCGGTGCTCGAGGAAACACGGACGCTCACGGCGACACTCGGCCGCTCCGACACCTCGAAGGTGCGCGAGTACCTGGATTCGGTGCGCGAAGTGGAGCAGCGCATTCAGCACGCGGAGTCCAGCCTCGAGGAATCGATCGAGCTGCCCGACCGTCCGATCGGCATCCCCGCCAGCTTCGAGGACTACGCGCAGCTCATGTTCGACCTGCAGCTGCTGGCCTTCCGCAGCGACATCACGCGCGTGTTCTCGCTGATCATGGCGCGCGAGCTGAGTGGGCGTTCCTACAGCCAGATCGGCGTGCCGGGCAACCATCACCTGATCTCCCATCATCGTGAGGACGCCCAGCTCAAGTCGCAGAAGGCCAGGATCGACACGCATCACATGCGCCTGCTCAACTACTTCCTGGAGCGGATGCGCGACACGCCGGACGGCGACGGCTCGCTGCTCGACCACAGCGCCATCCTGTTCGGCAGCGGCATGGGCGACGGGAACCTGCACCGCCACAGTGACCTGCCCGTCCTGATGGCGGGCAAGCTGCACGGCAGGTTCCAGACCGGCTACAGCTTCGACTACACGCCGGACACGCCGATGGCGAACCTGCTCGTGACGATGCTCGATCACGTGGGCGTGCCGATCGCGAAGCTGGGCGACAGCACCGGGCAGCTGCTGCTCGACTACGAGCGCGCGGGCGCGGCACGCGCGCGAGGCTGATCACGGAGTCGGAACTGATGCGATTGAGTCACGTCGTCTCGACGGTCGTTCGATGCGTCAGCGTTGCGCTCGGATTGTTGTGCGCCTCGGCGTCCCTCGCCGCCGACGGCCCGGGACTGGTGGACGCCGCCAGGAACGGCGATGTGGACGCGGTCCGCTCGCTGCTCAAAGGCGGCGCCGACCCGAACCAGGCGGCGCCGGATGGCTCGACTGCCGTGCACTGGGCGGTCCATGGCGACAACCTGGCCATGCTGAACGCGCTGCTCGCTGCCGGCGCGAAGCCCGATGGCGTCACTCGCTACAAGATCGCGCCGCTGACGCTGGCCGCGCAGAATGGCAACGCGGCGCTCGTCGAGCGGCTGCTGGCTGCTGGCGCCAATCCCGATACGGCGTCCGAAGAAGGACAGACGGCGCTCATGACCGCGGCCCGCAACGGCAGCGTCGCTGCGGTGCGCGCGCTGCTGAAGCGCGGCGCGCAGGTCGGCCTGGCGGAATCCTTCCGCGGGCAGACGGCGTTGATGTTCGCCGCGGGCGAAGGCAACACGGACGCCGCCAAGCTGCTGCTCGAGTTCGGTGCGAAGCTGAACGAGCGCTCCAAGGGCGGCTACACGCCGCTGCTCTTCGCCGTGCGCAACAACCGGTCACGAGACGGTCAAGTTCCTGTTGGAGCAGGGCGCCAACGTCAACGACCGGATACCCGACGGCACGTCGGCGCTCAGCATCGCGATCCTGAACGCCGATTTCGACCTGGCCGCGCATGCTGCTGGACTCCGGCGCCGATCCGAACGTGCCCGACCCGCGCGGCCATCCGCTGCACGTGGTCGTCTGGTTGCACCAGCCGGGCGCACCGCCGGACTTCGCGATGAACGGCGAGGATCCGCAGCCGGTCCCGCGGCCCCGCGGCAAGCTGTCGCACCTCGACATGGCGAAGAAGCTGCTCGCGAAAGGCGCCGATCCGAATGCCACGATCACCTGGGGCGAGCGCCGCTTCGGCAGCGGCGGGCTGGCGCGCAACCCGGCCAACCTGAACATCGGGCGGCATTATCTGACCTACCAGGGCGCCACGCCGTTCTACCTGGCGGCCCGCAACGGCGACGAACCGATGATGCGCGTGCTGGCCGCCGGCGGCGCCGATCCCATGAAGTCCACCCGCTTCGGCGTCACGCCGTTGATGGCCGCCGCCTGCCTTGACTACTACGAAGGCGAGACCGCCGGGCCCTTCTCGGGCGTTCCGGAATCCCAACGGCTGGAGGCCGTGAAGCTCGCGCTCGCGCTGGGCAACAAGATCAACGCCCGGACCACCTTCGGCGATTACAAGATGATCGGCACGCCGGAGGACACGCTGCTGCGCTATCCAGACAACTTTCAGGACCTGCTCGACCTGGGCACGGGCGACCCGCGCTTCGCCGAGATGACCGCGCTGCACGGCGCGGTGATCTGCAACCAGCCGTCAATCGTCAAGTACCTGATCGAGCAGGGCGCCGAGGTGAACGCGAAGAACCGGCTGGGGTGGACGCCGCTCATGATCGCGGGCGGCCTGTACATCGCGAATGCCCACAAGACCTCGCCCGGGTCCGCCGAGATTCTGCGCGAGGCGCTGGCCGCGCAAGGCCTGAACGGCCGCTGAACGCGATATGGTACGGATAACCCGGAAGCCTTTTCGTCCTGGGCTAGCGAGTACACCTGTCTGGTGTACTCGCATCGACGACATGACCGGAGTAGGAGTGAGGCAGAGCTCTCGCACCTATAATGGCGCACCACGTGGCGGCCCAGCCCGGAAGTCGAATTGGCGCATACGAAATCCTCGGCCTGCTCGGTGCAGGGGGCATGGGCGAGGTGTATCGCGCCCGCGATACGAGACTGCAGCGCGAGGTCGCGATCAAGATCATTCCCGACGCGCTGGCGAACGATGCGGTCGCACGCGGACGGTTCGAAACCGAAGCACGTGCCGTTGCCTCGCTCTCCCACCCGAACATCATCGCGATCCACGATTTTGGCCAGGAGGGTACCGTCGCCTACGCGGTGATGGAACTGCTCGATGGCCGCACGCTGCGCGAGATGCTCGCTGACGGTCCGCTGGCACCACGGAAGGCGATCGATTACGGCGCGCAGATCGCCGCGGGGCTCGCGGCCGCACACGCGCGCGGCGTGGTTCACCGCGACCTGAAGCCGGAGAACGTGTTCATCACGCGCGACGGCCGCGCCAAGATTCTCGACTTCGGGCTGGCAAAACCGGCGGCACCGATCGCCGCCGCCGACGGAACCATCGCGGCGACCTACACACCGACATCACCTGGTACCGTCCTGGGGACCGTCGGGTATATGTCGCCGGAGCAGGTGCGCGGCGAATCGGTTGACCACCGCTCCGACATCTTCTCGCTCGGCGCCATGCTCTACGAAGTCTTCTCGGGCAAGCGCGCGTTCACAGGGCCGTCGCCGGTCGAGACGATGAACGCGATCCTGAAGGAGGAACCGCCGGAACTCTCGATCGCTCATCACGCGCTGCCGCCGGCGATCGACCGGATCGTCCGCCGCGCCCTCGAGAAGGATCCGGCGGAGCGCTTTCAATCGGCGCGCGATCTCGGCTTTGCGCTCGAAGCGCTCTCCGGCACGTCGGGCTCGATGCCGGCGACGGTGGACGCCGCGCCGCGCAAGCGCCGCGGCGCGTGGCCGTTGGCCGCCGCGCTGGTCCTCGCCGCTGGTGCGGCTGGCTTCTTCGGCGCCCGCGCGGTGAGCAGCACGGCGCCCACCGAACCCGTCACGTTCACGCCGCGGACGTTCGACCCGCAGATCATCTGGACTGCCCGTTTTGTTGGCGACGACGGGACCATCGTCTTCAGTTCCTCGCCGCGCGGGCTGAGGCCGGACCTGTTCGTCGCGCGAACCGGCGCCTCGGCGCCCCAGCAGATCGGGCCACCCGGTACGCACCTGCTGTCGGTGTCGTCACGCGGGGAGCTCGCGGTGCTGACCGACGCATCGTTCATCAACCAGCGGCTGTTCAGAGGCACGCTCGCGCGCATGACGCTCGACGGATCGCCGCGGCCGTGGCTGGAGAACGTCCGCGAAGCGGAGTGGTCGGCTGACGGCATGACGCTCGCCACCATTCGCGTGACCAACAGTGAGGACCTGCTCGAGTACCCCATCGGAACGGTTCTGCACAGGGCGCCCGGTTACCTCAGCGATCTTCGCGTATCGCCGGATGGCAATCATGTCGCGTTCTTCGAGCATCCGGTCCGATACGACGACCGCGGCTTCGTGAAGATTTGGGACCGCGGCGGAAGCGTTCGCGTTCTGGCAGGGGAATACTGGGGCATGGAAGGGCTGGCATGGAGGCCAGACGGTCAGGCCGTGTATTTCTCTGCCGCCGCGGGGACCAACGGCTTGTATCAGGTCCACGAGGTGGCCACGTCGCCAGGATCCATCGCGCGCCCCGTGATGCCGAGTCCCGTGAACATGCTCATGCTGGACGTGCGACGCGACGGACGGTGGCTGGTGCTGAGCACCGATAACCGATTCAGTATCCGGGTTCGGCGGCCGGGAGCTGACAAGGAAATCGACCTTCCGTGGATGGACTCCGAGTGGGTGCCCAGGCTGAATGCCGACGGAACCCTCGTGATGTTCACCGACGGCAACCAATCGGCAGGTGGCAACTATGCGGTGGCGCTGCGAAAGACCGACGGCTCGCCGCCGCTTCGTCTCGGCGAAGGCAACGGCATCGATCTGTCACCAGACGGCAAGTACGCCCTCGCGTATCTATTCAGTCCGACGCCGCGGATCGTGGTCTACCCGACGGGCGCGGGTGAGCCCCGTACTGTCGACGCCACACCGATCGAGAACGCCCAGCCGATCCAGTGGTTTCCCGACAGTCGCCGGATCGTGATCTGCGGCAACGAGAAGTCCAAGCCGGCGCGTTGTTTCGCGAAGGACGTTGCCGGCGGGCCACCAACACCTCTCACGCCGGAAGGCTTCACACAGCCCGGACCGTTCTCGCCCGACGGCAGCGTCATGGTCGTCCAGTCAGCAGACGGGACCGGCCATCTCCTTTCCCTGAAGGACGGAGCGCTTCGTCGTTTCAAAGGATTGACTGGCAACGATGCCGTGTTTGCATGGACGCCCGACGGGCGCGGCTTGCTCGTGGGCGCGGCGGTCGACATGCGGCTCGACCGGCTCGATCTCACAACTGGCGAGCGGACCCCGGCGCTGCAATTCGAGCTCGCTGGCCAGCCCGGCATCAAGGGCGGTGGCGGCGTCGGCGGCATTTCGATCACACCGGACGGCCGCGGCTACGCGTACTACTACATCTCGATGCCGTCGCGGCTGTTCGAAATCAACGGCGCCGCCATGATCACCCAGTAGCTGCAGACGAA
>CAVREM010000109.1:0-76951 GCA_963720005.1 uncultured Acidobacteriota bacterium | reverse complement strand
TGAAGATGTCGGCCATGCCGATGGCCAGCGACACGCCGCCGCCAGTCCGGCCGACGACGTTTTCGCCGACGGCCTGTTCCAGGTCGGGAAGGTGGACGGGCTGCATCGGCGCGCCGGTGGTGTCCTTGAGCGTCTGGTAGACGGCCGGCGTGGTGTTGATCGCGTAGTAGTCGCCCGGGTGAAGCGCCGTCGCGGCGATCGAGCGCCATGACGCCGACGAGCCCTTCGCAGAGCATCGCGCCGTAGCCGATCGGCCGGATGTCGCTTTCCTTGTCGACCATCTTCGGCGTCGTGCCCGATCCGATCAGGCCATGGAAGCCGGAGATCGCGCCGCAGGCAATGGTGATGAACACGAACGGGAACAGCGGTGCCGGGAATGATCGGTCCGCCGCCGCCGACGTACTGCGACAACGGCCGGCACCTGCAGCGTCGGGTTGACGATGATGACGCCGATCACCAGCAACCCGATGGTGCCGATCTTCATGAAGGTGCTGAGGTAATCGCGCGGGGTCAGCAGCATCCAGACCGGCAGCACCGAGGCGGCGAAACCGTAGACGCCAGCAGCGACCGTGAGCTGATGGTGCGAAAGCACGAACAGTCGACGCGAACGACGAAGCGGCGACCCGCTCGCCGAGGACGACGCACAGGATCATGCCGATCACGCCGACGATCGTCGCCTGCTGGATGTGGCCCTTGCGCCACTTGAACATGTAGAAGCCCATCAAGATGGCGAGCGGGATGGTCATGCCGATCGTGAAGGTGCCCCAGGCGCTCTCGGCCAGGGCGTTGACGACGACGATGCCGAGACCGGCGAGCGCGATGACGACGATGAACAGCACGGCGATCGCGCCGGCGTGCCGGCCACCGGGCCGATCTCCGTGCGCGCGATCTCGGCGAGCGACCGGCCGCCGCGGCGCGTCGACGCCCACAGGACCGTCATGTCGTGCACCGCGCCGGCAAGGCAGCAGCCGGCGACCAGCCAGATGAAGCCGGGCGCGTAGCCCGAACTGCGCCGCCAGCATCGGCCCGACGAGCGGTCCGGCGCCGGTGATGGCGGCGAAATGATGGCCGAACAGCACCCAGCGGCTGGTCGGATAGTAGTTGTGCCCGTCGTACTTCGTGTGCGCCGGGCGTCACGCGCGAGTCGTCGAGCGCCATGACCTTCGCCGCGATGAACGCGCTGTAGTAGCGGTACGCGATGGCCATGATGCACAGCGCGGGGATGACGATGTAGAGTGCATGCATGGGGCGGATTCTATCGTTATACTCGGTTTGGTGTCACCTCTCCGGCGGCTGCTCGGCTACGTCTCCGGCCCTATCGTCGCGATTTCCTCCTCGGGCTCGCCTGCGTCGTCGTCACCACCGGCATCGCGCTGACCGCGCCCTGGTGCTGCAGCACGCCATCGACGACCTGACCGCGGGGGTGACGCGCGCGAAGCTGTGCTGTACGGCGCGGCCGCTGCTCGGCCTCGGCGTGGTCGGCGGCTTCTTCCGCTTCCTGCATGCGCCGCATCCTGATCGGCGCGTCGCGCGCACATCGAGTACGACATGCGCAACGACTTCTTCGCGCATCTCGAGAGGCTGCCGCTCGCCTATTTCCAGACGCACCGCACCGGCGACCTGATGTCGCGGGCCACCAACGATCTGAATGCCGTGCGCATGATGATCGGCCCGGCGGTGATGTACTCGGCGAACACGCTGCTGGGGTTCGTCGTCGCCCTGGCGCTGATGATCTCGATCGACGCCCGGCTGACGCTGCTTCGCTTGATTCCGCTGCCGTTCGTGTCGCTGTCGGTCAAGTTCTTCGGCAGCGCCATCCACAAGCGATTCGAGCAGATCCAGGCGCAGTTGTCGGAAGTCAGCGCGATCGTGCAGGAAGCGCTGTCGGGCGTTCGGGTGGTGCGCGCCTATCGCCAGGAGCACGCCGAGCTCGAGCGCTTCCGCGTCGCCAACGACGAGTACCTCGCGCCGCAACCGCCGGCTGATCGTGCTGCAGGGATTCTTCTTCCCGAGCATGGCGTTCTTCCTCGGCCTTGGCTCGATGCTCGTGCTCTGGCTCGGCAGCCGGCGACGTCATTCGCGGCCGGATCACCTCGGCGAGTTCGTCGCGTTCAACGCCTACCTGACGATGCTGGCGTGGCCGATGATCGCCTTCGGCTGGGTCACGAACATGATCCAGCGCGGCATGGCAGTCTGGAAGCGGATGCTGGAGGTGATGGACGTCGTGCCGGCCATCAGGACGCGACGGCCTGCAGGCGGACGCGAGGCGCGGCGGACGCAGCGCGTCGAGGCCGACCTCGGACGTGCGTCCGGCTTCAGCCGGACCGCGATCCGCGGCGAGATTGAGTTCCGGGACCTCGTGTTCAGCTATAACGGCACGCCGGTCCTGGATCACGTCTCGGCCCGCATCGAAGCGGGGCAGACCGTCGCGCTCGTCGGCGTGACCGGATCGGGCAAGTCGACGCTGATCAGCCTGCTCGCGCGGCTGCACGATCCGCCGCCGGGCACGGTGTTCGTCGACGGGATGGACGTCCGCACGATGCCGCTCGCCGTGCTGCGCGGGGCGATCGGGTTCGTGCCGCAGGAGCCGTTTCTCTTCTCAGACACGCTGGCCGCCAACGTCGCGTTCGGGCTTCGATGCGGTTCGGCGGGACAGGGCAGGTGGAGGCGAGGATGGGGCAGGTGGGCGGAGGACGCGGAGCGGCAGGCGGCGCATCGAGCAGGCGGCGGCCGTCGCGCGGCTCGACAAGGACGTCGCCGACTTCCCGAAGGGCTACGACACGCTGGTGGGCGAGCGCGGCATCACGCTCTCCGGCGGCCAGAAGCAGCGCACGGCCATCGCGCGCGCCATCGTCATCGACCCGCGCATTCTCATTCTCGACGACGCGCTGTCGGCCGTGGACACCTACACCGAAGAGGAGATCCTGTCGCGGCTGCGCGGCGTGATGCGGCAGCGGACCTCGATCATCGTGTCGCACCGCATCTCGACGGTCCGCGACGCCGACCGGATCTTCGTCCTCGATCGCGGCCGCATCGTCGAGCGCGGCACCCACGACGAGTTGATCGCGCGCGACGGGCTCTACGCCGATCTGCACCGGAAGCAGCTGCTGGAGGAGGAGCTCGCGGCGTCGTGAGCCTGATCCGTTCAGCGTCGGACGTCCAGCCGTGCTCAGTTCGGACTTGCATTCGAGCCGTCGGGCGCACACGAACGGAGCGAACGTGCACTCGGCGAACGAACCTACGACGACCGAGAGCTGAATGCGGCGCTGACTGCACTCTGACGACGAGATCCTCGGCAAGGCGTACGACGCGCCCTGATGCGGCGCTGCTCGCTACCTGCGGCCGTATTGGCGGCAGGTGCTGGTCGCGTTCGGCGATCTCGTCGGTCGGGCGCGGCGCTCGCGCAGCCGTACCTGATCAAGGTGGCGATCGATCGCTACATCGCGCGAGGGCCGGTTCGACGGCCTGGGCCGGCTCGCGGCGCTGTACTTCGGCGATTCTCGTCGTCGCGTTCGTGGCCGAGTACGTGCAGACCTGGACGATGCAGCTGACCGGCCAGCGGATCATGTTCGACCTGCGGATGGAGATCTACGGCCACCTGCAGCGGCTCGACGTCCGTTACTACGACCGCAACCCGGTCGGCCGGCTGATGACGCGCGTCACCTCCGACGTCGACGTGCTGAACGATCTCTTCACGTCCGGCGTCGTCACGATCTTCGGCGACGTGTTCACGCTCGTCGGCATCATGGCGATGATGCTGTGGATGGACTGGCGGCTGGCGCTGGTCTCGTTTGCCGTCCTGCCGCTGATTGCGCTGGTGACGCAGTGGTTCCGCCGGAACGTCCGCGAGTCGTATCGCGTGGTGCGCGGATGGATCGCCCGGATCAACGCGTTCCTGCAGGAAAACATCACCGGCATGTCGACCGTGCAGCTGTTCCGCCGCGAGCGCGCTCAACTTCGAGCGCTTCGACGAGATCGACCGCGCAGCACCGCGACGCGAACATCGACTCGATCTTCTACTATGCGGTGTTCTATCCCGCGATCGAGGCCATTGCGGCGCTGGCGTCGGCACTGATCATCTGGTACGGCGGCGCGAACGTGATCGCCGGTGCGATCACCCTCGGCACGCTCGCCGCGTTCCTGCAGTACTCGCAGCGCTTCTTCCGGCCGATCAGCGACATGTCGGAGAAATTCAACGTCCTGCAATCAGCCATGGCGTCGTCAGAGCGCATCTTCAAGCTGCTGGATGAGCCGGTCGTGATCGCGTCACCGCAGCAGCCTGCCTCGCCGAAGCTCGCGCGAGAGTCGAGCGGCCGCAGCGCGGAGCCGCGCGGATCGGCGAGCACATCGCCTTCGAGCACGTCTGGTTTGCTTATAACGAAGGCGATTGGGTGCTGCGCGACGTGTCGTTCGACGTCAAGCCAGGCGAGCGGCTGGGCATCGTCGGCGCGACGGGCTCGGGCAAGACGACCCTGATCAACCTGCTGCTGCGTTTCTACGACGTCCAGCGCGGCCGGATTCTCGTGGACGGCATCGATATCCGGGAGATGACGCTTGCGGACCTGCGCGGGCTCTTCAGCCTCGTGCTGCAGGACGTCCACCTGTTTTCAGGCACGATTGCCGACAACATCCGGCTGGGCGACGCCTCGATCGACGACGAGCGTGTCGAGCGCGCCGCGCGCGCGGTCCATGCCGATCACTTCATCGAACGGCTGCCGGGACGCTACCGCGCGCCGGTCGCGGAGCGCGGCGCGAGCCTGTCGGTCGGCCAGAAGCAGCTGCTCTCGTTCGCGCGGGCCCTGGCGTTCGAACCGCGCATTCTCGTCCTGGACGAAGCCACGTCGAGCGTCGACACCGAGACGGAGCTGTTGATCCGCGATGCGCTCGAGACCCTGATGGCGGGCCGGACGACGATTGCCATCGCCCACCGCCTGTCGACGATCCAGGACATGGACAAGATCCTGGTGCTCCACAAGGGCGTGGTGCGCGAGTCGGGCACCCACCAGGAACTGCTCGGCGCGCGCGGGATCTACTTCAAGCTGTTCCAGTTGCAGTACAAGACGAACCGTCGGCCGCGAGGCGTGAGTCGAACGTGAATCCGCGGCGTTGTAGGCCCGACCTTCAGGTCGGGCGCCATCGAGTCGCGCCGGACTCCGCGTCGGCAATGCCCGAGCTGAAGCTCGGGCCTGCTACTGCTGAAGCTCGCCCGAGCTGAGCTCGGGCCTCGACGTTGTATGGGGAGCGGCCGCGATCGGAGGGCTGGGATCCGGCGTCGGGCTGTTCCAGGTGGCGGAACAGCCGGTTCATGAAGCCGGGCGCGGTCGCGCGCGGGTTCCAACCGAGGCGGAGCACGGTGAGGCGAACGGGCTTGCGCCCGAACTTGAGCGCCTCGTGGCAGCTCCACATGTAGATGTCGAGTTCAGGACCCTGGACGGCGGGCCCCGTATCGAGGATCGAGTAGATGCCGTCGTAGCGCGAATCCGGGGAGTCGATCTCGACGACCGACCCGAGCGGGAGGAGCGCCGGATCCGAGGCGGCGATGCCGGCCTGAACGGGGGCACCGGCCGCGGTCGTCAGACCCTTGCAGTACGCGGTCGCGGTAAACGACAGCCGGGTCCCTGGCTCCGGGAGCGGCATGACCGACGTCGCGCTGGCGGTCCCGCCGAGCGTCGCCTCCTTCGAGTCGAGCATGGTCGCCTCGTAGAGCGACACGAAGCCGACCGCCGCAACTGCCGTCACGACCACCTTCCGCCAGAACGAGCCAGCGATGACCATTGGCGCTCAGGGAATTGTAAAACCCAAGCCCGAAAATCGCCCGCTCTTTCGGCTTCTCAGATCTGCCAATCAGCTCTGCGGCTTGTGGTGGATGATTTCCTGTAAGTGCTTGCGGCTCTTGATGAAAGCGAGCGCCAGCGGGTAAGCCGCTGCCGCCAGCACGACGGCGCCGATGGTTGATCCCACCGTGAACGGCCAGAGAAGCGGCATCAGCAGCCGGGCGAGCTCGCGCCAGAACCCGCTCTGGAGGACCGAGAGCTCGAACAGGTCGGCCAGCCGGTCGCGGAACCCGGGAGGCAGCCCAGTCCGGAGGATGGTCGCGCCGAGCACGGTCGTCGACGCGTAGTACGCGCCGATGATCCACGGGAGGTTCGAGTACACGCCGAGCAGGACCGCCACCCGGTTGAGATTCAGGAGGAACGCCAGCGCGATCGCCATGATCGTATGGAGGCCGAGAAAGGGCGAGAACCCGAAGAAAACGCCAAGGGCGAATGCCGCCGCTGTCCGCTGGGGCGTGTCCTGGATGTGCAGCAGCGCGCTCAGCCAGCGGCGGATGAGCGAGCGCGTCAGATGAATCATCTGAAGTGAGTGTACCCGCCTGGCACGGGCCCCTCGATTCCGGACTCGCGCCGCAGGACGAGCGCGCGGTCCTCGGTGCAGACCCCGATTCTCGTAAACGGCGCCTTGCCGTGGTGCCTCGCGGCCGACAGCCGTCCGTCGAAGTCGAGGCCGGACCGTGAAGAGCAGCTCGTAGTCGTCGCCGCCGGACATCGCCGCGGCGACGGGTTCCTTACCCTGTTCGCCGAACCATTTCGCGCGCGCCGGGCTCGACCGGCACGGCCTCCGCCTCAATCACGGCGCCCACGGCGCTGGCTTCGGCGATACGCCTCACGCCATCTCCCAACCCGTCGCTCAGGTCGACGCACGCGGTCGCGGCGCGGTTCCGCGCCAGCACCAGGCCAAGGCGCACGCGCGGCTCGGGAAACAGATAACGCGCCGTGCACGGATCCGTCGGCGGACCTGAGAGGTCCGTCCTCGCGTTCCGCGTAGGCCGGGCCTCTCAGGCCCGGCATTCTCAGCATCTCCAGTCCCGCTGTCGCCGCGCCGAGACTTCCGCTCACGTAGATCTCGTCACCGGGCCGGGCGCCCGCCGCGCGTCAGCGCCTGGCGCGGTTTGACCGCCCCGGCGAGCTGACGTCGATCATCAGGGGCCCGGGTGACCGGGTCAGGTTGCCGCCGGCGACGTGCACGCCATGTTGACCGGCGAGCGCGGCGAGCGCCGTCACGAGGCTGTCGAAGTCGGCGCACGCGTAGTCAGCCGGCAGCGCGAACGAGAGCAGCGCCAGCCGCGGCTCGGCTCCCATCGCGGCGAGATCGCTCAGGTTCACCGCCAGCGCCCGGTGTCCCACAGCGGCGGGCGGTGTGAAGGTCCGGTCGAAGTGGACGCCCTCGACGATGGCGTCGACAGTCAAGACTTCGAGCCGGTTGCGCGCCGGTGCGACCACCGCCGCATCGTCACCAATGCCGACGACGAGCCAGTTCGGCGCCGGCGGCAGCAGACGCCGGATGCGCTCGATGAGCTCTGATTCGGTGAGGTCGGAGACGGTCTGCATCGGAGGCTGGGGCGGGAGGCTAGAGGCTGGGCGAGGCGCGCCGTCTTTCTAGGCCCCAGTCCCCAGCCCCCAGTCCCAGGTCATTTCGCGTAGTCCACCGCTCGCGTTTCGCGGATGACCGTCACTTTGATCTGGCCCGGATACTCGAGCTCGTTCTCGATGCGGCGAGCGATGTCCTTCGAGAGCCAGATCGCCTCTTCGTCGGAGATCTTCTCGCTCTCGACCATGATCCGGATCTCGCGGCCGGCCTGGAGGGCGAACGACTTGGACACTCCCTTGAACGAATCGGCAATCCCCTCGAGCTTCTCGAGCCGCTTGACGTACGACTCGAGGATGTCGCGGCGCGCGCCTGGCCTGGCCGCGGAAATCGCATCGGCGGCCTGGACGATCATGGCTTCGAGCGACGGCCAGTCGATGTCCATGTGGTGGGCCGCCATCGCCATGACGACCGGCTCGTTCTCGCCGTGCTTCCGCAGGAAGTCGATGCCGAGCTCGAGGTGCGTGCCCTGCATTTCGCGGTCGATCGCCTTGCCGATGTCGTGCAGGAACGCCGCGCGCACCGCCACGTGCGCATCGAGGCCGACTTCCTTGGCCATGATGCCCGCCAGCCGCGCCACCTCGGCGGAGTGCGACAGCACGTTCTGGCCATAGCTGGTGCGGTATTTCAGCCGGCCCATCAGGCGCAGGATCTCGGGATGCAGATCGTGAAGCCCCAGCTCGAAGGCAACCGCCCCGCCCTCCTTCCGCATCTCTTCGTCGGTTTCGTCCTTCACCTTCTGGACGACCTCTTCGATGCGGGCCGGGTGGATGCGGCCGTCGGCGATCAGCCGCTCGATAGCTTTCTTCGCGATCGCGCGCCGATAGGGGTCGAAGCCTGACAGGATGATGGCCCCGGGGGTGTCGTCGACAATGAGGTCGACGCCCGTCGCCAGCTCCAGGGCGCGGATGTTGCGGCCCTCCCGCCCGATGATGCGGCCTTTCAGGTCGTCGCTCGGCAGGTCGACCACCGAGACCGTCGTCTCGATGGCGTGCTCGGCGGCTGAGCGCTGGATGGCCTCGGTGATGTACTGCTTGGCCCGGTCGCTGGCGACCTCGCGCGCCTCGGCGTCGAGGCGCTTGACCAGGTTGGCGGCGTCGTGGCGCGCCTCGCCTTCGATCTGCTTCAGGAGCAGCTCCTTGGCTTCCTCCGCGGTGAGGCTCGCGACGCGTTCGAGCTCGTGCTGCTGATGGGCCACAAGCCGTTCGTACTTCTCGGACGCCGCTTTGGCCGTGCGCTCGCGCTCGGCGACCGTCTTCTCCCGCCCCTGCAGGTCGCGCTCGGTGCGGTCGATCGCCGACTGCCGCTCCGAGAGCGTCGATTCGCGGCGGATCAGCGTCTGCTCGAGCGCCTGCGCCTGCTGGCGGTCCTGGCGCGCCTGTTTCTCGGCGTCGGTGAGTAGCTCGTGCGCCTTTTCCTTGGCTTCGAGGAGGGCTTCCTTCTTGCGGGTTTCGGCGTCGCGCTCGGAGTCCTTGACGATGCGAAGCGCCTGTTCCTCGGCGCGGCCGACGGTTTCGGCGGCAATACGCTTCCGGTTCGCGACCCAGACGGCGAACACGGCGGCGGCCGCCACCAGGGTGATCAGGACGTTGACCAGGTACCCGAGATACGGCAACACGCGTGACGTCCTTTCAGGTGCGTCCCGCGCGGGTTACGTTCAGCCCGCGATCACCAAGAGAACGAGGAAGGCAACGGAGACGAACGGCCCCGCTTTGCCGTGTGGGGAGGTCGATGAACCTGCGTAAGCAGGTGGAACCGCTGAAATAAGCCGCGCTTCAGGCTTCCTCTGACAGAGGCATGCACACCACGCGGCGTCGCGACTCACTTAGATGGAACGTTGGCTCAAACGAGCCTGCCGCCATCACGCGCAAAGCAGGGAACCCAAACGCCTAGCCGATACTAGCGGTTCACACTTCCGGGTGCAAGGTGCCGTGCAGGGTGCCGGGTGCAAGGTGCCGGGTGCCGGGTGCAAAAGTGCAAGGTGCTCGGGAAGAACCGTGATCTTCTGGGCGCTTATGCCATCAGCACCCGATCAACCAGGCGTTCGAGCTCGCCGGCGCGCGCGGCGAGTTGGCCGTCCTTCTGACGGGTCGTGTCGCGGCAGCGGAAGAGCTCGTCGGCGATGTTGAGCGCGGCGAGGACCGCCAGGCGCAGCGAGTCGCCAGTGGCAGTCGAGTCGGCCGCGGCGCGCATCTTCTCATCGACGTAGGTGGCCAGCCGCGCCACGTACTCCGGCTCCAGCGTGCTCCGGATCGGATAACGCTGTCCGTGAATCTCGACGGGAACGACGCGGCCAGAATCAGACATAGATCAGTCGACCGTTCGTCGTTCGGTCGGTCATCGCGACCGTTCGAACGTTCGTCGGCCGGGCGAACGTCGAACGCCGAACGACACCGGTTCATCAAAGGTTGAGTGCTTCCAGCTGGTCGAGCATCTCGCCGACCCGCGCCCGGATGACGTCGCGCTCCTCCTTGAGCGCGGAAAGCTCGTTCGAGAGCGAGTCGCTCGTCGCCAGCCTGGACCGCATCGCGTCCAGTTCGCGACCCAGCCGCTGGTTTTCTTCAGCGGCGCGAGCCTGCTCGCCCTGCATCCGTTCGACCATGCCCACCAGCCGCTTCAGTTTTTCCTCGAGCCGGTCGATCGGCTCGAGCTCGATGCTTCGCGTCGCAGTTTTTGCCATAGCCTGGTATCCCATCAGCGTTGAATGGCGGCGTGCTCCCGGACGAGCGCCGCCAGAATCGTGTCGAAGGTGCGCTGCACTTCGGCATCGGTGAGCGTTCGGTCGTCTGCCTGAAACGTGAGGCGCACCGAAACGCTGACCGATCCTTCCGCGACGCCTTTCCCTTGATACCGGTCGAAGAAGCTCACCGATACGAGCGGCGCGGCGTCAGCGCCTGCGCCGTCGGCAGCGGCGTGAATGGTGCCACGAATGATTTCCGCAGGCAAGCTGCTAGAGACCACGATCGAAAGATCGCGCACGACCGCCGGGTGCCGCGGCAACGCGCGGACCAGCACTTCGCGGGGGCGAGCGACCGCCGCAACCGCGTCGAGATCCAGCTCGGCGACCAAAATCTTGTCGATGCGCGGCGCCCCGCGGCGTTCGACCACGTCAGGCGCCACTTGTCCGATTACGCCGAGTCGACGATCGCCAGCCAGTACGGCCGCCGACGTGCCGTCGACGAGAAACGGCGCCGCCGCCGGCTCGACGCGCAAAGCGACGCCGAGCGCACCGCACAACTGTTCGACGACGCCCTTGACGTCGAAGACGTCCACCTCGCGGGGCGGCGCGGACCAGTGCTCCGGGACGGCCGATCCCGTCCACGCCAGCGCGACGCCGCGCGTTTCGCCCTGGACGGTGAAGCGGGAGCCAATCTCGAAGAGCGCCACATCACGCCGGCCGTGCCGGCGATTCTGAGCGACAGCATCGACCAGCCCCGGCAACAACGTCGGACGCAGCGTGTCGAATTTGGCCGAAAGTGGATTGGCCACGCCCACCACGGACGCGCTGGCGCTCGGCGGCACGAAAGCCGCCACCGCCGCCGCCTCGACGATGCCGAAGGTGATGGCCTCGGACAAGCCGGCAGCCGTGAGCATGCGACGAACGAGGCGTTCGCGCTCCAGGCCAGGCTCCGGCGCCGGTGCCGCCATGGCCATCGCCGGAAACGCCGGGTCGAGCTGTTCAAAGCCGTAGTGCCGGCCGACCTCCTCGATGAGATCCACCTCGCGCAGGAGATCGACTCGGAACGTCGGCGCACGCACCTCCCACCCGTCAGCGGTCGATGCGACCGTCAACCCGAGGTCCCGCAGGATCCGCTCGACTTCTTGATCCGGGACCGACATGCCGAGCAGCAGCGCGAGCCGCTGGCGTCGAAGCTGCAGCGCCGTCGGGCCGCGCGGAACGGGGTAACAATCGATTGCGGGGCCGGTACGCCGGCCGGCGCCGATCTGCTCCATGAGCGCGACCGCCCGCTGAATGGCGAGCACCGGGGCGTTGATGTCGGCGCCGCGCTCGAAACGCGTCGACGCTTCGGTCTTCAATCCAAGCTTCTTGCTGGTCTTCCTGACGGACGCGGGCTTGAAGTACGCGCTTTCGAACGCGACCACCTGCGTCCGGCCGGAGACCTCCGAGTCGGCCCCTCCCATCACACCGGCCACCGCCTGAGGCCTCTTCCCGTCGGCGATGACGAGCATGTCCGGATCGAGCTTGCGCGTGACGCCGTCCAGCGTCGTGATCGACTCGCCGCTCACGGCCCGCCGGATCCGCAACTCGCTGCCGGCGAGCGTCGCCAGATCGAAGGCATGCATCGGATGCCCGAGCTCGACCAGCACGTAGTTCGTGATGTCGACAATCGGACTGATCGGCCGGATTCCTGCGGCCTGCAGCCTGTCGGTCATCCAGCGCGGCGTCGTCGTCGGCGTCACTTCAGCCACCGCCGCGGCGTAGCGCGGGCAGAGCTCGGCGTCCTCGAGCGTGACCTTCAGGCGATCGGATTGTCCGACCGGCACTGGCGCGATGGGCACGCGCGCGCCGGCCTCGGTCGATGGCTGACGGACGGGGAGGTGATAGAGCGTGCCAATTTCGCGGGCGAAGCCAATCACGCTCAGGCAGTCGGGGCGATTGGCGGTCACCTCGAAGTCGATGACGGCGTCGATGGCGTCGGCAGTACCCGCCGTCTCGATCCCGGCGACCTCGAAGCCGCGCAGTGCCAGCTTCTCGGCGATTTCCTCTGCCGGCGCGTCAACGTCGACGAAATCACGGACCCAGGAAATCAGGAGCCGCATGGCGAAGTGGCCATTCTTTTCGCGCTTTCGTGGCGCTCAGTACGGGAACTGCTCCAAGAACCGCAGATCGTTTTCATAGAACAGCCGGATGTCGCTGACCTGGTGGCGGAGGATGGCAATCCGCTCGATGCCGAGCCCCCAGGCGAACCCGGTGTACTTCTCGGCGTCATAGCCGACCGCCTCGAAGACCGCCGGGTGGACCATCCCGCATCCGCCGATCTCGATCCAGCCGGTCTTCTTGCACATCTGGCAGCCGGCGCCATCGCACTGCCAGCAGCTGATGTCGATTTCGGCGCTCGGTTCGGTGTACGGAAAGAAGCTCGGCCTGAACCGAACGCGGGATCTCGGCGTGAACATCTCGTGGACGAAGGCGAGGAGCGTCCCCTTGAGGTGCGCGAGCGAGATGCCCTCGCCGACGACCAGCGCTTCGACCTGGCCGAACGCCGGGGAGTGCGTCAGGTCGAGATCGTCGCGGCGGTAGACGCGGCCCGGCGCGACGATTCGAATCGGCGGCTCGTGCGTCTCCATGTAACGGATCTGCACGGCGGAGGTGTGCGTGCGCAGCAGCGTGCGACGGTCTTTTTCACCCTGGATCGGCGTTGCGAGATAAAGCGTGTCTTGCATGTCGCGCGCCGGATGCTCGGCCGGCATGTTCAGCGCGTCGAAGCAATGCCACTCGTCCTCGACCTCGGGACCTTCGACGATCGCGAAGCCCATGCGCGTGAAGATGTCTTCCATGCGATCGCGCACGATCGTCAGCGGGTGCCGGTGGCCGAGCGCCGGCATCCTGCCCGGCAGCGTGACGTCCACGGCTTCACGCGGCGGGGCCGCGGCCGCCGTGCTCTGGTACACGGCCCAGCGCTCTTCGATCGCTTGCTTCAGCTCGTTGGCAAAACGGCCGATGCTCTTCTTTTGATCCGCCGGGGCGCTGGCGATGAGTTGCATCCACGACGCAACGACGCTGTTCTTCCGGCCGAGGTACTTGTCGCGGACCGACTGCGCGTCGCGCGGCGACTTGGCAGCCGCCAGGTCCGCGTCGAACGCGGCAATCTGCGCGAGAACCGAGTCGCTGGAAGGGATGTTGGACACTGTCAGTCAGGAGTCAGTAGTCGGGAGTCGGTAGTCAGTAGTCGGTAGTCAGTAGTCGGTAGTCAGTTTCTTCCGAGACTCCGACTACCGACTCTCGACTACGGACTCTCGACTACTGACTACCGACTAGGCGGCGGAGCCGCCTTGGCTTGGTCGGCGAGCTTCGCGAACGCCGCCGGGCTCGAGACCGCCAGCTCCGAGAGGCTCTTGCGGTCGAGGGTGACCCCGGCGTTCTTCAAGCCGCTGATCAACTGGCCGTAGGTGAGCCCGTTCTCGCGCGCGGCCGCATTGATCCGCACGACCCACAACCGGCGGAAGTCGCGCTTCTTGCGGCGCCGGCCGACAAACGCGTACTTCAGCGCCGTGTCGACCGATTCTTTGGCGGCGCGATACAGCTTGCTCTTGTTGGCGTAATACCCTTTCGCCAGCCCGAGCAGCTTCTTGCGCTTCGCGCGGCGAACATTCCCTCGTTTAACGCGTGGCATTTCTGTGACTCCTCGTAATTAGGAATCCGGAACTAGGAATTTGGAACTACGTGTCAGGATTGACGCTTCGGGCGCACGCATTCCTGAATTCCTAGTCCCGAGTCCTAACTACACGTTATTTATAAGGAAGCATCCGTGCGAGCTTGGGGGCGTCGACGTCGGCGACCGTCGTCGTTCCGCGCAGCCCGCGCTTTTGCTTCCTCGTCTTGCTGCTCAGGATGTGCTGCTTGAACGCCTTGCCCCTGAGAAACTTTCCGCCCTTCGTCCGCTTGAAGCGTTTCGCCGCTCCGCGGTGGGTTTTCAACTTCGGCATGGTCTCTTCGTCCTCTCCGCTGAGGTGTGCCTAGGATCTCGCTGGCGCCGCCGCCGGCTTCGGCCTGCCGCCGCCCGGGGGCCGCCGCGACAGAATCGTGTGCATCTGGTTGCCTTCCATCCGCGGCATCGACTCGGCGACGGCGACCTCCGACAGCTCCTGGACGAGCCGCTCGAGGATGCGACGGCCGATCTCCGGATGCGCCATCTCGCGGCCGCGGAAGAAGATCGTGGCCTTGACCTTGTCGCCCTCTTCCAGGAACCGCTCGATGTGCTTCTTCTTGAACTGGTAGTCGTGCTCGTCGACCTTCGGGCGGAACTTGATCTCCTTGACCTCGATCACCTTCTGGTGCCGACGCGCCTCGCGCGCGCGCTTCTGCTCCTGGTACTGATACTTCCCGAAATCCATGATCCGGCAGACCGGCGGCACCGCAGTGGGGGAGATTTCCACCAGGTCGAGCCCCTTCTGCTTGGCAATCGCCAGCGCCTGCGGCGGCGGCATGATCCCGAGCTGCTGCCCGGTATCGTCGATGACGCGGATTTCGCGAACGCGGATGCGTTCGTTGACGCGCACGCGATCGTCTCTGCGAGGTGATCTGTCGAAAGCGATAACTACCTCCTGCGATTGTTCAAGCTTCTGTCTTCGCCAGGGCCGCGTCCTGCGGCGAGTCCACGACGCGCTCGCGGACCTCGGCGAGCGCGCGATCGATGAACAGCGCCAGCGCTTGCGAGCCCTGATCCCCGCCCTTCCGCGTGCGCACCGACACGGTGCCGTCGACGCTTTCCCGGTCGCCGACGACGAGCATATAGGGTACTTTCTGCAGCTGGGCCTCGCGAATCTTATAGCCGATCTTTTCCTGGCGGTCGTCGAGCTCCGCCCGCAGGCCTTCCGCCTTCAACCGGTCGCGCACGCCCGCCGCGTACTCGAGGTGCCGATCGGAAATCGGCAGCACGATCGCCTGCACCGGCGCGAGCCACAGCGGGAACGCGCCCGCGTAGTGCTCGATGAGAATCGCGATGAACCGTTCGAAGCTGCCGAAGATGGCCCGGTGGATCACCACCACGCGATGCTCGGCGTTGTCGGCGCCGACGTACTTCAGGTCGAACCGCTCGGGCATCTGGTAGTCGAGCTGGATCGTCGCGCACTGCCACTTGCGGCCGATCGCGTCGGTGACGTCGAAGTCGATCTTCGGCCCGTAAAAATTGCCGCCGCCCTCGTCGAGGGTATAGGTCTCGCCGGCCTTTTCCAGCGCGCCCTTGAGGTGCGCTTCGGCCTGATCCCAGGTGGACTTCTCGCCGAGATACTCGTCAGGGCGTGTCGCCAGCTTGGGCTGGAAGGTCATGCCCAGATCGCTGTAGACGCGCCGGACCAGCTTCAGCAGGCGCTCGACTTCCTCGCCGATCTGCTCGGGCATGACGAAGCAGTGGCCATCGTCCTGTGAGAACTGCCGGACGCGCGTCAGCCCCGAGAGCACACCGGCCAGCTCATTGCGGTGCAGCGGCGTCTGCTCGTGAAACCGGATGGGCAGCTCGCGGTAGCTGTGGACGTCGCTCGCGTACAGGAGGTAATGGCCAGGGCAGTTCATCGCCTTCAGGGCCATGTCCTCGCCCTCGGACCCCTGCACCTGGAACATGTTCTGGCGATAGTGCGACCAGTGGCCGGACGTCTCCCAGAGCGCCTTGTTGAAGATGATCGGCGTCTTCACTTCGACGTAGCCGTTCGGCAGCAGCACCTCGCGCATGTAGTTGGCGAGCGTGTTGTAGAGCGTCGTCCCCTTGTCCTGCCAGAACGCGGCGCCCGGCGCCCACTGGTGGAACGTGAAGAGGCCGAGCTCCTTCCCGAGCTTCCGGTGGTCGCGCTTCTTGGCCTCCTCGATCTGGGTGAGGTAGGCCTTCAGCTCCTTCTCCGAGAAGAACGCGGTTCCGTAGATGCGCTGCATCGGCTGGTTGCGCGCATCGCCTTTCCAGTAGGCGTTCGACGTGTTGAGCAGCTTGAACGCCTTCAGCTGCCGGTCGAAGGGACGTGCGGGCCGACGCAGAAGTCGATGAAGGTCTCCTTGTCCTTGATCGTGTAGCAGGACACCTCGCGCTGGCCTTCGGTCTTCTCCTCGATCAGCTGCACTTTAAGGGGTTCACCGCGGCTGGCGAAGAACGCCTTGGCCTCGTCGCGCGGCCACATCTGGCGTTCGTAGACCAGGTCGGCGCCGGCGAGATCGCGCATCTTCTGCTCGATCGCCTCCAGGTCCTCGGGAACGAAGGGACGCGTGACCACGAAGTCGTAGAAGAATCCCTCGTCGGTGGCGGGCCCGATGCCGCATTGCACGTCGGGGAAGAGATTCGTGACGGCCGCCGCCAGCAGGTGGGCCGTGCTGTGCCGGTACAGCGCGAGCGCTTCCGGGCTTTGATCCGTGACGATGCGGACCGACGCGTCGCGTTCGAGCGGGAAGGCCAGGTCGACGAGCTTCCCGGCCACGACTCCCGCCAGCGCGGCCTTCGCGAGGCGCGGAGAGATCAATTCCGCCACGTCGCGGACGCGCGAGCCTGCGGGCAACTCCCGACTGGATCCATCGGGTAGCGTGACGGCGATCTGACTCATGAACAACGTGAAGGCTTAGGCACGGGTGGACTCGAACCACCGACCTCCTGCGTGTCAAGCAGGCGCTCTAACCTCTGAGCTACGCGCCTACATCTACTTCAAATACCGCGCGTTAGACGAACCTTCAGTATACTACGCGGCTTTCTTCTCTGTCGCGCGCTCAAGGGCCTTTTCGAGAATGGGATCGCCGGGCGGAGGGGTCTGGCCGAAGTCGACTTCAGGTTCGGCGACCGGCACGGCGGGTTCGAGACCTCGTTCGTGGAGTGGGCTGCCGTCGGGCATCAGGTACCGCGTCGTCGTCAGCCAGAGGCCAGTGCCATCGGGGAGCTTGATCAGGCGCTGCTGGGCGGCGCGTCCGATGGTTCGCTCGCCAACCAGCTCGGCGCGCTTGTTGCCGGACAGCGCGGCGGCAAACAGCTCCGCGGCGCCTGATGTGCCGTTGTCAATCAGGACGATCACCGGCTGCGTGATCGCGCCATCGGGGGCTCGCGCGGCAATCGATTCGCGTGCCATGCCCCTGGCTTCACGCATCGCGAGCGTGCCCTGTCCGACGAAGATACGCGCCAGCGCCAGGCCGTTCTCTGGCGTCCCGCCGGATGTGCGCCGAACGTCGACGAGGAGTGTCGACGCGCCGTTCTTCACGAGATCGGCCGCCTGCGACTTCGCCAGGTCCGCGGTCTTCGCGCCGATCGCCGCCACCCGAAGATAGCCGACGCCGCCCGATTCCGTGCGGCTCGTCACGTCGGGCGCCTGGGACGCTTCGCGGGTGAGCTCGATCACGTGGGGCTCGGTGGCGCCGCCGCGCATGACGGTCAGCTTCACCTTGCTGCCAGGGGCGCCGCGGAGCTGGCGCATCCCCTCGAAGACCGACATGTTCCGCGTCGAGGTGTCGCCAATCGACCGGATGTAGTCGCCCGTGCGAAGGCCTGCCTTGGCCGCCGGCGATCCGTCGCGTGCCGCGATGACGCGCAGGTAGTATTGCCGGGTCAGATCGATACCGACGTCGCCGGCCGGCAGTGGGGCGCCCGCCTCGACCTGCTTCACCTGGTCGGCGCTCAGAAACGCGCTGTCGGGATCCAGGCTGTCGGCGAGGCCGGTCATTGCACCCAGCATGACCTTGGTGCCGTCGACCTTCTCGACGTATTGGTTGGAAATCAGCTGGATGACTTCCTCGTAGACTTTCAGGTGCTGATACGTTTCTTCGCGCGCAGTCGCCTTGCTGAGGAACCCGCCGAGGACCGCAAAGACCACGACCGGGGCCGAGAGCCACAGGATGAGACGGCGGGTACGTGGATTCATAAAGTGCCTGGTGCCTCGTGCTGCGTGCTAGGTGCGCATGCACGGAACGGAGATATCGACGCCGAGGCACCCAGCACCCAGCACCGGCACCTCACCGTTTTCTAAGCCATTGTAAGGGATCGACCGGCTGACCGTCGACGCGTAACTCGAAGTACAAGCCGGGGATCCCAAGCAGAGCAAAACCAGCCGTTCCAACAGGATCGCCCTGCGACAGGCGCGCGCCGCGGGCCGCCGATATGTCCAGCAAATGCCCGTAAAGGCTGAAGGCCTGCGCTCCGTGGTCGACGATGACGAGTTTGCCGTAGCCGGCGAAGGTATCGGCGAACGCGACCGTGCCCTCGTGGACGACCCGAACCGGGGTTCCCACCACGGTCGTAATCTCGATTCCGTTGGTCGAGCTGCCGGCGGCTGCCGCGGACTGGCCAAAGCGGTGACGCAAGGGCCCAACGGCCGGCCACTCGAGTTCCCCCCGCGACGCAGTGAACGGCACGCTCGCCGGAGCCGCCGGCGTCCCGGGGATGGGGAGGTCCCGAGGAGAGGAAGCCGAGGGCAGGTCGCGTAACGTGGCCTGCAGGCGCTGCTGGGTGCTCATCAACTCGCCCGCCAACTGAGCGTTCAGATCGCGCCGTCGATCGATGTCGCGAATGAGTGCTTCGTGCTTCTGCAGCGCCGCGGCTGCAGCTTCCCGCGCGCGTTCCGCGGTCACACGGAACGAGGCCAGCTGCGTACGCCGTTCCTCGAGCGCAATCCGGGAATTCCTCAGTTCCTCAACGCGGCGCTGGTGCACTGCGATCCGATCCCTGTCGCGCCTGGCAATGGCGGCGACCATGCGGGAGGTCTGACCGATACTGCGGACTTCGGCGGTGGACAGAAACAGCCGCAGGTACCCGCCCTGGCCGAGTTTGTACAGCTCGGTGAGGCGCGCGCGCAGTCCTGGAAGGTCCGCCTGCTCCTCCGACTCGAGCCGCAAAAGTTCCTGGTTGAGTGTGGTTAGTTCGGCGGCGGCGCGTTCTTCGTCGCTCCTGGCCTGCCTGAATTCCTCGTCCTTGATCTGCCGCTCGAGCTCGAGCCGACGCAGGTCGCCGAGCAGGGTGCGCGCCTCCGACGCGAGGCGATCCGCTTCCTGGTTGAGCGCTTTCAGACGCTCGCTCGTCGTCCGCGCCAGCGCCTCGGTGCGGGCGCGGTCGTCCTGCTGCGCGCCGCTCGAGGCCGCAACCGATAGCAGGAGAACGAGAAAGAGGCGCTTCACGGAGTGTGGGAAGGCGGAAAATTATAACATCTGGCTGTGAGAATCCTCGGCATCGACATGGGAAGGCGTCGCGTCGGCCTTGCCATCAGCGACCCGTCCGGCACGCTCGCGCGCCCGCTGACGACGCTGACCATCGAAGGCGAATCGGCCGTGGAGAGGGTGGCGCGCGAAGTCGAACGGCTGGCGGCCGAGGCAGACGGACTGGATGCTGTCGTCGTCGGCATGCCGTCGCGGCTCGACGGCTCACCGACGGATCAAACGCTCGAGGTGACCAGGTTCATCGACCGTTTGCGGACGCGGATCAGGATTCCCGTTCACCAGGAAGACGAACGGCTGACCAGCCGGGAAGCCGAGCGCCGGCTCGCGCTTCACGAACGCGACTGGCGGAAACGCAAGGCTCAGCTGGACGCGGCGGCGGCGGCCGTGATCCTGCAGGACTACCTGGACAGGCGTGCGGGTTGACCGTTCGCGGCGACGAATATGAAAAAGGTCTTCATTTTCGTAATCGTTCTCATCCTGCTTGGCGGCGCCGCCGGCGCTTACGTCGCTTACAGCCGCCTCAATCGGCCGTTCCGCGGGTATTCGGACGCCGAAACGTTCGTCGAGATCCCGAGCGGCGCCGGCTCCCGGGCGATTGGCGATCGGCTCATTGCCGCTGGAGTCGTTCGCGACTCGCTGACGTATCGCGTGGCGTTGTGGCGAAGCGGCCAGGCGCGCCGGCTGAAGGCGGGGGAGTACCGGTTCGACCGCGAGATGACGCCCCTCGAGGTCCTGGACAAGATCGCCCGCGGCGACGTGTTCCTGCTCAACCTGACCTTCCGCGAGGGGCTCACCATCGCCGAGATGGCGCAGGTCTTCGAGACGAACGGCTTCGGTCCGGGCAAGTCGTTCATCGCCGCGGCGTCAGATGCGTCGCTGGTGCATGACGTCGACCCGGCGGCGCGCGATCTCGAGGGCTACCTGTTTCCGGATACCTACGCGCTGCCACGCGGAGCCGATGCGAGCCGCGTCGTTCGCGCAATGGTCGATCGGTTCGAGCAGGTGCTGACGCCAGAGATGCGGAAGGCCGCCGAAGCCCGGGGCTTGACCATCCGCCAACTCGTCACGCTGGCGTCGATCGTCGAAAAGGAGACGGCAAAGCCCGAGGAACGTCCGCTCGTGGCGGCGGTCTATTCGAATCGTCTCAGGATCGGGCATGGGGCTGCAGTGCGATCCGACCGTCATCTACGCGTTGCAGCGTGCCGGCCGCTACAACGGCAACCTGCGGCGAGACGATCTGCTGTTTGACTCGCCGTACAACACCTATCGGTATCCCGGTTTGCCGCCGGGTCCTATCGCCGCTCCCGGCAAAGGGTCGCTCGAGGCAGCCGCAGCGCCGGCCGACGTCGAGTATCGTGTACTTCGTCAGCCGCAACGACGGCTCGCACGAGTTCGCCCGCACGCTCGAGGAGCACAACCGCAACGTCCACCGATGGCAGGTGCAGTACTTCAGGGACCTGAGGGCGGAACGCGCAGTTAAGAAGTAGGAATTCGGAATTTGGAATGCGCGGCACGAATTCCTAATTCCAAATTCCTAGCTTCCAAATTACAGAGTTCAGCGTTCTCCCCACTTCAGCTTCGTCCGCAGCACCTCGAAGTAGCTGCGCGTTGAAGGTTTGATCAGGCGCAGCGGCGTCTCGGCGCGCGTCACTTCGATCTCGTCGCCGGCCTGCAGTTGAAATCCTTCCTGGCCGTCGAATGTCACGAACACCTCGTCGCGATCGTCCATCACCGGCTGCACGCGGACCGGTGACGGTCGCCGGGAATCACGATCGGACGGTTCGTCAGCGTATGCGGGGCGATCGGCGTGAGGATCAGCGCGTCCATGCTTGGCTGCGACGATCGGTCCGCCGGCCGCGAGGTTGTACGCGGTCGAGCCGGTCGGCGTCGCGACGATGAGGCCGTCGGCCTTGACGCGGGTGACGAACTCGTCGCCGACGTGCACCGACAGGTCGATCATGCGCGAGCGCGCGCCCTTGGTGACGACGACGTCGTTCAGCGCGATGTGCTGCGCAAACCGGCTGCCCGGCCCGGGTCGTCGCGGCGCGCAGCATCATCCGTTCTTCGATCCGCGCCCGGCCGTCGAGCGCCGCTTCGAGCGAGGGGTAGCAGCTCGGGCAGCGTGACCTCTGTGAGGAATCCGAGGCTGCCGAAGTTGACGCCGAGAATCGGAATCCGCGAGCCTGCCGCGCCGAGGCAGTCGGCCATGCTGAGGAGCGTGCCGTCGCCGCCGAGGACCAGCACCATGTCGACCGTGGGCCGCGATCGCTTTTCTGCCGGTCGCGCGGAGGTTCGCCGGCCGGCGCGAGCGCGGCGGTCTCGGTCTCGAAAACCGCCTCGGCGCCCCGCGCCTGAAGCCAGCCGGCGATCTCGACGAGATGCGGCGCGGCCGCCGTCAGGTGCGACTTCGCGAGGATGCCCACCCGGCGCACCGGCTGGCAGCATGAGCGTTATCGCTTGGCCATGAAGCGGTCATGGATTAGAATCCGAGTCGCGGGGTCGACGCATTAGCTCTCAGATCTGCGTAGATGGAGAAAGAACTCGCGATTGCCTTCCGCCCCGGTGATGGGCGACGGCGTCATCGCGACGCGTCGAGACCCGGCCGCGCGCCGCGGCGTCCGTGACGTGCGCGAGCACCGCTTCGTGCACCGCCGGATCGCTGACGATCCCGCCCTTGCCGACCTCGTCGCGGCCCGCTTCGAACTGCGGCTTCACCAGCGCGACGATGTCGGCGACGGGCGCGAGCACGGGCGGCAGCGCGGGAAAAATGTGGCGCAGGGAGATGAACGCCACGTCGATGGTGGCCAGGTCGACCGGATGCGGAACATCGTCGCCGAGTCAGCGCGCGTGCGTTGACGCCTTCGCGGACGATGACCCGCGGATCGTTGCGCAGCCGCCAGTCGAGCTGTCCGTGGCCGACGTCCAGTGCGATCACGCTGGACGCGCCGCGCTGCAGCAGGACGTCGGTGAAACCGCCGGTCGACGCCCCGACATCCAGCGCGATGCGCCCGGTCGACGTCGATGCCGAAGACATCGAGCGCGTGCGCCAGCTTGATGCCGCCGCGGCCGACGTACGGGTGGTCCGGCGTGACGCAGCTCGATCGGCGCATCGTCGGCCACCGGGCGTCCCCGCCTTCGAGACGACCTGTGCCGTTGACTTTGACCTGGCCGGCGAGAATCAGCGCGCGTGCCCGTTCGCGGGATGGCGACCAGCCCGCGTTCGACCATCAGGGTATCGAGACGCGGTCTTTTTTCATGCGGCGGCACCAATTCTTCAACTGGCGCTGAGCTCGCTCTCAGCTCGCGCACTTCGCGGCTCGACTGGCCAGTCGCTGGCGCCATGCGCAGCGCGAGGTGGCTCGCTCGCACGGCCGCAGTCGCCGGCAGGACGTCGCTAGAGCCATCGCCAGCGAGTCGGCTCGTCGAGCGTCGCATGCGCGCGGGCTGCGCACTCATCCGCCATCGCGCGCGAGCGATCGAGGCCGAACAGCGAGGGATAGGTCGGCTTGTCGCCCGGCGACATCCTTGCCGGCGGTCTTCCCAAGTTCTTCCGCGCTGCCCTCGACGTCGAGGATGTCGTCGACGATCTGGAACGCGAGACCGATCTGCGGCGCCCCATGACCGAACGGCCGTGATCAGATCGTCGGCTGGCGCCGCCCATGACCGCTCCGCTCTCCGCCGGCGGCCCGGATGAGCGCCCCGGTCTTCCGCAGGTGCATCGCCTGCAGTCCGTCCGCATCGAGCGCCAGCGAGTGTCCGGGCACCTGACCGGCGGCCTGCAGATCGATCGCCTGGCCGCCCACCATCCCGATGGCGCCAGCCGCCTCCGCGATGGCCTGCAGGGCCTTCGACTTTCTGCGCGATCACGACCGCGTCGTCGGTCGCCGGCTCACGCGCCAGCAGCGCGAACGCTTCGGCCTGGAGGCCGTCTCCCGCAAGGATCGCGATGCCGTCGCCGTAGACGACGTGCAGCGTCGGCCGGCCGCGGCGCAGCGTGTCGTTGTCCATGGCCGGCAGGTCGTCGTGAATGAGCGAATAGGTGTGAATCAGCTCGACGGCGCAGGCGGCGGGAAGCGCGATCGGGATCGCATCGGCATCGGGCGAGTGCCGCGGACGGCATCCGCCGCCGCCAGGGTCAACAGCGGCCGCAGGCGCTTGCCGCCGGCGAACACGCTGTAGCGCATCGCTTCCGCAAGCAGGGGAGGGCAGTGAGGCGGACGTGGGAGATAGCGCTCGAGCGCCTGATCGACTTGCGCGCGCGCCGCGAGCAAGGAAGATCGGCCGCGGCGGCGATCACCGTTCCGGTTCTTCGGCAGCGAGCGCTGCGGGTGCCGGCTTCAGTTCGCCACGGTCGGTCAGGATCTCGATCCGGCGCTCGGCATCCTCCAGGCGGGCGTGACAGAAGCGCGAGAGCTGGACACCGCGTTCGTACAGCGCCAGCGACTGCTCCAGCGGCAGGTCCCCCTCCTCGAGCTTCTTGACGATCGACTCGAGCTCGGCGATCGCGCCCTCGAAGTCCTTGATGGATGTATCACTCATGAGGACGCAGAGGTAGCGAGGACGCACGGCGCAGAGGCGCAGGGTCTGAGGTACGGAGGATTCTAGCTGGTCGGGTTCCGGACATTGCAGTGCAGTTCGCCGTGGGCGAGTGTCACGCGGACATTATCTCCCGGCTGCGCAGTCGATGCATCGCGAATCACCTGCGTGCGATCGGCATTCCAGCATACCGCGTAGCCCCGGCCGAGCACCGCGAGCGGACTGAGGGAGTCGAGGCGCGCGGCCGCGCCCCGTAACTGCCGGTCAGCGCGGTGACGCCGGTTGGCGATCGCGCTCGCGAGCCTGGCGTTGCCGGACACCAGCTTCGTCCGGACCGAAGCCAGCCGGCGGCCGAGGTCGAGGGTGTCCAGCTGGCGCTGCAGCGTCTGCAGGCGCCTGGCGCGTCCGGCGACCCGCTGCCTGATTGCTCGAGCGAGCGCATGGGTCGCTTCAGCCGTGCGGCGGGCCCGCGAAGCGACGCGTGCGGGCACTCCCGAGAACGCCGGTCGCGCGTTCAGCAGATCCACGCGGCGGCCAAGCCGCTGGACGCGACCGTGGACAGCCGCTCGCATCCGGGCCTCCAACCGATCGATCCGTGCACCAAACTCGTCCTTGGCCTTGACGACGATCTCGGCGGCCGCCGATGGCGTCGGCGCGCGCACGTCCGCGACGAAGTCGGCAATCGTCACGTCGGTTTCGTGTCCAACGGCCGAGATGACCGGTACGGCGGCCCCAGCGATCGCCCGTGCGACGATCTCCTCGTTGAAGGCCCAGAGATCCTCGATGGATCCGCCGCCGCGCGCGACGATGATGACGTCGACGCCCGTAACCCGGCCGAGTTGGCGCGAGACTGCGCGCGATCTCGAGCGACGCGTCCTCGCCCTGCACGCGCGCCGGGCTGATGACCAGGTGGAGATTCCGATAGCGGCGGCTGAGGACCTTGATGATGTCGCGGAGGGCGGCGCCGTCGAGCGACGTGACGACGCCGATCTTGCGCGGCAGGGCAGGCAGCGGCCGCTTGCGAGCGGCGTCGAACAGCCCTTCCTGCTGCAAGCGCTTCTTCAGCTGTTCAAACGCGAGCTGGAGCGCGCCCAGGCCCTGCGGCTCCAGGTGCTCGCAGATGATTTGATACTCACCCTTCGGCTCGTACACGGACACCCGGCCACGGGCGACCACCCGCAGCCCGTCCGCCGGTTTGAATTTCAGGTAGCGGAGCGCCGATCGGAAGATCACGCCCTTGATCTGTGTCCGGTCGTCCTTCAGCGTGAAGAACAGATGACCGGTGTTCCAGGTCTTGCAGTTGGACAGTTCGCCCTCGACCCAGATCTCCGAGAACCGCTCCTCGAGGAGATCCCGAACGGTGACCGTCAGCTCGGTAACCGTGAAGACGCGGCGGGAGGGCGACGGACTGTCGGCGTGACTGGGCGACGTGACTGTCGTGTCGACTGTGCTTCTTCCTCAAACGGAAGATCGAACAGGTCCGGCATTCGTCAACTGCTCAAGCTCGTCGAGGCTGTAGCTTAACCGCTCGATGTCCACGGCGTGCCCGGTTTTTTCGTCGGCGTCGACGATGACCGCGTTCAGGCGCGGGTTCGCGATCGCCGGCTCGAAGCGGCTCGGCAACCCGGTCAGGAACCGCTTGATGGCCGGTTCGATCTCGACGCCGATGATCGAGTCGTGTGGTCCGGTCATGCCGACGTCGGTGAGGTAGGCCGTTCCCTTGGGAAGAATCCGTTCGTCCGCGGTCTGCACGTGGGTGTGCGTGCCGACGACCGCAGTGACCTTGCCGTCGAGATACCAACCCATCGCGGCCTTCTCGGATGTCGCTTCCGCGTGGAAGTCGACCAGGATGACTTTCGCGCGTTGCCGCAGCGCCTCGATCTCGCGCAGGACGATCGCAAACGGGTCGTCGAGCTGCTGCATGAAGACCCGGCCCATGACGTTGATGATGCCGGCCGTTCGTCCGTCGGCGGAGCGAGCGAGATAGCTGCCGTTGCCCGGGACGCCGGCGGGAAAGTTGGCCGGCCGAAGCAGCCGGGGCTCGGCCCCGATGTAGTCGATGGCTTCCCGCTTCGACCAGATGTGATTGCCAGACGTCATCACGTCGACGCCCCACCCGAGGATCTGGTCGCCGATCTCGCGCGTGATCCCGGATCCGGCGGCGGCATTTTCCGCATTGGCCACCACAAGATCGATCTGATGGTGATCGACAAGCGGCCCGACCCCGCGCCGAATCAGCTCGCGCCCGGGTTTGCCGACGATATCGCCGATGAACAGGATCCGCACGTCAGGGTTTCTGCACGTCGATGAAAATCGCACGACCGCGGCGCTCGGCCACCTTGGGCAGGCTGATTCGCAGCTCGCCCTTCTCGAGGACGGCGCGTCCTCGCCCCGCGTCGCACGGGGCCGAGAACCGAATAATCCGGGCAAAGCGCCCGAATCCGCGCTCGACGAGGTGAAAACTCGAGTCGCCGCGCCCGCGGCGCGGTGCCTTGTCGCCGGCGACCAGGACGGCAGTGCCCCTGACCACGATACGAAGCGACGCTCGGTCGACGCCCGGGAGGTCGACAGAAATCTCCACCGACGAGTCGGTCTCGAAGACGTCGATCGGGGGAGTGCACTCGCCCGCCAGGGTATCGAGGCTGTAGCCGCGACCGATCTCCGCGAAGATCTGCCGGACCTCATCCACGAACTCGCCGAGCGTTTCAGAAGGCAGGACGACAGCCTGCACGCGGGATCGCATATCCGCATGATCGCACAGAACAAGGCCGGGCCGTCTGGGCGGCCGGTCCCTAACTTATGGCCCTGCTTGCGGATAGAAGTTCGCTAATATATGAGTGTATATAACATTAGATTTACTGATTGACAAACACTCATAGTGCGCCTATCATTACGTTCATCTCAAAGGAACGGGAGACTCAACTGATGAGCAAAGTGATTGGAATCGACCTCGGCACCACCAACTCGGTGGTTGCCGTCATGGAAGGCGGTCAGCCGACCGTCGTCGTCAACCAGGAAGGCGGGCGCATCACCCCCTCGGTCGTGGCGTTCACCAAGGACGGCGAGCGGCTGGTCGGCCAGGTGGCGAAACGGCAGGCCGTCACCAACCCGGAAAACACCATCTTCTCGATCAAGCGCTTCATGGGCCGCAAGTTCAGCGAAGTTGCCTCGGAAACGTCGCGCGTACCGTACAAGGTGGCCGCCGCCCAGAACGGCGACGCCTGGGTCGAATCGCGCGGCAAGAAGTCCTCGCCGCCCGAAATCTCGGCGATGGTGCTCCAGAAGCTGAAACAAGCGGCCGAGGACTATCTCGGTGACAAGGTGACCGACGCGGTCATCACCGTGCCGGCCTACTTCAACGACGCGCAGCGGCAGGCGACGAAGGACGCCGGCAAGATTGCCGGTCTGAACGTCCTCCGCATCATCAACGAGCCAACCGCCGCCGCGCTGGCCTACGGCCTCGACAAGAAGAAGGACGAGACGATTGCCGTGTACGACTTCGGCGGCGGCACGTTCGACATCTCGGTCCTCGAGGTGGGTGAGGGGGTTGTCGAGGTGAAAGCGACCAACGGCGACACGCACCTCGGCGGCGACGACCTCGACGATCGGATCATCGAGTGGCTCGCGGCAGAATTCAAGAAGAGCGAAGGGATCGACCTGAAGAAGGATCGCATGGCCCTCCAGCGCCTGAAGGAAGGCGCCGAGAAGGCGAAGATCGAGCTGTCGACCGCGCTCGAGACGGAAATCAACCTGCCGTTCATCACGGCGGACGAGACCGGTCCGAAGCACCTGCAGATCAAGTTGACGCGCGCGCGGCTCGAGCAGCTCGTCGACGATCTGCTCCAACGGACGATGGGGCCGGTCAAGCAGGCGCTCGCCGACGCGGGTGTCGACCCGCGGAAGATCGACGAGGTCGTGCTGGTCGGCGGATCGACGCGCATGCCCAAGGTGCAGCAGCTCGTGCGCGAGTTCTTCGGCAAGGACGCTCACAAGGGTGTCAACCCGGATGAAGTCGTGGCGGTCGGCGCGGCAGTGCAGGGCGGCGTCCTGGCCGGCGAGGTCAAGGACCTGCTGCTGCTCGACGTCACGCCGCTCTCGCTCGGCATCGAGACGCTTGGCGGCGTGATGACGACGCTGATTGGGCGGAATACGACGATTCCGATGCGCAAGAGCGAGATCTTCTCGACGGCCACCGACAACCAGACGAGCGTCGAGGTCCACGTGCTCCAGGGTGAGCGCCAGTTCGCCCGTGACAACCGCACGCTGGGCCGCTTCCATCTCGTCGGGCTGCCACCGGCGCCTCGCGGCCTGCCGCAGGTCGAGGTCGCGTTCGACATCGACGCCAACGGCATCGTCAATGTGAGCGCCAAAGACATGGCGACCGGCAAGGAGCAGAAGATCACCATCAGCGGTTCGAGCGGCCTGTCGAAGGACGAAGTCGACCGGATGGTGAAGGACGCTCAGAGCCACGCGGCGGATGATCAGACGCGGCGCGAAGTGATCGATGCACGAAACCAGGCCGACGCCCTGGCGTATCAGGTCGAGAAGTCGGTGAACGACAGCCGTGACAAGCTGCCGGTCGGCGAGCTCTCGAAGGTGGATGCGGCGATCGCGGAGGCCCGCCGGGTGGCGCAGGGCGATGATCTTGCGGCCATCAAGAAGGCGATCGACGAGCTCCAGCAGGCGTCACACGGCATCGCGGAGCATCTGTACAAAGGTGCGCAGGGTGCCCAAGGTGCCCAAGGTGCGGACGTGAAGGACGCGGAAGTTGTCGACGCGGAGTACGCAGAGACTCGTTAACCACTCGGGCGGGTGAGGCCAGGAGGGGCAGGTCGGGCAGGTGTTCGGATTGACCAGCTTCACCTGCCTGACCAGCCCCACCAGCCTTACCTGCCCAACATCGTAAGGAGACTAAGCCATGACTCTGGTTCGTTGGAGTGACCCGTTTCGTGAGTTCGCGCAGCTGCAGGACCGCCTCAACCGCGTGTTCTCGGACACTTACGGCCGCGGCGATGACGGCCTGCTGACCTCGGGCACCTGGGTGCCGGCGGTCGACATCTATCAGAACGGCGAGCACGAGGTCGTCCTGAAAGCCGAGCTGCCGGACATGACGCGGGAGGACATCGACATCACGGTCGACAACGGCACCCTCACGATCCGCGGCGAGAAGAAGTTCTCGAGCGAGGTGAAAGAGGAGTCGTTCAGCCGCATCGAGCGGCGCTATGGAACGTTCAGCCGCTCGTTTTCGCTGCCTCAGACGGTTGACACCGCCAAGGTCGGCGCCGAGTACAAGAACGGGGTGCTGACCGTGCGGCTGCCGCTGCGCGAGGAAGCCAGGCCGCGGCAGATCAAGGTCGACGTGGCCGCGTAGTCAGGCAGGAAGGGCGGGAGGGGCCCTTCCCGCCTTTCCCGCCCACGTGCTAACGTTTAGGCTCGATGGAAGACACGAACGAACTCATCGACCAGGAACCGGGGCCGTTCGTGCCGGCCGAGCCGGCGGCGCCGATCGAGAGCCGGTTCTTGTTTGTCGACGTGGCCGCGCTCAGGGCCAAACAGCTTCGCCGGGGCGCGCGCGTACGCTTCGAAGCGGAGCCCGGCGCGCCGGTGATGAAGAAGCCCGAGCGCATGGCGATGGAGGAAGTCCGCCGCGGACTGGTTCCGTACCAGGTCCCGCCGCCGCGCGGTGCCCGCGCGGAAGGGCCGGGGCAGTCGTGAACGTCACGGATATCCAGAACCTCCTGCTTGGCTTTCTCCAGGGCTTCGGCGCGAGCACCGTCTTCGTGCTCGTCCTGTTCATCGGCTTCTGCGTCGTGGTCGGATTCGCGAAGACCAAGCAGACTGCCGGCGGCAACGCCCGCGTCGTGAAAAGCCTCGACGAAGTCATCACCCACCAGCCGATGCGCTACCTGCTGCCGACCGCGCCACGCGGCCCGGCCGATCAACTCAGAGCGCCAGAGCTACTGGAGAAGGCCGGCATACGGCAGTTCATGCCACGCTTTCCGGTTGCCACCTCAGGCCGAGGTTGATGATCCGCTGCAGGAGCGCCTCGTAGCCGATCCCGGACTTCTCGGCTGAATCGGCGAAATCTTCGCCCTTCGCAATCTGCGGGTTCGGGTTCGCCTCGAGCACCCACGCGTTTCCCGCTTCATCGAGCCGCAGGTCGATGCGCGCGTAGCCGCTCAGCTCCAACGCCCGGAACGCGCGCTTGCACGTGTGCTGGATCTTCTCGCATTCGGCGTCGGGAAGATCCCGGGCCGGTCCACTGTCGATGCCGTACTTCTTCTGGTACTTCACGCTCCACTTCACGCGGTCGGTGGCGATGCGCCTCGCGTCCGAGGGCATGTTCGTGAAGAACATTTCCCAGACCGGGAGCGTCTGCAGCGCCTGGTTGCCGATGATCCCGACGTAGAGTTCGCGGCCCTCGATGTACTGCTCGACGATGGCGGCCGTGCCGATGCTCTCGTGGATGAACGCGACGCGCTCCTTGAGCTTCTCGTCGGTCTCGACGACCGACGCCTGCGAGATGCCGATCGACGCCTCCTGCGTCAGCGACTTCACCATCAAGGGAAACGTCAGGCGCTTGGGGCGGCGCACCGGACGGCCCATGCGGATCACTTCGAATTCGGGAACCCGGATCCGGTGATAGGCGAGCAGCTTCTTCGACAGCGACTTGTCGCGCGACAGGAGCAGCCCGCGCGGGTTGCAGCCCGTGTAGGACAGCTTCAGCAGCTCCAGGTGGCTGACGACGTTCTGGTCGAAGATCGTGATGTCGTCGAATCCTTCGAGCAGGTTGAACGCGATGTGCGGCTTCCATTCCGTCGACGCGCGCCGGATGTCGCCGAGGTCGTCGTGGACGGCGAGCGGCTGTACTTCGTGGCCCATCGCCTTCAGCGTCGTCATGACGTCGTACTCGGTGCGCCACGGGGCCGACACCAGATCGGTGCCCTCGGGAATCGTATCGGGCGGCACGAGATGCCGGTGCATGAGAGCAAGCACGCGCAGCTTGGTGCTCATAGCGCCACCCTGTGCCTGCCGCTGTGCAGATAGTTCATCGTCTGAACGGTCAGAAACACCAGAAAATCGGTTTTGGTCGCTTCCTCTGAGTCCATGAGGCGGAGGTTCGATTCCTTGCACCGCTCGATGATCTTTTCGAGCAGCTGATCGATCGTGTACTGGTAGCTGTCGGTGAAGCTGGCCACCGTCGTCCGGGCGTCCTTGCGAATCCGCCGGACGAACCTCGCCGCCGGCAGGTTTTTGGCGTAGGCCGGCGAATCCGAAAACAGGTTGCGGAGGTCGCTCTCGTAGAAGTCGGGGTGGTCGAGGCCGTAGTGCTCGCGTTTCTTGCCGTAGTGCTCGGCGAGCGTCTTGCGCAGCCGTGGCAGCGGATCCACTTCCCGCTTCGACTTCACCTTGGCGCGCGAGCGCGCGAGTTCGCGCATCAGCCGATCCATGTATTCGAGCTTGCGCAACGTCGGCCACCCGGCATAGCGCGTCGCCCACATCGACGACGGATCGAGCCAGACCGCGAAGGTCTCCGCGAAATCCTCGTCGGGATGGCTCTGCGCGTACCAATGATCGAGGTGCTGCACGAAGCTCTTGCTGTACGGTTTCGGCGTGTAGTACTCCGGGTACGGCGTGTCCGGGATGCCGAACAGGCGCCGGCGCGTCGGGCGGCGCCGGATTTGGTACGCGTTGTCGATGGCGTGTCCCGCCTCGTGCCGCAGAATCCTCAAGCAGCTCTCCCGATCGCCGCCTTCGACCTCGAGCATCTGTGCGAGCTCGAGCTTCGCCAGCCGCGGGTGGGCGAGATAGTACGGGACGGCGACGCCCGGCACTCCGTCGGGCGTGAACCACTCGTCCGACAGCCAGTAGTGCGGACGGACGAGGCCCCGGGTCTCGAGCTCGCCGTTCACCTGTGCGATGTACTGCTCGACTTCAGTCCCGGCGATCGACACCTTGAGGTCGCACAGGCGGGTGGCGAGCAGCTGCTCGTCCGTCCACGTGGCCCATTCGGGGTCGCTCATGAATCTGAGGATCTCAGGATTTCAGGATCTCAGGATGTGAGGATTTGAGAAGTTCCGGGTGCTCCGACCGCCAGGAGGTGTCGCGTTCGTAGGCGTCGGCAACCCTGACGAGCGTCGCTTCATCGAACGCGCGCCCGGTCAGCTGCAATCCGATCGGCAGCCGACCTGACGTGAACCCGCAGGGAACGCTGACCGCGGGCAGGCCGGCCAGGTTCGCGCTCACCGTGAAGACGTCGGCCAGGTACATCTGCAGCGGATCGGATGCTCGCTCGCCGATCTTGAATGCGGGTGTCGGGCTCGTGGGCATCGCCACGACGTCGACACGATCGAAAGCGCGATCGTAGTCGCCCTTGATGAGCGTCCGGACCTGCTGTGCCTTCAGGTAATACGCGTCGTAATAGCCCGCGCTCAGGACGTAGGTGCCCAGCATGATTCGCCGTTTGACCTCGGGACCGAATCCGCGAGCCCGCGTCCGCGCGTACATGCGGTGCAGGTCCTCGCGCCCGTCCATCGACCTGCCCTGAGCGGAGTCGAAGGGCGATCGGTATCCGTACCGGACGCCGTCGTATCGCGCCAGGTTCGAGCTCGCTTCAGCCGTGGCGATCAGGTAATACACCGGAATCGCCGCTCCGGCATGCGGCAGGTCGATATCGACGAGGCTGGCGCCGCGAGCCACGAGCACGTCGAGCGCGGCCTTGATGGCGGTCGACACTTCCGGGTCGACCCCCTCGCCATCGATCAGAACTCGCGGCACGCCGATGCGCGCCCCGCGCACGTCGCCAGTCAGCGCGCTCGTGAAGTCGGGCACCGGTTCGGGCGCGCTGGTGGCGTCGGCCTCGTCCACCCCGGCAATCACCGACAACGCGAGCGCGGCGTCGCCGACCGATCCCGCCAGCGGTCCGATCTGATCGAGTGACGACGCAAATGCCAGGAGACCGTAACGCGAGACGCGCCCGTAGGTCGGCTTCAAGCCGACGATTCCGCAAAGCGCCGCCGGCTGCCGGATCGATCCGCCGGTGTCGGATCCGAGCGCCAGCGGTGTCATCCCGGCGGCGACGGCAACCGCCGAGCCGCCACTCGACCCGCCCGGAATCCGATCGATCGCCCACGGATTCCTGGTCGGGCCGAATGCAGAGTTCTCGGTCGACGATCCCATCGCGAACTCGTCGCAGTTCGTCTTGCCGACGATGACCGCCCCGGCCGCTTCGAGCTTCTCCACGACGGTGGCGTTGTACGGCGGGACGAACGACTCGAGGATCTTCGACGACGCGGTCGTCCGGACGCCGCGCGTCGAGATGTTGTCTTTGAGCGCAACCGGGACCCCGGTCAGCGGCTGGTCGCGCCAACGCGTGCGATCGCGGTCGAGCGCCGCGGCACGTTCGAGCGCCTGATCCCTGACGATGGTGTTGAAAGCACGAAGCAGTGGGTCGCAGGCGTCGATGGCGGCGAACGCCGACTCGCAGACCTCGACCGCGGATCGATCGCCGTTCCGGACGGCGTCGCGGCACTCACGGACCGAGGCGGCCACCTAGCTGATCACCCGCGGCACCCTGAACAGCCCGGCCTCGCGCGCCGGGTCCGGCGCGTTGGCGATCGCGTCTCGCCGATCCAGGGACGGTCGCACCCGGTCGTCGCGGTCGGCGGCGTGGGCCGAGACGACACTGGCAGTCGGGGGCACGCCAGTCGTGTCGATCCGCTGCAACTGATCGACGTAGTCGAGGATCTCGCCGAGTTGCCGCCCGAACAGTTCGAGCTCTGATGCGTCCAGCTCGAGCCGGGCGAGCGATGCGATCGCTTCGACCTGCTCGCGGCTGAAAGAAGACATACGCGCAGATAGTAACATCTCTAGCGAGCCCGAGGAGCTTCGCCCCTCGGAGCTCGCCGGCGCAGCTCTCTCGCGCGCCGCGTGTGCCGGCGCGCTCCGTTCGCGTGGCTCGCTCGCGCGCTCGCTCGCAGACCTCGTCCAGCTGGTTTTTGAGATACCTTCTGGAGTCACAGATGACCGTTCGCAAGGCAGCGGTCGCCGGCAGCTGGTATCCCGGATTCCGCCGACGCGCTGAGCGCGGCCGTCGATCGGTACCTCGCCGATGCGGCGGACGCGCCGCGCGCGCCCGAGCATCTGGTCGCGTTGGTCGCGCCGCACGCCGGGTTGATGTACTCGGGCCCGGTGGCCGCCTATGCGTACCGCCTGCTGCGCCAGCAGCCGATCGACGTCGTCGTCCTGGTGGGGCCCTCGCACTTTGTCGGCTTCGAGGGGGTGGCGGCGTTTCGCGGAACCGGCTTCGAGACGCCGTTCGGCGTGGCGCCGATCGATCGCGACTGCACCGAGTCGTTGATGCAGGCGTCGGCGATTGTCCGCGACTACCCGGCTGCTCACGCGCGCGAACACTCGCTCGAGATGCAGTTGCCATTCGTCCTGCGGGTCGTGCCTCAAGCCAAGATCGTGGCGCTCGTCGTCGGCTGGCAGAAGCCGGCCACGGTGCGCGAGCTGGGCGACGCGCTCGGTGCCGTTCTGGAGGGCCGTCGCGCGCTGCTCGTGGCCAGCACCGACCTTTCGCATTACCAGGACGCTGACACCGCGGCGCGCCTCGACGCGGTCGTCATCGATCACGTCGCCCGCCTCGACGCCGACGGCCTGCAGCTCGCGCTCGACGTCCGCCCCGAGCACGCGTGCGGCGGCGGTCCGACGGTGGCCGTCCTGCGCGCCGCGCGGCGGCTCGGCGCCGATACGTCCGTCATCCTCAAGTACGCCGACTCGGGCGACGTGTCCGGCGACAAGAGCGCGGTCGTGGGGTATCTCGCCGCGGCGATTGGACATTGATGACTTGGCGGCGCAGGCTGCGATGATTGACACGGCCGAACGCCAGCGTCTACTGCGGCTCGCGCGCGATGCGATCGTGGCGCACCTCTCGGGCCTGCCGCCGCCCGCAGCGGAGCCGTCGCCCGTCATGGATCGTCGTGCCGGCGTGTTCGTCTCGCTGCACAAGGGAGACACGCTTCGTGGGTGCATCGGGCACATCGAGCCCGACCAGCCCTTGTCGCGCGCCATTCCCAACTCCGCGATCGCGGCGGCCAGCACCGACCCGAGGTTCGCCCCGGTGACAACCGAGGAGATGATGGAGCTTCAGATCGAGTTGTCGATCCTGGGACCGCTCGAGCGGATCGCGAGCGTCGGCGATGTCGAGGTCGGTCGCCACGGCCTGCTCGTCGAGCGCGGCTGGAATCGCGGCCTGCTCCTGCCCCAGGTTGCGGTCGAGTGGGGGTGGGATGCCGAAGCCTTCCTCTCGCAGACCTGTCACAAGGCCGGCCTGCCGCTCGACGCGTGGAAATCCGCCGCCAGCATCTGGCGGTTTGAGGCCGAAGTCTTCAGCGAGGGCTGATCAAGCCGCGCAGCGTGTTCAGGTTCTTGACGTCGAGTGGATCGGCCACGATCGGGCCGGTGGCCCGGCTTTCCGACTTCGGTGTCTCGAGCAGCATCGGCAGACCTTGAAAGCGGCGATCGTTGACGATCCGGCCGAATGCCTCGAGGCCGACCCACCCCTCGCCGATGTGCGCGTGGCGATCGACACGGCTGCCGAGCGGGCGCTTCGAATCGTTCATGTGGAACACCTTCAGCCGGTCGAAGCCGACAATGCGCCCGAAATCCTCGAACGTCCGGGCGTAACCGTCGGTTGACGAGATGTCGTACCCGGACGCGAGCAGATGGCAGGTATCGAGGCACACGCCGACGCGGCGTTCCGCCTTCATCAAGCCGATGATGGTCGCGAGTTGCTCGAACGTCGCGCCGAGCGACGTTCCCTGGCCTGCCGTGTGCTCCAGGATCACCATCGTCCGCCCGCGCCGACGCTCGCGCAGCAACAGGTCGAGCGCTTCGGCGATCAGCGCGAGCCCGTGCGCCTCGCTGCCGTCCGTGTAGCACCCAGGATGCAGCACGACGCCGAAGAGACCCAGCGATTCGGCGCGATCAAGTTCGTCGCCCATTGCGGCAATCGATTGCGCGCGCAATGCGCGATCGGCCGTCGCCAGGTTGATCAGATAGCTGGCGTGCGACACCACGGGCGCGATGCCGGTCTGTTTGACCAGGCGGCGGAAGACGCGGATCTCGTCGGGTGGGATCAGCCGCCCTCGCCATTGGCTGGCGTTCTTGGCGAAGATCTGCATCGCCTCGCAGCCATGGGCGACGCCGCGTTCGACGGCGCGCGGCAGGCCGCCCGCGACCGACATGTGCGCGCCCAGTCGAGGGCCCTGGCCTGAGCGGTAGTCGAAGGCTAGCGGCCAAGACGCTCGTCCACGATGCGGCCGTCGGGCGCGACGACCACCGTCGCGCTGAAGAAACTGGCCCTGGGCCCGTCAACCGGTGTGCGCGGCGCTGCCGCGGTAAACCGCACATCGGTCCATCGCACGATCGCATCGCCTTCCGAGTCGGCGGCCGCCTGCGCGGCAGGGAAGCGCGAGAAGCCGAGGAAGATCCGGGCGGTCTCCGAACGAGCCGCCTGGAGCGCCGCCGGGGTCCAGCGATTCGGAACGCGCTGCACGAGGCGCCACGGGGCTTCGGCCGTCGCCGGCGGTGGGCTCAGTGCCAGCTCGATCAAGTCCACGTCGCGCGTTTCGTAGGCGTTCGACAGTTGCGCCACGAGCCTCCACTGGAACGGGGAAGTGAACGTCGGCAGCGCGGCGATTTCGAGGAGGCACCGGCCCTCCGCGTCGGAGAGCGGTCGGTGAATCGGCCAGCGATCGACGAACGGCCCCTGCGTGCCAGCCGATGCGCAGCGCTCGGGCAAGGTGGGACCGAAGATGCGCGGCGCCGTCTCGAGCGCCTGGCGATGGGCCGCGATGCGAACGCCGTAGTTGAGCGCCATCAGCGTCAGCGCGATGACGACATTTCGCCGCCGCCATTCCAGCCGGGTCCCGAACCAGAAGCACGCGGCGAGCGCCGCGAGCAGATAGATGTCGATGATCGGCATCAGGTCGACGGCGTACCAGTGCCAGTCGAACGGGCTGAGGAGGCGCGTGCCGTACGACGTCGGCAGATCCATCAGCACATGGCAGAGCACCCCGACGATCGAGACGAGCGCGAGCGATCCGAAGGAGGCATGGGTCGCCGACCGATCGCGATCGAGCAGGCGGCTGCCGGCCCATACGATTCCCGCGACGAGTGTACCCAGCCCGACGACGCCGAGCGGGCCGTGTGTGGGACCCCGGTGCCATTCCAGATAGCTGAGCGCCCCGTTCATCGACGTGACGATGTCGATGTCTGGTGCGTTGGACGCGAGAATCAGGGCGGCGGTCGTCCCGCGGCCCGCTCGGGCGAGCGGCGTCCGCGACAGCGTCGCGCCAAACAATGTGTGCGTGATGTTGTCCATTCTTAGTGGGGCTCTGCCCTTCACTCCCCGCCTTCGCGCGAAGCGCTACGGCGGGCCCGCACGCTAATATAGGTCACATGCGATTGCCGCTTCGGTTTGCCGCCGCGTTCGTCGTGCTGCTGCTGCCCGCTCCGGCGTTCGCCTGGGGCTTCGTCGGGCACCGGCTGATCATGACGCGGGCGATCGATCTGCTCCCGCCGGAGCTGAAACCGTTCTTCGTCAAGCATCGCGACGAGATCGTCGTGCGGGTCGTCGATCCCGACACCTGGCGCGTGGCCGGCTGGCCGGAGAACGCGCACCACTTCCTCGATTTCGGCGTGCCCGAATACGGCAAGTTTCCGTTCAATGAGCTGCCGCGCGAGTACGACGTGGCGCTCCAGAAATTCGGCCGCGCGGCGCTCGAACGAAATGGACTGCTGCCGTGGCGCCTCGCCGAATTCTTTGGTCTGCTGCAGCGCGGGTTCGAGGGCTTCCGCCGGCAGTCGCCCTTCGGGTCGACCGACGTGATCCTGTTTTCCGCGTCGCTTTCCCACTACATCCAGGACGCCCATCAGCCGTTCCACGGCACCGACAACTACGACGGCCAGCTGACGGGGCAGCGCGGCATCCACGCGCGCTTCGAGCAGAGCCTCGTCGAGCGGTTCCAGCCTCGCCTGTCGCTCACCCCCGCGGCGCCCAAGGCGATCGCGAATCCACGAGAGACCGCGTTCCGCGTGCTGCTCGACAGCTATCAGCTCGTGGACGGACTCCTGCAGGCGGACAAGACGGCGGTTGCCGGCAAGGAGGTCTATGACGACGACTACTACGAGAAGTTCTTCACGGCCGTGAAGCCGGTGCTCGACCGTCGAATCTCAGAAGCGATCAGCGCGACCGCCTCAGTGATCATCGGGGCCTGGGAAGCCGCTGGCCGTCCCACCGTCACGCTCGAGGAGCCTCGGCCCATCGAGAAAGTCGCCAGGTAGCGCCGTCTTGATGCTCGTCTTTCTGGTCCCCGCTGGCCGCGATCGATTCGAGCTCTATTCGGAGGCGGCCGAGGACCCGGGCGCGCCGCCAGGACGGGAGGACGGCCGGTTCCGCCGGTGGGCGCACGCGGTCAACCTCCAGTGGCATGAGCTGGTGGAAGCGGCGCGGCGAGGCCGCCCGCGAGGCAAGCTGGCGCGCTGGCGCGACGCCGTCGTCTGCCGGCTCGCCGAGACGATTGCCGAACAACGCACGCTCTGGGCGCTGCGGACCCGCACGTCGGCGACGCTCCGGTACCCGGCGGCCCTCCCGGTGGAGCGCGCCCGGGCCGAGCTGGAGAAGGCGATGGCGCACGCCCGCCGGCACCACCTCCGCTGGTTCATCGTCGACGTTGTCCTGTTCGTGTCCTCGGTGGTCTTCTTCTTCATCCCGGGTCCGAATCTCGTCGCGTACTACTTTGCCTTTCGATTCATCGGCCACCTGCAGTCGTGGCGCGGGGCGCGGCAGGCGATGGACGTCATCCAGTGGTCGTTCGAGCCGGATGCAGAGCTCGCGGAACTCGCCTCGCTCGTGAACCTGCCGCGCGCTGAGCGCGCGCCACGCGTGGCCGCGATCGCCGCCCGGCTCAACCTGCAGCGGCTGTCGTCGTTCTTCGATCGCGTGACGGTCGCCTGGGTAGCGGCTGACAGTTCAGATTTAAGATTTCAGATTTAAGATTGGGACGCTTTGAAGCTGAAAGAGCTTGCGGATCTGTTGAACTGCCGCCTGGTGGGCGACGGCGAGGCCGAGATCTGCCGCGTCGCGGGCATCGAGCGGGCGGAGCCCGGCGACGTCACCTTCATCGCGCACGAGAAATACCTGTCGAAGCTCGCGCACACGCGGGCCTCGGCCGTCCTCGTCACCGAGCAGGTCGCGGGCGAGAAGCCGCGGGCGGCTGCCACGTCGCTGCTGATTACCGCGCAGCCCTACCTCGCCTTTGCGCAGGCCGTCGGGCTGCTCACCGACGCGCCGGCGCCGCCGAAAGGCGTCGATCGCACCAGCTCGGTCGCTCCCGACGCGACGATCGGTCCCGACGTCGCGATCGGGCCGTTCGTGTCGATCGGTGCGGGCGCGTCGGTCGGCGCGCGGACCATCATCTATCCCAACGTCGCGATTGGCCCCGGCGCACGGATTGGCGACGATTGCATCATCCGCTCCCAGGTCTCCATCCGCGAGCGCGTCGTCGTCGGCCACCGCGTGATCGTGCAGGACGGCGCGGTGCTCGGCAGCGAGGGGTTCGGATTCGCCCGGCAGCCCGACGGCACGCACTTGAAAATTCCACAGCGCGCGGACGTCGTCATCGAGGACGATGTCGAGATCGGCGCCAACTCCACGGTCGATCGCCCGGCGGTCGGCGAGACCCGCATCGGCGCCGGCACGAAGATCGACAACCTCGTGCAGATCGGCCACGGCGTGACGATCGGCCGCCGCGTCCTGTTCGCGGCGCAGGTCGGCATTGCCGGGAGCTGCGTGATCGAGGACGACGTGATCCTCGCCGGACAGGTCGGCGTTGCCAACCATGTCCGGCTCGGAAAGGGCGTCCTGGCGACCGCGCAGACCGGGATCCCGAACTCGGTCGACGCGGGTGGGTACGTTTCCGGCTACCCGGCGATTGACCATCGGGAGTGGTTGAAGTCATCGGCCGTCTACCGTCAGCTGCCGGCGCTTCGAAAACGCGTTGCGGACCTCGAGCAGCGCATCGCGGAGCTCGAGGAGAAACTCGCCGAATGCGTCAAGCCGTCCGGACGGTAGCCCTCGCGTGCAGTCTTGTCGCCGCCGCCACATCCGCCCGCGCCCAGTCGACCCTGGTCGAGCCGCCATCGAGCCCGCAGTTCATGACACGGTTCGATTTCGAGATCGTGGCGAACGCCCTGTCGGGCGACGATCCGCATTTCAGCTGGGATACGCACTGGGCCGGCAACTTCGATTTCGTCGACTACGTCTACGGGCGACTGACGTTCGAGGCGGATTACCAGGCGATCCTCGGCGACGAATTCCGTCCCTTCGATCCCTACCAGGGCAACTATGACCTTTCGGTCGCGGCGTCGTATCGGCGCGCAATCGAACGAATATGCGCTCATGTTCCGTCACGTCTCGCGCCATCTGAGCGATCGTCCCAAGCGCGACCCGGTCGCGATGAACGCGTGGATTGTCCGGATGCTGAAACGGATCGAGCGGCGAGGCGCCACCATCGACGTCACGGGCAACATCGGACCGGTAGTGGCGCGCGCGTGGTTGGATTACACGTGGCTGGGCAATGTCGACGTCATGGTGCGCCGTCCGATCACGCCGGTCGTCGGCTTCTATGCCCGCGGATTCGGCGAAACCTATGGCGTCGACGAAACCGTGGCCGGGCGCGGGCAGCAGTGGGGCGGCCGCATCGAGAGTGGCGTGAGGCTCGGAGGGCGCGGCGGCGCTCTCGACCTGTTCGGCGGCTTCGAACGGATGATTGACGCGGATCCGCTCGACCGGGTGACCCGGCAGTGGGCCCTGGCCGGCATTCGGCTGACGGGAATGTAATCCGATCGAGGGGTCCGGGAAGGCCGTAAGCTAGAATCACGTCATGTCCCGTGCCGTCCCCTCGCTTGGTGCTGCAGCCCTGATCATCCTGGCGTCGGTCTCCGGTCCGTCGGCGGCTGTCCGGCCTCCCAAGCTCCCGTACGACATCTCGAAACTCGACAACGGCCTGACCGTGATTCTCTCGGAGGATCACTCGACGCCGATCGTGCACCTGTCGCTGTCGTTTCACGTCGGCTCGAAGAACGAGCGGCCCGGCCGCACCGGGTTCGCGCACCTGTTCGAGCACATGATGTTCAAGGGATCGAAAAACGTCGAACCCGAGGCGCACACCTCGTTCATCTCCTCGGTGGGCGGCCAGACCAACGCGTACACCACCGAGGACGAGACGGTGTTCTGGGAGACGGTCCCGGCGCAGTACATGCCGCTGGCGCTGTGGCTCGAGGCCGATCGGATGGCCACGCTGCGCATCAGCGAGGCGAACTTCACCAACGAGCGCGAGGTCGTGAAGGAAGAACGCCGGATGCGCGTCGACAACCAGCCGTATGGCCGCCTCAACGAGATCATCTACGACCAGGCGTTCAAGGTTCACCCCTACAAGCATCAGACCATCGGCAGCATGACCGACCTCGAGGCGGCGTCAATCGCCGACGTGCGCGACTTCTACGCGACGTATTACGTCCCCGAAAACGCCACCCTGACGCTGGTCGGCGATTTCGAGACGCCGCAGGCGAAGCAGCTCGTGCAGCAGATACTTCGGCCGCGTGCCGAAGGCGTCGAAGCCGGTGCCGCGCGATATCCCGAAGGAGCCGCCACAAACCGAAGAGCGGCGGATCACGCTCGACCAGCCGTGGCCGTTGCCGGCGGTCATCGTGGCGCACCACATTACCTATGACGGCAATCCAGACTCGTACCCGCTGCACATTGCCGCCAAGGTGCTGTCCGACGGACAGAGCTCGCGGATCTACCAGAAGCTGGTCTACGACCAGCAGCTGGCGGTTGCCGCGTTTGGTCAGGCGAACCTCATCGAGCATCCCAATCTGTTTTACGCCGTGGCGATCGTCCAGCCGGGCCGCAAGCCCGAGGATGCGATCAACTCGCTCATCGAGGAGCTCGATCGAATGAAGCGCGAGCCGATCTCCGCTCACGAGCTGCAGCGGACGAAGAACCAGTTCGCCCGCGACTACCTGCTGAGCCGCGACTCGAACCAGCAGAAGGCGCTGCACCTCTCGCACGCCGCGGTGATCCACAACGACATCACGACGGCGGACGGCGAGTTCGACATCTTCCAGAACATCACGGCCGAACAGGTACAGAAGGTCGCGAACACCTATTTCACGAAGGAAAACCGCCTGGTGCTGACGATCATGCCGTCAGGCGGACCGCGATGACGCGGGCCGTCACGTTTCTGGCGCTTGCCGCCCTGGCGGTCGTTCGTCCGGCCGCCGCCCAGACTGCGTCCTGGCCGTCCGAAAGTCCGCCGCGGCCGCTTGCCGCGAGGGAAGTGCGCTTTCCGCCGTACCAGATCCGGACGCTGCCGAACGGATTGCAGGTCGTGGCCGTGCTCCACCACGAGCAGCCGATCGTCAGCATGCGGATGATCGTCCGCGCCGGCGGCGCGCTCGATCCCAAGGACAAGTTCGGCCTGGCCGACCTCACGGCGGCGCTGCTGACACAGGGGACGGAGACGCAGTCGGCGACCGAGCTCAACGAGGCCATCGACTTCATCGGTGGCAGCATGGGCGCCGGCGCCGGTACCGATCTGAGCTTCATCAACATGATCGTGATGAAGGACAGCTTCGACGTCGGCCTCCGCATGCTGTCCGACATCGCGCGGCGCCCGGCGTTTGCGTCGTCCGAGATCGAGCGCCAGCGGCAGCAGATCCTTTCGAGCCTGCAGGTCAGCCTCCAAGACCCGGAGTATGTCGCCGACTCCGTCTTCCGCCGGCTCGTCTACGGCTTCCACCCTTATGCGTGGCCTCAAAGCGGCACGCCAGACACGCTCGCCCGCATCACCCGCGACGACCTGCTCGCGTTCCACCGTCGCTACTTCGTGCCAAACAACACCATCCTCGCGGTCGTCGGCGACGTCACGGACGAGGAGGCATTCGCCGGCGTGACGAAGGCGTTCGGCGACTGGCAGCGGGGTGAGATCCCGGCCGAAGGGGCGCTGACGCCGCCCGACCCCACTCGCCGCATCGTGATCGTCAACAAGCCTGACGCGGTCCAGACCGAGGTGCGCGCCGGCCACATTGGCATTCGCCGCAATCACGCCGACTACATGCCGCTCAACCTCGCAACGCGCATCCTGGGCGGCGAAGGCGCCAACCGGCTCCATCAGGTGCTGCGGACCGAGCGCGGGCTGACGTATGGCGCGCAGGCCGAGATGCACACGCTGCGCGAAACCGGCGCCATCGAGGCATCGACCAACACGCGCTCGGAGGCGACCGGGGAGGTCCTCCGGCTGATGGTGGACGAGTTCTGGCGGCTTCAGCGCGAGCGGGTCGGTGAGCGCGAGCTGGCCGAAGCCAAGAACTACATGACCGGCAGCTTCCCGCTGACGATCGAGACGGCGGACGCGATCGCGACGCAAGTGCTGAACGTGCTCTTCTATGGCCTGCCGGTCGAGCAACTGCAGTCGTTCCGCGAGCGCGTCAACGCCGTCACCACCGACGAGGTGCAGCGGGTCTCGCGCTTCTACCTGCGTCCCGATCGGCTGTCGATCGTCCTCGTCGGCAACGCCGAGGCGTTCATCCCGCAGCTCCGCCGCCTGGGGTTCAGCGCGTTCGAGGTGATCGAGATGAACAACCTCGACCTGACGACGCCGGACTTCAAGAGGGCAGGTGGGGCAGGTGGGGCGGGTAGGGCAGGTGCGGCAGGTGGGGCAGGAAGGGCAGGAGGAGGCGGGGCAGCTGCAGCCGCGCCTGCGGCCATGCCGAGCCGAGCCGCCTTCGCGCGTCGCGCTTCGGCGGCCAAGGGAACGTGGCCTGTCCGCCGTAGCTCGTTAATTACGCGAGCGAAGGCGGAGGCCCCAGCGCCACCGGGAAAAAGTTGGCGTTTGTCGCGAATTACCAGCAAGCTTCATCCATCACCCCCCAGGCCGGTCCCGAGGCGCGCGCGCTGCTCGAAAAAGTCATTGCCGCCAAGGGCGGGATCGACAAGCTGCGCGGCATCAGGAACATCACCGCCCGCACACGCACGGAGATGCCGACGCCTCCGGCCGCGCGCGGGAAGGCCCGGGGGAACGAGCCCGTTTCGGTCGAGACGACGACCTACCTCGAGTACCCGAATCGCGTGCGCGTGGAAACGAAGATGCCCGATGCGACCGTGGTGCAGGTCTACGACGGCGCCCGCGCCTGGGTGAAGGATCCCGCTGGTGTTCACGACGTGCCCGAGCAGGCGCTCGCGGACATGCGCCTCAGCCTGCGGCGCGACACCATTGCCGCGCTCCTGGCTGCGTACGACGGCACGCTGCGCGTCCGCCTGCTTCCCGATGTCAAGACGGAGGACGGTCGCTTCCATCGCGCCCTCGAGCTGTCGAGCACGGACCTCGATCCGATGGTGCTCTACATCGATCCCGAGACGCATCGGATCGTCAGGCAGACCTACGTCGCCGGAGGCCCGGGCAATCCGCTGATCGAAGAGCTGTTCGCCGAGTACCGGCCGGTCGACGGCGTGCAGATCGCCTTTTCCGCGACGGTGCGTCGCGGCGACCTCACCGTGCTCGAGCGAAACGTCGTGGAGCTTCGAATCAACGACGGGCTCGATCAGGCCCTGTTCAAGCGGCCCTAGCAGCCAGTTTGAGCGTCCGTCTTCTCCTGTCGTGCGGCGAGCCGTCCGGCGACGTCTATGCCGGTGCGCTCGCGCGCGAGCTCCAGACCCTCTCGCCGGGAATCTCGCTGTCGGGGTTGGGCGGCCCGCAGTTCGAGGCTGCCGGCGGACGGCTGATCGCCGATTACCGCGGCCTCGCGGTGACCGGGCTTACGGAGGCGATCGCGAAAATCCCGAAATCGCTGGCGACGCTTCGGCGGCTGGTCGACGAGGCGCGGCGTGAGCCGCCGGACGCCCTCGTCGTCATCGACTTCCCGGACTTCAACTTTCCGCTGGCGCGCCGCATCCGCAAGCTCGGGATTCCGGTTGTCTACTACGTCGCACCACAGATCTGGGCGTGGCGGGCGGGACGGCTGAAGACCATCCGCGCGATCGCGGCACGCGTCCTGCTGATCTTTCCGTTCGAGGAACAAATCTACCGGGAAGCGCGCATTCCAGCAGAGTTCGTCGGACATCCGCTGATCGATCTCACGCCACCGCGTCAGCCGTCGCCCACGCTGCTGCGCCGGCTCGGGTTCGACCCGGCCGCGCCGGTGGTCGCCGTGCTGCCAGGCTCGAGGCCGAACGAGGTGGCGCGGATCCTGCCCGATCTCGTCGGTGCGGCCGGCATGATCCGCGCTCGTGTGCCAGGCGCGCAGTTCATCGTCGCGCGGGCGCCGAACCTGGACGACGAGCTCTTCGCGGTCGCGCGAGGACTGCCGTTGTGTGCGATCGTGGACGGCGAGACAGATGCCGTGCTCGAGGCGGCGGACGTCGCGCTCATTGCGTCGGGAACGGCGACCGTGCAGTCGGCGCTTCACAATACGCCGATGGTGATCGTCTATCGATTGTCGCCGTTGACCTACCGCCTCGGCAGGCCGCTGGTGAAGGTCGACACGTTCGGCATGGTGAACCTGATTGCCGGCGAGAAGGATCGTGCCCGAGCTGATTCAGGATGCGTTTACGCCTGCCGCGGTGGCGGACGAGGCGGTGTCGATGCTGACCGACGGCACTCGGGCCCGGCGGGTCAGCGAGGGTCTCGCGCGCGTGCGCGAGCGTCTGGGCGGGGCGGGCGCGAGCCGCCGCGCCGCGGAGGCCATATTGAAGGTGATCTCGACCATGCGAACCGTCACTGTGCTGCTCGTGATGCTGCTGGCCGCCGCGCGCGCGAACGCAACCGTGCTGCTGCCAGCCGACCTTGGGGATCTGTCGCGAGGCGCTTATGCCATCGCCCGAGGCGCCGTCGTGGCGGTCGACAGCCGCTGGACCTCGTCCGATCACCGATCGATCGAGACGATCGTCACGCTGCGTGCGGATGCCTGGCTCAAAGGCGACCTCGGCGGAACAATCCAGTTCCGCGTCCCAGGCGGACGGCTCGGCCGCTATCGAAGCCTGGTGGTGGGGGCGCCGTCGTTCGATGCCGGGCAGCAGGTCGTCGTGTTCCTCGGCGCCGCACCGCCTGCCATGCCGTACGTCCTGGGCCTGAGCCAGGGTGTCTTCCGCATCGCCCGCAGTACGGCCGGTCTCGTCGTGACGCCGCCCGGGGTGATGCCCGTGTCGGGCGCGGCGCGAAGGGTGACCCGCGGCGATCTTTCCCGTCGTCCTCTCGCGCTCGCCGAATTCGAGCAGCGGGTGCGCGTCCTTGCTGAGGAGCAGAAATGAAGCCTCTGGTGAGTCGTCCTCGGCGGCTTCTGGTGTGCATGGCGCTCTTCGTCGCGGCAATCTTTTCGATGGTGCGGCCTGCGTCGGCGTATCTCAAGTTCGGCTTTCCAGTGAACGGGCGAGTCGTCACGGTGAAGTGGCAGCAGTTTCCGGTTCGCTACTTCGTGAACGACCGTGGCGGCCCCGGGATCGGTGCCACGGCGTTCGCCGACGCGGTCGGACGCGCATTTGGCACATGGGAAGCCGTGCCTTCGGCCGCGATCCGGTATCAGTTTGGCGGGTTCACGTCAGCCTTCCCCGGCGAGGACGACGGACGGACGACGATCGGCTTTCTCTCGGTGCAGGGGCCCGAGTTCGATCGGGTGCTTGCGTCAGACGAGCCTGCTGATCGATGACCTGACCGGCGAGCTTCTCGAAGCCGACATCTTCTTCAACTCCGCGTTCGCGTGGTCGACGTCGGCCGCGGGTGAGCCGGGCCGCTTCGATGTCGAAACGATTGCTCTTCACGAGATCGGTCACTTGAATGGCCTGGGCCATTCCGCGATCGGCGAAACACAGGTCAGTGGCAGCGGCCGGACTGTGCTGGCGGCGGAAGCGACGATGTTTCCGCTGGCGTTCGGGCCGGGCAACGTGTTGCATCGTACGCTTCGCCCCGACGACATCGCAGGAGTCTCCGACCTGTATCCGGACGGCGGCTTCGAGGGCGACACCGGATCGATCTCGGGCCGCGTGACCAAGAACGGCCGCGGCTTGTTCGGCGCCCACGTCGTCGCCTTCAACCCGGCGACCGGCGTCCTGGTCGGCAACTTCGCGCTGAACGAGAACGGCAACTTCTCGATCGCCGGTCTGACGCCAGGCCCGCACGTGCTGCGCGTCGAACCGCTCGACGACGCCGACGTGGATAGCTTTTTCGAGGTGGACTCGCCGCTCGATCTCAACTTCCGGGTGGTCTTTCACGACAAGGTGATCGTCGCTCCGCGCGGCGGCGACAGCGGTTCGGTCGAGGTCAAGGTGTTGCCGAAATGAGCCGGAGGCTGGGGGCTGGGGGCTGGAGGCTGGGGAACAGGGGCTGGATCGGGATTTCGGTCGCCGCCGTCGTCCTGCTGACAACTGGGACGGTGTCTGCGCAAACGAGCGGGGACCGATACGAGGTGGGTGGCGGGGTCCGCTTCGTCGGGCCGGAGCCGCTCGGACGCGTCGACGCGAACGAGACGAACCCTGGAGGCGGGCAGTTCCGGTTGTTCACGGCCGACAGCACGCTGCATGCGCTGCTTGGCTTCGAAGCGCGATTCGGGGTGCGGGTGGCGCCCGCGTTTCGACTGGAAGCGACCGGATCGTACGGCGCGTCCGATCTGAACGTGACGCTCAACTCGGACGCGGAAGGCGCCGCGAGCGTCACGGCCTCCGAGCGCATCCGACAATTCACGCTGGAGGGTGCGGCCGTGATGGAGCTCACCCGCTGGCGCTTTGGCGCCCGTGGCGCGCCGTTTCTGTCCGGGGGGGCAGGGTATTTGCGCGCCCTGCACGAGGACCGGATTCTCGTCGACACGGGCGCGCTCTGGTTCGCGGGCGGCGGGGTGGACCTCCTGTTCGGTTCGACCGGCCTCCGGTTCGACGCGCGCGCTCTTTTCCAGAGCGGCGTCGTCAACGACAGCGTCCACGTCAGCCCCGCGCTCGGTGCTTCGGTCTTCATCAGGTTCTAGACTTCGTTGTCGCGGCGTTCGCGGTCATCGGGCGATACATGGCCGCCTGTGGTGACGCCAGACTGTCTTCGCCGATTGGACGTGCGTCGTTACGCATGGGTCTTGTCCTTCCTGTCGCCGCCCTCCGCCGGATCCCTGCCGGGCTGCTCGTTGGGAATGCTCGTATCGCGCGGCTCTGCCATGAGTGCCTCCGCACAAGAAGGTTCAAGCCGCGTGCCGTGGACGCCTGCTGCAAGAAACGGTCGGGCCCGCCTGTAGTACGATGGTTTTTTCGAGAGGCGAGATGTCGACCGTGAATTCCTTTCAGACGCGCAAGGATCTCACCGCTGGCGGCCGGACGGTTCAGCACTACAGCTTGCAGGCGCTTCGCGACGCGGGCTATCCCGAGATCGACCGCCTGCCTTATTCGCTGAAGATCCTCCTCGAGAATCTGCTCCGCCACGAGGACGGCCGCTTCGTCAAGGCGGCCGACATCGAGACGCTCGCGCGCTGGGACGTCACGAGCCCCGCCCAGCGCGAGATGTCGTTCGCGCCCGCGCGCGTGCTGCTGCAGGACTTCACCGGCGTGCCAGCGGTTGTCGATCTCGCTGCGATGCGCGACGGCATCGTCCGGCTCGGCGGCGATCCAGCTCGTGTCAATCCGCTGCAGCCGGTAGAGCTCGTGATCGATCACTCGGTCCAGGTCGACTACTTCGGCCAACCGAACGCCTTCCAGCTCAACGCCGAGCTCGAGTTCTCGCGCAACAAGGAGCGCTACGCGTTCCTGCGCTGGGGCCAGGACGCTTTCAGCAATTTCCGCGTCGTGCCTCCCGACACCGGCATCGTGCACCAGGTGAACCTCGAATACCTGGCGCGCGTCGTGATGACGTCGGATCGCGGCGGCCAGACGCTCGCGTATCCCGATACGCTCGTCGGTACCGATTCACACACCACCATGATCAACGGCCTCGGCGTCGTCGGCTGGGGCGTGGGCGGGATCGAGGCGGAGGCCGCGATGCTCGGCCAGCCGATCTCGATGCTGATCCCGCCGGTGCTCGGCTTCCGCCTGACCGGCGCGATGCTCGAGGGCGCCACGGCCACCGATCTCGTGCTGACCATCACCGAGCGGCTGCGCAAGCACGGCGTGGTCGGCAAGTTCGTCGAGTTCTTCGGACCGGGGCTCGCGCACCTCACGATTGCCGATCGCGCCACCCTGGGCAACATGTGCCCGGAGTACGGCGCGACGATCGCGATCTTTCCAATCGACGAGATGACGCTCGACTACCTCAGGCTCACCGGCCGCGACGAGTCACAGGTGCGGCTGGTCGAGGCTTATGCGAAGGCTCAGGGGCTCTTCCGAAAGGCGGGCGACCAGGAATCGACCTACACCGAGACGATCGAGCTCGATCTGGGCACCGTCGAGCCGAGCCTTGCCGGCCCGCGCCGGCCGCAGGATCGTGTGTCGTTGAAGCAGGCGAAGAGCGGGTTCAACACGGCGCTTCCGAGCCTGCAGGCCGCCTCCGCGAAAAAAGGCGCGGTCGCCGGCGGGTCGGCTGACGTGTCGGCCAGGGGTGCGGCGGTGGCTGTCGTCGATCCGCCCGCGGTCGCGCAGATCGATCATGGCGCCGTCGTGATTGCCGCGATTACGAGCTGCACCAACACCTCGAATCCGAGCGTGATGATCGGTGCCGGCCTGCTCGCGAAGAAGGCGGTCGAGCGCGGCCTCGCCCGCAAGCCGTGGGTCAAGACCAGCCTCGCCCCGGGTTCCAAGGTCGTCACCGAATACCTGCATCAGGCCGGGCTCGACCACTATCTCGATCGGCTCGGATTCAACCTGGTGGGGTACGGCTGCACGACCTGCATCGGCAACAGTGGCCCGCTGCCCTGACGATGTCTCGGCCGAGGTCGAGGCGCGCGGCCTGGTGGTCGCCTCGGTGCTCAGCGGCAATCGCAACTTCGAGGGCCGCATCCAGCAGCAGGTCCGGGCCAACTACCTCGCGTCGCCGCCGCTGGTCGTCGCCTACGCGCTGGCCGGGTGGATGACGATGGACTTGACCACCGAACCGCTCGGAATCGGCAGCGACGGCACGCCCGTCCACCTGCGGGACATCTGGCCGACCGAGCGCGAGATCCAGGAGACGATGCTGCGCGCCGTCAACGCGCAGATGTTCCGGGAGCAGTACGCCGACGTCTTCAGCGGCGACGCACGCTGGCAGTCGCTGAACGTGCCGACCGGCAATCGGTTCGCCTGGGAAGAGGATTCGACCTACATCCGGAACCCGCCGTTCTTCGAAGGTCTCTCGCTCGAGCCAACGCCGCCGACCAACATCACTGGCGCGCGGGCGCTGGCGCTGCTCGGCGACAGCATCACCACCGACCATATCTCGCCAGCCGGATCGATCAAGAGGGACAGCCCGGCCGGCACGTACCTGATGGCGCGCGGCGTGCAGCCGGCCGACTTCAATTCGTACGGCGCACGGCGCGGCAACCACGAAGTGATGATGCGCGGCACGTTTGCGAACGTGCGGCTGCGCAACCAGCTGGCTCCCGGCACCGAGGGCGGCTGGACGACGTTCCAGCCGGGCGGCGACGTGATGACGATTTACGACGCCGCGATGAAGTACAAGGATCTCGGCGTGCCGTTGATCGTCCTGGCCGGGAAGGAATACGGGTCGGGGTCGTCGCGCGACTGGGCGGCGAAAGGGACCTTGCTGCTCGGCGTCCGGGCGGTCGTCGCCGAGAGCTTCGAGCGCATCCATCGAAGCAACCTGGTGAACATGGGCGTCCTCCCGCTGCAGTTCCGCGCGGGCGAGAGCGCCGCGAGCCTGGGCCTTTCCGGCCGCGAGCAATTCGACATCGTTGGCGTGGCCGACGGCCTGACGCCCGGCGGCACGGTGACCGTACGCGCGCGCGCGGACGCGTCCGACGCCGCACCCATCGAGTTCCAGGCGGTTGCGCGGATCGACACGCCCGAAGAGCTGGTGGCCTTCCGTCACGGCGGGATTCTTCCTTACGTGTTGCGACAGCTCGTGAGGAGGAAGAGCTCGTAATTTGGAATTTGGAATTAGGAATTAGGAATTCTGAAGGCTGACGAGATCAAGGCCAAGGCGCGCGAGCTGGGGTTCGACGCGTGCGGTATCGCGCCAGCGGCCGATCTTCCCGAGCTCGGGTTTTTCTCCGAGTGGTTGTCGCGCGGGTATGGCGCGACGATGGGCTACCTCACTCGATCGGCCGAACGGCGCGCCGACGTGCGCCGGGTCCTCCCTTCGGCGCGCAGCGTGATCGTCGTCGCCGCCGTCTACAACACCGATCGTCCGTATTCAACCGAGTGCGCGGATCCTTCGCGCGCTCACGTCGCGCGCTATGCCTGGGGCGACGACTATCACGAGGTGATCGGATCGCGGCTCGCCGTGCTGCTCGAGTGGATGCGAGAGCGATCCCCCGAATCCGTTCGAAGCCCGCGCGTATGTCGACACCGGGCCGGTGCTGGAGCGCGTCTACGCGCGGCACGCCGGCATCGGGTGGATCGGGAAGAACACCTGCGTCATCAACCCCGGGCTGGGGTCGTGGATCTTCCTCGGCGAGATCCTCTGCAGCCTGTCGCTCCAACCCGACCAGCCGGCGTTCGATCAATGCGGCACCTGCACGCTGTGCCTCGAAGCGTGTCCGACGCAGGCACTGGTCGCCCCCGGCGTGCTCGACTCGAACCGCTGCATTTCCTACCTGACGATCGAGCATCGCGGCGCGATCGATCCAGCGCTCACCGGCGGCATCGGTTCGCACGTGTACGGGTGCGACATCTGCCAGGAGGTGTGCCCGTGGAATGCGACCGCGCCGACCTCGGGTGATCCGGCATGGCAGCCGCGGCCAGTCTGGGATCGGCCGTCGCTCGCCGACCTCGTCCGGATGCCCGACGAAACCCTGCAATCCGCGCTCGAGGGCAGCGCGATGAGCCGCGCCAAGCCCGCGGGCCTGCGGCGTAACATCCGGATTGCGGAAGACAACGCCAGCCGCGGTCGCAGCTTAGGCACCCGGGCACTCAGAACTCAGCAACCGAGCACCTGAGGCACTCGGTCTGATCCCTCGAACCAGAGTTCGCGAGGGCGTTATCATCGTAGAAATGGCTGGTTCGCTCGCTCCCACGCTGCTGCTGTCGATGCCGCAGCTCACGGATCCGAATTTCAACCGGACGGTCGTCCTGCTGTGCACGCACAGCGAAGAGGAGGGCGCGTTCGGGCTGGTGCTCAACCGGCCGCTCGTCACGAGCGGACGCATCGTGGTGAGTCTCGATCCGCCGGTGACGACCGACCAGGATCTGGAGGTGTGGGTCGGCGGGCCGGTCGAGCAGCACCGCAGCTGGATCCTGGTGGAAGGAGTAGCCGGCGAGGACGAGACGATTGACGTGCCGATCGCCCAGGGGCTCTACCTGTCGACCTCACCCCAGCTGCTGCGGCGGATGCTCGATCCGAACCCGCCGCCGCGGGCGCGGTTGATGGTCGGCTATTCGGGCTGGGGGCCGGGACAACTGGAGTCGGAGCTCGAGGCCTCGGCGTGGCTGATGAGCGACGTCGATCACGATCTCATCTTCAACACGCCGCCGGATGAAATGTGGGAAAAGGCGATCAGACGCCTGGGCGCGGATCCCGCGTCGCTGCAGATGTCGCGCGGAGTGCATTGAAATGCAACCACGAAAGACTACGAAGACTCGAAGACGAAAGCCAAAACTTAGGTTCGTGTTTTCGTGTTTCGTGGCTGTGTTGTTTCGCGCTTTCGTGGCTGGTCCCTACTTCCGATAGGTGATGCGGTAGATCACGTTCGCTCGGTCATCCGAAACGAGCAGCGAGCCGTCCGGTAGTTCCAGCAGGTCCACCGGCTGTCCCCACGCCTGCCGCTTGATCTCCGAACCGGGCGCCGCCTGCAGCCAGCCTTCGACGAACGGCTCGTAGCTCGTGACCTTGTTGTTCTGGACCTTCGCGAGCATCAGGCGGTAGCCGGTATGACTCACCTGCGGCGACCGGTTCCAGGATCCGTGATTCACGACGATCAGCTGCTTCCGGTAGTCCTGCGGGAACATCGTTCCGGCGTAGAACTTGAGGCCGAGACCGGCGACGTGCGGTCCGAGGTTCTGTGCCGGAGCGACGTAGTCGGCGCAGTTCTTCCCCTTGCCGAATTCCGGATCGAGGGTCTCGCCCTGGTGGCAGTACGGATAGCCGAAATGGAGCCCGGCCTTCGCGGCGACGTTGAGCTCGTCGTTCGGCGTGTCGTCGCCGAGCGTGTCGCGGCCGTTCTCGGTGAACCACAGCTCCCGCGTGTCGGGATGCCACGTGTAGCCGACGGTGTTGCGGACGCCGCGGGCGAAGATTTCCCACTGGGTGTTCGGCTCGGGTTTCATGCGGATGATCGTCGCGTATGGATCGCCGCGATCGAGGATGTTGCCCGGCGCGCCGATCGCGCTGTAGAGCAGACCGTCGGGTCCGAAGGTCAGATATTTCCAGCCATGCATGCGGTCGGGCGGAAGTTTGTCGGTCAGCACGGTCTGCTTCGGCGCCGGGCCGCTGCCGCCGGCGACCTTGACGAAGTCGAGGACGCCGTCGTACCGCGAGATTCGGCTGTTTTCCGCGACGTACAGCGCACCGTCCTTGAACGCGACGCCGTTGGGTGACGTCAGCCCGCTCGCGACAGTGAGCACCTCGTCGGCCTTGAAGTCTTTGTTGCGATCGACGACGGCATGCACCGTCTGCGCGCGGGTGCCGACGAACACCGTCCCGTCGGATCCGAGCGCCATCGAGCGCGCACCCGGCACGTTGTCGGCGTATAAGGCAATCGAGAAGCCGGCCGGCACCTTCAGCTTGCTGAGGTGCTCCGCGGCAGTGCCCGGCATCGCTTCGGCGCCCATGACGAAGGCGCCCCGTCCGCGCCCCTGCTGGCCCTGCGCCTGCGCACCTGCCGAAAAGCCGGCGATCAGCACGGCGGCTGGGATCGCCGCAATGAGCCCCACTGTTGCCATTCGTTTCACCATCGACCTCCGGTCTCGTTCATGCCGCATCGCAGCGTCTCCATTCGTGGTCGGGAGTCATCCGCAGGCGGCATCCCCCCGGGGGGCCACCGCGTTTCCCAACGATTGGCCGTGAGCTCATGGGCACGTTCTTGCAGTGACCGCCCCGCCAAAAAGATCATATGCCATGTTCCAGGCTCGTTCGGCGCGCGGCGGCGCTGATGACCGTGGCGGTCTTCGCACGCGGGGGGCCTGCCGCGGCGCAGGATCCGCCGGCGTCGGCGCCTGCGATCGACGAGTGGACGGCGGTCGTCGGTGTCCAGCACATGTCGTTGCGGGACGTGGCGCGCACGGGACCTCCGGTTGATGCGTCCCCGGTTGCACGCGACGGCAGCGGGCCGATGTTCGTGGTCGAGTACCGCCACAACCGTCCAGACCGCTTGCACCGCGTGGAGTTCGCCGCCACGTATACCGGCGATTTCTCGTATGTGAGCAGCCGCGGTGCCGCCGTCCTGCCCCCGGATGACGACGCGGCCAGCCTGGAAGCGGGTACCAGGTACCGCCGCTTCCCGTTCAGGGATGTGGGCCTCCGGGGATTCGACGTTGGCGTCGGCGTCGAGGCGATCCTGGATCGCACGGTGCTGTCCCGATCGTTCGCCCCCGTGATCGTCATCACCGATGCGCTGACCCGCGGTGGCGCCGGCGTCGTGGCCGTCGCCCGGTTGCGGCGCTGGTCGGCGGTGCAGTTCGAGGCCGCGTGGACCAATGCCGCGTTGCTGGCCCGCGCCGCACAGAGTCACACCGTCGACTCGCTGGCGCACAGCGTGCAAGTCGGTCCCGGCTGGATCACTGATCTCGACGCGATCGCTTCGATTCGTGTAGCCGGCCACCTGTCACTGGTCGTCGCGTACCGGCAGAGCGGCGAGGGACTGCTCGGAACCCGCCCGGCATGGGCCATCGGGCGCAGGCGAGCCACCGTGGGCGCGGAATATGTGCGGTGAGACGCGAGCGGCCGCTGCGCCGATGATCGTCGTCGCCTTTCTTGCCTCCGGATGCAATGCGATCCTCGGGCCGTCGCAGCACGACGATAACTGGACGAGCCACGACAGCGCGCGCTTCACGCTGCATGCGCGCCCGGGATCCTTTGCCGCGGAGCACTCCGGCTATCTGGCCGAGGTCCTCGAGGATCAGTACGACACCGCGTTGCGCATGCTGGGTGCGCAGTACGGCGGCCGGATTTCGGGATTCCTCTTCGCCTCGGCAGCCGAACTCGATCGCGAATTCGATCGGACCGGCACGGCTTATCCGGCGACGGAATCGTTCGCCGCGGTGTGCGTTCCGCCTCTCGACGATGGTCTCCTGGGACTGCTGGCCCATGAAGCAGACCATGTGGTCATCTGAGAACGCGCTGGGGCGCCCGGGCACTTCGTTCATGGCCGAGGGGCTCGCGTCGGCGGTGCTGTCCGAGCGGTACCACCGCGCGGGACGTCCGTTCCTGTATAGCTGGACATCCGCCAACCGCGGCCGTCTCCCCGCCGTGTCGACGCTCGTGGACGACGGCCAGTGGCCGACGTCCGACTCGCAAGCGGCGTACAACGCCAGCGCGTCATTCCTGGCGTTCCTGCTCGATACATACGGACACGTGCCGCTGCGTCAGCTGTATTACGCGCGCTCGAGCGAGTTCACCCGCCGGTTCCGCGAGATCTACGGGCGATCGGTCGAGAGCGCCGAAGCAGACTGGATCCGCTTCGCCGAGGCGTGGACGGCCGGCCATCCGCGTGCGTCCGGTTTACACTAGTCTTACCCGAGGGCTCCGCCCCTCGGACTCCCCAACACGCTCTCGCGCACCGCTGCGCGCTCCGTTCGCGTGGCTCGCGCGCCGCCGTTAGTTTATGAGATAGCCTCTAGTGGCTGACATGATGCTTACCCGATCACCTTTCCAGACGGCGTCCGGTGTGATCGTGCTGGCTCTGCTGAGCCTCTCCGCCTGCCGTTCCCAGGAGGCGCCGGTGCCGGCCACGCAAACCGCTCAGTCCGCCCAGTCTCAGCCGTCGGATCTCGGCCCGAAGATCGCCCGGTTCGCGCCGACCGACATCGCCGCCGACGTGTCGAAGCTCTCGGCGCCGGATCGGCGCGCGCTCGCGAAGCTCGTCGAGGCCTCGACGGTGCTCGACGGGATCTACCTGCGGCAGGTCTGGTTCGGCAACGCCGCCATGCTCGTCGACCTGGCGCGCGACGAGTCGCCCGCCGGCCGCGAACGCCTGCACTACTTCCTGATCAACAAAGGACCGTGGTCGCGCCTCGACCACGACGAGCCGTTCGTCCCCGGCGCGCCGCCCAAGCCGGAGGGCGCGAATTTCTATCCGGTCGGCGCGACCAAGGCGGAGATCGAGAAGTGGATCCAGTCGCTTCCCGAAGCGGAGCGTGCTCGGGCGACCGGCTTCTTCACGGTCGTCCGGCGCGCGGCGAACGGTCAGTTCACCCTCGTCCCGTACAGCCTCGAGTATCAGAACGAGCTGGCGCACGCGGCCGCACTGCTGCGTGAGGCCGCCGACCTGTCGGCCGAGCCGACCTTGAAGGCGTTTCTCACGAAGCGCGCGCAAGCGTTTCTGTCCAACGATTACTACGACAGCGACGTCGCGTGGATGGAGCTCAAGGGCGCGATCGAGCCGACGATCGGACCGTACGAGGTCTACGAGGACGAATTCTTCAACTACAAGGCGGCGTTCGAATCGTTCATCACCCTTCGCGACGACGTCGAGTCGGACAAGCTGACCCGGTTCGGCGGCGAGCTGCAGGGCATCGAGAACGTGCTGCCGATCGATCCGAAGTATCGCAATCCGAAGCTCGCCGGCCTTGCGCCGCTGACCGTCGTCAACGTCGTGTTCACCGCGGGCGACGCCAACCGCGGCGTGCAGACCGCGGCCTTCAATCTGCCGAACGACGAGCGCGTGCTGAAGGAGAAGGGCGCCAAGCGCGTGATGCTGAAGAACGTGCAGGACGCCAAGTTCGCCAAGGTCCTCGTGCCGATCTCGAAGGTCGTGCTCGCCCCGACCGACCAGGGCAACGTCGCGTTCGACGCCTTCTTCACGCACATCCTGATGCACGAGCTGATGCACGGCCTCGGCCCGCACAGCATCACCGTCGACGGGCGCGCCACGACCGTGCGCCAGGCGATGAAGGAGACCTCGAGCTATCTCGAGGAAGCGAAGGCCGACATCTCCGGCCTGTTCGCCCTCCAGCACCTCGTCGACAAGGGCGTCCTGCCGAAGTCGATGGAACAGACGATGTACACGACGTTCCTCGCGTCGGCGTTCCGGTCGATCCGGTTCGGCGTCAACGAGGCGCACGGCAAGGGCATCGCCATCCAGCTCAACTACCTCCTCGACCAGGGCGGCTTCGTCGTCAGGGACGACGGCACGTTCGCGGTCGACGCCGCGAAGATCAAGGAGGGCGTGATCGCGCTCACGCGCGAGATCATGACGATCCAGGCCGAAGGCAACTACGCCGCGGCCAAGGCCCTCGGCGACCGTCTCGGCGTCGTCCGCCCGCCCGTCCAGGCGGCCCTCGACAAGCTGACCGGCGTCCCGGTCGACATCGAGCCGCGTTTCACGACGGCCGAAGCAGCTGCTAGCGCGTAGTCGCATAGTCGGGCAGGTCGCTAGTCGGGAGTCGTCCATGAGGGCGGGCCTAATACGGACTACCGACTACTGCCTACCGCAAACAGTTATTGCCTTTCCGGGGCAAGCTGCTTACGCTAACCCCGGCATGAAGCAAACCTCATTATCCTCGTCTGTTACGCTCCTGGCGCTGGGCGTGCTCGCCGCGCTCGGAGCGACCGTTAGGCCCAATCCGGGGCCCCTCGGACGCCGGATGGCAAGCCCGATCTCCAGGGCACCTGGAGCTTCGCGACGCTCACGCCGATGGAGCGGCCGAAGGAATTCGGCACCAAGGCGGTCCTGACACAGGAGGAAGCGCAGAAGTACGCCGAAGACAGTCGCGCGCGGCGCAACATGGACACGCGCAGCGGCGGCGGGGCGGTCGACGTCGAGCGCGCCTACAACGATTTCTGGTGGGACTTCGGGACGACGGCGTCGCTGCGGACGTCGCTCGATCATCGACCCGCCCGACGGCCAGCAGGCCGGCCTACACGCCGGAAGCGCAGAAGCGGATGGCCGCGCAGTTCGCCGGCCTGCGCCGGCCGGCCGAAGGGCCCGAGGACCGCATGCTCGCCGAGCGCTGCATCGTCGGTTTCAACGCCGGCCCGCCGATGGCGCCGAGCGCCTACAACAACAACGTGCAGATCGTGCAGACCAAGGACCACGTCATGCTCCTGAACGAGATGGTGCACGACGCGCGCATCGTTCCGCTCGACGGCCGTCCGCGTCACGAAGCTCACCCGCTGGATGGGCGAGTCGCGCGGCCGGTGGGAGGGCGATACGCTCGTCGTCGAGACGATCAACTTCAAGGGGCCGACGTCGTTCGGCGGTTCGAGCGAGAAGATGAAACTGACCGAGCGGTTCACGCTCGACGGCGCGAACACGCTGCTCTACCGCTTCACGGTCGAGGACCCGACGACGTGGGTGAAGCCGTGGACGGCGGAGATTCCGATGGCGCGCAGCGCCGAGCCGATTTACGAGTACGCGTGTCACGAGGGGAACCATCGGGATGGAAGGGATTCTCAAGGGCGCCCGCATGGACGAAAAGCAAGCCGTGAAACCGACAACCGGGTCGCGGTAAGCGGGAGGGTCATCGCATGGCAACGACGACATCACGGATTGATCGCCGTACCCTGCTCAAGTTGATGGGGTCGGCGGGTGCGACTGCGACGGTCATCTCGACCGGGTGCAGCTCGATTCGGCCAGTCGGTGAGCGCCAGCGGCCTCACCGGCGGCAAATTCGACAAGTCGGTTCCGCTCGCGACGGACGGCCCGGGCGGCAACCAGGCGTGGCAGCCGGGCGACGCCGTCAAGTTCCTGCCGCCGTCAGACATTCCGACGCGCGGCGCGGCGGCCGACGCCGTCGCGGCGCTGCCGAAGGACAAGCTGCTGCGGATGTACGAGCTGATGACCGCCAGCCGCAAGTGGGAAACGGCGATGAAGGACCTGTTCCTCGGCGCGAAGGACGGGCTCTACGGCGCCTTCCACACCTACGTCGGCGAAGAGGCGATCGCCGTCGGCGTCGATCAGCGCGTTGAACGACGACGACTACATCGCGAGCACGCACCGCGGCCACGGCCATCTCATCGCCAAGGGCGGCGATCTGAACAAGATGTCCGCTGAGATCTTCTTCAAGGCGACCGGCTACAACAAGGGCTACGGCGGCTCGATGCACATCACCGACATGTCCAAGGGCATCATGGGCATGAACGGCATCGTCGGCGCGAGCTACTACATGGCCGCCGGGCGCCGCGATCCGCGCGCGCGTGCGGAACACCAAGCAGGTGGGCGTCGCGTTCTTCGGCGACGGCGCGTCGGCCTCGCCGTACTACTTCAGCGCCGTGCGCAGCTGCGCGAACCTGAAGCTGCCGGTGATCTTCGTCGCCGAGAACAACTTCCAGTACATGGGCGTGCCGATGGCGCTCACCGTGCCGACGAAGTACATCACCGAGTACACGAAGGGCCTCGACATTCCGCATCATCTCGTCGACGGCAACGACGTGACGGCGGTGTACGCCGCCACGCAGGCCGCCGTCGAGTGGGCGCGGGCGGGCAAGGGCCCGACGGTGATCGAGGGCATGACCTATCGCTGGTACGACCACGCCGGCTTCGCCGGCGGCCGCGTCGACCAGGACGCCGCGATGGGGCTCCCGTACCGCTCCGACGAGGAAGTGAAGCAGTGGATGTCGCGCGATCCGAACGTCCGCTTCAAGAACTGGATCGTGGCGAAAGGGCTGGCCTCGGAGGCCGAGCTCTCCGCGCTCGAGTCCAAGGCCCAGGCCGCGGTCGAGGCGTCGATCGAGTTCGCACGCAAGAGCGCGGACCCGAATCCTGAGGACGGCGTGCTCAACACCTACGCCAACGGTGCGGCGGAGGCGACGCAGTTCTTCAACCGGCGCAACATCGCGGCGCCGAGGACGACGTAGGAGGAGCCATGGCAAAAAAATCGTACAACTACGCGCAGCTCGAGGCGGTCGCCCAGGAAATGCGCGCGAACGCCGACATGGTGTTCTTCTACGAGTACCAGACGCCCACGGCGACGCTGCCGACCGGCGAAGTGCTGGATCTGGCCAAGGAGTTCGGCGAGCACCGGACATCGGGGCGCGGGTGGCCGATCGACGAGCAGTGGATCGTCGGCGTGGCGATCGGCGCCGCCGCCGCCGGCTCGAAGGCGGTCGCACGCATTCCGTCGATGGCGCCGATTTACGCCATCGAGTACATCCAGAACCAGGCCGGCAAGATTCGCTCGATGACCGGCGGGCAGGCGAGCATGCCGTTCGTCCTGTGGCAGGATGGCGCCGGCCGCAGCCAAGGCAGCGCCGGACAGCACACCGACGTCGGGATGGAGGCGCTCTACGCCCAGCTGCCCGGCGTCAAGGTCGTCGCGCCGAGCGATGCCTACGACGCCAAGGGGCTGATGATCGCGTCGATTCGCGATCCCGATCCAGTCGTCTACCTCGATTACAGCGAGGTAAAGGGCGGCGAGCAGCCCGACGTGCCGGACGATGCGTATGAAGTCCCGCTCGGCAAGGCGGTCGTGCGGCAGCAGGGCAGCGAACTGACGATCGTGGCCTGGGCCCCGGCGACGGTCGACGTCAAGCGTGCTCTGCCGGAGTTGGCGAAGGCCGGCATCAGCGTCGAGTTCATCGATCCCCGCACGCTGAAGCCGCTCGACGTCGACGCGCTCGTCTCGTCCGTTCGCAAGACGCGGCGGCTGCTCGTCGTCGAGCACGGCCACTACACCAGCGGCTACGGATCGCACGTCATCGCGGAGGTGGCGCAGGCGCTGCCCGGCGTGAAGACCAAGAAGCTGGCCTTCCCCGACGTGCCTGGTCCGGGCGCCGCCGGGATGATGCGTTGGCTGCGGCCGGACGCGCCGAAGATCGTCGACGCCGCCGTCCAGATGATGCGAGGGTAGTCACACCACAAGGACACGAGGACACAAAGGAAATCCTTCTCCTAGTGTCCTTTGTGTCCTCGGTTAATGGTGTTCACCACGGTCGGAGTTCATGAACCAGCAAGCCGCCGCGCCGTGTCCGCGGTGCGGCGGCCCTTGTCAGCCACAACGGTCCGCACCACGGTCTGGCAGGGCGATCGGGTCGCGATCGTCGAGGACATTCCCGCGCACGTCTGCGAAGCGTGCCTGGAGCAGTTCTATGACGACGCGGTCAGCGAGGCGCTGCGGCGGCTGGCCGAAGAAGGATTTCCGCCGGCGAAGGCCGATCGCGAGATCAGCGTGCCCGTGTTTTCATTGACTGGCAGAATCCAATCGAGACCTGAATTACCAGATGACACGTATGTCGATTGATGCGTGAAGAGCGCCAACAGCTTCGCACTGCGGCCTGCGGCCAGCCGCCGCCGGCGACGTTCTTAGCGCTGAGGCCTCGCCGCGGATAAGCGCACGGTTCCGCGGCGAGGCGGTGGCCCGCAGGCGCATCTGAAAAAAGTTGACCAGCCGTCTGGGTTTGGTTGCCGCTGTGCGTTGTTCGCGCTCGTGGCGGCGTGCAGCGAAGCGGGAGCGCCGGGGACGGACAAGCCGCCAGCGACAACGGCGAGTGGTGCCGCGCCCGCAGCGTCGGCTGCTGCGGCACCCGAGCCGAAGACCGTCGCCGACATCTTTCCTGCCGGCGCGCAGCGCGAAGCGGTGATGAACAGCTGCGGCAGCTGCCACAACCTGGCGTGCTCCGCGATCGGCCAGCGTTCGGCCGAGCGCTGGAGCGCGCTCGAGGAAGGACACAAGGACAAGGTGACCAGCGGCGACATGCACGCGATGTTCGAGTACCTGGCCGCCAACTTCAACGCGTCGAAACCCGAGCCGAAGATTCCCCCGCGATTCCTCGAAGGCGGATGCACGCCGTTCTAGCCGGGTGCCGGGTGCCGGGTGCCAGGGTGCTGGGTGCGGCGGCTGGCTGGGTGCGGTCGGTGCCAGGTGCTCCTGACGGTGACCGCCATCGCCGCTGCGGCCTGCTCGGAACCATCAGGACCGCGGTGGACGGCCGCTGCCGCCGCAGCCCGACGCCAAGACGGTCGCGTCCAAGGTCAACATCGACGAGATCTTCCCGCCCGGCGAGGGCCGCGATCTCGTGCTGAACAACTGCCAGAACTGCCACACCTTCGTCCCGATCGTCGTGCTGCAGATGGACGCCGATGCGTGGACGCGGAACAGCATCGATCACCGCGACCGCGTCACGTCGCTGACCGACGAAGAGTTCAAGACGCTGTACACGTACCTGCGAGCGAATTTCCATCCGGGCCGGCCGGTGCCGACGCTGCCAAAGGCACTGCTCGATACGTGGACGTCGTACTAGATCCGGGGGGCTTCGCCCCCGCGGACCCCCCACGCCTTCGCTCCCGCCTTCGCCAAGGCTACGGCGGGCAAGCTGCGGTGCCGATCGCTCCGCTCCGGCTTGTCCGCCGAAGCTTCAGCGACGGCGGACGGCGCGCCTGTGGCGCGCCGAGCCGTATGGCTGACGACTGTCGACTGACGATTGTCGACTGACGACTGTTGTGCTGTTCAACTCCTTCGCATTTCTCGCATTCTTCTCGATTTTCGTTCCTGTCTACTACCTGACCGCACACCGCTACCGCTGGCCGCTGCTGGTGGCGGCCAGCCTGTTTTTCTACGCGACGTTCAGGATCGACTATCTCGCGCTGCTGTTCGCCGTGTCGGCCGTGGCGTACGGCGCAAGCCTTTTCATCGATGGCGGGCCTGAAAGGCCCGCCCTGCATACCCGTCCGCAGGTGCCGCGACGGGCAGTGCTCGGCGCCTCGATCGCGGCCATCGCCGGCGGCCTCGCGGCCGCGAAGCTTCTCCCGAGCGCCGGTTTCGCCGGTGCGGCGGGATTGTCGTTCTACTCGCTTTCGGCGATCAGTTACCTCGTCGACGTGTATCGTCACGAGCTGGCCGCCGAGCGGCATTTCGGCCGCCTCCTCCTGTACCTGGCATTCTTCCCGAAGCTGCTCGCCGGCCCGATCGAGAGGGCGCGACCGTTCCTCGAGCAGCTCGCGAATCCGGTCGCCTTCAGCAGCATGCGCGTGGTGGCCGGCCTTCAGCTGATTCTCTGGGGCCTGTTCAAGAAGGTCGTGATCGCGGATCGGCTGGCAGCGTTCGTCGACACAGCTTACCGGCAGCCCGACTTCGCTTCGCCGGCGGATCTCGTCATCGCCACCTACTTCTTCGCCTTCCAGCTGTATTGCGACTTCTCGGGGTATTCCGACATCGCGATCGGCACGGCTCGGGTACTGGGCTTCGATCTGATGGAGAACTTCCGGCGACCATATCTTTCGGGGTCGGTTGCCGAGTTCTGGTCGCGCCGCTGGCACCTCTCGCTCGCGACCTGGTTCCGGGATTACGTATACATCCCGCTCGGCGGCAGCCGGACGTCGCGCCTGCGCCATGCGTTGAACCTGATGACGGTGTTCCTGCTCAGCGGCGCGTGGCACGGGGCGAACTGGACGTTCGTCATCTGGGGCGGGCTGAACGGCCTCTACGTGGTCGCTTCGACTGCGTTCCGTCGGCAGCGAGCCGCCGACCGACCGCGAGCCGCCATTCGAGCGGTGCGCGCGATCGTCACGTTCCATGCGGTGCTCGTCACCTGGGTGTTCTTCCGCGCCGCCTCGCTGTCGGATGCCGCGACGATCTTCGAGCGCACGGTCCGGGCGGTTCCGCAGCTGCCGCGGCTGCTGTGGGTCCGCTTGCAGGATCCGGCGATCCTGCTCGCGCTGGCGACCATCGCCGTGCTCGTGATCGTGGAAATCGCCGACGAAGGCAGGCCGGTGTGGGACCGTCTCCGTGAACGGCCAATTGCGCTCCGTTGGGCGGTGTACTACGCGCTGCTCGCCGCGCTCGTCGTGCTGGGCACATGGAACCTCAGACAATTCGTGTACATGCAATTCTGACGAGGACGCAGAGGGTGCAGAGGACGCAGAGGGAGGCTCGAGCGTTTCTGCGCAACGCCGCGGCCTTTGTCGCGATCGGGGTCGTCCTGTACATCGGTCTGTACGCGGTTGCCGAGTGGCTTGTGTATCGCCATGGGGATCGCAACCGCTTTTTCATGGTGCGGACCGCTACGCCCGCCGAATATGACGTCCTGATTCTCGGCGCGTCGCACGCCGCGGTCTTCGACTTCGACGACATGAACCGACGGCTCGAGGAGATGACCCGATCGCGCATCCTGAATCTTTCGGTCGTTGGCGGCGGCGTTGTCGTCAACCGCCTCCTTCTCGACTACTTCTTCGTACGCCACCGCACCGCGGCAATCGTCTACGTCGTCGATTCGTTCGCGTTCTACTCGCCCGAGTGGAACGAGCGCCGCCTCGAGGATGCCCGGCTGTTTCAACGGGCGCCGTTCGATCCGGCGCTGGCGCGGCTCCTGCCGCGAAGCGGCGCACCGTGGATGGTGGCGGTCGACTACGTCAGCGGCTTTTCGAAGATCAACAATCCCGATCGATTCGGGCTCGGATCGCCCGGCGGAAGCCGCCCGCTTCGACCGGCGGTACCGCCCGTCGACCAGATTGATCGCCAGCGGATCGCGTACCTGTATCCGCCGGTGATCGACGAGCGGCGCGCGTCAACCTGGGGCGCTACCTGACGCAGTTCGAAGCGCTTGTCGCCGGCGCGCGCGCACGCGGGGTGCGCGTGATCCTGCTGCGGCCGCCGCTTCCGTCGCGGACGCGCGCGCTCATTCCTGGAGAGGCGGAGTTCGACGCCGCGCTCCGGGCGTCGGCCGCCAGGACCGGCGCCGAACTGCACGACCTGTCCGAAGCGATCGACGACCCGGCCCTGTACTTCGACACGGACCACCTGAATCGGGCCGGCGTCGTGCAGCTGTTCGAGCGCCACCTCGCGGGAATCCTTGGGAAGCTGACCCTTCCGCCTTCGCTGCAGCTCCGGCGGACCGCGTAAGCTCCGGCCGCGTTCGGGTCGGCGTCGATTGGTCGGCTAAGCTCGGCCGCACGGGCCATTCAGCCAATTGAAGCCGACCCATCAGACCGGGCGTGGAGGGGTCATGCGGACTCATTGGCGTTCAACGATTGTTTCCTCTGTCTCATGCTCGCGGCCGGACTCGGCCCCCTCCGCGGTCAGCAGGGTGCCGGCGCCGAAGGCGAGTGGCGCGCCTACGGCGGCGATCTCGGCAACACCAAGTACTCGCCGCTCGACCAGATCGACGCCGAGCAACTTCGGCAAGCTGCAATTGCCGTGGCGCTGGCAGTCGGCCGACGGCTTCATCAGCCGCACGACTGCCCGGCGGCGGCGAGCTCTGGGCGAGCTCGCGCGTCATCTTCGAGCAGCTCGATCAAGGACGATCCGAAGCGCTGGCGCGACGGCAGCCGCCGTTCGTCCAGAACTTCAAGGCGACGCCGCTGATGGTCGGCGGCCGGCTGTTCCTGAACACGCCGTCGTCGATCGGCGCGGCCGATCGACGCGAAGACCGGCGAGACGCTCTGGGTCTACAACCCGAAGAGCTACGAAGCGGGCACGACGACGATGAGCGCGCGCTGGAACCAGCGCGGCGTCGCGTACTGGACCGACGGCAAGGAAGAACGGGTGCTTCTGGGGCACCGGCGACGGCTATCTGCTCGCTGTCGACGCGAAGACCGGCGCAGCCGGTCGACGAGCTTCGGCGATCGACGGCACGCGTCGATCTGATGCAGGGCCTGCCGCAGCGCGAAGCGCGGCTCGCGCGACTGGCTGAACGCGCTGACCTATTCAGTGCAGTCGCCGCCGATCGTCGTGCGCGACACGGTCGATCGACGCCGGCGTCGATCTCCTCGTACAACATCATCAAGGAACAGATCCCCGGCTGGACGCGCGGCTGGGACGTCCGGACCGGCAAGCTGAAATGGACGTTCCACACCGTTCCGCGCCCGGGCGAGTTCGGCAACGAGACGTGGGAGAGACGATTCGTGGTCCTACACCGGGAAGGTGAGCGGCTGGACGATCTTCAGCGCCGACGAGGAGCTCGGCTACGTGTACCTGCCGCTCAACACGGCGGCGCCCGACTACTACGGCGGCCATCGGCTCGGCGACGGCCTGTTCGGCGAGTCGCTGCTCTGCCTCGACGTCGAGACCGGCAAGCGCGTCTGGCATTACCAGTTCGTGCACCACGGCCTGTGGGACTACGACCTGCCGGCCGCGCCGAACCTGCTCGACGTCACCGTGAACGGCAAGCGCGATCAAGGCCGTCGCGCAGGTCACGAAGCAGGGGTTCGTGTTCACCTTCGATCGCGTGACCGGCCAACCGATCTGGCCGATCGAAGAGCGGCCCGTGCCGCCGTCAGATGTGCCGGGCGAGCGCGCCGTCGACGACGCAGCCGTTTCCGACCAAGCCGGCGCCGTTCGAGTACCAGGGCGTCACGCGTCGACGACCTCGTCGACTTCACGCCGGAGATCCGCGCGATGGCGCGCGAAGGCCGTCGAAGGACTTCCGGATCGGGCCGCTGTACACGCCGCCGTCGCTGGTCGTAGCGCGGCGGCAACCAGGGCACGCTGGCGCGCCCGAGCGCGAGCGGCGGCGCGAACTGGTCGGGCGCCGCGGTCGATCCCGAAACCGGCATGCTCTACGTGCCGTCGCGCAACACCTACTCGGTGTTCCGCCTGAAGAGCCGCCGACGGCCGGATCAGAAGGGCACGCTGCGATACATGGAGGCGCGCGCAGGCGGCCGGTGCCGCAGATGCCGCAGGGCCTGCCGCTCTTCAAGCCGCCCTACTCGCGCATGACCGCGATCAACATGAACACGGGCGACCACGCCTGGATGGTGCCGCTCGGCGACGGCGACGCGTCCGCGAACCACCCGATGCTGAAGGGCCTCAACCTGCCGCCGCTCGGCGGCGACAGCACGCATGAGCGGTCCGCTGCTGACGAAGACGCTGCTCATCAGCGCGCTCACGACGCGGCGGCACGCAAGGACGGGCCGCGGCTCGTCGCGCGCGACAAGGCGACCGGGAAGGAGATCGCGTCGGTCGACCTGCCGGCGTCGGCGATCGGAACGCCGATGACCTACTTGATCGACGGCAAGCAGTACATCGCGCTGACGGTTGGCGCCAGTCCGGTGCCGGAGCTGGTCGCTTTTGCGCTGCCATAGCGACGAGGACGCTGCCGTAGCGACGAGGGCCGGGCATCGGCGGAGGATTGGACATGAAACGATTGATCGCGTTGGCCGTGCTCGCGCTCGCGGTCGGCATAACCGCTATTGAGGCGCAGCAGCAGCCGGCCGGCCGCGGGCGGGGGCGCGGCGCCGCCGCCGCCGGCGACGCACAAGCTGCTCTTCCTCACGCACGCCGGGCTGTACAAGCACACGAGCCTGGGGCCGGCGGAGCAGGCAGTGAAGGAAATGGGCACCCGCAACGGGTTCGCGGTCACGACGGTCGAAGGCTACAAGTACGAGGCGGACAAGCTCGACTTCTCGTTCCTCACGCGCGAGTACCTGAACCAGTTCGACGGCATCATGATGATGACCAACGGCAACCTGCCGTTGACGGTCGCACAGAAGGAGATGCTGCTGGACTTCGTGAAGAGCGGGAAGGGGTTCATCGGCACGCACTGTTCGTCGCTGACCTTCTACGACTACCCGGCGTTCGGCGAGATGCTCGGCGGCTATTTCGTCCGGTCGCTGACCAACTCCGCGCAGCGGCGGATCGTCGTGCTGAAGGTCGAAGATCAGACGCACCCGGCGACGCGCATGCTGGGCCCGAGCTGGCCGGTGTGGGACGAGTTCTATATCTTCGGCGATCCGAAAGTGCCGGGGGAGGACGTCGATACCCTGTTCAAGAACAAGATCCCGGTCGCCTTCTCGCGACAGCGGCACAAGGTGCTGCTGAGCGTCGACACGGAACGCACCAACCTCGAAGGCACGTCGATGAAGCGCGGCATCGATTACCCGCAGTCGTGGGTGCGCGACTACGGCAAGGGCCGGGTGTTCTACACCTCGTTCGGCCATCGCGATGACATCTGGGCGGTCGATCCGGTCTTCCAGGCGCACGTCACCGGCGGCATCCGCTGGGCGCTGGGGATGGAGAAGTAACGGGGCGGGTAGGGCAGGAAGGGCTGGAAGGGCGGGTTAAGCAGCAGCGCCCGCGGCCATGCCGAGCCGAGCCACCATCCGCGCTTCGCGCTACGGTGGCCAAGGGACGTCCGCCTGACACAACTCCTCGGACTTTGATCGGCCGCATTCACGAATCGGGAAGCGGCTGAATCGTCAGGCATCGCCTTCTCTTGCGGGACGAACCCCGGCATATATGAGCCAGGTCACCACGCCCGCAAGAGCAACCATCCCCACGGCGCCAATCAATACGAACCCGTTGCTGATGTCACGCTGCAGGAATTCCGCGATCTCGAAGAAGAAGAACACGCTGGCGCCCCCGAGCAGCGCATGGTGGGGTCGGGCCATCCTGGCGCGTGATGCTGGAATGGCCCAGAGCAGCAGGATCGCGGCGACCCACAGCCCATAGAGAAAGATCGCCAGGAATGAGAGGATCAATGGCAGCGTCATCCAGCCGGCCCCCGCGTGCATGAGCGAGAAACCAAGCATTTGTCGCCCCCGTTCCAGCCGCCAGACCACTCCTTCGATCCAGAACCGCACCATGATCGGGGTGACCAAAACCAGCAGGATCGCGTTGATTCGGCTGAGGTTTCGCAACAGCAGCGACATGGCGATGGGCCGATCGGTCTATCGACCTGGAAGGTCGCGATGAATAGGCCGGCTCCTGCGCCGCTCGTGCTGACAGCGGTTCTCCTCGCTGCGTGCGGCACCGGCAGTCCGCCGGCTGAATCCGGTCACGCGCCCGCGTCCGTCGGTGCGAGTGATGGGTTCGTCGATCGCGCCGCCGAGACGGGTCTTGCCTTCACCTACTTTAATGGCATGTCGGGGCAGTTCTATTTTCCCGAGATGCTCCCGGGCGGCGTCGCGCTCGTCGACTACGATAACGACGGAGATCTCGACGTCTACTTCGCACAGGGGCGCATGCTGCCCGAGAGCCGTCCGCTCGGCGAGGCGCAGGTTGCACCGGCGAAGGACGCGCTGCCACTGAAGGGGCGCTTGTTCCGCAACGACCTCTCGGCCTCTGGCGGCGCGGGATCGCTGCGGTTCACCGACGTCACCGCCGCTAGCGGCATCGAGGCGGCCGGCTACGGCATGGGCGTGGCCGCAGGCGATGTCGACAACGATGGGTGCGTCGATCTGTATCTCACGAACCTCGGGCCCGATCAGCTGTTCCACAACAACTGCGACGGCACTTTTTCGGATGTCTCGCGGGCCAGCGGCGCCGACGATCCGGGCTGGAGTGTCTCGGCCTCATTCGTCGACTACGACCGCGACGGATGGCTCGACCTCTATGTCGGCAACTACGTGCAGTGGGACATCGCGTCCGACAAGCCGTGCACCGGCCTCACCGGCCGCCGCGACTACTGCACACCAAAGGTGTACGTCGCGCAGCCGGACCGTCTGTATCACAACCGCGGCAACGGCACGTTCGAGGACGTCACCGCGAAGGCGCTTGCCGGCGGACGCTGGGGGCCGGCACTCGGCGTCGTCGCGGCCGACTTCGATCGGGACGGCTGGATGGACATTTACGTCGCGAACGACGGCGCCGAGAACCTGCTGTGGATGAACCAGCGCAACGGTACTTTCCGCAACCAGGCGCTGCTCGCCGGCGCCGCGCTGACTGGCGACGGCAAGGCCGAGGCGAGCATGGGCGTGGATGCGGGCGATTTCGACAACGACGGCGACGACGATCTCTACATGACCGAGCTGCCGTCGGAGGGGAACAATCTCTACGTCAACAACGGCGCGGGGATGTTCGAGGACCTGAGCGCGAAATCGGGGCTCGGTCCTCTCAGCCTCGGTCATAGCGGATTCGGCACCGGTTGGTTCGACTACGACAACGATGGCTGGCTGGACCTGCTCGCGGTGAACGGGGCGATTGAGGCCATCAAGGGCCGTCCGCCCGATGCCCGCTTCCCGTACCGACGAACCGAAACAGCTGTTCCACAATCTCCGCGACGGCCGGTTCGAGGATGCCACCAAGCGCGGCGGCGCCGTGTTCGCGGCGCCGGAGGTCAGCCGCGGCGCGGCGTTTGGCGACATCGACAACGACGGCGACACCGACGTGGTGATCAGCAACATCCACGCGCCGGCGCGGCTGCTCATCAATCAGGCCGCCAACGGACGCCACTGGCTCGGGCTTCGGGTGGTCGGCGGCGCGCGCGGCCGCGACATGCTCGGCGCGCGTGTGGAAGTCGTGCGGTCCGACGGTGTCACCATCCACAGGCGGGCGCACGCGGACGGCAGCTACGCGTCCGCCAACGATCCCCGCGTGCTCGTCGGGCTTGGCGACGCCGCCGGCGCGACGCGCGTTCGCATCACCTGGCCTGATGGAGCCACAGAAGAGCAGTCTGACGTGCCGATCGACCGCTGGACGACGATTCGGCAGGGCGGCGAATCCCGGTAACGGCTGCCACGAAAACACGAAATCAGATCTGCCACGAAAACACGAAAACACGAAAAAACCTTAATTGGTTTTCGTGCTTGTCACCTCGACATTGCTGCTGACGGCCTGCGGTTCAGCGGAGCGGGCGTCCTCTCGAACCCCGGCCGCGGCCTGCAGCCGGTCAGTCTTCCCGACGTCTCGACGCTGGAAGGTCCGGCGCGTTCGCAGGTGCAGGCGCGCCAGGCGGCGCTGCAGGCGGCGCTGTCGAACCGGGCCAGCGATCAGGATCTCGCGCGCGAATACGGGGAGACCGGCAAGCTCCTGATGGCGGCGACCGACCTCGAGCGGGCAGAGCCGTGCCTGCGCAACGCGCAGGCGCTCGCTCCAGCCGATCCTCGATGGCCGTACTACCTCGGGCACGTCTATCGCGTCCGCGGCCCGCTGCAGAAGGCGATTGAGTCGTTCGAGCAGGTGCTGCGGCTTCGCCCCGACGACTTCGCGGCCCTGGTCTGGCTGGGAGAAATGCATCTCTCGGAAGGCCGCGCCGACGCCGCCGCGCCGCTGTTCGCGAAGGCGCTGGCCAGGGATTCGGGGTCGCCCGCGGCGCTGTTCGGGGCGGGCCGCGCGGCCCTCGCAGCGCGCGACTACGCCGCGGCCGCAACGTATCTCGAGCAGGCGCTCGCGCGCGAGCCGCGGGCCACCGCGGCGCATTACCCGCTCGCCATGGCGTATCGCAGCCTGGGCGATGTCGCGAAGGCCGAGGCTCACCTCAAGCTGCAGGGGAAGGACGACCCGCGTCCACCCGACCCGCTGATGGGCGAGATCGACACCCTGATTCAAACCCCCGAGGCGTACAACGTGCGCGGCGGGCAGGCGCTCGACGCCGGCCAGTGGGCACAGGCGGTCGAGAACTTCCGGAAAGGGCTCGACCTCGATCCAGCCGACGTCTCGCTGCGGCACCGCCTCGGCACGGCGCTGGCGCAAATGGGCGATACCGCCGGCGCAGCCGCCCAGTTCGAGGAGGTCATCCGTCGCGATCCCAGGCATGCGCGCGCGCACTTCAGCCTAGGCGTCCTGCTGAACGACCATGGGCAGTACGACGAGGCGATTGCGCGCTTTTCGAGCGCGCTGCAGTACGAACCCGGATACGTGCAGGCGCGCGTGCAGCTGGCCGGGGCGCTGGCGCGCGCCGGACGTCCCGGCGAAGCGGTCGCCGAGTACGCGCGGGCCCTCGAGGCCGACCCCTCTCAGTCAGAAGCGCTCTACGGACGGGGGATGGCCTTCGTGCGCCTGCGCCGCTACCGCGAGGCGCGCGACAGCTTTGCCGACGGGGCCGCGCGCTTTCCCGATCAGCCGCTGTTCAAGCTCGCGCTGGCGCGGCTGCTGGCCGCCGCGCCGGACGATCAGCTGCGCGACGGCCGCCGCGCGATGGCGATTGTCGATGAATTGATGAAAGGCCCGCAGACAATCGAGCTCGCCGAGACTGCGGCGATGGGCCTGGCGGAGGTCGGCCGCTTCGATCAGGCCGTGGAAGCGCAGCGGAGCGATCGTCGAGGCCGGGCGCAGCGCGAATCTCGAGCAGGTCGTACGCCGTGCGACCGAGAATCTCGCCCTGTACGAAAAGCGGCAGCCCAGCCGCCGGCCGTTTGCCGACGATGAACTCCCTTGACTCCCACAAGCAAAGGACTCAAGCTAACCTCTCCTAACTCGACCTGCAACTCCAAGTTAGAAGCTAACCTGCCCCCCAATCTGGAAGAGCCGCGGATCCAGAATCTGCGACGGCCGCTGCCACGCCGACGAGGCCTGGCCGCCGGACCCGAACTGGCTGCTGAGGGCGCGGACCGAGTTTGCGTTCAGGGCGTTGTAGGCATCTAGGTTCAGCTGCACCCGGAATTTCTGGATCTGAAACGACTTCGACAGGCGCAGGTCGAGGCGGACGATGCGGTCCTCGAACATCGTCTGTGGCGCGACGAGCGGGATATTCGGCCGTCGTCGCGCCGCCGGACAGCGGCCGGCCGAGCGAGGGGATGATCTCCGCGTTGCTGGCGATGTAGTTCGCGCTGAACGACGGACCTGAGAGATTTTGATACGCGAAGCTCGCCACGAAGGCAGCCGGCAGCGGGAACACGCCGTGCGCCTTGTACCTGGGTCTGCCCTCGGAACGGCGTACCACGCGGCAGTTCTGCAATTCGCCGGGGCTGTCGACGACGAAGCAGTTGCCGGCCACCGAGCGGCCGGTATCGACGCCGCCGCCGAGCCGGATGCCCTGCGCGAGCCGGGCGTCGACTGCGACGTTGAAGAAGTCGTTGCGGCTCTCGAATTCGCCGAACGGCTCCCGGGCGGTGACGAGGTTCGCGACCTGCCCGAACTTGATCTGGCTTGATGTTGGCAGTGCCGCACACATCGTAGCCGCCGCCGCCCGGCAGCCGCGAATCGAGCGGTGCCTTGACGCAGAACGTGTCGTAGTCCGCAGGGCCGACGAGCAGGTTGTCGGTCACGCGCTTGCGGCTGCCGGCCTGGCGCGTGTAGCCGCCGTTGTTGTAGTAGTAGCCGCCGGTGACCGCAAACCCGGGCCGGAGCTCGTGCTGGACTTCGGTCGAGAAGTCCCAGTTGGCGTCGCGCTTGCCGTAGCCTTCCAGCACTGCCGGATCCCAGCGGGTCGCGTTCGGGTTGTTCTTGCCGAAGTTGTTGTTGTCGATGGCCGTCGCATTCGCCGTTGGCCGCGAAGTTCCCGAGGTCGCAGTCCGGCACGTAGTTCCCTGTCGGTGTCGCCGTCCAGGTACGGGTCGTCCGTACGACGTCACCGACGTCGCAATCGGGTTCAGGCCTTCGGTGAGGTCGGTGCCGAGCTTGGACAGGTACCGTCCGAGCTGCGCCTTGAACGCGGTGCGGCCGTTGCCGAACAGGTCGTAGGAGATGCCCATTCGCGGGCTCCAGTCCTTCCAGTTCGGGATGTTGTTCCGCGCCGCGAACGTGCGCTCGCCGAGCCACTGGTTGGTCTCGAGCGCGCCCGGCCAGCCGTCGGTGTGGCCCGCGACGCCTGCCTGCTGTTCCGGCACGTAGCTGTTGAAGCCGTCCCAGCGCAAGCCGAGGTTCAGCGTCATCCGCTTGTTGAGCGTTCCACTGGTCCTGCGCGTAGATGCCGAGGTCGTACTTGGTTTTCGACGTCGGCGAGATACGGCGTGGCACGCTGGGTGATCGAACGCGGGTTGCCGTTGAAGAACGTGTAGTTCATGTTGCCGTTGGCCGTGGTAGTACGTCTCGCTGTGCGGCAGCTCGTTCTGGAACCCGGTCTTGAAGTTGTGCGAGCCGGTCACGTACGACAGCGACGCGCGCTGCGTGAACCGGTCGCGCGAGTTCGGGAGGCCGAGGTAGGAGTTGCGCCGCGCCGTAGCTCTGGCCGATCCCGATGTCGACGATGCTGACGATGTCGTTGGTGCACGCCCGGCTTGTAGAACATGTTCCACTGCGAGATCGTCGCGGCGTAGCCCGCTTCGAGCAGCAGCCGGCTGGTGATCGGCGAGTTCCACGTCGCCTGGAACAGCCGGTTCGGCTCGAACCGGTACGACGACAGGTAGTACTCGTGCGACTGCGCGGCGCTCACCGATCCGCAGTTGCACGCGCGCTGCTCGTCGTAGGTGACGTTGAACTTGTTCTTCGCCGTCGCCTGCCACGTGACGCGGCGTCAGGACCGAGTCGTACCACTCGAGGCGGCCGCTCATCCGATCCTCGGGCCGATCCACCCACGGCGTCCACTTGCACGACCTTGCACTGCGGCGCCGGGCGGCGTCAGGAACTCGTTCTGCGTCTTGTTCCAGTAGGTGCCGGCCTGGCTGCGCGCGACGCCCCAGGTGCGCGGCGCCACGAAGAACCAGAGGTGGTCGCGCTTGATCGGGCCGCCGACGCTCGCCGACTCGTCGAACAGCTTGATGCGTCTTGTTCGCCGTCAGCAGGCCGCGATCCTTCAGCTCCTGCGACAGGTTGGTGGCTCTCCATCGCTGTGTTCGCGTACAGGCCGGCAGAGGGTCGTGCGGAAGTTGTTGCCGCCCTCCTTCGGGACGATGTTGACGACGATGCCGTCGGCGTTGGTGTCGGCGGAGATGCCGCTCGTCGACATGACCATCTCCTCGACCGACGCGGCGTTCAGCTGGTAGCTGCTGTTGCCCGAGCTGTTCTCCATGCCCATGCCGTCGTAGGAGACCTTCGTGCCGCCCTTGCCGTGGAACCGGCCGCCGCCCGAGACGACGTCCTGGCCGGGCTCGACCTGGTAGGTGCCGCCGACGTCGCCGAGGCCCGTGACGCCGGTCGGTCAGCGTCGTCAGCTGGCCGATGCTCTTGGTGCTGGTCGGCAGCGCCTCGAGCAGCTCGTTGGTGACGACGGTCTGGCGGCGGACGTTCGTGACGTCGACGACCGGGCTCGCGCCGGTCACGGTGATGGTTTCCTCGAGGCTGCCGACGCGCATCTCGGCTTCGACGTTGGCGGTGAACCCGGCCGCCAGCCGAATCCCCTCGCGGACGACCGTGGTGAACCCGTCGAGGGCGAAGGTGACCTTGTACTCGCCGGGCCGCAGCTGGGTGATGGCGTAGCGGCCTTCGGCGTCGGTCACGGCCACGCGCTGCTTTCTCGATGAGCACCGGGCTGGTGGCGGTGACGGTCACGCCGGGCAGGACCGCCGCCGGATGTGTCTTTCACGACGCCGGCGATGCCGGCATCCTGCGCCCATGCGGGCGCCGCGCTCAACAGCAGCGCGAGCAGACCAACGACACGTAGTACCTGCACGAACGAATCGAGACATCCGGCCTCCTCTGACGTGCGGAAACCTTGGATACGGAATACGAAAAGAGGGCCACGCCGAACGAGTATGAAAAACTGCCTAATACGAATTCATTACCGCCGCGCACATTACATCCCCGCTGCGTTGTTTTTCAAGGGCCAAAGCGTGCGCCGGCGCCCGCAGACGCCCGCTTGTTCGGGAAAATGGATGTCAGGTGGAGGGAGTACCTGGGAACAGGTATGCGAGGAAGCTGAGGAAGCTGAGCGAACGCGTCCTCGTCGAGATGACGTTCCTGCAGCTGTCCGAGTTCCGCAGTTCCTTGAACGTTCTTAGAAGCTGATCTGCCCGCCGAGTTGGATGATTCGGGCATCCAGAATCTGAACCGGGTCGAGGTCCACGCCGACCCGTAGCTGGTGTTGTCGGCCCGGATGGCGCTGGAGTTCAGCGCGTTGTAGGCGTCGAGGTTCAACTGGATGCGGACCTTGTTGATGCGGAAGACCTTGCTCAACCGCAGGTCGAGCCGCGAGATCCGGTCCTCGAACAACGTCTGCGGGTCGACGAGCTGGATGTTGTCACCGATGTCGCGCCGCCGGCAGAGGTCGATCCGACCGACCCAGTCGCATCTCGGCGTCCGTCGCCGTGTAGCTGGCGGTGAGCATCGGACCGGACAGGTTCTGACACGGCGAAGCTCGCGGCGAACTGCCCGGCAACGGGAACACACCGTTCGCTTGAACTGCGTCTGCGCGCCGAACGGCGTGACCACGCTGCACTGGTACATTTCCTGCGGGCTGTCGACGACGAAGCACCGATCGCGCACCGAACGGCCGGTGTCGAAGCCGCCGCCCAGCCGGATGTCGTGCGCGAGACGGGCATCGACGGCGCGTTGAAGAAGTCGTTCGTGCTCTTGAACTCGCCGAACTCGTCCGTCGCCTTGACGATGTTCTGATGTCTGGCCGAACTTGTTCTGCTTCAGGTTGTACAGCCCGCACACCGGGTAGCCGCCGCCGCCCGGCAGCTTCGGATCGGATGGGGCTGTGATGCAGAACTCGTCGAAGTCCCCAGGCCCGACGAGGATGTTGTCGGTCACCCGCTCCTTGCTGCTGAACGGGCTGCCGAACGCGTAGCGGAAGTAGCCGCCGGTGTTGTGATACTAGCCGCCGGTCACGGCGAGACCCTGGATGAGCTCGTGCTGGATTTCGGTCGTGAAGTCCCAGTTGTGGTCGCGCTTGCCGTAGCCCTTGAGCACGCCTGGCGCGTAGGATGTCGCGTTGGGGTTGTTCTGGCCGAAGTTGTTGTTGCCGATCGGACCGCATTCGCCGCTGGCCAATTGCGAGCTCGCATCGGGCCGAAGTTGCCGAGATCGCAGTCCGGCACGAAGTTGCCGTTCAAGTCGGTCCAGTCGCGCGACGTGGAGTTGACCGAGGTGTTGAACGGGTTCGCGGTCTCGGCGATCTCCGTCCGAGCTTCGCCGTGTAGCGGCCGAGCGTCGCCTTGAGCGCCGTTTTGCCGTTGCCGAAGAGATCGTAGGAGACCCGAGACGCGGGTTGAAGTCCTTCCAGTTCGGGACGTTGTTGACCTGCCGAAGGTTCGCGGCCGATCCACTCGTTCGCAGCCGGCACACCCGCCCAATAGCCGTCCTGCTCCCCCTCGAACCCTCCCGTCTGCGCCGGCACGTAGCTGTTGAAGTAATCCCAGCGCAGGCCCAGGGTGAGCGTCATCTTGGGT
>CAVREM010000108.1:0-24219 GCA_963720005.1 uncultured Acidobacteriota bacterium | reverse complement strand
CGCCACCAAGGAGACCCTCGGCTTCCAGGCCGAGGTCAAGCAGCTGCTGCACCTGATGGTGCACTCCCTGTACGGGAACAAGGAGATCTTCCTGCGCGAGCTGGTGTCGAACGCGTCCGACGCCTGCGACAAGCTGCGCTTCGAAGCGATGACCGACCCGGCGCTGTTCGAGGACGATCCCGACCCGAAGATCCGCGTCGGCTACGACGCGCAGGCGCGCACGATCACCGTATCCGACAACGGCATCGGCATGTCGCGTCAGGAAGTCATCGACCACATCGGCACGATCGCCAAGTCGGGCACGCGGGAGTTCTTCGCCCGGCTCACGGCGGACCACGCGAAAGACGCGCATCTCATCGGGCAGTTCGGCGTCGGCTTCTACTCCTCGTTCATCGTCGCCGACCGCGTCACGCTGATCACGCGGCGCGCCGGCTTGACCGCGGAACACGGCGTGCGCTGGGAGAGCTCGGGCGAGGGCGACTACACCGTCGAGACCGTACGCAAGGAGACGCGCGGCACCGACGTCGTGCTCCATCTGCGCCCGGAAGAAGACGACCTGCTGTCCGGCCTGCGCCTGCGCGAGATCCTCCGCAAATACTCCGACCACGTCACGCTGCCGATCCTCATGAAGAAGGAGCGTGGGACGGACGCGAAGGCAGGTCGAAGACGAAGAGGAGCAGATCAACCAGGCCTCGGCATCGTGGGCGCGTCCGAAGGCGGAAATCACCGAGGAGCAGTACCACGAGTTCTACAAGCACGTCGCGCACGATTTCGAGCCGCCGCTCGCCTACACGCACGCCCGGGTCGAAGGCCGGCAGGAATTCACGCAGCTGTTCTTCATCCCGCAGCGGGCGCCGTTCGATTTGTGGGACCGCGAGCGCCGGCGCGGCATCAAGCTCTACGTCCGCCGGGTATTCATCATGGACGATGCCGAGCAGCTGCTGCCGCCGTACCTGCGGTTCGTGCGCGGGATCGTCGACTCGAGCGACCTGCCGCTGAACGTCTCGCGCGAAATCCTGCAGCAGTCGCGCGACGTCCAGACGATCCGCAATGCCTCGGTCAAGCGCGTGCTCGGCCTGATCGAAGACCTGGCCCAGAACCAGGCCGAGAAGTTCACGACCTTCTGGAAGGAATTCGGCCGCGTGCTCAAGGAAGGCGTCGCGGACGATGCCGGGAATCGTGAGCGGATCGCGAAGCTGCTGCGCTTCGCGTCCACGAAGGGCGAGACCGGCGAGCAGACCGTTTCGCTATCCGAGTACGTCGGCCGGATGAAAGAAGGCCAGGACGCGATCTACTACATCACCGCCGACAGTTACCCGGCGGCGCGAAACAGCCCGCATCTCGAAATCTTCCGCAAGCTGGGTGTCGAAGTCCTGCTGATGTACGACCGCGTGGACGAATGGGTGATGTCGCTGCTCACCGAGTTCGACGGCAAGCCGCTGCAGTCGGTCGCGAAAGGCGGGCTCGATGTGGGCAAGCTTGGCGGCGAGGCCGGGACGCCGGAGCAGGAGAAGGCGGCTGACGAGCACAAGGGGCTCGTCGACCGCATGCAAGGCGTCCTCGAGGATCGCGCGAGCGCGGTCCGTGTCACCAGCCGCCTCACCGACTCGCCGTCGTGTCTGGTCAGCGACGAGCACGGCATGGGCACGCATCTCGAGCGCCTGCTCAAGGCAGCCGGCCAGCCCGTGCCCGGATCGAAGCCGATCCTGGAGATCAACCCGCACCATCCGATCGTGCAGCGGCTGAAGGAAGAGACCGATGACCGGCGGTTCAGCGACTGGAGCCACATCCTCTTCGACCAGGCGCTGCTGGCCGAAGGCGGACAGCTCGACGACCCGGCGTCGTTCGTGAAGCGGTTGAACGAAGTCATGCTGACGCTGGCGGGCAGGAGCTCGAGAATCTGGACACCCTGACCCGAGCCGACCGGACGTCGGTCTGAGATCCTGTCCGGCTACGACACGAGTGAGACCGCCTGCGCCGCCCCGTCCTGCAAACTGACTGTGGTACAGCTCGGCGTAGCGCCCCTTCGCCGCGAGCAGTTCCGGGTGGGTGCCGCGCTCCACGATGCGGCCGTGCTCCATCATCAGGATCACGTCGGCGTTGCGAATCGTGGAGAGCCGGTGCGCGATGACGAACGTGGTGCGCCCGCGCATCAGCTCACCCATGGCGCGCTGGATGAGGATTTCCGTGCGCGTGTCCACGCTGCTGGTCGCTTCGTCGAGGATCAGGATCGCCGGGTCGGCGAGGAACGCGCGCGCGATCGTCAGCAGCTGCTTCTGGCCTTCGCGACAGGTTGCTCGCCACTTCGTTGATCGGCGTGTCGTAGTTGTCGGGCAGCGTGCGGATGAAGTGGTCCGCCTGCGCCGCCTTCGCGGCCCTGACGATGGCCTCGTCGCCCGCCTCCGCGCGATCCCCGTTCCGCCGGCCATAGGCGATGTTGTCGCGGATCGTTCCCGAGAACAGCCACGTGTCCTGGAGCACCATTCCGAACATGCGGCGCAGCTCGCCGCGCTTCAGCTGGCGGATGTCGACGCCGTCCACGCGAATCGCGCCGCTGTTCACGTCGTAGAAGCGCATCAGCAGGTTCACGAGGGTCGTCTTGCCCGCGCCGGTCGGGCCGACGATCGCGATCATCTGCCCCGGGGCGATGTCCAGCGTCATGTCGTCGATCAGCGGGACGTCGTCCTTGTACCTGAAGCTCACCTGGTCGAACTGCACGGCGCCCCGCGGCGCGGCGATCGCCGGCGCGGCGTCCGCGTCGGGCGTTTCCTCCGGCTCGTCGAGCAGCTCGAACACGCGCTCGGCGGAGACGATCGTCAGCTGGATCGTGTTGGTGATGCCGCTCAACTGGGTAATCGGCATCGAGAACTGCCGGCCGTACTGGATGAACGCCTGCACGTCGCCGATGGCAAGCGAACGGCGCGTCACCAGCAGCCCGCCGATCACCGCGATCAGCACGTAGCCGAGGTTGCCGATGAACATCATCGTCGGCATGATGATGCCGCTGACGAACTGGGCGCGCCACGCGCCGTCGTAGTAGGTCTCGTTCAGCTCGTCGAAGGTCGCGATCGACCGCCGCTCGTGACCGAACGCGGTGACGATCGGGTGCCCGCCGTACATCTCGGCGACATGGCCGTTCAGCGCGCCGAGCGCGATCTGCTGCTTCATGAAGAACTTCTGCGAGCGCTTCGCGATGCGGGCGACGACCGACAGGCTGAGCGGCAGGGTGAGCAGGGTGACGAGCGTCAGGATCCAGCTGATCGTGAACATCATCACGATGACGCCGGTGAGCGTCAGCGCCGACGTCAGCAGCTGCGTCAGCGTCTGCTGCAGCGTCGCCGCTGATGCTGTCCAGGTCGTTCACGGCGCGGCTCATCACTTCGCCGCGCGTCCTCGAATCGAAGAACTTCAACGGCAGCCGGTCGAATTTGGCTTCGACTTCCCGGCGCATGGCGTAGACGGTGCTCTGCGCGACGTTGGCCATCAGGTACTGCATCAGGTACTGAAAGCTGTTGGCCACGATGTAGAGCCCGCTCAAGCCGAGCAGGATGCGGCTGACATACCCGAAGTCGATCGCGGCGCCAGGCACCCGCAGGGACTTTGCGACGAATCCCTCGAAAATCTTCGTCGTCGCCAGCCCGAGAATCTTCGGACCGAGCACGCTGAAGACCGTGCCGATCGCGCCGGTCACGACCACCACGACCAGCGCTCCACGGTGCGGATCGAGATAGCCGACCAGGCGGACGAGGGTGCCCTTGAAGTCCTTCGCCTTCTGCGTGGGCATGCCGAGGCCGCCAATCATCCGGCCGCCGAACATGTCGCGCGTCGGCGCCGGGCGCTGCGCCGCCTGCTGCTGCAGCGCCAGCGCCGCGGGCGACGGTGATTTCGGCGGCGCGCTCATGCCACCTCCTCGAGCGACACTTGCGATGAGACGATCTCCCGGTAGATCTCGTTCTTTTCGAGCAGTTCGGCATGCGTGCCGATGCCGGCCACCCGGCCGTTGTCGAGCACGACGATGCGGTCGGCGTTGATGACCGTGCTGATGCGCTGCGCGACCACGAACACCGTGGCGTTGGCGGTCTCGGCCTTGAGCGCGGCGCGCAGCCTGGCGTCGGTGACGAAGTCCAGCGCCGAGAAGCTGTCGTCGAAGACGTAGACGTCGGGCTTGCGCACGATCGCCCGCGCAATCGCGAGCCGTTGCTTCTGTCCGCCCGAGAGGTTGGTGCCGCCCTGCGAGATCGGCGACGCGAACTGCTGCGGCAGGGCATCGACGAATTCGACGGCCTGCGCCACCGCAGCGGCATGGCGGACCTCGTCGTCGGTCGCCTGCTCGCGCCCGTAGCGGATGTTGTCCGCCACCGTTCCCGTGAAGAGCAGCGCTTTCTGCGGGACGAAGCCAATCCGCGCGCGCAGGTCGGCCTGCGTCATCTCGCGGACGTCCACGCCGTCCACCAGCACGCGCCCCTGGTTGGCGTCGTAGAAGCGGGGGATCAGTCCGGCCAGCGTCGACTTGCCGGAGCCGGTGCCGCCGATGATCGCCGTGATCTCGCCGGGATGCGCGGTCAGCGAGACGCCGGTGAGCGCCGGTTCCTCGGCGCCCGGGTACTGGAAGGTGACGTTGTCGAACTCGACATGACCGCGCCTGGTGGCGAGCTGCGGCTGCCGCGGGCTCGACGGATCGACGATCTCCGGCGCCACGTCCAGCACCTCGTTGATGCGGGCTGCCGACGCCGACGCGCGCGGCAGCATGACGAACATCGCCGTGACCATGAACACCGCGAACAGGATCTGCATCGCGTACTGCAGCGACGCGATCATCGCGCCGACCTGCATCGTGCCTTCGTCGATGCGGTGGCTCCCGAACCAGATGATCGCGATGCTGGTGAGGTTCAGCATCAGGATCAGCGCCGGCATCAGGAACGCAATCAGGTGGTTCATGGCAATCGCGGTGTTGGTCAGGTCGAGGTTCGCCTGGTCGAACCGCTCGCGCTGATGCGCGCCGCGATCGAACGCGCGGATCACGCGGACGCCGCTCAGCCCCTCGCCGAGTACCAGGTTCAGGCGGTCGATCTTGACCTGTATCGCCTGGGACAGCGGAATCGCACCGCGGAGGATCACGCCGAACACCACCGCCATCACCGGCATGACGGCGATCAGCACCCAGGCGAGCTCGGCATCCTGCGACAGCGCCAGGATGACGCCGCCAATCGCCATCATTGGCGCGGTGATCACCATGGTCAGCATCATGATCAACATCATCTGCACCTGCGTGGTGTCGTTGGTCGTCCGTGTCACCAGCGAGGCGGAACCGAAGCGATCGAACTGGTGAATCGACAGCCGTTCGACCCGCGCGAAGATGGTGCCGCGCAGAATCCGGCCGAACCCGGTGGCGACCTGCGCCGCGTAGTAGCTGCCGGCAATCGCGCAGACCGGTCGCGACGATCGACATCAGCAGCATCAGGCCGCCGATCTCGAAGATGGCGCGCTGATCGCCCCTGACGATGCCCTTGTCGACGATGTCCGACATCAGGCGCGGCAGCAGCAGGAAGCCGATCGACTGCGCCAGGGACAGCACCAGCACGATCGCGACGTACCCGCGATAGCGCTCGAGGAGGCGGAAGAGTTTCAGCATGGTGGATGTGAAATCATGGGGTTGGAAGACGTCAATCTCGCGGATCCCGAATTGTACGACCAGCTTACGTCAGACGATAGCAAACATGAGCGAGGGCTGCCGAGGCAACCAAAGGCCCCTCTCGGACCTCTTGATATAGAGTCCACCTGGTCGGAAATCCAGTCTGCGCCAGAGCGGCGCCGGAGACCGATCGGTCGAGAGGGCCTCTTGGACTTCGAAGTGATCGCAGAGGGATTGCAGTTTCCCGAAGGTCCGATCGCCATGCAGGATGGCTCGGTGATCCTCGTCGAGATCGCGCGCGGCACGTTGACTCGCGCGTGGAACGGCCGGACCGAGGTCATCGCGCACCTTGGCGGAGGGCCCAACGGCGCCGCCATCGGGCCCGACGGGGCCGTGTACGTCTGCAACAACGGCGGTTTCGAGTGGCGGCAGTGGAACGGCCTGCTCGTGCCCGCCGGCACCGCGAAGGATTACTCGACCGGCCGCATCGAGCGCGTGAACCTGGCGACCGGATCGTTCGAACGCGTCTACGACTCGGTGAACGGCAATCGCCTGTCGGGGCCGAACGACATCGTGTTCGACAAGCAAGGCAATCTCTGGTTCACCGATCTCGGCAAGCACTTCCCGCGGCAGCGCGACATCAGCGGCCTGTACTACGCCCGGCCCGACGGTTCGAGCATCACCGAGGTTTCATACAACTACGTCTCCCTGAACGGAGTCGGCCTGTCTCCCGACGAGAAGACCGTCTACTGCAACGAGACGGACACGGGGAGGCTCTGGGCCTTCGACCTCGCGTCGCCGGGCGCCCTCGATCCGGCGCGCCACGGCCGCGGCCGCATCGTGTGCACGCTGCCCGGACAGCAGCCGCTCGACAGTCTCGCCGTGGAGGCCAACGGACAGATCTGCTCCGCCACGATCTTCAACGGCGGCATCACGATCTTCTCGCCGACGGGCGAGTACGAGCACGTCGCCTTCCCGGACGTGCTCACCACGAACATCTGCTTCGGAGGTCCCGACATGCGCGACGCGTACATCACGTTGTCGGGGACCGGCAGGCTGGTGAAGGCGCGCTGGCCGCGGCCGGGACTCGAATTGAACTTCAACGCATGACGCGTATCGATGAGCATGTCCGGCGAGCACCACCACCGTTCCGACGTACCCTGAATCGAGTAATCGAGTAGTCGGGTCATCGGGCAATCGAGTCGCGTGATGGAACAAATTACTCGACTGGCTGATTAACCGGTCAACTGGGTTCCGCTCCCGCGTTCACCAGCCAGGCAGCAACCACCATTTGCACCCAATTCAGGCGCTCCAGAAGTCGGCAACGCTCGTGAGGTAGAAGCCGACACTGGTATCAACGATGCACGGGAGAACGGCGCAGTGAAGCCGATCACCCGGAGTAATGCTTTCCCTTACTGTCGGCGCTGTATGCCGCATGGCGCGAACGCGCGTTGCCTGAGCGGCCCCCCGTCGCGCTGGCAGAACAACCGGACAACTGGTGTCAATCATGCGTCTTCATTTCATGCTTGCGGTGTTACTGCTCGCCGTCACCCTGACTTCGAGCGCCGCTGACACTCCTGCTCCCCTCGGAATCTTCACGGACCTCGGGCTGACGCCGCAGCAGATCGCGGCCATCGACGCCGGCCGCCCAGTGGCAAAAGTGCTCTCCTGGGGCGACCCGTCCGAAATCTATATGTTCGGCGCGGTCCACGTGAAGGGTTCGCTCGAGACATATCTCGAGGCCGCGCGTGACATCGAACGATTGAGCCGCACGCCAGGCTACCGTGGTGCCGGCGAGCTCCGCGACGGAGCAACGGCCGTGGATCTCAGCGCCCTCGCGCTGGAACCGGACGATGTGGAGGCACTCGAGGACTGCCGCGAAGGCTCGTGCGACGTGCAGCTGCCCACGGTCGCGATGCAGGCGTTTCACGACGGCGTGATCTGGTCGCAGCCTGACGCCGCGCAGAAAGCGAACGCCCTCTTCCGGCCGATGGTCCTGCAGGTGGTGCGCGCGTATCGGCAGGGCGGCAATCGGGCGCTCGGGGAATATCGGGACCGACAGCATCCCGGACGCGTCGGCGACCAGTTCGAGACGATGATCGGCCGCGCCGCGGCGCTACCGGCTGTGCTGCCAGAGCTGCGCCGCTATCTCCTTCAATACCCCGCTGCCGAGCTCGAGGACGCCGACAGCTACTTCTATTGGGAGAAGGTGGCGTTCGGCCTGCGGCCCACCATTCGGGTGAATCATGCGGTGATCTATCGGGGCCGCGCGCAGGGGCGGGGTTTCGGCGCCGTGGCGATCAAACAGTTATACGCGACGCATTATTTCTACACCGCGCTGGACATGTCGTTGTGCATCGACGACGGAGCAGCGACATCCCCGCCCGGTTTCTATCTGCTGACGCTCAAGGGGTCGCAGCAGGAAGGGCTCACCGGCGTCAAGGGCTCGATGCTGCGCAAAGTCGTCGTCGACAAGACGCGCTCGTCGCTCGAGAGCGCGCTCGCCTCCATCAAGCGCGCCGTCGAAGCATCGCCGAAGCGCTGACACCATCCACGATGCAATTTGTCGCGCCACCTGAGCCTCGATAGCGCCGCCCGCATCTGCATCTTGGAACGCGACACGCCGCGCTTGCGGCGCAGACGACGCCGCCGGACGCATTTCATGGCGTCGCTTTAGCAGCAAGGTCACTGCCGGGGGCCCGATAGCGGCGCAGCGCCGGTGTCGTCGCGGTAATCCAGGCCGTCGCAAGAAGACAGCCGATTCCACCCGTGATGACGGAGAACGGCGCGCTCCACCAGTTCGCGACCAGACCGGCTTCCAATTCGCCGAGTTGCGGGCCGCCGACGAAGAAAACCATGTTCACGCCGGTCATTCGTCCGCGCAGGCGATCGGGCGTTTCAAGCTGACGCACGATGTTGCGGATCACCATGCTGACGGTGTCGGTTGCACCTGTAAGCGCGAGCGCAACGAACGCGAGCCAGAACCCGGTGGACACGCCAAACATGATCGTCGCGATGCCGTGGCCGACGACCGCCCAGATCAACGTCTGACCCCGCCGGTCGATGCGCTCGGTCAGCGGCACCATCGCGGCGCTCGTCACCAGTGCGCCAATCGAAGGAGCGGCGAACAGCCAGCCGTAACCTTGTGCGCCGACGCGCAGGATGTCCTGCGCGTAAATCGGCAAGAGCGCCGTGGCCGACGCGAAAAACGTCACGAGGAAATCCAGCACCATCGTCGAGCGGATGAGCGGCGAGCGGAACACAAACCGCAGTCCCTCGAGCGCGGCACGAAGCGACAGGTCAGCCTTTGTCCCAGCATTGACGTCCGTTGATGATGTCGAAGGCGGTTCGTGGCGCATCATCAACAGCGCGGCGATGACGAACACGAACGACAGGGCGTTGACGATATAGGCGGATGCGACGCCTTCGGCAGCGATCAGCAATCCTCCCAGAGACGGACCCGCGACCGACGCCAGCTGAAACATGATCGAGTTGAGGGCAATGGCATTCGGCAGGTGCTCGCGCGGCACGAGGCTTGGCACAAGCGCCTGACGCGCCGGGAGGTCGAACGCGCCGACAGACGCGCCGATCGCCGCGAGCACGTAGACCGGCCAGACGGCGGTCAAGCCGCGCAGGCTCAGGAATGCCAGCGCCACAGCCACCACCGCCGCCGCGATGTTGGTCATCAGCATCAGGCGACGACGGTCGAGCGCATCGGCGGCCACACCGCTGATCAAGGAGAAGACGATGATCGGCACCACGCGAACGAGGCCCACGAACCCGAGCGCGAGTGCCTTTCGTTCCGGAGGAACCAGCAACGAGACGTGCCACAGGATCGCCGCGTTCTGCATGAACGAGCCTGTGAACGAGAGGAGCAGGCCCACCCACAGCAGCCGAAAATCACGGTGCCTGAGTGCGACGAATGAACTGGAGAGCAAGGGTCAGCGCGCCGGAGCAAGAGCCATTTTAATGGTGTCCTTCGTGGTGAGGTCTCCGACCGACTTTTCGTTCCGAATTCCCGCTCTCTAGGGCATACTCACCGGGATCAACCGATGCCGGTCGTGAGGCCGTCGCCGTGTCGGTTGGAGGACCTGCACATGCCGCATCCACGGCGCGTACTCGGGTGGCTTCCGGTGGCGCTTTCGGCGGTCGCGTTGGGAGCCGCGGCGCCCGATACCCGACTGCCCGAAGCTGCGCGCGCCGCTGATCGGGAAACCGTGAACAAGCTGATCGCGGCCGGGAATCCGGTCGACGCCGCCGAGCCCGACGGCACGACGGCGCTGCATTGGGCCGTCTACCACGACGATCTCGCCATGACGGGCCGGCTGCTGGACGCGGGAGCGAACGTCAACGCCGCCAACCGCAACGGCGCGACGCCGCTGACCCTCGCCTGTACGAACGCGGGCACGGCAATCGTCGATCGGCTGCTGAAGGCCGGAGCGGACCCGAGCGTCGCTCCCTCCGGTGCGCCGCCGCTCCTGGCCTGCGCTCAACGCGGCGCCGTTCCTGCGGTCCAGATGCTGATTGCCCGCGGCGCCGACGTCAACGCCAAGGACAGCTGGCGTGGCCAGACGCCTTTGATGTGGGCCGCGGCCGAGAACCATGCCGACCTGATCAAGAGTCCTGCTGGCCGCGGGCGCAGCGGTCGACGCGCGATCGAACGGGAACTTCACGGCCTTGATGTTCGCCGTCCGGCAGGACGCGCGCGAGGCGGTACGTCTCCTCGTCGCGGCCGGCGCCGACGTGAACCTCACCGGACCCAACGGCCAGGACGTGCTGCGCCTGGCGGTCACCAACCGGCACTACACGCTGGCCGCCACGCTGCTCGACGCCGGCGCCCGGCCGATGACGCGGGACAAGCAGGGCAGAACGCCGCTGCACGAGCTGGTCACCTCGCGATCGCCGCAACGGAACGTCGGCAACCAGTTCATCGCGCTCGGGGAGGACGAACCAGCGCAGCTCTCCAGTCTCGAGCTGATGAAGAAGCTCGTCGCGCACGGCGCCGACCCGAACGCGCGCACCGAGCCGACGCCGATCGTCCACGAGCGCTGGACGGACAAGGGGATCTACAGCGCCGCCCGGCCCTTCATGGACAACGGCGTGAACCTCGGGGGTGCGACGCCGTACCTGCTGGCCGCCCAGAGCGGCCGACGTCGAGGCGATGCGCCTGCTGCAGACGCTCGGCGCCGATCCGCGGCTGGCGACGTATGCGAACAACACGGCGGTGATGCTGGCCGCCGGCATCGGCTATGTCGAGGGATCGCGACGCTATCGCCCGGAGCGCGATGCGCTCGAAGCGGTCAACGCTGCGCCGTCGCCGCGGGTGTGGATGTCAATGCGTCCAACGCCAATGGTCAGACGGCGCTGCACGGCGCCGTCTACCGTGCGGCGAACACCATCATCCGCTACCTCGTCGAAGCGGGCGCGCGCACCGATTTCCAGGACGAGCTGGAGCGGACGCCGCTCAAGCTCGCCGAGCAGGGATTCAATCAGGTCGCCAGCCTGATTCGCCGCGAGGCCGCGGCGGCGTTGCTCAAGGAGCTTGGCGCGAAATCGACGCCGCCGGCTCGCGCACCGATGGTTCCGGACGCGCCGTAGCTACGTGGTTCGTAGGGCGACCCTTTAGGGTCGCCGGTAGGGATGGAGAGATTGTGGCAAGGAAAGGGCTGCTGTTCGGGAGCTGTGTGCTGGTCTGGTCGCTGTCGGCCACCGCCGTGCGGCTGGGTGGCGCGCCAGCGCAGGCACCGGTCTCCTGCGGCATCGTCCGCGCCCACGCCGCGGAACTGCGGCGCTACTGCGTCACGTGCCACAACGGCCGGCTCCGCACGGCGGGGCTCTCGCTCGAAGGCCTCGACGTCGCGAACCCGGCGGCCAAGTCCCGACGCGTGGGAGAAAGTCATCCAGAAGCTCCGCAGCCGCACCATGCCGCCCGCACAGGCGCCGCGTCCCGACGAAGCGACCTACGACAGCCTCGCGACATGGCTCGAGGGGGCGCTCGATCGCGCGGCGGCCGCACATCCCAACCCGGCCAGACCGCTGCTGCACCGGATGAATCGGGCGGAGTATCGCAATGCCATCCGCGATCTGCTCGCGCTCGACGTCGACGTCAGTGCGTTGCCCGCCGACGACGCGACCTACGGGTTCGACAACATCGCCGATGCCCTGGGCACCTCACCGCTGCTGCTCGAAAGCTACGTCACGATGGCGCGGAAGATCAGCCGGATGGCGATCGGCAGCCCGGCGATCCCGCCGGTCACGACGACCTACGCGACCGCCGGAGGATCTCACGCAGGACTATCATCTGCGCGATCTGCCGCTCGGCACGCGCGGCGGCCTGCGCGTCGAGGAGTACTTCGCCGTCGATGCCGAGTACGAGATCCGGGTGCGGCTGCGGCGCACGGCTACTCGGCACGATCCGCGGCATCGCGGACGAGCACCAGCTGGAGCTGACGCTCGACGGCCAGCGGATCGGCCTCTTTCCGGTCGGCGGCAAGGACGCGTATCGGGCCGACGGTGGTCAACGAGCAGAACCCCGCCCAGACGGCCAGCAAGGCGTTCACCGCGGACGAGCCGATGCGCGTCCGGATGAAGATTCCCGCGGGACGCCACACGGTCGTCGCGGCGTTCGTCGGCAAGCCGCCGGTGCTGTCCGAGCAGCCCAACAAGCCGTTCCTCCGCAGCTACGTGTCGGCGAACCCTCAAACCGGACTGCCCGACGTCGATCGGCTGCTGATCGCCGGCCCATTCGATCCGGCGCGGCCGACCGACACGCCAAGCCGCGCGCGAATCTTCAGCTGCCGTCCCGGGACACCCGCCGAGGAGACGCCCTTGCGCCCGCTCGATCCTGTCGCGGCTGGGCCGCCTCGCTTATCGCCGGCCGCTCGACGACTCCGAGCTCGATCGGCTGCTCGCGTTCTACGACGACGAGAGGCGGCACAGCGACTTCGAAGGCGGCATCGAGCTCGCGCTGCGGTTCATGCTGAGCAGCCCGCCGTTCATCTTCCGGCTCGAATCCGAGCCCGCCGAGCTGGAGGCCGGCGCGGTCTACGCGCTCTCGGATCTCGACCTGGCCTCGCGGCTCTCCTTCTTCCTGTGGAGCAGCATCCCGGACGATGCGTTGCTCACGGCGGCCGAGCGCGGCGAGCTCCGGGATCCCGCGACGCTCGAGCGACAGGTGCGGCGGATGCTGGCCGACCCGCGCGCCGAGGCGATGGTCGAGAACTTCGCGGGGCAGTGGCTCTATCTGCGAAACCTCACCGGCACCCGGCCGGATCCGCCGACGTTTCCCGACTTCGACGACAACCTGCGGCAGTCGCTGCGGCGCGAGACGGAGCTGTTCTTCACGAGCATCATGCAGGAAGACCGCAGCGTCATCGACCTGCTGACGGCCGACTACACCTTCGTCAACGAGCGGCTCGCGCGGCACTACGGGATCCCCGGGATTTACGGCGATCGCTTCAGGCGCGTGCCGGTGACCGACGATCGCCGTCGCGGGCTGCTCGGCCACGGGAGCGTCCTGACCGTGACGTCCTATGCGACGCGCACCTCGCCCGTCCTTCGCGGGAAGTGGGTGCTCGAGAACCTGCTCGGCGCGCCGCCGCCCCCGCCGCCGCCGAATGTGCCGGACCTCGACGAGACCGCAACTACCGAGGGGCTCTCGATCCGGGAGCGGATGGTGAAGCACCGCGCGAACCCTGCATGCGCCTCCTGTCACGCGCGCATGGATCCGTACGGGTTCGGGCTCGAGAACTTCGACGCGATCGGGCGCTGGCGCACCAGGGAGGCCGACGGCCAGGCGATCGATGCGTCAGCCGACGCTGCCGGACGGCACGTCGTTCGACGGGCCGAGCGAGCTGCGTGCGACCATCCTGCGGCGCCCGGAGGAGTTCGTGAAGACCTTCACGCGCAAGCTGCTCACCTACGGGGTGGGGCGGGGCCTCGAAGCCTCGGACGAGCCGATCGTCAGACGAATCGTGAGTCAGGCGGCCCGTGACGGGCACCGGTTCTCGTCGATCATCGTCGGCATCGCGACGAGCGAGCCGTTTCGGATGAAAGTGAAGAAAGAAACGTAAGATGGAGCACACAGATGATCATCACGAAGATGGCATTGCCTCGCCGAACGTTCCTTCGCGGGATGGGCGCCACGGTCGCGTTGCCGCTCCTGGACGCGATGGTACCGGCCCTGTCGGCCACATCGCGAACGGCGGCCGCCCCTGTCCGCCGCCTCGGGTTCGTGTACATCCCGAACGGCGCCATCATGGAGCAATGGACGCCGGCGGCAGAAGGGAAGGCGTTCGAGCTGTCGCCTATCCTCAAGCCGCTCGAGGCGCACCGGGACCGGATCACGGTGGTGTCCAACCTCGATTCCCGCCCCGCGGAGGCGGCCGAAGGCGAAGGCTCGGGGGATCATGCGCGCGCGAGCGCCGTGTGGCTGTCCGGTGTGCATCCGAAGCGCACCGAGGGCGCGGACGTGCGCGGCGGGAAGACCATCGATCAGATCGCGGCGGACGTGCTCGGGCGCGACACCCAGCTTCGCTCGCTGGAGATGGCGGCGGAAGACTTCACGGCCGTGGGCGGCTGCGATATCGGCTATGCCTGCAGCTACGTCAACACGCTCTCGTGGCGCGCGCCGACGACCCCGCTGCCGATGCAGACCGATCCGCGCGTCGTCTTCGAGCGGCTGTTCGGCGAGGCGCTCGGCGCTGAGCAGCGCCGCCGGCAGCTCACCCAGGACCGGAGCATTCTCGACGCGATCGTCGGCCAGGTCGGGCAGCTGCAGAAACGCCTCGGCCCCGCCGACACGGCTCGCGTGAACGAATACCTCGACAGCGTGCGGGAGGTCGAGCGCCGTGTCCAGAAGATGGAGGCGCGCGTCGATGAGCATATCGACGTTCCGTCGATGCCGGTCGGCGTGCCGGATCTCTACGACGACCACGTCAGGCTGATGTACGACCTGCTCGCGCTCGCGTATCAGGCCGACGTGACGCGCGTCGGCACGTTCATGCTCGCCCGCGAGGCATCAACACGGACCTACAACCACATCGGCGTGCCCGATCCGCACCACGCGATCTCCCATCATGGGAACGCGCCGGAGAAGATCGAGAAGCACGCCAAGATCAACACGTATCACGTCAGCCTGTTCGGGCACTTCCTCGATCGGCTGCGCTCGACGCCCGACGGCGACGGCACGCTGCTCGATCACTCGCTCATCCTGTACGGCGGCTGCATCAGCAACGGGAATCTGCACACCCACGGGCCGCTGCCGACGCTGCTGGCGGGCGGCGCCTGCGGCCAGCTGACGGGAGGACGTCACATCCGTGCTGCCGCTGACACGCCGATGGCCAACCTGCTGGTCTCGATTCTCGAGAAGGTGGGCGTGGAAACCGACCGCATCGGAGACAGCACCGGCCGGCTGGAGCTTTAATTAAGCCGAGGGGCTTCGCCCCTCGGACTCCCCCGCACGTCAGGCTTCAGATGATGCCATGCTTCCTTAGAAGCGCCTGCTCATCGCCTGACACCCATCCGAATACCTTTGGCTCCCCGTCCAGTTTCTGCACGAGATAGTGGACGTCAAAATCTATCGCGATGTCGTCCTGATCCGGTCGGGTATAGGTTGCCGTCCAGGCGACATGGGCCACGCAATGATGCTCGTCTATGGGAGAGATGGCCACATTGCGTATCCGCATTTCCTTCGTCCCTATCGCCCGATAGTGGGCATAGCCTTGCGTCATGGCTTGCTTGAACTGATTGTCGTTCTTTCCGGTCATCACCCCGGCAGGCGAGGCCGCTATGAAGTCGGAGGCATACAGCGATGCGACCTCATCCATGTCTATGTCGCCGCCGAGCGATTGCTTGAAGAAGCGCTCGTATCGTTCGAACAGCTTCCTGACGCTGGTTTCCATCATCTCTTCTCCAAGTCAGCTCCGTGTTGCCGGAGGATCGATGCAATCCCCGCATGTTGACGCCGTTCGGCCCACGCGAGCGGTGTGGCCCACGGCTCGGCCTCGGGCTCGATCGGATCGGCCCCTCGAGCCAGCAGCAGTTTGACCAGCTCCACACGGCCCCAGCGACACGCCCACCCGAGGGGCGTACTCTTCAAGAATTCGTCCCGGACGTCCGTGCGCGCCCCCGCATCCAGCAGGATGGACGCCAGAGACACGCCCACTCCATGGTCTCGCGCGATCACTTCGTGCAGCATCGTCTGTCCAGATTCCCCGTGCCCGAAGATTGGGATCGCAGCGCTCGAGAATCAGCCGAAACGACTCGCGGCAGTCCGCCTGTTCGGCGTCGTTCAGGTCCTCGTGCCCGGGCAGCGGACGCCACAGCATCCAGAACCATCGCGGGTCGTCCCGCGGCCAGTCGATCCGCTCCAGCGCCATGCGCACGATGTCCGCGCTCCGGCCGCTCGCGCCGCTCCACAGAATCTGTTCGGCGACCGTCTGACCCGAGAACGTGCCGAGCTCCAGATGCGGATCGAGCTCGCCCGCGAGCATGCGGCGTGCGATCTCCACCTCGCGCAAGTACCCGACGGAGGCCGCGTCAATCCAGCCGCCGTGTTTCAGCATGAGGTCGATCATCGCCGGGTCAGGTGCGTGCCCGCGTGGCGAACCGCCGCTGTATGCCGCAAAAGTCGGCGAGCCCGATGTGAACACCTGGGCGTTCGGATCGGCGCCGTGCTCGAGCAGCACGCGCGCCATGTCGATCCGTCCGGTGTTGACCGCCTCCAGCAGCGGGCCGCCCGTCGAGAACGTCTGATCTTCGTGATGGCCTATCTGCGTGCGCTCGTCCGGGTCCAGGCCCATTTCGAGCAATTGACGCAGCACGGCAGGACGATCGCTCCGTACTGCCGCCTGGAGCAGCCCCTTCCCCTGCAGCGAGTCGAGCGGACATGACGCGAGATAGTCCCAACGTCCGAGCGCGGCCGCCGAGAGCGGAGTCAGTGCGGCACCACGTTCGATGAGCAGCGCGGCCATCGCCTCGCATGTCGATCGGCCCGACGGCTCCTCGGCACATTCCCATGCGGCGAAGTCCAGCGGCGTCCGTCCCTCGCGCCGCCAGAAGTCCGGGTGCGACTTCCGGTTCACGTCCGCCCCGTGGTCGAGCAACCACTTCGCCACCAGGAGCGTGCCTTGGCCTGCCGCGCGGTGCAGCATCGTCACGCCGTCGGGTGGGCAGACGTCGGCAAGCGCGGGCTGGGACTCGAACACGGCGATCACCGCCTCCTCGCCGCCTGTCATCATGGCGTGCCGGAGGCGGCGGAAGCCGTCGCCAAAGGCGTTCGCGCCGCGCGCGCCGCGCTTCTCTTCCTGCGCGACCATCATCGCGACGATCTCGTCGTACCCGCGTTCCTCGGCGATGGTGCGCGGGCTGGTCGCGTCGCGGTTGGGCCAGATGCCGCCGCGCGTGTCCGCTCCGGCCTCGAGCAGCAGCCGCGTCATCTCGACGTCGCGCTTCATGACCGCGATGTGGAGGGCGCGTATTTCGAAGCCAGAAGGTCCCCCGCGCATCAGATCGACGATTTCCGGCCGCCGCGCGAGAAGCGCACGAGCCGCGCCGAGGTCGCCTTTCTGCACGGCCTCGTGCAACCTCGTCGTCGTGACGCCATCGACGGCCGCCTTCAGCTTCGGCCAGCTCTCGAACCCGTACGAGCGCGCCAGCACGAACTGCGCGTCGTGCAGGGCGAAGGTCTCCGGCGTCGCGGTGCGATGGTGGGCGGCGACCTCGATGACAGCGTCTGGTGACTGAGCGCGATACGCCTCCAGCAGCTCCCTGGCCTGTCGCTTCAGTTGATCGATATCGGGGGTCTCGCGCATCGCGCGAGTGGGCGGGTGAGTCCGGTGAACGGTCATGACGAGCTCCTCTCCCGGCCGTGCCTACCGCACAGCCATACGCGCCCGTTGTCCGCTCTCCCGGGCAGGAAAAGAGATCATCCTGACGATGACAAGACCGATGTCGGGGTGGACGCAGTCCTTTCCGCGGACGTGGGTGACGCCCCGATGCGCCGGCGCCAGTATACCGCGCCGGTCCATGCGCCTTCTGCGCAGGACGCCGCATGCGGTGCGAGAAACACAACCCGGCGACAAGTCGCGAAAGGTCGACCGATGGCGGCGGTCGGCGTCAATCGCCAGATCGGCGGTAGCGACGACGTTGGCCTCAGATAACCGCCGAACGCGCAGAACTCGCAGAGCCTTTCTTGTCTCGGCGAGTTCTGCGAGCTCCGCGGTTGGTCTTGCAACGCTCTTCTTAAGGCTTCCGCCGAGTCCGCACTCGTGAAGTCCGGGACCGCTTCGCCGTCGATCGGCGCGTCGACGTGCGGCCGCTCAGCGCGTCTGATGTTTCGTAGGCCTCGGCGAGCCAGGCGGTGATCGGCGGCTCCACTTCGTCGCGGTGCACGACGCGAACGATGTGAGCGATCTTCGTGCGAGAGGTGGCATCGGTGCGGCGGACCTTCGGATGCCTGATCGTCCGCCCGAGAAAGAAGCAGACCTCGAGCGCCGTTCGCCGCGGCCGGACGAAGAAGTAGCACGCCTTTCGAGAGAACATGATGCAGCGGCCGGAGGCATAGATACGCTGGTCGCCGAACTCCGCCGCCGTTTCGCGCAGCCGCTCCCAGGCATCGCGCAGATCGTCCGACAGGTCGTCCGTCAGTGCCGCCTCGGTGGTCGTCCAGCAGTCGTGTGCTTCACCCGGCTCGACCCGCTGCTTGCAGTGGTGGCACTCCCACCCCGTATCCCTTTTCACCGCCGCCCATTATCGTCTACTGCGCAGGGCTCCCGAAAACCCGCGCGCAGGCTCGCGCTGCGGGTGTGTACCATGCTTCCGGCGACTTTTGGCCCTGTCACCTCAGGCCGTCGGGAGGATGTGATGCGTAGTCGAAATGTGGCGGCGCTGCTGACCCTGATCGCCTTGGTCTCTCTGCCGATCACCGCGTTCGGACAGGCGCGGCCACCGCAGCCCCGCACGACACGATGGGAGCCGCCGCGCACGCCGTGGGGCCAACCCGATTTGCAGGGAATCTGGAACAACGTGACCGCGACTCCGCTGCAGCGGCCGAACGAGTTCAAGGACAAGGCGTTTCTGACCAAGGAAGAAGCAGCCGAATTCGCGCAGCGGGCCGCCCAGCGCGAGGCGGAATCCGAGGCACGGCCGACGGCGCAGCAGACCGCCCGGACAGCGGACCGGCTATGCGTCGAGCATCTGGTTCGAAACCACCCATTCGCTCTCGGAGAACCGCACGTCGCTGCTCGTCGATCAGGAGGACGGCCGCTTGCCGCCGCTGACGCCTGAGGGACAGAAGATCGCGCAGGAACTGGCGCAGGCCGCCAAGGTCCGGCCCGCCGACGACCCGGAGGATCGCGGCGCCTACGAGCGGTGCATTTCACGCGGCCTGCCGGGAGCGATGATGCCTGGCTTCTACAACCACAACTATCAAATCATCCAGACCCGGGATTACGTGGTGATTTCGGTCGAGATGATCCACGACGCGCGGATCGTTCCGCTCGACGGACGGTCGGCGGCCAGACCCGGCCTCAACCAGTGGCTGGGCAATTCGCGCGGCCGTTTCGAAGGCAACACGCTGGTGGTCGAGACCACCGGGTTTCGCCGCATCGACCAGCGGAACGTCGCGCTATTCGGGACGAGCGAGCGCGGACGGGTGATCGAACGCTTCACGCCGACGGGCCCGGAGACGATGGACTACCAGATCACCATCGACGATCCCGCCATCTATACGCGATCCTGGACGGCCTCAATTCCGATGTCGAGGACCGAGGGACCGCTGTACAGGTACGCGTGCCACGAGGGCAACTACGGCCTGAGGGGGGTCATGGCGGGGCATCGCAAGGAAGAGGAAGAACAGGCCGGCGCGCCGCAGCGATGAACTGCAACGCGAAGACGCGAAGAAAGCCGCGAAACCGTCAAGAAGGCATGAACGGCACGAGCATTGGCACGCGGCGCGAATACGAATCGTAGGCGTCTGCACCGAGTTCGTCGCGGAGGAAGCGCTCCTCCAGCCGCGCCTTGATGTACCACCCGAGCGTCATCACTCCCATGCCGAGCCAGGCCTGCCCGGTGCCGCGCTGGGCCGCGGTCGCTGCCGACGCGACGATAATGCCGGTGTAGATCGGATACCGCACGATCCCGTATGGCCCGGTGTCGACGATGTGGTGGTCGGCTTTCCGTGACACGCTGCTGGACCAGAGCCGCCCGAGATGGATGCGCGCCCACCAGGTGAAGATGAACCCCGCGATCGCCACCGCCACCGTGGCCCACGCGATGACATCCGGCGTGCGCCACAACGTGAGCTCTCCGGACCGTGCGCGGACAGCACCGAACAGCAGAACGACACCGGCCGCCGGAAAGAACCGGTAGAGGAGATGGTAGCGGCGTGGCGGGGCTTTGACGGCCCGATCACTCCAGACGGCAGCGGCCATCCAGGGAATCCACCAGACGATCCACACGGCTCGCATCACGACTTCTGCCGTCACAAGGTTGTCTCACTCGTATCTTACTGGCCTATGCTTCTTCGCTCGGGCAGCGCATCGAGCGTTCAGGACCGCGATTCGCGATTTCTATTGAGTTCGCTTGGCGATTACGGCAATATTCTCGCAATGCCGCAGGCCGTCCGGTACCGATCCCTCCTTCTCAACCCTCGTCAGCTTGTGGAGTACACGATGGGAACTTTGAAAACGTGGTGGTCATCGCAACGATTGTCGATGCGCACGCGCGAGAAGCTGATGCTCGCGATCGCCGTGGCCGGTCTTGTTGCCGGATATTCCGTGTGGGGCGGCAGCGCAGGGGCGACGGCACAAAGCCGTGAGAGGGCGTCGGCGCAGGCCACGGCGATCCTCACGGGAACCGTGGACGCCGCCAGGCCATTCAAGGCCGCGCAGGTCTACCTCCGCAACGTCGACACGCGGATGCTGTACATGGTCTATACCAATGCGGGCAGGTTCAAAGCGGTGGCGCTCCTGCCCGGCAACTACGAGATCAACGTGCAGGGGAGAGGGCTCGAATCGGACGTTCAGAAGCTGGCGATCAAAGCGGGTGATCGCCCGCAGGTGAAGCTGTCGATGCGGGAAGCGTCGAATGCCGATCGCTTCCCGAGCGCCGTGCCGGCGCCGGCCCGCGAACTGACGCTTCAGAGCTACGACGAGGTCTATCCGCCGGGTCCTGGAAAGCAGGTCATGGAGGAGGTGTGCATGACCTGTCACGGTGAAAATTTCGCTCCGATGAGGCCGAGGACTGCAGCCGGCTGGCAGGCGGGCCTCGACCTGATGATGGGCAAGAGCAACTTCGATGGCGACCGCGTTAACTCATACGCAGGTATCCTCGCGCCGCCAGCCACGAACTTCCGGTTCGGGTACCAGGATCGGAAGGACGTGCTCGAGTACCTGATCAAGAACTTCGGCGCCGACAGCAAGCCGAGAGCGGTCCGGCCGGACAAAGAGATGCCGCTGGACGAGGCAAAGCTGGGGAAAGCGCAGTACATCGAGTACTACCTGACACCCGATGCATCGAACCGCCAGACGGCCGCCGGCCAGCCGCAGGGGGAGCTTGCCCAATCCGGGAGCCGGATCCTCTATACGATGCAGCTCGACGTACAGGGCAATGCATGGGGCGTCGATCGGGGCAATCCGAATCGGCTGGTCAAGCTCGATCCGCGGACGGGGGTGCAGAAGGACTACGTCCTGCCCGATCCGAGAGCCGGCGTCCACGAGCTCGTCATCGATCGCGAGGGGATCATCTGGGTTCCGGAACTCGGGGGCTCGCCTCCCACGAGGGTCTACCGGCTGCTTGGATTCAATCCGGCGACCGAACAGTGGCAACACCAGATCAATGCCGATCCAGACGATGTCATCCGCAATCCAAACAAGGTTGGCATGCACGCCTCGGTCGTCGACTCCAAAGGCAATCTCTACATGAACTGGTTCGGACAGGGAGCGATTGGCCGGTACGATCGTCGAACGGGAAAGATGGACGTCTATCGCATTCCGATGAACTCCGCGATTCCCTATGGAATGGCCATCGACAGGAACGACAACATCTGGTCCGCTCTCTGGAATTACGGCAAGCTCACCAAGTTCGATACGACGGCCAAACAATGGACGGAATTCACGCCGCCGACATATCCCGGCAACATGCGGCGCGGCGTGGGTATCGATTCGAAGAACAACGTGTGGTTCGGCATTTACGCCGCTGGGAATCGCCCGGCAAAGATGGGGAAGCTCGACCAGACGACCGGCCGGATCACCGAATGGTCCATCCCTCGCCGAGGGTCACAGCCCTACGAGGCCACGGCCGATTACGAGGACAACATCTGGTTCCCTGACACGTCGCCGCCGGTCAATCAGCCGGTTCTGGGGAAGTTCGACCCTCGCGACCAGACGTTTACGTTCTATCCGAAACCACAGGTTGGCGCCGATTCGCCCAAGCTGCAGCATGGCGCCGACGGATCCGTGTGGTACACCGCGAGGACGGGCACGAACGGCGCGACCGGATTCGGCGTGCTGTATCCGGACATGGACAAGATCACGCGCTCGGCGCATACCCGTTGAACGGGGCGCCGGGCTATGCGTTCAAGGCGGGGGCGGGGAGGACCCAATAAGAATCTGAGGATCTGAGGATCTCCAGGATCTTCAGTTGAAATTCTAGAAATTGCGAATCCTCAAATCCTAAAACGACCCGTCCGCAATGGCGTTGTGAAAAACTATCTCACAAACCAGTTGACCTGCGTCGCGAGCGAGCGCGCGAGCGAGCCACCCACCTTCGCAGCGCTGAACGCCGCCGCTGCTACGGTGGGCAGGCGCGAACGGCTTGTCCACCGTAGCTTTAGCGGAGGTGGAAGCGCGCCGGCGCCGCGGCGCGCGAGAGAGCGTGTCGGGGAGTCCGAGGGGCGAAGCCCCTCGGATAAGACTCCGACGCCGGCGAACCAGTGGAACCCGAAATCCGAGTTGGTTCCACCTGTGCCCTTGCCAAAGCCGGCCACCGAGTCGACGACTTGAATCGAACGCAGGAACTTGAGGTTCTTGTATCCGCACTGCCGCTCGACACGCAGGCGCAGCGGCGCGCCGTTCCCTCGCGGAAGGTCACGCCCGTTGAGCCCGTAAGCAAGGATCGTCTGAGGATGCGCGACTTCGAACAGATCGTATCCCTCGTACCACCCATCCCACGTCTGGATGACGACGTAGCGAGCCCCCGGCATGACGCCGCCCGCCGCGTCGAGCACCCGCTGAAGGGGTGCACCGGTCCACTCGCCAATCGCCGACCAGCCTTGTTCGCAGATGTGGGCGGTGATTTGCGTGCGCGCGGGAAGGGCCTTGATCTCGTCGAGCGAGAGCGACAGCGGACGCGCCACGAGCCCGTCAACCGGTAGTCGCCAGTTCCGGAAACCTTCGGACAAGTGACCCTGATATTCCGCGTTGCGAGGGTTGGTCTGGTTCCAGGTCGGGAACGGGTCGGCAACGTCGGCGCGAGCATATTCCCGCGCCAGCGGCTGGCGCTGCAGCAGCAGCCGATTGGTGCTCATCGTCAACACGTCGGCAGCACCGATCAATCCACCGCGGACTCGGGTGGAACGAATGTCTCGCGCGAGCATCCCGTCAACAGCAGTCCACCGAGGGCGGGCACGCTTGTCAGCCAGGTGCGACGTGAAATGCGGTTGCTCATCAATGCCTCGCTGGTTGGTGCAACGTCTACCTCCCCGTGATCATCGAACGGACCCGGCTGACGAATCCCGCCGCCGCGACCTCCGCGACGTGGACGATCACGAACAGCACGAGTGCCACGGTGCCGATGGTGTGGAGCGTCCGCGCCGACTGACGGCCGCCGAACAGATCCAACAGCCAGGGCATGGCCGCCGTAAAGCCGGGTGACTGGGCGATGCCGGTCGCGATCATCAGCGGCACGTACACGAAGATCAGCAAGAGGTACGATGTCTTCTGCAGCGTGCCGTAGCTGCCAGTGGCGTGTCCGGCGCGGCCACTGGAAATGCTGGCGCAGCTCCGTCAGCACACGCGCGATCGTCAGTTCGCCGCGAGCCGGCACCATCCGGTTGCGAAAATGCCTCGAGTAGAGATTCCAGCCGACGTAGACGATGCCGTTGATGAGAAACACCCAGGCAAAGGTGAAGTGATAGTTGCGTCCCCACCTCCGGTCGCCGAGCGCGCCGGCCTCATCCCAGGACAGCCCCCAGTCCTCCAGCCTGAAAGCGGCCGGATAGCCCCGATAGCCGGTGTGACCCCAATACAATTCGGGGAAGTCGAGCAAGATGTGCACCCCGCTCCACACCAGATACCCGCAGGCGACCACGTTGATCCAGTGACAGATCCGGACGTTGTACAAGAATGAACCGCGGTCGATGCATCGGTAGATAGGCGTGGTGGTTCGGACGTCAGGGCGCTATCCATCGTGACCGACGGCATTCTTTACGACAGTCTACGGCCAACCTGCGAGCTACGCGGTGTCAGAGTTGCGAACACGAAGGTAGGAAGCATTCATTCAGCCGTAATTGACGACGGGAACATCCACACAAACAGCGGCACGTCGTTCCTTCAGTCCGTGCGCAGGGCAGTCAGCGGGTCGACTCT
>CAVREM010000107.1:0-10857 GCA_963720005.1 uncultured Acidobacteriota bacterium | reverse complement strand
GGCCCACGGCCGTAAATGGCGACGAGGGTGGTTGCCACGAGTGAGGTGCGCACGCCCCGATTCGTACCGTGAACGAAACGGGCAAATCGAAATCGAACCGGCTCGCTGAGCCGGTTCGAATCGTCAATCTTTTTTAGCGGGATGACTGTTCGTCGAGGAGCCGATCGAGACCCTGATAGCTCTGCTCCATGCCATCGGTCATGCCGGTCGCCATCGCCGCATCGCGCGCGTCCTTCGATCCGAAGTCAATCAGCGATGTCACCGTCGTGACACCGGCGTTCTCCTCGAACGTGACCGTCACGAGAGCGTCGTTCCCAGGGAAGTCGTCACCGACCGTGCCCGGATCGTACGCCTCGGTGTGCACGAGTTTCGACGGTGCCTGCACCTCGCGGAACGTGCCGCTGAAGCCAAACTCGCTCGCGTTCTCATCGCTGCGCCACCGCCAGCGATACCGCCCGCCAACCCGCACGTCCATCTCGCACACGGGCATCGACCACCCGGGCGGGCCGAGCATCCAGCGGCGCACGAGCTCGGGTTCCGTGAACGCCCGATAGACGAGCGTCCGCGGCGCCCTGAAGGATCGCCGAACCTGCACCTCGCGTTCGCTCGGGAGCGTGACCTGTGCCTTGTCGATTGTCATGGGCATCGTGCATCTCCTTCCTGCCGTTATCCGCGTTTGGATCGTTTCGTCCGCTGACCACCGCGCGTCGGTCGACGTGATGCGTGCTGCATCTCATCCAGCAGCTCATCGAGACGCTGGAAGCTCGTCTCCCACGCGGCCCGGTACTGCTCGAGCCAGGCGGTTGCCTCCGCAAGCGGTCTGCCATCCAGCCGCCTGGGACGTCGCTGCGCGTCCTGCCCCACGCTGATCAGCTTCGCCCGCTCGAGTATCTTGAGGTGCTTCGAGATCGCGGGCTGGCTGATCGCAAATGGTTCGCCGAGCTCCGTCACGGACGCGTCCCCGTGCGCCAGCCGCGCGAGGATGGCGCGCCGCGTCGGATCGGCCAGCGCGAGGAACGTGGCGTCGAGGCGATCGGAGGTGTCTTGTCTCATAGCCAAACGGTTCAATAACCGTATGGTTATATAAAACGGATTGGCTGTCAAGGGGTCCCGCCGGACGCGAGCGGCGCGAGAGAGCCGCGTCACGGGGAGCTTCGCGAGGGGGGGACGACGCCCGCTCCGGAGCTTCGGGGAGTCCGAGGGTCGCAGCCCCTCGGCCACGGAGCGCTGAACCTGCAGCTGCTCGTAGTGCGACACCGCGCTCTGCAGGTTGAAGAACATGCGGGCGCGCCCCAGCGTCTCGCCGAGCGGCGACTGCTGCACGACCTTCAGCACTTCGGGATTCAGCGACGCCAGCCACAGCGTGATGCCCTGGCTGCGCAGCTTCTCTTCCCCTTCGATGAGCATCTTCAGCGCCGTGTATTCGATGTCGAAGAGCGCGCGGCCATCGAGGATGACGACGGTCGGTTGTGCCGCCGCGATAAGGCTGGGTGATCTTGTCACCGATCCGCTGCGCGTTCAGGAAAAAGGCGCGTCCCTCGACGCGCAGGATCAGCAGGCCCGGCCACGCCTCGTCGTCGGGATGTTCGCTCGAGCGCGGACGGAAGACATCCGTCCCGCGCTTGCGGCCGACGACGTACACCGGCGGATCGTAGGCCTGTTGCGCGAGCGCCAGCAGCGAGGCGATGACCGCCACGAGGATGCCCTGCAGCGTGCCCAGCAGGACGACGCCGACGAACGCGATCGCCGCCCAGCGAAATTCTTTGCGCCGCACGCGGCGAATGACGGCGAACTCGACCGGCTGGATCAGGTCCACCGAGTAGGCCACGACCACCGCGGCGAGCGCCGCCTGCGGCATCAGGCCGATCAGCGGCGCGAGCACGAGCAGCGTGGCGAGCGACATGGCCGCGGTTACCAGTGAGGCGAGCTGCGAGCGGGCGCCGGCCTTGCGGTTGACGGCCGTCTGTGACGTGCCGCCGCCGGCAGGCATCGCACCGAAGAGTCCGCCGGCGAGGTTCGCCGCGCCGAGCGCGAGCAGCTCGCGGTTCGGCGCCGGCCGCGGCTCTTCCGGCGCGGCAAACGCGCGCGCCGCGGCAATGCTCTCGGTGAAGCTCATGAGCGCAATGCCGGTCGCCGCCGGCCACATCACCCAGGCGAGCTCGATCTGCGGACGGATCAGGGAGGGCAGTCCGCCCGAAACGGCGCCGATGACGGCCACGCCCGACTCACTCAGGTCGAACGCCGCAGAAGCGCCAATCGCCAGCCCGATGGCGACGAGCGGCGCCGGCGCCTGCGGCGCGAAGTGGTGGAGCGCGAAGATCAACGCGATCACCAGGACGGCGACCAGGAGCGTGGCCACGGAGGTGGCAGGCAGCTCCCGGACGATGGCGAGCAGGTCCCGGAAGAACCCGGCCTTCGTGATGTGAATGCCGAGGAGCTTCGGGATTTGATCCACGACGATCACAAGGCCAATCCCCGACTTGAATCCGGTCAGGACCGGCTCGGAGATGAAGTTGGCGACGAACCCGAGGCGGATGGCGCCCGCCAGGATCAGCAGGGCTCCAACCAGGATGGACAACGTCGCCGCCGCCGGTATCAGCTCGCTGGCAGATCCGTTCGGCGCGACCTGACCCAACGCCGCGGCGGTCAGGATCGCGATGGTCGTGGTGGTGCTCACGCTCAGCGGACGCGAGGTGCCGAGCGCCGCATAGACGGCCATCGGGACGATCGCGGTGTACAGGCCGACCTGGACGGGGAGCCCCGCGATCGTCGCGTACGCCATGGCCTTGGGCGCCACCACGGCGGCGGCAGTCAGGCCCGCCAGGACATCTGCACGCGTCACGACTTCCTCCGCGGTTCGAGCGCTCCGCGAAGCTTGTCGGCGAGCGGACTGAACCCTTCGGCGGGCGCCGCCGATCGCGCCGTGTAGTCGCGGAGTTCCTCGGCGTCCTGCGCGTCGAGAATCGCCTTGCGGCTGACGCGGATGCGCCGGGCCTCCGGATCCACCTCGAGGACGACGACGTCGACGTCGGCGCCGGTCGCTGAACGTCCGGGCGACGTCGCCTTCCTTCGCGATACCCGACTCGCTGTTCGGCATGAGCGCGTCGACGCCCGGCGCGAGCTCGACGAACACGCCGAACTTCGCGTGGCGCGTCGACGCGGCCCTTGATAGACCTGCCCGGCGACGATACTTCGGCGCGGCCGTCGACCAGGGATCCTCGGTCAGCTGTTTCAGCCCGAGCGCAATCTTCTGGCCGCCGTCCTCGACGCGAAGCACCTTGACCGTGATCTCCTCGCCGGACTTGAGCATCTCGGACGGATCCGAGACGCGCGACCAGCCGATCTCCGACACGTGGAGCAGGCCCTGGATGCCGCCGCCCAGATCGACGAAGGCGCCGAACTCGCGCACCGAGGCCACGCGGCCGGTCAGCACGGCGCCTGGCACGATCGACTGCGCGGACCTCGGCGGCGCGCGCCTGCTGCTCCTCCTCGAGCACCTTCCGGCGCGAGATGATCAGGTTCCGGCCGCCCTCCTTGTACTCGATGATGCGGAACGCGTAGACGCGGCCGACGTGCGACTCGGGATCGGCGGTCCGCGCGATGTCGATCTGCGAGAAGGGGCAGAAGGCGCGCTGGCGGGCGAGCCGCACTTCGTATCCGCCCTTGACCGTGCGCTCGACCTTGCCCTCGACCGGCAGCCCCGAGTGGAACGCGTCGGTCAGCTGTTGATCGGTGACGTGGCCGCGGGCCAGCTTGCGGGAGAGCGTCAACCCGCCGGCTGTCGACACGACGGTCGCCTGGATGCGATCGCCGACCGCAACTTCGATGACGCCGTCGGCGTTCTTCAGCTCGGCGATGTCGACGACCGCTTCGCCCTTGCCGCCGACGTCGACGAACGCCACCTCCGGCCCGATGGCGACGATGCGTGCCCTCGATGGTCTGACCCTTGTCGAACTGCCTGGCCTGCGTGGACGCCGCGAACATCGCGGCGAAATCTTCTTCGGGCTCGCTCACAAGATGTTCCCTCGCCGGTTCAACTCGTCACCGCCGGCATTATAGAGTGTGACCATGCTGCACGTACGGCCCGCGACGCCCGCCGACCTGGACGCGATCGTCACCGGCAACATGAAGCTGGCGGAAGAGTCCGAGAACGTGCGGCTGGACGCGGCGACGCTGCGCGAGGGCATCAGGGCGCTGCTCGAGGGCCGAGCGCCCGGTCAGTACTGGATGGCCGAGCTCGACGGCCGGTCGCCGGCCAGCTCCTGATCACGCACGAGTGGAGCGACTGGCGGAACTGCATGGTCTGGTGGGTGCAGTCCGTGCTACGTTGCGCCGGCGATGCGCCGGCGAGGCGTGTTGAAAGCGCTGTATGCGCACGTGCGCGGCGAAGCCCAGACCGCCGGGGTCGGGGGGCTACGGCTCTACGTGGACAATACGAACACGCGTGCCCAGGCGGTGTACGCGGCGCTCGGGATGAAAGGCGACCACTACCGCGTGTTCGAGGACATGTTCAGGGAGCCGCCGCGGATCGGGTGATCGCGGTCGATTGGGATCTCAGGGCTCGCGCAGCGCGATCATCGGATCGACACGCGTCGCACGAAGGGCCGGCAGAAGACGTGGCGATCAGCCCGGCCGCGACCAATGCCAATGCGGCAATCGAGAACGCCGGCAGATCGAAGGGGCTGATCCCGTAGAGCACGCCGCGCATCGAATAGCGCGACGAAGATCGCGGCAACCAGACCCATCCCCACACCGGCGGCGAGCATCGTCAGGCTGTTCCGGACGACGAGTCCGACGGTCCGACCGCCGCTCGCGCCGAGCGCCATGCGCAGTCCGATTTCGCGCGTGCGCTGACTGACGGCATAGGAAAGGACCCCGTAAATGCCGAGCCCGGCCAGCAGCAGGGCGGCGCCGGCAAAGAGCGCCAGGAGCGTCGCGCTCATGCGCGGCAGAAACACGGCGCGCGCCAGGATCTGATCCATCGTGCTCAGCTCGTAGATCGGCTGCTCGGCATCCACCGACCACACGGCGTTGCGAATGGCCGAGGCGAACGCGGCCGGGTCGCGCTCGGTCCTGGCGACGACGGACATCCCGGCGGTCGGCGATTGCCGCAACGGCAGGTAGACCTGTTTCTTCGGTTCGCTGTCGAGGCCCTGGTTCCGCACGTCAGCGACAACGCCGACAACGACGCTCTTGCCGTGCGGGTTGACGATCGTCTGACCGAGCGGGCTGCGATCCGGAAAGTATCTCCGCGCCATCGTCTCGTTGATGATGCTGGTGCGTGGATTGTCGGCGCCATCGCGCTCGTCGAGGTACCGTCCCTCGAGCAGCCGGATCTTCATGGTTTCGAAATAGCCGGGCGTCACGATGCGCACGTCGGCGAGCGGATCCTCGCTCTTCGGCGGCTGCCGGCCCTCGACCGCGAACGGCAGGGCCGACGCGATGCCGACGTCGTTCATCGGCAGAATCGAAACCGCCGATGCCGCGGTGACCCCCGGCGCGTTTCTCACCCGCGCCACGACGTCCTCGAAGAACTGCACCAGGCGATGGCGCTCACGGTATTTGGTGGTCGGCAGAAACACCTGCGCCGCGATCACGTTGCCCGGATCGAATCCCGGATTGACGGCTAACAGCTTGGTGAAGCTGCGCGTCATCAAGCCGGCGCCGACGAGCAGGACCAGCGCGACCGCGACCTCGAGCACGATCAATCGCGTTCAGCAGGCGGCGGGCGCCGCGAGTGGCCGTGTTGGCCGAACGAGTCGCTCAGGCTGTCGCGCAGCTCGCCGCGCGACGCCTGGAGCGCGGGGAGCAGACCGAAGGCGATGCCGACGGCAATCGACACCACGGTCGTGAATGCGAGCACGCGGGCGTCGAGCTGGATCTGATCCAGGCGGGGAAGACGTGCCTCGGGCAGCGCCGCCAGAAGCCGCAGTCCCGCCGCGGCGGACAGCCAGCCAAGCAGCGCCGCCGCCAATCGACAGCAGGAGGCTTTCGGCGAGGATCGGCCGCGCGACCTCCCACCTTCCGCCGCCGAGCGCGCCGCGGACGGCGATCTCGCGGCGCCGGTGCGACAGGCGCGCGAGGAGCAGATTGGCCATGTTGGCGCAGACGATCAGCAGCAAGAAGTCCACTGCGCCCATCAGCATCAGCAGCGCCGGCCGCGACGCCGGCGACGAGCTGCTCGTGCGCCGCGACGACGCGCGCGCTCCATCCTTCGTTGCTGTCGCGGTTGTCGGCGGCAATGCGCGCCGCCAGCAAACGCACTTCTTCTTCCGCCTGCCCGGGCGTGGCGTTGGCGGCAATGCGCCCCACGACCATCAGCGACCGCGCCCGGCGCGACCGCCCGTGCAGATCCTTGGGGTCGAAGGCGAGCGGCGCCCAGAGTTGAGCGCTGGCCGCGGTCGGGAACTCGAAGTCCGGCGGCATGACGCCAACGACCGTGTACGGCTCTGCGTCGAGCTGAATCGTTCGGCCGACGATGCCCGGTTCCGCGCCGAGGACGCGCCGCCAGAACGCGTCGCTCAAGACGACGACCCGAGGCGCGCCGAACAGCCCTTCTTCGGGAAGAAACGTGCGGCCGAGCCTCGCGTTCGCCTTGAGGACGGCGAACAGCTCCGGCGTAGCCCTGACGCCCGAGACGCTGACAGGATCGCCGGATCCCGCGAACGTGAAATCGGCGCGCCGGTAGGCGGCGACCGATTCCAGGCTCCTGACATCGGCCTTCCAGTCTTCGAACGTCGGAACCGAGACGCGATCCAGGACACCGTCGGGGTTGACTTCCCAGAGGACGACGATCTTCTCCGGATCGTCGTACGGCAGCGGGTTGAGGACGACGGCCTGGATGATGCTGAAGAGCGCGGTGTTCGCGCCGATGCCGAGGGCGAGCGTCACGAGCGCGATCAGCGCGAAGGTCGGCTGCCGCCGCAGCGTGCGGAACGCGTATCGGAAGGAGGTGAGCCAGTCGGACATAATCTCGGGGCTCGGGGCTCGTTGCTCGGCTTGCCGCGCCGCAGCTCGCGAAGCGAGCGGAGGCGGGCCCTGCGTCGATGCGATCCTAATGCAGGAACGAGCCGGGAACCTGAAAAGAAGGCGGTTCACCGGCCGCTGACATGCGACCGCACTCACGCACCTCAGCTCCCGAGACCGCGTCCACGTACACCAGGCGGCACCGATTCGCAACCTGGGCGCCGTGCTCCGCGTTGACCACCACGACATCGAACTTGCCGGCGTTGGTCGAATGGAATCCATCGGCCACAGGCGCGAGCCGGTGCGGGTAACGCGTCACCCGATAAAACTCGAGAGCCGGTTGATAGAGGTGTTCCGTCGCGCCGACGCGGATCAATCCTGCCGCATCGGCCGTGCGCGAGGAGATCAGCTCGACGATGCGCCGCGAACCGGCGTCATATCGCCAATGACCGTAGCTGCCGACAGTGAATTGCTCGACTGCGGTCGTCGTCAGCACCGCCAACACGGCGATTGCGCTCCACCGCAGCAGGCGGGAGGGCGCCGATCCGGCCGCGCCTGCGAGCGTCAGGACAATCAGGGGAATGAAGTAGAGGCCGGTTCGCTCTTTCGGGTACAGCACCCCCGCTGAGTGGTGCGCAATAGTCAGCAGAATGATCGTGCATGCTAGCGTGCCGCCGTACAAGAGCAGCCAGTGCGCGTCGCGTGTCCCCAGTGCGAAACGGCGCCAGCGGAGCAGCCGGATCATCGAGGCACTCGATGCCGCGATGGCGGTGATAATGGCCGCCCACGTCAAGGCCCCTGCGACCCACATTGCGAATGATGTGTTCGTCCACCAAGTCGGATGATGCTCGACGGCGAGCCGGACGATCGACCGCGCGGTCTCGACCAGGTTCTCGGCGCCAAAGAAGAAGGTCCCGAGCGTGGCGTTGCTCAGCGGCACGGCGAGCAGGGCCGCGGCCGCCGCGATGCCCGGCAGCCAGAACCGTATGAGCATTCGAACGGCCACCGCTGACGTTGCGCTCTTCAAGGCGATCGCAGACGCGGTGATCCACAAAGCGGCCGCGGGGAAGGCGAATGCGAGATTCGCGCAGATGGAGACGCCGAGTGCGAGCGATGCGAGAGTCCAGCGCGGCCGTTCGCGCGAGACCTCCAGGAGGGCAAGCGCGAACAGGCAGAGCGCGAGGCCGTAGCCGCGCGCGGCCGACAGGAAATCGAACACCAGCGGATTCAGCGTGAGCGCGCAGAGCGTCAGCCAGAACACGGGCCGGCTGGCCGAGATGCGGCCCGCCAGCAGAGTTGCGACAACCAGGTAGGCAAACGCTGCGACGAGTGAAGGGAGCCGAAGGGTGAACTCGGTCACGCCCAGCACCCCTGTCGTCGCGTTGGCCGCGAGCGTGAACAGGACGTGGTTGTTGGCGGTGTAGCGCGTGAATACGTGCTCCAGCGGGCCTTCGATGAACATCAGGTACGTCACCGCCTCGTCGTGCACGATCCCCTGGGTGGCCGCGCGGTAGATGCTCGCCGCGGCGACCAAGGCGACCAGCGAACCGGCCAACACCCTGTCTCGGTTTCGAACTCGACCGGCGGCTCCATTCACACGCCTGCCGTTGGATGTACGCTGGGCGTTTGAGGCGGGAACTGCGATTACCGTCGGCCCATCCATCGGCGGCGCTGCCGGATGCACATCCTGCGCCGGACGCTCGACTGTCATCCGGCGTTCGCCGCCTCGGGTCGGTCGACCTGCTGCGCGGTCTCGCCGTTGCCGGGATGGTCGTCGTCAACAATCCGGGCGACTGGAGCGCCGTCTTTCCGCCGCTGCTGCACGCCTACTGGACGGGCCTCACCGTTGCCGATCTCGTTTTCCCAGCATTCATCTTCGTCATGGGCATCGCGATGCCGTTCGCGTTTGCGCGGCGTTGGATGGCCGGGGCTTCGACCAGGGACATCTACAAGCACGTCGCCCGTCGCGTGGCCCTTCTCATCGCGCTCGGCCTCGTGCTGAACGCTTTGAGTAATGTGTCGCCGCTACGGGTGCCCGGCGTCCTCCAGCGCATCGCGCTCGCCTACTTCGTCGCCAGCATTGTCGTGATGCACGTGCGTCCTTCACGATGGCTGTTGGCAGCTGCCGTCCTCCTGGTTGTCCACTGGGCTTTGCTGGTACTCGTGCCGTTCGGCGATCACCCTGCCGGTACGTTGACGCCGGATGACAATCTCGCGCGATTTATCGACACGCTCGTGTTCGGACGACATGCGTTGACCATCCCGATCGATCCGGAGGGGCTGCTCGGCACGCTGACGGCCTCTGCGACGGCGGTCCTGGGCGCGGTGGCCGGCGATCTGGTCCGGCGGGCGCCAGACAATGCGGCGCGCCTGCGTGGACTCACTGCGGGAAGCGCCGCCGCCCTCGGCCTCGGCCTGCTCTGGTCGCGCGCGCTGCCATTGAGCAAGCCGCTCTGGACCGGATCATTCGTCCTCGTCACCGCGGGCCTGACCACGATCGCGTTCGCCCTGATGTATTTCATCGTCGACGTCCGCGGTTTGCGGCGTTGGTGCCGCCCCTTCGTGTGGCTGGGCGCGAACGCGCTCGCGATTTACGTCGGCTTCGGAGTTCGTGCGGCGGCTCCTCGACGCGGCTGTCGTCACGCAGGGATCCGGACGCACGACGCCAAAAGCCTGGGTGTTCTGGGATGTGCTGGAACCGGCGTTCCGCCCGTGGTCCGAGGCCGCGTCCTTCGTGTTCGCGGTCGGTGTTCTGGCGATATGGATGGTGGTTGCGGGGATTCTTTATCGATTCAAGAGGCTGTAACAAAAGCGCTAGTTGACCCTTGGCGACTACACGGGAGCCATCGGTAGCTTCGTCCGTATTGCCGATTCGGTGACATCGACGCGCGCAATAGCGCCTCTCACCACCATCTCACACAATGCTCACCGAACGCTGAGGATTCGGGCCGCGCGAACGAGGATCATGCAGGAGCTATGGAATTTCACATTCGCGAACGTGGAGGGCGACGAATGCGGCGCCTCGCCAGGGGACGCGTGCTCGCTGGGCTGGGACTGCTGATCGCTCTCACGCTGGTTTTCGTCGCCAGGTGGCTGAACGCGAACAAGATTGGCGGGCAGGGGCCCGCAGAACCGTTCCGCATCGCGGGCAATTTCTACTACGTCGGCGCGACCGACGTTTCCGCCTTCCTCATCACCGGGCCCGAAGGCCACGTCGTGCTCGACGCCGGCTATCCCACGACCGCGAAGCTGATCATGGGGAGCATCGCGAAGCTCGGCTTCGACATCAAGGATGTCAAGGTGCTCCTGAACTCGGAACCGCACCCTGATCACGCGGGCGGGCTGGCGGTGCTCCAAGAGGCCTCGGGGGCCCAGGTGTGGGCCAGCGACGCGAGCGCCGACTCCCTCGCGGCCGGCGGCGACGATGCCGACGCCATCCTGCCGTTGAGGGCGCTCGTCTGGATCGGCGTCTTCGGCTACCCGCCTCCGCGCGTCGACCATCGGTTCAAGGACGGCGACACGGTTCGTGTCGGGCCGATCGCGCTCACCGCGCACGTCACCGCCGGGCATACGCGCGGCTGCACCTCGTGGTCGTTCCCCGTCCACGATGGCGACCGCGTGCTGAATGTCGTGAGCGCGTGCGACACGGGGGTGCTCGCCACGTCCACCTATTCAGAACAAGCGGCCGACCGCGAGCGCAGTTTCCGCCTGCTGCGGAGCCTCCCCGCCGACATCTGGGTGACCGCCCATGCACGATGGTGGGGCAGGTACCGGAAGTTCGTCGCGAGCCAGACCGAGAAGCGTCCGGCGGATGCGTTCATCGACCCTCAGGGCTACCGCGCCTTCATCGACGCCGCCGAGGCGGAATTCCGAAGCGGTCGCACGCACTAG
>CAVREM010000106.1:0-89374 GCA_963720005.1 uncultured Acidobacteriota bacterium | reverse complement strand
GTCCTTTGTGTCCTTTGTGGTGAAGTATTCCGTGTCCACCTCCCGCCGCCCGTCGCCCACGCCCGGCCTGCTCGCGGGGTTGCTCATCACGCTTGCCGCCGTGGTGGTCAGCGGCGTCTACGTGACGCGGGAGATTTCGCGCCTGCGCACCCTCCAGACCGACATCGCCGATCGTCATCGTCGCGACTCGCTCCAGCTGCTCCGCATCCAGAACGATCTCAATTCGGCCGGCCTGGCGATGCGCGACATGCTGGACAACGACGACGGCTACCCGCTGACCGCCTGGCAGGCGCAGTTCGAGCGGATCCGCGGCGATCTCGACGACGCGCTGCGCCGGCAGGAGGCGATCGCCCTCGCCCAGCGCACGCCCGAGCAGCGCGAGCTGCTGGCGTCCGTCGCTGTCGCAGTTCTGGGAGGCGGCCGAGCGGATCTTCGCGCTCGCGCGCGACAACCGCGAGGACGAGGCGCGCGAACAGATCCGCCTCTCGCTGCAGGCGCGGCAGGCGGCGCTCGCCACCGCCGTCGCGCGCCAACTCGTCCTGAACTACGAGGCGGAGGAGGACACCGCCCGGCGCGTGCAGGCGATCTATTCCGACGTCCAGCGGCAGCTCTACCTGTCGGGGGCCGCCGTGGTGACGACGATCCTGCTGACGAGCCTCTACCTGATTCGATCGAACCGGCGGCTGTTCGCCGAGATGGCGGCGCTGTCCGACGCGCGCCGCGACGTCGCGCAGCGGTTGATCACGACGCGCGAGTCGACGCTCGGCGAGATCGCGCGCGAGCTCCACGACGATCTGGGCCAGGTGCTGACCGCGCTGGGCCTGATGATCGGCGCGGGCGGTGCGGCAGCGCGCCGCGCGGCTCGCCGCTCGAATCCGATCTGCGCGAAATCGGCGGGATCGCCCAATCCGCGCTCGACAACGTCCGCGGCCTCTCGCAGACGCTGCACCCGTCGATCCTGCACGACGCCGGGCTCGAGGAGACGATCCGCTGGTATCTCTCGACCGTGCGCCGGCAGGCCGCAGTCGACGTCTCGTATGAGCAGCAGGGCACGCCGTGGCCGGTGCACGAGCGGCGTGGCGATCCACGTCTACCGCGTGCTTCAGGAAGCCCTGACCAACGTGGCGCGCCACTCCGGCGTCCGATCGCGCGTGGGTTCGGCTCTCGTTCGCGCCCGCCGCGCTGTCGCTCGAAATCGAGGACCGCGGCCGCGGCTTCGACGCGCGGCCGTCCGCGCGCCGGCGGCGCCGGCCTCGGCGTCGTCACGATGCGCGAGCGAGCGTCGCTCATCGGCGGGTCGATTGCGTTTGTCCATCCCGCTGACGGCGGGACGCTGGTCCGTCTCGTCGTGCCCGCCGCCAGCGCCCGCGGGTCAGAGCGTGAAACGACAGTAGACTCAGACAGTGGCTCCAGTGACTGATCAGCGGATCACGGTGTTGCTGGCCGACGACCATCCGCTCGTCCGCCGCGGGTTCCGCCGCATGCTCGAAGACGATCCCGACGATCCTCGTCGTCGGCGAAGCCAGCGACGGCGAAGAAGCGGTCCGGATGGCGAGCGCGCTGCGTCCGCAGGTCGTCGCTGATCGACTACGCCATGCCGGCGCTGAACGGCGTCGCCGCCACGCGGGCGATCCTCCGCGACGCGCCCGAGACGAAGGTGGTCGTCCTGAGCATGCATTCGGAGGATACGCTCGTCCGGCAGGCCATCGATGCCGGCGCCCGCGGATACGTCCTGAAGAGCGCTATCGATCTCGACCTCGCGGCCGTAGTCAAGCGCGCCGCGGCAGGCGAGACCCTGCTCGATCCGCGGCTGGCAGGCGCCGGCGCGCTGAAAGGGGATCGCGGATCCGCCTTGACGCCGCGCGAGCTGCAGGTGCTGCAGCTGATCTGCGACGGCAAGTCCAACCGCGAGATTGCCGCGGCGCTCGAGCTGAGCATCAACACCGTCGCCGTCCACCGCGCCAACATCATGAACGCGCTCGGCATCCACAAGACCGCCGAGCTCGTCGTCTACGCGATCCGCAACGGCCTGGTGACGCTTCCGTGAATCGCCGCGCGTTCCTCGCGGCGGTCTGGCGGCGCGGCGGCGTCGCCGAGCCTGGGCGCAGACCGCCGGCGCAGCCGGCCCGCCGCTCGGGTTTCCGCTTCGTCGACGTCACGGCCGCGGCGCGGCTCGCCTTCACGCACAACAGCGGCGCGTACGGCGGCAAGCTGCTGCCGGAAACGCTCGGCGCCGGCTGCGCCTTCCTGGACTACGACGCCGACGGGTGGCAGGACATCCTGCTCGTCAACGGCATGGACTGGCCGGGCCACGTCGGACAGCGTTCGACGCTCGCGCTCTATCGCAACAACCGCGACGGCACGTTCACGGACGTCACGCGCGCGGCCGGCCTGGACGTCGAGATGTACGGGATGGGCGTGGCGGTCGGCGACTGGAACAACGACGGCTTCCCCGACCTGCTGGTCACCTGCGTCGGTCAGAACCGTCTGTTCCGCAACACCGGCAAGGGCGGTTTCGTCGACGTCACCAAGGGCAGCGGCCTGGACGCGCGACAGGCGTTCAGCACGTCCGCGGTCTGGGTGGATTTCGATCGCGACGGCCTGCTCGACCTGTTCGTCTGCAACTACGTCCGCTGGTCGGCCGACGCACGACGTGTTCTGCAGCCTCGATGGCAAGCAACAAGTCGTACTGCACCCCGGAGGCCTATCGCGGCACGACGTCCTGGCTGTTCCGCAACAACGGCAACGGCACCTTCACCGACGTCACGGCCAAGAGCGGCGTGTTCGATACGAGCTCCAAGGCGCTCGGCGTCGCGATGCTCGACGTCGATCAGGACGGCTGGCCCGACCTCTTCGTCGCCAACGACACCCAGCCGAACAAGCTCTATCGCAACCAGCGGAACGGCACGTTCGCGGAAATCGCCGTCGACGCCGGCGCTGGCGTTCAGCGCCGACGGGAAAGCGCGCGCCGGGCATGGGCGTCGACGCCGCCGACCTCGACGGCAGCGGCCGGCCGTCGGTCGCCGTCACGAACTTCGACAACGAGATGGTCGGGCTCTACCGGCCGGCATCGCCCGGTGGCCGTGCTACGACGATGTGGCGGTGCGAGCCGGGCATTGGCAGCGCCCCGCCGCAACACGCTTGGGTTCGGCTGCGTGTTCGCCGACCTCGATCTCGACGGGCAGCTCGATCTCGTCGTCGCCAACGGCCACATCGACGAGACCGTCCGCAATATCAGGGGCAACGTCGGCTACGCGCAGCCGCCGCACCTGTTCCACAACCGGGGCGACGGCACGTTCCGCGATCGCGCGGCGGAGGCGGGCAGCGGCGTTCGCCGAGCCGCGGGTCGGGCGCGGCCTTGCGTGCGGCGACTTCGACAACGACGGCGATCGTCGATCTGCTGATGACGGCCAACAACGGCGCGCGCGCGGCTGTTCCGCAACGATCAAGCTCGCCGGCAACCGCAGCCTGCGCATCCGGCTGGTCGGCACGAAGTCCAATCGCGACGGGATCGGCGCGCTCGGTCCGGATCTTCCACGGCGGGACCTCGCAGTCGCGGCTGGTGAAGAGCGGCTCCAGCTATCTCTCGCAGTCGGAGCTGCCGGTGACGTTCGGCGTCGGCCGCCGCGACCGCGTCGATCGCGTCGTCGTCCAGTGGCCGAGCGGCCGGACCGAGGAATTCGCAACGTCGCGCCGGGCAGGCGTACGAGTGCACCGAGGGACAGGGTATTTCGCCGGCGCGGCGTTGATGCGGCGCTTAATCTTTCTGCGTTATTGCCCGATCGCCCAGACGACGTTAAGGTCGAGGCTTTTGGAAGCTCGACCATGACGTGGATCAAGACCATCCCGATGCCCCAGGCCCTCGACGCCGAAGGCCCCTTGCGAGAGGCCTACGTGGCGGTCATGCCGATGTACCCGCCGGAGTACGGCCAGCCGAACGCGATTCCGCGAGGTCGCCGACGACAGCATCGTCGCGTCACACAGCCTGATTCCGGCGGCGCTCGAGCACGCGTTCGCGACATTCGGATCCCTGATGGCGGCCGATCTGCCGCTGACGCGGCGGCAGCACGAGATGATCGCGACGCTCGTCTCGGTGAAGAACCGCTGCTTCTATTGAATCGAGTCGCACGCAGAGTTTCTGCGTCAAGTCAGTCTCGATGCGGCGCTGGTCGAAGCGATCCGGCGCGATTACCGGACCGCGCCCCTCGAGCCCGCCGACCGGGTCGATGCTCGACTACGTGGCGAAGCTCACGCGTCGATGCCACCCGCGTGAGCCGCGACGACCACGCCTGTCTGCGGGAAGCCGGCTTCGACGACCGCGGGATCCTGCAGATCACGCTGATCGCCGCCTGGTTCAACTACATCAATCGGGTCGCCGACGCGCTGGGCGTCGGCCGGCCCTAGTGTTTTTCGATTATTCCGCGGGCGGCAGCCGGTGACGTACATTCCGGCGTTGGCGGAGCGATGCGAGTGCGGATGACATCCCGGCAGCCTGTGGTCGCGGCTGATCGTCGGCGGCTTCCTGCTGCTGCTGCTCAATTCAGCGTACCTGGCGAGCTTCTCAGAGCCGACGCTGTGGTATTACACGCAGGTCGCGCTGCATCCGCTGCTCGGCGTCGGCCTGGCGGCGGTCGTCGTGCTGGCGCTGGCGCGCCGCCGGTTCGTGCCGGGCCGGCTGGGCGGCGTGGGCCTGGTCATCTGCGGCGTCGGACTCGCTGCTCGGCCTGGCCTTGTTCGTGACCGGCGCGACGACCGCCTATCGCCCGCTCGTCAACGCGCACGTCGCCGTGTCGGCCGCCGGCGCGGCCGTCCTGCTGATTTCGCTCGTCGTGTCCGGCGTACGCCAGATCCGTCCGACGTAGTGTCCGGCTTTAGCCGGACGACGACCCGCACCGCAATCGCCATGACGCTCGTCGGCGTCCTGGCGCTGATCGTCGCCGGACGGGTTCAGCACGAGCGCTGGCTCGCCGCGCACCGCATCGCCAATCCCACTGAGGTCCCCTCCGGATGGAGGAGGAAGGCGCCGGCCCGACGAGCCCGTTCTTCCCTTCGTCGGCCAACACCAACGTCAACGGGATCATCCCGGCGAACTTCTTCATGACCTCCGCGACGTGCGAGCGATGCCACAAGGACATCTACGATCAGTGGAATTCGTCGGCGCACCATTTCTCGTCGTTCAACAACCAGTGGTACCGCAAGTCGATCGAGTACATGCAGGACGTGGTCGGCACGAAGCCGTCGAAGTGGTGTGCGGGTTGCCACGACCATGCCGTGTTCTTCAACGGCCGCTTCGACCGGCCGATCAAGGAACAGATCGACACGCCTGAAGCCCAGGCCGGCCTGGCCTGCACCTCGTGCCATTCGATCACCCGCGTGCACAGTTCCATGGGGCAGGGCGACTTCACGATCGAATATCCGCCGCTGCACGACCTGGCGGCGAGCGAGAACCCGGTGCTCCGCCGGGTGCACGATCAGCTCGATCTTCCTGGCGCCGCGCCCGCACCGCGAGACCTTCATGAAGCCGTTCCACCGCGAGCAGACGGCCGAGTTCTGCTCGTCGTGCCACAAGGTGCACCTCGACGTGCCGGTGAACGGCTACCGGTGGATCCGAGGCTTCAACGACTACGACAACTGGCAGGCTTCGGGCGTGTCGGGACAGGGCGCGCGATCGTTTTACTATCCGGCGGCGCCGCAGCGCTGCGCCGACTGCCACATGCCGCTCGTCGACTCGAACGATCCGGCGGCGAAGAACGGCAAGGTCCGATCGCACCGCTTCCCGGCGGCGAACACGGCGCTGCCATACGTCAACCGCGATCCGGTGCAGCTGAAGGTCGTGCAGGATTTCCTGCGCGACGGACAGATTTCCGTCGACGTGTTCGGCATCGTGCGCGGCGCGGCAGCCGACGGTCCGAGCTAGGGCGCACGGCCGATCAGCGCGCCGAGGGCCCTCAGCTTTCGAGCACGTTCGCGGTCGGCGAAGAGTCGGCGTGCGTTCGCCGCCGGCCGCGCCCGTGCCGTGGCCCCGGCGGCCGAGGTCCTGGCGCCGCTGAACAAAATTAACGCGGTCGTGCGCCGCGGCGAATCGGTGCGCGTCGAGGTCGTCGTGCGGACGCGCAAAGTGGGCCACTTCTTTCCCGGCGGGACCGTCGACGCCTTCGACGTCTGGGTGGAGCTCGAGGCCGTCGACGACAAGGGCCGCGTCCTGCTGCACAGCGGTGCGGTCGCGGATGAGGGGAAGGGCCCGGTCGACCCGGCCGCGCATTTCTACCGCAGCCGGCAGCTCGACGAGCACGGCAACCCGATCAACAAGCGCAACGCCTGGGCGACGCGCTCGGTCGCGTACGTGCGTCTCATCCCGCCCGGCGCCGCCGACACGGTGCATTACCGGCTCGACATCCCGAAGGACGCCGGGTCGAAGATCTTCCTCCGCGCCAAGGTGAACTACCGGAAGTTCGCCTGGTGGAACACGCAGTGGGCGTTCGCGGGCGTCCGCGATCCGGCGGACGCGAATCCCGCGGTCAGCCGAGTCGTACGACGATGGCCGATGGATCTTCACCGGCGACACTTCGAAGGTCTCGGGACAGATCAAGGCGATTCCCGACATCCCGATCACCGTGATGGCCGAAGCCGACGCCGGCTCTTGCGGTGATTGACGAGCGCGCACCGCCACCCGCCCGTTCAGCCGCTGCTCGATGCGTCGGTGCGGGAACGGTGGAACGACTACGGGATTGGCCTGCTGCTGCAGGGCGATTTGAAAGTCGGCGCAGGCCGCATTCGAGAAAGTGATGGCCATGGATCCGGCGTATGCCGACGGCCCGGTCAACGTGGCCCGTACACGGATTCAGGAAGGCGACGTCGACGCCGCGATCCCGCTGCTCGAAGCAGGCGCTGAAGCTGTCGCCCCGCCTCGCGAAGGCGCACTACTTTCTCGGCACGGCGCTGAAGACGTTGGGGCGCTACGACGAGGCGATCGAGCACCTGGCCATCGCCGCCGAGCAGTATCCGCGTGATCGCGTCGTGCTGAACGAGATCGGGCGCGTTCACTTCTATCAGCGCCGCTTCGACGAAGCGATTGCGGCGTTCAAGCGCGCGCTCGCCGTCGACCCCGAGGATCTCGACGCCCATTACAATCTGATGCTCGCCTACCAGGGCGCCGGCGACTCCGCGAACGCCGAGCGCGAACGGGCCTTGTATACCCGCTTCAAGGCGGACGAAACCGCACAGGCCATCACCGGCCCGTACCGGCTGAAGTCGCCGGACGACAACAACGAGCGGCAAGCGATCCATGAGCATCGCAATTAGGAATTAGGAATTTGGAATTTGGAATTAGGAATGCGTGAACGGAGCGTCCGGAATCTGTTGGCGGCCTGCGGCGGGCTGATGATCGCCGGTGCGGCGATCTCTGCGGCCGGGGCCGATCGCGTTCGTCGACGCGACCGCGGCGGCGGGCATCACGTTCGTCCACAGCCACGGCGGGTTCGGGAAGAAGTACCTGCCCGAGACGATCGGTTCGGGCGTCGTGTTCTTCGACATCGACGCCGACGGCTGGCAGGACGTGCTGCTGGTCAACGGGAAGAGCCTGAACCCATCGCCGGCGGCGAAGCGGGCGCTGCCGGCGCTGTATCGGAACGTCAAAGGTGTGTTCACCGACGTCACGCGCGGGTCCGGCCTCGACGTGGAGATCTATGGCATCGGCGGAACCTCCGCCGACTTCGACAACGACGGCAAGGCGGACCTGTACGTGACCGCGCTCGGCGGCAATCGACTGTTTCGAAACCTGGGAGGCGGCCGCTTCTCAGATGTGACGAAGCAGGCGGGCGTTGCCGACGGCGGCTTTTCGACGAGCGCGCTGTGGTTCGACTACGACAAGGACGGGAAACTCGACCTGTTCGTGGCGAACTACGTGCAGTGGACCGCGGCGACCGACCTGCACTGCACGCTCGACGGCAAGAACAAGACCTACTGCACGCCCGAATCCTACAAAGGGCAGAGCCCCTCGCTGTATCGGAACCGCGGCGACGGCACGTTCGAGAACGTCACGCGCAAGGCCGGCGTCTTCGATACGTCGTCGAAAGGCCTCGGGCGCTGCGATGCTCGACTTCGACGGCGACGGCTGGATGGACCTGTTCGTCGCGAATGACACCGAGCCGAACCGTCTCTACAGGAACCGGCAGAACGGCACGTTCGAGGACGTGGCCGTCGGCGCGGGCGTCGCCTTCAGCCAGCAGGGCGTCGCGCGCGCCGGGATGGGCGTCGACGCAGCCGACTACGACGGCTCCGGCCGTCCGAGCGTCATCGTCGGCAACTTCTCGAACGAGATGATGGCGCTGTATCACAACGAGGGGAAGGGGCTGTTCATCGACGATGCGCCGCGGCTGACCATCGGCCGGGCGACGCTGTTGACGCTGACCTTCGGCTGCTTTTTCTTCGACTACGATCTCGACGGCCACCCGGATATCTTCGCGGCCAACGGACACGTGAGCGACGACATCGAGAAAGTGCAGTCGCGCGTCACGTATGCCCAGGCACCTCATCTCTTCCGTAACATCGATGGGAAACAGTTCGAGGACGTGCGCGCGAAGGCGGGCACCGCCTTCGCGCGGCGCGGTTGTCGCGCGGGGAGCGGCCTACGCCGACTACGACAACGACGGCGACCTGGACGTGCTGCTGAACGTCAACAACGGACCGGCGCGGCTGCTGCGCAACGACGGCGGCAACCGTAGTAATGTCATCCGCGTCCAGACGATTGGGACTTCGTCGAACCGCGACGGCATCGGCGCTCGCGTCGACGTCACCGCGGCAGGGGGGCGGCGGGGGTGGCAGATCGTCAAGACCGGCTCCAGCTATGCTTCCCAGAGCGAACTGCCGCTCACCTTCGGCCTCGGCGCGGCATCGAGCGTCGATTCCGTCCGCGTGACCTGGCCGAGCGGACGTGTCGAAACCGTCCGCCGGTCAACCGGCGAACCAGGTGCTCACGATTGAAGAAGGAAAAGGCGTCGTGCGCGCGACGCCGATCGCGATCAAGCGCTGATCCATCCACAACCACACACCGGACTGGCCGGTTCGCGGTCTTTCTGGCCTTTGTGTCCGTTCGTGTCCTTTGTGGTTGTTCGTCTCCGGGTTGCCGGGGTGGGCCAGCCGCCAGCGGACCCGCGGAGCGCGCCTACCGCGCGAACAATCGCGGCATCGCGTTTCTCGAGCGATTCGAGTATCCGCAAGCCGCCGCCGCGTTCCGCGAGGCGCTCCAGATAGACGAAGGGCTCGGGATCGCGCGTTTGAATCTGAGCCTCGCGCTTCTTTACGGTCAGGATCTGGCGTCGGCGGATCGGGAGGCCGCTGAGGCCGCCCGTCTCCTGCCGAATGCACCACAGCCGCCGTACGTCCGTGGTCTGATTGCCCGCGCGGACAACCGCCAGGACGCTGCGCTGCGCGCATTCGAGCAGGTTCGGGGCATCGATGCCGACGACCCCGGTACCAACATCAATCTGGGACAGTTGTTCCTCGAACAGCGCCGCTACGAGGAGGCCATCACTGTTCTTCGCCGCGCCGTCTCGTTGGAGCCGTACAACGTCACCGCCGTCTACAACCTCGGGCTGGCGCTGACGCGCGCGGGGCAGGAGATCGAAGGGCGCGAAGCGCTCGCCCGGGCGCAGTCGCTCAGGTCGGTCGGCTACGCGGTGACCTTCGGCAACGGGTACCTCGAGCAGGGCTCCTATGCGGAGGCGTTGGCGTCGACGGGCGCGGAACCCCAGCTTGTCGACACGGCGCCATCGCGAGCGGCCTTCACGTCGACTGTCATCGCGTCGATGCCAGGCGCCGACGGCGGCGTCGCGTTGCTCGATGCCGACGGGGACGGTGACCTCGACATCTTTGCCGGCGCGTCGGCGGGCGATCGACTGTTCATGAACGAAGGCTCCGGACGCTGGAGTCGACGTCACCGCCACCGCATTTGGTCCGGCAAGCGGGGAAGCGCTGGGCGCGGTCGCCGCTGATTACGACAACGACGGCCGAACGGATCTCTTCGTCCTGAGGAGCAGGGGGAGCTCGCTCCTTCGCAACGAAGGGAACGGCCGGTTCGCAGATGCCACCTCACGCTCGGGCTTGCGGATTCCGAATCCGCCGGCAACGGCCGCATGGGCGGATCTCGATCACGACGGCGATGTCGATCTGGTCGTCGGTTCGGCGCCTGGCGCGCTGCAGGTGCTGCGCAACAACGGCGATGGCACGTTCACTGACACGACGCGCGAGGCGGGGTTGCAGGCGCCGGTCCGGCCGATCGCGATCGCGCCCACCGATTTCGACAATCGCCGCGATCTCGATCTGCTCGTCGTCAACGCTGCCGGAGCACCGGCCTTGTTCAAGAATCGCCGGGATGGGACGTTCCTGGATGTTGCCGGCGAGACCAGCCTGACCGGGCTCGGGATGCCCGCGCAGTTCGCCAGCGCGGCCATCGGCGACATCAACAAGGACGACTTTCCCGATTTCCTGTTCTTCGGCTCGAACACCGAAGCCGTGGTCGCCATGAGCGACGGCCGCGGACGTTTCCGCGCATCGCCACCGCCGGAGGGGGTCCGTGGATCGTCGGCAGCGCAGCTGATCGACTACGACAACGACGGCCTCCTCGACCTGTTCACCTGGTCCACGGCCGGCGGGCGCGCGTTTCGCAACCTGGGCGGCCGGTGGATGGACGTCACGAACCAGGCGATGGTTTCGTCGTCGAGTGTCGTCCCGGAGAATCCACGCAGTATTGCCGTCGGCGATCTCGACGGGAACGGGGCGCCCGACATCGTGGTGCTGACGCGCCGGCGGCGTCAACGCGCTGATGAACCGCGGCGATCCCGACCGGCATTTCCAGCGCGTGCAGCTGAAGGGAAGGGTCGGCAACCGATCGGCGATCGGCGCCAAGGTGCAGATTCGCTCGGGGAGCCTGAGCGCTCGTGTCGAGACGTCGGCGGCCACGCCAATGGTCGCGCCCGCTGATGTCGTGTTCGGATTGGGCAACCGTGCTGGTCGCCGATGCGGTGCGCGTCCTCTGGCCCTCGGGTATCCTCCAATCGGAGATCTTCTCCGCGTCTCCGTCCTCTCCGCCGCTCCCGCCCCGCCCGCTACCTGCCCCACCCGCCCCCGTCGTCATCGAGGAGCTCGATCGCAAACCCTCGTCGTGCCCCTTCCTGTTCACGTGGAACGGCGAGCGCTTCGAGTTCGTCACCGATTTCCTGGGAGCCGGCGAAATGGGGTACCGGGAGGCGCCGGGCGTCCGAAGCGTGCCGGATCCGACGGAGTACGTCCGGATTCGCGGCGACCAGCTCCGGCCGCGCGACGGCCGCCTGGATCTGCGCATCACCAACGAGCTCGAGGAGACGCTGTTCCTCGATCGCGTCCAGCTGCTGGCGATCGCCCATCCATCGGACGTGGAAGTGCATCCGAACGAAGGGATGACTTCGCCGCCCAAGCCGTTCCGCCTCTTCGCGGTGGCCGATCAGTGGACGCCGTCAGCGGTCGACGATAGCGGCCGTGACATGACCGGGCACATCGCGGCGACCGATCGGACGTATCCGGACGGCTTTCCGCTCGAGCCGATTCGCGGTTACGCGAAACCTCACGCGTTGACGCTCGACCTGAGGTCCGGCCTGTCCGGGGGACGTCCCGCCGACGTTCTGCTCCTCACCGCCTGGACCGACTACGCGTTCTCGAGCGACAACGTCGCTGCATCGCAGGCGGGCATCGCGCATCTCGCGCCGGCGCTCGAGGTCAAGGATGCTCAGGGGCGGTGGCGGCGCGCGATCGAGCAGATTGGCCTGCCGGTCGGACGGCCGCAGACGATCCCCGCTGGACCTGTCCGGTGTGCTTCGCCCGGGCGAACACGTCGTCCGCATCGTCACCAACATGCGGGTGTACTGGGATCGGATCGCCGTCGGGCCGCGCCGTTCGTGCCGACAGGATTGCTTCGACGCGACGCTCGAGCCCGCGACCGCGCTGCCTGCGGTCGCGCGGTTTTTCCGCCGAGCTCCGACCGGACGGCACCGAGCCGATGATCTACGACTACGCGCGCGTCACCCGGGAATCGCCGTGGAAGGTGATGACCGGCCGCTACACGCGTGAAGGCGACGTCCGCGAGCTGGTCATGAAATCAGACGACATGTTCGTCATCGCGGCACCGGGAGACGAGGTGAGCGCTCGAGTTCGATGCCGCGGCACTTGCCGCCGCTGCCGGAAGGGTGGACGCGAACGTTCCTGCTGTTCGCCGACGGCTTCAGCAAGGAGATGGACATCAACTCCGCCACGCCCGATCATGTCGAGCCGCTGCCGTTCCATCGCATGAGCGCGTATCCGTACCCATCAACGCGAGCACTATCCGGATACGCCGGCGCACCGGCCGGTACCGTGAGACCTACAACACTCGGCGGATTGTCAGGCCCGTTCCGAGACTTGAGCAAATGCAACCACGAAGTCTCGAAGACGCGAAGAGTAAGTAGAGGTCTTCTTCGAGTCTTCGCGTCTTCGTGGTTGCCTTTTGGTGAGCATGAACCCATGAACCACATCCGATTTGCCGCCGCCGCCTGCCAGACCGACATGCCGAACCCGATCGATCGGCACTCGATGAAGGCGAACACCGATCGGATGCTGAGCATGATCGACTCGGCGGTCGCCGGCAGCGCGCCGTTCCTGCCGGTGAAGCTGGTCGTCTTTCCCGAGTTCGCGCACGCGGCGCCGATTTACGCAACGGTGCACGAGCTGCTCGACAAGCTGGCCGTGGAGATCCCGAACGAGCACACCGACCGGTTGACGGCAAGGCACGCGAGCACGGCGTGTACATCCAGAGCGGGACGATGATCGAAGAGGACCCGCGCTGGCCGGGCGTCGTCTTCAACACGACGTGCCTCATCGGCCCGGAGGGCATCCTGTTCAAGTACCGAAAGGTGAATCCGTGGATCCCGTACGAGGTGCACACCAGCCCGCACGATCTGCCCGGCTACGACGAGCCGCTGTTTCCGGTCGCCGACACGCCGATCGGCCGGATCGGCTGCGCCATCTGCTACGACTGGCTGTTTCCTGAAGCGCTGCGTCAGCTGACCGCCAACGGCGCGGAGATCCTCGTCCGCGTGTCGGCGTACATGGATCCGTGGGGCGCCACCGATCCGATGAGCTGGTGGACGCTGATCAACCGCGCGCGGGCGATCGAGAACATCGCCTTCGTCGTCGCGGCCAACCAGGGCGCCAGCCTGCGCCATTACCCGCCGTACTCGTGGCCCGGCGGATCGCAGGTCGTCGACTTCGACGGCCGCCTGCTGGCCGAAGCGTCGCCCGGACCGGGCGAGCGCATCGTCGTCGCGCCGATCGACATCTCCGCGCTGCGCCACGAGCGCGCGACCCGCATCGGCCACCACATGACCGCGCACCTGCGCACCGAGGCGTATGAGGTCTATCGATCGCCACGCTATCCGCTGGTGCGCGACGGAGCGGCGCTGTCGTACGAAGAGAACGTGCGGCGGATCGAAGCGGCGAAGCAAGCCCCGCAGAGAGCGTACGTAGGCGACCCTTAGGTCGCCGTAGTGCCGGACCTTTCAGGTCCGGCCTCCGACCGGTATACTGGGTAGATGCCTTCGTCCACCGAACCGCGCCCGAGCGCCCCGTCCCGCGCGGACGTTGCCAACCCGCTCCGCAGAAATGTCGCGATCATCGCCCACGTCGATCACGGAAAGACCACGCTGGTCGATGCGCTTGCTGCATCAGAGCGGCACGTTCCGGGTCAACGAGCGGGTGGCCGAGCGCGCGATGGACAACACCGACCTCGAGCGCGAGCGCGGCATCACGATTCTCGCCAAGAACACCGCGGTCCACTACGGCGATCACCTGATCAACATCGTCGACACGCCCGGCCACGCCGATTTCGGCGGCGAGGTCGAGCGGACGCTGTCGATGGTCGACGGCGTGATGCTGCTGGTCGACGCCTCGGAAGGGCCGCTGCCGCAGACGCGCTTCGTCCTGCGCAAGGCGCTCGAGCGCCGGCTGCCGCCGATCGTCGTCGTCAACAAGATCGATCGCCCCGACGCCCGCGCCCAGGAAGTGCTCAACGAGATCTACGACCTGTTCATCGATCTCGACGCGACGGAGGAGCAGCTCGAGTTCCCGGTGCTCTACACCAACGCCAGGGCCGGGACGGCGAGCCGCGACGCGGCGGTCCAGGGCTCGGACCTGCGGCCGCTGTTCGACGCCATTGTCGAACACGTGCCGCCGCCGCGCGGCAACCCGGACGCGCCGCTGCAGCTGCTGGTCGCCAACCTCGATTCGAGCGACTACCTCGGACGGATCGCCATCGGCCGCATCTTCAACGGGCGCGTGAAGATCGGCGATCAAGTCGCGGTGTGCAAGCTGGACGGCGCGGTCCAGGAGACGAAGGTCACCAAGCTGTACGCGTTCGATGGCCTGAAGCGCGTCGACATCGAAGCAGCGGCCGCGGGCGACATCGTCTGCCTCGCCGGCATCGAGGACATCACCATCGGCGAGACGATTGCCGACGTCGAGCACCGCATCGCGATCCCGCCGATCGCGATCGACGAGCCGACGGTCTCGATGATCTTCGGCGTCAACACCTCGCCGATGGCGGGCCGCGAAGGCCAGTACGTGACGTCGCGCCAGCTGCGCGACCGCCTCGATCGGGAGCTGCTCGGCAACGTGTCGATCCGCCTCGAGCCGACCGATTCGCCCGAGCAGGTCAAGATCGTCGGCCGCGGCGAGCTGCAGCTGTCGATCCTGCATCGAGATGATGCGGCGCGAGGGCTTCGAGCTGCAGGTGTCGCGGCCCGACATCGTCACGAAGGAGCAGCGGTGGCCAGATCGTGGAGCCGGTCGAGGAGCTCGTCATCGACGTGCCCGAGGACCACCAGGGCATCGTCATCGCGCAGGTCGGCGAGCGCAAGGGCGTCATGACGAAGATGGTCGCGATTCTGCCACGCGTCGCGCGGGGCGCTCCGCGGGCAGCAGCGGCCGCGTCCGGCTCGAATTCCGCATCCCGGCGCGCGGGCTGATCGGCTTCCGCTCGCAGTTCATGACCGACACCAAGGGCACCGGCATCATGAACCACATCTTCTCGAGCTGGGAGCCGTGGCACGGCGCAATTCCGTCGCGCGCCACCGGCGCGCTCGTCGCCGATCGTCCCGGGCCCGGCCACCGCCTACGCGATCTACAACCTGCAGGAGCGCGGCGAGATTTTCCTCGAGCCGGGCACGCAGGTCTACGAAGGCATGATCGTCGGCGAGAACTCGCGGCCGAACGACCTGGACGTCAACGTCACGAAGGAAAAGAAGCAGACCAACATGCGCGCCTCGACCGCCGACGAAGCGATCCGGCTGATTCCGCCGCGCAAGCTGGGGCTCGAGCAGGCGATCGAGTTCATCAACGACGACGAGCTGGTCGAGGTGACGCCGTCGAGCATCCGGCTGCGCAAGCGGATTCTCGCGGCGAACATGCGGCCGAAGCAGGGACTAGGGCCGAGGCTGGGACTGGGGCAGGGCTCAGCTCCAGCCTCGAGCCCAGAGGAGTTCCGTGTTCAACCGTAAGACCGAAGGCTCTGTCGTCTGTCCGTCGTGCGGGTCGCTCGTCGGGGTCCGCGACGACAAGTGCTATTCGTGCGGGCGATCGAATCCCGGGCTGTGGGGTTTCGCGCCGGCGATCCGCGCGCTCGGCCGCGACATGGGGTTCGTGCCGCTGGTGATCGGCGCGTCGGTGATCCTGTACGGCCTGGCGCTGGTCGGCGTCGGGCGGCGACATCATGGGCGGGGGCGTCTTTTCGATCCTCTCGCCGAGCGTGCGCGCGCTGATCTGGTTCGGGGCCAGCGGCGCCTATCCCGGTCTTCCTCCTCGGCTACTGGTGGACGGTGCTCAGCGCCTCGCTGGCTGCACGGCGGGCTGCTGCACATCCTGTTCAACATGATGTGGGTCCGCGACCTCGGACCGGTGGCCGTCGACCTCGTCGGCCCCGGGCGGACCGTGATCATCTATGTCATCTCCGGCGTGGCCGGCTTCCTGCTGAGTTCGACCGCCGGCGCATTCATCGGTCCGCGTTCCCCTGATGGGCGGCGGCGGCGGGATCACGGTCGGCGCGTCCGCGTCCGTCTTCGGGCTGCTCGGCGCCATGGTGCACTACGGACGGAAGAGCGGCAGCAGCCTGATTCGCGGCGAGGCGACGCGCTACGCGATCATCCTGTTCGTGATGGGCCTGCTCATTCGCGGCGTCGACAACTGGGCCCACGCCGGCGGCTTCCTCGGCGGGTATGCGACGTCGATGTTCTTCAATCCCCTGACACGCGAGCGCGGCGACCACGTCCTCGTCGCGGTCCTCTTGCTGCTCGCGACATTCGCCGCGATCGCCGCATCTCTACTCCAGGGCCCGCCGCGAGTTTTGAACGAACTCGCCGTAAAGTTAGGAATTAGGAATTAAGAATTCGGACTTCGGACCCGGCTCATCAGCATCTCCTAATTCCGAATCTCCGCATTCCTACTCTTCGCGTCTCTTCAGAAGCTAATCTGCCCACTCACCTGGAACAACCGCGGATCGATCACCGAGTTCGGCTGCCGCCACCGCGCGTCGTAGGTGCTGTTCACCGACAGGATGGAACTGCTGTTCAGCGCGTTGTAGGCGTCCAGGTTGACCTGCAGGCGATAGCGTGCCCATGTTGAAGATCTTGCTGACGCGGAGATCGAGCCGGGTCGTCCGATCCTCGAAGAGCGTGTTCGGCGCGACGAGCGGCACGCTGACCGAACGTGTGCCGCCGGCGAGCGGTCGGCCGAGCGACGGCGCGACTTCGGCCGACGTCGCGGGGTAGTTGGCCTCGTAGCGTCGGACCCGCCAGATTCTGGAACGTCCCCGCCACGACGATGCCGTACTTCATCGGGTAGCTGCCGTTGAACTTGAGCTGCGTGTTGCGCCTTAACGGGCGTGGTCACGCGGCAGTAGAGCAGCTCCTGCGGGCTGTCGACGATGTAGCAGGTGTCGCGGACCGAAAAGCCGGTATCGACCCCGCCGCCAAACCTGGCGCCGCCAGGCAGCCGCGCGTCCAGCGTGAAGTTGAAGAAGTGGTTGCGGTACTCCGGGACGCCGTAGTTCGAGGCCAGCGCGACCGTGTCCTGCCGCTGTCCGAACTTGTCCTGCTTGACGTCGTACATCCCGCAGACCGGGTAGCCGCCGCCGCCAGGCAACTCCGAGTTGGTCGGTGCCGTGATGCAGAACGGATCGAAGTCGTCCGGCCCTACCAGCGTGTTGTCGGTGTCGCGGTTCTTGCTCAGCGTGGCGGAGTTGCGGAAGTAGCCGCCGGTGTTGAAGTAGTAGCCGGCCGTCACCGAGAGACCCTGGAGGAGCTGATGCTGGATCTCGGAGGACAGGTCCCAGTTGGAGTCGCGCGCGCCCCACCCGTGCAGCACGCCGTCGGTCCATTGCACGGCGCGCGGGTTGTTCTGGCCGAAGAACTGGTTGTCGATCGCGCCGCACTCGGGTTGCTCGCCGAAGTTCCCCAGATCGCAATCCGGCACGAAGTTCTTGTTCAGGTCCCGCCACGCGCGGCTGGTCGTGATGACCGAGGTGGTGATCGGGTTGTTGGCGGCCGGCACGTCGACGTTCGTCTTCGCGACGTAGCGGCCGATGGCGAACTTCAGCGCCGTGCGGCCGTTGCCGAACAGATCGTAGGCGGCGCCGACCCGAGGGTTGATGTCCATCCACGACGGCACGCCGGTGACCTTCGCCGTACGAGCGCTCGCCCGAGCCACTCGTTGCGGCTCGGGGCCCCTGGCCAGCCGTAGGTGTCGCCGGGCGTGCTCTGCGCCGGCACCCACCCGTAGTACCAGTCGTAGCGGATGCCCATCTGGAACGTGAAGCGCCCGACGCTCCATTGGTCCTGCGCGTACACGCCGAAATCGTTGCCGCGGTCCTTTCGCAGATACGGCGTCGAGTACTGGGTGATGCTGATCGGATCGCCGTTGCGGAACGTGTAGTTCACGTTGCCGTTGGTGATGTACTGCGCGTTGGTGACCAGCACCTCGTTCTGCATGCCGGCCTTGAACGAGTGCGTGCCGGTGACGTAGGTGGCCGACGACGCGCTGCGAGTAGCGGTCGGTGTGGTTCGGCCAGCCGCGGTAGCTCGTCTGCGACCCGTAGCTGATGCCAAGCGTCTGATCGCTGACGCGGATGATGTCAGGGGTCACGCCGGGATGCCAGTAGGCGTTCCACTGCGAGATCGAGAAGGCGCCGCCCGCCTCGAGCAGCAGCCGGTTGGTCCGCGGCGAGCTCCAGGTCGTCTGCACCAGCCGATTGGGCTGGAACTTGTAGTCGCTGGTCGCTTCCTGCGCGCTCGCCGGCGTCGCGCCGTAGCAGTTGCACGCGCGCTGATAGTCGAACAACACGTTGAACTTGTTGCGCTGCGACGATCTGCCAGGTGCCGCGAGCCAGGCCGGAGTTGTACCACTCGTACCGGCCGCTGTCCTCGTTGAGCTCGCGGTCGGTCCACGGCGTCCACTTGACGACCTTGCGCTCGGCGCCGGGCGGCGTGAGGAAGACGTCCTGCGTCTTGTTCCAGTAGGCGCCGGCGATCTGACGCGAGAACCCCCACGTGCGCGGCGCGGCCAGGAACCAGACCCGGTCCTGCTTGATCGGCCCGCTGATCGTCGCGCCGTGATCCCACATCTGATAGGTCTTGTTGACGTTCGTGAAGCCGCGATCCCGCAGTTCGTCGTTCAGGTTGCTGCTCTCGAGATTGGAGTTGGTGTACAGCGAGTTCCCGATGACGCTGAACTTGTTGCTGCCCTCCCGGGGGATGATGTTCATCACCGGGCCGTCGGCGTTGACCTCCGCCGTGACGCCGCTCGTCTGCGCCACCATCTCCGAGACCGACTGCGAGTTGATCTGGTAGCTGCTGTTGCCGTCGCTGTTCTCGATGACCATGCTGTCGAACGACACCTTGATGCCGCGCTTGCCGTGGAACGAGCCGACCTCGGCGGTGTAGCGGCCGCCGACGTCGGCGACGCCGGACCAGCCGGGCGTGAGCGTCACGAGCGACTGGATGTTCTTGGTGCTGACCGGCAGCGTCGCGAGCAGCTCGCTCGAGGCGACGGTCTGGCGCCGTGACGTTCGACGTGTCGACGATCGGCGACGCGCCGCTGACCGTAATCGTTTCCTCGAGGGCTCCGACCTGCAGGTCGGCGTTGATCGACGCCGTGAATCCCGATGTCAGGGTGATCCCCTCGCGCCGGATCGTGCTGAAACCTTGCAGCCGGAACGTCACCATGTAGGTGCCGGGCACCAGGTCGCTGATGTTGTAGCGGCCCTGCTCGTCGCTCACGACGGTCCTGATCTTCTCGATGAGGACGGGACTCGTGGCTTCGACCGTGACGCCGGGCAAGACCGCGCCCGACGTGTCACGCACGATCCCGGCAATGCTGCTCGTCTGCTGTGCGTATGCGGGGAGCGCCAGTGCGGCGCCAAGCACCAGGGCACCGACGATCGCGGAACGGACCATGGCAGCCTCCTTGGCGGACCTTCGAAGTCGAGCGTCGACGGTCGAACGAATAAGGGCTGCGAGCGGCGGTATTAATACGAAACGACTACGCGGCGGGATGATAGTCGATCCTCCCGCGCAGTCAACGGGAAGATTCGCACTTCGTGGACGTGCTCAGCCGACTCGCAATTAGGTTGCGCTGATTTTTGGATCGATCAGCTCACCTGACAGCTTGGGCGTTTTCACGACAGCAGTGTCGCGACGCTCGCGCCGCTGCGACGTTGTCGCGACTCAGCGCGCTCGAGCTGAAGTCAAGTGCGAGCCTGCAGGCCCGGCTCACTTCCGCGCTAACTCTCTTCGTCGATGATCTCCTTGAAGCTTTCGAGCGGCTGCGCGCCGCTGAGCGCGCGGCCGTTGATGAAGAAGTGCGGCGTGCCCGAGACGCCCAGCAGCTGGGCCGCGTCCATGTCGGCGTCGACGTCCTTCTGGAACCGGCGCGCATCGACGCATGCGTTGAACTTGCCGGTGTCGAGGCCCAGATCGGCCGCATGCTTTTTCAAATCCGCCGTGGCCAGCTTGGATTGGTCGGCGAACAGCCGGTCGTGGTACTCCCAGAATCTGCCTTGCTCGTTGGCGCACGCCGAGGCCTCCGCGGCCGGGCGCGCGTTCGGATGGTTGGGCAGCGGCAAGTGCCGGTAGACGAGGCGGACGCGATCGCCGTAGGTGCTCAGGACTTGCGCCACCGTCGGGTTGACGCGGAAACAGAACGGGCATTCGAAGTCGGAGAACTCGATGATCTGCACGGGCGCATTCGCCGGCCCCTTCGCCGGCCGTCCCCCGTCCGAGACGGCGACGCGGGGAGGATCCAGGCTGATCGTGACCGGCGTCGACGCCCTCAGCCGGTCCACATAGGTTCGTCGAGCGGCCGCGGTACGCTCCTGGACGAGCAGGGATCGAATCGGCGCGGCGACCTGCTCGAGGGTCGCGCCCTGGACGCGCGCCTGGTTGGCCTTGTACCAATCGGCCACGTCGACGTCGGTCGGCTGGGTGACCTTCGCCGTGATCTCCTGCTGCACCACCGCATCACGATCGACCCCGCGCGCCTTTGCGTCTGCATCGATCAGGCGGTTGCCGATCATTTCGTCGAGGACGGCCCGGCGCGCTTCGTACAGCGCCTGTGCCAGCGGCAGGTTCCCGAAATTCGCCGCCGGCACCGTCAGTGCCCGCGCGTCGACCTCCCCAAGCGTGATCCGCGCCCCTCCCACCGTCGCCACCGCATCGTCGGCCGTCTGCTGACGGATGGGCTGCGCGGCGGTCGAGCACGCCGCGAACGCGATCAGCGAGGCGATGGCGAGAGCTGTGCGAGGTGAGGGCATGGAAGAAGGGTACAGCCAAGCGGGGGCCTTCGGCTAGCGCCGGACTCGGGACTCGGGGCTCGGAGCTCGATGGATCGGCTGTGGTCGGACGCGTGGATCGTCGCTCAGGCTCCGGCGACTCGCGAAACTCGTCGATTCGCAACCCGCGAGTCTCGAGCATCAGCCGAGTCACCGAGGTCTTAGCTCGGGACTGCGCTTTGCAGTGACGGCCGCCGCAAGGCGGTGCGTGATGAAAGTTGGCGCGGGGCTGATCGGTTTTGTGATTCTGATTTCGGGCGCGGTAGGTGCGAATGACAGGTTGGCGATGAAGGTTTCTCCCGCGGTGGCGTTTGCCCCAGCCAACCTCAGCGTGCAGGCGACGATCGAGGCGGATCCCGGCAATCGGTCGATCGAAATCATTGCCGAGTCGCCGGAGTTTTTTCGCAGCAGCGAAATCCAACTCGACGGCGAGTCCGCACCGAGAACGACGTTTCTCCAGTTCCGGAGTTTGCCGACCGGTGAGTACTCCGTCCGCGGCGTGCTCAAGGGACAGGGTGGGCACGAGCTTGCCATAGTGGAAAGGAAAGTGAACATCGTCGAGAGTGGAACCACGCTGCGGTGATCAGATCGCCCGCGAACCCGACACGACGAGCGTCAGCACGATGTTGATCGACGAGGAGCACGATGCGCAGACGACCATGAACGGCACGAGCTGTTCGCGTGGCGTGTGCATCAGCCGCGGGAGTCCGAGCGCGAACAGGTAGATGCCATACAGCAGCGCCGACCAGCGCCGCTGTTCGACGCCAACACCAGGAAGCAGATAAAAGACCCCCGCCACCCAAGTCGGCGCCGCGCTGTACGCAACCAGCTTCAGCGCCTGCGCGGTGCTGCCGCTCGACCGGAACCTCGGCGCGAGCTTTTCGACGACCATCGCTGCCACCATCGGCGTGGCCAGCGCGACATGTACCTCGCCACAGCTGCACCCAGGCCCAGATCGGCGATGCGGCGAACGTGAAGCGCAGAAACAGCGCCGCTGACGGAATCGCCGCGACGATGGCGATAAAGTGCCGGTACAGCCAGACGACATCGGCCGGCTCGCCGGCGATGATGCTCCACTCGCGTTTGGGATCGACGAGCAGACCGGTCAGGCGGCCCTTCAGATTCATTCTTCGGAAACCGAAATCATCGTCTGAATCGTCGAACGATCTTAAATCTGAAATTTCACCATCACAGTGCAGTACTGGTCCGCACGGCTGGCGCGATGGCTTCCGGTTCGGGCGTGAAATCCTCGCCCGGGTTGATGAAGCGGTCGCGCTCGAACCGGTACTGCTTGTCGTAGAGCTGCCGGTAGCGCCCGTCCTTCGCCAGCAGCTCGTCGTGCGTGCCGCGCTCGACGATCTCGCCGTGCTCGAGAACGAGGATCTGATCCGCGCTCCGGATGGTCGACAGCCGGTGCGCGATCACGAACGTCGTCCGGCCGCGGCGCAGCGACTTCAGGCCGTCCTGGATCATCGCTTCGCTCTCGCTGTCGAGGCTGGAGGTGGCCTCGTCGAGGATCAGGATGCGGGGGTCGGCAAGAATCGCCCGCGCGATCGCGACGCGCTGCCGCTGGCCGCCCGACAAGCCGGACGCCGCGCTCGCCGACGATCGTGTCGTAGCCCTTCTCGAAGCCCTGGATGAACTCGTCGCAGTGCGCGATGCGGCTGACCGCGACGATCTCGTCGCGCGTGGCGTGCGGCTCCGCGTAGGCGATGTTCTCGCCGATCGTCCCGTCGAACAGGAAGTTGTCCTGCAGCACGACCCCGAGGTGACTGCGGTAGTCGCGCAGCCGCACCGTGGTGAGATCGTGGCCGTCGACGAGCACCTGCCCGCTCTTCGGCCGGTTGAACGTCATGACCAGGCTGATCAGCGTGCTCTTGCCCGAGCCGCTCGACCCGACCAGCGCGGTCGTCGAGCCGGCCGGCGCGTGAAACGACACGCTCTTCAGCACCGGCGTGTCCTCGTTGTACTCGAACGTGACGTCGCGGAACGCCACTTCGCCGCGGACGTCCGGGAGGGGCAGGCGGCTGGCATCCTCGTCGTCTTCGGTCGCCATGCGGCGGATTTCGCGAATGCGATCGAGGCCGGCGAACGCCTCGGTCATCTGTGTGCCGATGCTCGCCAGCTGGACGATCGGGACGGTGATGAGCGCGGTGAGCGTCAGGTACATCACGAAGTCGCCGATCGTCATGTCGCCGGCGCGGATCGACGAGCCGCCGACCAGCATCATCGAGATGCCGATCAGCGCCGATGACCAGCGCCGAGAACGCGCCGACCGCCGACACGCCGGTCATCGAGTGCGCGACGTTGCGGAAGAGGCGATGCGCGCCCTTGGCGAACACGAGCTCCTCGCGCTTTTCCGCCGTGTACGCCTTGACGATGCGGACACCGCCGAGGGTTTCGCCGAGCCGCCCGGTCACCTCGGCGTTGATCTGGCCGCGTTCGCGGAACAGCGGGCGCAGGCGCTTGAACGCGGTGGCCATGACGAAGCCGAACGTGCCGAGCACCAGGATCGTCACCGCGGTCAGCTGCCAGTTCAGATAGATGAGGATGGTCAGCGCCATGACCGCGGTCAGCATCGAACCGGTCAGCTGCACCAGGCCGGTGCCGACGAGGTTCCTGATGCCCTCGGCGTCGGTCATGATCCGCGAGATGAGGATGCCGGTCTTCGTCGAATCGAAATAGCGGATCGGCAGGCGCATCACGTGCGCCTCGACCTCCTTGCGCATGTCGGTGATGGCGCGCTGCGCGGCCACGCCGAGAATCTGGGAGTTGGCGAACGACGTCGCCGCGTCGACGATCGTCGCCGCGCCGGCGGCCATCGCCAGCTTCGGCAGCAGGTCCCAGTTCTGCTGGCCGACGACGTCGTCCATCAGGTACTTCGACGTCAAGGGCAGCACCAGGCCGGCCAGCCGGTTGACCACCATGATCACCATCCCGAGCGCGAGCCGGTGGCGGTGCTTCCAGACGAGGGCGCGCGCTTCTTCCCAGGCGCCGGTAGGAAATGGAGGCCTTCTTGCCGGGGGGCCGGCTGGCGGCGCCCTGCGGCGAGACGCGGGCATGACCTTCGGCGCGGCGGGTAGAGGGACCGAGTGATGTACGCATTTGATCAAGGTCCGCCTGAAGGCGGAAACTACAACGTCCGCCTGAAGGCGGACGCTACGAAACCTGACGAAACAGGGTCATGTCTATTCTGCTTCAAGATCTGAAGTACGGCATCCGATTTCGCGTTGACCGCTGGGAGACTTGGTGTCGTGCCGACCTTCAGGTCGGCCGTGGACGATGCGCGATCGCGCATCGATCCGATGATCGCCTGAGGTACGAATGAGAGTGAATTCGAAATTTAAGATTTCAGATTTCAGATTCAGATTGGCGCGGTCGTCGCGTTGGCAATCGCGGTCGCGACCGCCGTCCTGCACGCGCAGAAAATCGACACCAAGGCGGCCGCCGCGGCGATCATGCAGGCCGACCGCGACTTCAACCAGTCCGTCGCCTCGCGCGACAAGAAGAAGTTCCTGTCGCTCATCAGCGAGATCGCTGTCTTCGTCGGCGACGGACCGATGCGCGGCCACGACGAGATTCTCAAGGGTTGGGCGCCGTTCTTCGATCCCGATGGGCCGACGCTCACGTGGGAGCCGACCAGCGCGGAGGTGCTGGTTGGAGGCGACGTCGGGATCACCATCGGCTCGTGGACCCGCCGAACCAAGGCTGCCGATGGGAAGACTTCGGAAGCGCGCGGGCAGTACGTCACGACCTGGCAGAAGCAGAAGGACGGCGCCTGGAACGTGGTCTACGACATCGGATCGACGGCGCCGATGACGTCTGCTACCGTGCGACGCCTGAGAGTGCTGGGAACTGACGCTGTAGGGTGCTGGCTGAACTGACGCTGTAGGGTGCTTCGCGGACTGACGCGAGGGTGCTGGCAACTGACCGCCGAGGGTGCTCTAGCATGCGGATCCACCGAGCACCGTTGACTAATCAACGTAATGCGAAGCGCCTGATTGCGTCGGCGAGGCCGCCCTCGTCGTTCGTTCCCGTCACGTAAAACGGCCGCGCGCGCTTGACGACGTCGGCGGCGTTGCCCATGACGACGGCCGTGCCGGCGAAATCGAGCATCTCGAGATCGTTCAGGTTGTCGCCGACCGCCATCACCTCTTCGCGCGCGCAGCCTTGCGCGGTCGCCCAGCGGGCCAGCGTCGTTCCCTTCGAGCAGCCGGCCGCATTGACGTCCACCAGCGAGAAGTCGCGCAGCTCGTACTCGGTGATCGCCACGGAGTAGCGATCGGCGATCGGCGCCGCTGCGCAGATCGCGGACCAGCGCGCGCATCGGCTCCACGCCGCCGTTGAACATCACCTGGATCGGATCCTCGTCGGCGAGCGCGTCGGCCAGCGAAGACGGCGCCGAGGCGATGAACGCCTTGTTCTTCTCGTAGTAGCCGCGGCGGTGCGGATGGGTCCAGTCCATTCGCTCGTAGACGATCTGCCGCTCGTCGTCGACGTCCGGCCGATCGAAGACGATCGCCACGCTGTCTTCGAACGCGCGCGTGTGCAGCAGGACGGCGCGCGCCGCGTCGCGGGCAGGACGTGGCGCAGGACCGTCGTGCCGTCGCGCTCCTTGACCACCGCGCCGTTGTTGACGATGACGGTGACGGGCAGGTTGCAGGCGAGTCGACGACGTGCGCGCGTGAAATGAAAACTGCGGCCCGGTGACCAGCGCGACGCCGATGCCGCGCGCCGACCGCGGCGGCGAGCGCCTCGCGATGCGCGTCCGGCAGCCGCCCGCGGCTGTCCAGCAGCGTGCCGTCGATGTCGACCGCCAGCAGGCGGATCATGCGCGCCTGCGGCCATGCCGGCCGGGACCGATCACCATCGCGAAGCGCGCGGTGGCCGCCCATAGTGCAACGTCGGCGCGAGCCCTCAGATACGCCCGGCCTTCTCGAATTGGTCGGCAATCTCGCGCGCCAGCGATTCCGGCGCGACGACCTTCGCGAACGGCCCGAAGCTCAGGATCCAGCTCTTGAGCGCCTGATCGAGGCAGACGTCGAGCGTCATGCGCACGGCCGCCGTCCTCGCCGGGCGTCAGCGCCTGCGACCGGTGCCACTCGCGCGCGCGCACGTAGTCGGCGACGGCCGGCTGGAACTCGATCGCCACGCGCTCGGGCGGCCCGGAGTGCACGCCGAGCGAATTCGGGAAACGCGTCGTCGCCGAGCTCCTCGATCGGCGTGAACCGCTCCTCCAGCAGCGAGAGCTCCTGGATGCGCTCGACCGCGAAGGTCCGCACCTCGCTGTATTCGGGCACGTAGGCCAGCAGATACAGGCCGCCCTGCGCGTAGGCCAGCCGATAGGGATGCACCAGGTAGGTCTTGGTGCGCTCGCTCGAGCGCGAGTGGTAGGTGACCAGTCGCCTGCCGATGGTAGAGCGTGGCTTCGAGCGCGCGGGCGGCGATCTGCTGCCGCGGCGTCGTCCACCCGGCGGCGCAGCGGGTCGGGCTTGGCGGCAATCACCTGCGGCAGCTGATCGAGGAACTGCCGCATGTGCGGCGTGAGCGCCGGCGCCGAGCTTCTCGAAGGCGCTCCGCACGTCGTCGCGGAACGGCGTGCCGGCGAGCGACTCGACCAGCGTGCGGCTGAAGTACAGCGCGCACAGCTCCGCCACCGTCAGGCCGGCGGCGAAGCCCTTTGAAGGCCTGTCCGTTCAGGACCCAGCGCGTCCGGCCGTCGTCGCGCGAGCGATCGTCGAAGATCGGAAAGCCGGCTTCCTCGAGCGCCTGCAGATCGCGGCGGATCGTCCGCGTCGTGACGTCGCACAGCGCGGCGAGTTCGTCGATGGTGACGCCGGCCGCTCGCGCGCGCTCGATCTCGCGGAGGATCGTCCACTGGCGGATGACCTCGGCGTTTCGGGGCACGCGGAAATTGTACAATCAGGGATCCGATCGCGCTCGTGACCTTCGTTCCTCTTTGCTCGCGGCCTTCGTCGGCGGAGCGCTGAACGCGGTCGCGGGCGGCGGATCGTTCATCGGCCTGCCCGCGCTGATCTTCGCCGGCGTGCCGGCCGTTTCCGCGAACGCCACGAACACGCTCGCGCTGTGGCCCGCGTCGCTCTCCAGCGCGTGGGCGTACCGCCGCGAAGTGTCGGCGACGCGCGCGTGGATCGTGTCGCTCGGCGGCGTCAGCCTCGCCGGCGGCCTTATCGGCGGCCTGCTGCTGCGTCCGGACGAGCGACGCCGCGTTCGTCCGGCTGCTGCCGTGGCTGCTGCTCGTCGCCGCCGTGACGTTCTCGTTCGGCGGCACGTTCCAGCGAATGTTCGCGCGGCAGCACCCTACAGGCGAAGCCGCGAAGCACCCTACAGGCGAAGCCCGACTGCACGAGCACCCTGCAGGCGAAGCCGCCCAGCACCCTACAGGCGTAGCCGCCGAGCACCCTACAGCGTTAGGCACCCAGCACCTTACAGTGCTCTTCCTACAGTTCCTCATTTCCGTGTATGGCGGCTATTTCGGCGGCGGGATGGGCATCATGATGCTGGCCGACGCTGACGATCGCCGGCATGACCGACATCCACCAGATGAACGCGGTGAAATCGGTGCTGGCCGTCCGATCAACGGCGTCGCGCTCGCTGAGTTCGTCGCGCTCGGCGCGATTGCCTGGGCGCCCGGCAGTGATCATGGTCGCGGGCGGGATCGCGGGCGGCTACGTCGGGGCGGCGACGGCTCGCCGCGTGGATCAGCGCTACGTGCGGAGCGCTGGTCATGGTCATCGCGTGGGGCATGACCGTGTATTTCTTCCTGCGATGAAGGCGATGGTGCTGACGCGGCCGGGAACCGAGCCTCGTTCCGGTCGACCGCGAGACGCCGACCGCGCTGCCGGGCGAGCTCCTCATCAAGGTGCGCGCGTGCGGCGTCTGCCGGACCGATCTGCACATCGCCGACGGCGAGCTGCCCGATGCGCAGCTGCCGATCGTGCCCGGCCACGAGATCGTCGGCGTGGTCGAGCAGATCGGCGACGGCGTCGCGGCGTTTCGCCATCGGCGATCGCGTCGGCGTGCCGTGGCTCGGCTACTCCTGCGACGAGTGCCGGCTTCTGCCGGGAGCGCAGGGAGAACCTGTGCCGCGAGGCTCGCTTCACCGGCTATCAGCTCGACGGCGGCTATGCCGAGTACGCGGTGGCCGACGCCCGCTACACGTTCAAGCTGCCCGACGGCGTACGGCGATGCCGAGGCGGCGCCGCTTCTGTGTGCCGGGCTGATCGGCTATCGGTCGTACCGGATGGCCGGCGATCGCCGGACGCATCGGGCTCTACGGATTCGGCGCCGCGGCGCACATCATCGCGCAGGTCGCCGTGCACGAGACGCGCGAGGTCTACGCGTTCACGTCGCCCGGCGACACGGCGGCCCAGCAGTTTGCGTTGAGCCTCGGCGCGGTGTGGGCCGGGCCGTCCACCGAGCCTCCGCCGCGGCCGCTCGATGCGGCGATCATCTTCGCGCCGGTCGGCGCGCTCGTGCCCGAAGCGCTTTCGCGCGTCGGTCCCGGCGGCGTCGTCGTATGCGCCGGCATCCACATGAGCGACATCCCGTCGTTTCCGTACGCGCTCCTGTGGGAGGAGCGGGTCGTTCGCTCGGTCGCCAACCTGACGAGGCAGGATGCGACCGAGTTTCTGGCCCTGGCCGGCCGCGATGCGGATCAAGACGCACGTCGTCGAATACCCGCTCGCCGACGCGAACCGCGCGCTGGACGATCTGCGCGGTGGCCGCATCCAGGGCGCCGCGGTGTTGATGCCATGAGCCGATGTAGGCCGCGACCTTAGGCCCGGCTCGCAGGACATCGGCGGACCTAAGAGGTCCGCCCTACAGAGGTCCGCCCTACATGACGATGGACTCTCGAACGCGCCGTGCTCGATCGCCTGACGTCGCTCGGGATCGCTTACGAGCGGTTCGAGCATCCGCCGGTGCCGACGGTGGAGGAGGCCGAGAAACACTGGGCCGGCATCGACGCCGCGCACTGCAAGAACCTGTTTCTCCGCAACCAGAAGGGCAACCGCCACTACCTGGTGATCATCGCGCACACCAAACGCGCCGACCTGCGCGCCGTCGCCAGACCAGATCGGCGACGGCAAACTGAGCTTCGCGTCGCCCGAACGCCTGATGACGTATCTCGGCGTCACGCCCGGCTCGGTCTCGCCGGCCGGGTTGATCAACGATCGAGAGCACCACGTCCGCGTGTTCCTCGATCGAGATTGAAGAACGCCGCGCGGATCTCGTTTCATCCCAACGTCAACACCGCGACCCTCACCGTCAGCTTCGCGGACTTCCAGCGCTTCTTGATTGCGTGTACCAACCCGGTTGCTTATCTGGATGTCTGACGATTGGCAGCAGCGCCTGCGGCCATGCCGAGCCGAGGCATCAGCGTAAGAAGGCGGCGGGGGTGAGCTACGACGAGCTGGACGCGCGCATCGAGGACGTCTTCACGGTCATCAAGCAGCACTTCGTCCTGGCCGCACCCGATCGGCCGACGCGCGTCGTGCTGCAACGGCAGCAGATCGTCGAAGAGCACATCCTTCAGGCTGATCTCGTCTACACGTTCGACCGGCCAGTCCGTGAACTGCGCGTCGAGTCGACGCTCGAGACCGTCACCACGCCCGGTCACGTCCATCACGTCCGGACCGACATCAGCGGCGAGACCTTCCAGGCGCTGCTCACGCCCCAGAGTCGAACGGCCGACTTTTCTCGTCGGCGGCATCACCATCGGCCGAATCGCCATCGTGCTGCTCGCACTCGTCGGCATCGCCGCGATCATCGCGTTGAGAGTGATCGGACAGCGCCCGCGACGGTAGCTTTTCGTGTTTCCGTGCTGGCTTGGGTCTTCAGGTGACGGGGCCGCCGCTCAAAGCGGGCTGGGTGAAACGCTCAATCTCTGCGTCGCTGTACCCAAGCTCCCGAAGAATCTCGCGCGTGTGCTCACCCAGCTTCGGCGGACGCCGCGTCGGCAGGCCCGTGTGGTCCGACAGCTTGATCGGATTGCCGAGGACCTTGAAGCCCCCCAGCTCGGGATCGTCGAAGCCGAAGAACATCTGCCGCGCGTCGACCTGCGGATCCTCGACCGCCTCGGACACGGTGCGGACCTGTCCGCAGGGCACCGACGCCTGTTCCAGGACCGCGCGCGAGCTCGACGACGGTGTAGGGCGCGAACGCGCGTTCGAGCTCCACTTTGAGCTCGGCGCGGTTCTTCACGCGATCGGTGTTCGTCCTGAATCGCGGATCGTCGACCAGGTGCGGCACGCCGACCGCGGCGCAGAGCTGCTTCCACAACCGCGGGTTCGCGGCGGCGATCATCACCATGCCGTCTTTCGCGCGCAGCGTTTCGTAGGGCGCGATCGCCGCGTGATCGTTGCCCATCCGGCGCGGGTTCCGGCCGGTCGCCTGCAGGATGCCCGCCGGCATCGACAGCGTCGACAGCACCGAGTCGTAGAGCGCGATGTCGACGTGCTGGCCGCGGCCGGTGCGGTCGCGATCGCGCAGCGCCAGCAGAATGCCGCCGAACGCGTAGAGGCCCGCCAGGTAGTCGGTCATCGCGATGCCGGTCCGGACCGGCGGGCCGTCGGCGGTGCCGGTGATGTCCATGAACCCCGATTCCGCCTGCACGATCGGGTCGTAGCCGGACAGGTGGCGGCGCGGGCCGTTCTTGCCGTAGCCGCTGATCGAGCAGTGCACCAGCCGCGGGTTGAGCGCGCGCGTCTGCTCGTAGCCGAACCCGAGCTTGTCGAGGCTGCCCGGCTTGAAGTTCTCGATGAAGACGTCGGCGCCGGTGAGCAGCCGCCGCAGGACGTCCGGCGCGCCCGGCTGCTTCAGATCGAGCGCGAGGCTGCGCTTGCTGCGATTCACGCCCAGGAAGTACGCGCTCCAGTCGCCGACAAACGGCGCCCATCCGCGCGCATCGTCGCCCGCGGCCGGCTCCTCGATCTTGATGACGTCGGCGCCCATGTCGCCGAGCAGCATCGCGCAGAACGGACCGGCGAGCACGCGGGTGAGGTCGATGACTTTGAGGTTGTCGAAGGGTGGCATGTGCACGGGTCTGGAGGCTGGGACTGTTGGGCGAACTTGTCGCGCAGCGATAATACAGCCCCCTCGCAACCCTAGAAAGCAGTTGCAGATTGCCGGCGTAAGGCCCGAAGATTGGGCGATGTTCAGGCGCCGGTTCGCGGCCGCCGTCGTCGTGGTGTGTGGCAGTGTGGGCTGCCGGCACGTTCGGCGCCGCCCAGGCTCAGCTTCCGGCTCAGAGCCGGGGCGTTTCGAGTCCCGAGCCCCCAGCCTCCAGCCCCGACGCAACCGGCTGTCATCAACAAGTACTGCATCAGCTGCCATTCCGAGCGTCTGCGCACGGGTGGCGTGGTACTCCAGGGCGTCGACGCCGACGAATCCCGGCAGCGAACGCCGAACTCTGGGAGCGCGTCGTCGCGAAGCTGCGCGCGGGGTCGATGCCGCCGCCCGGCTCGCCGCGTCCCGACGCAGCGACCTACGACGCCCTCGCCGGCCGGCTCGAAGCGGCCCTCGATCGCGCGTGGGCGGCGCATCCGAATCCTGGCCGAATCAACGCGGTCCACCGCCTGAATCGCACCGAGTACAAGAACGCGATCCGCGATCTGTTCGCGCTCGACGTCGACGTCGCGACGCTCCTGCCGGGCGACGAGACGGCCGATGGCAGCTTCGACAATTTCGCGGATGTCCTGACGATCTCGACGGCGCATCTCGAGCGCTACCTGTCGGTCGCGCGGCAGGTGACGCGGCAGGCGATCGGCCTGCCGCCCGCGAGCGCCGGCCTCCAGCGGTTCGAGATCCCGCTGCACGTCGTGCAGGACGATCGCCAGAGCGAGGATCTGCCGTTCGGATCGCGCGGCGGGATCGCGATCCCGTATCACTTCCCGGTGAACGGCGAGTACCTGATCAAGATCCGGCTGCGCCGCCAGTATCAGGACTACATCATGGGGATGGGGTGGCCGCAGCAGATCGACGTGCGGCTCGACGGCCGGCTGCTGAAGCGCTTCACGATCGGCGGCGACGCGCCCGGACGCCCGGCGGCCGCGAGCTACGCCGGCGACGGCGAGCCTGGATTTGCCGGCGCGCCCGAGTGGGAAGCGTTCATGCAGGTGACCGGCGACGCAGGACTCCAGGTCCGCGTCCCGATCGAGGCCGGATCGCGAATGGTCGGCGTGTCGTTCGTGCGGCAGCTGTTCGAGCCGGAAGGCCTGCCGCAGCCGCTGCAGCGCGGACGCGTGCTGACCAACGATCAGATCTACATGGAGAACGCGAGCATCGGCTCCGTGCAGATCGGCGGCCCGTTCACCGTGACCGGCACGGCGAAGGACACCGCCAGCCGCCGCGCGATCTTCACCTGCCAGCCCGCGAGCGCGTCCGACCAGAAGTGCGCCACCTCGATCCTGTCGCGCGTGGCCAGGCTCGCGTACCGCCGGCCGGTGACGCCGGCGGACGTGCAGACGCTGCTCACGTTCTTCGACGCGGGCCAGCGCGATGGCGGCACCTTCGACAGCGGCATCCAGTTCGCGCTCGAGCGGATGCTGGTCGATCCCGATTTCCTGCTGCGCGTGTATCACGAGCCGGCGGCGGTCAAGGCCGGTCCGTATCGGCTCAGCGACATCGAGCTGGCGTCGCGGCTGTCGTTCTTCCTCTGGAGCAGCATCCCGGACGACCGTCTCATCGATCTTGCTGCGCGGGGCGAGCTCTCGAAGCCGCAGGTGCTCGAGCAGCAGGTGCGCCGGATGCTGGCGGATCCGAAGGCGGTCGACGCGCTCGTGCACGACTTCGCCGCGCAGTGGCTGAACCTGCGGCGCCTCAGCGAAGTGGTCGTCCACCCCGACTTCTATCCGAACTTCGACGAAAGCCTGCTCAACGGCTTCAGGGAGGAGACCGAGCTCTTCGTCGGCAGCACGCTGCGCGAGGATCGCAGCGTCCTCGATCTGCTTCGCGCCGACTACACGTTCGTCAACGAGCGGGTGGCGCGCCACTACGGCATTCCGGGCGTCTACGGCAGCCGGTTCCGCCGCGTGGCGCTGCCGAGCCCGGCGCAGCGCGGCGGCCTGCTCGCGCACGGATCGATTCTGGCGATCGACGTCGTATCCGGAGCGGACGTCGCCGGTGCTGCGCGGCAAGTATCTGCTCGACAACATTTTCGGCCTGCCGGTGCCGCCGCCGCCGCCCGGCGTGAACACGACGCTGCCCGATGCCAAGCCGGGCGCGGCACCGCCGACGATTCGCGAACGGCTCGCCGCAGCATCGCAACAACGCCGTGTGCAGCAGTTGTCATTCGGCGATCGATCCGCCGGGCTTCGCGCTCGAGCAGTTCGACGCGATCGGCGGATGGCGCACGGTGCGACGAGGGCGGGCGGCCCGTCGATGCGGTCGGGACGCTGGTCAATGGCCGGACGCTCGAAGGCCTCTCGGGCCTGCGCGCGTATCTGCTCGAGAAGCCGGATCGCTTTCCGCAGACGGTGACCGAGAAGCTGCTGGCGTACGCGCTCGGCCGGCGGCTCGAGTACTACGATCGTCCGGCCGTGCGGCAGATCGTTCGCGACGCCGCCGCGAGCGACTTCCGCTGGTCGTCGATTGTCCTGGGAATCGCAAAGAGCCCCGCGTTCCAGATGCGCGCGGTGCAGGAGTCGACCATGAGTTTCGTGACGACGAAATCGCTGCCCCGTCGGACGATCCTGCGCGGCCTCGGCGCGACGCTCGCGCTCCCGTTTCTCGACGCGATGGTGCCCGCCTTCGCGCCGGGCGCGCGCGCGGCGGGGAAGCCGGCCCACCGCTTCCTGACCTTCTACGTCCCGAACGGGATGGCGATGGAGTACTGGACGCCGAAGGGCGAAGGCGGCGCGTTCGAGCTGTCGCCGATCCTCGAGCCGCTGGCGCCGTTCCGCGACCAGATGCTGGTGCTGAGCGGACTGAAGGCGAACTGGAACTACATCCACGCGGGCGCTTCCGGGTCGTTCCTCACCGGCACGACGCGCGGCGGCCGAAACGAAGTCGAGATCATCGCCGACGTCTCGATGGACCAGCTGCTCGCGCGCCAGTTCGCGAAGGAGACGCAGGTCGCGCTCGCTCGAGCTGGCCATCGATCCGCCGGCCAACGCCGGCGCCTGCACCGGCAACCTGAGCTGCGTCTACACGCACACCTTGTCGTGGCGCAGCCCGACGCAGCCGCTGCCGGTCGAGTACAACCCGCGGGCGGTGTTCGAGAAGCTGTTCGGCGACGCCGGCAGCACCGAGCGGACGGCGCGCGAAGCGCGGCTGCGCCAGCACAAGAGCATCCTCGATTCGGTGAACGAGAAGCTCGCCCGCCTGCGGCGCCAGCTCGGCCCCGAGGATCAGGGGAAGATCAACGAGTACACCGAGTCGATCCGCGACGTCGAGCGCCGCATCCAGAAAGCCGAGGAGCAGCGCGACCTCGAGATCCCGGCGATCGATCAGCCGCAGGGCGTGCCGCCGGTGTTCGAGGATCACGTCGCGCTGATGCTCGACCTCCAGCTGCTGGCGTTCCAGTCGGACCTCACGCGCGTCATCTCGTTCATGATCTCGAAGGAGCAGAGCGCGCGGCCGTACCCGCAGATCGGCGTGCCCGAGGCGCACCATCCGCTTTCGCACCACGGCAACCTGCCGGACATCATCGCGCACATGTCGAAGATCAACCGCTACCACACGCAGATCTTCGCGGGCGTACCTCGCGAAGCTGCGCGCGACCCGCGACGGCGACGGCACGCTGCTCGACCACATGACGATCCTCTACGGGTCCGGCATCTCGAACAGCAACGCGCACGCCGGCGACAACCTGCCGCTGATGCTCGTCGGCGGCGGCGCCGGCACGCTCAAGGGCGGCCGTCATCTCAAGTACACCGACCAGCCGTCGATGGCCAACCTGCTCGTCACGCTGATGGACAAGCTCGGGTGTACCGGTGGAGAAGCTGGGTGGAAGCACAGGGCGGCTGCCGATCGAGACGCTGTCGGTGTAGAGGACGCAGAGGGTGCATGAGCGCCTGCGGCCATGCCGAGCAGCCGCCTAGGCGCGACCTTGCAGGGACGGCTCGTAGCGTCTGTCGAGTGCCGAGCCTAAGAGGCTCGGCCTACGTAGTCGGCTGCTGTCCTGTCGTCGCGCTCGCCGCGACGGCTGCGGCCGAGACCTCGCCGCTCATCACCGCCGCTCGCAACGCTGATCTGGCGGCGGTCCGCGCCCTCGTTCAGCAGAAAGCCGACGTCAAGGCCGCCGAGGGCGACGGGGCGACGGCGCTGCACTGGGCGAGCTACCGCGACCAGCTGGAGATCGCCGACGTGCTGCTTGCGCGCCGGCGCCGACGCCAACGCCGCGAACGATCTCGGCGCGACGCCGCTCTGGCTGGCGGCCCAGAACGGCAGCGCGGCGATGACCCGGCGGCTGCTGCAGGCGGGCGCCGACCCGAACAAGGCGCTCCTCGCCGGCGAGACGCCGATGATGGTCGCGGCGAGAGCGGGCAACGCCGAGGTCGTCGATCTGCTCGCCGCGAAGGGCGCCAACCTCAACGCGCGCGCGACGCGCGGCCAGACCGCGCTGATGTGGGCCGTCGCGCAGAAGCACCCGGCGGTGGTCAAGGTGCTGATCGCCCGCGGCGCCGACATCCACGCGCGGTCCGATGCGTGGAGCCAGGTGATGGCCGTCTTCCCGCACGGCATCCTCGACTACAACCGCCCGATCCCGCACGGCCGCGACACGGCGCTGCTGTTCGCGGCGCGCGCCGGCGACCTGGAGTCGGCGAAGCTCCTGGTCGACGCGGGCGCGAATGTCAACGACGAAGACGCCTGGGGCGTGAGCGCGACGGTGCTCGCGGCGCACTCCGGGTTTGCCGATCTCGTGGCGTTCCTCCTCGACAGGGGCGCCGATCCCGAACGCCGCGCAGGCCGGCTTCACCGCGCTGCACGAGGCGATCATGCGCCGCGACGAGAAGATGGCGGCGGCGCTCCTGGCGCACGGCGCCGACGCCAACGCGCGCCTCGGCACCTGGACACCGATGCGCCGATCGTCGCGCGACTGGAACTTCGCGCCGGAGCTCGTCGGCGCGACGCCGTTCTGGCTGGCGGCGCGTTTCGCGCAGCCGAACCTGATGCGCCTGCTCGTCGATCACGGCGCCGATCCGCTGGTTCGTCCATCACGCGTCGTATCACGCCGGCGATCCGGCGGAGCCGCGCAGCGACAAGGCCACCGCACTGATGGCCGCGGTCGGGATTGGCGGCGGCGGCGGTGGGGAAGGCGGCGTTCGCGCCTGGGTCCGCCCGGCGCGCGCCGAGCCCGAAGCGCGCGTGCTCGAGGCTGTGAAGCTGGCACTCGAGCTGGGCGTCGACCCGAACGTCGCGAATCTCGACGGACGGACGGCGCTCGATGCCGCGCGCGCGCTGAAGTATCAGTCGGTCGTGAATGTTCTCACCGAACGCGGGGCGCGTTCGGGCAAGCCCTAACACGTCAGCGTGAGCAGCCGTGAAGGCTGAACCTGCCTCCAGGAGGTCTTGAACCGGATCGCACACCCATCGCGCGCCATCGACGACAGCAGGAAAGGGAGGCTCAGATGCGGCCGCACCGACTGGTTTCAGTCATCCTGTGCAGTATCCTCGTCGCCAGCACTTCAGCCGCGCAGCAGGGATCCTCGGCGATTCGTGGAAGGGTGGTCGATCAGGCTGACGCGGTTCTACCCGGCGTCGCGATCACGATCACCCATGCAGAATCCGGCACCGTTCGCGAAACGGTCAGCGGGCCGGACGGCACCTACCTCGTCCCCGGTCTGATTCCCGGCCCCTACAACGTCACCGCGCAGCTGCAGGGATTCAGCCGTCTGACGCGCGAGGACCTCGTCGTGCGCGTCGGCACCACGCTGCAGGTCGATCTGACGCTGCGCGTGGGAGGCGTCGAAGAGAACCTCACGGTACGGGCGGAAGCGCCGCAGGTCGATCTCACGGCCGCCCAGGTGGGGGGCAACGTGTCGACTGCGGAAATTGCCAACCTGCCCAACAGCAACGGTAACTTCACCGGTCTCATCGCCATCCTTCCGGGCGTCGTCTACAACCGGGCGTCGGACGGACAGTCCGACAACGTGACGATCAACGGGCAGCCCGGCACCGGCGTTGTCTATCAGCTCGACGGCGGCAGCAACAACGACGACCTGCGCGGCGGCAGCGCCGGCGCGCAGACCCGTCCGGCGCTCGAGTCGATCCAGGAATTCCAGGTGGTGACCAATCAGTTCGACGCCGAGTTCGGCGCGGCGCTGTCCGGCGTCGTCAACGCCGTCACCAAGCAGGGCACCAACACCTACCACGGCAGCCTGGTCGGCTTCTTCACCAACGCGGCGATGACGTCGCAGGACTTTTTCGCGGAACAGGACGGGCGTCGAGAAGCCGGATACGCAGAACATGCGCTACGGCGGCACGATCGGCGGGCCGATCGTCCGCGACCGGATGCACTACTTCCTCAGCTACGAGAAGCAGGATCGCGACGAAGGACGGTCGCTTCAGCTACATCGACGCGGCCGGATAAGAACTTCTCGGCGGTCCAGAAGACCCGGATGCAGAACTTCATGGGGCGCGCTCGATCATCAGCTGAACTCCGAGCAACCACTATTCGGTGCGGTTCCTCTGGGATCACCAGCCGACGATCGATCAGCCGCTCGGCAATCCCACTGAGGCGACGTTGAGCCAGGACAAGGACAACGACTGGACCGTGGTCGGCACCTACAACAAGGTGATTGGCGCCACGAAGCTGTACACGCTCCGCGCGGCGCTGGTCCACGAGAAGCCGGTGCGCGGTCAGCAGCTGTATCAGGAAACGGGCGACTGGACGCTGGCTCCGCCGAGCCTGCGTGTTCCAGAACTTCACCGATCAGGCCGACACCAACCGCGCCGACTACCGCGTGATGGACTCGTACGGGCTCGACAACACGTTCAGCTGGTTCATTCCCGGCGCGCGCGGCAGCCACGATCTGAAATTCGGATCGCAGTACACCTACGGCGAGCACTTCGAGGAGAACCAGCGTTTCATGAACGGCGCGTTCCAGTTCTTCTCGGACCGGCCGTTCGACGCCGCCGATCCGTCTCGTATCCGGAGCGGCTCGAAATTCGCGTGCCTGGCAAGGGCGAATGGCTGTCGCGGACGCACTCGCTCGGTCTCTACGCTGCAGGACAAATGGCAGATGACCCCGAACTTCACCCTGAACGTCGGCCTTCGGTACGATCTCCACATTTCGCCGCTGCTACTGGGAGTGGAACCCGCTGTTCGACGATCCGAGCGCCTACCCGATCGACAAGAACAACGTCGCGCCCCGCGTCGGGTTTGCTTACAACATCGGGAATCGCTCCGTCGTCCGCGGCGGATGGGGGTTGTTCTTCGAGAAGCAGTATGTCGACCGGTTCAACACGTTCCAGCTGAACCCGGTCTTCACCACTCCTTCCAGGCGTTGTTCCCGGTCGCGAGCGTCGATCCGCGGGCCGAGCCAGGGCAGCTTCCCGACCGATCCGCTGCTCGTGAACGGGCCGGTGCTCAACCGTGACTCTGGTCAACCAGCTCGTATCCGCCGGGATCGCTCGTCGCGGAACACCGGCGACGTGTGGCTCGACAACCCCGATCGGCATCCTTCCGTACGCGCAATCAGTACTTCGCTCGGCTACGAACGGCATGCTCGGCTCGCTGCTGTCGGTCTCGGCCGACTACACGCACATGTCGAACCGGAAGCTGCCGGTCCGGTATCAACCTGAACCCCGGGATCAAGCCGACTACCGGCCGCACGACGCCGATCACGCGCGTACCGACCTGCTGGGGCTCGCCGACCAGCTCGGGCTGTCGCCGTTCTCGAGCAACGTCTACACGCGCGCATAACATCGGCGAGACCGAGTACGACGGCCTCTCGGTGCAGCTCGAGAAGCGGTTCTCGAGCTTCTGGGCGGGCGCGCGTCGGCTACACGATCGGCTACGGCCGCGGCAACACCGACGGCGGCCCGACGGCCGTCGAACAATTTCCAGGTGCTCGGCGACCTGCAATCATGCGACCTGAACGAGGGCCCGACCAGCGTGGATCGGCGCCACGTCGTTCAACGTCTGAGCGGCCGGGTCGAGGTGCCGTGGGTGCCGCGGCCTGATTGCCAGCGCCGTCGCGAAGTTCTCGAGCGGGACCCCGTTCACGATTCACAACAGCAACATCGACGCGAATCAGTAACAACGTCGGGTTCGATCCGGTCGCCCCGGGCACCTACAGCGGCACGGGGCCGAACGCGCATCACCGTCGACAACGCCGGGCGGCCGCAACGGCGCGTATGGTCCCGGATTCAGGAACATCGACATGCGGCTCGGCTACCGCGTGCAGGAACATCGGCGCAGGGGCGGTCGCTCGATATCTTCCTCGAGGCGTTCAACGTCGCCAACGAGGCGAACTTCAGCAACCCGACGCGGCGACATGCGGTCGGTGAGCTTCCTGGTGCCCGACGTCGCTCGCAGGGCGGCGGGTTCCCGCGGCAGTATCAGCTCGGCGCGCGGCTACGGATTCTGAATCAATGATTACTCCCTCTTGGAGGCGGACAGCGATGAAGCACCTGCTCGCACTCGTCACATTCGGCGCCTTCCTGGCCGCTGCCGCTCGCGGCCCAGTCGGGCAAGGTCTACATCGTGCAGACCAACTCGGCCGGCGACAGCGTGTCGCTGATCGATCCGGCCACCGACAAGATCGTCGCCGAGATTCCCGAGGCGGAAGTCATCCACGGCGCCGCGGCCGCGCCGGACGGCAGCCGCCTGTACCTCACCAACGAGGCGCTCGACACGGTCGACGTCGTCGACACGCAAGACGATGCAGATCACCAAGCGGATTCCGCTGACCGGCCGGCCCGAACAACATCGCGATTCAGCAAGAACGGCAAGCGGCCTACGTCGCGATCACGGGCGCGCAGGGCGGCGTCGACGTCATCGACACGGTCGACGCAGGAGACGGACCAAGCTCATCCGCATTCTCGGCGGCGTGCACAACACGTTCATCACGCCCGACAGCAAGTTCGTCGTGGCCGGCTCCACCGGCGGATCGGTGGCGACGGTCATCGATACCGAGCTCGAGCGGCCGGTCTGGTCGATTCACTTCGAAGGCGGCGTGCGCCCGATCTGCTTCGAGACCAATCCCGGACGGCTCGACCAAGCGGATGTTCGCGCAGATCACCAACCTCCACGGCTTCGCCATCGTCGACTGGGCGCAGCGCAAGGAAGTGGGCCGCATCAACGCTGCCGGACCTTCCGCCCGCGCAGCGGAACAACGAAGGCATCCAGGGCGCGCCGGCGCACGGCATCCTGATCGCGCCCGACGGCAAGACGCTGTGGTCGACGAGCAAGTTCAACAGCGCCGTCTACGCGTACTCGATGCCCGACCTGAAGTACCTCGGCGAGGTGAAAGTCGGCAAGGTGCCCGACTGGATCACCTTCACGCCGGACAGCAAGAAGATGTACGTCGCGAACGCGCACGACAACACGGTGTCGGTGATCGACGTCGCGGCGCGCAAGGAGCTCACCAAGATCAAGGTCGGACAGGTGCCGAAGCGGAACATCACGGCGATCCTTCCGGCGTTCACGGGCACCGACTCAGTAGGGACGCATGCGCACAGCTGGTCTCGGCTTCCTGATTGCGCGCTGCGTCGTCGCGGCCGCATGCCGGGCGCGCAGCAGCCGCCGCCGCAGCCGCGGCCGCGGCGCCGGCGCTCGACTACGAGACGTTCAAGACGACGCGTGCAGCCGATCCTGATGGCCGCGCGCAAAGGGCAACGCGCGCTGCCTGTCGTGCCATTCGCGCGGCGGCGGCAACGCGTATCTCGAGCCGCTCGCGCCGGGCGCGCACGACCTACACCGAAGAGCAGACGCGGCGGAATTTCGAGCGCGTGCACGAGCTCGTCGTGCCGGGCGAGCCGCTCAAGAGCATCCTGCTGACCAATCCGCTCGCGCAGGAGGCGGGCGGCAGCCACTGGCACGGCGGCGGCAAGCACTGGCAGTCGCAGGACAATCCCGGAATGGCAGACGCTCGCCGCCTGGGTGCGGACGCGAGCCACGGCGCGCCGGCGCCGCCGCGCCGCCGGCGGCGCCGCAGCGCCGCGCTCCGGCACGTCGAACTCGACTTCGACGTCTTCAGGACGAAGGTCGCAGCCGATCCTGATGAGCGCCGCGCAAGGGCAACGCGCGGTGCCTGTCGTGCCACGCGCGCGGCGGCGGCAACGCGTACCTCGAGCCGCTGCCGCCGGGAGCCACGACGTACACCGAGGAGCAGTCGCGCCGCAACTTCGAGCGCGTCTCGCGGCTGGTGACGCCCGGCGATCCGCTGAAGAGCATCCTGCTGACCAATCCGCTGGCCGAAGAGGCCGGCGGCAGCCACTGGCACGGCGGCGGCAAGCACTGGCAGTCGCAGAACAACCCCGAGTGGCAGACGCTGGCGGCGTGGGTACGTGGTGCTGCGTCGTAGATCCTTTCTCGCGCAGATCGCCGCCGGCGGCGTCGCCGCTCTGAGTCTCGCTCGCCGGCACGATGGCGCAGGCCGGCGCTCCGGTTCCGGCCGCTGGCCCGGCCGACCGTCGTGCCGCTCGAGGATCTCGCCGCGCCGTGGCGCGCGCGGCCTTTCGTCGCCGACGGCATGACGCTCTCGTCGGCCGCGAATCCCAATCAGCCGATCCGGGTCAGCGGGATGATCGTGCGGATCGGCGAGGCGGGAGCGGCAGGCAACGGAGGAGTCTCGCCCGAGCAGTTCACCGCGGTCTGCCTGCGCTGTCCGCACGAGGGGTGCGACGTGGAGTTCGTCCGCGACCCGAAGACGCAGCCGCCGGAAGCGTTCGCCGAGCTGCCGGCCATCCCGACCGAACCGGTCTTCATCTGCCCGTGCCACAACAGCACGTTCAAGGCGAGCGACGGCGAGCGCCTCGGCGGCCCGGCGCCGCGCGGCCTCTACCGCTTCCACGTGACAGCGGTCACCGACAAGACGGTGGAGATCGGGGAGGTCGAAGAGGACGTGCTGCTGTTCGCGTGAAATTTACAATGGGAAATTTACAATTGAAAATGTCGGACAGATTGTCCCGTAAGCTCCTGCCGAAACGCGACGTCGTCTTCGCTCCGTCATTGTAAATTTCCAATTGTAAATTGTAAATTGCCATGTCTCTCCTCGCAACACGCCGTGACTTCCTGGCCGACGATGACCGCTGCCGCGGTCACGGCGCATCTCAAGAACGACTCGCTGCGGCTGCCGCCAAGCCGATGCGCGGCGCGTTCATGATTCTCCACACGCCGTTCACGGCCGACGGCGTGGTCGACTGGGAGGATCTGGCGCGCGAGGCGGCGTTTGTCGATCGCGCGGGGTGCCAGGGGATCGTCTGGCCGCAGGGATCGAGCGGCGTCTCGACGCTGACGAAAGACGAGCGGCTGCGCGGCATGGAGGTGCTCGCGAAGGCGGTGCAGGGACGGAAGGTCGCGCTCGTCCTCGGCGTGCAGGGAAGAGACACCGCCGAGATGCTCGAGTACGCGGCCCGGGCCGAAGCGCTCGCGCCCGACGCGGTCATCGCGATGCCGCCCACCAGCGCGACGTCGCTCGACGACTACCGCAGCTACTTCCGCGCCCTCGCGCAGGCCGCGAAGCGCCCGGTCATCCTGCAGACCAGCGGCGGCGCGCGCAACCTCGTGCCGCCGGTCGATCTCATCGTCGAGCTCGCGCGCGAGTTCCCGAACTGCGGCTACGTGAAAGAGGAGAGCGCGCCGGTCCTCGACCGCATGCGGGAGGAGGTGCGGCAGCGTCCGCCGATGCGCGGCGTCTTCGGCGCGAGCTTCGGCGATCGGCTGGCTCTACGAGATGCGCCTCGGCCTCGACGGCGTCATCACCGGCAACGCGATGTATGCCGACCTGATGGCGCGGATCTGGGAGCTGCACTACGCGCCGGCGCGCCGCGACGAGCTGCGTGATGCCTACAGCAGGTTCCTGCTGATGCGAAACCTCGACGAGCAGGTGCCGGGCACGAGCCTCTACGTGATGAAGAAGCGCGGGATCTTCAAGACGACCGTCACCCGCGCCGGCGCGCCGGTTCCGGGACAGCCGCAGAAGGTCGAATCACCTCGCGCTTCCGCAGGACGCGATCGACGAAATCGAGTATCGCTTCGCGGCCCTGAAACCATATCTTGCAACCCCCTGACAGCCAGGCACGGAACCACGAAACCACGAAAAAGATCTGCGTTCGGTTTCGTGTTTTCGTGTTTCCGCTGCTTGGTCTATAGCGGTGCGTGTGGTGGCAGCGCGCCGCCGCCGCTGGATGTCCCGGAAACGGGTCCGATCACGATCGCGGTTGCCGGCGACACGCTGCCGACGCGGCCGATCGACGCGCGCGACAGCCGTTTCGCGGCGGTCCGCGACCTCACGAGCGGCGCCACGCTCGCGTTGGCCAACCTGAACGTGAATGTGCTGGAGGATGCGCAGCAGGCCGACACGGCGCGGGCGGCCGCTGGCGCGGCGGCGTCCTGGCCGTTTGCGCTGCCGCGCGACGTCGCGACGCTTCGCGATCTCGGGATCGACGTCGTCTCGCTCGCCAACGATCATGTAACCGACTACGGCGCCGACGGCCTCGCGTCCACGCGCCGCGTGCTCGGCCGTGCCGGGATTCTCGATGTCGGTGCGGGGCCGGATCTGGCGGCGGCTCGCGCGGCGCTGTTCATCGGACGAGCGGCCGACGGCCGCGCACGGGTCGGCGTCATCGCCGTGGCGGCGTCATCGACCTCCGCTTCGCGCGCGACCGCCTCCCGCGCCGACATCGCCGGCCGCCCCGGCCTGAATCCACTGCGCTACGCAGCCGACGTCACCGCGGATCCGAAGACGTTCCAGGCGCTGGCCGAAACGGCCGCCGCCGCGGGTGGCGGCAGTTCGGCTGGCGGCGACGCGATCTCGCTGTTTGGCACGACGATCAGGAAGGGCACTCGGACGATGATCGAGTTCGTGGTCGACGAACGCGACGAGCGCGAGATCCTCGAGACGATTCGTTCGGCGCGCCGCGCTGCGGAATTCGTCATCGTGTCCGTCCACAGTCACGAGCCCGCAAACGCCAGCGCCGAGCCAGCCGAGTTCCTGCGCCACTTCGCGCGCCGGGCGATCGATGCGGGAGCGCACGCGATTGTCGGCCATGGCCCGCATCGAATGCGGGCGGTGGAGGCCTATGGGGGCGGGATCATCCTGTACAGCGTCGGCGACTTCGTCTACCAGACGGCGGATGTGAAGCCGGGAGCGGCGAGCGAGTTCGACGCCGGATCCGACCTCTTCGCGCAGGCGATCGGGGCGATGTCCCCACCACGGCCGCCGGATCAGTCCTCCAGCGGCGCTTCTCTTCTGGCGCAGCTCGAGTTTGGGGCGCAGGGCTTGACCGGGGTGGGGCTGGAGCCGCTGGAGATAGACGCGGACGGCATCCCTCGAATCGCGTCTGGGCAGAAACGGGCCGAAATCCTCGAGGATCTTGCGCGGCTTTCGGCTGGCTCCCGGACGGTTTTCGAGACGGCTGGTGCCGGCACCTCTGTGGTGCTCCCGCCGCGGCAAACTCGGCCATAAATCCCAGTTTGTCAGCAGTTAGCCCTGATGGCGCCATGGATCGCCGCGGGCAGGTCATCCGCTGGTAAACAGCCCGCCGGGGAGCGTCGTAACGAAGGTACCATTCGTCCCGAAAGTCTCTGGACTGGAGTGGCTTAGGGATGTTAAGGTTCAGTAGTTTTTTGTTCGCTGGGCGAAAAGGAGTCCGCCGATGAGAGGAATGACGAGGGCCTTGGGGATCGCCACAGTTGCCGCGGCGTTCGCCGTCGTCGCAGCTGCGCCGGCCGTCGCTGCGGAAGCCGTGGCGAAGCCGACGTTCACGAAGGATATTGCGCCGATTTTCCAGGAGAAGTGCGAAGCGTGCCATCGCACCGATTCGATCGCCCCGATGTCGCTCGTCACCTACGAGGAGGCGCGGCCCTGGGCGCGTTCGATCAAGACCCGCGTCGTGGCTGCGCCAGATGCCGCCGTGGCACATCGACAAGACCGTCGGCATCCAGGACTTCAAGAACGATCGCTCGCTGAGCGACGAGCAGGTCGAGACGATCGCTCGCTGGGTCGATCAGGGCGCGCCGAAGGGCGACCCGAAGGACATGCCGGCGCCGAAGGTCGTGGCCGAGCGAGCAGGGCTGGAACTTCGCCGCGATGTTCGGACAGAAGGAACCCGACCTGGTCGTCCGCTCCACGTCCCTGGACGCAGAAGGCCGGTGCCGAACGACACGTGGTGGAAGCCGACCGTCCAGACCGGCCTGACCGAGGCGCGCTGGGTGCGCGCGCATCGAGGTTCGCCCCGGCACGGTGAAGGGCCGCAAGATCACGCATCACGCGGTCGAGCGCCTGGTTCAGGACGAAACCGATCCGCTCGCGCGATCAATCTCGATCAGAACGGGCAGCAGCAGGCCGGCACCTTCATGGAATGGGCCGTCGGCAAGCAGGGCGAGCTCATGCGGCCGAACAGCGGCAAGCTGATGCTTCCCGGGCTCGAAGATTCACTTCGACGTCCACTACTCGAGCGGCGGCGAGGACATCACCGACGTCGTCGAGCTCGGCATCTACTTCTACCCGAAGGGCCAGGAGCCGAAGTTCCGTCAGGTGCTGCACCTGATGGGCGGCACGAACAGCGGCGGCGTCGACATTCCGCCGAACACCGTGAAGGCGACGCAGGGCTTCTTCGTGCTGCGCGAGAACGGCCGCATCGAGAGCTTCCAGCCGCACATGCACCTGCGCGGCAAGGCGATGTCGATGGAAGCGATTCTGCCGACCGGCCAGGTCGCGATGCTGAGCCACGTGGGCAACTTCAACTTCAACTGGCACAACAGCTACGTCTACGCCGACGATGCCGCGCCGCTCCTGCCGAAGGGGACGATCATCAAGGTCACCGGCGTGGCACGACAACACGACGGCGAACGCGAACAACCCGGATCCGAACGTCTGGGTCGGCTACGGCGATCGCACGGTCGACGAGATGGCGCATGCGTGGGTCAACGTCACCTACATGGACGACGACGGACTACAAGGCCGAAGTCGAGAGCGTCGGGCCAAGCATCGCTGCGAGAAGCAGCACGCAGCAACAGCAGCAGTAAGTCGCGCTCCGGATCGTTCGGTCCGGTGATGAAGGCAGATACGACCCGAAGCGCCGCTCGCAGTCGAGCGGCGCCTCTTCTTTCCTCCGCCCAATCAGGAGAATCGGAATCATCATGAAAACTCATCGATCGGCAGCCGCCGGGATAGCGGCACTGATCGCCGTGGCGAGTTGGGTGGTCGTCGGCTCCGGGCAGCAGCCCGGCGGTGCGGGACGGTCGACGAATCAGGCGCCGGCGCCGTCGCCGGCCGGCCCGAATCAGCTGCCGCTGCAGCTCGAGCCGCTCGGCGAATCCGGCGAAGCCATCTATCCGGCATTCGAAGGGTGGGGTCCTCACAAGGACGGCACGGACGTTCTTCTCCTCGGCTACTTCAACCGGAACAAGGACCAGGTGCTCGACATCCCGATTGGGCCGAACAACCGGATCGAGCCGGGCGGTCCCGATCAGGGCCAGCCGACGCATTTCGAGCTCGGCGCCAGAACTACGGCGTGTTCGCGATTTCGCGTGCCGAAGGACTTCGGCACCAAGAAGCTGACGTGGACGCTCGTCGCGAACGGTCAGACGGCTGCGTGCAGTTCTGGAAGAACCCGCCCTACTGGGTGGATCACTTCAAGAACACGGCGCGAGCGGCAACGAGCCGCCGGTCGTGAAGTTTGCGCCTGATGGTCCGACGTCGACGGGCCCGCCGCGCGGCATCATGCAGACGCTGAGCGGTGTCCCGTGGGGACCCGTGGAGTTGAAGTTGTGGGCGGCCGATCAGAAGGCGACCTACGTGGACGAGGAAGCGGCCCCCGCGGGCGGTCGCGGCGCCGGTGCAGCGCGCGGCGCGGATCCAGCGGGCCGCGGCGGCGATGCCGCTGCCGGGCGCGGCGGAAGAGGGCGCGGCGACGAACCGCCGGTCGCCATCATCGGTTCACAGGTCATCAGCGGCGGCCGCGGCGGTGGCGGCGGTGGTGGTGGCGGCGGCCGTGGCGGCGCCCAGCAGCCCGCGGATATTCGCGTGAGCTGGCACAAGCACCGAGGGCCCGGCGACATCACCTACGACACCGACGAGATTCGGCTGCAGAACAACGGCGACCCGAAGCTCTTCTCGAGGCGAAGACCAACGCCTATTTCAGCGAGCCCGGCGAATACATGGTCCGCGGCCAGATCAACGACCAGCCTCGGGCAACGGCGGCGGCGGCGATCTGTGCTGCTGGACGACGTGTTCGTGCGGTGAAATCAAGTGAACAGTCCACCATCCAGCCGGGCTTCAGTCGCCCAAGAAAGGCTAGATGATGAAAAAGGCCCTTTGGATGTTGTCGCTGGCGATCACGATCGTCGGCGGCCTGCTCTCGGCGAAGCCCGCACTCGGTCAGGAGCTGAAGGCCGGGGATCCGGCGCCCGATTTCAATCTTCCCGGAACTGACGGGAAGACCTACTCGCTGGCCGGCCTGAAAGGGAAGGCGTGTCGTGCTGGCGTGGTTCCCGAAGGCTTTCACCGGTGGTTGAACGGCCGAATGCAGGTCGTTGCGTGACAACGGCCCGGTGATTCGCGGTTTTGACGTTGCGTATTTCATGATCAGCGTCGACACACCGGAGGAGAACAAGGCGTTCGCGGAAAAGGAAAGCGCCGATTTCCCGCTGTTGAGCGACCCGTCCAAGGAAGTGGCCACGAAGTACGGCGTGCTCGGGGCCGTCGGCCTCGCGCGTCGCTGGACGTTCTACGTCGGGCCTGACGGCAAGATCCTCGACATCGACAAGGCGGTGAGCACCGGCACGGCCGGCGCCGACCTCGCGAACAAGCTGAAGGCGCTCGGCATCAAGCAGCGCTCTCAGTAGCCTACCCGGGGTCAGATCTTGATTGTTGACGGTCACGCACCGACGTCAAGAATCAAGATCTGACCCCATCCGCTCCTCCCCGCTGATCCCACTCGGATCGATCGGTTTCGTACGGAGGAGGAGTGTCCATGATCGCGCGTTGATACCTACCAGCAACGCGCCGGCACGCTGGCCGGCGGCATCCTGAAACAGCACGCGCGCGAGGTCGACACGAGCGGCCGCTTTCCGCGCGAGAGCGTCGCGGCGCTCGGGCCCGAACTGCTCGGCATGTGCGTGCCCGAGGAGTACGGCGGCGGCGGCCAGGGCCTGCGCGCCTTCGCCGCGGTCGCCGAGAGCCCTCGCCCAGGGCTGCAGCTCCACGGCGATGGTGTTCGTCATGCACGTGAGCGCCGTGCAGGCGATTGCCGCGTCGCCGACGTTTGCCGGCAAAGCGGAGCTGCTCCGCGAGATCGCGGCGGGACGGCACCTGACGACGCTGGCGCTGTCGGAGAAGGGATCGCGCTCGCAGTTCTGGGCGCCGGTCTCCCACATGGCGCAGTCGAACGGCCAGCTGTCGGTGTCGGCCGAGAAGTCGTGGGTCACCTCGGCCGGCAACGCCGACTCGTACGTCGCCAGCGCGCAGAAGCCGGGCGCGGCGTCGCCGTTCGAATCGACGCTGTTTCTGGTCCGGCGTTCGGACCCGGCCGTACGAGTGCAGCGCGCCTTCGACGGCCTCGGCCTGCGCGGCAACGACTCGGCGCCGGTGTCGCTGCAGGGCGTCGGCGTCACGGACGGCGACCTGATTACCCCGCAGGGCGAGGGCGCCGCGGCGATGCTGCAGGTGATTCTCCCGTGGTTCAACATCGGTTCGGCGGCGATGTCGAACGGTCTGTGCCGCGCGGCGGTCGCGGCGACCGCCGCGCACCTGCAGGCCGGCGCCTTCGAGCACACCGGGACGGCGCTGCGCGACCTGCCGACGCTGCGCGCGCGGCTCGCCGACATGTGCGTCCGCACCGAGCAGGCGGCCGCGCTGCTCGACCGGACCATCACCCTCATCGAGCGGGGTGCGGCCGAGGCGCCGTTGTTCGTGCTGCTGACGCGGCTGGCCTCGATCGAGGCGGCCGTCGACGTCACCGACCTGGCGATGAAGGCGTGCGGCGGCGCCGCGTTTTCGCGCCACATGGATCTCGAACGCGTGTTCCGCGATGCGCGCGCCGGCTGCGTCATGGCGCCGACCGCCGATCATCTGCGCGAGTTCGCGGGGAGAGCGCTGACCGGGCTGCCGCTGTTCTAATGGCCTCTGCCGAGGACGCAGAGGGAGCAGAGGACGCAGAGGCGCAGAGGCGGATGTAGGGCGACCCTTTCAGGGTCGCCGATGCATGCCGAACATCTATTTCCCGTTCGCGTTCAGCGCACGGCGGCGGCGCGTGGCCCGCGCCTACGCGCGCGGGCAGTCGTTCGACGTCGGCTCGCAGGCCAGCCTGCGCGAAGCGGACCCGCAGCCGAGCGCCGTGGAGTACGTCCTGGGGGCGCTCGGGGGCGATCTGGTGTGCGGCCTCGAGCGCGCCGCCGAAGGGCAGGGCATTCCGCTCCACGCGATCGAGATCACGCTCAACGCCCGCCTCGACAACGTCCTCACGCATCTCGGCGTCGTCGGCGAGCAAGGCCATCCAGGCTTCGCCGCAATCGAGGGCACGGCTTACGTCGGCTCGGACGCCGAGGAAGAAGCGATCCAGCGGGCGTGGCAGCGGACCCTCGACCGATCGCCGCTGTACCACACGCTTTCGCGATGTGCTTCGGTCACCATTCGCACTGACGGTTATGCGATGACCCTCTGCGCCTCTGCGCCTCTGCGCTCTGCGTCCCTCTGCGTCCTCTTCATGACTCGAAGCCCTATGAAACCCATCCTCGTCGGCGCCGTCATCTACGACCCGAAGGTCTCGATCATCTGGGACATCATCCGGTCCTTCTTCGCGGCCGAGGGCTGCCCGATCGACTGCGTCTTCTACACGAACTACGAGCTGCAGGTGTCGGCGCTGGTCGAGCGGCACATCGACATCGCGTGGAATTCGCCGCTGGCGTGGGTCGACGCCCAGGCGCGCACCGGCGGGCGATGCCGCGCGATCGCGATGCGCGACACCGACCGCGATCGCCTCTCGCACATCGTCGTCCGCAGGAACGACGGCGTGCGCGCGCTGGCCGACCTGCGCGGCCGGACGCTGGCGACCGGCGCGATCGACTCGCCGCAGGCGACGCTCCTGCCGATCGAGCACCTGCGGCGGTCTGGTCTCGTGCCGGGGCGCGACTACGGCGTGCGGCGCCACGACCTGCTGGTCGGCAAACACGGCGATCACGTCGGCGGCGAACGGGAAGCGCTCCGATCGCTCGAGAGCGGGCGAGTCGGACGCCGCGGCGATGCTGGATCTGAACTGGGAGACCTGGTGCGCGGACGGCACGATCGATCCCGACCGGCTGCGGATCCTCGCGTCGACGCCGCCGTTCGATCACTGCAACTTCACCGTGCTCGAGTCGTTTCCCGCCGATCGCGCCGAGGCGTGGAGCGAGCGTCCTGTTCCGCATGCGCTACGACAACCCGGCGCACCGCGAGATGATGGATCTCGAGGGCCTCAAGGCGTGGCTGCCGGGCCGCACCACCGGCTATGCGGCGCTCGCCGACGCCGTCCGCGAGAGCGGCTTCTTCGCAGCGCGCCGACGTCATGAGCCTGCCGCTGTTCCCGGTCACGACGGTCGGCAGCTGGCCGCGACCGCCGGAGCTGCTGCGCGCGTTCTCGCTGAAGCATCGCCGCGAGCTCGGCCGGCACGAGTTCGATCAGCGTCGCCGATCGGGCGGTGCTCGCGTCGCTGCGCGCGCAGGAGCAGGCCGGCGCCGACCTGGTGACCGACGGCGAGCAGCGGCGCGACAATTTCTACTCGTTCGTCGCCGACAAGCTCGACGGCGTCCAGATGATGACGCTTGTCCGAGATGCTCGACGTCGTCGAGGACAAGCAGGGCTTTGCGCCGCCTGCTGGCGACGCTCGACGTGCCGGCCTTCTCGATCCGCAACCCGACCTGCGTCGGGCAAGATCCGGCGCCGCGAGCCGCTGGCGCGTCGATGACTTCGAGTTCCTGCGGCGGCACACCGATCGGCCGATCAAGGTGACGCTGCCAGGACCGTACCTGCTGACGCGCGCGATGTGGGTCAAGGAGGTATCGCGCGCGTTCTACCCGACCAAGGAGGATCTTGGCGAGGACGTGGTGCGCGTGCTGCGCGAGGAGGTCCTCGAGTTGAAGGAGGCGGGCGTCGCGTTCATCCAGCTGGACGAGCCGGTGCTGACCGAGCTGGTGTTCACGCAGGGCAACACGCGGACGTTCATGTGCGCGGCGCTGGCCGCGCGCAAGGACCCCGCCGAGGAGCTCGCGTTCGCCGTCTCGCTCATCAACCGCGTCGTCGAACCGATCTCGACGATGGGGCCGGACGGCCGATCATCGGCCTGCACGTGTGCCGCGGCAACTGGAGCCAGGACGAGACGACGCTGTTGCGCGGGTCCGTACCATCCACTCACGACGCTACTTCGCGCAGATGCACGTCGATCAGCTGGTGCTCGAGTACGCGACGCCGCGCGCAGGCGATTTCGTTCCGGTCGACGGCAAATCGATCGGTCTCGGCGTCGTCAACCCCCGCGATCCCACGAATCGAGTCGGCGCAGGCGATCGTCGATCGCGTGGCCACGGTGCTTCAGCACGTCCCGTCGGACAGGCTGTTTCTGAACCCCGACTGCGGCTTCGCGACGTTTACCAGCCGCGCGATGAACAGCGCCGAAGTGGCGGCGGGGAAGATCGCCGCGATGGCAGAAGCCGCGGCGATGCTGCGCAGTCGAGAGTTGGGACTGGGGACTAGGGGCTAGTGGCTGGATAGCGGCTCCTAGCTCCGGTCCAGACTCCAGCCCGAGCCTCCAGCCCCGAGCCTCCAGCCTCGGCTCCAGCCCCGTCAGCCCACGATTGACCTCCCCTGTCACACCCCCGCCGTAGACTGGATTCATGATGCAGGGACGGCCGGGAGGCGGGTGCCGAAGACATTCAGGAAAGTGTTGAAGGAGAATGGGTTAGTTTCCAGGCGGCGAGCTGGAAGGGCCGCGGCCCAAGGGCTTGTGCCCGGCCTGCCGCCTTCGCGCGTTCCGCGCTTCGGCGAGCCAGGGCAGTGGGCGCCTCGAGGCGTCGGCGCACGCGAGTTCCCAGCCCCCAGTCCCTGGGCCCGAGCCTCCAGCCCCTATCTGTTTCCAGTGCTATCGCGTCGACCAGGCGCGCGAGCGGGCGTTGCAGCGCGGCCCGCAACCTCAACACCGCGTCCGAGGCGCGCTTTCAAGACTCGCTGCCGTTCGAGCCGGTGAATCGCGCGCGGCTCGAGCGCCTGCGCGCGGAGCGGCGCGCGCTGATCGAAGACCGGCAGCGCGCGGTTCGCCGACAAGCGGCGCCACGCGCAGATCGCGGCACGACACGCGCTCGATCGGATTGCTGCCGGCTTGCGGTCGCGCGGCGTTCGTCGAGCCGAGGCGCTCGTCCGCGATCGCCGACGCCATCCACGCCGCCGACTGCAGCTGCCCGAGGCATGGATCCCCTTCGTGGTGTCACGCTGATCGCTCTTGTGCGGCAAGCCGATCGAGTCCCGAGTCCCGAGCACCGAGCCCCGATTAGGTATGTACTTTCACCGGAATTCTGAGACACTGATGTCCATCGCCGCACTCGTCCTGGTCCTCACGATTGGCATTGCGGCCGCGGCCCTTGCTGGCTGGCTCCTCGGGCGTTCCTCTCTCAACCTGCTTCGTGCCGAGCTCGCGAAAGAGCGCGCGGTCCACGCTGAGCGGCTCAAGACCTACACCGACGCCGAAACGCGGATGCGCGAGGCCTTTCAGGCGATGTCGGCCGACGCGCTCAAGTCGAACAACCAGGCCTTTCTCACGCTGGCCGAGTCCAGGCTGCGCGAAGCGCGATCCGAGGCGACGACCGACATCGACGCCCGCAAGAAAGCGATCGACGACCTGGTGGCGCCGCTCGCCAAGGTCATCGAGCAGGTCGATCGCGAGCTCAAGGATTCGGAGCGACGCCGCGTCGAGACGAGCGCGGCGCTGATGCAGCGGCTGAGCGCGCTCGACACGATGGGCCGCGACCTCCGCGGCGAAACGGCGAGGCTGATCGACGCGCTGAAGCGCCCCGGCGTGCGCGGCCGCTGGGGCGAGCTGCAGCTCAAACGCGTCGTCGAGCTGGCCGGGATGATCGAGCACTGCGACTTCGACGAGCAGCAGACGCTCACCAGCACCAACGGCGACCGCCGCATGCGGCCCGACGTCGTCGTCAACCTGCCCGGCGGCAAGCACGTCGTCGTCGACGCCAAGGCGCCGCTCGACGCGTATCTGAAGGCGCTCGAGGCTCCCGACGAGGCGACCCGGCTCGCGCTGCTCGCCGATCACGCGCGGCAGGTCCGCGCGCACCTCACGCAGCTGTCGTCGAAGGACTACGCCGCCCACATCCCTTCGAGCCCCGAGTTCGTCGTGATGTTCCTGCCGGGCGAGATGTTCTTCAGCGCCGCGCTCGAGCAGGACCCGTCGCTCATCGAGTTCGGCGTCGACCTGCGCGTCATTCCGGCCAGCCCGACGACGCTGATCGCGCTGCTGCGGGCGGTGGCGTACGGCTGGCAGCAGGAAGCGATGGAGGAGAACGCGCGGAAGATCAGCGAGCTCGGGCGCGGCCTCTACGACGTCGGTCCGCGTGCTCGGCGGCCATTTCGACACGCTCGGCGCGCGCCTCAAATCGTCGCTCGAGGCCTACAACCAGGCGGTGGGATCGCTGGAGGGCAACGTGCTGGTCAAGGCGCAGGCGTTTCAAGGAGCTGCAGGCGACCAACGGCGTCGACGAGATCAAGGCGCTCGAGCCGATCGATCGCGTGCCGCGGATGCTGCAGGCGCCCGAGCTCACCGACGGCTTGCCATTCGCCGAACCGACAGAGGAAGACGCCGAACGCGTTTAAAGCTATCTCACAATTCAGCTGCTTCGCGAGCGAGCGCGCAGCGAGCCACGCTAGCCGCCGTCGCGCTTGAAACGCTGGCGCGCTATGGCGGCCAAGACGGAGCGGGCCGACTGTGAAAGGACTCGCGCTCGCCCGCGTAGCCTTGGCGAAGGCGGAGAGAGCGTGTCGGGGAGTCGAGGGGCGAAGCCCCTCGGCAGATTAGTGTTACCGTATCGCCCGGAGGCGGGCTATGCGGAAAGACGTCCTGACTGTCTTCGTGCCTCTCGTTCTCGCGGTCGCGAGCGGGTCGGTCGGACACGCCCAGGGAGCGCAGCACGTGCGCCGTTCGGAAGTTGGTGGGCGCCTTGCTCCCGCGGACCAGCAGTACGCGTCGATTGCGGGCGTGCGGCTCAAGGGCTACGTCGAGGAGCTCGCGCAGATCTCCAGGCGCTATCGCGACAACGGCCACCCGCAGTTCTGGGGCCGGATCATCGGCACCGCCGCGGATGCGGAGAACGCGCAGTGGATGCTCCAGAAATTCCGCGCCCTCGGCATGACCGACGTCCGCGAGCAGGTGATCGACCTCTCGCCTCAATGGATGCCGCAGTCGTGGTCGGTGACGGCGTCGGCGGTGGGGAAGACGCTTGCCCCTCGAGACCGCCCAGCCCACCTATGGAGCCATCGGCACGCCATGCCGGCGGCCTCGATCTCGAAGCGGTCTATGTCGGCCTCGGCAGCGACGCCGACCTCGCGCTGTCGCGAGACGTGCGCGGCAAGGCGGTCTTCTTCTACAGCACCGACCTGACGTCGCGCCACGTCGGCGTCGCCGATGAGGCGGTCCGCCGCCTTGGCGAGCGCGGCGCCGCCGCGATCTTCATCATTCAGGGCATTCCCGGCAACCTGCGCACGCAGTTCTATCCCGTGCAGAGCAAGATCCCGACGTTCACGCTCGGACAGCGCGACGGCCTGGCGATGCGCGACCTGATCGGCGCCAATGCCGCGGGCGCAGCGCCGCGCGTCCGGGTGCGTCTCGACACGCAGATGGTGCCGAACCTGAAGTCGGCCACGGTCTGGGGCACCCTACCTGGTAGCAGCGACGAGACCGTGTTCATCGTCGCGCATCGCGACGGCTGGTTCGACGGGCGCGAACGACAACGGCTCGGGCGTCGCGACGATGATCGGCCTGGCGGAGTTCTTCGCGAAGATGAGCCCGGCGCAGCGGAAGCGGACCATCACGTTCCTTGGCACGACCGGGCACCACAACAGCGGCCCGAACAGCGGCGCGTGGTTCGCCGAACACCCCGAGGTGTTTGCGAAGGCCGCGCTCCTGATCAACTCCGAACACACCGGCGCCGTGCAGGCCGGCCACTTCTCGCTGCGCGACGTCGAACACCGCCGCGCCGTCCACCTGGTACGCGAGCGGCAACCGCCTGGCGTCAATCGTCATGAATGCGCTCGACGCCTTCGGCGTGCCGACGTATCCAGAAGCGAGCGCCCGGCCGGCCGGCGAGATCGGCCGCTACTTCCAGCTGGCGCCGTCGGTGCAGGTGATGAGCAGCGCGCTTCGTCTGGCACTCGGACGGCGAAACGCCGGAAACGATCTCGACGACCGGCCTCGAAGCGGTGACGCGGGCCTACGCGAAGATCGTCGTCGACTGCGAACGGCGTCGAGATCAAAGAGCTGCGCGAACTGCAAAGAACGCAGTAGTGCGTCGGTTGTTTTTCGTGTTTTCGTGTTTTCGTGGGGTGGTTTAAACTCGCTTCGGCGCGTGGCCTCCCAAATCTCCACGGTCTCAGATCCCGCCGTCGTGAACCCGTCGACTCAAGCCGGGCGGAGCCGCCGCATCCTGGGGCTGCTCGCGCTGGTCGTGATTTACGTTGTCGTCGCCCATGTCCTGCCGCGGCCCGAATCGGTGACGCCGGCCAACTGGCGCATCACCGCGATCTTCCTCGCGACCATCGCGGGCCTGATGCTGCAGCCGCTGCCGGGCGCGGTGATCGTGCTCGTCGGCCTGATGATGTTCGTGCTGATCGGGCGGATGCCGATGGCCGAGGCGCTGACCGGCTTTGCCTCGCCGTCGGTGTGGCTGGTGCTGGCGGCGATGATGATTTCGCGCGTGCTGCGCGAGTCGGGCCTCGCGCGGCGCATCGCGCTGCTGTTCGTGCGCCGTTTCGGCACGAGCTCGCTCGGCGTGTCGTATTCGCTGGTCATGAGCGACGTGACGCTCGCGTCGGGCATCCCGTCGATCACGGCGCGCAGCGGCGGCATCGTGCTGCCGATTACGCGCAGCATCGCGGAGCTCTACGACTCGCATCCGGGTCCCACCGCCGCGGCGGCTCGGCACGTTCCTGATGAGCGGCCTCTACCAGGGCAGCGCGGTCGCCTGCGCGATGTTCCTGACCGGCCAGGCGAGCAACGTGCTGGCCGTCGGCCTCGCCGCGCAGTACGCGAGCGTGACGATCACGTGGACCAGCTGGCTGCTCGCCGGCCTCGCTCCCGGGCCTGCGTTTCGTGCCTCGTCGTGCCGTACGGCGTCTACCGGATGGTGCACGCCCGAGATCACGCACACGCCCGGCGCGGCCGCCTACGCGCGCAGCGAGCTGGAGCGCATGGGGCCGATGAGCGGCCGCGAGCGGATCGTGCTCGGCCGTGTTCTGCGGCATCGTGCTGCTGTGGGTCACCTCGCAGTGGCACACGCAGCTGATCGGGTTCTCCTTCGACGTGACGCTCGTCGCGTTTCTCGGCCTCGCCGTGCTGCTGGCCGCCGACGCCATGACATGGAGCGACGCGCTTGCCGAGAAGAACGCCTGGGACGTCTTCGTCTGGTACGGCGGCCTGATGACCATGGGCGAAGTGCTGAACCGGACCGGGTCGACGGCGGCGCTGGCGGGCTATGTCGGCGGCTGGTTCACCGGGATCAACTGGTTCCCGGTGCTGATGATGACGATCGTGCTCTATTTCTACGCGCACTACGCGTTCGCGAGCATCACCGCCCACATGCTGTCGATGTTTCCGCCGTTCGTGGTGATGCTGATCGCTCTGGGGACGCCGCCGACCCTCGCGGTCTATTCGCTCGCGTGCATGGCGAACCTCACGGCCGGCCTCACGCACTATGGCACGACGACGGCGCCGATCGTATTCGCCGAGGGCTACGTCTCCCAGCGCGACTGGTGGCGCGTCGGCTTCGCGATGTCGGTGGTGAACATCGTGATCTGGACGGTCGTCGGCTTCGCGTGGTGGAAAGTGGTGGGATTCTGGTAGCTGCGATCGAGACGAGGACGCAGAGGGAACTAGAGGACGCAGAGGCGCAGAGGCGCAGAGGCCGACCTTTTCCGCCTCCGCTCGCGACTGCATTAGACGCGAGCTAGGTGGACCCGCCGTAGCCTTGGCGAAGGCGGGCAGGGTCGGCTATGAGGACTCGATGTACTTTTCATCAGATCTCTTGAAAGGGCGGGCCGCGCTCGTGACCGGCGGCGGGACCGGGATCTGCCGGGGCATTGCGCTCGCGCTGGCTGACGCGGGGTGCGACGTGGCGATCGCCAGCCGGAAGATCGAGCACCTCGAGCCGACTGCCGGGGAGATCCGGCAGCATGGCGTGCGTGCGGTCGCCGTGGCCGGTGACGTTCGCATTCCAGCCGACGTGGACGGCATGGTCTCGCGCACCGTTGACGCGTTCGGCCGCCTCGACATTCTGGTCAACGGCGCCGCTGGCAACTTCATCTGCCTCGCCGACAAGCTGTCGCCCAACGGCTTTGGCACGGTCGTCGACATCGATCTGAAAGGGACGTTCAACGTCTCGCGGGCGGCGCATCCGCACTTGAAAAAGCAGGGCGGCGCGATTCTGAACATCAGCGCGACGCTGCAGCTGCTTGGGACGGTGGGGCAGTCGCACGCCGCCGCGGCGAAGGCCGGCATCGATTCGTTGACGCGGACGCTCGCCGTCGAGTGGGGACCGCACAGGATCCGCGTGAACGGTCTCGCCCCGGGGCCAGTGGAGGGGACCGAGGGTGTCGCGCGCCTGACCACGCCGGCGTCGCGGAAGATGATCGAGGAGCACTGTCCGCTGGGCCGCATGGCGACGTATCGACGAGGTGGCGACAGCCGCCGTGTTCTTGTGTTCGGACGCAGCGTCGATGATCACCGGGGTAACCCTGGTGCTCGACGGCGGCCTGTGGCTCCGCTCCGCACGAGCGCTGGCCAGCGACTGATGCGAACAGCTCCATCTATTCGACCGCCTCGCCCGCTGGTGCCGTGCAGGACCGCCCAGCACGCTCCACGTGCCGCCGAGCACCCTCTACGACCACCGAGCGCCCCATACCCGAGCCACCGCACAGTCTTCGTTCGCCATCCGCAGCGCTCGCCGCTACGTCCTCCGCGTGCGGCCGCGACGGGGCCGTGCGCGTCACGATCCCGCGCTGGGGTTCGAAGCGGGAGGCGCAGCTGTTTGCCGATTCACAGCGGCCGTGGATCGACGAGCAGCTTGCACGCTGGAGGGCCGAGCAGGCGGCCGCGCGCGCGCACGTATCGCCGGACGTCGTGCGCCAACTGGTTACGCGGGCCAGGCGGGAGCTGCCGCTGCGCCTGCTCGAGCTTGCCGCCGAACACGGTCTCACGGTGGCGCGCATCAGCATCCGCAACCAGCGCTGGCGATGGGGCTCGTGCTCGCCGAGCGGCCACATCTGCCTGAACTGGCGGCTGGTGACGATGCCCGACTGGGTGCGTGACTACGTGTTGATCCACGAGCTGATGCACCTGAAGCGGATGGATCACTCGCGGAAGTTCTGGAAGCTGGTGGCCGCGGCGTGCCCGAGGTTTCGCGAAGCCCGCGCCTGGCTGCGCGATCGACGTCGTGCGGACCTTTAGGTCCGCCAGACCTGACCGATAGGTCTGCCGTGCACCACAGATGCACGCGGCTGCGCCGGCGTGACACGCGGGCGCGACCACCTTTGTTATCCTCGATCCATGTCCCTCGCCAGGCTTGCGCTCGTGGCGATCGCAGTGCTGCAATTGCCGTTCGAGCCGCAAACGAACGGCACCCCGCTCATCGGCGTCGTGGAAGTGCCGGCACTCCTCAGCGTCTATGGTCCGGCGGGCGAGCCGATCGTGCCGGAGAACGTCCGTATCCCGCTTCGCGCGCGTCCCTCGGCCGACGCCGCCGTGATCGCGACGATCACGAAGCCTGATGACCTCTCGACGGTCGAGTACACCTACGAAGAGTCTGCCGCAATGGTCCACGCCCGCGAGGGCACGTGGAGCCTGGTCAAGACCGCAGGAGGCACGGCCGGTTGGATCGCGGCAGAAGATGCGGGCACGTTTCACAGCCTAGAAGAGTTGCTCGATGAGCACATGGCTTACCTGACCGAAGCATGGGACGGGAGCCTGCTCGCCGCGCCGGGGTCGGCCGATCGCGTGCTGATCCCTGACGATCCAGATCGCCGGCTTGCCGGGTACATCGAACCCAACGTGCCGGAGGTCCGCATCGTGCTTCAGCCGGGCCAGGATCCGGAGGAAGTGCGACAAACGTACCGCGCAACCGGAATGGGCTCGCGCACGGCACCTGACGGCACCCGCATCCTGTCGCTCGAAACAGGTGTGCTCGTTCCTCTCTTCGAAAAGCCGAACATGATTTCTGTTGCTGCGCACGTCCAGACGAATCGAGCGGACGAGGTGCTTCAAACCACGCATCAGACTCCGCCGCAGGTGCTCGTATTCGAGACGCAGCCCGGATGGTACCAAGTGGCCAGGGAGAATCCCACGGACTGGCGGGCTGCGCCACGGTTGTGGCTCCAGGCGTCCCCGCTCTGGCGATTCCGGCCGGTGGCTGACGGCCAGCCGATGAGAACGCTCGCCGAGCGTGCGTGGGGGCCGGAGAGCCGCGACGTGCGCGTGACAGGCACTCGAACGATTGACGGTAAGTTGTGGGCTGAAGTCGAGCTCATCACCGACCACGATTGCGGGCGGCCGGGGGCTGGCCTCGTCCGTGGACGCGGGTGGATTCCCGCGCACGCGGCGTCGGGCGACCTCAACGTCTGGTACCACTCGCGCGGTTGCTGAAATGGGGCTCGCCATGAGGCGCGGCTGGTGGGTCGTGATCGTGGTCGGCGTCCTTGCCGGCATGATCGCGCTGCTCGTGACGACCATGCCCGAGCCGCCGCCGGCTGCCGCGCCGGCCGACCTCGCGCGCGTGGTCGGCTACGAGATCGTTCGCGAGTTTCCTCACGATCCCACCGCCTACACCCAGGGGCTTCTCTACCGCGACGGCTTCCTGTACGAATCCACCGGTCCGACCGGCGCCTCCACGCTGCGGAAAGCGCGGCTCGAGACCGGGGACGTGGTGGTGCGGCGGCAGCTCGATGAGCGCCTGTTCGGCGAGGGCCTCGCCGAGTGGGAGGGCCGGCTCCTGCAGCTGACGCCGATGCGGGTCGATGTCAGCCTCCCGGGCGCGCTGGCCAAGATCACCGATCCCGAGTCGGCGCTCAAGGAGCTCGGGAGGAAGTTCGGCGTCAACGTGGGATCCATCTCCGACGCCGAGTCGCTCGAGCCGATCACGACCTTCGCCTACGAGAGCGAGGGCTGGGGCCTGACGCGCGACGATCGCCGGCTGATTCTGAGCGACGGCTCATCGGCACTTCGCTTTCTGGATCCGTCGACGTTTCGCGAAGTGGATCGCGTGGAGGTGGCGGACGGCGGGCGGCGCGTCGCGCTGCTCAACGAGCTCGAGTTCATCGACGGCGAGGTCTACGCGAACGCGTGGCAGCAGGACCGGATTGCGGTCATCGACCCCACCACCGGACAGGTGCGGCGCTGGATCGACCTCACCGGGTTGGAGATGAGGATGTCGCCGGTGCCGGACCGCAAGGCAGGCGCCGTTCTCAACGGCATTGCCTATGATGCCGCCGGGAAGCGGCTGTTCGTCACCGGGAAGCTGTGGCCGCGCGTCTTCGAGATCCGTCCTGTCGGGCCCTAGCCCTTCTTGAAGATCCGGCCGACGTCCATGCCGAACGCCGGCGCGCTTCGGGTGCCGGTGATCTTGACCGGCACCACGGTCTGCCCGTTTTCACGGAAGAGCGGATCGGCGATCTTCAGCAGCATCGACTTCCAGCCAGTGACTGTCTGAGAGACTTTCGCGTCCATGTAGAGCTTGCCCGTGAAAGCGATGGTCTCGCGGCGGAGCGCGTACTCGCCGCTGAGCTTGAGCGCGGCGCCCGGGATGTCGAAGACGAGCGTCGGAATCCGCAGCACGCCGTCGCGCAGCTCGAAGCGTCCCTGAAAGTCTGAGGCGACCTGCGACGGCGGGTTGGGCTGGTTCTTCACCTTCGCGAGCTTGCCGCTCGCGCGCAGGCTCATCTCGTTGATCCGCCTCTGCACGCCCGGATTCGTGAACCGGCCGCCGCCGATCGAGAACCGTCCCTCCAGCCGGAGCTTGTCGACGACATCCACCTCGCTGGCGGGGAGGACGAAGTTGGCCTGCAGCCTCAGGGCGCCAGTCATCGGCGGCTTGTCGCTGTTCACCACGAGGCGCATCACGTCCTCGAGGCGGCCGCTGTCGATGACGACTGCCATCTTCACGTCGCGGCCCTTGACGCCCTCGACGTCGTAGATGCCGCCGGTCGCCGTGAGCGACGTGCTCAGGAACTTCGCGTCCACCCGGTCGAGACGCGTGTCGCCGTTCGTGCCGTCGATGACGGCGTCGTAGCTCGCGTGCAGCGGCACGGCGTGCTCCGCCGATGTCGACCTTGAAGTCCGGCACGTCCGCCTCGCCGATGGCATGGATCGTTTCCAGCTGGCCGGCGTACGTGCCGGTCGATGCGAGCGTGCCCGAGATGCCCTTGAAGACGCCCAGGTCGGCGTGATCGAACGAGAAGCGGCCCTCGATAGGCGTGTGCCCCGGATCGTCCCGATGCCAGGGGCCGAACGTCCCGGCACTCTCGATTTCGCCAGGCGGCACGGCGTTGGTGAGCGTCGATTCGAAGGGCATCTCGGTGTCGACGGCCACGTTGCGGACGCGCAGCCGGTGCATCACCCAGGTGCGGTGGAGCCTGGATCGATCGCGCGGGATGATCACCAGCTTCGCATCGTCGGCTACCAGTTGGTCGACGATCACCGGTGGTCCCTTGAAGAGATGCGCGCCGGTCGTCGCGCCGGCCGCTCGAGGCCATCGCGATCCTCACCCGGTGGAATCTGGATCTCGAGCCCTTCGAGGCGGACGTGCTCGACGTGGCGGCGCCACGCGCTCATCAGGCTCGTGTGCATGGTGAACGACTTGATGGTGATGAGCGGCGGGACGTCGGTCCTGCCTTTATGGCGGATGATCAGGCCGGTGCCGACCGCGTGGAGCGTCGGAAACGCGCGCAGCGTCAGCCCGCCGAGCTCGACCTCGGCGTCGAGTCGATCGGCCAATGTCTCGGTGACGCGCTCGCTGAGGACCTTCGACGAAAACGGGATGCGCGCGACGACGCTGATCGCCAGGATCGTGACGATCGCCGCGATCCCCGAACCGATGAGCCAGCGCTGCCGTTTCGGCGTCACGCGACCTCATCAGCACAATCCGTGCCGGCCAAGCCGGCTCGTCGCTCAGAGAGCGAAGGCCGTATTTCAGGGGTCACCACGACGCCGACGTCAATGACATCCAGGATGACGACATTCGCACCGGAGCTCGATCTGTTCGCCTTTTCTCTTGCAGTACTCGCTGCAATACTTGCCCCACTCGCCGTGCTTGTCGACGGTGCAGCTGCAGGCCGGATGCGCGCACTTATTGGCGTCTGCCATCGCAACCTCCCGTGCAGGAGCCTACGCCTCGGCTAAAGGAACGACAAGGAAGATCGAACCTCAACGATGGGGATATAGAGCCTCCAGGGTGCTTAATGAATCGTGTAGGGTGCTCGGTGGAACCTGTAGGGTGCTCAATGGATCCTGTAGGGTGCTCGGTGGATCCTGCAAGGTGCTTCGTCGACCCTGTAGAGTGCCTCAGCACCCTACTGAGTTCACACAGCACCCTACTGAGTTCAGCAAAGCACCCTAGTCAATTCAGTAAACTTCACCCGGATGAACACGTCGCTGGCGCGCAAGGCGCTCCTGGACTGGCGAGTCGGGGCCGTCGTCTTGAGTGCGCTTGCCGCCGCTGTTTACTGGCCGGCGATGAATCGCGTGTTCGTGTCAGACCAGTTGTGGTACTTCGCCGAGGTGGGCGCGCACGATTCGCTGGCGCTCGGCCTCCGTCACGTCGACTACGCCATCTCGCGCGAGTACTGGAAGGGCGACGACCTCCTGTTCCGTCCGATCCTGTTCACCTGGCTCGCCGTCGCGAACCGCCTGTTCTCCTACCATCACGTCTGGTGGAACGTCGCGAACCTCGCCATCCACGTGGGCGTTGCGGTCGCGCTGCTGCGGCTGCTCCTGGCGATTCAGCCCTCGGTGCTGGCGCTCCCGGCCGCCGCGCTGTTCCTCGTGCTCGAGCCGCCGATGGAGCTCGTGGTCTGGAATCATCTCGGCGGCTACCTGCTGGCCTGCCTGTTCCTTGCCGCCGGCCTGCGATCGTTCGTCAGAGGGATGGACGGTTCAGGGGCCTCGTATGCGGGATACGCGGTTGCGTTCACGCTGGCCGCGCTTTCGTACGAGGCGATGGTGCCGATTGCTGCAGCGGGTGCGCTCCTCCTCATCGTGTTGCGGCGCGGGTCGAGCAAGCCCGCGTGCCCGGCCCTCCTGCTGCTCCCGGTTGTCGTCTTTTCCGTTCTGTACGTCTTCCATGTGCTGCACGCGGAACGGCTTTGGTACGTCGACCGCGCGGACGGCCGGGTGCCCTTCGACATCGCGAACGTCGGCACCATGCTCGGCGGCATCTGGCGCATGCTCGAGACCTGGATCCGCGAGCTCTCGATGCCGTCGGCGCTGCGGCTGTCGTCCGCTCCCTTCGAGCGGTTTGGAAAGGCCTACGACGACTCCTGGGCCGATCCCTTGCAGCTCGCCAACACGGCCGTTGTCGCTGCCGGCCTCGTCCTTCTCTGGCGCTCGGTCTCACGGGCGCGGCTCAGCCAGGTCGCTCCGCTCGTCTTGTTGCTGGCGACCGGGATCCTCGCCTACGCGTTCATCATTGCCTTCGGACGGTCGGCAGACGAGGTCGCGGCGATTACCTATTACTCGTATGTGTTCAGCGTGCTGGCCGTGCCGCTCGTTTATGCGCTCATCGACTTCAGCCGGCTTCGAGGTCAGGGCATTGTGGCCGCGGGAGCGGTCGTGTGCGGGTTCGCGGCCTTTCACGGGGCCGGCACCGCCGCCACCGCGCGAGACGTCGGGCGGGTCAATCGTTATCCTTCGCTCTTCCTGACGCGGGTCGCCACGTTCGTCGACGCGCACCGGTCCGAGCGCGACTTCTCGTTCGCGATCGAGCCCCATCCGGAGAGCCTCGACCCCACGATCGGCCTTGTCGTCGGCTATCCGGGCGACCCCGGAAGGCCAGTCCTGCAGCGTCGCGTGACCGAGATTCTCTTTTCTCCCGACTACACCAACCGCGATCCGAAGTACCTCCTCAGTTCCTCCGCCGAAACGATCGGCAAGCAATCGCGTTAGCACCCCCGCCTTCGCCGGTTGATATCGCGCCCGGCTTCGGCGAGGCAGGCTCCGCACGCGGCACCCGGCACGCGCACGCGGCACTGGCGTGCACCGCGCTCAGCACCCGGCACCCAGCACCAGGCACCCCTCGGATTGTTTTAGAATCGAACGACCCTCATGAACGCTACCTCGACGGCTGGTGGACGACTCGTCGTATTGACAGCGCCGCTCAGTGAAGTCATCGATCACGCTGGCTATTTCATCCAGATGAGTCTGGCGTCCCTCCCGATGTGGCTGGAGGGCATTCTCAACCGCAAATACCCGAAGTGGCGGGAAGTCGAAGCGAACCAGGACGGAACGGCGCGCTACATGCCGGCTGGCGTTCGCGTCCTCGAGGCGGCGCTGCTGCGGCACTACTCGCCGGACGACATCGTCTGCTGCTATCCGGACGACGTCCACGAGTTCATCGGGCCGGAGACGCGCGTCGTGGCCGTGTCGACGCACAATCCGCTCGGCGTCACGTTCGCCGCGGGGGTGTACACCTCGATCTTCGGGTCGGGCGGCAAGCCGATCAACTCGCACTATTCGCGCGTGCTGTTCGACTTGATCAAGAGCAGCCCGCATCGTGATCGTTTCAAGGTGATCGTCGGCGGATCGGGGGGCTGGCAAATCTGCCAGACGAATTCCTACGACGAGCTGGGCGTCGACTGCGTGGTCGAGGGGCGAGCCGAGGCGGACGAAGTGGCGGCGCTGTTTGCGCAGGCCGTGGACGGACGCCCGCTGCCGCGGCGCATCGAGGTGGGACACCCGCACGATCGCGACGCGATTCTGATTCCCGACAAGCGCACGACCTTCGGTGTTGTCGAGATGACGACGGGCTGCGGCCGGCGCTGCCAGTTCTGCCTGCCGGACCTCAACCCGCAGATTGACATCCCGAAAGAGAAGATGATGGCAGCCGTCCGCGCGAACGTGCGCGACGGCAACCGCCAGATCTCCCTCGCGACCGAGGACATGTTCATCTGGGGTCAGGTCCACACCGACACGCCGTTCTATTTTCCGAACCGGGAAGCGCTGCTCGATCTGTACTCGGACGTCGTCAATACGCCAGGTGTCGACCAGCACATCCTGAGCCACGCGACCATCGCGCCGGCGGTGGTCGATCCGGTGCTGATCGAGAAGCTGTCGGACCTGCTGATCGACAAGAGCCCGATTCGCCTGCCGCATCTGAGCACTCACAAGGAGCACAGAGCGCTCGTGCCGCTGATCGGCCTCGAGACGGGTTCGGTGGCGATGGCGAAGCGGATCATGCCGAGCAAGGCGGTGCCGTTTCCGATCGACGAATGGCCGAGTATCGTCGTCCGCGGCCTCGAGATCCTGAACAGGAATCACTGGTATCCGGCGATGACGCTGATCGTCGGCAACCCGGGCGAGACCGACGACGACAGTCGTGCGACGCTCGATCTGGTGTACGAAGTCGAGCGGCGCGGGCTGTTCGCGTTCTTCATCCCGTCGATCTTCACGCCGCTCCACGATACGCGGATGGAAAACCAGAAGGGGGTCACCGAGACCGCCGCGTTGACGCCGCTGCAGTGGCAGCTGATCATGAAGTGCTGGAAGATGAACCTGCGCCCCGGGCAGAACAGCTGGTGGGCGCCGACGGCCTGGCGGCTCGGCGCCCTGGGTCTCTGGCTGATGAAGCTGCGGAAACTGAACGGCCCGAATTTCACCGCGCCGCTGCTGATGTTCGCGAGCGCCGCGCCGGAAGCGATGCTGGACAAGTTGGGCAAGATCTACGTCGGGCGGCCGCTCACCATCAAGACGCGGCGCGAACTGCTCGCGACGGTGCGGCCGTCGCAGTGGCGGTATCTCCGCCGCGACACCGGCGACGTGCCGGAAGTGCCGCCCGAGATTGCCGACGACGCCCTGGCGGCAGCCGCGCTCGGCTCGAAGAGCTTCCTGCCGCTCACGCCCGTCCACGACAAACGTACGTAGTGTCCGCCTTCAGGCGGACTCCGTCGACGCGTCGCATCCGCTAGAATCCGGGCTGTGAACGTCGTCCTGTTCGGCGCCACCGGCATGGTCGGCGCAGGCGCGCTCGCCGAGTGCCTGGCGGACCAGCGCGTGCGATCGGTCGTGGCCCTGACGCGATCGCCGATCGGCCCTCGACTGCGCTCGGGCCAGGGCCGCATGCACCCGAAGCTCCGCGAGGTCCGGCGCGACGACTTCTTCCATTACAACGACTGTCGCGCCGAGTTCGCGGCGTGCGACGCCTGTTTCTTCTGCCTGGGTGTGTCGTCGATCGGCATGGACGAACGCTCGTACACGCGCCTGACCTACGACCTGACGCTCGCCGCCGCTCACGCGCTCGTAACCGCAAACCGGCAGATGACGTTCTGCTATGTCTCCGGCGTCGGCACCGACAGCAGCGAGCGCGGCAGGACGATGTGGGCGAGGGTGAAAGGGAAGACGGAGAACGCGCTGCTGGCGCTGCCCTTCAAGGCGGCGTTCATGTTCCGTCCCGGGTACATCCAGCCGGTGGGCGACGTGCGCTCGCGGACCGGCTGGGTGCAGGCGTCGTACACGGTCATCGCGCCGTTCTATCCAATCCTGAGGCGGCTGCTGCCGAACGCGACGACCACGACCGCGAACCTTGGCCGCGCGCTCATCGAGGTCGCGGCGGCCGGTTATCCGAAGCCGGTGCTGTATTCGCAGGACATGAACCGTCTCGCCGTAGGCCGACCCTCTCAGGGTCGGCGATGACGGTGAACTCCCTTAACTGGTTCTGGATTTCGGTGGCCGCCAGCCTGCCGGCGCTGGCTGGAGTGCTCGTCGCCTATCCGATCTGGCGGGTGAACCAGCCGATCCTCGGCAACCTTGCCGGGAGCGCCGTGGTGTTCGGGGCGGCGATCGCGCTCATCATGCGCGAACACGTGGAGCTGGATCGGCAGGTCCAGGCGTGCCTGGGGCAGGGGGTCACCTGCTGGCCCGATCCGTCCGCCTTCACCCGCTATGCCATCTACGCGGGCATTGCATTGATGCAGGTGATGGCGCTATTTTCCATCAGCCTCAAAGTGGAGCACAGGCTGCGGAGGCGAGGGTACGACCCAGAGTGGCGGTAGATACTGACGCTGGAATTTCAGATTTCAGATTTCAGATTTAAGATTGGCGACAGGAGAGATCTGGCAGCCAGATCTCGATCCTTCGCAATCTTAAATCTGAAATCTGAAATCTTAAATTTCGTGATTGCAGAAGGGGGATCGAATGACGAGCCGACTGTTCCGTTCGTACCGACGCGCCAGTGTGATCGCCGTGGCGGCGTTGCTGTCGTTGGGCGTCTTCGTCAGCCAGGCGGCGGCGGTCGAAGTCGAGATCCTGCCGGACCTGATTTACGGCCACAAGGACGGCCTGGCGATGACGCTGGACGTGCTGAAGCCGAAGAGCGGCGCGAACGGCGCGGCCATTCTCTACATGGTCAGCGGCGGATGGGTGTCGCGCTGGGCCCCGCCGAAAGAGTCGGCCGATCGCTTCCAGTTCCTCCTCGGCAAGGGCTTCACCGTCGTCATCGTCCGGCACGGCAGCAGCCCTCGCTATCACGTGCCCGACGCGGTTTCCGACGTGCGCCGCGCCGTGCGGTTCGTGCGCTACAACGCGAAGCAATGGGGCGTCGATCCGAACCGGCTTGGCGTGCACGGCGGGAGCGCCGGCGGTCACCTCTCGCTGGTGCTCGGGATGGCGTCCGATGCGGGCGACGCCTCAGCGGAGGAGCCGTTCATGCGCGAGAGCAATCGCGTGGCGTCGGTCGTCGCGTATTACCCGCCGGTCGATCTGCGCACGATGGCGCGCGGCGCGGTGCCGGCGACGGAAGGGCAGCGGTTCCCGGCGCTGAACTTCGAGAAGGAGAAGGCGGCCGACATCTCGCCGATCCTCTTCGTCACGCCCGACGACCCGCCGACGCTCCTGATTCACGGCGACGCCGACACGACCGTGAACATCAGCCACAGCCAGCGGATGTTCCAGGCGCTGCAGGAGAACAAGATCAAGTCGAACTTCATCACGCTCCCCGGCGCCGGCCATGGCTTCCGCGACGCCGATGCGCAGAAGGCCCAGGCCGCGCTGGTGGCGTGGTTCGAGGAGACGCTGGGAGGGAAATAGCGAAATTTACAATTTACAATTTGTAAATTTACAAATCGTAAATTGTAAATTTTCAGCGCTGCGTCAACGCAGCCTGTGCCTGACGAATCCCGGCCGCCAGCCAGCCGCGTTCGTTGCTGTTCGTGGACGACCGCTCGAGCGCCTGCAGCGCGGCGATCCTTGCCCGCAGTGCGACCCGGTTCGCGCGGTCTGCGGCGAGCGCCATGTCGGTGAGGTAGAGCGCCAGCAGCGGATCAGTCGAGGCGAGGGCGTTCGCCCGCTGGGCGACTGCATCCGGTCCGCCCGCCAGCCGCACCATCTCCGGGTACGCCTGGCTCGCGCGGGCCGAACATCGTCGACGGGTTGCCGTCGAACCAGCCCACGTAGCCTTCGTAAATCCCACGGACCGACCAGCTGATCTTTCCGTACGACTCGCCGATGTCGAGCGCCGGCGGGAGCTTGATCTCCCGCATCAGCGCCAGGACGTCCTCGCCCTCGTTCATGCCCTTGACGGTCTCGTCGTGGACGTAGAGGATGGCGTCGCGGTAGCGCGTGAGCAGGCGGCGGACTTCTGCGGCGCCGACGATCGGCTGCCCGTGGCTCGGCAGCACCAGCTCCGGCTCGAGGGCGAGCACCTTGTTCAGCGAGTTCACGTAGTCCATCGCCCACCGCGGCTGCGTGCCGCGCAGCGTGTAGAGGTTTGGGAACGAGCCGTAATAGTTGTCGCCGACGAAGGCCGCCTTGAACTGCGGGATCCACACCGTCACGTGGTCCGGCGTCTCGCCCGGCGTGTGCAGGACCTCGAACGAGACGCCGCCGACCGTAAAGGTGTGCTTGTCTCCCGTCAGGACGGTCGGTTCGATCGGCGCCGCCGCTCTCGCGCCCGCGGCCTGACCGGCCGCCGTCGTCACCGCCGCGCCGCCGCCGAATTGCGCGGCGTTCGACCTCGCGAAGTAGCCGCGCAGCCGGTCGAGCACGGCGAGGAACTCGACGCGCGCCTGGTGCGCGATGAGCTGCGTCTGCGGCTCCATCCAGAGCGGCAGGCCTCCCGTGTGGTCGCCATGCGCATGGGTCAGCACGATCGCCCTCGTCGGCGCGGCGCTGACGGCCGACAGAGCCTGGCGGTGGGCCTTGGCGACCGCGCCGCCGCTGGTGTCGACGATCACATTGCCGTCACGCGTGGCGACCATGAACGTGTTGCTCTGCGGGATCTGCACCGCCGTCCCCATTGCGGCGCCGATCGCGGCGTGAATGCCGTTTCCGAGGTCACGCACCTGCGGCGCCTGCGCGAGAAGCGGCGCGGCGATTCCGAGCAGAGCGGTCAGGCCAAGGAACACACGCGCGACAGACCGTCGATCGTTCAGCATGCGCACCTCTCGCGCCGACTATTCCACGATTGCCTGCATCACTGCCGTCTCGTAATCGCGATCGACCTGCCGGTTCGGATTCGATGTCTGCACCAGCATGATGCCGACAAGCTTTTCCCTCGGATCCATCCATGAGTGCGTACCCCAGGCGCCAATCCACCCGTAGCTGCCGGGCGACACGCTGTAGCCGGCGGCCACCGGATCCGTGATCACCTGCACGCTGAGGCCGAACGCGCGGCCGGGCTGCCGGCCCTGGAAGGTATCGGGCACGTGGACGGAACGCATCAAATCGACCGTCCACCGTCCGAGCAGCCGGTATCCGTCGAGCTCGCCGCCGTTCAAGAGCATCTGCCCGAAGCGGACGTAATCCTCCGCCGTACTCACCAGGCCGCCGCCGCCGCCGAAGTACGTGCCGCTCGGCCGCTGCGACGGAGGTGGCTGCGGAACGAGGCCTTTCGCCGTTCGCTGGTAGACCTGCGGGGCACGCATGTCACGCTCCTCGGTGCCGACGAAATAGGTGTCCTTCATCCCGAGCGGCCCGAACATCCGCTCCTTCAGGAACCTGTCGAGGGGCTGACCCGACGCGACTTCGACGATGCGGCCGAGCGCGTCGAAGCCGGCGCCGGGGCTGTACGCCCATCGCGTGCCCGGCTGGAACGCGAGCGGAACGGTCGCGAGCTTCGGCAGGTATGTGCCGATGGTGTCGGTGCGCGCCCGATCGATCTTCGCCGCCTCGCTGGCGCTGACGCCGCCGCTCACCAGCCCGGAGGTGTGCGTGAGCAGATCGCGAATGGTGATCTCGCGCGTGGCAGGCACCGTATGGAACGACGGCGACTCGTCGCGGGCGGCCCCGCCAGGCCCCGCCGCCCGTGGCGTTTCCACCGCCACTTTCAGGTCTTTGTACTCGGGGATGAAGCGCGACACCGGGTCGGAAAGCCGGAGCGTGCCCTCTTCCATCATCATCAGGATGGCGGCGCCGACGATCGGCTTGGTCATCGACATGATCCGGAAGACCGCGTTGGTCGGCATCGGCTTCTTCGCCGCGACGTCCAGGTGGCCGTGTGACTGCAGGTGCGCGACCCGCCCGTTCCGGGCGACCAGGGTGACCGCTCCGGAGATATTCCCCTCGTCGATGTGGCGCTGAATGGTCGAGTGGATCCGCTTCAACCGGTCGGACGACAGGCCGACGTCCTCGGGCCGCCCGGTGGCCGGCACGGCGCCAATGGACGCTGCGAACCAGACGTACACGAATCCCAGGAGGCCTGCCACCGCGGCCATTCGCGTTCGATGCAGCATGGGAATGTTCTCCTCGAAGCCGGTTGTGGACGGCGGGGACAATTTACAATTTAAGATTGTAAATTGTAACTTTCACGATGCGTCGCATCCAGATCACCCGTCGGCGGTTCGTTCGGGGCTCGATCCGGCTGGCCGTCATCGCTCCGCTGATCCACCTGAAGCCGCTTGACGCGCTTGCCCAGGCGGCGCCGCGCTTCGGGACGGCGGAGCGCCGCACGCTGCGCGCCGCGGCGGACGTCATCATTCCCGCGCAGGGTCAGATGCCGGCGGCGTCGGCGGTCGGCGCGGTGCGGTACGTCGAGCGGGTCGCCGGGACGGATCAGAAGCTGGCCGCGCTCCTGCTCGACGGGCTGCAGCGCGATCGAGGCGCATGCGGCGACGACGCACAGCGTGCGCTTCGATCTGCGTCGCTGCCGACGAGCAGGCCGAGATGCTGGCCCGATTCGAGAAGAGCGATGCCGCCGGATTCTTCGCCGCGCTGCGCGACCTCGTCTACGAGGCGTACTACACGCAGCCTCGAATCCAGAAGCTGCTCGGCTACAACTTCCGCTCCGGCCGCCGGCGCACCGCGCCGCTCGAGCCGTTCGACGAGCAGCGCGTCGGCGCGTGTGCGGCAATGGCGCCACTCTACCGGCAGGTGACATCCTGAGCCCGCAGGCGAACAGTCAAGCAAGCCCGGAGCGTGTCGACGTCGTCGTGATCGGATCGGGCGCGGCCGGCGCCGCGCTCACGTGGCGGCTCGCCTCGCAGGGCGCATCGGTCGTGTGCCTCGAGCAGGGCGACTGGCTGCGGCCGGGCGACTTCGCGTCCGGAGCGGCACGACTTCGAGGCCTCGCTGCGGCGCGGCCGCTACGCGCTTCTACCCGAGCGACCGCCGTCGTCCGCGAGGACTACCCGGTCACGACCGCCGGCGACGGTCCGTCGACACATCGTCATGTGGAACGGCGTCGGCGGCAGCACGGTTCACTGGGAAGGACATTTCCCGCGCCTCCATCCGTCCGACTTCGCGGTCCGGCCGCCTCGACGCCGCCGCCGACGACTGGCCGATCTCGTACGGCGATCTCGAGCCCTTCTACGATCTGAACGACTCGATGATTGGCGTGTCGGGCCTCGCCGGCGATCCAGCCAACGCGCCGCGCGCGCCGCGCACCACGCCGCCGCTGCCGCTCGGCCGCTCCGGCGAGGCGCTGGTTCGCGGCTTCGAGAAGCTCGGCTGGCACTGGTGGCCGTCCGACAATGCGATCATCTCGCGCGACTTCGACGGCCGCACCGGCTGCGACAACCGCGGCCGCTGCAACTTCGGCTGCCCGCTCAAGGCGAAGGCGTCCGCCGACGTCGTCTACTGGCCGAAAGCGATCGAGCCGGCGCGCGGCTCGACGACATGGGCGCGAGTGAAGGAGATCACCGTCGGCGACGACGGGCGCGCCGATCGGGCGTGCTCTACTTCGATCGCCGCGGCAACCTGCAGCGAGCAGCACGCGCGCGTCGTCGTCGTCTGCTGCAACGGCATCGGCACGCCGCGCCTGCTGCTCGCGTCGACGTCGAAGCGGTTCCCCGACGGCCTCGCGAATTCGAGCGGCAACGTCGGCAAGCGCTTCATGAACCATCCCGAGCCGTTACGTCGAAGGCATTTTCGACGAGCCGTTCGAGACCGAGTCGTTCACCGGCAATCCGTTCTTCAGCCAGCAGTTCTACGAGACCGATCGCGGACGCGGGTTCGTCCGCGGCTACTCGCTGATGGTCTATCGGCCCTACGGACCGGCCGAGCGTGGCGTGGGGCGATAGCGAGCCGGTGCCCTGGGGACGCGGCGCATCACGAGGAGATGGCGCGGCGGTTCGGCCACAGCGTCGGGATCGCGGTGATGGCCGAGGACCTTCCCGAGGATGTGAACCGGGTCGAGCTCGATCCCGACGGCGAAGGACTCGAACGGCATTCCGGCGCCGCGGGTGATCTATCGGGCGTCGGACAACACGGTGCAGCATCCTCGCGCACGGCGCCGGCGTCGGCCCGTCAGGTGCTCGAGGCGGCCGGAGCCAGCACGGATCCTCGACTCGGGACGCGTGCAGAATTTCGCCCACTACATGGGCACGGCGCGGATGGGAACGCGACCCGAGGACGTCGGTGGTGAACGCCGTGGAACCAGGCGCACGACGTGCCGAACCTGTTCATCGTCGACGGCAGCTCCTTCACGACGTGCGCCGGCGTCAACCCGACCTCCACTATCGGCGCGCTGGCCATCCGGGCGGCGGACGGCATCTGGCTGCGTCGGCGCGAGTGGACGCTAGACCGATCCCTCGGAGCCTCGAGGCCCGAGCCCCGACTCATGCTAGCGTACCGGCCATGCGACGATTCCTCATCGCTGGGCTTCTCTGTCTTCATCCTCTTCAACGTCGTCGCGTTGTCCTCGGGCGGCCGATGGCGACTGGGCGTACTGGCGCGGCGCCGACGCGACCGGCATGGCGCGCGGCGATGCGCCGCTCACCTGGAGCGACACGCAGGGCATCCGCTGGAAGGTCGACGGTGCCCGGGCGGGGCTTCTCGTCCCCGGTCGTCTGGGGCGATCGGATCTTCCTGACGACGGCCGTGCCGACCGACGCGGCGGCCGCGCAGGCGCGGCTGGTCGAGCACCGCTTCGTCGTCCACTGCTACGACCGCAAGACCGGCAAGCTGCTGTGGGAGCGCGTCGCGAAGACCGACACGCCGCACGAGCTCGCGCATCCCACCTACGGCAGCTTCGCGTCGAACTCGCCGATCACCGACGGCAAGCACGTCTACGCCTTCTTCGGCTCGCGCGGGCTCCACGCCTACACGATCGATGGGCAGCCGGTGTGGCAGAAGGACTTCGGCCGCCTGCGGATGTTCATGACGTTCGGCGAGGGCGCATGGACCTGGCTCGAGGGCGACACGCTGCTCGTCGTCCTCGATCACGAAGGCGAGTCTTCCTCGTCGCGCTCGACAAGGCGACGGGCAGGAACAGTGGCGGACGCCGCGGCAGGGCAACACGAACTGGTCGGGCCCGTACGTCACCACGGTCAACGGCCGCAAGCAGGTGATCGTGTCGGCGACGCGCGAGAGCGTCGGCTACGACCTCGAGACCGGCAAGCGCATCTGGTGGGCGCGCGGCCTCGGCCAGAACACCATCCCGCAGCCGATTGCCGCCGACGGCCTGGTGTTCGTGATGAGCGGCTACCGGAATCCGAACCTGATGGCGATCCGGCTGGGCCGCACCGGCGACCTCACCGGCACCGACGCCATCGTCTGGGAAAACCAGCGCGGCAACTCGTACACGCCGTCGCCGGTGCTGCACGACGGCATCCTGTACCTGCTCACCGACTCGGGGATGCTGTCGGCGCTCGACGCGAAGACCGGGAAGCCGCACTACCTGCAGCAGCGGCTGCCGAAGCCTTACCAGTTCAAGGCGTCGCCGGTCGGCGCGAACGGCAAGCTCTACCTCGCCACGGAGAGCGACGATGTCGTCGTCGTGCGGATGGGGCCGAAGTTCGAGGTGCTGGCGACGAACACGCTGAAGGACCAGACGTTCATCGCGACGCCGGCGATCGCCGACGGCGAGATCTACCTGCGGGGACAGAACACGCTTTCGCCATCGCTAGCCCCTCGCGCATAGCTCTCGTCGCGGGCGAATCCGGGAAGCGGACGGCCTGCCGCGCCGTAGCCCGATGTCGGCGGACTGGCACAAGATCTCGCACGTCTACCACGAGGCGCTTGCACGGAATCCGCGGGACCGGGCGGCGTTTCTCGACGTGGCGTGCGCCGGCAATCCCGGGCTGCGAGCCGAACTCGAGTCACTGCTCGAGCAGTCCGCCACCCTCGACCGGTCCACCATCGACGGTCCGGCCGGGCTGGCCGGCGCGCTCGATTCGCTCCCGATCCGCCCCCCTTCGTTCGCTTCGCTCAACACCCAGACGCTCGGCAATCTGGTCGCGGCGATGCAATTTCGCGAATTCGAAGCCGGCGACTACCTGATCCGCGAGGGCGACCCGGCGGGGGATCTGCTGTGGATTCTGCGCGGCCGCGCGTTCGCGCAGCTCCGTGACGCGCCGGCCGATCGGCCGCCTTTAGGCGAATTCTGGCCAGGCGACGTGATAGGGGAGATGAGCCTTCTGACCGACGAGGCTCGAACCGCGGACGTCGTCGCGCGGACGCGCGTCGCGGCACTCGAACTGTCGTCGGAAGCGTTTCACACGCTCGCGCAACGGCATCCCGAGCTTCCCGTCGTGCTGACGGATATCGTCACCGACCGCCTGGGCCACGCGCAATATGACGGGCTCGGCGGCAAGGATATTCACGGATATCGGATCATCCAGTGCGTCGGCCGCGGCGGCATGGGAGATCGTGTACGAAGCCGAACGGCATGCGAGCGGCGACACGGTCGCCCTCAAGATGATGAATCATCGGCTCGTGTACAGCCACGGCGCTCTTCAACGATTCAGGCGTGAGGCGGCCGTGCTGAAAAGCCTCGATCATCCCGGAATCGCCCGGTTGTACCAGATTCGTTTCCGGCCTACAAGACCGAGTTTCTTGTCATGGAATTTTGCGGCGGCTCGACGCTTGGGCACATTCTCTCGAGTCGAGGCGCCCTCGATGAAAGCATCGTCCGCAAGATCCTCGGACAGCTTGCCGCTGCGCTGAAATACATCCACGAACTCGGCCTCATTCACCGCGACCTCAAACCATCCAACATCATGGTGACCGCGTCCGGGACGCTCAAGCTGCTCGACTTCGGCCTCGTCAAATTCGATGGCTGGCGTGCCAGCGAAACCGATCAAGCGACGCAGACCGTCGCGCTCGTCGGCACGCCGCGCTACATGGCCCCTGAACTATTCGCCGGCCGGGCGGCCGATCGCCGAACGGACTTCTATGGCTTGGCGTGCGTCGCCTACGAGGCGCTCTGCGGTCGGCCGGTTTTCGATGCGTCCGGTTTTCTTGAAATCGTTCGCGAGCACCTGCGGTTCGCTCTGCCGCCGCGCGAGCAGATTGGCCGCGGCGCTTCGGTCGAGATGTACAACTTGCTGGTTCGGGGGCTGAGTATCCTGCCTGACAATCGCACGCTGGATCTCGAGCGACTTGCCCTGTGGGCAGGTCCAATCGACCTTGGTGCGACATTAAAGAGACGCCTTTTTGCGGTCCCTGAACGTCCGGCGCCCTGAAAACGGCGTCTAATATCGGCAGCGTATGACCGCCGGGCCGCGGAAGTGTGTCGGCTTGTCCTGGCTGATCCATGTGATCGGCGTCATCGCCTGTGCTGTTTCGGTTTCCAGCCAGTCGCCTCCGACTTCCAGCTCATCCACCCGTATCGTGCGATTGCACGGCGTCGTCGAGCCGGTCAGGAGCCACACGGTCTCGACCCCCCGCTTGACGGGCGCCGGCCCCGGCGGTCCCGACTCAGCTGATCGTCGTCCGGCTCGTGGCAGCCGGCACCATCGTCAAGAAAGGCGACCTCCTGGTCGAATTCGACAGGACGAACCAGCTGAAGGCCGCCCGCGACCGCGAGGCCGAGTACCGCGAGACGGTGGAACAAATCAAGAAGCGCCGCGGCGAGCACCTGACGGCGCAGGCCCTTCGCGATACCCAGCTGAAACAGGCGCAGAACGATGTCGCGATTGCGAAGCTCGGCGTGATCGGCAATGAAACCGTGGGATCGATCGCCGCCGAGAAGAACGTTCAGACGCTCGAGGAAGCCAAGGCGCGGCTCAGGCAGCTGACGAAGACCTTCGAGCTTCGGCAGAAGGTGGAAGTCGCCGACATGCGCATCCTCGAAATCCGCCGGGAGCGCGCGAACAACGCCTGGAAGCACGCCCAGGGCAACGCGGAACGCATGCGCATCATCGCGCCGATCGACGGCCTGGTGGTCCTGCGGAGCGTCTTCGCGGACCGGAACGATGGCGGAGATCCGCGAAGGCGAGGAAGTGCGCCCGGGCATGCCGATTCTCGACGTCGTGGATCCGTCGGCGATGCGCGTCCGCGTCAACGTCAACCAGGCCGACATCGACGGGCTCGTCGCCGGACAGAAGGCGGCGATCACGCTCGACTCGTACCCCTCGCGCCAGTTCAATGCCCGCCTCGAGCAGCTGTCGCCGATCGCCACGACCAGCATGCTGTCGAATCGCGTGCGGACCTTCGTCGCGGTATTCGCCATCGAAGGCAACGATCCGCATCTCCTGCCCGACCTCGCGGCGGCCGTCGAGATCGCCCGGCCAGACTGATGAAGAAGGCAATCGCGGCGCTCGTCGTGCTTCTGACCATCGCCGGCGTGGTCGCCGCCGTGGTCGTCGCGGCGCCGCGTTGGTCACGCGCCGGCGCCGGGGCGATTCCGACCGCCGTCGTGCAGAAGGGCACGTTCGTCGACTACCTGCAGGTCCGCGGCGAAATCCGGTCCGGTGCGCTCGATCGTGCTCACCGCGCCATCGTCGGGCATCGATATGCAGATTGTCGAGCTGGCCGCGAACGGCGCCACGGTGGCGGCGGGCGACGTGGTCGTGCAGTTCGACCCGACGACGCAGCAGCGCACGATCGAGCAGCGCCGATCGGAGCTGAAGCAGGCCGAGTCGGAGATCGATCGCATCGAGACCGAGTCGGCGCGCAGGATTCAGGCGGCCGAGACCGAGCTGACGCAGGCGCGTTCGGCCGTGGAGCGCGCGCGTCTCGATGCGGCCGGCGCCGAGCTCATTCCGCGGGTCGAGGCGGAAAAGCGCGCGCTGCTGCTCGCCAACGCGGAACTGCAGGTTGACGGCGGTCGAGCAGAAGGTCGAGGGCGAGCGCATCGTCGCTGCCGCCGACGTCGCGATCGCCCGGCAGAAGCGCGACAAGGCGCAGTACGACGTTGCCGAAGCCGAGCGGGCACTCGAGTCGCTGTCGCTGCGCGCCCCGGCGGCGGGAACGATCTCGCTGCTGCCGAACTTCCGCGCCGGCGGCCCGATGGTTGCGTCGCCGCCGGAGTTCAAGCGGGGCGACCGGGTGTTCTTCGGCGCGCCGATCGCCGAGCTGCCGGATCTGACCTCGGTTCAGATGACCTGCCGCCTCGACGAGGCCGATCGCGCGCGGGTCCAGGTCGGCGCGGCAGTGCTCGTGCGGGTCGACGCCGTGCCGGATCGCGAGCTCGAGGCGCGTATCGCCGACATCGGCATGATGGCGCGGCCCGACTTCTCCTCGTTTCCGCCGGCGCGCAACTTCGACGCGGTCATCGCGCTCGACGAGGCCGATCCGCGGCTGCGCAGCGGCATGAGCGCCTCGGCGCGCATCGAGATGAACCGCCTGCACGACGTTCTCCTCGTGCCGGCGGCGGCCGTGTTCCAGGCCGGCGGCGCTCCGTCGTCTACGTGGTTGCCGGCGGGTCTGCCTCGCCGCGCGCCGTCACGGTGCTGCGGCGCGGCCGCGATCAAGTCGCGATCCAGTCCGGCCTCCACGAGGGCGAGCGGATCTCGCTGCGCGATCTGGCGGCCGGGGAGTCGAAGTGAAGCGCTGGATCGTTGCCGCCGCCGCGGCCATTCTCGCGATCGCCGGCGTGGCCGCCGGCTGGGCGAGCGTCGGACCCGAGCGCCGGCAGATCCCGACGGCCCGCGTGCAGCGCGGGCGGGTGGACGTGACGGTGCACGCCACCGGCGAGCTGCGCGCGGTCCGCTCGGTGCAGCTCGCCGTCCCGCCGATTGGCGGCCAGGTGACGATCGTGCGCCTCGTGCCGTCGGGCACCGCGGTCAAAGCCGGCGACGTGATCGTCGAGTTCGATCCGTCCGAGCAGGAGTTCGCGCTCGAGCAGGCCGAGTTCGACCTGCAGCTCGCCGATCAGGAGATTGCCAAGGCCGAGGCCGAAGCCGCGGTGCAGGCGGCCGAAGACGAAGTCTCGCTGCTGAAGGCGCGCTTCGACGTGCGGCGCGCCGAGCTCGACGCGCAGCACAACGAGCTGGTCGGCGCCGTGCTCGCGGCGCAGAACCTGCTGCTGCTCGAAGAAGCGCGCCAGCGCCTCGCGCAGCTCGAGGTGGACGTCAAGAGCCAGCGCCAGGCGGCGGTCGCATCGGCCGCGGTCCTGCGCGAGAAGCGCAACAAGGCGCAGGTGGCCGTCGAGGTCGCACGCCGCAACATCGACAACCTGCAGATGCGCGCGCCGTTCGACGGCTTCGTCACGCGTGCGGACGAACATCATGGCGTTCGGCGGCGTCGTCTTTTCGGGCGCGGTGATGCCCGAATACCGCGTCGGCGATGCCGCGAACCCGGGCCAGCTGATTGCCGACCTGATCGACACCTCGCGCGTCGAGGTCACCGCCAAGCTGGCCGAGTACGACCGCGCCAACGTGGCGCCGGGCCAGAAGGTGCGCGATCTCCGTCGACGCCGTGCCCGGCGCCGACCTCGAGGGCACGGTTCGCGCGGTCAGCGGCGTCGCCGTCGCGGCAGATGTTCGAAGGCGGCACGCCGCCGGTTCGACATCGCGTTCGACGTCGTCGGGCGATACCTCGCGCGTGCGGCCGGGCGTCAGCGCGGCGCTCGCGATCGCCGGGCCGACCTTCGACGACGCGCTCTCACATGCCGCGCCCGGCGGTCTTCGAAGTGGCGGGCAAGCCGTCGGTCTACGTGCGCACCGCCGATGGCTTCGAGGCGCGCGAGGTGCAAGGTCGTGCGCGTTCACCGACACCGTCGCGGTCGTCGAAGGCCTCGAGCCGGACGCCGAAGTCGCGCTGGTCAACCCGAACACCACGACCGGCAGCCAGACGCGCCGCAGCCCGCCGCGCGCGAGGCGCCGCTGTGAAGCGCGTCGACGCGACCTGTGGGCACCCGGAGCTGCCGACTGGCGCAGCATCGACAACCTGCTGCTGCACAAGCTGCGCACGCTGCTGACGATGCTCGGGCATGATCTTCGGCGTCGCGGCGGTGCTGTCGATGCTCTCGATCGGCGCCGGCGCGCAGCAGCAGGTGATGGCGTTCATCGAGGACCTCGGCGTCCGCAACATCATCGTCGAGGCGCGCGAAACCACCGACTTCCAGGCCAACCAGAAGATCCGGCAGCAGTCGCCCGGGCTCACGTTCCAGGACCTGCGCGCGATCCGAAGCGTCGGTGCCGGGCGTCGACATCGTGACGCGCGCGCAAGCGCTTCACGCCGACGCGCGTGGTCCCGAAGCCGACACGCGAACTGCCGGCCGTCTACGGCGTCGAGCCCGATCTACCAGCAGATCGCCGGCCTCGCGCGTCACGCGCGGGCCGCTTCTATCACCGACGACGAAGCGGCGCGCGCCGCGGCCGTCTGCGTGCTCGGCGAGGCGGCGCGGTGGCGGCTGTTCGGCGACGCCGATCCCGATCGGACAGTTCGTGAAGGTCAACGAGCAGTGGTTCGAGGTGATCGGCGTCGTCGGCCCGCAGGCCGTGGCGCAGAGCGAGCGTCGGCGGCCTGCCGGCGCAGGACCGCAACAACCTGATCTACGTGCCGACGTCGGCCGCGATGCTGCGGCTCGAAGACAACTACTCGACGCTGCGCGACGAGATCGACGGCATCTTCGTCCGCGCTCGCAACGAGGCCGACATCTCCGTCGGCGGCCGCGATCGTCCGCGGCATTCTCGAGACCAGCCATCGCGGCGCCAGCGACTACTCGCTGATCGTTCCGGCGGAGCTGCTCGCCGAGCAGCAGCGCACCAAGCGCATCTTCGACATCGTGATGGTGGCGCTCGCGTCGATTTCGCTGCTGGTCGGCGGCATCGGCATCATGAACATCATGCTGGCGAGCGTGATGGAGCGCACGCCAGAGATCGGCCTGCGGCGCGCGCATCGGCGCGACACGCGTCGACATCGATCCGTCAGTTCGTGCTCGAGACGACGCTGATTGCCGTCGCCGGCGGGGCGATCGGCCTGGCGCTCGGGCTGGCGATGTCGCGCGTCATCGCCGAGCTTCGCCGGCTGGTCGACGATCGTCACCGGCTGGCTCCCTGCTCCTCGCGTTTCTCGTGTCCGTGGTCGTCGGCCTCGTCTCGGGCGTCTATCCCGCGATGAAGGCCGCGGAGCTCGATCCCGTCCAGGCGCTGCACTACGAATAATCAATCCGAGGGGCTGCGCCCCTCGGACTCCCCCACACGCTCTCCGCCTCCGCTAAAGCTACGGTGGACAGGCCGTTCGCGCCTGCCCACCATAGCAGCGGCGGCGTTCAACGCTGCGAATGGGTGGCTCGCTCGCGCGCTCGCTCGCGACGCAGGTCAGCTGGTTTGTGAGATAGCTTGTCGGTTCAGGGCTCTGGGTAACCGGGCGGGTCCACGTAGGACGCCTTGCGCAGAATCTCAGCCATCCACGCAGCGTATGGGAACCCCGTGGTGACGAGCTCTCTCGCTTCGCGTTCGATGTCGGTACTCGACTCGCCTGATTTGGATCGCACCCTGATCCACAAGCGTGTACGACGCGCGCGGGTCGCCGTCGTACGACAGGCTCAGGCAACCCGAATTCCCGAGCACGAAGCCTGGAAGCTGGCGGACGAATGGCCGATGGATGTGCCCGTACACCACACGCCGGCTCGCCAGCGGACCGTAGGTGCGCGACATGTCCTCGTCCGATGCCTCCGCCGGGGTGATGGACCAGGCGTCGTCCGGGCTTGCAGTGAACGACCGCCAAGTCGTGCGCCGTCCACTCGATCGGCAGCGCGCGCAGCCAGGCGAGGCGGTCCGGTCCGATGCTCCGCGAGCGTGAACGCGATCTGTTCTGCGACGATCTCGCGCATGCGGTGAAGACCGACGTTCGCGAGGTACTGGTCGGCCTTGCCGTCGACCCACAGCATCTCGTCGGTGTTGCCGTAGACGCCGGGCCACCCGAGATCGCGGATGCGGTCGATCACGTCCGCCGATCGCGAGCCGCTGCACAGATCGCCTCCGTGAACCACGACGTCAGGGGCGATCGTCCGCAGGTCCGCAAGGACGGCCTCGAGCGCTGTCAGATTGCCGTGGATATCAGAGACAACAGCGATGCGCATGCTGGCGTCAGGCGAGCCCTGAGAGGGTCGCCCTACGAATCAGCTCGATTCGCCTCGCCGGATCTTCTCGATCTTGGAGTCCCTGGCGGACGTGAGGTGCTCGAGCTCGCGGCGGTGCTGCTGGTCGAGGGTGTCGCGCTCGGCGGCATCGACGCTGCGCCGCATCGCCGACTCGTGCAGCACCTTCTGCTCGGCGATCTTCGCCTCGTAGAAGTTGCGGACCTCGGCAATCTGCGTGCGCTGCTCGTCGGTCAGCGGCACCACCGTGACGCCCTCGTCCTGGTCCTTCTTGCGCAGGCGCTCCATCGCCAGCTCGTACGCCGACTTCGGTGCGTCGTCGCCCATTACTTGTCCACCTGGAACGATGCGAGCAGCTGCTCGAACTGTCTTGAGGTTCGCCGCGACGGTCGGCGCCGGGCCGGTGAACTTGACGAAGATGTTGTTGCCGCCCGGGCCTTCGACCACCGCGCCGAGCAGCCGGTAATTGGGGATGGCCTTCGTGCCCGCCGCCATCGGGCCGCCCATTCCCGGTGTAGCCGCCAGACGAATCGACGCGCGTGATCGTCAAGCCCGCGCGCCTGCTGCTTGTCGATCTTCGCCACCGCCGGCTTCCCGTCGGGGCCCACGATCTGGCTGCGCCAGCGCTCGATGTTGTCCTGCACGCTGCCGCCCTGTCCGCGGCCGAAGAAGAACACGGCGCACTCGCCCGGCTCGCGGTCGCCAGGTGCGGCGGCGACGGTATAGGTGGCCGCGCGCATCGGCCGCTCGGGCTGCGCCCGCCAGCCGGCGGGCATCGTCCAGCGAAGGCCCCCAGCCGACTCGCCCGAGAGGACCGCCGATGCCAGCGATCAGCACGAAAAGTAGGAAGCCGTCGCAGCGCATTCCGCGAGTATAATCGAAGGTCCGGCTAAAGCCGGACCCTCATGTCACAAACCGCTGCGGCCAGGTCGTCTTGAAAGCAGGAGGTCGCAGATGTTTCGCACGCCGCCACGGTCATCGTCGTCGCCCATCTCGCCGTCAGCCTGGTCCACGGCGCTGCGCACTCGGGTGCGGCCGTGCCGCTGTCGGCACTGCAGAACGTCTTCGTCTGGATCGTGATTCTCGCCGGTCCGCTGGCCGCGCTCTGGATGATCCGGACCGGCCGGCCGATTGGGGCCCGAGCTGCTCGCGCTGACGATGGGCGGATCGCTGGTGTTCGGGATCGTGAACCACTTCGTGATCGAGAGCGCCGACCACGTGGCCCACATCACCTCGGAGGCCTGGCGGCTGCCGTTTCAGGTGACGGCCGTGGGCCTGGCGCTGCTGGAAGCGGCGGGAACAGCCGTCGGCATCCGCTGGTGCGGACCCGGTTGCGCAGCGGGCCTGCGCTACGCTGCGCTTCCGTAGCAAGCGTTCGGCCTTGTCGCACAGCGCGCGGGCGTCGTCGAACGCGACGAGCTCGCGCGCTTCGCTGAACGTCTGCCATCGCCGCTTGCGGGTTTCTGTGGTCAGACGGCGCGGCTGTAACGCACCAGGAAGTACGACACCTTCACGCGGTCCTCTTCCCGATTCGTAGGTCGAGACGCCGATCGGCCGGATGATGCTGCCGTCCACGCCGCCTTCTTCGCGCATTTCGCGCAGCGCGGCCTCGGCGGCGCTCTCGCCTGGCTCGACGTGTCCTTTCGGAAAGATCCACTGCCTGGGGTCCTTCTTCGCGCTGACGAGGAGCACCTCGGCTGAAGCGCCCTGCCCGCGCACGACGACAGCTCCCGCCTGGTGGACTGATGGCAACGGAGAAAGACTACAACAGCCGGAGCCTCGAGAGTCAGGAGTTCGAGAGAACTCGCCAACTCGCATCTGTAGGACAGACTCGGCTGCTGCCGCAGTCATCTCGACGGCAGTAGAATTCGCGTTTCCGAGACGAGACATGCTGACAGCCATCGCGCTCGACAGTGAGATGACAGCGCGCGCGGTGCTGCGCCGGCTGGCGCGCAACGGGCTGTGGCTCGACCCCGCGCAGGCCGACGCGGCAGACCACATTCGCGAGCAACGCGGCCCGAGTCAAGAACGCCGTGCCTCTCGACGAGATGGCCCGTCGGCTTGCACGGAACCCGGCGCAGTTCTCCTGTGCGATCCGGCGGCAGCTCGCCGCCAACATCCTGTGGTACGCGCGGCCCGCTGCGGACGTCCTGCGGGCGTGCCTCCGGGCAGACCCGGCCGCGAAGCTGCTGGACGCCCTCAACCTGCACGAACCCGACAGCCGTCCGACGGTTCCTGTCTCGAACGCCGCATCCGCCCCGGCCGACGCCGTCGTCCTCGACGGGTCGCAGCCGATTGGCGCCGGACCCGAACGTGCGACCGATGGTTCGACCGGTGCCGCAGCGGCGCCCGGCGCGGGCAAGCGGACCCCGGCGCTCCGCGCGACGAAGTGTCACGGCCGCGAGCCTCCGGCCGCGCCGAGAGACGTGCGCGCCTGGCCGCGGCTTGACGCGCCGGAGCACGTGCCGGCGTCCACTCCATTCGAGGTGGTCGTCGGCTTCGGTCGGGCGCCGCAGGCAGGCGTCACCGGCGGCGAAATCACGCTCGAGGCGCCTGCCGGCGTCGACACCATTCGCCCTCACGGTGTCCTTGATGTGCGACGGCGTCGATGCGCCCGACGGCTGGTCCAGGCCGCTCGCGGTTCAAGTCGACTAATCCGAGCGCCGCGAGCGTCGCGGTTTCAGCTGATCGGCCGTCCACCCTCGGCGGCGATGCAAGTCACGCTGACGACGCATCGAAGCCAGATTCGTTCGCGATGGCTCCATCGTCGGGTCGGCGTCACGGCCGCTTGATCATCGGACAGGCAGGCGCGACCGCGCCGCCCGACGACATCGGCATCGGCATGTCGTGGCTCTCGCAAGGCTCGACGACGGCGCCGCTCGCTGCCGCACCGCTGCCGGCGCCGCGGACCTGACCATCGAGCTTGCGAAGCCGGATCGGAACGCCGCAAACGGCTGCTATGTGTGCAAGCTGCACTCGCCGCATCAGCTGTCGGTCTCCGGAGGGCCGTACCCGATCGATCTCGGCGACGATGCGAAAACGTTCGCGCGGATGGTCGTCGACCAGGTCCGCCAGTTCAGCAGCGATCCGATCGTCGACAACCTGCTCGAGTCGGTGGGGATCTGATCGCCGACAAGCTGCCGGCGGAGGCGCTGACCGCCATTCGCGAGGCCGCGGCGGCGGTCGCGCCGAACCCGCCGGCGATCCTGATCGTCAGCGCGGATCCGTACGTCCCGTGGGAGCTTGCGTCGACTGAGCCCTCCGATGGACGCCAAGCGTCCTCCGTACCTCGGCGCGCAGGCCGTTGTCGGACGCTGGCTGCTGGACGGCCAGCGCGCGGCGCCTGGACAGGCGCCGCGTCCGGCAGCACAGCCGCCGAGCAGCATTCCGGTCCGGCACATGGCGGTGATGGCCGGGAAGTATCGCGCGGAGTCAGGCCTGAGCGCGCTGCCGGAGGCGGAGAAGGAGGCGCAGGCGCTCGTGGCCACGTTACAACGCGGTGCCGCTGGCCGCGTCGCTGCAGTCGCTGAAGCTGCTGCTCGACGCGAAGCTCGAGCAGAATTTCGAAGTCATCGGCGGCGCCGACGCGGTGCACTTCGCCGGCCACGGCGAGTTCGATCCGGCGAAGCAGGATTCGTCGGTCCTGTTCCTGAGCGACGGGGCGGCGCTGTCGCCGCTGCTGTTCCGGAGCGCGAAGTACGGCGACGAGCAGCAGCCGCTCCTCTTCCTCAACGCCTGCATGATCGGCATCGGCGGGCAACTGCTCGGCGACATGGGCGGCTTCCCGGGCAACTGTCTCAAGGGCGGCTTCGGTGGCGTCGTCGGCGCGCTGTGGGAGGTCGACGACAGGTGGCGCACGCGATCGCCCTGGAGTTCTGGCAGCGCGCCCTTCCGGCGACGGGCAAGGCCGGCGAGCCGGTCGGCGCAATCCTGAGCGACCTTCGCGCGAAATACGCCGATCCGAACGCGCCGGTCGAAAGCACCTACCTCGCTTACGTCTACTACGGCCACCCGCGCCTGACGCTGCGGCGCGCCGGCTGAACCGACGAGGTGATCGATGGCGACGCTGACCGGCTCCACGCAGTCGATTCCGCTGGGCGAAGGGTACGCCCTGCGCGCGCCGGGGATTCGCGGTTCGGCGGATCTGGAGCGCCCGCGCACGCCAGTCGGAACGCGCGCGGTCGCGTTCGCCGCGCGATGGCACGACGGCGCTCGACGAGGCGCTGCGCGCCACAAACGTAACCGAAGTCCGCGAAATCGAGGTGACGGCCGTGCCCGCCGGGCCGGCTCCCGCGGCGGCGAGAGGCCGCGGCGAAGAACGCGCGGAGACCATCGAGCTGCAGGTCCCGGACCTCGGACCTGACAGCGGGCAGGTCGTGCTTGCCGCCGACGAGAGCGGCGCCATGACATGGCATCTGCCGATCGGCGGCGCTTCACAAGCCGGCACCGGGGCGACACGCGGTGCCGGCGGCGTCAAGCGGTTCGCGATTCCCGCGCCGCGTCCGGCGGCGCCGGCGCCCGGCGAAACCGGGAAGCGCGGATTGATCGGCATCGCCGGCCGCCAGCTGCTGAAGGTCCTCGTCTATCCGCTCGTCGATCCGGTGATCGGCGCGGTGTCGGAGATGTTCGCGGAGCGATGGGAACAGCGGTCGCGTCCGTACGGCCTGCGTACGCTTCACGCCGGACAACTTCAGGATCGCCGGAGCGGGCGCTCGTGTCCGATTCGGACTGGACGCGCCTGCGCGGCGGGCGGGCGCTGCTCTTCATCCACGGCACTTTCAGTACCGCGCACGGTGCGTTCGCGCTGATCGAGCCGGCCGCCTTCAAGACCCTGTTCGACCGGTACGACGGCCGGGTGTTCGCCTTCAACCATTTCACGCTGTCGCACGACCCGCGCCGCAACGTGGAGTGGCTGGTGGGGCAGCTGCCGGCGGGCGCGCCGCTCGACATCGACATCGTGTGCCACAGCCGCGGCGGCCTGGTCGCGCGGACCATCGCCGAACAGCCGTCGGTGTTCGGGCTCGATACCTCGACGGTTGAGGTCCGCCGCATCGTCTTCGTCGGCGTGCCGAACAATGGGACGCTGCTCGCGCATCCGGATCACATGGTGAAGATGATCGACCGTTTCACGACCGCGCTCAATCTCTTCCCGACCGGCGTCGTCACCGAAACGCTCGAAGCGATCATCACGGCCGTGAAAGTGATCGGCCATGGCGCGCTGAAGGGGCTTCAGGGCCTGGCCTCGATGCAGCCGGACGGCGAGTTCCTGAAGAAGCTCAATCAAGGGACGCCCGCCGGCAGCGGCTACTACGCGATCGCTGCCGACTACGAGCCGACCGCTCCCGGCCTGCGCGCGCTCGTCGCCGGCTCGGTGGCCGACGGCGTGCTCGATCGCGTGTTCGAGGGCATCGGCAACGATCTGGTCGTGCCGGAGCCTGGGCGTCTACAGCGTCAACGGCAGCGGCGCGTTTCCCGATTCCGGACGAGCGCCTGTTGAGGGTGAAGAACGACGCGGGCGTCATCCACACGACGTTCTTCGGCTACGCGCCGGCGTGGCGGAAGGTCGCGGAGTGGCTGACCTAGGCTCCGTCGCGCACTTTCCTGCGGCGCCTCTTCGAGGAGCGACAGGTCTTGCTCGCAGAACGGATCCTGCGCGAGGGGCTTGTAGTACGTCGGAATCAGCCGACGAGCATATCCTCCCAGGCCTTGACGGCCTCCGCCCAGTTGCCGGCGGCGATACTCGGCATGCGCCAGCGTATCCAGCACTGACGGCATTCGCCCGATTCGTCAGCTTGGCCGCCCGCCGCGCGGCGCCAACGCCTTCGGCGCCGCGATAGACCAGCACCAGATTCCAGGCGTATTTGTTCTGTGCGAGGTAGTCGTCCGGCCTCAGTTCCGCGACCCGCGCAAGCAGCGTCAGCGCGTCTCTCGGTCCAGTTCTTCAACAGATAGTCCTGCGCGGCATCGGCCAGCGCCTCCGCGTTATTCCAGTCGCGGCCCCAGTCGAGAACCTTGAGCATGAGCCCGACCGGCAGGAGGATTGGTACGCTCGGCTGCGACGCATTGGTCGGCGGCCGGTAGGTCACCTCGACGCGCGTCTCTGCCTTCTCGATGGCCAGCGGCTGCATTTCCAGGCCGCCGAGTAGAGGTGAGCACTTGTTGCGGGCCGTAAGCGTCGCGAGCGGCTGGGGCGGTGGAAGGTGATCAACCGCTCTTTGCCGCCTGGACGGCGTCGTACATCCGGAGAGCGAATTCGACGCCGTTGACAAGCGGGAGAATTCTCAACGCGCCTGGCCCGATTCGGATTCATCAGCGGTGAGATTGATGTCGACGCGCACGGGCACGGCGGCGCGCCAGATGGGCCTGCCCATCGAATCGGTCGCCTCGTCGAGCTGCAGCACAAATGGCGTCCATCGGGACCGCTCAGCGTGATGACATCACCGGCATTCAGGCGAGGGATCGGTGTCGAGCGCCAGCTCACCATGCGATGCCGCGGTGCCGAGGCGTCGCGGACAGCAGATATCGTCCTGACGGCATGTGCAGGACGTGGAAACCGGTCGTCTCGTCAAGATGTTCCATGTTGGTCGCGGCGCCTTTGACGACCACGTGGTTGGGCGGCGTGACGATGAACCATCGGGCCGAGTCGTCTGTCGACACCATGCGGAAGTATTCGGAGTCGATGCCCGAACTCAGCCGAACGAGAAGACGGACGCCCGCGTCAACAATTCGTGCTCGGTGCGGCGAAGGGCACCGAGTCCAGACCGAAGACGAGCCAGAGCGACAACACGGCCGCCGGCGGCGGCCGCCACGAGCAGACCGCGACCGACTTGTCGCGTCCGCTCCATCTCGAGAGGGAACGGCCCGATCGGAAATGCCACCGCCGTCTCGCTCAGTACCGAGCACGACAATCGTCGACAGCGCGCTCGCACCGCCAGCGACAATCCAGAGCAGACCCGCGCTCGTCGGCTCAGCAAGACTGACCAGGGCGATCGGGACCGCTGCCGGCAATCCGACCAGGAACGCCCAGAATGCACGCCAGCCGAGGCCCGTCCGTTCAGGCGGCCAGAGAACCGCGCGTGTCAGGGAGGCGTACAGCGGCAGCACGACGCAGACCGCAGCTGCCGCCCCAAGTGCCATCAGCGCGAGCTCTCCGCTCGCGAGCATGGCCATACCGCCAAGGGCCAGCCAGGCGACCGCGAGGAGCGTGGCG
>CAVREM010000105.1:0-11540 GCA_963720005.1 uncultured Acidobacteriota bacterium | reverse complement strand
GGCGCTGTGGCGGTGAGCGCGCTGGCCGGCCGCCCGGCGGTCACCCAGTCGAAGCGACCCAGGAATTTCGTCTGGCTTCGCCCGTCGCTCACGAAGTCGCCGGCCGATTGGCGGCGCGATTTCAGCCTGATGCGCGCGTCCGGGATCCACGGCATCGTGCCGGAGATCTACAACGGGCGACAGGCGTTTTTTCAAAGCCGGCGGCTTCCCGTTCGCGCGCCGTGGCTCGAAGGCGTGCTCCCGCTCGCCGCTGACGCCGGCCTCGAAGTGCACGCGTGGATGTGGTGCATGCCGTGCTCGATCGAGCGACGTCATCAAGGAACATCCCGACTGGTACAACGTCAACGCGCAAGGGCGAGGCCGCGTGGGACAAGCCCGCCTACGTGGACTACTACAAGTTCCTCGATCCGGCTCGGCCCGAAGTTCGCGAATTCGTTCGCGACACGGTTCGCGAGCTCGCGGCGATGCCCGGGCTCACCGGCGTGCACCTCGACTACATCCGGCACCCGGACGCGATCCTGCCGTCGGGTCTCTGGTCGAAGTACGGCATCGTGCAGGACAAGGTGTATCGCGCCGTACGACTACGGCTACACCGAGTACAGCCGCCGTGCATTCAAAGCGAAGACCGGGATCGATCCGATCGAATTGCCGGATCCCGAGGCCAATCAGGCGTGGCTGCAGTACCGGCTCGATTCGGTCGTCGATCTGGTGAACGACTACCTCGTGCCGGCGGCGCACGCGGGCGGCAAGGTGATCTCGGCCGCGGTGTTTCCCGGTCCGAGCCGCGCGAGGACGATGGTTCGACAGGATTGGGGACGATTCAAGCTGGATGCGTATTTCCCGATGCTCTACCACACGTTCTACGAAGCCGGCCCTGAGTTCGTCGCAGACGTACACCGCTGAAGCGGTGCGCACGGTGAAGCGCGCCGGTCTACAGCGGATTGTTCGTCGGACCGCTGGATGCCGCGGCGTTCACCAGGACGATCGAGATGGCGCCTGACGTCCGGCGCGTCTGGCGTGTCGATCTTCGACGCCGGCGCGATGACCGCCGAACGATGGGCGCTCCTGGCCAAGGCCGTCTCGTGAATCTCAGGCGCATGCTCGCGGCGTGTGTTGGCGTTGGCGTCGATTCACGTCGACGACGCCGAGCGTCTCAGTCTCAGTCCAAACGCCCGCTGCGCCGCACCCGCGCGGATACGTGGCGTTTCGCGCCGGACAGTCGCCGCACGATCGACGGCCGGCTCGACGACAGCGCGTGGCGCGCGGCGCCCTGGACGCGACACGTTCGTCGACATCGAGGGCGATCGCAAGCCGCGGCCGCGCTTCGAGACGCGCGTGAAGATGCTGTGGGACGACGACGTACTTCTACGTCGGCGCCGAGCTGCGCGAGCCGCATGTCTGGGGCACGCTCACCACGCACGACTCGGTCATCTTCCACGACAACGACTTCGAGGTCTTCATCGATCCCAACGGCGACAACCACGAGTACTACGAGTTCGAGATCAACGCGCTCGGCACGGTCTGGGATCTGTTCCTGCCCAAGCCGTACAAGGACGACGGCAAGGCGATGAATGCGCTGGGAGATTCCCGGGCTGAAGTCGGCGGTGCATCTCGACGGCACGCTGAACGATCCGCGCGACACCGATCGCGGCTGGAGCGTGGAGCTCGCGTTTCCGTGGCGCGTGCTGGCCGAGCAGGCGCGGCGTCCGGCCCCGCCGCGCGGACGGCGATCAGTGGCGCGTGAACTTTTCGCGCGTGCAGTGGCCGTTCGACACGACGACGGGCGGTACGTGAAAGCCGAAGGACGCACGCGAGGACAACTGGGTCTGGTCGCCGCAGCACGTCGTGGACATGCACCGGCCGGAGCGCTGGGGCTACGTGCAGTTCACGTCGCGCGCGCCAGGCGCGGTGACCTTCGTGCCCGACCGGTCATGGCCGGCGCGGGCGTGGCTCCATCGCGCGTATTACGCGCAGCGTGACTACCGGAAGGCGCATGGGCGCTTTGCGACGACGATCGACGACCTGAAGCTCGGCGCGCCAGGGCCGGAGCTCTCGGAGCCAACGCTGCAGGCCGCCGCCAGTGTGTTCGAAGCGCACGTCAGACTGCACGGGACTGGTGAGCGCTGGCACATCCGGCAGGATGCGTTGGTCTGGAGGGATTGAGTGTATGACCGACCACCACTACGCGATCAACTCGAGCGGTTCGTCGACTGGGAAGAGGCGCACGTCGGGTTCGACCGGGCGATCGACGGGATCCCGGTGGAGCTGCGTGGCGCGCCGGCACCGGGCTTCGAGCACACGATCTGGCAGCTGCTGGAGCACATGCGCATCGCTCAGGAGGACATCCTCGACTTCTGCGTCAACGCGAAGTACGTGCACAGCATGAAATGGCCCGACGACTACTGGCCGAAGGACCCCGCGCCGCCGAACGCGGAGGCGTGGGACCAGAGCGTCGCGGCCTTCAAGCGTGGCCGCGAGCAATTCAAGGCGCTCGCGCGAGATGCACGCGATCTGTACGCGCTCGTGCCGACCGGCGAGGGCCACCAGACGTACCTCCGGGCGATTCTGCTCCTGAACGACCACAACGCCTATCATCTGGGTCAGATCGTCGCGGTCAGACGCGCGCTCGGCGCCTGGAAGTAGAGCGGGAGTGCTTTTGACAGCGATCGGGCGATTCGGTCAGAGGTCCAGGAGTGCGCGCAATCGTTCGCGCACATCCACCACGACCTCTGCCGGCGCTTTGGCCTCGAATCGAACGCGACGAAGCCTCCCAATCCAGATTCTTCACATGATCGGCAAGCACCGCGCCGCGAATCGTGCCGCCTGCGGGCAGTGAGACCTCGAACGGGTACCCCTTGACCTGGCTGGTGACGGGGCACGCAAGGGCGAGTCTGGTCTTCGCGTTGTAGGTTCGGGGCGACAGAATCAGCGCCGGCCGTCGGCCCCGCTGTTCGTGCCCTGCTTGCGGATCGAACGTCAGCCAGACGAGGTCGCCCGCGTCCGGAACGTGTACGCTCGCGCTACCATGTTTCGCGGCCTTGCGGCGCACCCCAGTCCGACTCGTCATGTCGGTTCGCGGCGGTGATTCTGGAGACGAGCTCCTCGAGCGAATAAGTCGGCCGGCTCGGCCGGATGACAATGGCTCCCGCCCGGACCGACACATCGACCTTGTCGCCCTCGTCGAGCTGCGCTTCCTGCGTCACCGACTTGGGCAGGCGCAGGCCGAGACTGTTGCCCCACTTCGCAATGCGCGTCGTCATGGTTGCTCCGTATCTACATTGAGTATACGCGAGAAAGTCCGCAGCCGCGGTCCGGAGGGCCCTGACCCGAGGTAGCGAGCGGCTGGTCGTCGCTTATAGACTCTTGCAGACATGGTCCTCGCACCCGGAACGCGCGCCCGTTCGTCTTCGGCTTCCCGCGTCGGCACCGGCCAGGCGATCCTCACCGGTTGGCTGCTCTGCGGCGTGCTCGACATCACGGCGGCCTGCATCCAGTCCTGGATTCAGGCTGGTCGTACCCCCGCGGCAGTGCTGAAGGGCGTCGCGTCCGCGCTGTGGGGCCGGGCCGCGCTCGACGGCGGCGCCGGCATGGCGACGATCGGGCTCATCATGCATTTCACGGTGGCCCTGACCGCGACGCTGGTCTTCTACGTGTTCAGCCGGCGCGTGGCGTTCCTGCGCACGGCTCCGCTGCTGCTGGTCGGCCCGCTCTATGGCGTCGTCGTATTCGCGGCGATGAACTACGGCACGCTTCCCTTGTTGACGTGGGTGCGGAGCTTCTACCTCGGCACGCCGCCGCGCTGGCCCGGATCGATGGGCCTTCCGCAGGTCTTCATCCACATGATCTGCGTCGGACTGCCGATCGTCTGGGGCGTGAGGCGCGCGGGATAGGGTGTTTTCGGGATCGACACCGATTCCGAAAGTTTTTAGGAACAGCGGCGCGCCCCCTCAGTCAGGCCGGTACGCCGCCCGCGCCGAGCGCAGCCTCCGGTCCCTCGCCGCAGACAAACATGACCTTAGCAGGTTGCCCGCTTACGGTCAGCTTCCGTATTGCGTCACTCGCAAGTCTACTCATTCCATCCCTCCCGGCCGGCGTAAACGGGTGTCTATGTGCGGCCGCGTGTTCCTTCACATGACGTGAATCAGGGCAGGATGCTCCGCCGTTTCCAGTCTGCGGCTCCTCTGCCGGATGAGCCAGTCTTCCTTCGATTTCTTCGCGAGCTCGGTCGCGCGCGGACGACGGGTGCGGCGTGGACGCGCCGCCGGCGCCGGTACCTCCACCGCTTGCGGCGGTTCATCCGCGGGTGCGTCCGCTACCAAAGGCACGCCGAGATCGGCGGGCACGAGCGCGACGTCGACCTCGGGCACGTCCGGGCTCTCGTCCATGAAGATGCGTGATGGCGTGTCAGCGGGCAGCCCTGCCGGCGCCGTTCCCTGAAAGACGCGAATCACGCCCTGGCGATCGCGCTCGACGCGAACGCCCCTTCCTTGTGCGCCGCGCGCAGCAGGTCCACGAGGTTCGCGAAGCCGTATGCGCGCTCGTCGAACGACGGGCGCGCCTGCCGCATCAGCTGTTTCACGTTGCGGAGATACATCGGCCAGCGGCGGATCTGATCGAGCCCAGAGCCCGCGCGAGCTCGCGCACGCCGTCGGCGGGCGTGCCGATGACGGCGGTCGGCCGCCCCGGGGTTGTGGCGGCCGGGACGCGCGCGGGTCGTTCCGCGGGCTGACCTTCGTCCGGACTCTCGGCTGACGGCATCGTCTCCGGTGGCGCCGCGGCGCCGTTCGCCGGTCCGACCAGCCATCCGCCGCGACCCTGAGACAGCACGAGCACGCCGGCCTTCTCCAGCTTCTGGGCGAAGTCGCGGAACGATCCGGCGCCGTAGGTCCGCTCCGAGAACGTCGAGTCGAGCTGCAGCAGCGTCGTCTTCAGCAGCCCGAGCTGCGGCGAGACTTCGCGCTCGGACAGCACCTTCAGCGCGCGCGTGACGAGCGGAACGGCCTGCTCGATCGGCGCGCGCTCGGCGCGGTCGCCGCGCCCGGGCTGCCGCCCTCGTCCGCGGCGGCCGGCGGCGCGCCGGCGCCCATCAGGTTCTCGTAGGCGATGAACTCGTGGCAGTTGCGCTGCAGGATCCCGCTCGTGAACTGCCGGCCGCCGACGATGAAGATCTTCTTGTCGTACTGCTTGAGCTTCTCGACCAGGCTGATGAAGTCGCTGTCGCCGCCGACGATGACGAAGGCGTTGATGTGCGGGTGCGTGAACGCCATCTCGAGCGCGTCGAGCGCGAGGTTGATGTCGGCGCCGTTCTTGTCGCCGCCGGGCGTCAGATTGCGCTGCACCATCCGGATGGCGTGCTGCGTCAGCATGCGGCTGTAGCCGCCGGCGCGCTGCCAGTCGCTGTAGGCGGTCTTCGACACGACCTCGCCGCGCTCCTTCAGCGCCTCGAGCACGAGGCCCGCGTCGAACGAGGCGTTGAGGGTGTTCTTGACGCCGATTTCGATGTTGTCGAAGTCGATGAATACGGCAATCCGGAGGCGGTCTTCTCGACCCACCGCCCCAATTGTGTCATCACTCGGGGCCTCCGGCCTATCTACCGGGAGGCCGCCGCGGACGACGTGTTCACCGGGCCAAGCCGCTCGTCGAGCCAGTCGAGCACCGTCTTCACGACCTGACTCCGCTGCTGCCCCACGATGAAGTCTCGCGGGGACCCCTGAAACAAAGTGCCTCGGTTCCTTCAGGAACAGCTGAGAAGCGCAAAATGGCTGCTGTTCATGAAGTTGGCGCATGGCGAGGCTTGATCCTCCTGCTCGCGGTGACGGCCGGATCCGGCTGCGAGGCGAACAGGATCACCGGACCGACCCCACCGGTTCCGACGAATGTCGGTTTTGCGGATGTTCCAGCCGACCTGATTACCACACGCATCGAAGGCAGGGTCGTCGACGAGGACGAAGCCGCGCTGCCAGATGCGACAGTCACGATCGCCCGAGTCCTGTCGGATGGGCGTTACCTGTCGGTGGAGCAGGCTGCCGCGCGTGCGACCGCCGATGACAGGGGCGGCTTTGGATTCAATGCGAGTCTCCCGCGAAAGTGGTCCGAGATCGTTCTGACGGTTCTGCGGGACGGATACGACCCCACCGACATTTATGTCGATCGGTCACTGGCGACAGCCGTCGTCCTGAGAGCCTACCGGACGCTGACCATTCGTCCCGGAGAATCGATCGACACCCGCCTGTCTCTTGGCTCCTACGTCTGCGGCATGGAGTCATACCGTTGCCGCCGCGTCATCGTCAGTGCGACACCCGGTGAAGTCATTGACCTCGAGGTCACTTCATCGAACGCTGACGATGAGGTCGGACTTCTCGTTGGAGAGGTAGCGCCGGCGTTCTTCAAGTCCGAGCGCCACGTCACCCTGACGGGCGGTCCGGTCTGGATCGTCGGACCAAACGCGAAAGTCACGCTGACGGCCCGCGTAGCCGGCCGCTGAAATACGCGGCCGGAACTTCGAACCCGAACTTCGAACTTCGAGCTCGTTGCGAGGCTCGCATGTAGGGCGAGCTTCCGCCCCGCCGTCGCGCCGTCGCTGCAGGGCGGCCTACATCTTCGCAACGTGCTCTTAGAACTCCGAGCACGACGACGGTCATCGCGCCGATGCAGAAGCCCAAGGCGAAGGCAGAGCCTGCCTCGCCGAAGCTCCGAAGGAGCGAAGGCGGTGCCTGCCTCGCCAAAGCTCCGAAGGAGCGAAGGCGGGCGTCAGCGTCCCGGCGGCTTCCAGTTCAAGATGACGCTGATCGGTGACGGGTTGGAAACGACCGCGTTGACCAGAAACTTCTGACCGTCGGCCGACGGCTCGTAGCCGGAGCCGCGAGGCGGCAGCGTGAACAGATATCGGGGCGTCGAGATGTCGAGACTGGCGCCGTTCGGTGTCACCGACACCGCCATGAGTCGATCGCTGCCGGGCGTGAAGTAGTAGAGCTCCCGGCCGTCACGCCGCCACCGCGGGGAAACGCCGCCGCCGACCGAGATCGGTTGCTTGCGCCCGGCATTCGGAAATGCCTGCACGTACACTTCGCTCCGTCCCGACTCCGCGGATCCAAACGCGACCCACTTGCCGTCCGGTGAGAATCTGCCGGCGCTCTCGGTGAACTTCGATCGTGCGACGTCGATCGGCTTGCGGTCGGGCGACAGCGGCAGCGCCAGCAGATCCCAGCCGGTGTCGGCACCCTGGTTCAAGAACAAGACGTATTTCCCATCGGAAGACCAGTCGACCGGGTTCTTGTTCTGGCCGGATTCATACAAGAGCTCCACCGGGCCGGTACCGTCGGATCTCTGACGAACGATCTGAAAGACGTCGGCTCGCGTGTCCATACCGTAGACCACGCTATTCCCATCGTGCGACAGCACCGGTTCCCCGTCGACTCCGGGATCGGTTGTCAATCGCTGTGAAGTTCCGCGTGCCGTGTCGATCAGCCAGACATCTGAGTTCGACTCGATGACGCGGGCGACGGCAACCGAGCGTTCATCGTGAGCCAGGGACCTGAGCGCTTGCTGGCTGTCGTTCGCTTCGCCGACCGTGCCCACCCGCGCGCCCGACCGGTCGAGCCACACGAGCTGGAGGTTTCCAGCCGATGTTCGGTAGGCGATGGTCCCGGACGGCGAGGCGGAAAACACTCCATTGCCAGTGGCGGTGGTGTCGACAAGCTACTTTCCGTGCAACCAGCATGTACTCGCCCGACAGCGACGCGTCGCCTGGATTCAACCGGCGGGCCCACAAGGCGCCCTGTCTGGCGACCAGAACGTGCTCGGGCGGCAACAACGCAAAGGCGGCGTCGCGCTCCATGACGCGGCGCGGCGTGGCGTCGTCGAGCGACGCACGATACACGCCGCGGACGTCCGCGAGGCCGAGCGTCATGAACAGAAACTGCCGGCCGTCGGGCAGCAGTTGCGGGAACCGGTGATTGGTCTGGCCGGGCAGGAGCGTCGTGGCCGGGGACACGGTGCCGCCGTCTGCGCCGACACGAAAGAGCGTGCCGGTGGATCCCGCGCCGAACACGATGACGCCCTCGCGATTCCACGCGCCGCCCCTCGATTGCGGCGTCGACGCCAGCACGCGAACGGCGCCGCTCGCGAGGTCGAGTCTCTTGAGCTGCTCCTGGGCGAAAAACCCGATCGACTGGCCATCCGGCGACCAGAACGGCTGGACAGCGAAGTCGGTGCCGGGCAGCGGTCGGGCCAGCTCTTCGTGCAACGGCCGAAGCCAGAGTCGGGGCTGGTCCCCGTCGAACGCCGCAAACACGATGCTGCGTCCATCCGGCGACACCGCAATCGAGAACTGACTGGACGGAGGCGGCGTCGTGATCTCGAAGCGCGTCTCCGGCACGTCGATCGTCGACGTTCCGCGCGAGATGACGAAGAGGCCCGCGGCGATCGCCACCGTGCCGGCGGCAATCCACCCAGCGACCGCGCTGCGAGGCCGCTTCACAACGGCTTGTTGAACGGCCGCTGCCGCCGGTGTCGTCAGCGCGTCGTCGAGAAGCGCCTGCACGTCGGCGATGTCGCGTGCGCGCAGCTTGCGGTCCTTCTGGAGACAGCGCTTCAAGCACCGAGACAACGGCGGGCGGAACATTGCGCGGCAGGGCGTTCCAGTCGGGCTCGATGTGCACGATCGCGCCGAGCAGCTCGCCGTGTCCTGACCGCCGAACGCGCGGCTTTCCGGCGAGCATCTCGTAGAGCACGCAGCCAAACGCCCAGATGTCGGCGCGCTTGTCGACCGGTCGCCCGCGCGCCTGCTCGGGACTCATGTAGGCGGCCGTGCCGAGCATGCACGCCCACGCTCGGTCATCGCCGGAGATGTGACGGTCGGCGACTGCGTGACATCGCTCGACGTCGGGATGGTGTCCTCGGTCGATCGCTTTCGCGAGGCCGAAGTCCAGCACCTTCACGGTGCCGTCGTCGCTGACCTTGATGTTCGCCGGTTTCAGGTCGCGATGGACGATGCCTTGCTCGTGCGCGGCTTCGAGTGCCTCGGCGATCTGCCGCGCGATGGCGAGCGCCTCGTCGATCGGCGACGGGCCCGCGCGCGATCCGCTCGGCCAGCGTCGGCCCTTCGACGAGCTCCAGCACGAGCGCGTGCACGCCGCCCGCGTCTTCGAGCCCGTAGATCGCGCGCGATGTGCGGATGATTCAGCGACGCGAGGACTCGCGCCTCGCGCTGGAACCGCGCCAGGCGGTCGCGGTCAGCGCGCGAACGCCTCCGGCAACACCTTGATCGCGACTTCGCGCCCGAGCTTCGTATCGCGCGCGCGATAGACCTCGCCCATGCCGCCCGCGCCGAGCGTGGCGACGACTTCGTAGACGCCGATTCTGGTGCCTGGCGTGAGGGCCAAGAGGGGAGCGTGGGTGATGTTAACTGATTCGGGCCCTACACGTAATTTCGCGACGCCATCGCGCCGATACCGAAGGGTGCGAAGGTGCCTGAATGCGCAGGCTTGTTCTGATTCTGCTGGTCCTCATCGTCATTGCCACCGCCGGCACCTACGTGGTCGCCGGTTTCCAGACGCCGCCGTCCGTCGCCTTCACCAAACCCGGCGAATTCGCCGGAGCCGCCATCCCGATTGAATTTCAGATCACGTCAGCCACACCCGCGGACGTGCAGCTCGCGTTCGAGCAGAACGGCACGCGGACGGCGCTTCCAGCGCCCCCCGCCGGATCGACGACCGTGAAGACGACGGCCAGCGCGGCGTCGGTGCCCGGGCTGACGATTCAGGCCGGGCCGGCCGCCGTCATCGTCACGGCATCGCGCAAGGTGTGGGGCATTCGGACCCTGACGACCGAGGCGACCCGGAAGATGACGATTCGCCTCGAGAAGCCGCGGGTCTCGGTCGTCTCGACCAAGCATTACATCAACCTTGGCGGCTCCGAGATGATCGTCTACCGCGCCACGCCGGAGGACGTCGTGTCGGGCGTGCGAGTCGGCGACCTCGAGTACCCGGGCTTCCCGATCACCGGCGTGAAGATCGAGGGGTTGAAGACAGGCGGCGATCCTGCCGGGCTGCGTGTGGCGTTCTTTGCCCTCCGCTACGACCAGGACGTGAACGCGCCGATGAAGCTCTTTGCGCGGGATGTCACGGGCGAGGAAACGATCAGCGAGTTCGATCACCTGACCTTCCCGAAACCGTTCAAGAAAAGCACCATTGTGCTTGACGACAAGTTCCTGGGCCGGGTCGTCCCGGCGATTCTCGCCGGCACGACCGAGATCAAGCCGGCCGGGACGCTGATTGAGCAGTACGTCGCCATCAACAGCGAGTTGCGCCAGAAGAACAACGCGACGATTCACTCGATGGTGACAAAGACCTCGCCCGAGTTGCTGTGGGGCGGTGCCGTGTTTCATCCATTCACGAACACGAAGGCCGAGGCCGCGTTCGCGGATTTCAGGACCTATGTGTATCAGGGCCGGGAAGTCGGCAAGACGGTCCACCTCGGGTTCGACCTGGCGTCGTTCGCGAATACACCGGTGGTCGCTTCGAATCGCGGCAAGGTGATCTTTGCGGCCGAGCTCGGCATCTACGGCAACTGCGTGATTCTCGATCATCTCCGCAGCCGGGTGCTGGCGGCGGTGGACGGCGGCACTCCGGCCAGGGCGGTGGGGGAGCGGTTCCGGGTCAGCGTGTCCTACATCTACAAGGCGCTGGGTCGGCGGACGGCGACCGGCGAGACGGAAGCCCGGCCGCAGTGCAACCACCAGCAACTCAAGCTCGCCGCGCATCACGAGGCCATCGCGGCCGAGGTGGCCCGCCGTTCGGACGTCACCCTGAACGAGTTGCGCGCCTGGCTGCTCGCGACCCACGGCGTGGCGGTGAGCCTGGGCCTGATGCACCGGACGCTGGCCCGGCTCGGGCTGACGCTGAAAAAAAGTCCGTCCGGGCGCAGGAGCAGGACCGGCCCGATGTCGCCCAGCAACGTGCCGACTGGCGAGCCGGGCAAGCCCTGCTGAACCCGGCTAAGCTCGTCTTCGTCGACGAGACCGGTGCTGCCACCAACATGGCCCGGCACTACGGCCGTGGCCCGCGCGGCCAGCGGGTCGACGGGCCAGTGCCGCATGGTCATTGGAAAACCACGACCTTCGTCGGCGGCCTGACCAGCCGCGGCTTCCTCGCCCCCTACGTCACCGACGGGGCGATGAGCGGGGCGATCTTCAAGGCTTGGGTCGAGCAGATGCTGGCGCCCGCCCTGCAGCCCGGCGACATCGTCGTGATGGACAATCTGCCCGCCCACAAGGTCGCCGGCATCCGCCAGGCGATCGAGGCCCACGGCGCGGAGCTGCGCTACCTGCCGCCCTACTCCCCCGACCTCAACCCGATCGAGCAGGCCTTCGCCAAGCTCAAGGCCCTGCTGCGCAAGGCGGCCGAGCGCACCGTCGACGGGCTCTGGAACGCCATCGGCCGGCTGCTCGACCTGTTTCCCCCGGACGAGTGCAATCACTACCTCGCCCACTCAGGCTATCCACGCTCAGCGTGAAAAAACTCTAGCTGACACACGGACAG
>CAVREM010000104.1:0-69563 GCA_963720005.1 uncultured Acidobacteriota bacterium | reverse complement strand
GGGTGGAGCTGCATCCCGGCCTGGCGGCGTCCCTGCCGCTGCTGCGGTCGCTGCTGGAGGACGCCGCACGGTAATCGGGCGAGTCGCGGTATGAGGGGGCGGTACGCGGGTACGCGGCGCAACGAGCCCCCTACATCCCGCAACACCGAAGGAGCCGGCCCTGTCCCGCAGCCCTCGGCACCGTGCCCCGGTCACCGCACCTCGCGGGGAACCGCGCACCGCCGCTGCCCATTCCGCCCCGGAGGACCGCCGCCGGGCGCTTCTCGTCGTGCTCGCCTTCGTCTGCGGCGCCCTCCTCGTGGCCGTGCCGATCGCGCTCGTCCTCGGTGGCGGCCGGGAGGGCAACGGCTCGACGAGCGACCCCGACGGCGTCTTCACGGGCGAGGACGACAGCGCCGACGGCGGCACCGGTCGCGGTGGCGGCGCCCTCACCACCAGCGCCACCGAGTCACCGGCCCCGTCGAACCCCGTCGATGGGACCGGGGCCGTCGGATCGGTCCCCGGTGGGGGAATCCCAGGGGGCGTCGGCGGCGTCGGCGGTAGTGCGGCGCAGCCGGGGAGCGGTGTCGCCGCGGTGGGCGGCACGGGCGGCACCGGGTCCCAGCCCGGCACCGCGGCTGGATCGGCCGGTGCGGCCGGCGTCCCGGCCTCCGGCGGCGGCAGCAGTTCCGCCGGCAGCCCGAGCGGTGGGAGCACCAGCGGAGGGAGTCCGAGTGGTAGCAGCACGAGCGGAGGCAGCGCGAGCGGAGGCAGCCGAGCGGTGGCAGCCCGAGCGGTGGCGGCGGAACCAGCCCTCAGCCGGCCCCCTCTCGCACCGGCCCCGGCGCCGAAGCCCGCGGACTGCGTGTGCGAGACCGTCAAGGACACCGTGGGCACCCTCGAGGACACCGTCACCGGGGTCGTTCCGAGCCTCCCCAACCCGCTCGGCTGAGGTCACTCACCGGAAGCCACGGGCACGCTCGCGGCGGAGAACGGTGAAGACATGATTGCGGATCACGTCCTGGTCGCGTTCCGATGTATCGACGAATCGCACCGTCACGATCCAACCTCGGCGGACCGCGACGTGGACGACGACGCCCGAGATCCAGACCCGAACATCGTCGAGGCGCAGCGTCAGCTCCAGCACCGCGCCGCGCTCCGGGGGGGAGCCGCCGGCCGGGAATGCGCAGCCGGCACCGCCCTCGCTGAGATCGATGGTCGTCCCCTGCAACGGATCTCCGTCGACCGTGACGGTCACGGGAACGCGCACCCGCGCTCGCACCGACTCCCGCCGCTGGCGCGGCACCGGACCGGGTTCAGTCACCGAGGATCACCCGGCGAAGCTCGTCGGCCTCCTGTTGCACCTGGCGCAGTACCGGCTGGATGTCCTTCTCGCTCAGGCGACCGCAACTCAGCCGGGTGATCGACTGAGGCGCATGGTCCTGGTTCGCCAGCCGCGAGACCACCTCGTAACTGACCCGGAGCACGGCGCCCTCGAGCGCGCCGACCGCGTCGATCTTCTGCATCGGCGTGATCACTGTCAGCGGGAAGCTCCACCGCTCGAGCGCCAGCGCGGAGAGCTCGAGTGCCGCGATGCCGTATCGCCGTCTCTCGGCGGCCCGGCGCTCCGCCACGGTGCGGTGACCGCTGACGATCAGCCCATTGCCCTCAGGGTCGTTGTGGTGCAGGAGTGCGGTTCCCAGCTCGGCCAGCAAGCCGACGCACAACGCGTCCTGGGCCCGTTGCCCCAGGCGAGGAGCCACCGACGCGGCGGACAGGGCAAGGTGTGTGGTCGTCGTCCAGAAGTCCGCCGGCAGTCGCGACTCGTCGTCCAGGTCGGTAAGCGCGACGGTAGCCATGGTGCGGACCGTGGTGAAGCCGACGACCGTGACCGCGAACTGCAACGAGTCGACCCGGCCTCGCATCGCGAACATCGCCGAATTGGCCAGTTTCATGACCCGACCGGCGAGCGCCACATCAGTGGCGAGCACGCGGGACAGTTCCCGGGCGCTGACGTCGTCGGAGTTCGTGGCCGCCACGATCCGTGCCGCAACGGGGCGTTGCGCGGCCATGGAATCGATGCTGGTCAGCACCCGATCGAGGCCGGCCTCCGAACTCAGGTCGAGTGGGCTGTCGTCGCTGCGTGGGAACGGGCTCGCGGTCATGTCATGACTCCTAGGGAGCAGAGACCCGCTTTTTCGAGTCTCGTGCGGCAGGCGGGCAATGCGTGCTGGCGACCCCCGTGTCGCATCGAGCAGACTCACCAGTCGGTCGGCGAGCTCGCTCCTAGTTGTGTTCGGACGGCTCGGGCCCGTGTTGAGTGGAGTGACTACAACGACCTGAATGTGGCTCGGTTCACACGACCGATTCCGCGACTGCCGTACCCACAGGTGGCTACGTGCGGCGATCGACGGGGCACCCGGCCGGCGCGCTAGGTTTCGGCCATGAGCGCCCGTCCCGACGTCTCCGAGATCTTCGACAGCGCGGCGTGGCAGCCGGTCGACGGATTCGACTTCGCCGATCTCACCTATCACCGAGCGGTCGACGCGGGCGTCGTCCGGATCGCGTTCGACCGTCCCGAGGTCCGCAACGCCTTCCGGCCGCAGACGGTCGACGAGCTGATCGCGCGCTGGAGCACGCCCGGCTGTCCACCGACGTCGGCTGCGTGCTGCTGACCGGCAACGGCCCCAGCCCGAAGGACGGCGGCTGGGCCTTCTGCTCCGGAGGCGACCAGCGGGTGCGTGGGAAGTACGGCTACGAGTACGGAGCCGGGTCGAGCGGCCGGCTGCACATCCTGGAGGCGCAGCGGCTGATCCGCTTCATGCCCAAGGTGGTCATCTGCGTCGTCCCCGGGTGGGCCGCCGGTGGCGGGCACAGCCTGCACGTCGTCGCCGACCTGACCCTCGCCAGCGCCGAGCATGCCCGCTTCAAGCAGACCGACGCCGACGTCGGCAGCTTCGACGGCGGCTTCGGCTCGGCCTACCTCGCCCGGCAGGTCGGCCAGAAGTTCGCCCGCGAGATCTTCTTCCTGGGGGAGGAGTACACCGCGGCCGACGCCTCCGCGATGGGCATGGTGAACCGCGTCGTCCCCCATGCTGAGCTCGAGGCGACGGCGCTGGACTGGGGCCGGAAGATCGTGGCCAAGAGCCCGACCGCCCAGCGGATGCTCAAGTACTCGTTCAACCTGATCGACGACGGGCTGGTCGGCCAGCAGCTCTTCGCCGGGGAGACCACCCGGCTGGCCTACATGGCCGAGGAGGCCGTCGAGCTTCAATCTGGGACTGCTCATGCGGCAGGTGATCGGTGTCGGCACTCCGCGCGGGCTTCAGGGCCGCCTTACCGCGATTCTCGGCGCTCTGCTGATGCTGATTCGCGCGTACTGGCCCATGACGCGCCACAGGCCGCTGCTCTTACTTTTTTCAGGATGCGAGCGTGTATCGATCGCGCGAGATGCCTTCATCCATCTCGGCGCGTTGAATCCCGGTTTCACCACGGGCTGCTAGGCATGGCGCTTGTCGGTGTCGGTCGTGCGAACCTGGACCGACCCGCTCGCGAACGGTGACAAACGAGGACCAGCGGAATCAGCCTGTGGCGCTAAACAAAGAGTGGGTGCTGTGGAATCTCAAGTAAGCGAAAGAGGAACTGGAGCACACCGTTGCCAAAATCGAGGCGGAACCGGATTACGGCTATGGTCTTCTGTCAGTGCGGCTGCGGGAGGTCGACCATCATCTGATCACCGCCTGGAACTCACGAGAAGCCACTGAGCAAGAGGTTCAGGAGTGCTCCGAGGAGAACGTCGACCGCTGGCGGCAGATGCCTGACGACATCGTTTACTGACCCTCTCGCTCCATTGGACGATCTCCCTGCGTTTCCACAGACGTTCCACCGTCCTGCGTTATCGGCCCTTCCGGGCACCACGATACCAGGCCAGTGAACAGCGCTCGAAGGAGTAGCGATCATCCGCCTGCGCCAATGTGGTGTCTAACCGCCTGATACAACTTGGCCTTCGCCCTGTGCTCGCCCTGGCGATGCTGGCGATCATGCCCGTCACATCCCAGGAACGCCCTGATTTCTCCGGCGAATGGGTCAGTGTGGAACCGCCCGGCGATCAGGCGGCGGCGCTGAAAGTCGTTCAGGACAGCTACGAGATCAGCGTCAAGAGGCGACACTGGTGTGACGTTCCAGCGCGTTGCGGCCTGCCTAACGGTCAGGAAATAAACGGTAGGCCATGGGAATTGTGTAGCCTGCGGAGCAATTTCCCATGCGCCCTGGCGCGTTGGCGGCCGGCGTCGACCCGCTTCGGATTCTCTCGCGTTCGAACTCCGCGGTCGCGAATAAGGTGACCGGCGCACCCTTTCCCGGCTCTGCAACTTGCGGAACACTTCTCCTCTCTGGACTTGTGTCCTCCTTTGTCCTACAAGCCTCACTGACCACTGGGGTTACAGGTTTCCCGACACATTCGCGCATTAACGATTGGATGGGTTGAAGTCGGACAGCGTAGGCCGTCTAACGACGGAGCCACTTACAACACTTTCGAAGCGCAGGGTCCGCGGTGGGTGTCCATCGCGCCATCGCGAGGACTTCGCGGCTGTTTTGGCGGCGCTAAACCTACAGCAGGTTTAGATGAATTTTGCGACTTTCGGTGTTGAAGGACGCGGATGAGGATTGTATCCCTAGGGAAGGAGGAGTCATGACGCAGACAATCAGCGTCGTACCATCGATTCGATCGCACGCGCCCCGACGAATTGGGCACTTTTCCGTCGGTGTGTTCGCAGGTCTCTGTGCGGCCGTTGTGCCGCGGCTCATGGTGATGATTGGCCAGACGCCGGGGAATGCCGGTGTCACGGTCGAAGCCATATCCACGACGTATGCCTATGCTGCGATTGCCTTCGCCATGGTAATTGGCGGTGTCGTGGTCATTCTGGAATGGGACGTGAAACGCCCCCCGCGAGACATCTTCATGGCGGCATTGGGTGTCCCCGCGCTTCTTACGAGCATGCTGAATGCGTCGCGCTTGAACGGCGAGGTGTTGGAAAAAGCAGCCGATTTGAAGGCCGTCACCGATCAGCTCGTGAAGGAAGCAAACATTCCCGTTGAAGACAGTATTCGTCTGACATCTCCAGAGTCGCTGCTTCGTTTCGTGTTCCCGACCGTGTTTGCGCAGGAACTCACCGTAGCGCAACAAGCAACCAAAACCGGTAGTCTCGGCGTCCGCTATCGGGAGCCAGTGTATTGGGTGGTGCTGGCCAGCGCTGCGACCAAGGAAAATGCCGACCGCATGGCCAATCAGCTGGGTAAATGGGGTCGTCTGAAAGTCGAGAAGGTCGGCGATGCGTACTACGTCTGTCCCGAGGGAGGCGTGCTGCCCGTACTCGCAGGCTGTCTCGAAGGCCGCGGAGCTGAAGCGTCAGAGCCAAGGAGAGGTGAGTCCCAAATTGGTGCGGGCTGGCTAGAGTTGACGATCGCTCGTCAGCCCTACAACGCGCAGCAGGAGATCTCTGTTGGCCTGTCCGTTGACCTGACTGCCTTGCGAAGTCTCCGCCGACGCTGCGGGCCTGTTGTGTGCCGCGAACGGGCCCGTCGTGGCTGCCGCTGTCGCGCGCCGCGACGAGGATGCGTGCCGGACGCTCTGGAATCGCGTGGCAGCATCGGTCTCGTTCGACGCGAGCCGTGGGGAGAAGAAGACGGAGATGATTGGCTTTGAGACGTTGGGTTGACGGAGCGGCTCGCGGAAGCGATCAGGCCCATCGACACCTTCGTGGACCGCGTGTGCTGTATTGCGAGGACGGCACACCGATGACGCAGAAGGCGTTGCCTACCTTTCAGACGGGTGTTTCGCAGACGAGCTGGCGCGAACAGGCACGGCGTGCACATCCTGCGTCACACGTTTGTTCGAAGGTGCTGGCGATGAACAACGCTCCGATGAAGGCGATTCAGGAACTCGCCGGCCACGCGGACCTGAGCACGACGATGCGCTACATGCACTTGAGTCCCGCATCGCGCGACGGCGCGATCAAATTGTTGGAGCGGGGCAATAACGGGGAGGCGGGGATCTCAGCGATGGCAAGTAGCTGAGAAGTAGCCGGTTAGTTGGGGTGGGCGACGGGTATCGAACCCGCGACCTCCTGAGCCACAGTCAGGCGTTCTGCCACTGAACTACGCCCACCACATGAAGAGTTGGTGAGTTGGAGAGTTCAGGAGTTCGAGAGTTTCCGAGCTGGCGGATTCAACAAGCCGTCACTCAGCAACCCTCTAACTCACCAACTCACCAACTGCAAATGAACAGTTTATCAGATCAGTCGACCTTGTCGGCGGGCACGCGGTGTTCGTCGGCCGTATCAGCCGTCCGGTCGGCGTCGGTCACTTCCACCAGCTCGCCGTTCACGACCTTCAGGCGCATCAGGTAGATGTGGCTGGCGCGCTCGCCTTTGGCTTCGTACATCAACTTGTCCGCGCGCTGGATCAGCGCGGCCGCCACGCGCCGCGCGATGAACCGGCGGTCGGCTACGCGTCCGAGCCAGAGGCAGACGACGCCGACATCGACGCGAACCGGTTGGACAGCGAGGCGCCGATCTTCGAGCGTCCAGTCGTGGCGTTCGACGGCTTCGCGGAACCGTTCGGCGATCGCGTACGCCTGCGTGTATTCGTCGAGGTCGGGAATCAGGAAGCAGAACTCGTCGCCGCCGAACCGCGCGTGCAGCTCCTTCGACAGCTTGCCCTGGCGCTCCTGGGCGAGGAGGTCGTCGGAGCGGACCTGCTCGCGCAGCAGGTGCGCGACGCGCTCGATGATCTGATCGCCGACGGTATGCCCGAGCGCGTCGTTGTACCACTTGAAGCCGGTGATGTCGACGAGGCCCACCGCGCACCAGCGGCCGCGCTGCTCGAGCGCGAGAAACGACTCGAGCTGCTCGATGAAGCGGCCGAAGTTCATCAACTTCGTCTTCGGGTCGCGGTGCGATTTGTCGGTGAGATCGGCGACGAGCTGCTCGAAGTACCGCGAGATGCTGCTGACGGTCGCGTCCTTCGCGCTCAGCTCGTTCTTGATGCGGGCCATCTTGTCGGCGAAGCCGCTCGACAGCGCCTGAATCGCTTCCTGCTTGGATTCCTGCCAGAGCCGCTCGTGGCGCGAGAAGACGACGTCGATAGCGGAGAGAAGGGCCGACTCGACCCCCGACGGGCAGCTTGAGGTGGTCGCGGATCCAGCCCTGCAGTTCAGTGCGGGTCTGCGGCTGAGGTTGGACTGGGAAAGAGAATCCGGCCGCATGGGCACCAGTCCCCGAACCTCTACAAATCACGTGCCGAAAGGGTGCTGGGTGCTAGGTGCGGGGTGCCGCGCGCGGAGTGCGAATGTGCGGAGGCGAACTTCGGGCCTGAAGGCCTGCAATACAAGTGAGCGGCGAATCTGGAGGCCCGCACTACACAGAAGTAGTGCGGACCTTCAGGTCCGCGAGCACCCGGCACCCAGCACCCGGCACCAGCATCTGGCACCAAGCACCCAGCACCCGGCACCCGGTTACGCTACGGGCAGGTCGCCGCGATCATCTTCACCGACGCGACTTCCAACGTGCGCGCGCTGCTCGCACTGGCACCCGCTGCGCCCGCCGCCGGACGGCTCGCGGGATCGGTCGTCGTCGCGCCCGGGCGCCGCGGCGCCCGTGGTGGTCGCCGCGCCGCTCGACGCGGCCGCAGCCTTACCCGTCACGGCGATGCGGTGCCCAACGTGAGCCGCCAGGTCGCCGCCCTTCAGGTTCCACGTGCTGGTCGCGCCGGCCGCGCTGCTCGCCGCGCCAGGAGTCGCCGCGCCGGCGGTGCCCGTCGGGGCGGCCGCGCCACTTGGCGACTTCGAATCGGCCATTACGTTGGCCAGCGCGAAGCCGTCGGCGGTCTTCTGAAGGCAGCCGGTCAGTGTCATTTCGCCAGGGGCCGGGGCCGCGCTGCTGCTCGGCGGCTGTGTCGGCGCCGGTGTTGCGGGCTGAGTTGACGGCGGCTGTTGAGTTGTCGACGGCGGCTGTTGACCGGCTGCCGGCGGCTGCGTCCCCGCCTGAGCCGCAAGCGACACGGCAAACGCCATCGCCACACACGTTCCGATCGCTACACGATACATAGACGTCCCTCCTTCACCGAATTGAAAATGCGCTTCCATCCACAGTGTCGTTACCGCTTGATCTCGTCGCCGATGTCTTCGATGGTTTCGCCAACCTTGCGACGTGCTTTGCCAAATGTCTCCTGCACCTTGCCCGCCGCCTCGTCCACTGCGCCTTCGTCACGCAGCCGTTCGTCGCCAGTGGCTTTGCCGACCGCGTCCTTGACTCGGCCTTTGATCTGCTCGGCCTTTCCTCGCAGCTCATCGTCATTCAGCATCCGCGTGACACCTCCAAGCTCGGTAGTTGCCGCTGGCCGTTCCTTTCTGGCTGCAGGACCCGTGCCTCCCGTCAAGGGGGAGGACGAGCTTCAGCTGGCCTCCAAAACTGACTGGAGCCGCGCGCGCAACTCAGGCGTAGAATTCAGCGAATCGCGGACAAAAGAAGGAGCCACCATGAAGCCGTTCCGTGTTCGCCGCTTTGCGTTGGTGTGGATCGTTGCGGCGGTGGCGGGGCTCGCCGTCGCGCACGCGCAGAACGGTGCAGCGAAGCCGCGGCGGATCGCCGTGTTCGGATCGTCGGTCGCCAACGGCACGGGCGACGAGCTCGCGAAGGAGGGCTACACGGGCCGGCTGCGCGAGCTGCTCGCCCCGCGCGGATGGGAAGTGTTGAATCAGTCGCGCGGCGGCGACAACACGATCCGCATGGCGCCGCGCTTCGCGCCGGAAGGCGCGCCTGAACCAAACGTCAGATATCTGCTGCCGGTCAATCCGACCTACGTGCTCCTCGGTCTCTCGCTGGGCAACGAGGGCATCCGCAACGTCGAGACGCGCGCCGAGAAGGACGCGATCTTCGATCAGTACGCGAAGGGGATGCGCGGCTTCGTCGATCGCAGCCGCCAGAACGGCGTCGTACCGATCGTCACGCTGTGCTACACGCGCATGGACTTCACTGACGTCGAGTACCGAATACACGCGCCGCATGAACCTGCTACTGAATTCCTGGGACGTGCCGACGGTCAATTTCCTCGGCGCCGTCGACGACGGCACGGGCAAGTGGGCACGCGGATTCTGGTTCGACAGCCTGCATCCCAATGCTGCGGGGCATGTAGAAATTACCCGGACGTTCGTTCCTTCACTGTTCGAGGCGCTCGAAAGTGGTAAGCCGATGCCTAAACGAATCGCCAGTGACAATTTCGCACACCTCACGCCTGGTGATTTGCGAATTACGTTGGCGCCTCCCGATCCGGTGCATCCATTTGCCGTTGGCTTCACGGCACGAGCTCAGCAGAACGGGACGGTTGCCACGATTAACGGGAACCGGCTCAACATCGCCATCGAGCCGAAGAAGCTCGACCGCGGCGGGAGGACAACCGACTTCGAGTCCGCGACGCTCACGACAAACGGGACGTTCGTATCAGGCGTGATCGTCGACGAGGGACGCTGGGCCTATCGCAGCGCTGACGGTCGGCTCATCCGTTCCGAGGTGCGCGCCGATCGAAGCTGGCATCAGATTCTGGTGAGTCACTACACCGCGCGCGGGCAGACGCTGCTGTTCGTCGACGGCAAGCTGGCGGGAACGATCGACGAGCGGCTCGAGCCGACACGCTTCGCGCTCGGCGGCACCGCGGCGCTCGACGCGCGCGATTTCGTCTTCTATCGATCGGCACTGAACGCGGACGAAGCGGCGTCGCTCCATGGCGGCGCGCTGCTCCAGGCGAGCCTCGAGATTTATTCGCCGCTCGACAACGTGGAGCTCCGGGCGGGGGCAGCGGTCACAAATCTCGCCCAGAGCATGACGACCGCGCAAGTGCAGGTCGGCAGCCATTAGAAAATGAATCGGCGGAACCGCCCGACGCACGACGCGGCGGTCGTCCCGCGCTCACTGTGGATCATCGATCCGTTCCGCGATCTGCTGCTGATTGTCGGCGCGCCGCTCATCATTTTTCCGGCACTGTGGGCCGCGCAATCGCGATTCCGCCCGGATCAGATCTATCTCTTCGTCGCCTCCTTCGGCGCGGTCGGCCACCATCTGCCCGGCATGATGCGCGCCTACGGCGATCGCTTCCTGTTCACCCGCTTCAAGTACCGGTTCCTGCTGACGCCGCTCCTGCTCGGCGGCGTGTGCGTGCTGTTCGCGGTTCGCGAGCTGACCGCGATGGTGCTCGTCGCGTACGTCTGGGGCGTCTGGCACGGGCTGATGCAGACCTACGGGTTCCTGCGCATCTACGACGCCAAGGTCGGGTCGGTCAACTCGACGACGGCGCGGCTCGACATGGCGATGTGCATCGGCTGGTTCGTTGCCGCGGTGCTGCTGTCGCCGACGCGCATGACGAAGCTGGTCACCGATTACTACAACGCGGGCGGTGCGGTCGTGCCGCCGGTCGCGCTGTCGGTCGGCGCCGATCTTTGGGTGCTCGTCACGGCGATCATCACGGTGGCGTTTCTCGGACGCCTCGGCTGGGGCTGGCTGCGGGCCGAGCGGCAGAGCCCGGCGAAGCTCGCGCTGCTCGCGGTGAGCGTGGCGTTCTGGTGGTACAGCAACGTCGCCGTCTCGAACATGCTCGTCGGCATCGCGCTGTTCGAGGTGTTCCACGACGTGCAGTACCCTGACGATCGTGTGGATCTTCAACGTGAATCGAGTCGACCGCAATCCTGGCGTCGGGACGTTTGCCCGGTTCCTGTTCCGTCGAAGCTGGAGCCTGGCCGGGCTGTACGTCGGGCTCGTCGCCGCGTACGGCGCGTTGAACTACCTGCCGGGCACGGTTGGCAGCCCATCCACCAGCCGCATCCTGACCGGCCTGCTGACGGCGTCGGCGCTGCTGCACTTCTACTATGACGGCTTCATCTGGAAGGTCCGCGAGCCCGCGGTGGGCGAGTCGCTCGGCCTTCGGGCGGGCACGCGGCCGAGGCCCTTCGACAAGCTCAGGGCGGGGCCGATCGCGCCGTCACCAACGCCGTCCTGGGTGCACGGGCTGAAATGGGCCGCGCTCGTCATTCCCGTGGCATGGCTTGGCACGGCGCAGACGCGCGGTGCCGTCCCGCGGTTCGAGCGCGATCGCCTGGTTGCCGAGGCGGTGCCGCAGAGCGCCCAGGCGCGCAACAATTTCGGCGGGTCGCTGCTGCTCCAGGGGCGGGTCGACGAGGCGATTCCACACCTACAGGAAGCGTTGCGGCTCGAACCCTCGCACGCGGAAGCCCATTCGAACCTGGGCGTCGCGCTGGCGCGCCGCGGCCAGACCGCAGAGGCGATCGAACACTACCGCGAAGCGCTCCGCCTCGATCCGCGCCAGACGCAGGCGTACTCGAATCTCGGCAACGCGCTCCTCGCGCAGGGCCATGTCAGCGAGGCGATCGCGCAATTCGAGGCGGCTCTGGCGCTGGATGCGGCCGATCCGCAGGCGCGGACAAACCTGGCGGGTGCGTTGGTTCGCGACGGCCGGGTGGACGACGCGATCGCTCAACTGGAACGGGTAGTGACCGCGAACCCCAGCTTCCAACCAGCCGTGCGAAACCTGGAGATACTTCGGAGCCAGAGGACGCTGAGGAAGCAGAGGAATCGCAGAGTCGGGTAGAGTGCGCAGTAACTCTGAAGCCTCGAGTACCCGATCACTCTATGTACCCGATTACCCGATACTCAGAAGTCCAGCTGCGCCCCGATCTTGAACAGCCGCCCCTCGAGGATGCCGAGCGGCCGGTTATACGTCCCGGCAGTCGGGTACGAGTACGGATCGACGCCGCCGAACGCCGCGCGCTGCAGAACCGCGTTGCCGTTGAGCGCGTTGTAGAGATCGAGCATCAGCTTGACGCGCCGGCGCGCCGCGGCCGAACGACCGCGAGCCGCGGAGATCGACCTGGTACAGCCGGTCGTCGTACATCGTGCCCGGCTCGATCAGCTGTACCGTGATGCTCGGCGTCGCCCCGAGGCCCGTCCGCGAGCTGTTGGGGAACCTGATGGTGTTGTTGAACGTTGGTGCTCGTCCACGCTGCGGTGATTTCCGGACCGCGGACGGTCTGGAAGCTGCCGCTCAACTGCCAGCCGCCGAAGATCGGATACGCGCCGAGCAGCTTGACCTGCAGCCCGCCGCGCACCAGCCCGGAGTTCGGATCGACGTTGCGATCGCAGAACCGCAGCTGCGTCGGGTCGTCGACGACGAAGCAGTCGTTGATGTGGGAGTTGCCATAGGTCATCCCGCCGCCGAGCGTCCCGCCGTTGCCCATCCGCCAGTTCATGTTGACGTCGAAGCCGGTGTAGGTTTCCTTGTAGTCGCCGTAGTTTTTCAAATAGGTTCGATAGTCGTCGACGTTGGGGCGTGAGGCATCCTTGATCACGTACAGGCCGCGTGATCGTCGTGTTGCGGATCTCCGCCGGCAGCCGCGGATCGTCGGGCACCACGATCGTGAACTCGTCGAAATCCCCCTGACCCCAACGCAGGTTGTCCGGCCCGCGCCCGAACCCCGCGGCGGCGCGGGTCGCAGGCAGCAGCGTGTTGAACAACTTGACGAAGTTGTAGGTCCCGGAAATCCCCAGGCCCGGCCGCAGCTCGTGCTGCAGCGAGACGTGGTAGTTCCAGTGTCCCGGCCGCGCCGCGAATCCGTCCACGTAGGCCGGATCGAATCGCACGCTCTGGACGACCGTCCCGAATCGGGAGTTGCTGGTCGGCCCGAGCTCGTTCAGCTCCGGAACGCGATTACCGTTGGCATCGTTGGTCCAGGACCGGGTGTCCGTCGCCGAAATCTGGCGCATCGGATTGAGCGCCCGCGTCGGAGCGGCGACCGCCTGATCGACGAAGCGGCCGGTGGTGAACTTCAACGCGGTCCGCGCGTTGCCGAACATGTCCCACGCGACGCCGAGCCGCGGATTGATGTCGCGCCAGTTCGGGATGTTCTCGACGCGGGTCGTCAGGCGAGCCGGCACCCACGTCCCGGCCGGGCTCCACTGATCCGGCGCGACGCCATTGAAGTAGTCGTAACGCAGGCCGCCGCTGAGCGTGAAGTGGCCGAGCGACCACTTCTCGTCGATGAACAACCCGAGGTCGGTGATTTCCTCGACGGCGTTTTGCGGCGTTGCGCGCAGCACGGCCTGGTTTGGCGCGCCGTTCGAGAACCGGACCTCGATGTCGCCGCGCTGCTGATCAGCCTCGCGGCTGATGCCCTGCTGCAGTTGCATCCCGCCCTTCAGCGTGTGCGAACCGGTCACGTACGACAGGTTGGCGATGTAGTTTTTCACGCCGGAGATGTGGAAGACGTTCCGGCCGCGGAACGCGCCGCGGACCAGGTTCGTCGTGACGTCGAAGTTGGTGTAATACGGATCGTAGAGAGCGCCATTCGGGAACGAGTGGAACGTGACCCCTGGCTCGGTCGGCAGTTCCTCACGGTAGATCTCTCGGTACTGCTGCGTGTAGAGCCCCAGGCCCGCCTGCGCGAGCAGCCGGTTCGTCAGCGTCGCCGTCCACTTGACGCTCGCGTTGTAGCTTTGCGGCATGTCTTCAATCGCCGCGGCTTCTTCCGACACGTTGGACGCCAGGCCCCAGTGGCCGCGGTATTTATGGTTGCGGTCGTAGTGGGCGCCCGAGCTTGTGCGTGCCATTGATCTGCCACGTCATCCGGAGCACGTTGCTGTTGATGTAGCTGTCGTCGATGCTCTGCCGATCGAGATCGATCTCCGAATAGCTCCCCGGCACGGTGCGATTGACGCCCCAGTTGCGCAGGGAGTAGTGGAACCAGAGCCGGTCGCGAATGATCGGCCCGCCGATCGACGGATTGAAGTCCCAGATCTCCTGGATCTTCCCGACGCTCTGCAGCCCTCGATCCTGCAGCCGCTGGTCGAGGTTGTTGCTGTGCCACTTGTCGTAGGTGAAGTTGCCGAAGACGGTGCCCCTGAAGGTGTTGCCGCCTTCCTTCGGAATCATGTTGATGCGGACGCCGCCGGCCTGCGTCTCGGCCGAGTCGCCGCTGGTCGTGTACTGGATCTCCTGGATCATCCCGTCGTTCCAGTACATCCCCGAGTACTGGCCGGCGCCTTCCATGTTGTTGTAGCGGATGCCGTCCACCTGCTGCACCGAGTTGGTGTTGCCGTGGAACGCGAGCGGCGACTGCTGCATGCCGCCGGACCCGCCGACGTCCACCGAATACGCCGCGCCGCCACCGACCTGCAGCCCGGTGCCCGGGATGAGAATCCCGACCGCCTGGATGTTGCGGCCGGTCGGCACCGCGTCGAGCACGTCGCGCGTCATCACGGTCTGGGTCGTGACGCTCTGCACGTCGACGACCGGCGAGGCGCCGGCGACCGTGATCGTTTCCTCGACGGCGCCGACCGCCATCTGCGGGCTGACCGTCGCCGTGAAGCCGGCGGTCAGCTCGATGCCTTCGCGGACGATCGTGCGGAAGCCCGGCAGCGTAAACGTGACCTTGTAGGCGCCGGGCCGAAGGCCGGTGATCTGATACCGGCCCTGATCGTCGGTGACCGTCGTGCGCGCGCCTTCGATCAACGCAGGGCTGGTGGCCTCAACCGTCACGCCGGGCACGATCGCTCCCGACGTGTCGGTGACCTGGCCGGCGATCGCCGCCCTGCGCGAACGCGATGGCCGGGAACAGCAGGAGACCTAGACCGATGGAAAGGGATCTCTGGAGGGGAACCCGGGGAACATCCGCAAGAGATCGGCGCATGACCTCTCCTCATCGGACAACGGGTTGCCGGATTAACCGACCTGAGCGTCGGTTTTGCGCGGCACCTTACCACCCGGCCTCGAGAGGGTCAACGGTAAGGTGGGAGTTTCTGCAGGCCAGTGCTGGAGTGTCGGGCTGCACGAACCGATTTTTGGATCGCCAGGCGGCCGTCGACTGCACGGTATAATTTCGCACTCTCACTGTATGGGCAGACGTCCACTCCCCGGGCGCCGCGCGGAGATTTGCCGGACAGCCGCCCAGATCATCCGCGAGCGCGGGTTCGAGGCGACCTCGCTCGCCGACATTGCGAAAGCGCTCGGCATCTCCAAGTCGGGGCTCTACCACTACACCAACAGCAAGCACGCGCTGCTGTTCGAAATCATGATGTTCGGCCTCGATCAGATCGAGGCCGAGGTCGTCTCGCCGGTTCGGGGCATTGCCGATCCCCAGGAGCGCCTCTACGAGGTCGTGAACCGCCACATCCGTATCGCGACGCGGGCCGGCGGCGCCGTCGCTCAGCTGGCCGACGAGGTCAGGGCCCTGCCCGCAGTCAATCGCCGCAAGGTCCAGCAGCGCATGCGGGAATACGTCGCCTTCGTTCACGGCATCGTCGAGGAGCTCGCGGCGGCGGGACGGCTGCGCGCGATCGATCCGACCGTCGCCACCTACTTGGTGATGGGCTCCATCCTGTGGGTGCCGCGATGGTTCAGGGAAGGAGGGCGGCTGACGGCCGCGCAGGTGGCGTACGAAGTGGCGTGGTCGACCGTCGATGCGCTGCTGCGGCGTCCTGCAGGTTTTTCTCCCCGTTCGGCGTCATACGGTGCAACACTTCGGCGAGACCGGGCGCAGTCTTCATCTACAAATCAAGGAGGGGCTTCATGATCCCCCAGGTTTGGCGAAGTACAGCGGACCTGAAGGTCCGCACCACGTTGAGGCGGTGGCGACCGGTGGTGGCCACGATCGCTGGCCTGTGGCTCCTGTCCGCCTTCTCGATGCCGGAGCCGTTCGAACGCGCGGCCGCGCAGGCCGGCGCGCAGAAGGGCGAGTGGCGGACCTACGGCGGCGATCTCGGCAACACCCGCTACTCGCCGCTCGACCAGATCAACGGCGACAACTTCAGCAAGCTCGAGGTCGCGTGGCGCTTCCGCACCGATGCGCTCGGGCCGCGGCCCGAGACCAACTTCCAGGCGACACCCCTGATGGTCGGCGGAAAGCTGTACTTCACGGCAGGAACCCGCCGCGCAGCCGTCGCCGTCGACGCGGCGACTGGCGAAATGCTGTGGATGCACAGCGTCAACGAGGGCGATCGCGGCGCGGCCGCCCCGCGGCAGCTCTCGGGACGCGGCCTCGCGTACTGGACCGACGGAAAAGAGGAACGCATCCTCTACGTGACGCCCGGCTACCAGCTGGTCGCCCTCGACGCGGCCACCGGCAATCCGTTCGCACGTTCGGACAGAACGGCATGGTCGATCTGAAGACCGACATGCGACCAGACGATCGATCTCGTCAATGGTGAGGTCGGCTGGCACGCGGCGCCCGTCGTCGCGAGCGACGTCGTCCTCATCGGCGCGGCGCACCTGGCCGGCGGCGCTCCCCGGAGCAGGACCAACGTGAAGGGCTACGTGCGCGGATTCGATGTCCGCACCGGCAAGCGGCTGTGGATCTTCCACACGATTCCACGGCCCGGCGAGTTCGGCAACGACACGTGGCTGAACGACTCGTGGTGGTACACCGGCAATACCGGCGTGTGGGCGCAGATGAGCGTCGACGAGGAGCTCGGGCTCGCGTACCTCCCGGTCGAACTGCCGACCGGCGACTACTACGGCGGCAACCGCCCGGGCAACAATCTCTTCGCCGAGAGCCTGGTCGCCGTCGAGCTGAAGACCGGGAAGCGCCGCTGGCACTTCCAGCTGGTGCATCACGGCATCTGGGACTTCGACATCCCGTGCGCGCCGATCCTGATGGACCTCACGGTGAACGGCAAGACGATCAAAGCCGTGGCGCAGCCCACGAAGCAGAACTGGGTGTACGTCTTCGATCGCGCGAGCGGCCAGCCGGTGTGGCCGATCGAGGAGCGGCCGGTGGAGAAGGGTGATGTGCCGGGCGAGTGGTATTCGCCGACGCAGCCGTTCGTGACCAAACCGCCGGCGTTCGATCGGCAGGGCGTCACAATCGACGATCTCATCGACTTCACGCCGGAGCTGCGCGCGGAAGCGGTCAAGCTCGTGTCGCGCTACAAGCTCGGGCCGATCTTCACGCCTCCCAGCGTCAGCAAGTGGGAAGGACCGCTGGCCACGCTGACCCTGCCCACCGCAACGGGCGGCGCCAACTGGCAGGGCGGCTCATTCGATCCCGAAACGAGGATGTTCTACATCTTCTCGAACACCTCAATCGGCGCGCGCGGCATCGTGCCGGCCGATCCGTCGCGATCCGATTTCGGATGGGTGGGTGGCACGGCGCCGAATCCTGCGCTCGCGGCGGCGGGGCGGGGGGAACAAGCAGCGCAAGGTGGACGGGCGGAGGGCGCGGCGGAGCGGCGCCGGGGCAGGGACGAGGTGCGGCGCCTGCGGCTCAGGGACGTGGCGCGCCGCCTGCGGCAGCAGCCGGCGGCGGAGATGAAGGTGGTGGCGGAGGCGGCGGGTTGAACGTCCAGGGGCTGCCGCTGGTCAAGCCACCCGTACGGACGGATCACCGCGCTCGACATGAACCGCGGTGAGCTCGTCTGGCAGATCGCGCACGGCGACACGGCCGACAACATCAAGAATCACCCGGCGCTCAAGGGGCTGAACATCCCGCGGACCGGCCGGCAGGGACGGATCGGCGTGCTCACGACGAAGACGCTGGTGATCGCGGGCGAGGGCGGGATGGTGACGACGGCGTCGGGCCAGCGCGGCGCGCTGCTGCGCGCGTACAACAAGGCGACCGGTGCCGATGCCGGGTCGGTCTACATGCCGGCGCCGCAGACCGGTTCGCCGATGACCTACATGCTGAACGGCCGCCAGCACATTGCCGTCGCGATCAGCGCTGCCGGCTACGGGGCGGAGTTGCTGACGTTCAGGGTGCCGAATTGATTGCTGAACCACAAAGGACACGATGGACACAAAGGAAAACCCAATTGGGCTTTGTGTCCTTTGTGTCCTTGGTGGTTTGTTAATCGCTAGGAAGAATCAACCGATCAACTCGAAATAATCCCCGAGCGCACGAACGAGCGACGGGAGGTTGGGCGCCTCCGGCATCACGTCCGGAATGACGCCCGACCGCCGGATGGCGTCCGCGCAAATCGGGCCGATCGCGCCCACGACGACGTCGCGTCCGGAGCGCAATGTTCAGCCGCTGTTCCCGATCCGCGCGTGCGGCGACCTCGCACAGGTGCCGGTACTGGATCTGGCTCGTGACGAGCAGCGCATCAATCTGCCCCGCGACGACTCTATCTACCAGCCGGACGAGCGGCTCGACATCGTCGGGCAGCATCCATTCGTACGCGCAGATGTCGGTCACCCGTGCGCCCATTCCGCGAAGGGCCGCGCTCAGCGCCGGATGGCGCTCTCCGTAATGCACCAGCGCCACGCGGCGCCGATCGAGATCGATGCGCGCGAGGGCATCGACGAGCTCGTCAGAGGTATGAGGCTTCGCCGTCATCACGTGCGCGGCGACGCCGTACCGCTTGAGCGCGGCCAGCGGCTTCGGGCCCCGGCAGGCCACGTGTGCAGCGGCGCAGCGTTCCGCGACGCGCCCGTCGAAGGGAATCATCAAGCAGCGCGTGAGACGCCGGCGCCCGTCAGGAAGACGACGACGTCGAACCGATCAGCCTGCCAGACCTTCGGCGAACCGCGCCACATCGTCGGGCCGCGCGACTTCGCGGACGAGACGCGGCCCGCACCGGCGTCCCTCCGGCCTGCCGCACCAGGGCGTCGAGCTCGGCGCCGCGGCGGCTTTCGAGCAGCGCAATCGTGCGGCCGTCAAGAGCGGGCATGGCCACGGGTGCGCGCACCGACATAAGGAAGGATTCCCTCGAGCACCTGCGGCAGGTCCGAGCACGGCACGTCTTCGAGCACTTTCAGTCCGGCCTTCGGATTCGGCCCCATCCGGCCGCCGACGAAGACGTCCACCGCGTCGACCAGCTCGTCGCCGACGCGGATGTTCTTGCCGAGCAGCCCGACGTCGGCCGCCGCGTGGTTCCCGCAGCCCGCAGGACAGCCCGGACCAGTGCATGCTCACACGACGGTCGGCCGGCAGCCGCTCGGCCAGGAGCCTGCGCCGTGCGGAGCGCGATGCTCTTTCGTCTCGATCAGCGCGAAATGGCAGTAGTCGATGCCCGTGCACGCCACCAGCCCGCGTAACACGCCATGCGGGGTGGCCGGCAGCTCGCTCAAGCAGCGGCTCTGCGAGGAGCGCCGGGCAGCCGATCGTCGGAAACGTTTGGCACGATCACGTTCTGGCCGGTCGTCAGGCGCACCTCGCCGTTCCCGTACGCCTGGACGCCAGGCGCGCGACCCCGTGGAGTTGCGCGGCCGTGATGCGGCCGACCGGAACGGCGAGCCCGACGTAGTTCAGTCCGGGCTGCTTCTGCTTCTCGACGCCCAGGTGATCGGCGCTGTGCCCGACGCGCGCGTCGCGCCCGGCCGGAGGCAGCGTGCCGGCCGATCCGCGCCTCCAGCGCCGTCGCGGAACTTCGCCGACGCCCCACTCGTCGACGAGGAATGCCAGCCGCGCTTTGGTCCGCGAGCCGCGCGCGATCCGTGGTCGCGGAAGATCGACACGATCGCCGCACACAGCGCGGCCGCGTCGCCGGGCTCGACGAAGACATCCAGCGGCGTCGCGATCCGGCAGCCGCCCGATCCCATCTTGCCGCCGATCGCGACGTTGAATCCCTGCGACGCTCGCTCGCCGTCTTCGGCGGAACCGCCGGCGTCAGCGCCAGATCCTGCGATTCGCGCGTGCGTGCAGTGCTCGGTGCAGCCGCTGATGCCGACGTTGAACTTGCGCGGCAGGTTGGTGAACGCCTTGTTGCTCAGGAAGACGTTCGTGAACTCGTGGACGACTGGCGACGCATCGAACAGCTCCCGCGCGCGTGAGGCCCGCGACCGGGCAGCCGATGACGTTGCGGATGTTGTCCATGCCGGTCTGCAGCGAGCAGAGACCGACCCGCTCCAGGCGGCGCCAGATCTCCGGCAGCCGATCGATGTCGAAGCCTCGAATCTGGATCTGCTGCCGCGTCGTGATGTCGAGGATCGGCGTGCCGAATTCCTCGCTGATCGCCGCGATCGCGTGCACCTGCTCCGCGTTGGTCAGCCCGTTCGAGATGCGCAGGCGCATCATGAACTTGCCCGGTGTCTGCCGGCGGAAGAACACGCCGCCCCACTTGAGCCGCTCGCGATCGCCCTCGCCGATCGCCTCCCAGCCCTGGCTCGCCAGCCGCGGCACGTCGTCGAGCACGTCGAGGCCGTCGCTTTCGGCCTTGATCTGCTCGATCTTGTTGGGGGGATCCGCCGCGCGCTGATCGACGCCGCCGCAGATGAAATCGATGATCTTCTGGACTTCGGGCGTGCACGAGCCACAGCCGGTTGATGCGCGCGTGCAGTCGCGGACCGCCTGCAGGCTGCGCGCGCCGCCGAGCACCGCCTCGACGATCCGGCCCTTCGAGACCGCGTTGCAATCGCAGATTTGCGCGCTGTCCGGAAGTTCAGCGGCCGGGATCGGCGGTCCTGGATCGCCGCCGATCAGCGGAAACAACATCTCGGACCGATTGAGCGGGAGCTCCGCCGACTCGTGAAAGGCCTGCGTCAGCCTTGGGATCGCCCCGGCATCTCCGATGATGATCGCGCCGGCGATCCGGTCGCCGCGGACGATCAACTTCTTGTAGATGCCGCGCTTGACCTCCGCGTAGCTCACGACCTCGTCGTCTTCGTCGACCGGCTCTTTCACCCCCATCACCGCCAGATCGACGCCGGCGACTTTCAGCTTCGTCGCCACCCGCGAGCCGGTGTAGGTCGCCCGGGGATTTCGTCCCGTCAGCCGCTCGGCGAGGATGCGCGCCTGCTCCCACGCGGGAGCGACCAGTCCCTGCAACTGGCCGCGATGTTCGGCGCAATCGCCAATCGCATACACGTCGCCCGCCCCCGAGCACGCCAGGTGGTCGTCGACGACGATGCCACGAGCCACGGCAAGGCCTGCCCGGCGCGCGAGGTCGGCGGCGGGCCGGACACCGGCGGCGACCACGACCAAATCGCAGTCGAGTGCGCTGCCGTCGCTGAACATCACGCCTGTCACTCGATCGCCATCGGCCCGGATCGCCGTCGTCGACCGCGACGTCGAGACGTGGATGCCGAGCGCCGTGAGCTGTTGGAGCAGGACCTCGGCTCCGGGCTGGTCGAGCTGCGCCTCCATCAGGTGCGGCGCGAGATGGACGACGTGGACCTCGACGCCGTGATTGAACAGCCCCCGCGCCGCCTCGAGCCCGAGCAGCCCGCCGCCGATCACGACTGCCCGCCGGCCGTCCCCGACCCGGTCCAGAATCCGGGCGCAATCGTCCAGGCACCGGAAGACGAGCGCGTGCTCGATTCCCTCGATGCGCGGCAGGATCGGCCGGCTGCCGGTGGCAAAGACGAGGACGTCGTACTGTGCGGCGCAGCCATCGGACGAGCGGACCGTCTTCGAGGCGGTCTCGACTGCCTGGATGCTGACGCCGGCGTGGAGTGCGACGCCATTGGCGGCATACCACGCCAGCGGATTGGTGACGATATCGTGCGGCTGGTGATGGCCGGCGAGCACGCTCGAGAGCAGGATCCGGTTGTAGGCCCCGTACGGTTCGTCGCCGTAAACCGCGATGTCGAACAGGCCGCGGCCGCCGCGGCTGACGACTTCCTCGACGAAGCGAGCGCCAGCCATCCCGTTGCCGACGATCACCAGCCGGCGGTTACTCATCGTCTCTCCGGCAATCGGCGGCGCAGACCTTGAACTCAGGCATCCGGCTGATCGGATCGAGCGCAGGGTTGGTCAGGCGGTTGACTGATTGCATGCCGCCCCAATGGAACGGCACGAAGATGGCGTCTTCGCGGATGTCGCGTCGTGATCTTCGCGCGGAACGTCGTCGATCCGCGTGGCGTGGCGACGGTGACCGTATCGCCGGCGCTGATGCCCGCGCGTCGAGCGACGACCGGGTGCATCTCGACGAGCGGCTCCGGGCAACGCATCCTGGAGAGCAGCGATGCGCCGCGTCTGATTCCCCGACTGGTAGTGAGCCAGCGACGCGGCCGGTGGTCAGGAGGAGCGGAAACTCGTCGCTCCTGGCGTCAGCGATGTTGCCGTGCGGCGTCGAGTGGAATCGCGCGCGGCCGCTTGCCGTCGCAAACGCGTCGGCGAACAATCTCGGCGTGCCGGGGTGATCGGCGGCTGGACACGGCCAGAACACGCCGTCGCTGTCGTCGAGCCGCTCATATGTAATGCCGAAGTAGTCGGCGGGTCCGCCGCGGGTCGCCTTACGGAGCTCGGCAAACACATCGGCGGCGCTGGCGAACCCGAACGCATGGCGCTTGCCCAGTGCGGCGGCGAGGCCGCAGAGGATCTCGATGTCGGACCGCACGCCCGCCGGCGGCGCGACGGCGCGCCGCCGCCTGATGACCCGCCCCTCGAGGTTGGTCATCGTGCCGTCCTCCTCGGCCCACTGGGTCGAGGGCAGCACGACGTCGGCGAGCTGGGCGGTCTCGGACAGGAAGAAGTCGGCGACGACCAGCGTGTCGAGCGCGCTCAGCCGCTTTTCGACCCGGACGGCGTCGGGCGCCGAGACCACGATGTTCGAGCCGACGACCAGGAGGCCGTGGACGTCGTGGCCGAGGCTGTCGATCAACTCGTAGGCGGATTTTCCGCGCCCCGGAATTGATTCGACTCGGGACATTCCAGACCTCGGCCATGTGACGGCGTGCCGCAGGGTCGTCAATCCAGCGATAGCCCGGGAGTTGATCGGCCTTCTGGCCATGCTCGCGTCCGCCCTGACCGTTGCCCTGGCCGGTCAGCGTCCCGAAGCCTCCGCCCGGTCGCCCGCACATGCCGAGCGCGAGCGCGACGTTGACGTAGGCGAGCGTATTCGTCACGCCCTGCGCCTGCTGCTCCGGCCCGCGGGCGGTGAGGACCATCGCCGTTGAGCGCACGCCCGAGGCGATGAGCGGCGTCGATCAGCGTCGCTTCGGGCACGCCGGTGATCTGCTCGACCCGCTCGGGCCAGTACGACGCCGCCACCCGTCGCGCGTCGCCGAAGCCCTCGGTCCGGGCGGCGATGTACGGCTCGTCGATCATCCGATCGCGAATCAGGACGTGCAGCAGGCCGTTCGCCAGCGCCGCATCCGTTCCTGGCCGCAGCGGGAGATGCATTTGCGCCCACGACGCTGTCGGCGTCCGCCGCGGGTCGGCGACGATCAGCGAGCCGCCGGCGCGCTGCTGCGCCTCGAAGTACTGCATCAGCGGCGGCATCGTTTCGGCGGGGTTGCCGCCGACGAGCAGGATGACGTGCGCACGCGGGATGTCGTCGAGCGGAAAGGGCAGCCCGCGATCGATCCCGAACGCGCGCACGGCCGCGGCCGCCGCCGACGACATGCAGAACCGTCCGTTGTAGTCGATGTTGGCCGTGCCAAGCCCGACGCGCGCGAACTTGCCGACGAGATAGGCCTTCTCGTTCGTCAGCGCGCCGCTGCCGAACACGGCGACCGCATCGTTCCCGTGACGCCCCTGGATCCGGCTGAATGCCGCCGCCACGCGGCTCAGCGCCTCGTCCCAGCTCGCGGGACGCAGGCTGCCGCTGGTATCGCGCACCAGCGGCTCGCGCAGACGGTCGGCGTGGGCCAGCGTCGCCGCGGCCGTCCATCCCTTCACGCACAGGCCGCCGCGGTTCACTGGAAACCTCGCGTTGCCGTGCACGACCGTCGCGCCGTGCTCGCTTGAAAGATGCATCCCGCACTGCAAGGCGCAGTACGGACAGTGCGTGGCAGTTGACGATATGGGCGCGCTCACCACCAGCTCGAACGAGCAAGCGACATGCCCGCGTCAATTGCCGCGAAATCCTCGCGTCATTCAGCCGTTCCGACAAACGTGTCGCTTCGATCGAGCTGTCGCGGCCCGGCCGCCACGCTGGATCGACACAAATGTCCGTGATCGCCGGTCGCGCAAGCGACAAAGCTGTCGCTCGAGTCGAACGCGCCGCGCGCAGACGAAGCAAAACGCCGGGAACGGTCCTTGCTCGAGGGCCGCGGCATGCGACGAACGTCCATCGTGCTCACGATCGTGCTGGCGTGCGGAGCGTCCACGATCCGTGCGCAGCAGGCCGATCAACAACCGCCTCCGGTCCGACCGTCACCGCCGTTTCCGAATCGCGCCAATGAAGCGCTTCCCTCATGGCTGCGCGTCCGCGGCGAATTCCGCGAACGCTTCGAAGGGTTCTCGCACGGCGGGATTCACGCCCGAGCGTGACGACAGCTACTTTCTCAGCCGCCTTCGCGTCAACGCGGTCGTCACGCCGGGCCGGTTGTTCTCGGCGACCGTGCAGCTGCAAGACGCGCGGGTCGCGCAGAAACAGGTTGGCCCGACCACGCCGCCGTTTCGCGGACCGCTCGACCTGCGCATGGCGTACGCCGACATCGGCGACGTGCAGAAAGGCGCTCGTGTCGGTCCGTGCGGGACGGCAGGAGCTTGCGTTCGGCGAGCAGCGGCTCATCGGACACTTGAACTGGACCAACACCGCGCGGACCTTCGATGGCGTCCGCGCCACGATCCGGCGCGGTGGGTATCAGGTCGACGTCTTCGGTGCGTCGGTCGTGCGGATCCAGGACGACTCGTTCGACGAGAGCGGCAACGGCAATCGACTCGGCGGCGCCTACGGCTCGCTCTCGGCGCTCGTCACGAATGCGGTCGTCGAGCCGTACTTCTTCTGGCGCGCCGACCGCGGGCTGCGCACTGAAACGCGCGACGACCGGCGACCTCGATCAGAAGACGATCGGCATGCGCTTCAACGGCCGGCTGCCGGCCGGACTCGACTACGGGGTCGAAATGGCCGTGCAGGACGGATCGCTCGGCTCCGACTCGATCAGCGCCTGGGCCGGCCACTGGCAGCTCCGCGAGTCGTTCACCGGCTCGCCTGAACTCTCCGCGCTGATCGGCGAATTCAACTACGCGAGCGGCGACGCCGAACCCGACCGACGGCGCGCGCGGCACGTTCGATCAGCTGTATCCGACCGGCCACGACAAGCTGGGCCTCGCCGATCAGGTCGGCTGGCGGAACATCCGTCACGCTCGCGCCGGCCTCGAGATGACGCCGGTACGCGGCTGGCCGGTGACGGCCAGCCATCACTCGTGGTGGCTCGCCAATCGACACGACGCCCTCTACAACGCCGGCGGCGCAGCCCATCGCGCGCGTGGCCGGCGGCGCCGCGTCGACGCACGTCGGGCAGGAGATCGACGTGCAGCTCACGCGCGCGATCGATCCGCAGATTCTGGTCGCGGGCGGCTACGCCCACATGTTTACGGGACCGTTCCTGAAGGAGGCCACGCCCGGCGCCGACTACAGCTATCCGTACGTCATGGTGACGTACGTCTTCCTTTCAGAAAGGTGACGAACAACACATGAAGCTATCTCATACACAGCGTCGCGAGCGAGCCGCGAGCGAGCCACGCGTAACGGAGCGCGCCGACGCAGCGGCGCGCGAGAGAGCGTGTGGGGGAGTCCGAGGGGCGAAGCCCCTCGGATAAGACGTCCCGACGCAGGTTTCTGAAGACCGCCGGCACCGCGGCCGGCGTCCTGATGGGCGGGCTGCCGGCGGGATGGGCCGGCGGCGTCTACGCCGACGATTCGCCCGAAACGTCGACCATCCGCTTCGGCATCATCGCGCTCACCGACTGCGCGCCGATCGTCATGGCGCACGAGCTCGGCTTCTTCAAGAAGTTCGGCATCACCTCGATCGTCTCCAAGGAAGCGTCGTGGGCGGTCATCCGCGACAAGCTGTCGCTCGGCGAGAACCAGGCGACGCACATGCTGATCGGGATGCCGTTCGCCTCGACGATGGGGCTGGCGGGATCGCCGGTGAAGCCGATGGTGATCCCGTGGCTGCTCAATCGCAACGGCCAGGCGATCACGCTCAACAACAAGCTGAAACAGGCCGGCGTGCGGACGCCGGCGGCGCTCAAGCCGCTCGTCGACAAGGCGAAGGCGGCCGGCGATCCGATGACCTTCGCGATGACCTTCCCGCCGGGCACGCACGCGATGTGGACGCGCTACTGGCTCGCGTCGGGCGGCATCCATCCGGATCGGGACATCTCCCTCATCACCATCCCGCCGGCGCAGATGGTCGCCAACATGAAGATCGACAAGATGGACGGCTTCTGCGTCGGCGAGCCGTGGAACAAGCGCGCGATCGCCGACGGCATCGGCTTCACGGCCGTGACGACGCAGCAGCTGTGGAAAGACCATCCGGAGAAGGTCTGCGCGTTCACCGAGGAATTCGCCGGCAAGAATCCGAAGACGGTCAAGGCCATCCTGAAGGCGCTGCACCTGGCGAGCGTGCATCTCGACAAGCTGCCGAACCGCCCGGCGGCGGCGGAGGTCATCTCGCGGCCGACCTACATCAACTGCCCGCCCGACATCATCCTCGAGCGGCTGATGGGCAAGTACGACTACGGCGACGGACGCGTCGAGCAGGATCCGAACTACATGATCTATTCCGATCGCCAGTGCAACTACCCGCACCGGATCTACGGCACCTGGTGGCTGACGCAGTTCCGCCGATGGGGCATGGTCAAGGGCGCGCCCGACTATCAGGGCGTCACCAAGCGCGTCATGCGTGCCGGACCTGTACCTGGAAGCGATGAAGGAGATGGGCAACGCGGTCGCGATCCAGGAGCAGCAGAAGATCACGCTGTTCGACGGCGCGTTCGACGGCGGCGATCCTGACAAGTACGCGCTGTCGTTCCCGGTCAAGGCGGTCGCTTGACGCACCTGCAACGCCTCGGCCGGAGTTCCTGCTGCCGCTGTGCGGCATCGGCGTTGGCCGTGCTGGCCTGGGCCGGCGCGAGCCGCGTCGGTTCCCGACCTGCCGTCGCCGCTGGAGACGTGGAGCGAGAGCCGGCTCTACATCCTCGAGCCGCTCACCAAGCGCGGCGAGATGGACCAGGGCATCCTGCTGCTCGCCTACTACAGCCTCGTGCGCGTGACGCGCGGGTTCCTGCTCGGGATCGCGATCGCGACCCCGCTCGGCTTCCTGCTCGGCGTGTCGCCGGCGCTGACGCGGATGTTCGACCCGGTCATGCAGATGCATGCGGCCGATCTCGCCGCTCGCCTGGCTGCCGCTCGGCCTGATCATCTTCCAGAAGTCCGAACCGGCCGCGCTGTTCGCGATCGCGGTCTGCTCGATGTGGCCGACCGTCATCAACACGATGGCCGGCGTGCGCGCCATCCCGCAGGACTACTGGAACGTGGCCAAGGTGCTTCGGCTTTCGCGCACGACGACGTTCCTGAAGATCGTCGTGCCGGCGACGCTCCCGTACGTCTTCACCGGCTATCGGCTGAGCCTCGGCATCGCGTGGCTGGTGATCGTCGCTTCGGAAATGCTGACCGGGCACGCCCGGCGTCGGCGGGTTTCTCTGGCAGGAATACAACAGCCTCGTCTACGCGCACATCCTCCTGGCCATCCTGACGATCGGCATCGTCGGCTTCCTGCTCGATCGCCTGATGGGGATGGCGGAAGCGCGCCTGCGGACGACCTGAGCGGATGCGGCTTCATCGAGCTGGTCGGCATCTGCAAGTCGTTCGGCACAAACGGGGCGCGACGTGACGTGCTGCATGGGGTCAGCCTCTCGGTCGAACGCGGCGAGTTCGTGTCGATCGTCGGCAGCATGGGGAGCGGCAAGTCGACGCTCCTGAATATCGCGGCGGGCCTGATCGCGCCCGACCAGGGAACGGTGCGTATCGGCGACCAGAACGGGAATGGGAATGCGGAATGGGAGTGGACCCAACGCCGCCCTGGTCTTCCAGAACTACTCGCTGCTGCCGTGGTTCACGGCGCTCGAGAACGTGCGGCTGGCGGTGCAGGCCGCGTTTCCGAAGCGATCGCGCGCCGAACAGCTGGAGCAGGCGCGCCGCAGCCTCGAACTGGTCGGGCTCGGCGCGGCGCTCGACCGCCGGCCCGGCACAGCTGTCGGGCGGCATGCGCCAGCGCGTCGCGATCGCCCGGGCGTTCGCGATCGAGCCCGAGATCCTGTTTCTCGACGAGCCGTTCGGCGCGCTCGACGCGCTCACGCGCGACACCCTGCGCCAGGAACTGGCCAGGCTCTGCTCGGAGACGCGCGGCATGACGACGCTGATGATCACCAACAACGTGGACGAGGCGATCCTCCTGTCGGATCGGATCGTGCCGATGACGCCGGGCCCGCGCGCCTCGCTGAGGACGCCCATTCCCGTCCCGCTCGCGCGTCCGCGGCCGGCCTCGTTCGGGTCGAACGCGGAGGCGCTGCGCGTGCGGACGACCGTCGTGGAGGCGTTGATCGCATGCTGATCCCGCCGCTCGAGCTCACCGGCCTCACGAAGGTCTTTCCGACGCCGTCGGGTCCGTACGTCGCCGTCAAGGACGTGAACGTCCAGGTGCAGCCCGGCGAGTTCGTGTGCATCCTGGGCCACTCCGGTTGCGGGAAGTCGACCGTGCTGTCGATCGTCGCGGGGCTTGACGAGGCGACGTACGGCGGCGTGGTGATCGATGGGACCGAAGTTCGCGGCCCGGGCTCCGACCGCGCCGTGGTCTTTCAGTCGCCCTGTCTCCTCCCGTGGCTGACGGCCCGGGAGAACGTCGAGCTGGCGGCCTGCCGCGCCGAAGCTCGTAGAACGCGTTCGTCGAGCGAAGGCGGGCGACGCCGCGGCATGCAGAGAATGCCGACCACTACCTGAAGCTCGTCGGCGTGTCGGACTCGGGGGACGAGCTGCCGGCCGCGCTGTCGCTGGGCACGCAGCAATGCGTGTCGCTGGCCCGCGCGCTCTCGCTCGAGCCGAGGATCCTGCTGCTGGATGAGCCGTTCGCGCAGCTCGATTCGTTGACGCGCTTCGAGCTGCAGGACGTGCTGCTCGGCGTCTGCAACGATCCCCGGCGGATCGTCGTCATGGTGACGCACGACGTGGACGAAGCGCTCTATCTGGCCGATCGCCTGATCCTGATGACCGACGGCCCCGAAGCGACCGTCGGCGACGTGCTGCGCCTCCCGTTCCCGAGGCCGCGGTCACGAAAAGCCGTCCTGGAACACCCGGAGTATCCGGCCTGCTACCGGCACGTCATCGACTTCCTCGAGCACCACGTGCAGCAGCTCCGCCCCTCGCCGCTCGATGCGAATCCTGCAGAGCGGGCCTAAAGGCCCGCACTACACCAGCGCCGCCTTCGCCCCAGCGCACCCGGCACTCAGCACCAGCACGCGGCACCCGGCACCTAGCACCCGGCACCCGGAGCCCGGCGACGCTCGTATACAATGTCGCTCCGGATAGGAGCCCTCATGAGTCGAAGATCATCGCGCCCGATTGCGGCGCTGGGTGTGGCCGCGTTCGCGATTGTGACCGCCGTCTGGGTCAACTCGCCTGACGCGACCGCGCAGTCCAAGCCTGCGCCGGCCGCCGCGGCCGGCGAGTGGCGGACCTATGGCGCCGACCTCGCCAATACCCGTTATTCCGCTCTCGATCAGATCAACGCCGAGAACTTCGGCAAGCTCGAGGTCGCCTGGCGCTTCAAGACCGACGGCCTCGGTCCGCGTCCGGAGTTCAACCTGCAGACGACCCCGCTGATGGTCGGCGGGCGGCTGTTCGCGACGGCCGGCACGCGCCGCGCGGCGATTGCCCTCGATGCGGGCACGGGCGAGCTGCTCTGGATGCACAGCCTCAACGAAGGCAAACGCGGCGAGGAAGCGCCGCGCCAGCTGTCCGGCCGCGGCCTCGCGTACTGGACCGATGGCAAGGAAGAGCGCGATCATCTACGTGACGCCGGGCTACCAGATGATCGCCCTCGACGCGAAGACCGGCGATCGCGTCCAGGGCTTCGGCCGCAACGGCATCGTCGACCTCAAGCAGGACATCGATCAGAAGCTCGACGAGGTGGCCGAGATCGGCCTGCACGCGACCCCGGTCGTCGCGAAGGACGTGGTCATCGTCGGCGCCGCGCACCTGCCCGGGCGGCTCACCGCGCGGCAAGGAGAACGTCAAGGGCTACATCCGCGGCTTCGACGTGCGCACCGGCAAGCGGCTGTGGATCTTCCACACGATCCCGCGCCCGGGCGAATTCGGCAACGACACGTGGCTGAACGATTCCTGGTCGTACACCGGCAACACCGGCGTCTGGGCGCAGATCAGCGTCGACGAGGAGCTCGACACCGTCTACCTGCCGATCGAGATTCCGACCGGCGACTACTACGGCGGTCATCGGCCGGGCAACAACCTGTTCGCCGAAAGCCTGGTCGCCGTCGATCTCAGGACCGGCAAGCGCAAGTGGCATTACCAGCTCGTGCATCACGGGCTCTGGGATCACGACATTCCCTGCGCGCCGATCCTCATGGACCTCGTCGTCGACGGCAAGACCGATCAAGGCCGTCGGACAACCGACCAAGCAGGGGTGGATCTACACGTTCGATCGCGTGACCGGGCAGCCGGTGTGGCCGATCGTCGAGCGGCCGGTCGAGAAGGGCGACGTGCCGGGCGAGTGGTATTCGCCGACGCAGCCGTTCGTGACCAAGCCGCCGCCGTTCGAGCGGCAGGGCGTGTCGGTCGACGACCTGATCGATTTCACGCCGGAGCTGCGCGCCGAAGCGATCAAGGTCGCGTCGCGCTACAAGATGGGACCGCTGTTCACGCCGCCGGTCGTGAGCACGTGGCCGGGGCCGCTCGGCATCCTCCTGCTGCCGAACATCACGGGCGGCGCCAACTGGCAGGGCGGATCCTTCGATCCCGAGACGAAGATGTTCTACATCTTCACCAACACCAGCATCAGCTCGCTCGGCATGGTGCCGGGCAATCCGGAACGGAACAAGGATTTCGCGTACATCCAGGGAACCGCGCGCGATCCGAATGCGCCGCCTCCGGTCGCGCGCGGGGGCGGGGCTGGCGCGGGCGCCGGCGGTGGTGGCGGCCGGGGACAAGCGCCGGCGGCCGGTACGCCACCCGACGGTGGCCGCGGCGGGTTGCCGCCGGCTCCGAGCGCGGCTCCGGCCGGTGGCCGTGGTCAGGCGCCAGCAGGCGGCGGTGGCGGCGGCGGCGAGGGCGGCGGCGGGTTGAGCGTCCAGGGGCTGCCGCTGAACAAGCCGCCGTACGGACGGATCACCGCGATCGACATGAACAAAGGCGAGCTGGCCTGGACGATCGCCCACGGCGATACGCCGGACAACATCAAGAATCATCCGGCGCTGAAGGGGCTGAACATCCCGCGGACGGGCCGCCAGGGACGCATCGGCGTGCTGACGACCAAGACGCTGGTCATCGCCGGCGAGGGTGGTTTCGTCGACGACGCCCAACGGCCGCGGCGCGATGCTGCGCGCGTACAACAAGGCGACCGGCGCCGACGCCGGCGCCGTGTACATGCCGGCGCCGCAGACCGGATCGCCGATGACGTACCTGCACAACGGCCGGCAGTACATCACGGTGCCGATCTCGGGGCCGGGGTACAGCGCGGAGTTCTTGACGTTCAGGCTGCCGAACCAGCCTTAAAGGTCACGCACGAGCACATCTCGATACGCCGGTTGGGACGCTTCGATCGCCTCGACCGGCGTCACGCCGTGCGCCACGCGGCTGTCGTCGACCAGCGCGGCGTCGAATGGGTCGGTCAGCGTGAACTCCCCGAGCGTTCGGCCGTCGAGCGCGTGGATGCTCGTCGTGCCGCTCGCGATGTTGCGGCGGTTCACCAGCAGCACGAGCACGTAGTCCACGCCGTCGCGGTGCAGGCCTTCCGGCGTCGGCCGCCCGGCCTCGCCGCCGCGCGCCTCGATCCGGAACTGATGGACCTCGATTCGCCACGCGGGCGGGGCTCCGGCCGAGGGTTTCGAACAGACGGCGGCAGAACGCGAGCACCGTCTGGAGCGTCGCGCCGTCGGCGACGGCTGGCGCGATCGGCTCGAACCACCGGGCGACGCCGCCGTGGATCGGGTTGTATTCGAGCGTTTGATAGTGGGGTTGATGCGGCTGCCGCTCGATCGCCAAGCCAGGCCGCGCGGCGAAGACCGCATGCCGGCGGCGCCGGTACCTGGCGCCGTCGGCCATGTAGGTATCGAGCTCGAGCGCGTTCCAGCTCGCCGCGAATGACTCCCAGTCCGCAAGCGTGCCGACGCGCGGAGATCAGCGTCCGCATCGCGTCGCCGTGAACGAACGCGAACCCTTCCCGCCCGATAGCCGCGACGAGATCAGGCGCGCGCAGGTCGGCGATGCTGGCCACGCCTCGATCTTAACTTACGGACTGACGCGATAGGGTGCTGCGGCTTCGTGACCGTGCTGCTCGTGAACTGACGCTGTAGGGTGCTAGCGGCTTCGCTGACCGTGCTCACGAACTCGACGCTGTAGGGTGCTACGGCTGAATCTGTCCGCTGACCGATCGCTCTCGAAGCTGCGCTGGTCAGACGCTACAGGCTTCGCGATCGGCGCACCTGGCAGTGATCCACCGAGCATCTGCAGGATCCATCGAGCACGTCTGCAGGATCCACCGAGCACCTGCAGGATCGCACCTGGTCGTCACCTTGCAGGATCGATCCGAGCACCCTGCAGGATCCACCGAGCACCCTACAGGATCCACCGAGCACCCTACAGGATCCACCGAGCACCCTACAGGATCCACCGAGCACCCTACAGGATCCACCGAGCACCCTGCAGGATCCACCTATAGAAGCAGCGCTTCGATCCGATGCGCGTGGACCGTCTCCTCGCACGGCGACCAGGCGAACACCGTGAAGCGTCCGTCCTGGGATGCGACGAGCGCCAGCGTGTTGCGCTGGTCGTGCACGAACTGGGCGGCCGACAGGTGGCGCGTGCCGCCGAGCCGCGTCGGATGGACGGTCTCCGCGGCATCCGCCGACGATCGGCTCGGTGACCACGACCTGCTCGACGACTGGCGAGCCGCGGCGGCGCAGGATCTTGGCGCCGAAGGCCACCAGATCGTAGCGGTCGTTGATGATCGTCGCGCCGTCCACGGCCGTGAGTCCCGCGATTGCCTCGATCGCGTCCCGGAACGCGTCCTTCCAGGAGCTCAGGTCCTGTTCACCGGGCGCGCGCCTGACGAGATCGCCGAGCGCGCCGAACGCCGGCTGGACTGCGTACGAGATCGGCCGGACGATCGACTCCAGCCACTCGTCGCTCGCCGCCGGCACGACCAGCAGCGATCCGCCGCGGCCGTGCGCCCGAATCGACACCGCCAGCTCGACGAGCACGTTGAGGCCGCCGGGCCATGTCCTCGTGTCGAAGCCGAGCAGTGATGTCAGCAGCGACGGGCAATCGGGCAGGCTGGAAGCTGCCTCGTCGATCATCTTGATCTGATCGCCCTCGAGCACGGCGACGTTGATGAACTTGCCGACCTCGCCGCGGTGGTGCTTGACGACGAGCAGGCCTGGCGCCGCGACTTCGAGGACGAGACAGAAGACTGGAATATGCCGCGTCGTGCCCCACACGCGCAGCTCGCCGTTCTGGCGCCAGACGCCGAGGTGGATGCCCCGGCGCTCGACGGCCGGCGCGACCTTGACCAGCGCCGCCGACACCAGCGGGAGCGAGTGCTCGAAGAGGAGCGGCTGCTCGGCGCGCTCCGGCGGCACGAGCGCGAGCGAGATTCTCGGGACATAGCCCTCCTCGCGGCGGAGGCTCGCCCAGAACGCGGCGTCGATGACCGCCTCGATGTCGGCCGCCTGGGGAAGCGTGAGCTCGTGCGCGTTGATCAGGCCTGCGGCCGCAAGATGCCCGGCGAATTGCTCCTGAACGCGCGGCGCGATCGCGCGCGCGGCGGGGTAGGCGGGTTCGGTCATCAAAGAACATTGTACGTTCCGGGTGCTGGGTGCTAGGTGCCAGGTGCCGGGTGCGGCATGCCAGGTGCCCGGTGCTCCGGGTAAGCTTGCCGCGCTGCAGCACGTTGCACATGCATCCGCACCCAGCACCTTGCACCGCACTGCAGCACCTTGCACCGCACCCGGCACCCGCACCAGGCACCCGGCACTCGGCACCCAGCCCCCGGAGGTATGATCATTTCTTTCTGAAGGAGCGCGTGATGAGAAGGCTCGAGCGGTTCGTGCCGGGTCTGGTCCTGATGTTGAGCGTCCTGGCGGCCGCATGCGGCGGCAGCGAGACGACCGCGGCGCCGAAGTCGGCGGACGATGCGAAGCAGTTTCTGACCAACGTCAACAGCACGATGCTGCGGCTCGGCATCGAGGCGGCGCAGGCGGGCTGGGTCGCGCAGAACTACATCACCGAGGACACCGAGGCGCTTGACGCGCGCGCGCACGCAGCAGGTCATCGAGGCGATCGCCCGCTACGCCAAGGAAGCGGCGGCCTACAACAACATTCAGGTGGCGGCCGACGCGCGCCGCCAGCTCGATCTCCTGAAGCTTTCACTCGTGATGGTGACCCCGTCCGATCCCGGCGAGGCGACCGAGCTGACCAAGATTGCCTCGGGCCTGCGCAGCGCCTACGGCCGCGGCAAGTGGTGCGCCGACGCGTCGAAGCCGCAGAGCTGCATGAACATCGACGACATCACGAAGGTGATGGCCGAGTCGCGCAGCGAGCCGGAGCTGCGGCGCGTGTGGGAAGGCTGGCACACCATCTCGCCGCCGATGCGCAAGGACTACGCGCGCTTCGTCGAGCTGTCCAACAAGGGCGCGAAGGAGCTCGGGTTCGCCGACACCGGGGCGATGTGGCGGCAGAAGTACGACATGCCGGCCGACGACTTCACGAAGGAGCTCGATCGGCTCTGGGAACAGGTCCGGCCGCTCTATGTGAAGCTGCACGCCTACGTCCGCATGAAGCTGCGCGCCAAGTACGGCGACGCCGTGCCGCAGGACGGTCCGCTGCCGGCCCATTTGCTCGGCAACATCTGGGCGCAGGACTGGAGCAACGTCTATCCGCTCGTCGCGCCGGCCAACGCAGACGCCGGCTATTCGCTGACCGACATCCTGAAGCGCCGCAAGACCGGCGCCACCGACATGGTGAAGATTGGCGAGCGGTTCTACACCTCGCTCGGCTTCGCGCCGCTGCCGGAAACCTTCTGGAAGCGGTCGCTCTTCGTGCGGCCGCAGGACCGCGAAGTGGTGTGCCACGCGAGCGCGTGGGACATCGATTCGGAAGACGACGTCCGCATCAAGATGTGCATCCAGCCGACCGAGGAGGACTTCAACACCATCCACCACGAGCTGGGGCACAACTTCTATCAGCGCGCCTACAAGGCCCAGCCGGTCATCTTCCGCGACAGCGCGAACGACGGTTTCCACGAGGCGATCGGCGATGCGATCGCGCTCTCGGTGACGCCGGAGTACCTCGTGCAGATCGGCCTGCTCGACAAGGCCCCGGATGCTTCGCGCGACATCGGGCTGCTGATGGGACGCGCGCTCGAGAAGGTCGCGTTCCTGCCCTTCGGCCTGCTGATCGACCAGTGGCGCTGGAAAGTGTTCGCCGGCGAGGTGCTCGCCGTCGAATTACAACAAGGCGTGGTGGGACCTGCGGCTGAAGTACCAGGGCGTGGCGCCGTCAACGCCGCGCGGCGAGGACTTCTTCGATCCCGGCGCCAAGTACCACGTGCCCGACAACACGCCGTACACGCGGTATTTCCTCGCCCACATCCTCCAGTTCCAGTTCCACCGCGCGCTGTCGCAGGCGGCCGGCTGCAAGAGCCCGCTGCACCGCTGCTCGATCTACGAAAGCAAGGAAGCGGGGCAGCGGCTCAACGCGATGCTGACGATGGGCCTGTCGCGGCCGTGGCCGGATGCCCTCGAAGCGCTCACCGGCTCACGCCAGATGGACGCGTCGGCCATCCTCGATTACTTCGCGCCGCTCGACAAATGGCTCGACGAGCAGCTAAAGGGTCAGAAGACGGGTTGGTAGGTTGCGCCGTGTCAGGCAGTGAATCGTGAATTCACGATTCACTGCCTGACACCCGCCAGGCACCCTGCATTACTTGCAGCTCTCCGCCGTCATCTTGAGCGCCTGCACGCGCAGGCGCTGCACGCCGGTCTGAAATTCGCGACCGGCGGGAGCGTTGGCGCCGCTCGACACGGGCGGTGCCAGCGTTCCGGTGATCTCGACGCGGTGTCCCTTGTGCGGCGGCGAGCTCGTTCCGGTCGCCCTCGAGCGCGTAGGTCTTCAGCTCTTCCTTCGAGCTCCCTTGTCGGCGGGCCGGCGTGGCGGCAGCCGCGCCCGACGTGCCCACCGGCGACGCGCTGGCCGGGCGCGCGCCCGTCAAGAGATATCCGTCGACCGGCGGCTGGGCGTTGGCAACGGCGCCGGCAGTTGGCCGGCGTCGCGCTCGTGCCGAGCGGCGTCCCTCCGATCGACCCGTCGGCGACCGCGTTCTCGATGCAGCCGGTAACGGTTATCGTTGAGCCAGGCGCGCCGGCGCTCGGCGTCGGCGGCACGGATTGCGGTTGCTGCGCCCCAAGCGCCAGCGTCGACGCGACGATGCACCCAAGAACAGCACAGCTGAAGCGGCTCATGCAGACCTCCGCTGCCCGCCCTGCTGCAAGAGTCAGTCCTTGTAAGGGTCGAATTCGTTCATGCCAGCCATCACGACGACGCGCGGCTGAAGGCGGTGGAGCACGCGCACGGTGCCGGCGTGCGCGCTCAACACAGAGTCGAGCCGCCGATACACCTGCGGCGCCTCGTCGGGGCCGCCGCCGCGAAGCACGACTCCGCGCTCGCGCACGGATCGCTGCGCCGCCGCCCAATCGACCGCGCCCGGTTTCAGAATCTTCCCGGTGCGCCGCTGCGCGGCGTCCTGCCGCTTGCGTGCGGCTCATCACGCGCCCGGCGCCGTGAATCGTGGAATAGAGCGCCGCGCGCGAGGCCGACGACTCGACGCCTTCCAGGATGACGGACATGTCGCCCATGCTGCCGCCGACGAACCCGCGCTGGCCCGGAAATGCTGGCGTCGCTCCCTTGCGCACGACGACGCGCGCTTCACCGTCGTGCGTCTCGCGCCACGCGAAATTGTGATGGTTGTGGACGCTCTTCGGTGACGTTCGCGCCGAGGATTTGCCGCACCCGCTCGACGACCGCCTCACGGCCGGCGTACGCGTATTCGCCGGCGATGGTCATCGCCTCGAAGTAGTCCTGGCCGCCCGGCGCGTCGAGCGCCAGCAGCAGGGGAGGCGCATCCATCTCGCCTTCCCCGCGGCCATCGTCAAAGCTGCCGCCCTGCGCGATTCGCATGAAGCCGGTCGCGGTGCGGTGGCCGAACCCTCGAGACCCGAAGTGGACGCCGATCCAGACATCGCCCTCTTCATCCTCGAGCAGATCGACGTAATGATTGCCGCTGCCGACCGTGCCGAGCTGCTGACGGGCGAGCTGCAGCAGGCCGCGCTGTTCTCGCACCGGCGAGCGCGCGATTCGATCGAAGACGGGATGCTCGTCGATTGGATCGCTATTGGCGCGGCCGATCCCGAAGGAGATCCGTTGCTGAATCTCGCCCGCCAGGCGTCCCCAGTCGCCGACATCGGCCGCGCGGACATCGGTCTTCGCCGCCAGGTTGCCGCACGCGATGTCGTACCCGACGCCTGACGGCGAGATGAAGCGGCGATAGGCGACGACACCGCCGATCGGCATCGAATAGCCCACGTGGCCGTCGGCGCACAACACCGCGCGGGCGCCGCGCTCCGCCGAAACGCATCGGTTCAGCTGGGCGACGGTTCGATCGTCGTGGGTGCCGAAAACCGTAACGGTATCGCGCGCCATGCCAGCTCATCCATCTTCAGTCGGTTAATATCGAATTCACTCATGGGCGAGCGAGCATTCGCGTCCGCGGATCTCCGGCTGGCCGCCATCGTCGCGTCGTCCGACGATGCGATCGTCAGCAAGGATCTCGACGGCACCATTCAGTCGTGGAACCGCGGCGCGGAGCTGCTGTTCGGCTACACGGCCGAGGAAGCGATCGGCCGTTCCATCCGCATCATCATCCCCCAGGATCGGCAAAGCGAGGAGGATGAGGTCCTGGCCCGCATCCGGCGCGGCCAGAGTATTTCAGCATTTCGAGACGATCCGGCAGCGCAAGGACGGAACGCTCATTCCGATTTCGCTGACCGTGTCGCCGCTGCGCGACGAAGCCGGGCAGATCGTCGGCGTCTCGAAGATCGCCCGCGATCTGTCCGAACGGCGCCATGCCGAGCATCTGCTCGAGGGGGCACGAGTCGCGCCAGGTCGATCTGCAGCGGCGGCTGATGACGCTGGTGGCCGCCTCGAGCTCGCTGCTCCTGTCGCCCCGCGTCGAGCACGTGATGCCTGCGGCGCTGAACCTCGTGACGCAGCTGCTCGATGCCGACGGCTGCGCGTTGTGGCGACTCGGCCAGGGCGGCTGGCGCATTGGCGCGCTTCAGGGGGTCTCGGAATTCTTCGCGAACCGCGTCATCAACGCGTATCGGAACGGCCCTGCCGGCAACGTGCCGTTCACGGATCCGATGATCGCCGCAGACGTCATGGCGGAGCCGATGCTCGAGGAGCAGCGCGACGCCTACGCGGCCGAGGCGTTTGTGTCGCTGATGGCCGTGCCGCTCCGGATCGGCGCAGACATGTCCGGGACGCTGGTCGCCTATTACCGGAAGCCGCATCACTTCAGCGAGGTTGAAATCGAAACGGCGCGCGCGCTCGGCAACCTCGTGTCCGCCGCGATCACGACGGCGGAGCTGTATGACGCGCAGCGCCGGAGCCGCGAGCGGTCGGACCTGCTCGCCGAGGCGACCGCGGTCCTCGCCGGCTCGCTCGACTATCACGAGACGCTCCGCCGAATCGCCCAGCTGGCCGTGCCGCACATCGCCGATTGGTGCGCGGTCGATCTCGAGGACGAAGACGGCCGCGCGGAGCGAGTGGCGCTGGCCCATGGCGACGCGTTCAAGACCGAGAAGGCTCGACAGATCCGCATCCATGAAGACCTTCGCACCGGCGCGCCGATCCTCGTGTCGGAAGTCACCGACGCCATGCTCGAAGCGCGCGAGCGCAGCCCGGAGCATCTCGCGGACCTCCGGGAGCTCGGCGTGCGGTCGTACATGTCGGTGCCCCTCCGGGCACACAACCGCACGCTCGGCGTGCTCTCGTTCGTGGCCGGCGAGTCCGGCCGCCGGTATGACGCGCTCGACCTGCAGTTCGCCCAGGACCTGGCGTCGCGGGCGGCCATGGCCGTCGAGAACGCACGCGCTTACGAGGAGACCCTCCGCGCGAACCGCTTGAAGGACGAGTTTCTCGCCACGCTGTCCCACGAGCTGCGCACGCCGCTGAATGCGATCCTCGGGTATGCGCGCATGCTCAAGTCGGGGATGGTGAGTCCAGTGCGGCTGCCGCGCGCCATCGAAATCATCCACAAGAATGCGGTGGCCCTCACGAAGATCGTCGAAGACGTCCTGGACGTGTCGAGAATCGTTTCGGGCAAGCTGCGGCTGCAAACCCAGACGCTCGACCTCGCGCCGGTTGTTGCGGCCAGCGTCGAAACCGTCCAACCCGCCGCCGAAGCCAAGGGCATCGCTTTGCACGCGGCGATGGAGCCGGGGCCGGCACAGGTGATCGGCGATCCGGATCGGCTGCAGCAGGTGATGTGGAACATCCTCTCGAACGCCGTCAAGTTCACGCCGAACGGCGGGACGGTCACGGTCCGTCTCGAGCCCGCCGATGGGCACGTCGACATCGTCGTCGCCGATACCGGCTTGGGCATCGCGCCCGAATTTCTCCCACACATCTTCGAGCGCTTCCGCCAGGGCGACAGCCGGTTCGCGCGCGAGTTCGGCGGCCTGGGGCTGGGGCTCGCGATCGCCAGGCACATCGTGGAGATGCACGGCGGGACGATCCAGGCGTCGAGCGAAGGCCTCGGCAAGGGCTCGATGTTCCGGGTGCGGCTGCCTGCGACGCACGCCATCAAGGCGGCCGTCGAGCCAGCTCCTGCGGTCCAGCACGGCCGTCCGAGCCGTCATCGGCTGGAGGGCGTTCGCGTGCTCGTCGTCGACGACGATGCGGATGCCCTGAGCATGGTGCGCGAGCTGCTCGAGTCGGCCGGCGCCAGCGTGACCACTGCGCTTTCAGCGGACGAGGCACTGTTGCTGATCGAACGGCAGCCTCCAGACCTGCTGTTGAGTGACATCGGGATGCCGGCGATGGACGGCTTCGAGCTGATTCGCCGGGTTCGCGAGCTGCCGCTGTCGATTCGTCACGTCCCAGCCGCGGCCTTGACCGCGTACGCGCAGCCGGAGGACCGCACGCGCGCACTGCGCAGCGGTTTCCAGGCCCACCTCGCCAAGCCCATCGATCCCGGCGAGCTGCTCACGGCGGTCGAAATGCTCGCCGGGCGAAACTGACAGTTGAATCTGGCGGTATCGCTCTAACGGTGCTTTTGCGCTGACGCCGTAGGGTGCTGCGGCTTCGCAGACGGTGCTTGGCGCTGGCGCTGTAGGGTGCGCGGCTTTCGCAGACGGTGCTTGGCGCTGGCGCTGTAGGGTGCTGCGGCTTCGCCAATCGGGCAGATCGAGACGCGCGACGTGGCAACTACGGTTTCCGTTTCGAACAATCAAGACCGGCCGTTGAACCCGCATGAGGAAACTCACTACGGCCAACTGGTGCTGCTCCAACGATTAAGGGGCGCGCCGACGCTCGGCGTCGATCGGTACGGGTCCTGCTCAGCCCAAGGCGTGGCTGTTCGTGATTTTCGAGACCTGGTGGCCTGGCAGCTCGCCGAGACATTGAAGTGTGAAGTGCTGTCTTTCACCGAGAGTGGTCCGGCCGCCCGCGATTTCCGGTTTCGTGACGACATTCGTGCCTCGAGCGCCTCGGCGCCGGCGAACATCGCCGAAGGATTTGGCCGGTTCACGCCCCTCCAGTTTGCGCAGTTCCTCGGCTACGCAAAGGCCTCGCTGGTGGAGACACAGAACCACCTGATCGACGCGCGCGACCGACAATTCATCGATGCCGCATTGTTCTCGCGCCTGTGGAATCTCTCAAAGGCGGCCGAGCGCACGACCACGAACCTGTTGCGATCAAAATTGCGGCAGGCCCAGGAGGAGCGGAGGCGACGCCGCGCACGTCGCACGCCGGCGAAGAACCGTGGTGCGCATCGAAACCGTGCGCCACGGACCGCCGAACCGTCATCGACGTAGCCCCCAGCCTTCGCTCGCTGCATCCGCGGCGAGCTTCGGCGAGGCAGGCTCTATGCCGTCAGCTCGACGAGAACCGTCAGCGAAGCGGCAGCACGCTACTGCGTCAGTTCGAGAGCACGGTCATCGAAGTCGCAGCGATCAAAATTGCCGCAGCCCTACAGTCGACGCCGCGCACGTTCACACGCAGCACCGTGCTGCTGAAGCCGCAACGCCACCCTGTCATCGTCGTAGCCCACGGCCTTCGCTAACCGCGACGAGCTGCGGCGAGCAGGCTCGTCAGTGCGCAGCACCCTACCGCGTCAGTTCGCAGCCCCTACCGCGTCAGTTCGAGAGCACGGTCAGCGAAGCCGCAGCACCCTACTGCGTGAGTTCGAGAGCACCGTCAGCGAAGCCGCAGCGAAGCCGCCTATCCCCTCAGGGCGACCGCCGGATTCGATACGAGCCGCCCGCCATGCTGGGACGGCTGCGGCAGCAAGCGCCACGATCGTCAGGACGCCCGCCGCAGCGGCGAAAGTCGACGGGTCGTGCGGCGTGACGCCGAAGAGCAGCGTCGACAGGGTGCGGGTGAGCGCGAAGGCGCCGGCACCGCCGGCCAGGACGCCAATCGCGGCAAGCACGAACGCCCGCCCGACAATCATCCGCAGTACCGAGCCGCGCTCGGCGCCGAGCGCCATGCGAATGCCGATTTCGCGCATGCGCCGGGCGACGTCGTAGCTCAGCACCCCGTAGACCCCGATCGCGCCGAGCGCGAGCGCCAGCGCCGCGAACAGTCCGACGAGCAGCATCGCGAACCGGCGTTCGGCCACCGAGCGCGACACCGTCCGATCGAGCGGCTCGAGCGCGAACACCGCCAACGCGGGATCGCGCTCGCGGATGATGTCGCGCACCGCCGCAGCCGAGGCGAGCGGATCGCCCGCCGTCCGCACGAGCAGTACTCCCGCGCCGTCGACTGAAGGCGCCTGCGCGAGCGGCAGGTAGGTCGCGAGCGGCGGAGCCTCGTCGAGGCCGTGATTCCGTTCGTTGGCCACGACGCCGACGATGGTCCGCGCCACGCCGTACAAGCGAAGCTGCGCACCCAGTGGATCGCGCTCGCCGAAAAAGCGGCGAGCGGCGGCATCGTTGATCAGCACCACGGGCGCGCTCCTCGTGCCATCGGCGCCGCTCAGCAGCCGGCCGCGCAGCAGCTGCACGCCGACCGTCGAGAAGTATCCGGGCGTGACGCGCCGCATCGTCATTTCCGGCCAGCCCGGCTCGCGGGCCTCATTCTCGCGGCCGACGATGAGGAACGAGTTGGTGAAGCCGGGATCGAGCGGATGATTGCCGGCGATCGCGGCGGCCGCCACGCCGGGCAGCGCCTCGGCGCGCGCGAGGATCGCCGCGACGAAGGCGTGCTGCTCGCGGAAATCCGGCCACGCGGCGAAGTCAGCCGGGTAGCGCGATCGCGGCAGCTGGTATTCGGCCTTCAGCACGCCCCCCGCCTGAAAGCCGGGATCGACGCTCAGCAGGTTCCAGAAGCTGCGGATCAGCAGACCGGCGCCCGCCAGCAGCACGATGGCCAGCGCGAGCTCGCCGGCCACGAGCATCGATCGAAAGGCCGACCGCGGCCCGCCCGCCGAGCCGCGCGTGCCGTCGGTCTTGAGCGTGGACTGCAGATCGACGCCGCGTGCATGCAGCGCAGGCACGAGGCCGAACAAGAGGCCGGCGGCGAGCGACACCGCGAGGGTGACTGAAAGAACGCGCAGATCAATCGTTGCACTGGCCAGCCGGGGAACATTTGCCGGCGCGGCGGCCACGAGCACCTGGACGCCCGCAAAGGCCAGCGCGACACCGCCGATGGCCGCGGCGGCCGACAGCACGAGCCCTTCCGCGACGAACTGACGTGCGACGCGCGCCGGCGTGGCGCCGAGCGCGCGCCGCACCGCGACCTCGTGCACCCTGGCCGCGCCTCGCGCTACGAGCAGCCCGGCCACGTTCACGCAGGCAATCAGCAGGACGAGTGCCACCGCGCCGAGGAGCACGTACAACGTCGGCCGCACGCGGCCCAGCACGACGTCGGCGAGCGGCTCGACATTCACGCCGCGGCCACGGTTCACCGGGTAGGCGCTCTCCAGGTCCGTCGCCAGGGTTGCCAGCTCCCGTTGTGCTGAGGCCGTCGTCTGCCCAGGCGCGAGGCGGCCGAGCATGAAGATCGGATGCGTCTCGCGCGGCAGCGTCTTCGGGTCGGCGCGCAGCGGGATCCAGACGTCCACACGCGTCGCCTCGCCGCGATCGGCGAAGCTGCGCGAGTAGGCCGCCGCCGACAACAGCTGCAGTGTGCCGAAATCGCTGGCGTCGGCGACCACGCCGACGATGGTGTGCGGCCGTTCGTCCAGGCGCAGCTCGCGTCCAACGGCGGCGCCGGGGCTGCCGGCGGTTCGCCGCGCCAGAGACTCGCTGATGATGGCGGTATCGGCGGCGCCGACCGCATCCTCCTCCGCCGAGAACCCGACGGCCCGCCAGGGGGCCGATGCCCAGCATCGGCAGAAGTTCACGCGAGGCCCGCAGCGCGGCGACTCGGACGGGTTCACCGTCCGGGGCCGCAAGGTTGACCTGCGCCGCCATCAGCGCTGAAAGCGACTCGACGCTGGTGCTCCGGGTTCGATAGTCGAGGTAGTCCGGCACTGATGCCGGCTCACGCGTGGTGTTGCTGTTGCGGTCGGTCTCCCAGACCATCACGATGCGCTCGAGCTCGTGAAACGGCGCCGGCCTCAGCAGCACGGCGTTCACGACGCTGAAGATGGCGGTATTGGCGCCAATCCCGAGCGCGAGCGTAAGGACCGCGGCCGCCGCAAATCCAGGATTGCGGGCCAGCGAGCGCACGGCGAGACGAAGTTCTGCAAGCATGTCAGCCCGTTAGACGAGACGACGCGGCAAGCAGTTTAGGGGTTACTTCGTGCAGTCCCCCAGCCGCTTGCCCGCATACTTCATCGTCATCGTCATCGGCTGCCCGCCGCGTCCCGTCGTCATCTTCATCGTGCCGGTATAGGTGTCTCCGGCGTAGACGAACTCGCCGGTGCCGGTCGTCGGGTTGTCGCCCTCGCAGCGCATCGACCAGGTCACCTTGTTTCCTTCGGTCTTGTAGTCGGACACTTTGCAGTTGCTCGGCGCCGCGCCGCGGCCCTGCGGCGCCAGCTTGGTCGGATCGTCGGCGTCCGCCTTGGTGATGCATTGCGTGAGGGTCATCGGCGGCATCTTCTGCGGCATCCCCGGCATGTCCATCTCCATCGTGACCTGCCAGTTGCCATCGCGCCGGGGGCCGGGACCCTGCGCCATCGCCGACAGCGTCACGAACAGGATGACCGCCGCGCCCGAGGTGAAAGCGAGCCTCATGTCTTCCTCCTTGAGTTCATCGAATCGGCAACCAGAACGACGTCTTCATGACGAAGAAGTTGTGCCAGGGCGATGCAGATGCTGCGCCGAAGAAGGGCCGAAATGATAGCACCCTGCACGTTGCGGGCAACGAAGAGGGACGGTCCACGGTGCGGAGCCGACTCAAGCTCGAGACACGCGGCTCATCGAACAGTCGTGGACCGTGCCAACGGTCGGATGGGAACCGCGCGTATTTTCCAGACGCTGGCGGAGGATCTGGTCGCTCGCCGCAAATCGTGAATCGACGAGGGCGCGCGGCCAGATACCGAGCCAATGAGTGTGAGCACGAGCGCCACGAACGTCCACGCTTCGCGTCGCGTCAAGCCGAGCCGCAGGCTGGGATGCGCAAGCACTTCCGAGCCGGCCGCAGAACAACGAAAAGTACATCCGAAGCACGGCCAAGCCGGTCAACGCCGACGCCACGACGACGGCGAATCCCATCACCGGAAAGGCATCAACGGCGCCGTCAACGAGAAGCTCCTGACCGATGAAGCCGAGGGTCCCTGGAAAGCCGGTGCACGCGAGCCCCATGCAGAGGAAGCTCGTCGCCAGCAGAGGCATGCGATCGTAACCACCATGATAGGTGGTCAGATCGAGCCGCCCGCGCCGCGCCTCGAGGACCAGGACCGAGCGCGCGAGCCCCGCAAACCCCAACCCGGCCGACAACCAGACGAGGAGGCCGCCAGCGAGCGCGGTCACACTCGTGCAGTCGAGGCCGGCCATCACCAGCGCCGACTGACTCATGAACAGATAGCCACATGCCCGGCGCGCGCTCGTCTGAACCAGCGCGAGCGCCGCGCCGTAAACGGCGGTCGCCAGTGCGAGGAGAGCGATGACCCGCAGCATGTCCGCCGAGGCGCGCGGCACGATCAGCACCACGGTCATGTAGGCGCCGACCTGCGGTGCGTTGAACAGGATGGCCGGTCCGAGGCGCCCGTGGTCGAAGACCTCCGGCAGCCACGCATGGAACGGCACAATCCCTTTCCGCACCAGCGCGGCGATGACGATCAGCCACATCCCGGTCGTTTCGATCGCGGCGTTCTGCCCGCCCGGGCCGACCAGCAGGGCGACGCCGACGGCAAACAGCAGTGTCGAGAAGCCCAGATACGCCGCGACGACGCGCCGCTGATACCGGTGCGCCGGATCGTCGAGGGCGGACAGGAACGTCCAGACCGAAGCGATCGACAGGACGAGGAGGACCACCGCGCTTTCGGTGAGAAACGATGCCGTCGTGATGAGGGTGGCGACCGCGGTCCGCCGCAGGCCGCGGCGATCGAGCGCCGCGCGCGGCGTGACGGCGACGGTCAGCAGCCACAGTCCAGCGGCAAACGGCAAGAGGGCGGCCGAGAGCGTGTCAATGCGAACGAGGGCCTCTCCGCCGCGAATCGAACTGAGCGCGAACGTGCGAATCGAGAAGTCGCGCAGACGCGGCGAGACGGCGATGGCAGCCGCCATGAGCAGCATGGCGACCGCCGCGGCGACGGCCAGCCGTCGCAGGCGTTCGACCTCGATACGCAGGAACGAGGCGCCGATCACGACGGCAGGCAGCGCGACGAGCTCGACAACGTACCAGCGGGCGTCACTCATCGTGTTCACCCGCCTCCGCGGCTCGACCGCTGCACCGAGGTCAGCCGCACTACCGCCGCGGCACGCTACGGCCGGGCAGGCACAACCACTCGTCGAGACGCGTCAGCAGCCGCGCGACGCGGAGAAAGGGATCGACGACGACGCGATCGAGGATGCTGTCAAGGAACCCACGCTCGAGGGCAATCAAGAACAACTGCCGACGGACGCGGTCCGATATCATCACGCCGAAGCGGCTGCCGCCTCGGAGCGGGCGGTCGCCGATGGCGCTTCGATGCCGTGCAGATCGTGCAGGACGTTGGGCGCGCTCAGGAACTGCAGCAAGCGGAAAGAAGCGTGTCCGGCGAGGTGCACGAACGCGATCGTGTACCAGCCGATGGCGATCTCGAAGACGATGATGCCGACCTGCGTGAGGGAGGCATACGCCAGCGACGATTTCACGTCGCTCTGCACCCGCGTCGTCGTCGCGGCGAACACGGCGGTGGCCACGCCGAGGCAACCGGCCAGGAGCCGCGCCGCCGGCGTCTGCTCGAGCAGCGGCGCCGCGCGAAGCAACAGAAAACAGCCGGCGTGGATCGAGAGCGATCCGTAGTAGACAGCGCTCGAGGGGGTGGGCCCCTCCATCGCTCGCGGCAGCCAGCTCGAGAACGGCAACAGCGCGCTCTTGCCCGCGACCGCCACAATGAGGAGGACGGCGATGATTGTCGCGTCGGCGCCGGTCAGCCCGGACCGCCGACGCCGCATCGCGGCCAAACAAGAGCGAAAGGCTGTCCGTGCCGGCGACGTGGCGCAGCAGCACCGCAGCCGACAGCATGGCGGCGTCGCTGATGCGGTAGATCGAGAACACGCGAAACGCATTCGCCACCGCCGCGGGCCGCTCGTGGAAGAACCCGACGAGCAGCGCCGAGCTGAGGCCGACGAGTTCCCACCCGATGAAGAGAACCGTGACGTTGCCGGCCAGCGCCACCAGCATCATGCCGGTGACGAACATCGCCAGCAGCATGAAGTAGCGGCCGTAGCCAGGCTCCCGGTGCAGGTATCGACTCGAAAACGCCGACACCACACCGGCGATCGCCGTCGAGAGCGTCGCAAAGCCGAGCGACAGCCGATCGACGAGGAATTCGATCGCGATGCCGCCCTCGTGGGTTCGCGGACCCGGCGCCGTAGGAGAGAAGGTGCGTGCCGGTTCCGGTCGTCCCGTGCACGACGAAGCGCCAGCAGCGAGGCGGCGCACGCCGTCGCCATCGAGGCTGCCGGCGAGCCAACCCGTCCATCGCTCCGGCAGTGGCCGGTTGACGAGTGACGCGGTGCCGAGCAGCCCGAAGAGGAGGGCCGGCGATCCGACGCCGACAGCACCACACCGTCAGGGGGATGCTCGGCGTCATGCCGAGGGTCGTCCCGGCGCGCCCGTCGTCCGGGTCGATCGACGGGCCCGGGACGATCGCCACCGGAGGCAGGAACCCGCGCTTCCCCTGGTACCAGGCGGCGGATTCGCCAACGACCGTCGGCCAGCGCGTGTTCGGGTGTATGCGCGACGAAGCCTGTCGACCGGAACTCCCACAACGCCCCCGACTCCGGATCGAGGCAGGCGAGCCAGACCCAGCGGTTTTGCACGAGCCGTTCGATGTCCCGGTTGCCCTCGCACCACACGCGACAGGCGATCCCGAGAGCTCTCCACGACAATCGCCAGTCGCGTGGGCTCGTGGATCTCGACCATCTGCCATGGAAGCCCGGTGCGCAGATCGCTCTGCGCACCGTCCATGACCCCGAGCAGCGACGTGACGTTGTGCGGCAGCTTGGTGCCGCAGCCGTAGCCGGTCGGATCGACGTAGCTGAAGTAGTACTCGAGGCTGATGCCGGCGACGACGGGCACCACGGCGGCCAGGATGCGCGCGAGGATGGCGCCATCGTCGTCGCGCGTCGGATCGTACGAGACGAGAAAGGCGCGGCGATCGAGAAACAAGCCGCGCGTGCGCGTCCGCCGGCCGATGATGCAGAACGCGTTGGTCGCATGGCCGTACTCGGGCCGCGGCTGGGCCAGATCCGCGGCGCGTCCCTCCACGTGCGCCAGAGCCGCCAGCGGCGGGATACCAGCGCGGGACCGCGTCGAACCGGCGGCACCGTTCGTGTGCCTCGCGGCGCCTCGTCGTCTCGATCGCCTCCACGGCCCGCTCGAACAGCCGGTCGGCACGCCGGCGGGACGAGATCCTCGTCGAAGAACGTGACCTCGTCGTTGCAGGTGTTGTGCTGGGCGCCCACGAACCAGGTGGTCGCGTCGATCGGCAGCCCCTCCGCGGCGAGCAGCTGTCGCACGCGCGGGTCGTTGGCCATCTGCGCGAACGCGCGCGCGTTCGGCCCGCCCCGTCCGCCGCCGCACGCCCCACAGTCGTGAGCCGACTCGTGCGGATTGTTGAGGCTGACCGATCCGTGCCCGACCACGAGGACGAGCGACGAGAGGCGGTCGCGAACTCCGATGTCTTCGAGGACACGACGGACGATATCGGCCATCTCCCGTACGGTGAACCCGGAATACTTGCCGATCGGCGGCGCTGCGTCGTCGCGATCCAGCTCGCAGGCGGGTGCGCCGGCGGTGACGGCCGTCTGGTGGATGCGGCGCCATCGCGAGGAGCAGCCAGGGAAAGACGACGCGCAGGATGAGCGGCACCAGGGCCAGCCAGCCGAACGCCGTCATGAGCACGGCGCCGCTGACCGGCGACCTGCTGCCGAGATGCACGTTGTAGCCGAGGAACCCCGCGGCGCGTCGTTGCAGCCGCCGCGATCGCCCGATCAGGCTGTCGCCATCGGCCTCGATTTCCGCGACGTAATGGTCGGGACGAATCGCGACCGGGCACAGCGGCCGCGGGTGGGCGTCGGTGGCGCCCTGGTGGTACATCGCCACGTTGAAAAACCCGGCCGTGCCGAACGTCTCGCAGGCAGGCTCGACTTCTTCGAGGTGGCGGCGGAACGACTCCTCCCGCTCGTCGATGCAGAACACGCCTGGAACGCTGGTGCGGGGGAGGCCTCGCGCCTGGTGCTGCGTCAACGCGTCGTACAGCCGATATCGAATCGCTCGTTCGAACGCCTGGTGCAGAATTCGACGCCGGCGCACGCCGTCGAGCTGCTGCAACTCGGCTTCGAGATCGGCGACGTGCCGCGCGGTCCACTGTTCGACGATCGACGCATCGAGCCCGCAGAGCTGCGCCACATGAAACAGCGGCCAGGCGCGCTCGACGGTCGTCGGAGCGGGCCGCCGCGGAGCCGGTCGCCGAGCCGGCTGCGCAGCTCCGAGAGCGGACCAGCGAAGCCGATCTGTCGCAACGCCTCGATCGAGCGCCGCCCGTTCGAACAGCAGGCGGACGGCCAGGTATCCGCGCAGCGTCACCGTGAGGTCCCGCGCCGGCACGCGGTCGGGCCGCTCTTCGATCTGCCGCACGATGCCGGCCCATCCTCGGAGGGCGAGCAGTTCGGCGCCCAGATAGTCGGCGCATTCGTCGTCGGCGATACCGAGCTGCTTCAGCGAGTTGGCGATCGAGCTGAGCGCGTTCCGGTCGGCGGCGCGGTCGTCGGCGACGATGCTCGGGGAGCGTTCCGCCCAGTGGCCGCACCGGGCGGCCAGTGACGTCGCGGTAGAGCTCGAGAAAGCAGCCATGGATGCCGCGGCTCCGTTCCGGCATGGACCAATGCGCGAGGCCTTGATCGAGATAACCCGCCAGGAATCGAATGAGCGGCGGATGGATCCAGGCGTCGATGTCGAGGTCGTGTACCGCGAGAAGCCAGTCGCGGTGGCGAACCGGGACCGTCGCGCAGGAGGCGGGGCGGCTCGGTCAGCCCGTGCCACGGCGTCGAGGCACGCCAGCCAGAGCCGGTGTACCGCGCGCCGTTCGTCGCCGAGGCGATCGTCCAGCCCGACCAGCGCGGCCAGCGCGGATCGGGCGTGGGCAGGGATGTCGGTGCGGAACCGGGACAGCGCCTCTGTTTCGTCGAGGATCCACGACAGCTCCCGACCTGCCGCTGCCGGAATGCCGTGCAGCACGACGGCCCGCCAGAGGTCGAGGCGGGATCCGACGCCGGCCACGTCCTCGGCAGCGCTGGCGCCCAGTTGCTCGACGAGCAGCGCGTCGACATCCCTCGCCCGGATGCGGCCGGACGCCAGCTTGTCGCGGTATCGCGACTCGGCCAGAAATGGCTCGCGTCCCAGCTGCACGGCAGCCTGCTCGACCGCTTCTTCGAACGGGAGATGCTCGAAGGCATGCAGCGTGTTGTGGTGGATGAAGATGCTGATCGGCCCCTGCGCTGGCAGCAGGTGCGCCAGTCGATCGAGGACGCGCATCAGCGGGTGGTCCGGTGCGGCGACATCTTCCCGCATCGCGAGTTAAACTATAGCAATTCAAGCCCGGTTCTTCCGCGCCCCTGGCGCATCCCACCGGGATCCGCATGCTGGAGATCCTGATGCGAGGCGGGCGCACGGTGCAGGAACTGCAGGAGACACTGGCTGCTCCTCTACAATGTCCGCATGGATGCGATTCTGACCGCCGACGGGCTGCTCGCCCTCGTCACGCTGACCTTTCTCGAGATCGTTCTCGGCGTCGACAATGTCATCTTCATCTCAATCCTGAGCGGCAAGCTGCCGAAGGCGCAGCAGGGGAAAGCGCGGCGCGTCGGGCTGGCGGCGGCGATGGTCATGCGCATCCTTCTGCTCTTGTCGATCGCGTGGATCATCAGGCTGACCGCGCCGTTCTTCACCGTCCTCGGCCAGGAGATTTCCGGCCGCGACTTGATCCTGCTCGGCGGAGGGCTGTTCCTGCTCGGCAAGGCCACGCTCGAGATTCACGACGGCCTCGAAGGGGAGGAAGGGCACCGCTCTGCGAAAGTCGCGCCCGGCTTTGGCGCGGTGATCGTGCAGATCATGCTGCTCGACATCGTCTTCTCGCTCGACTCGGTGATCACCGCGGTCGGGATGGCCGAGGACATCTCGATCATGGTGCTCGCGGTCGTGCTCGCCGTCGGGGTGATGATGTTTTCGGCCGAGCCGATCAGCGCGTTCGTGCACCGGCATCCGACCGTCAAGATGCTGGCGCTGTCGTTCCTGCTGCTGATCGGCCTGGCGCTCATCGGCGACGCGCTCGAGATGCACATCCCGAAGGGCTACATCTACTTCGCGATGGGCTTCTCGGTGTTCGTCGAGATGATCAACATGCGCCTCCGGCGCGCCTCGGCCAAGCCGGTGCACCTGCACCAGCCCTACTCCGGCGGCCGTTGACGACCCGTCCGCCGATCCTCGAGTTGTCGGACGCGACGGTGATGAAGGGCGGCGCCGCCGTGCTCGACGCCGTCAGCCTGACGATCCGCGCCGGCCAGCACACCGCGATCGTCGGTCCGAACGGCGCCGGCAAGTCGACGCTCGTCAACCTGCTGACCCACGAGGAGCGGCCGCTGACGCGGGCGAAGACCTGGCCCCGAGCCGCCGATCCGGCGTGTTCGGCTCGGATCGCTGGAACGTCTTCGATCTCCGATCCCGTTTCGGCATCGTCAGCGCGGATCTCCATCAGCGGTTCGTCAACGGCAACAGCGCCGGCGCGATCACTGCGCGCGACGCGGTCCTGTCGCGCTTCTTCACCGGACACGGATTCATCTTCGACGCGGAGGTGACGCCGGCGATGCGGGAATCGGCCGACGCCGCGCTGAACCGGATGGGCGTCGGGCACCTGGCCGGCACCACGATCGATCGGATGTCGACCGGAGAGGCGCGCCGCGTGCTCATCGCGCGCGCGCTCGTGACCAGTCCCGAGGCGCTCCTGCTCGACGAGCCGACGACGGGGCTCGATCTCGTCGTCCGTTACCAGTTCCTCGAATCCATTCGAGCGATCGCGCGGCAGGGGACGACGCTGATGCTCGTGACCCACCGCGTCGAGGAGATCATCCCGGAGATCGAGTCGATCGTGCTGCTGAAGCGTGGCCGCGTGGCGGCGGCAGGGCCGAAAACGACGACGCTGACCAGCGCGAACCTGACGGCCGTCTTCGAGGCGCCGATTGCGCTGACCGAAAGCGGCGGATACTACGCCGGCGCCGTGCGGATGGTCCGGTAGAACGCATCGCGCCCTTCGCGGCGCTCGCTGGTGAGGAGCGACACCAGCGGAACGACGACGAGCGGAACAGCGGTGGTGATATACGACGGGTCGATGTCGTCCGACATGACCAGGTACCAGAGCAGGCCGAGCGCGTACCCGAGGACGATTCCCCAGAACGCCCCGGCTTCGGTCGTCCGCGGCCAGTACAACACGAAACCGGCGGCGATCGCCGGCGGCACGACCATCGCAAACCCGAACAGCAGCAGGTCCAGGATCGATCCGACCGGGCCAAGCCACGCCACCAGCGAGGCGAGCACGCCGTACACGATGGTCGTCGTCTGGTAGGCGCGCAGCCGGCGCGGGCCGTCCCATGCGTGCGACGCCGGAATCCAGTCGCGGACGAACATCGTGGCGGATGAGAGGAGGATCGGACCGCCCGACGACACCACCGCCGCCAGCACCGCCGCCAGCGCGACGCCGCCCAGCCACGGGTTGATCTCGGACGCGAGGCGCGTCACGGTCTGGTAGCTCGCCAGTTGTGCGGTCGCGCCGTATTTCGCGAGCGACTCGATCCCGACCCATCCGGCGAGCATCGGCATCGGCGCCGCGATGAGGCCGCCGAGCACGAATGCGGGCAGCACGGCCCGTTCGCTGTGCGCTGCGGTGGCGAAGTTCACGTAGACCGACGCCGCAGGCGTGTGGATGACGGCGGAAAAAATCATCGCCACGACCGCGAGCCAGCCGGCGCCGGCAAGCCCCCACCACGCCTCAGGATCCTTGCCAGCCGCGGTCAGCGCCGCGTCGACCGAAGCCACCACCTGGTCCCAGCCGCCCAGGTGATCGACGCCGACCAGTCCGACCAGGCCGAGCCCGGCGAGGATGGCGATCGAGTGGATCAGGTTCGTGACGGCGCCACCCCATAGCCCGCCGAGAGCGGTGTACGAAATCAGGCACACGGCCCCGATCGCGACCGCGGCGCCGAAGGGGATGCCAAGAAGCGGCGCGAGAATGCGCCCGATGACCAGCGGTTCGATCACGTTCACGATGGCGTATTCGGTCTGGACGCACAGGCTCGTCAACCACTGTGAGCGCCGCGCGCCGAAGCGCAGTGTGAAGATTTCACCGACGGTCTGGATCTTGAGCCGCCGGTAGGGGACCGCGAAAAAGAGCCCGACGAGGGCCATCGCCAGGAAGGCCGAGATGCCCGTACCACCACATGTTCCAGACGCCGCCCGTAATGACGTCCCCGGCGACGCCGTAGGTGGCCGCCCCGCCAATGCGGGTTCCGGCAATGCCGACGGCAATCATCAGGATGCCCATCCGGCCGCCGGCAATCGACCAATCGTCGCTGCCCCGGCTCCGGCGCACCATCAGGGCGCCCACCAGGGTTGTCAAACCCAGGTACAGGACGATCATCAGGACGGCAATGGGACTGGCCATGAGGCGAGGGAGTATAACTGCGACCGGGTATGACGGCGGCCTGAAGCCCGCCAAACCTTCCGAAATTTATGCGGCCTTAATTGACAGGGGCCGCCGCGCCTGCGACACTGATGAACCCCCCTTTCACCGAGAAAAACGTCCAAGGGGCAAGGAGTCAGCATGCGACTGTCGACCTTCCAGCGTGGCGCCAGAGACTGTGGTCTGGCGGCGGCCGTTCTCCTGGTGTTTGCCGGTTTGGCCCAGGCCCAGCAGAAGGGCCCGGCTCCGACCTTCACGAAAGATGTGGCGCCGATCTTCCAGGAGAAGTGCGAGACCTGCCACCGGCCGGACTCGATCGCGCCGATGGCGCTGCGGACTTACGAGGAATCCCGCCCGTGGGCGAAGTCGATCAGGACGCGCGTCGCCGCGCGGCAGATGCCGCCATGGCATATCGACAAGGGCGTCGGGATCCAGCAGTTCAAGTACGACCGGTCGCTGAGCGACTCGCAGGTTGACACGATCGTCCGTTGGGTCGATGCCGGCGCGCCGAAGGGCGACCCGAAGGACATGCCGCCCGCGAAGGACTGGGGCGACGAGCAGGCGTGGAACTTCGCCGCGATGTTCGGCCAGACCGAGCCGGATCTCATCGTCCGCTCGACGCCGTACACGGTCACCGCGCGCGGGCAGGATTCCTGGTGGAAGCCGCAGGTCGACATCGGGCTCACCGAACCGCGCTGGGTTCGTGCGATCGAGGTCCGGCCGAGTGCCGTCAAGGGCCGCCGCGTGACGCACCACTCAGTCGCCTACTTGCAGCAGGACGAGAAAGACAATCCGGCGGCGAGCGCGGTTCCGGTGCAGGGCGGCGGCGCCGGGCCGTTTGGCGCTTCCGGCGTGTTCATGGAATGGGCGGTCGGCAAGCAGGGCGAGATCATGCGGCCCGAGAGCGGCAAACTGCTGTTGCCGGGATCGAAGATTAACTGGGACATCCACTACTCGACGGCTGGTGAAGAGGTGAACACGTTCGTCGAAATGGGGATCTACCTGTATCCGAAAGGCCAGGAGCCGAAATATCGCCAGTCGCTGATGCTGTTCCCGGCGGCGCTGGGCGAGATGGACATCCAGCCGAACACGATCTCCGTCGCCCAGGGCAACACCGTCATGCGGTCGGCTGGCCGGATCGAGAGCTTCCAGCCGCACATGCACCTGCGCGGCAAGGCGATGTCGATGGAAGCGATCCTGCCGAACGGGCAGACGCAGATGCTGAGCCACGTGAACAACTTCAACTTCAACTGGCACAACAGCTATGTCTACGCCGACGACGCGGCGCCGCTCCTGCCGAAGGGCACGATCATCCGCGTCACCGCCTGGCACGACAACACCGCGGCGCTGCCGAGCAACCCGGATCCGAACCAATGGGTCGGCTGGGGCGATCGGACGGTCGACGAGATGGCGCACGCGTGGGTGAACGTCACCTACATGAGCGACACCGACTACGAAGCTGAAGTCCAGAAGCGGCGCACGGCGAGCGCCACGAGGACCGGGCAGCAACAGTAATTTGGAACTAGGAATTAGGAATTAGGAATGCTGAAGGGCTGGAGCGATTCGCTCCAGCCCTTTTGTTTCTACGCACCGGCGGGCCTAAAAGGCCCGCCCTACAGAGGCCCGCCCTACTTCTCGCCGCACGCCTCCGCCACGCGGACGATGCCCTGGACCTCGACCTTCGCGAGATCGCCGGCGTCGATGTCGAGACCTTTGCGGCGGTCGCCGTCGCCGCGGTTCTCGGGCACGCCACGGCGCAGTCCTGATGCTTCCGCGATCGTGCCGGTCACACGAACTTCCTTGCCCACCAGGTCGCGCATCGTGTCGTTGTCGCCGTCCAGCGTGTAGGCGTGTTTCGCTTCACGCATCTGCTCGCGCTGCACGGCCGCGCCGCTCGAGCCGCTGCCGCTCGTCGCAACGGGCGTGTCGGACGGCGAGTTGACCTGCGTCAGGATGAAGTTGTTCATCCCGCTGCCGCGCTGCAGGCACCCGGTGACCGTGATCGGCGCCCCTTCATGCCCGGGCTGTTTCGCGGTATCCGCCGCCAGGCGATCTGTATCGCGATCGACCTCAGCAGCATCGTTACGGTTACACGCTGCCCCTGAAATCGCCATTGCGAGCCCGCATCCCACTATGAACGCCTTTGACAACACCCTGGAGCTCATCGGACCCTCCTCCCGAGCTTTCCCGAGGGCCTTGGGTGCACGTCATGTGCCGCACTGCTCTATACTTCGGCGCATGTCTGTCCGACTCAACCTGCTGATCGCTACCAGCGCCCTCATTCTCTCCACGGCCGTGCTCCGGGCTCAGACCGGCACCGCCGACTGGCCGCAATGGCGCGGCACCAATCGCGACGGCGGAACCAGCACGTTCAGGCCGCCCGCCAAATGGCCCGAGGCGTTGACGATGAAGTGGCGGCACGACGTCGGCGAGGGCTACAGCACGCCGGTCGTCGTCGGCGACACGGTCTATGCGTTCGGGCGGCAGGCCGGCGACAACGAGGTCGTGACCGCGTTCGAGGCCAACACCGGCAAGCAGTTGTGGCAGGCCCGTTACCCGGCGCCGTACACGGTCGTCAAGGCGGCGGCTGGCCACGGGATGGGACCGAAGGCGACGCCCGCGTACGCGGACGGCCGGCTGTTTACGTTTGGCATCAGCGGCATCCTGACCGCGCTCGACGCGAAGTCGGGGAAGATCCTGTGGCAGAAGCCGGCGCCCGCCGAAGGGCCGACGTTCACGACGTCGCAATCGCCGATGGTGGATCGCGGCCTCCTGATCGTGCATGTCGGCGGCGCCAAAGGCGGCGCGCTGACGGCCTTCGATCCGGCGACCGGCAACCCAAAGTGGCAGTGGACCGGCGACGGCCCGAGCTACGGCTCGCCGATCGTGGCCGACCTCGGCGGGGTGCGTCAGATCGTCACGTTTACGCTCGACAACCTGGTGGGCGTCTCCGCCGAGACCGGCGAGCAGCTGTGGATCCGGCCGTTCAAGGCCCCGTCGCAGGTCAACGCCGGTACACCGATCGTGTTCCGCGACATGGTCATCGTCTCGGGCCAGGACGCTGGCATCACGGCGTTTCGCGTCGCGCGCCAGGGCGGGAAGTGGGTCACCGAGAACGCCTGGGAGAACGACGCGCTCTTCTATCGCCTGTCGAACAGCGTGATCGTCGGCAATGCCCTGTTCGGGCTGTCGCCGCAGAATCGCGGTCAGTTCTTCTTCATCGACGCCGCAACCGGAAAGACGCTGTGGACGGGTGAGCCGCGCGTCGCCGACAACGCCGCCGTGGCCAAGTCGGGCAATCTGCTGCTGGTGCTGAAGACCGACGGCGAGTTGATCGTGGCCGACGGATCGAACACGAGCGCGCTGACGCCGATCAGGACCTACAAGGTCGCCGAGGCTCCGACATGGGGAGCGCCGTCGTTTTCTGGCAACCGCATTTTCGTGAAGGATGCGACGGGCGTGTCGATGTGGACGACTGAGTAGAATAGTCGGGACTCGGGACCCGGTGCTCGGAAGGCTTAGAATAGCCGAGCGCCCAGTCCGAGTCCCGGGCCCCGAGCACCGAGCCCCGAGAATTGCGCCTCGTCATCTCCGCCATCCTGATCGCAACCTCGGTGTCGGCCCCGCTCTTTGCGCAGAGACGCGCCGGAACCGATCATCGACGCCTCCGAACCTGCCGCTGAGTTCAAGCGCGACAAGATTCTCCACGCGCACCGCATCACCGGTCATCCGCCGCGCATCGACGGCGTGGCCAACGACGAGGCGTGGGGCCTGGCGCAGCCGGTCGAGGGTCTGATCCAGTGGGATCCCGACAACGGCGATCCGATGACCGAGCGGACGCGGCTGCAGCTCGCCTACGACGATCGCTTCATCTACGTGGTGATTCGCTGCGACGATCGCACGCCGGATCGGATCGTCGGCGGGCTCGGCCGCCGCGACGAGCCGCCGCCGAGCGACCGGATCGGCATCGGGTTCGATCCGCGGCACGATCACCAGACCGGCTATGTGTTTGAAACGAACCCGTCGGGCGTGCAGTCCGACTTCTCGTTCTACAACGACACGTCGGCCGACCGGGACTATGAGAGCGTGTGGGAGGTCCGAACGGCCCTGACCGACGCAGGGATGGGTGGCCGAGTACCGCGTCCCGTTCTCCCAGATGCGGTTCGTCGCGGCTCCAGCGCCGGGGCAGGTCTGGGGCTTCAGCTTCCGCCGCACTATCCAGCGCCTGAACGAAACGGGCGACTGGACCGCCCGTCCCCGCGGCGAGCAGGGGATCGTGTCACGATGGGGCCATCTCGTTTTCGACGAGGCGCTCGAATCCGCCGCGGCGGATCGAGTGGATTCCGTACGTCGCGCGGCGGTGCGTCGAGCGTACCCGAGCCGCGGCACCGACTTCAGCGGCGGCGTCGGCGTGGATCTGCGCGTCGGCATCGGCTCCGCCGCGACGCTGTCGGCCACCGTCAATCCCGACTTCGGCCAGGTCGAGCAGGACCCGGCCGTGCTCAACCTCACCGTGTTCGAGACGTTCTTCCCCGAGAAGCGCAGCTTCTTTCTCGAGGACAGCCGCACGTTCGTGCCGCCGTACGGCCTCTTCCAGCTGTTCCACTCGCGCCGGATCGGCAGGCGTCCGACGCGCTATGCGCTGCAGCCCGGCGACGTCGAGCTCGATCGTCCGGACGCGACGACGATTCTGGGCGCGGTCAAGCTGACCGGCAAGCAGTCTGGCTGGACCTACGGCGCGCTGACCGCGCTGACTTCGGACGAGGAGGTCGAGGTCCTCACGGCAGACGGCTTGCCTGCGGAGCGGCCGGCCGAGCCGACCACTTCGTACAACGTCGTGCGCGCTGCAGCGCGACGTGCGGCAGGGCACGTCGAACGTCGGCATGATCGCGACCGGCGTGATGCGCAAAAGCGATCTTCGACGCCTTCGCGGCCGGCGGCGACTTCAACCTGCGCTGGGATCGCAACCGGGTGAACTGGAATGGCCACTGGGCCGCGACCCGCGCGCCAGTCTCCGGCGTCATGCAGTCCGGATTCGGCGGCGTCTCGAACTTCAACTTCGACCGGAAGCACGGCGGGTTCTACACGCACTTCGATCACTTCAACCCGACGTTCCGCGTGGACGACCTCGGCTTCTTCCGCGGCCGCGCCGAACCGCACCAGCATCGAAGGAGGCGCCTCGGCCGAGCAGCCCGATCCGTGGAAGATGTTCCGCCGCGTCGGCGGGAACATGTTCGCCGTCAAGGGCTGGAACGAGGCAGAAGGATCCGCTGGCGCGCCTCGTCGGCTGGAACTTCTTCACGCAGTTCAAGAACTACTGGGGGTTCGAGTCGGGCGGCAACCATCAGTTCGAAGGCATCGACGACCTCGACACCAGAGGCGGTCCGCCGATCGTGACGCCCTCCAGGTGGTTCCAGTACTTCTTCGTGTCGAGCGACAGCCGGAAGACGTGGCGGTTCAATTTCGGCAGCGACATGACCAACGACGAAGTCGGCGGGTGGAGCGTGCGCCTGGGGCCCGGGCTGAACCTCAAGCCGTCGGGCCGCCTGCAGTTGTCGGTCAGCACCAACTACACGACCGGGCTCGACGACGCGCAATGGATCCAGAACGTCGACGCCACCGGCGACGGCGTCGTGGACTACGTCTACGGGCGCCTCGATCGCGACGTGATCGACGTGACCGTGCGGTCGACCTTTGCGGTGCACCGCGACATGACCGTGCAGGTGTTCCTGCAGCCGTTCGTCGCGGTCGGCGACTACACGGACATCCGCCGCCTCGCCCAGCCGCGGTCGTACAAATTCGAACCGGTGACGATCGAGGAGAACCCCGACTTCAACACGAAGTCGCTGCGCGGCAACGTCGTGCTCAGGTGGGAGTACATCCGGGGCAGCACGCTCTTCGTCGCCTGGAACCTCTCGACCGTCGATCCGTCGCGCCCGGGCGTCTTTCAGCCATGGCGCGATTTGAAGGACACGTTCGGCGCTGACGGTTCACGGGCGTTCATGGTTAAGATGACGTATTGGCTCAGCCGGTAGACCCGAAGCTCATGACCTTTCGGTCCGCGTTGCTCGTGACCGCCCTGGGCGCGCTCGGGGCAAGCCAGGATCAGCCGCTCCGCGATCCGCGGGTCTTCCGCTCCGCGGTGGAGCTGACCAGCATCACGGCAACGGTCCGCGATCAGGACGGCCGGCTCGTGACCGGATTGACACGCGACGCATTCGAGATCTACGAGGACGGCGTCCGGCAGGAGATTACCCAGTTCACCAACGAGCGCGTGCCGGTGAGCCTGGCAGTGCTCCTGGACATCAGCGACAGCATGTACGGCCGGCGCATCGACGACGCGCGAACGGCGGTATTGACCTTCCTCGGAGAGCTGCTCGATCCCGGCGATGAGTTCCTCGTGGTGGCGTTCAACCACCAGCCGTACTTCCTGTCATGGTGGACGCGCGAGCGGACGCGCCTGACCACCATGCTCGAGCCAATCCGGCCGACCGGGGGCACCGCCATCTACGACACCGTGCTGGCGGCGATCCCGCAGTTTACTGTCCGCAACAACCAGCGGGGCGCGCTGGTGCTCATCTCGGACGGCGCCGACACGGCGAGCGACGCCACGCTGCGCGAAGTGCGCCGCGCCCTCTTCAGGACCGACGCGTTCGCCTACGCTGTCGCCATCGACTCGGCGGAGCGGCAGACAATCAACACGCGTGTGAATCCCGTGGCGCTGCAGGAGATCACCGACACGAGCGGCGGTCGCACCGAAGTCGTGCGCGGCACCGATGAGATGGTTCCGGCCATCGCACGCATTGCCGAGGAGTTGAACAGTCAGTACCTGCTCGGCTACACGTCACCGGGCGGCGCCGACGGTGCGTTCCACAGTATCCGGGTGCGGGTAACGGGGCAGGATTATCGCGTGCGGGCCCGCAACGGCTACGTGGCGCCCGCACGCGACAATTAGAAAAGCTGTCTCATGAAACGCAGCTGCGTCGCGAGCGAGCGCGCGAGCGAGCCACGTCGCCCGGAGCGCGCCGGCGCGAGCGCGCGCGAGAGAGCGTGTCGGGGAGTCCGAGGGGCGAAGCCCCTCGGACAGGCTCAGACGTCTGGCTGAAGCCGGACGCTACAACTTCGCCTCAATCTGCTTCGCCTGCTCGAGGTGCTGCCGCACGTCCGGCAGCGTCTTCGAGGCCCAGGCCGTCACTGATGCATGCGTCTGGGTCGCGTCACCCGACGTGCCGACGCTCCGATCGCCGGGGCGTGCGCCGCTGTCGGCGTGGCGTTCGAGCTCCAGCGCCACTTCCTGGTGGCCATCGACCATCGCCTTCATGTACTCCCTGTCGAACTCGGCACCCTTCAGCTTCGACAGGCGATCGTGGAGTTCCTGGTGCTTCGCATCGAGCGCGGCCGGGATCTGAACGGCCATCTTCGACGCGATCTGCTTCAGCTCGGCGTTCGCCTTCTCGTGATCGGACACCATGCGCCGGGCAAACTGCTTGACCTGCGCGTTTGATGCGTGCTGGGCGGCCAGCTGACCGAGCTTCACTTCGGCGAGGTTGACCTGGCCCATCTTCTCGACGAACTCACGATCGTCGTCGGCATTGCTGGCCCGCGCCATCGTCGCGGCGCTGCCGGGATCGCGGCTTCCTGGCTGATCAGATCCAGCCGTGCCCGGCGTTCCGGGCGTCCGGTCCGCGGTGGCCGCTCCGGTGCGATCCGTCGCGGCTGTTGTGTCGTTGTTCCTGTTGCCGTCGTTGCACGCGACCGCCAGCGTCGCGGCAAGCGCAACGGCCCAGATGCTCACACTCCTCATGCCTCAGCCTCCTTCGAGGCCAAGAGGGTGCAAGACGAAAACCACCAAAAACGGTTGCGCTATTGAAGCAGGGCGAGAACGGCGGCGACGAGGTCCGCGGCAAACGTGCGCGTGCCGAGCAGGCAGACCCCGACCAGGGCAAGGCCGATAGCGGGACGGGTCAGACACAGCATGAAAGGACCTCCGAGTGATTGCTCATCGGGGCAACGGCTGTGCCGGAGGAGGTGCGGAGCCGCAAGGTCTTGAGCCGCAATGAGATACTCGAAGTGCCGCACGGGAAGCGGACCGTGCGTCGGCTGAAATTCGGCGCACATTTGGGAGGGGGATCACGAAACCGTTTCGTCCGCGTGGACCACGTGAGCGGAATTCGAATCCCTGGCTCCCAGCCACATCCACTGTCGCAACTCCAAGTTCCTTCACGGCAATGAGATGCCAGTTCCATGTTGAGCACTTCCTTCGGACCCGTGAGGGGCGTCCCACGAGTCTCATCGTCTAACGCCAGCCTTATCAAGATGTTGGCGTCGATCGGCGAGTTCGAATCCCAGTCAGATCATGTCCACGAAAGAAACCCGGACTGAGGTGAAGGTTGATCGCGCGCGATAGAATCGGCCCCCACCCCATGCTCCTGACTCCCGGCACGCGGCTCGGCCCATACACGATCAACACGCTGATCGGCTCAGGAGGTATTGGCGAGGTCTACAAGGCGCACGATGAACGCCTGAATCGCACGGTCGCGATCAAGCGGATGATCGCTGACGATGTGAGCCGGTTTCAGAGCGAAGCGCTGGAACCACTCCTGTCCCCCTGGACTCATACCCTCCTTCTGAGGTTCTTGCAGAGGCAACATCTGAAGCGTCGTTGAATGCCTGCGTTCGCAAGATGTTGGATCGACCATTAGCGGTGTGATCTCGCCACCGGCCCTAGGTATTTGTCTAGCCAGTCGAGCGTCTCTCGCATCAACTCATGCCGAACCGGCATATGGTTTGTCTCGAAGACCACGCGCCGCTTATTCGCCGCCTCAGTCCCAAGGGCACGAAAGAGCGGTTCCTGCGACGTGGCGGGCGGAAAGACAAAGTCCGATCGCCCGTTGATCATCAACACGGGGAGACGTAGTCGTGGAGCAAAATTGACCTGGTCGACTTCCGGCAGGCTCCGGGTCCCATAAACGCCCGCAGCGACGAGCACGGCCACCTTGAAGCGACGTTCGATCGTTGGCAGCTGCACGAGCGAGGCCCCCCAACTCACTCCGTAATAGGCCAGTCTCTCGCTGTCGATCTCTGAACGCGTTTCCAGATAGTCGATCGACCGTCCGACATCTTTGGCCCACGCGACCACATGATCGCGATAGAACGTCGTCGTGTTTGGAAATGTCGAGGTCAGCGCATCCCGGCGTTCGAAAGTCCCTTTGTATATCGGAATGACCACCGCGCGCCCGGTTTCGAGCAAGAAGGCGTACAGGAAACGAGCAACGTTGAACGTCCGATCCTGTACGGCGTTTGCACCGGGAAACAGCACTACTGTCTGGTATGGCGGAGCAGCCGTCTTGGGCAGGAACAGGTACGCAATCACGCGTTCGTTGCCGTACGCGGCGTCGAACGTGACCTTCTCCATCGTCCAGGTCTCGTTACTCTGATCGATGGATTCGACCTTGGCATTCAGCGGCGCTTCGTCATAAGCAAAGAGATCTCTGTAGATGCGGAATACCTCGTCGGAGACGGGTTTCTCGCTCGCGAAATCCCGGTCGACCGTGCGCAGTGGCTCGAGCACGCCTCTGATCGAGCGGGAGTTCGTATTTCGCAGTGCGGAATCCGTTCGTGGCCGACCGGTCCCACGGGCTTGCGGCGTCCGGCTCGATGAATTTGTACGACGGTTCATTCCAGGCACCGCCGAGCAGATAATGCGCCTGACCGCTGCTCGCATTCCAGCACCACTCCTTGACGTTGCCAGCCATATCCAATGCGCCCAGTTCCGTCAGGTCACGCGATCGTCCGACTGGAGTGGTGCCGGCGTGGCGGTTCTCGATGTTGCTGAGAGCGACGACAAACGGGCTCGTGTGCGTGCCTGCTGCGTGGCTCCAGTGATAGACAGTGGGGAGCATCTTCCCGACAAACTGCGCGTACGCAGCCGCTTCATACCAGCTGACACCGCTGACTGGATGGTCTTCCTGTTCCTTTGGATAACTCCCGAGTTCCCAGCCCGACGGGCCGGGTCGTCCGGTCGCGTCGCGGAATCGCGCCATCGCCTCTTCCCACGGTACTTCTCGACCCTCCAAGACGAATGGCACCTTCCAGTGATCCTTGTGGCGATAACCGCCGCCATCAACAAACAGTTTGAATTGCTTGTTCGTCACCTCGGATCGATCGATCCAGAAGTCGCCGAGCTTTACGGGTGGAAGCGAGTCGAGACGCGACAACTGCGGGGAAACGGTCGCTCCTTCGATTCGAATCATCCCGGGAGGGCTCGTGCCTTCGGGCTGGAGTTTCCACGCGAAGCGCAGATCGTCGCCCATTGAGGTGAGGTTCCCAGTGCGACGCGCCTGCTCGAGCACCTCGTAGCCTGCATGTTGAAGCCTCCAGCGAAAGTGACCTCGCGGAATACGTGTGACGATCGGCGTCTTTCCCAAGTATTCCCATGCGTCGTCCGGTCGTTCATACGGCTTCATGTAGACGTCCGCACCGAGCGGCGTGCTTTCGATTGTGGCGCGCGTCGAAAACTGCGGCCAGGCCCGCAGCAATAACGGATCGGCGGCGATGTAGCGCTCGGCCTGCACTGCCAGCTTGAATGCCCCGACGTAATCCTCCTGTGCGACTCGCGCAAGGAGCTCGGGCAAGGCGTTTTGTCGAGCCCACTGAATGTTGTATGCCCAGTAAGCCAGAAGGCTCACAACGACAACACAGATCGCGGCGCCAGCGCGAATGCCCCAGTAGCGTACTTGTCGGCTAGGATGTTGGGGTTGCCCGACGGGCGGTGACTCTTCGGCGAGCGCCGCTCGTAATTCGGCGGCGGAGGCAAACCGCTCCGAGGCATTCTTGGCCAGTGCGCGGTCGAGCACCTGCTGCAATTGGGGTGGGACGTCGGCGCGATAGTCAGCCACCGGTCGTGGTGCATCATCCAAAACCGCGCGGAGCACAGCGACCGCGGTTGCACCTGCAAATGGGAGTTGCGCCGTCAGCATTTCGTACATCACGACGCCCAGCGACCAGAGATCCGTGCGCTCATCGACAGCAGCACCCCTCGCCTGCTCTGGAGACATGTAGGCCGGTGTGCCGACGATCGTGCCGGTGCGCGTGATTCGCGTCGCTTCAGCGAGCCTCGCGATGCCGAAGTCGATGATTTTGACGACGCCATCACGAGTGATCACGATGTTGGAAGGTTTGATGTCGCGGTGAACGATACCGGTGCGATGGGCGTGTGCGAGGCCGTCCGTGATCTGCCGGGCGATGCTGATCGCATGTCCGATGGAAAGCGGTCCATTCTTCAGCAGGTCTGCGAGCGTCTGGCCGTCGTAATAGGCCATGGCGATAAATGTCTCGCCGGTGGCTGTATCACCGATTTCATAAACCACGCCGATGTTCGGATGATCGAGGGCGGCGCAGGCTCGTGCTTCCTGGATGAAACGGTCTTGGTGAGGTTGATTCGGTTCCCGCACGCCGTTCGCGACCGACGCACTCAGCATCTTGATCGCGGCTGGCCTGCCCAGGCGCAGGTCGATCGCCTTATACACGATTCCCATGCCGCCGCTGCCGAGTATCTCGACGATGCGGTAGTGCGATACGGTAGTTCCAATCATCGTGGCCTATAGCGCGCGAACAGTATGCGCCTGACATTAGTGGCCTGTATAGGCCGAGGTACCTACTAATACGATGAGCCGGATTGCGATAACTCCATCGGATCGGCTTCGGCGCCTTGTTGTAGTGCCGGATGTACGTGCGAGTGCGACGTGCGAGGTCGGAGACGGACGTGAAGATGCCCCGGGTCAGGAGGTCGCGTTCGATCTTCGAAAGCCAGAGTTCGATTTGATTTAGCCACGACGAGTAGGTCGGCGTGAAATGGAGCCGGACCTTCGGATGATCGCGCGAACACGCGGACCGCCTACGTTTTGTGCGCCGACAAGTTGTCGCAACGGCAGGAGGAATCGTTGTGCGGGCACGCTTTGCACCTTCCATCGTCGTGGCGCTTACAGGCGTTGCTGTGCTGTGTGGAGTGGCTGTCGCTATCACCACGACGCCACTAGCATCCGGACGCATCGCACACTACACGCCATTCGGCGGCCCGGCGGACGTCCGTCTGTCACATGTCGCCTTTCTCCCCGGTGACGATAACGGGTGGCATGTCCACCCTGGCGAGGTGACTGTTGTCGTGACGGCTGGTGAGCTGACGTACGAGAGCGGGTGCGGTGAGGTGGTGACCTACCCGGCTGGATCGGCGTTCACCGAGGCTTCTACGGACGTACACCGTGCCATCAACCGCGGCGCCAGCAACATGCAATTCTACGCGTTGGTTACGGTGCCAGCAGGGACGCCGCCCCGCATCAGCTACACCGGGCCAGCGTGCGGGCCGCCGACGACTATCGGCAGTTGCGAGGACGGCGAATGGGCCAAGTACAACGCGCCGCGGTCGTTTGAGAACCAAGGCGATTGCGTGTCGTTCGTTCAGACTGGGAAGTAGGCTCGGGAGCCGTGCTGTGTTCGACGACGCAGCACGGCTCATGGCACCGTTCTCGGGCCCGCGTACACGGGCGCTATAATCTGCGCGAACTCGACGATGCAAATGCCCAGAATCGCTGTCGCCTGTCTGCTGGCTGTGGCCCGCGCCGCGACGGCGGATCCGCTGAATTGCACGCTCCGCGACTACACCGCGCAGCCCGGATTGAGTGCGACCGCGACAGCGGACGCCCTGACGCTCGCGTGGGAGGCTGAGCGCGGCATCGAAGCCAGGCTGCGCCTCATCGATCGATCGCGGTGTACCGATTGTTGAAGACCTCTCCGTCCGCGATCGCGGCGGTGCATGGGCCAGCGTCGTCAGCCGCGCGACGCCGGAGTTCCGCATCGTCACCGGCCTGCGGCGCATGAGCAACCAGCAGCTCGCGCCCCTTCGCGAGCTTGGCGTCGAGATCACGCCCGGAGGTCGTGGACGCGAAGAAGTGGGACGCCTTCTGGGACGCGCCGCTGGACTTGAGCCCCGCCGGACGGGGCGGCAATCCTCCGCCCGCGCAAGGCATCGCGAACCAGCCGGGGCTGCCCAGGCGGCCCGACGAGATCCGCCGGGCGACCGCCGTCTACCGCGCCACGAGCTGCGAGGTGAAGCGCAACGGAGGGCGTCTCGAGGCATCGTTTCCGGGCCTCGAACTCGGTGTCTTCACAGGGCGCGCTGCAGTTCACGGTCTACAAAGGCACGTCCCTCATCCGGATGGAGGCGGTCGCCAGCACCACGGAACGGGGCGTCGCTTACAAGTACGACGCGGGCCTGGGCGGCCTGGCGATCGACGATCGCGCGCGGGTCGTCTGGCGCGACCTCTCGAACCTCACGCAGGAGTACCGGCTTGGGCGGGCGGCCGAATGAGACGCGCCGTGCCGCTGAAGGCGAGCAACCGCCTGGTCGCTGCCGAGGGCCGGTCCGGATCGCTGGCGGCGTTTCCCGCGCCGCACACGTTCTTCTGGACGCGCGAGGTCGAGACGAACCTCGGATACGTGTGGTACCGCAAGGACGCCGGCGGCCGGTTCGCGATCGGCATCCGCCAGGCGGAGCGCGAAGAGGAAGAGCGCTACCTGGCGAACTTCGCGCTTTACAGCGCGCCGCCCGGCAGCGTGCAGCGGATGCCGGTCTACTTCTACGTCAGCGGCGGCCCGGCCCAGTCGGCGCTCGACGGCGCGCTGGCGTTCACGCGGAACGATCGCTACAAGGCCGCTGCCCGGCTACCAGGTGATGGCGAGCCACTTCCACATGGACCTGGGACAGCGGACGCGCGCGTCGGGCAGTCTCGACACGAAGCTGCCCGACCTCGAGGCGCTGCGCGCGACCGGGATCAACATCGTGAGCCCGACCGACCGGCCGTCGGGCGAGAACCGGCTGGAGATTCTCGCCGACTACTACGAGGCCGCTCGCCGGCACTCCGACACGAACTTCCTCATCATGCCGAACGAGGAGGTCAGCCAGCTCCTGGGCGGACACTGGGACCTGCTCCTGTCGAAGCCGCTCTACTGGACGCGCGATCGGAAGCCCGGTCAGCCGCTGGTCGAGAACCATCCGAAGTACGGAACGGTCTATCGCGTGGGCTCGCCGGCCGACATCCTGGAGATGATCCGGCGCGAGAACGCGTTGATCTTCATGCCGCACCCGCGCACGAAGGGCTCGACGGGCTATCCCGACGCCGTCAAGGACACCGAACACTTTCGCGACGATCGATATCTCGGGGTGGGCTGGCGGTGGGGGATGGGCCTCGACCTGTCGGAGCGCCGGCTGTCCGACTACCGCGTGCTGCCGCTGCTCGACGACATGAACAACTGGATGGCGTCCGCACCCGCCTGGACGACGGCCCCGAAGCAGATCCTGGCGATTACCGAGACGTACGAGAAGCATCCGGGCGACGACATCTACGCGAACAACCCCGTCAACTACATCAAGCTCGACAAGCTGCCGGCGGTGGACGACATGAGTCCAGTGGTCGACGCGATGCATCGCGGCGACTACTTCGTGACCTCGGGAGAGGTGTTGATCCCCTCGTTCAGCGTCCAGGGCACCGGCGCGAAGCGGACGATCGTCGCCGACGTCGAGTGGACCTTCCCGCTGGAGTTCGTCGAGGTGGTCTGGGGCGACGGCCGACGACCGGCCGGCAGCGTGGTTCCGGCCACCGAGCTCGCTGCCGTTCGGACGGCACCGCTTCGAGATCCCGTTCGACGCGGCGAGCCAGAAGTGGGTCCGCTTCGCCGCGTGGGACTCGGCGGGAAACGGCGCGCTGGTGCAGCCAGTCAAACTGGATCGGTGAAATTTAAGATTTAAGATTTCAGATTTAAGATTGCGGATTCGAGTTTGGGAGTGAAGGGCCGAATGTTCATGCGCTAAGAGTGCTGCCATCGGCATGGTCGGTCTTCTGGCCGCGTCGGCCGCGCGCGCAGCAGTCGAGTGCGCCACGGAACGATCTGCCGCAGCCGTATCGCACGACGCGCGACTGGGGTGAGCTGCCGCCAGGCGTGAAGTGGGCGGCGGTCACCGCGGTCGAACCCGCACCCGACGGCACCATCTACGTCGTCCACCGCTGCTTCGCGAACTCGTGCGCGGGACGATCCGAGGCGCCGATCCTCAAATACAACGCCGACGGCAAGCTGCTGGCCAGCTGGGGGCAGGGGATGTTCCTGTTTCCGCACGGCGCGCACCGTCGATCGCGACGGCAACCTGTGGGTCACCGACGCGCGCGGCGACGAGCGGCAAGGGCACCAGGTCTTCAAGTTCAACCCCGACGGCAAGGTGCTGATGACGCTCGGCAAGGCCGGCGTGTCCGGCTCCGGCCCCGACGGCTTCGATCAGCCGACCGACGTGGTCGTCGCGCCGAACGGCGACATCTTCGTCACCGACAGCCACCGCAACGGCAAGAACAACCGCGATCGTCCGGTTCACGAAGGACGGGAAGTACGTGAAGGAGTGGGGCACGAAGGGCTCGGGCCGCGGCGAGCTGAGCGAGCCGCACACGATCGCGATGGACTCACGCGGCCGGCTGTTCGTCGGCGATCGCGAGAACAACCGGATCCAGATCTTCGATCAGGACGGCAACTACATCGACGAGTGGCGGCAGTTCGGCCGGCCGAGCGGGATCTTCATCACCGCGCGACGACACGATCTACGTCGCCGACTCGGAGTCGGGCCCTGACACCGGCGCGCACGAGCTGCCGGGCATCAAGAAGGGCATCCGCATCGGCAGCGCGCGGACGGATCGCGTCACCGCCTTCATCGAGGACATGGAGTCGACCGCGCCCGACCACTCCGGCGCCGAAGGCGTCGGCGTCGACGCGCAGGCAATGTCTACGGCGCGGTCGTGCGCCGGCAGATGCTGGAGCGGCACGTCGAAGATAAGCCTGCAGTTCGCGCTTCTCGGTTCTCGCTTCTCGGTTCGTGTTCAAGTTCGGTTCAGCGTTCGGGGTTCAGGTTCCGAGTTCCGGTTCCGGGTTCGGGTTGCCACCCTGACACTCGAAGCCATCTCACAATAGCCGGCACCGTC
>CAVREM010000103.1:0-77623 GCA_963720005.1 uncultured Acidobacteriota bacterium | reverse complement strand
AGATACCCGGAAACAGCTTCAGCGGAGTTCGTCGGCCGCCTGCACGGTGTAGCGCGCCTGACCGCCGTAGAGGATGCAGTCGTTGGTGCGGCCGATCGCCCGCAGATCGTTCCGCGCGGTCGGCGGCAGCGGCGCGGTGCCGATCGCGCTCACGACCCGCGTCACGTCGAAGCCGATCGTGTCCATCTTGTGCAGCCCGGTCTCGAGCACCCGCGCCACGATCTGCACGCCGCCGGCGAGACTCGCCGTGGGAGCGATGGCGAAGGTGAGCGCGCCGGGCGCGACGCCCGCCTTGCCGGCGACCCACGCGGCGACGTCGTCGGTGGGGAGCGTCCGCCCCTCCAGGACCAGCACGCCGCGGCTGGCGTCCTCGGCGTAGCCGAGTTTCGCGAACAGCTCCCGCTCGACGCGCGCTTTCGCGCGGAGCGGGCCCGAGCCCATCGCGAAAAATCCTTCCGGGTTGATCGCCCACCCGGCGTACTGCGACGCCATGCAGGACTCGGCCGGGTGGTCGGTCCACACCTGCACGCCGGGCCACGACTCGCCGCCGATCGTCAGCGACGTGAACTCGACGTGTCCGAGGCCGCCCATGCACAGCTCGGCGAGCGCAAGCCCCGCGGCGAAGCCGCCCGGCACCGCCGACGCCGGCGTCCAGGACGCGCGCGCCGCTCGAGAGCGTGTGCACGGCGATGCGCAGTTCGGCCGCGCGCGCGACGCACCGGTCGGCCAGCACCCATGCGCGCTCGTTCATTCCGAGGTCAGTCATTCCGCACTCCCGAATAGTGAATGTCCGGTAGTCGACGCATCGTGCACGGTGGCCGAGCTCGCAAGCTCGGACTGACTTCGCGCCCGCTTCAGGTTCGGCGCCATCCCGGCCAGCAAGTACGCCACTGCGGCGGCGGGTGCGGCCCGCGCCGCGGCCGCTCCGACGTCTGTCGGCCATGTCGCACGGTCGCGAGGCCGGCCGCCTCCGCGGCGGCCCGCGCCAGGAACGCCCCCTGTCCGGCGAAGCACGGCCACGCGCGGACGCGGCCGGGCCGAGGCGCCGCATCACCTGTCGAATGCCGCCCGCGATCTGCCGCACCTGCGCCCGCGCCACGTGCTCGGCGATCGCCGTGATGTCGTCGCGGCCGGAGCATCTCCAGTCGGCGCAGACCATCCGGGCGAGCCGGGCGCCGGCTTCGGGCCGGCTCCGGCCGCGGCCGTCCGGCGTCTCGCACGTGTAGTCGTCTTCGTCGATTCGTCCCAGCCACAGATGGACGTCGGCGGCGACGGCGAAGTGCTCGGCGGCCACGCGGCACCGGCGGCCACGCAGCGGCACCGAGCGCACGATGGCGCACACCGGCGTGCGCAGCGCGCCGGTGTAGACGAGCTCGCCGCGTGCGGAGCCGGGCCGGGATCGGTTCGCCCGCGGGCGGCCACGCGGCCGGCGACGATCGGGATCACGTCGGTCGTCGTGCTGCCGACGTCGAGGAAGAGCGCGTCGGGAAACGTGCGCGCCACGAGCGTCGCGCTCGCCATCCAGTTGGCGGCCGCGACCTCGATGCGGTCGCTGCCGCGCCGCCTCGGCCGATCGGAATCGTCCGTCGACGCCGTAGACCCACGGCTCGACGTCGGGGAACGCCGTGCGGAAGGCGTCGAGCACGAAGGCCACGCCTTCCCGCTTGGTGGCGAAGCAGTCGGCCAGCTCGGCGGTCATGGTGACCGCCATGGTGCGCGCGCCCCCAAGGCGTTCGGCCGCCTCCGCCAGGACCGCGGGCAGGCGGTCGCGGTTCGCGCCAGAGCGGGAAAGGGCGCTCGAGCACCGTCGGCTCGGACCGGCCGTCTTCCTCGATGCGAGCAGCCTTGATGTTGGCGCCGCCGACGTCCCAGCCGAGAATCGGACCCTTCATCGACTTGGAGCCTGTCAGTCGGCGCATCGGAAAGCGGTACGATCGAACGGATACGGCCCGCGGCGTGAAGCGGACGCTTCGCCGCACGGGCGGCGGCGCGGGAGAGTGCCGGCACAGGCGGCGAGCGCCAGTGCCGCGACGTTTCCGGCGGCTCCGACGTTCCTCGAGCGCCGAACGCACGCCCAGGTAGGCCGTCGTCAGGCGGGGGTTCACCTCGATGACGACGGCTTCCGATTCGGTGAGCACCAGTCGACGCCGATGTAGCCACGAAGCCCGGGCAAGGCCCGGCAGGTGCGCAGCGCCGCTCAACCGCCCGCGCCGCGAGCGGGTGATCGAGCGGCGTCGTTCCCCCACGGTAGGAGAACGGCCGCGACGGCGCGCACCGCTGGGCATTCACCGTCAGCGCCACGGCGCGCCGGCCGTCGGCCAGAGCGACACGCTCGCGGCCACACCGCGCACGTAGCGCTGAAGCAGCAGCGGTCCGCTTCGAGTTGGCGCGCCGAGCGATCTCGACGGCGTGCTCGCAGCTCTCGCGCGTCGCGGGCGAGGCACACGCCGCCGCAACCGGCGCCGCGCGCGGGCTTGACGACGACCGGATAGCCGACCTCGCGCGCAGCGGCTCCAGTCCTCGTCCATCCGCGCCGCGACGGAGGACGCGCGTCTTCGGGTGGGGCACGCCGTGGCGGGCCAGGCGGCGCGGGAGGCCCGCCTTGTCGGAGGCGCGGCGGATCGCCGCCGCGCCGGAACCGAGCAGCGTCGTTCCCTTCTGCTCCGACCCTCGCCGCCAGGCGCTCGAGGCAGCCGATCGGTCTCGGGCGCCACCAGCCAGACCGCGTCGGCGGACGCGATCAGGCGCGTCGAGCGCGCGCGGCGCTTCGCTCGGCGGCAGGCGTCACGACCTCGACGCCGGGCGGCGCGTCGAGCGGGAAACGGGGGTCAGCGGTGGTCACGATCTGATGGCCGCCAATCGCGGCCAGGTCCGCGACCAGCGCGGTCCGCATCGCCGCGCCCTCGCGGGCGAGCGACGCCGGGACGTCCCGCCCCGCGAGCCCGCCGCCGCTCACGAACTCGTGCACCAGGATCCGCATCGCAGACTGCGGTCGAGCGTCAATTCCGCAGGCTGCAAGACAGTCGATGGACGCTCACACAGCAAGCCTCCGAGATGAGCGAGTGCAGGCGGAAATGGTGCTTCCCGAGCTTGCCGCCGTAGTTGCCGGCCGTGATCTCGACGACGCCGGGACGGCAGGCGGCCTCGATGCCGGCGCGCAGGGCGTCCTCGATCGCGGCACGGTCCAGGCCGTCCACCACGATCTCGAGCACCGAGTTCACGCCCTCGGGCAGCTCGCTCGTGACGCCGGCCCGCCCGCGCAGCGTCGGGCAGTACGCGTCGTTGGTGGACGCGATCATGCTTCTTGTAGCGCTTCGCGCCCACCTTGCTGCCGGCGCGCACGATCCCGCCGGGAAACGGCAGAATGACGCCGCGGACCTTGCGCATCGCGTCGACCGCCGCTTCCGCCGCCGCGAGGGCGGCGTCCTGATCCTTCGCCAGGATCAGGAAGTTGCCGCCGCCGATCGCCTTCTGCACGCCGAAGGCTTCCTGCACGAGGAACTCGCCTTCCATCACCGGGATCCGCCAGTAGCGGTGACCGTCCAGGAACTTGCTCGACTGGAAGCGGTCGCCGAAATGGCGCAGCAGCCCGCCGACGATCGACCCGCTCGGCCGCCTCGGGCAGGCCGTCGAAGCAGGCCGTCGTCGGGCAGGTGAGGACCGTCTGGCCGACTCGGTCGACCAGCCGGCTGGCCGAGCCCGTCGGCGTCGAAGCCGAAGAGCAGGACGCTCACGCCCGGCCGCCCGTCGGGCGTCTCGTCGGGCGCGAGCTCGGCCTCGATGCCCGCCTCGACCTTGCAGCCGATGACCGAGGTGGCGAAGCCGGTCATCGACTGGGCCGCCGTCCGCGCCCAGGCCGGGGAGTTGCGCCGTGATCACCACGCGCGCGGCGCGCATGTCGAAGGCCTCGGCGAACGTGTCGACGATCTCGCACGCCGCGCCGCTCCATGCTACGCGCTCGCGTCCGTCACGGCTCGCTCGGTTCAGGAGGCATGCGGTTTCCAGACAAGAATCTCGCCTTTGCCCGGAACCGACGTGTCGCCGGTGTAGCGCTGATAGGCCCCGTCCTGCGATCTTCGAAGGGAATGCGTGAACCCCAGCGTCGCCAGGTGCCTTGCGTAGAGGCGCAGGAACGTGGGGTTGTAGGTGGCACGCGTACGAGAAGGTCGGCAGCAGCGGGATCGGCTTCAAGCGAGATGATCGTGCCGCGGATCATCCAGGCGCCGGTGCGAAGCTCGGCGCCGCTGCAGAGCACGATGGTCCCGCCCTTCATCTGCAGCCCGGCGAAGTCCCTGCACCAGGCCGCCGACCACGATGATCCCGCGCTTCATCCGCATGCCGACTTCGAGGCCGGCCGTGCCGTCGATGAGGATGGTCCCGTCCGTCATCCCGGCGCGGCTGCCGCGATAGGCCGCGCCGACCTGTCCGCCGGCGTTGCCGCCGATCCGGATGAGCCCGCCGGACATCTCGGCGCCGAGCCAGTCCGAGGCGTTGCCGGAGACCTCGATGGCGCCGCCCTTCATGTACGCCCCGAGGTGCATGCCGGCGTTGCCGACGATGGTGATGCGGCCGCGCGTCATGCCGCGGCCGATCCACTTGACCTTGCTCGCGTCGCCGCGGATCTCGAGCTCGTCGCTGGCCTCTCCCTCGACCGTCGAAGAAGTCGTCGAGCGCGGCACTGCCGCTTGCCGAGGTAGACCGGCAGGGCGCGGATCGCGTCGTTGCGCGAGCGCCGCCATCACGTCGGGCGAGAGGACCTCGGCTTCGAGCGGGACCGTCGGCTGCTCCTTGAGGGTCAGCGTGATCATGCTCGGCTTCGACGCCGTCACTTGCAGGCCGTGATGTCCGGATGCTCGAGGCGCTCGATCTCCACCGGATAGTTTTCGAACGACATCGTGTAGATCTTCTGGAACAGCGGACGGATGTACTCCTCGATCTGCTCGTCGTAGGCGGGCTGGACGATGAACTCGCGGCCTTCGCGTGACCGTCGCGGATTTCGCCCTCCTCGACCACGACCTCGCCGCCTTTGATGCACGTAGCGCGGATAGCGAGAACAGCGACGCCGTCGTCGTTCGGCTTCTCGGATAGATCGTGACGTCCGCGTCGGCGCCGACGCCGAGATGCCCCTTCTGCGTCAGGCCGAGGGCGCGCGCCGGGCCCGCCGACGTGATGATCGCGATCTCGGACAGCGTGTACTCGCGGTCGATGTCGGCGAGGACGATGCGCTTCTGCGCCTTGGCCGGCAGCTTCTTCACTGCCTCCTTCCGGAACTCGACGTTCATCAGCAGCTGGATGATCTCCGGGTAGCGCCAGAAGCAGCCGCCGTTCGGATGGTCGGTCGTCAGGAAGACCCGCCACGGGATCGTCGATGAGCAGCAGCAGCTCCAGCCCGACCGCCCACTGCACGGCGTTGACCAGGTTGCTGGTCCTTGTACATGTAGGGCACGATGCCGCAGCCGGTCTCGTTCTCGACGTCGAGGTTGCCCCACTTGCGGCCGGTGAGCTTGTAGAGCAGGTGCTGCCAGGGGCCGTCGGCGGTGATCGTCACGGCGTCGCCGAACAGGACCGCGCCGGCGTCGGTGGTGAGGTTCGGGTGCGCGTTGAAGTACTCGGCGATCGCGGCCGCTTCGGAGCGCATCGTGTCCCAGTCGTCGCCGCCGTAGGCGTGGAACTGCAGGTGCGCCAGGTGCGCCCGGTGCCCTTCCAGCACCTTCATCGTCTCGAGCGTGGTGGCGATGTTGCCCGGGACGCCGAGGTTGTTGCAGTGCAGGTGCAGCGGATGCGGCAGCCCCAGGTCGTCGACGATCTGCGCCAGGCTGCGCGATGATCGTCGCCGGGCGTCAGCGTTGCTGTAGCCTTCGATCGGCTCGTGGAGCTGCTTGGCGTTCTTGCCCCACTTCCAGGCGGCGACGCCGCCGGGGTTGACCGCCTTGACGCCGTACGCCTTCGCCGCCCAGATCAGCCAGGCCGACGACGTGCTTCGCCCGCTCGACTCGCCCGCTCTCCAGCAGGTCGAGCACGATCTCGTTGTTGGCCATCAGCACGAGCGACGACTTGTCGACGATCGGCATGTCGTGCAGCTCTTCGTGCGTGTGCCGGGCCGACAGGATCGGGCACGGCCGCCTCGTTGACCGTCGTCCAGCCCATGCCGGCGTAGAGGTAGCCGGTGGCGAACGTCGTGGGCGTCATGCCGCCGAGGCCGCGCGCGAGCTCCGGCGTGTGCATGAACTTGCGGGCGGCGCGCTGGTTCTCCGGCGTCGAGCCCGCGCGCGAAGTTGAGCGCGCCGCCGGCGACGTGCGTGTGGACGTCCACGCCGCCGGGAAACACGATCATGCCCGCTCGCGTCGATCGTGCGGCCGCCGTCGACCTGCGGCGACGATCCGGCCGTCGCGCGATGCAGATGTCCTTGACGACGCCGTCGATGCCGTTGGCCGGGTCGTAGACCTTTCCGCCGGTGATTCGCAGCATGCGTGCCGTCTCAATCGCCGATGCCGAATCGCAGGATCGCAATACTGACGCGGCTTCCATCCGGATCGTCGGAAGCCGTCGGATCCGACGCGGCCGACCTCTGCGATCGTGTACGCGATCTTCATGTGGCATCGCGGCTGCGGGCAGCCAGACCGGCTTCGCCGCCACCGCCTCGCGGATCCGGCGGACGACCTCTTCGTCGGTCGGATACGGCGACTTGCAGCGCCGGCCGGAGCGGCAGCGGGATCTCGTCCATGCGATAGGCCGTGCCCGGGCGCGCTGATGCCCGGTGACCGCCGTCGTGATGTGCACGCGGGCCAGCCGGCTGGTGTGCGTCACCTTGCGGATCGAGCACGATCGTCGGAATCCGCGCCAGATGATCGATCGCCGGCTGCGGCATCGTCGCGCCCGGATCGGCGCCGAGGATGAGCGCCGCGTCGTTGTCGCCGCGCACCAGCACGTCCACCGTCGAGAACTCGCCCGGATTGAACCGCGGATAGCCGCGGCGACAGGTTGATGCCGAACGGATAGCCGGTCGTCCAGCGCAGGACCACGTCGGCGCCGGTGACGTTGCCGTGCCCGCGCATCGGCATGCAGACGAACTTGGTGAAGGCGTTCATCTCCGCGGCCAGCGTCAGGATCGCCGCCGAGTTCATGTGCTTGCCGCGGGTCATCGACAGGCCCATGCCGAAGAAGATGCACGCCGAACTTGCGCGCGCTTCATCCGGTCGACGAGGTCCTGCAGCTGCTCGACGCGTCAGGCCGGTCTCCGCGACGCGCTGCCGTGTCCACCGGCTGGCCCTTGACCAGCGCGCGCAGCGTCGTGACCACCTCGAAATCCTTGCCGGGCCGGATCTGCAGGAAGATGTCGGCGGCCTTCGCGCTCGGCGTCTCGCGGATATCGACCAGCACCATCGTGCGGTCCTTGCGGCCCTCGGGCAGGAACTTGCCCTTCTGCATGATGCGTGTACTTGGTGAAATGCCGCGGGTGGCACTCGGCCGGGTTGCCGCCCCAGTAGATGATGAAGTCCGCCCGGTTCTTGACTTCGCCCAGCGTGCACGTGACCTTGCCACCCAACTGGGCGGCGATCTCAGTGGGGCCGTGTCAAAGCGAGGTGTGGCTGTCGACCACACCTCCGATCAGCTCGGCCAGCGCCACCGCTTCTCGCTGGGCCTCGCAGGTGATGTTGCTCAGGCCGTAGACCAGCGGCATGTCGGCCTCGTGGAGGAAGTCGGCCGCCGCCTCGATCGCCTCGTCGACCGTCGCGGGCTTGCCGTCGATCAGCGCGTCGGGATAGAGGTGCTCCGCCGTGTGGTTCTTGAACCACGCGTCGCCGAGGCTGCAGGCGTTCTTCGCCTTGACGATCCGATCGCCGTCGGCGTGCAGCTCGATGTCGTCGCACACGCAGCCGCAGAACGTGCAGGTGGCGTTCTTCACGACGTTGAGGCTCATCGGTCTCCCATCTCGACGCGCTCTTGCTCGGCTTCGCTCGTTGCCGCCCGGACCGGGCGGGATGACGAACGTTCAACCAAGCTCCCGGCCGCGGAAGCTTCCGCGGATGCGGCGCGGCTGTACCGCCCGGCCTCGATCTTCTCCCACGCCGGCACGCGTTCGGCGCCGTGCTGGGCACGCGGACGTCCGCGGCTTCTCGGTTCCTGTCGAGTCTCGGCGATCGCATGATTCCGTTCTTCCACGGCACTCTGACTGCGTCGGCGCTCAGATCGGCTCGACCTCGACTTCCCAGCCCTTCGACGTCGGCATCCCGGTTCCGTCGGTGTCTGGCCCATGAGACGGCAGGTCGGCGGCCCATACGGGACGAAGATCATGCCCTGCGGGACCTTGCCTTCGACGCACGTGAAGATCGCCTCGCCGTATTCGGACCGGACGCGGACGCGTGCTGCCCGGACGCGAATGCCGACCTCCTTCATGTCCGTCGGGATGCATGTTCATCGTGCTGACGATCGCCTGATACTCGGCGTGATCCTTGCCGACGTTGATCTGCTGGCCCTGCTTGGTCGTGCGGCCCGCGTTCATGATGAAGCGCTTTTTTTCCATCGGATCCCGATCGCCGTCCCGGGACGAGAACTCGATCATAGCATCCGCGGCCGCGACGAGAATTCTCGGGCTATCCGGTCTCGCCGGTGACAGGTCAGAACCGGAACAGGCGATTGATCTTGACGATGACCGCGCGGTTGGCGAGCGCCGGAAACCGGCGGCCGAAGCGTGTCCCGCTGTTCGTTGAACACCACGAACAGCTCGCTGCCCGGCTGATACTCCCAGCGCAGGCGCACGTTGGCGGCGACCGCGTTGTTGCCGGAGTTGTACTGGAGCAGCGCGCTCACGAACATCAGCGGCGTCATCGTGTAGGTGACGCGCGAGCCGACCAGCGTGGTCGTGAACGGCCCTCCAGCAGATCGACCCGGTTGACCGACAGCGTCGGCTCGACCGAGAGCTGCGGCGTGAAGTTCACCCGGCCGCGGCTGACGCCGACCGTCGTCTTGTGGCCGTTGTAGAAGGTGCCGTGCTCGACCGACACGTTCCCGGCGACCGGCCGCTGCTTGCCGAAGTTGAAGCCGACCCGCAGGCTGGCGAAGTCGTAGCCGCCGACCGGCAGCGTGACGCCGGGCGCGATGCGGAACGGCTGCGGCAGGAACTCGTAGGCGCTGGTGTAGTGGACGTGAACTGATCGCTGTTCTGGAACTCGATGGCGAACTCCCCGTCCACGCTCGCGCGTCTCCAGCCGGCCGGCGCCGTTCTCGATGTAGGCGATCGACGCCGTCGAGACGAACTTGCGCACCCGCTTGATCGATCGCGGCCGCGGGCTGAACCGGAACTGGCCGAAGTTCCGGCGCATGTCGGTCGCGCCGCACGAACCCGACTTCCGGGTTGAAGTCGTCGCCGACGACGCAGGCGTTCCAGCTGCACGCCGTAGCGATCGCCGGCGTAGTCCATCTGCGCGCGATAGCTGGTGTCGTCGCTCGCCGCGAGCGAGCGCCGCTCGGTCGTGCGGCGTCCGCGCCCAGTAGGTGTTGAACGCCAGGTTGTCGAAGAACGCGAACGTCCCGTCGACGCCGTAGGCGTCGTTCCGGCCGCCGCCGCTCGGCGCCGATCGACCGGCCCGTGTACATGACGCCGATGCTGCTCCGGCGCAGCATGTCGCGCTTCAGCCGCACGACCGAGAAGTTCGTCGCGCTGCGATCCCGACACCGGCTCGTCGTCGGACTGGATGTCCAGCACGCCGACGCTGAAGCGGCCGAGCCGCCGGTGAGGCGTCCGCCGCCCTGGATCGGCACGACGGCGACGCGTCCGCCGGCCTCGACCTGATTCAGGCCGATGCGCCGGCTGTAGAACAGCATCGGCGTGTCGCCGGCGCCGCCCGCCGAACTGCCCCGTCGCGGCGCCGCCGAACGCGAACGTGCCCTGGTTCTCGAGGAAGAACTCGCGCTTCTCCGGAAAGAACAGGCTGAACCGCGTCAGGTTGACCTGCTGCTCGTCGGCCTCGACCTGGGCGAAGTCGGTGTTGTAGGTGAAGTCGGCGGTCAGGTTCTGCGTGACGCCGTATTTCACGTCGAGCCCGACGTCGCCGCCGAGATCGTTCGAGATCTGCGGCGTCGCGGTGACATCGCTCGTCAGGTTCGACGTGACGTACGGCTTGATCTCGAGGTTCCTCGACCCGGGCGGGACCTCGAGCCCGACCAGCGTCGCCGCCAGCGAGATCTGCATGGAACGCGCGATTGCCCATCGCCGCGCGGAAGGCGCGTGAGAAACGAGATCTCGTTCTTCCACTTGGTGAACCGCTCGACGTTGAAGCCCCAGATCTGCGCGCGGCCCGGCCGGTAGCGGAGCGACTTGAACGGGATCGCGACTCGACCGTCCAGCCGCCGTCGAACCGCGCCGACCTCGAGATCCCAGATCGGATTCCAGTCGCCGTTGTACTGCTTTTCGTTGGTGATCTGCCCGTCCGCCGCGGCCGCCGATCGGCGTGGTGGCGAAGTAGAGCGCGTTGCGCCGGTCGTAGAAGGTGTCGAAGAGCACGCCGACATACTCGTTCTGAAACATGTTGTTGTTGTCGCGGCGCATCTCGTTCGCGACCATCCGCTCCGGATGGCTGTCCCAGCAGCGCAGCGACGACGTAGACGTGATCGCCGTCGAAGATCACCCACACCTCGGTCTTTTCGGTCGCCGGCGCGCCATCCGTGCGGCTCCATCTGGATGAAATCCGACATCGGCGGCACGCTCGTGTAGATCGCCTCGTCGAGCTGGCCGTCGATCCGGAGCGGCGAGGTGAGGCGCACGGCGCGCACCGTGACCCGGCCCGACGCGTCGCGGGCGATGACTGCCGGCGGGAGCAGGCGGCGGCGGACCGTCGAAGGCGAACGGGAGATCCGCCGGCTCCGCCGGTTCGGTCCGCGCCGCCGGCGGCTGCGGCGCCGCGCTCTGGCCGGCTTCGCCGGCGCGGGCCACGACGATGACGCGAGCAGCAGCCGGTGGCCACCTGAACACGAGTCATGCAGGTTTCGACCTGGTCCACGGGTGATCTTGGGCCGCTTTCAGCTGTATCCCGGCTGCGCCGGAGGCACGGATACGCCTTCCTGCTCGAGTTCCGCGTCCGCTAATTTTCTTGATCCCAGCTGTGATCTTCTGCGGTAACTTCCGCACGCTGACACGGCATTGGTACCGTCAACCTCGCACCGAGCGGTGCACCGATTGCCTGTGTCTTTGCCGTGCGGAGCGATGTCCGGGTAGATTCGCCACCTATGATGAACACCAGAACAGTGACCGATCTCGAGGCGCATGTCGCGGCCGATGGCCGCACGCGACTTGTCAAGCAGGTTCGCGCACAGATCAACGAGCTCGGCATCCAATACATCTACTACCAGTTCGTCTCGGTGACCGGCCGCATCGTCGGCAAGGGCGTCCCGGCCGATCATTGGGAGTCGATCGCGGAGCGCGGCTTCCAGCTCGTCTACGGCGCGACCGCCAACCTGTTCGTCGATCGGCACAAGCAATACATCGGCTACGGGCCCGAGGCCTCCGAGCTCGTCGGCATTCCCGATCCCGAGACGTTCGTGCAGCTGCCGTGGGACAAGCGCGTCGCGCGCGTGTTCTGCACGCTGCTTCCGCAACCGTGAGGAACCGGACGATCCCGGCGCCCACCTCACGTCCGACTGCCGCGGCAACCTGCGCCTCCTCCACGAGGAGTTCCAGCAAGACGCACGGCCTGCACCTGCGGCACGGCTGCGAGCCGGAGATGATGTGGCTGAAGAAGGACGAGGACGGCCGGCCGGCGGGCGGCGCCACCAAGCCGAACTGCTACCACATCGACCAGTTCGAAGCGCTGCGGCCGGTGTTCCTGCGCGTCATCGAGTACGCGCGGGCGATGGGCCTCGACATGATCCAGGGCGACCACGAGGACTCGCCGGGCCAGCTCGAGCTGAACTTCATGTTCGACGACGCGCTGCGCACCTGCGACCGGCTCACGACCTACCGGCAGATCTGCGCGCAGGTCGCGCGCGAGTTCAACCTGATCGCGTGCTTCATGACCAAGCCCTTCATGGGCGTGTCCGCGTCGGGCTGCCACCACAATCTGTCGTTGTGGCGCGGCGGCGACGACACGGTCAACCCGCTCGGACAGCGACCCGCTGCCCGGGATGGCGGAAAGCTTCACCTACCGTCGCGGCGGCGAGAACACGTTCATGCCGCTCGAGGGCGAGCAGAAAGCCGGGCCCGATCGGGCCTGCACTGCATCGGCGGCGTCATCGAGCACGTCGCGGCGCTGACCGCCATCGGCTCGCCGACGGTCAACTCGTACCGCCGGCTGTGGGACACGGGCTTCTGGGCGCCGGTGTTCGCCGACTGGGGCTATCAGAACCGCACCTGCGCGCTGCGCATCTCGGCGCCCGGCCGGTTCGAGTACCGGTCGGTCGACGCGACGGTGAACCCGTACCTGATGGCGGCGGCGCTGCTGAAGGCCTTCGACGACGGCATCCGCCGCAAGCTCGATCCGGGCGAGCCGGAGGAGCGCAACATCTACGAGGCGATGGAAGCCGGCAAGAAGGTGAAGAAGCTGCCGATGTCGCTCGGCGAGGCGCTCGACGCGCTGGAGCAGGACGAGGTCATCAAGAGCGCGCTGCCCGGCGACATGTACCGCGTGTTCATGCACTACAAGCGCGACGAGTGGGAGAAGTTCATGGCGACGGTCACCGACTGGGACATGGAGATGTACCTCGATTATCTGCCGTAGTGACGGACTGGACAGCAGTTGCCAAATGCTGGATCTAGCGCTCGATCCAGCAGCGAGCCACCAGCAACTCTCACGGAGATCAGGTATGTGCGGCATCGCGGGACTCATACATCGGGGTAAATCGGGCGCGATCGGACAGGAAATGACGGCCATGCTCGAGGCCCTGAAGCACCGCGGGCCGGATTCGACCGGCTTTGCGCTCTACGGCGAGCCGCAGGGCAACGAGCTGATCATGCGCTTCAAGCTCGCCGAGCAGGAGGAAACCCGCAAAGGGTTCGACATCCACAAGCGGCTTCCCGAGCGGCGGCAGGAAGTCGATCGCCGGATCGATCGAGCTCGGCGGCAAGGTCATCGACGCGTCCGCGGCGACCGAGTACGCCTACCGCTATCGCCTCAACTACGCCGGCGACAAGCGCAAGCTGTCGGACTACATCGAGGACGTCGAGGGCGTGGAGATCCTGTCGCTCGGCTCCGCTCTGGAGCTGATCAAGGACCTCGGCATCGCGCCGGAAGTGGCGGCGCAGTACCATCTGACGGGTTCAAGGGCACCCACGCCATCGGCCACACCCGGATGGCGACCGAATCCGACGTCGACATCAGCTCGGCGCACCCCTTCTGGGCCTACCCGTTCGCCGACGTGTCGGTCGTGCACAACGGCCAGCTGACCAACTACTGGACGGGGCGGCGCGCGCTGGAGCGGCGCGGCCACCGCTTCATGTCCAACTGCGATTCCGAGCTGATCGCCGTGTACCTGGCCGACCGCGTCACCGCAGGGCGCCTCCCTCGAGGACGCCATGCGCGATTCGCTCGACGAGCTCGATGGCGTCTTCACCTACGTCGTCGCCACGGCCGACAGCCTCGGGCATGGCCAAGGACGTGATGGCGGCCAAGCCGATGGTGCTGTACGAGAGCGACGACCTCGTGGCGCTGGCCTCCGAGGAAGTCGCGATCCGCAGCATCTTTCCGCACGAGATCGACACCTTCGACCCCTACGAAGGCGAAGTGCGCGTCTGGAAGAACTGATCATGGCCACCGACACGATTGCCAAGTCGGAGATGATGGGCCTGCACAGCGAACAGCTGGCCGGCCGCACGCAGCAACGGTTCTTCTCGGCCGAGGAAGCCGAGAACTTCACCTACCCGGGGGCGTTCGAAGTCGACTTCGCCAAGGCGGCGGAGTTCGACGCCGCGCCGCTCAGCATCCGCGAGATCAACCTCAAGCTCCGCGAGCTGATGAGCCAGGGCTTCGGCTCGATCGCGCTGCAGGAACCCGGGCGCGAAGCCCGGCATCGCGGTCGGCATCCTCAACCGGCTGAACCTCGACGATCGACGGGAGCCTCGGCTACTTCGGCTGCGGCCTGATCGACGGGCCCAACATCCGGATCAAGGGCCGCGTCGGCTGGTCGTGCGGCGAGAACATGCTGGCCGGCACGATCCTGATCGAGAAGAACGCCGGCTCGACCTTCGGCGCGGCGCTGCGCGGCGGCGACCTGGTCTGCCGGGGCGACGTCGGCGCCCGCACCGGCATCGACCAGAAGGGCGGCACGATCATCGTCGGCGGCCGGACCGGCGCCTTCTCCGGCTTCATGATGCAGCGCGGCCGGATGATCGTCCTGGGCGACGCCGGCAAGAACCTCGGCGACTCGATGTACGACGGGACGATCTACGTCGGCGGCAAGATCGCCAGCCTCGGCGTGGACGCCGTTCCCGCGGACAATGACCGCGCCACGACGTCGCGTGGCTCGAGCGAAAGCTCGATCTCTACGGCCTGAAGGCGCCCAACGGCGTGAAGAACATGCAGAAGATCGCCGCCGGCAAGCAGCTGTGGAACTACGACAACCTCGAGCCGGCCGAAAAGAAGCTCGTCCTCTAAGGGAAACCGACATGGCCACCGAACCGAAGAAGCTGCCGACGCTGCAGCCCGACGTGGCCAGCCAGGCCGAAGCGCAACACCAGCATCCTCGGGCACAGCAACTCTTTCACGCCCGAGGTCATCGACGACATCCACATCAAGTCCGAGCTGGGACGCTACCGCATGCGGGGCTTCTCGCTCTTCAAGAAGATCCCGAACTGGGACGACCTGACCTTTCTGCCGGGCACGCTGACGCGGTTCGTGATCGAGGGCTACCGCGAGAAATGCCTCACCGAGACGATCATCGGCCCGAAGGCGAAGCGGCCGCTCGTGCTCGACATCCCGATCTACATCACCGGCATGAGCTTCGGCGCGCTCTCCTACGAGGCCAAGATGGCGCTGGCGCGCGGCGCGACGATGGCGGGCACCGCGACCTGCTCCGGCGAGGGCGGCATGATCCCCGACGAGCGCCGCTATTCGTCGAAATGGTTCTACCAGTGCATCCAGTCGCGCTACGGCTTCAACCCGCATCATCTGCGGCTGGCGGACTGCTGCGAGTTCTTCATCGGCCAGGGCTGCAAGGTCGGCCTCGGCGGCCACCTGATGGGGCAGAAGGTCACCGATCAGGTGGCGGAGATGCGGTCGCTGCCCGCCGGCATCGATCAGCGCTCGCCCGGCGCGGCATCCCGACTGGCTCGGCCCCGACGATCTGGCGCTCAAGATCCAGGAGATCCGCGAAGCGACCAACTGGGAGATTCCGATCCAGCTGAAGCTCGGCGCCGCGCGCGTCTACGACGACGTGCGCATGGCCGCCAAGATGCGGGCCCGACAGCATCTACATCGACGGCATGGAAGGCGGCACCGGGCGCCGGTCCGCACATCGCCACCGAAGAGACCGGCGTGCCCGGCATCGCCGCCATCCGGCAGGCGCGCAAGGCGCTGGACGACGTCGGCAAGACCGGGCGAGATCTCGCTCGTCTACGCCGGCGGCATCAGCAACGGCGGCGACGTCGCCAAGGCGCTGGCGCTCGGCGCCGACGCGGTGGCGATCGGCCACGCGGCGCTGATGGCGCTCAACTGCAACAAGGACATTCCCGGAGGCCGACTACCCGAGCGAAATGGGGGTCGAGGCCGGCTACTGCTACCACTGCCACACGGGCCGCTGCCCGGTGGGCGATCACGACGCAGGACCCGGTCCTGCGCAAGCGCCTCGATCCGGACGAAGCGGCGGAGCGCGTGTACAACTTCCTGCACACGCTGGCGATCGAGTGCCAGATGATGGCGCGCGCCTGTGGCAAGACCAACGTGCACTCGCTCGAGCCGGAGGACCTGGCCGCGCTGACCATGGAAGCCTCCGCGCTGGCCATGGTGCCGCTGGCCGGCACGCAGCACACCGTCGGCCGGCCCGACATGACGCGATACTGAGAGCAAATGGATGAGCACGATGAGCCTGAAACCCGGCGAAATCGGGCGACGCTGACGAGCTCAGCAAGATCGCCCGCGAGAAGGAAATCGGCCAGCACATCGGCTACCGGTACGACGTCAACCTGCGTGCCCGATTACGATCGGATTACGCCGTTCCTGCGCAAGTACATGGAAGTGATGGGCTGGCAGGATTTGAACTGGCTCGAGGACATCCACCTGGGCTACGAGGAAGGCAGGCCGCCGTGTTCGACCGCAACATCAACGGCTGGGTGACCGTGCCGGAGAGTATCGCAGATGCCGGAGGATCAGCAGGACCGCGACATGATCGCCCGCGAGTTGCTGGTCAAGTTCCAGATGTCGGCGCGCCATCCGATGGTCGACCTGCGCGCGGCGTACCGGAAATTTTAGGAGAAGACATGTCGCGTCCCGGCACACGCGAAATACCTGGTCATCGGCGCGGGAATTCATGGCCTGAGCACCGCCTATCATCTCGCCCTCGAGCTGAAGGCGGCCGGGAAGGGCAGCGGCGCGGACATCCTGATCGTCGACAAGCACGGCGTCGCCGCCGGCGCCTCGGGCATCGCCTGCGGCGTCGTCCGGAACAACTACTTCCAGCCGGCCATGCGCCAGCTGATGGCGCATTCGGTCAGCGTCTGGGAGAGCGATCCGGAGGCCTACAGCTATCACTCCGTCGGCTACATGCAGATCAGCCCGGAAGTGATGCACGAAGACGTGGCCAGCATTGCCAAGAGCCAGAAGGAGATCGGCTACCCGTCGGAGTTCATCGAGGGCGAAGCCGATTCCATGCGGTACATGAAGCGCCTGTTCGGCGACTGGCAGGCGAAGGGCATCACGTCGGTCCTGCACGAGAAGAAGGGCGGCTACGCCAACAATCAGAAGTCGATGTGCGGGCTGGCCGAAAAGGCGAAGGGCGAGGGCGTTCGCATCCTGCCCGGTGTCAGGGTGACCGGATTCCAGGTCAGCGGCGGCGCGGTTTCCGCCGTCGAGACCGACAAGGGCGTCATCAAGACCGACTACGTCGTGGTCGGCGCCGGGCCCTGGGTCAAGTCCATCTGGGAGATGCTCGACCTGCCGAAGACGGTCACGATCAAGGGCCGGGACGGGAAGCTGCACACGGATATTCCGATGTGGACCTACTGGTGCCTGCAGGAAGGGACGCTCGGCGTCGACCCCGATCTCGGCAAGCTCGACAACGGAGAGATGCCGCCGGTCATCCACGTCGATACCGATGCGCCGCTCTACTCCGACATCGACGGCTCGCTGATCACCGACAAGATCTGGGGCCTCTACTACAAGCCCGATTTCTGCTACGGCGGCGTGCAGGGCGGCGCCATGCCGTACAAGGTCCCGAAGGATCCGGACACGGTGCGGGTCGATCCCTACGGCCCCGAGTCGCCGGAGTTCGTCGTCGGCGAAGACTTCGAGCGCATGTGGTGCTCGGCGCTCGGCGTTCTGCCAGAAGCGCTTCGAGGGCAAGTACCCGCTCTACAAGAAGGAGCCGACCGGCGGCATCGGCGCGTTCTCGCCGGACAGCTTCCCGGTCTTCGACGTCTACAATCAGAATTGCTACGTCGTGGCCGACTCGAATCACGGCTACAAGATGCTCGGCGTGGGCAAGCTGGTCGCGGAAGAAATCATGGGCCGGCGGAGCGCGATCCTCGAGCCGTTCCGCTTCTCGCGCTATGCCGAGGGCAAGCTGCACCCGGTGTCACGCAGCCCGTTCCCCTGGAGCTAGGCTCATCGTTGCGCGAAGGCTTCAGCCGAGCGGATAGCGCTGCGCCTGAAGGCTTCGCGCTACGGTCATCGGTAGCCACGGTGCGACCGAGTCGAAAGTCCTGAACATCGAAACAGCCGCCGCCAAGCTGAGGGACGAGTTCATCGGCTGGCAATGCAAGCTGCGCCGGCAGGCGATGCGGGGAGCCGGCGGCCGGCCTCGGAAGGCATGCGCCCGCGGGTCCTCGACGCTGACGGCGACCTGATCGCCGACGCGCTGACGGTGCTCCTTGCCGCGACCGATTCCGCGACGACCGCCAAGAGCTTCGAGTTCCAGTTCAAGCGCACGCACGATCCGCTCGATCGCTACGAAAAGGCCGTCGACGTTCCTCTCGGCCGACTACTACCAGCATCCCGCGAATTTCACTGGCGTGATGACGGCGCTGGTTGGCGCGGGAACGTCCGACGCTGCAGCGGCTGCTCGAGCGAGGGCAGTGCATCCTGGTCTTCCATCAGTTCAGCCAGGGGTACCGCGTGCCCTGCGACGTGCAGCTGCTCGCGCCGGAGGATGCCCTCTTCAAGGCGACCTACTGGCACAACGCGATGTTCAACCCGAACCTGCCGCCCGATGTGGCGGTGGCTCGCCTTCGTGCCGGACTGGGTGTATGCGTCGCGAGAACGCGACGGGAACGCATGAGGCTGCTGTCGTCCGCCATCATCGCGTCAGCACCGCCGATGGCGGTCGCGGCCGTCACTCGCGCGCAAGTGGTTCCCGGGACGAAATGTCCTTGGCCGGGCGTGCTCGGGAACGCCGACGACCTGACCACTCTCGCGTCGATGCCGGGCCGGCTCCAGAGGATCCTGTAGCTTTGCCACGTTCTCGTGATTGATCTGGTCGAGCGGGGCGTACCGCTTGTAGCCCTTGTCCCCGCCGAAAAAGCGCCATTCCGCCTGGGCGGGAGGCGGCTGCGTGCCGGCGCCGGCCGCCCAGATGACGGTGAGCGCGATGCAGAACGGGACGACGGTCAGTCGCTGGTTTCGCGGCACGCGATGCCTCTCTTTTTGATGGATGTACGCCTGCTCGTGTATTCGACAGTGTTCCCGCCGGTCAGAACCGGAACAGGCGGTTGATCTTGACGATCAGCGATCGGTTGGCAAGCTGGCGCGTCCGCGCCGGCGAAATCAGCGTGTCCCGCTGCTCGTTGAGCACGACGAACAACTCGCTGCCCGGGTGATACTCCCAGCGCAGGCGCACGTTGGCAGCCAGGGCGTCGTTCACCGAGTTGTACTGCAGCAGCGCGCTGACGAACATCTTCGGCGTCATCGTATAGGTGACGCGCGAGCCGACCAGCCGGGTCGTGAACGCGCCCTCCACCAGATCCACCCAGTTCACCGAGAGGCTCGGTTCGATCGAGAGCTGCGGCGTGAGGTTCAGCCGGCCGCGGCTGATGCCGAGCGTCGTCTTGTGGCCGTTGTAGAAGCGTGCCGTGCTCGAACGAGACGTTCGCCGGAGGCGCGCCGCTGCTGGCCCAGGTTGTATCCGACGCTCGATGGAGGAGTAGTCGTAGCCGCCGACCGGCAGGACGACGCCCGGGGCGATGCGAAACGGCGCGGGAAGGAACTCGTAGACGTCGTTGTAGCCGACGTGAAACCGATCGCTGTTGTGGAACTCGATGGCGAACTCGCCGTCGCCGTCGCGGGTCTCGAGCCGGCCCGGCGCCGTTCTCGATGTAGGCCATCGACGCGGTCCAGGACAACTTGCGGACGGTCTTGCTCGCCTGCGGCCGCGGGCTGAACCTGGCCAGGCCGAACTGACGGCGGATGTCGCCGCGGCGGACGATATCCGACTTCGGGCCTGAACTGCTCGTCGACGACGAGGCGCTCCAGTTGGAGGCCGTAGCGATCCCCTGCGTAGTCCATCTGCGCGCGATAGCTCTGCCCCGTGTCCGCTCCGCCGGCCGCGTGCGGGTCTCGGCCCAGTAGGTGTTGAAGGTCAGGTTGTTGAAGAAGGCAAACGTCCCGTCGACGCCGTAGGCCTGGTTCCGCGCGCCGCCGCGCGGGTCGGGGGACCGGCCGGTGAACATGGCGCCGACGCTGCTCCGGCGCAGGATGTCGCGCTTCAGCCGCATCACCGAAAAGGTCGTTGTCGGCACGGCGAACGCCGGCACATCGTCGCTCTGGATGCTGAGCACGCCGAGGGTGTAGCCGGCCGACCCGGCCGGTCAGACGTCCGCCGACGTTCGATCGGCACCTCGCGGTTCCCATTCAGGCCGATGCGCCGGCTGTAGAAGAGAATCGGCGTGTCGCTGGCGGCGCCGCTGGTCGGAGGCGCCGCCGAAGGCGAACGTCCCCTGGTTCTCGAGGAAGAACTCGCGCTTCTCCGGAAAGAACAGGCTGAAGCGCGTGAGGTTCACCTGCTGCTCGTCGGCTTCGACCTGGGCGAAATCGGTGTTGTAGGTGAAATCGGCGGTCAGGTTCTGCGTGATCCCGTACTTCACGTCGAGCCCGACATCGCCGTCGACCTCGTTCGGAGACCGCCGGCGTCGCGGTGCGATCGGTGGTCACGTTCGAGGCGAGGTACGGCTTGATGTCGAGGTTCTTCGAGCCCGGCGGCGCCTCCAGGCCGACCAGCGTCGGCGCGAGCGAGAACTGCATGACGCCGCGCGACCCGAGCGCCGCCGGCGCGGGAATCAGCGTCGAGATCTCGTTCTTCCACAGGTTCTCACGCTGCACGTTGAAGCCCCAGATCTGGGCGCGGCCCGGTCGGTAGCGGAGCGACTTGAACGGGATCGCGAACTCGGCGGTCCAGCCGCCGTCGAACCGGCCGGTTTCGACCTCCCAAACCGGATTCCAGTCGGTGTGGAACTGCCGCTCGTTGGTGATCTGGGCGTCGACCAGGCCGCCGATCGGCGTCGTCGACAGCAGCACGCCGTTGCGCCGGTCGTAGAAGGTGTCGAAGACGATGTCGATGTGATCGTTGCGATAGAGTGCCGTGTTGTCGCGCCGCATCTCGTTGACAATCATCCGTTCCGGATGGCTCTCCCACAGGCGGACCGTGACATAGATGTGTGATCGATCGAACAACACCCACACTTCGGTTTTCTGCGTGGCCGGTTCGCCGTCGCTCGGCTCGGTCTGGATGAAGTCCGAGATCGGCGGCACCTCCTGGTAGACGGCTTCGTCGAGCTGCCCGTCGAGCCGGATGGGCGAGCCGAGACGCACCGCGCGAATCGTCGCTCTCCCCGCCGCGTCCCGTGTGACAGTGGCCGGCGCGACAGGCGCTGGCGGGCCGTCGAAGGCGAACGGCGGATCCAGAGCCGCGGGCTCGGCTGCCGCCGTCGGCGTGCCGGGTGCGGCTCCGCGCTGGCCGGCTTCGCCGACGCGTGCCAGCAGGATTCCGCCGAGGAGGAGCACCGTGGCCAGCGAAACGCGAATCATGTCAGCGGGGGCAATCCCGGCAACGGGCTGCTACCGAGGATTCGCCAGAGGGGTGTTGCGGCTGGCCGGCGGGACGATGCTGGTTCATGCGCAGATATTCCACCATCTGCCCGTAGTGGTCGTAGGCGTGCCAGCAGGCAAAGGTCACGAGCGCGAGCGGCGTGTCGTAGCCCGCTTCCGGCGAGTTCTTCACGTCGCTCAACAAATTGCCGGGGCCGACCGTGGCAATCGCCCGGTGCCCGAGCGCAAATGAATCTCGAACGTACTTCAGGATCTGCTCTTTCGTCCTGACCGAGTCCGGACCGTTGTCGCCGTCGGGCGCCCGGCTTCTCGCCGAGCATGGCGCCGAAGGTCCGAAAATTATAGACGGCGACATGTTTGAGCTGCTGCCCGAACGTGCGGACGCCCTTGAACTCCCCGTTGGTCGGCACGAACGAGTACGCCGCCTCGGGCATCGCCTCTGCTGCCGCCACCACATCCTGTTCCGCAGCGGTGAACTGGTGATCCAACACTGACGCGATGGTGCGCTTCTCCTGCGCGCCGCCTTGCGCGTGCAGTGGAGCGATGATCAACGCGACGGCCAGCGCGATCTGTCCGACAACGATTGCTCCCATCCACGGTCTCCTTTGACGCCGATTTCAAAACGTGACCGTTGACCAGCCGCAGCCAACGCCTAGACGCGCTCCGAATACGGATACAGGAACTGCGGCCGGATGACATCGGTGAGGATCTCCTGCACCGCCCGACGACCCTGATCGAACGCCGCCTGCGTCAAACAGATGGCCGCCGCATCGGAGTTGGCGATGGCGATGCGTCCGTATCGCTTGCGGCCCACCACCCACGGCAGCTCTTCGTCGGACCAGTCCGGGTCGTAGAGCGTGTTCTGGCCGGCGGCATATCCGTGCGGCCACCGGTTGACCGTGATCGCTTCGATGTCGCGCGAGGGGTCAAACCCGCCGTCGGCGAGCGCGCGTCCCAGTTGGTCCCGGATCTTCCGTTCGAAGGTCTCGAAGCTCGTTGCGAGCAGGTCGGCGCGTCCGGCGCGGAATTGATCGCGGACCGGCAGGCCGGGCTTCAGCGGCTCGCGCTCCAGGTGCAGCACCATCGGCTCCTCGGGCGTCCTGGCGCAGCGATACGTGCCGAGGCTGATGGCGGAGTCGAGATTGATCGTGTGGTGATAGCCGCCCGGACAGATAGATGCTCGACGCGCCGAGGTTCTGGAAGGCCTTCCAGTGCGAATCAGCACGTTGGTGTAGACGATCGGCTGGCGCACCGCCATGTGCAGTGCGGCTTTCTGCGCCGGCGGCAGCTCCGGGCAGAGATACGGGACGATCGCGTTGTAGCACGCCATGACGCACGCCGCGCCACGAACGCGAAACGCCTTCCCCCCGCTCACATAGGTGACCTCGACTTCCCGCGCCCTGCCCACCTCGCCGTCGTGGCGCACGCCGACGACGGTGCTGTTGAGCCGAATGCGGGTGGACGACGCCGCCTCGTCGAGCCTGGCGTAGTCGACCCGAGCCGTGATCGCGTCCTCCATGGTCGTGCCTGGAAGCGCGGCCGGCATCAGCCACCGGACGAGGAGTCGGGCGACGGTGCCGTTGCCATCCGGAAAGTGGATGGTCTCGCCGGGATCCTTCACGGACGCGTGCCGTGGCCGCGGCCCGAGGCCGAGGCTGTCGAGGCCGGGGAACCTCCCCAGACAGAAACAACCCCAGGCGCTGTACGAATCGATGCCGCCGGCGCCGTTCGCCCAGCCGAGCGACGACTGCTGAAAAAATGGAACGACGTCGGGACTGACCTTGACCACCTTGATCAGGTAGTCCTGATAGCTCATCGTGCGAAGCTGCCGGATTTTCTCGTCGCGCGGCACCCCCGGCATGTAATCGCGTTTCTCCGCGTAGAGCCGTAGGATGTCTTCCTGGCCGCCTCGGTGAGCGGCGTCCGTGCCAGAAACGCGGCCCACGCCGCCTCGTCCGGCGCGCCGCCGAATCTCGGCACGCCGACCGACGAGACGATCGGCGCCGAAGGTTTCCTTGTCGAAGAACACCGCGCGGCGAAGACCCATCGACGAGTAGAGATTCCTGTCGGGAGCGGTGGCCTTGTGGAAACGATCGGCGTCGACGCCGATGTCCTGCAGCAGCATGCGGCCTTCGAGCGTGTAGGTGTTCGGCGCCTCGATTGACTGCGTGCCGCCGTGGCCGATGATCGTCCGGTTGCCGTGGCGGAACTCGTTGCGCTTGGCGTGGCCGCCGAAATCGTCGTGATTGTCGAGGATCAGGATTCTGGCGTCGGGCCCGACGGCCTTCCTGAAGAAATACGCCGCGGCAAGCCCGCTCAACCCGCCGCCGACGACGACGAGGTCGTAGCGTTTCGCGCGTGTCCTCGGCGTCGGCCCAGGTCTTCGCGTCGCGCAACGAGTGAGCGACCTCGAACGACCCCGGGTGGCTGCCGCGCATCCCCGTCCGCGCCGGCGGGTAGGAGTCGTCGGCCCCCGGCCCTGGAACGGGTTGGTCGGGCTCTCCGGCGGCCCCGGCAAAGCGCCGGCGCGGTCAACGCGCCCCCGATTGTGACGCTGACGCCATTCAGGAAATCGCGGCGCGTAATCGCGCGATCCATCCCGAGGTCGCGGTCGCCCTGTTCATGGCAGTCGGCTCGGTGTGCCGTTCCGCCGCGGGCACGACCTCGGTCATGTACCACTTGATGAACGCACCCGGGGGCTGCCTCTCCCGATTTCGTGGGTCGCGTAACGCCCGGGGACGTAGCCGCCGCCGCACATGATGCCCTGGTGGTTGTTCTCGACGATCCACTTGTCCTCGCGCATGGTGATGTCCCACAGCGCGTCAGCCGGTCGATCTGGTAGTCCTTCCCCTCCTTGGCGGCCGGGTTGACGAGCCAGATGATCTCGGCATCCGTCATCGCGACGCCGCGCGGCGTGAATCGCGCCACCGCGACGTGATCGTCGTAGGCCGCCCAGTAGGCCGTCGACCACGCGGTCGTCGTCTCCCTGAAAGCCGTGCGTGTACTCCTTGAAGTTGGGCAGCAGCGGCGCCACGGGCCTGCCGTCGAGCGATCCAGTGACGTAACCCTGGCCGCAGGAACCCTCGCCCGACGATGCTGGTTGACGCCGCCGCCTGCCCCATGCCCGCTGCGGAGTTGCCGGGGCGGACCTCGGAGGCACCCACCGCTCCATTTCAGGCGCACGGCGCGCCCGCTGCTCGGCCGTGATCGAATAGTCCCAGTCGTGGGTGGTGACCAGCGAGCGGTGCGCGGGTCCGCAGTGATAACACTCGAGAAAGTTCTCGAGCGCCAGCTTCCAGTTGGCCCGGGTCGGGTACTGAACGCGCGCCCCGACCTTCAACTGCGCGGTCCCGTAACGCTGGCACAGTGTCCGCATCGCGCTGACGGCGGAGTCGAAATCAGGCGGCTCCCGCCGCGAGAGGTTGACGAAGATGAAGCCTTCGGCCGTCCGCAGATGGCAGGGGAGCAGCCCGTTCTTCGCGGGCTCGAAATCGTCCGGCATTCCGTAGGCGGACACCAGGCGGCCGTCGAGGTCGTAGGTCCAGGCGTGATACGGGCAGCGGAACACGGGTGTATTGCCGCTCGACGAGAGTTGTTTCACCGAGAGCCGCGCATCCTTCGGCGCAGGCTCCTCGTCGTGCCGGCAGAGGCGCGACCCGCGATGCCGGCAGACGTTGTAGTAGGCCTTCACCGCTCCCGCCTTGTCGCGCAGGATAATCACGCTTTCGCCACGGCCGTACTCGAAGACGAAGTAGTCGCCGGCGTTCGGGATGCGGCTTTCGTGGTCGGTCATCAGCCATAGCTTGTCGGCGATGAACCGCTCGTCGGACCGATAGTGATCCTCGTCGACGTAGTACGCCGCCGGGATGGTGTATCCCTCGCGCCACCCGCCGGGATGGGTCGCGGCCGCGGCCTGCGGCGCGGCGGCCGCGTCCTGCAGCGGTTCGCTGCTGCCGCGTCCGGCGATGTCGCCGCCGCCGTAGCCGGGTCCTTGAGCGGGCGGCGTGATTCGGCGCCGCGCGATCGCCGCCTGTTTACCGGCTTCGACGCCTGTCGTCGGCGCGGCGTCCTTGGCGAACAATGTGCCGGGAAGCGTGACCGCCGCGGCACCCGCGGCGACTGACGCCCGGGCAAAATCACGGCGGCTGACCTTCTTGCTCATGCGATCCTCCATAACGACTGCGGCTAGTGGCCTGTCGCAGTCCCGATCAGTCCCCAGTCCCCAGCCCCAACTTAAAACTCGACGCGGAATCCAACCATCAGCCGACGCGGAGCGAAGACTTCGAGACTCTGACCGAACAATGCTTCGCCCTGCGAGCTGTTGTTACGGACGCTCACCGGAGTCGCCTCGTTGAACACGTTGAAGATATCGAGGGACAGGCGGAAGCGCCGATCGGCGCCGAACCGGAAGTCCTTGTCGAGGCGGATCTGGAAGTTGTTCGTCGACGGCAACTCGTAGGTCCCTCGCGGTTCGGCCAGGATGTTCCGGTTTCCCTGCCTCAGGCCGCGAACGGTGATGAGCCTTCCATACGGGCGCCCGGTTTCGAACGACTCCCGGAGGCCCACATGGATGCCCAGCGGGGCCTCGAAGGTGAAATTCACCTTGGCCGAGTGCGTGCTGTCGGAAGCGAATCGCCCGTACGCGTTCGTCAGATCGTTCGGGTCGCGGCCGAACCCGCCCGTGCCGAGACCGCTGAAGGCCTGCGAGCCGATGCCGAGCCCGCCGCCTGCGAGGCCCCGAGCCTGCTGCCACTGATACGACCCGTGGAGCTGCCAGGCACTCGACAGACGCTTGTACGCCGACAGCACGACACTGTTGTAGTCCTGCCTGAAGTCGTCGCGATTGGTGACCTCGAAGAGGCTCGTGCTCGACGCGCCCTGCAGGTTGAACACGCTCAGCGTCTGCGACTGCCCGCGGAACGTGTCCACGAACGGCTGGGGAGCGTAGACACCCCGGACGTCGTTGACCCGCAGGAACTCGTGCTCGTTCTTGCGGATGTACGAAACTTCGACCCCGAGATCCGGCAGCACCTCCCGCTCCAGCCCGATGAACAGCTGGTCCGTGTACTGGTTGTGCAGATCCGGATCGATCGCGTAGTTGATGTTCGGGTTGGTCGTGTAGTACGGCCGGTCGTAGAGGCCGGTGGCCGGCGTGTAGAGGAACGCGTTGGTCACCGTGTTGCCGGGCGAGATCGCCGAGAACATGTTGGTGTTCAATCGCCCGTAGTACCGCCCGTAACTCACCTTGCCGACCGTTTTGCCGGTCGAATCGAGCTTGACCGTCAACCCCAGGCGCGGCGACACGTCGTTGAACGCGATCAGATTCGAGATGCCCGGATACCGCGTGTCGGTGACCTCGAATTGCGCATCGCGCTGGTTGGCCTCCGGCACATCGGCGCCCGTGTGATCGAACCTGATGCCGAGGTTGAGCGTCACGCGGTTCGCCGTCCAGTTGTCCTGGACGAACACGCCCGAAGTCGTCACGCGGCCGGCGTTCGCGTTGGGCTCGCGGTTCAGCACGTAGTAGGGAAGCCCGCCCAGATCGTAATAGAACTTGTTGCCCATGAACGGGCCGCTGCCGACGATGCTGTTGCTCGGCGCGATCTGCACGCCGAACTTGAATTCGTGCGATCCCTTGAGGAAATCGCTGGCGTGGTGCGTGAGCGCGGCGGCCATCGACGGCTTCTGGAACGTGGAATAGGAAGCAGACTGGATGTTGACGCTGTACTGGCCGGTCGAGATGTCGAAGCGCCCTGGCGTCTCGAAGTCGTCGTTCGGCGGCGTGTTCTTGTCGATCGCGTACATGTAGCCGCCTCTGGCCTCGAGCACGGTCGACGACCCCATCGTCTTTGTCCACCGCGCCGTGACGATCGGGTTGTGGCCGCGATCGCGCACGACGGTCTCGGGCGGTCTGGTGCGGCTGGTCTGGCCCGCCGAGTCGTAGTTGTTGTCGTTGTAGGCGACATCCAGCAGGTCGTTCGCCGAGAGCTTCGCGTTGACCTTGAAGAAATCTCGGAAGCGCTTCAGCTTCGGCGCGAAGGCGAGATCGACGCCCACTTGCGACTGGCGGTATCGCAGCAGCTCGAAGATGGCGGCGAACCACACCCGATCTTTCTTGACCGGCCCGCCGATCTCCCAGGTGTAGTCCTGGTAGTAGTCCACCTGGTACGGGAAGGTCTCATTGGGCGTGTTGTTCGACACCATGCTGTCTTCGGTCAGGAAGAAGCTGGCGCGTCCCTTGAACCTGTTGCTCCCGGACTTGGTCACCAGGTTGACGATCCCTCCCTGGAAGCCCGCATGCTCGGCCGACGCGCCCACGCCCACGAACTGCAGCTCCTGGATGATGTCCGGGTTCGGGAAGTCCCAGACGATGCCGCTGCCGAGCCCGGTGATGTCCATGCCCTCGAACTGATAGGAATTCTGGTCGGAGTTCGATCCGTAGAGAAGAAATGTCGCGCTGTTGGCGGTCTGCTGATCGGTTCGCACCGCCGGCATGAAGGCGACGGTGTCGAACCACGAGGTCCGCGTGCTCGGGATGTTCTCCAGCAGCTGCAGGTTGAAGTTGGTGGTCGTCCCCGCGTGCAGGCTGTCGACCACCGGCGACGCGCCCGAGACGGTGACCGTTTCCGTGACCGCGCCGACGGCCAGCGTTGCATCGATGTCAATCGTGCGTCCGGCTTCCACGCGCACGTTCTCGCGGAGCGACGGTGGTGAAGCCCTGGAGCGTGAAGGCGACACTATAGACGCCGATCGGCAGGCGCTCCAGCTGATACAGCCCCTGGGAGTCTGACACCTCTACGCGTGTGCCGATCAGCGCCGGGCTCGTGGCCTCGACCGTAACTCCGGCGAGGATCGCGCCGGTCGCGTCGCGGACAATCCCGCGGATACCCCCGCCGGCGGTTTGTGCGCGGGCCGGATCAACCAAACCTGCCGCTGCCACGAGGATGATTGCGAGCAGCATCCTTGTCATAATGACGATCTCCGAATCGGTCCCACTTCTGGCACGAAGAACACACGACTATTGTTTGAGCGTGATCCACACCAAGTCGATGGGCGCGGTGCCGGCGTTTCCCGATTGATGCTGCTGGCTGAGCGGGATTGCCCGGTACCAGCCGACCGAGCCGGTCTTCGATTCCGAAACAGTCTCTCTCCCGCCTGTTCGTACCGCCCAGGTGCCCCCTTTGATGTGGATGTAGAGCTGGTTGCCCGGGTGCGCGTGCACGCCTTCCCAGGCGCCGGGCTGCACCACGAACCGCTGCACGACGACCTGGTCGTTGTCCAGCACCAGCTCGCCCGGGATTTCGGGGTAGACGAGCCGGTAGTCCTTCATCGCCGCGATCTCGGAGGGGGTGGCCGTGTGCGGCTTGAGCGTCACCCACAGCAGCTCGATCGGAGTCGACCCGGTATTGATGCTGCCTTCGTCGTTTTCAGGACGCGCGACAGGCGGACAGCCAGCCGACCGATCCCGCCTTCACGCGTGACACCTTCGTGCGATCGGCGTGCGAGGTCCACTCGCCGTCCGTTCATCTGCACCCAGAGCTGATTGCCGGCGTGCGTGTGCTGGCCTTCCCACGTACCGGGCGGGATGACGAACTTCTGCACCACGAGGCGTTCGTTGTCCATGAGCGTCTCGCCGCGCAGGGCGGGGTTGCCGTAGGACTGCAGATACCGGCTCGAGGCATCCTGGCCGCCGGCGGCAGCGGCCGCGATCGGCATGACCGAGATCAACAGAATTGCGCACGGTCTCATTCGACTTCTCCAGCGGCGCTTCGAAGCGGGCCGCGCCGCCGCGTCGTGCTGGTCGACGACGAGCTGCGTTCGAGAGTTGATCAGGTGAACCGGTGAATTTCGCGCATCCTACCACCGTGCTACCATCGCGGCAACGCAAACCGCGATGGCACAACAGGATCGAGCGCGCCACGGGCTGGTCGCACGGCTCCGCGATCTGGGCGACGACGTCCGGCACCTCACCGCGGGATTCGACGACGAGACGCTCCGCCGCCAGACGGTGGCCGGCAAATGGTCGCTCATCGAGCTGGCGTGTCACCTCTGGGTCGTGCAGCAGCTGTTCGAGGCGCGCGTCGACGCGATGCTCGAACGCGACGCGCCCGCGTTCGAGCCCTACGCACCGGAGAACGATGCCGCGTTTGCCGCCCTGATCGCATCGGGCCCCGGCCAGGAGCATGTGCAGCGCTTTCTGGCCGATCGCGATCGATTCGCCGTGCGCCTCGATAACCTGGCGCCGGCCGAATGGCTCAGGCGCGGCCAGCATCCCACGTTCGGGACCTTCGACATCGCGTTCCTGGTCGAGTACATGGCGCATCACGAGGCGCACCACGTCTACCAGATGTTCACGCGCCGCGTGCCCTTCCTGCGGAAAAACCCGTGAATTGGCGAAGTTGGCGAAGTGGTGAGTTGGTGAATGAGGAATGTCACCACGTCCAATTCCGCAACTATAATGGCGCGGTCATGAAGGTCATGCTTCTCGCCGTCATGCTCGCCCTAGTCGTGATTGTTCCCGCCGGCGCGCGTCCGACCTTTTCCGCGGCGGGCGCCGATCAAGCCGCCGCCGGCGTCCGCGGGTCCGGTCACCTTTTCCAAGGACGTCGCACCGATCTTCCAGCGCGCGTGCCAGGACTGCCATCGCCCGGGCGCGATTGCGCCGATGTCTCTCCTCACCTACGAGGAGGCGCGGCCGTGGGCGCGCGGCATCAAGCAGAAAGTCACGGCGCGCGAGATGCCGCCCTGGTTCATCGACCGCCACGTCGGCGTGCGCAAGTTCAAGGACGATCCCTCGCTGACCGACGCAGAGATCGCCACGATCGGCGCGTGGGTGGACGGCGGCGCCGTCCGCGGGAACCCGGCAGACATGCCGCCGCCGCGGCAGTTCGCCGATCTGGAGCAGTGGAACATCGGCGAACCGGATCTGATCATCACGCTGCCGAAGGAGCACACGGTGCCCGCTGTGGCGCCCGACTGGTGGGGCGTCTACTTCGCCGATTCCGGTCTGAAGGAGGACCGCTATATCCAGGCGGTCGAGACCAAGCCGGGGAAGGGCGCGCGCGACGTGGTCCACCACGCGATCACCTACATCCTCGACGCCGATCAGGATGGCGCCGAGCGATCGGTCTTCCTGAACGAATATGCGCTTGGGCAAGAACGCCGATGTCTTCCCGGCGAATGCGGGACGGATCATGAAGGCGGGCACGAAAATCCGCTTCCAGATGCACTACCACTCGAACGGCAAGGAAACCAGGGATCGGACCCGGGTCGGCATCAAGTTCCATCCCAAAGGGTACGTGCCCAAGTACCTTCAGATCTCGACGACCGTCGGCGATTCGCCCGAGGATCTGGACATCCCTGCCGGCGAGAGCGACGTGCGGCACGACGGATACTTCCGCCTCGAAAAGCCGACGTTGCTCGTCTCGTTCCAGCCGCACATGCACACGCGCGGCAAATCGATGTGCGTCGAGGCGATCCTGCCGACGATGCGCGTCCAGTCGATCAGCTGTGCCAAATTCAACTTCGGCTGGAGCCTCGTCTACAACTACGCCGACGATGCGGCGCCGCTCCTGCCGGCCGGAACGATCCTGCATGTGATCGGCTGGCACGACAACTCACCCGCCAACCGGATCAACCCCGACCCACGCAACTGGGCGGGCTACGGCGGACGGACGCTCGACGAGATGAGCTTCGCCTGGATGAACTACTACTACCTGAGCGACGAAGATTATCAACAAGAACTCGAACGGCGCGCGAAGCGCACGAACTAGTCGCGACGTGACGATTCTCGCGCTTCTGCTGGTGGCCATCGCCGGCGTCAACCAGCCGGCCGCGTGCGCGCGCGCACGCCATCAGTCAGCCGGGACGGCGTCGAACGCCGCGCGCCGACGTTCACGAAGGACGTCGCCCCCATCCTCCAGCGCGCGTGCCAGCGCTGTCATCGTCCGGAATCGATTGGGACGATGTCGCTGATGACCTACGACGAGGTGCGGCCCTGGGCCAGGGCGATCCGCCAGAAGGTGCTCGCTCGCGAGATGCCGCCGTGGTTCATCGACCGGCGCGTCGGCGTCCGGCGCTTCAAGAACGATCCGTCGCTCACCGACGACGAGATCGCCACCATCGCCGGGTGGGTGGACGCCGGCGCTCCGCGGGGCAATCCGGCCGACCTGCCTGCGCCGCGCCAGTTCGAGGATCCGGACCGATGGACGATCGGCGAACCGGATCTGATCGTGCCGGCGCCGCCCGCTGCCGCGGCCGCCGGCGCCAACTCGTGGACCGACGTCATCGTCGATCCCGGATTGAAGGAAGACCGGTACCTGAGCGCGGTGGAAACGCTGCCCGGCAACGACGCGCAGCGCTCCATCCACCACGTGCTGACGTATGTCGTCTCGGAGGACGGCGTCCGAGGAGTCGTTTCTGAACGCCTACGTCGCGGGCGGCAGCGGCGACGTCTTCCCTGACAACGCGGGACGCCTGATCGCCGCGGGCTCGAAGATTCGCTTCAACATCCATTTCCATCCCGACGCCGGACGCGCCGCGTCACTGGCCGACGCTCGGCCTCAGGTTCCATCCGAAGGGTGTGGTGCCGCGCCACCTGCAGACCACGGCCCGGGTCGGCGAGCCGTCGGAGGCGCTCGACATCCCTGCCGGCGAAGCCAGCGTCCGGCACGACGGCTACTTCAAGCTCGAACAGGCGTCGCGGCTGACCTCGTTCCAGCCGCACATGCACGGCCGCGGCAAGGCGCTCTGCGTCGAGGCGATCCTGCCGACGATGCGAGTCCAGCCGATCAACTGCGTCGACCGGTTCCATTCCGGATGGCAGCTCGTGTACCGCTACGCCGACGACGCCGCGCCGCTGCTGCCGGCGGGAACGATCCTCCACGTCATCGGCTGGCACGACAATTCGGCCGCGAATCCGAACAATCCCGACCCGAGAAACTGGGCCGGACCGGGCGGGCGAACGATCGACGAGATGAGCTTCGCCTGGATCAGTTATTACACGTTGACCGATGAGGAGTTCAGTCGCGATGCGACATCTTCTTCTGCTGTTGCTGCCGGCGCTCGTGTCCGGCGCGACGAGTGAACGCGCCAGCCAGATTCAGTACGCGATCGGCCAGAACGTCGTGCCGGTGTACGAGGGCTGGACCCGGAACCCGGACGGCAGCGCGACGATGACGTTCGGCTACATGAACCGGAACTACGAGGAAGAGCTCGACATCCCGGTTGGGGCCGACAACCGCTTCGAGCCGGGCGACGCGGATCGGGGTCAGCCGACGCATTTTTACGTCAGGCGCCAGATGTTCGTGTTCGATGTGATCGTGCCAAAGGACTGGGGCAGCAAGGAGCTGGTCTGGAGCCTCACCGCGCACGGGCGAACCGACAAGGCGTACGCGACGTTGAAGCCCGACTACGAGTTGAGCGACGTCGTCGTCCGCGAGAACCGGCTCCAGGACATGGGCCAGGGCGGCGGCGAGCCCAACACGCGTCCGACCATCAGGCTCGATGGTGCGTCCCGCCGAAGCACTGCCGCGTCAGCTCCGATCAGCCTCACCGTGTCGGTCGCCGACGATGGATTTCCGACGCCGCGTCCGTCTCGCCGCCCGAGCGGCGCGCCGCCGCGCGCGCCGAAACCAAATCCGGTCACGCAGGCCGTGGTCAAGCCGAATCCGGAAGTCGGCCTCACGGTGACGTGGGTTCACTACCGCGGACCGGGCAAGGTGACATTCAACTCCCGCATCTCCATCGATCCGCGCCGGCAACGCGACGACGACCGCGGCGTTCAGCCAGCCTGGCACCTATGTTCTTCGTGCCTACGCCGACGATTCGGTCCTGACCGCGTCTACAGATGTCACCGTCGTCGTCACGCCGTGATCGCCTGAAGAGGCAGGCGTCGAGCCGGCGGCCGCATGCTATTCTCCATCCCCACGAGGACACCATGATGCGTGCGGCTTTCTGTGCAGCGTTGCTCGCATGATCGGCCGCTGCCGTCGTTGGCCAACAACCGCGGCCCAACGCGAGCGGCCCCGATTTCGTCTCTGCCGCCGAGTTGAAGCGCGCCATCGCCGACGCAAAGCCGTGGCCGCCGGACCCGAGCGTCAAGTACAAGCGCTTTGGCGCGCGGGACGGCTACTCCTACTGGGTGGTGCAGCGCGACGCGACCGGCCTGGTCGAACAGCACGACGACTGGACCGATATTTTCGTCGTCCAGAGCGGCGAGGCAACCCTGCTGACCGGCGGCCAGATCAAGGGCGGGAAGACAACGGGCCCCGGGGAAACGCTTGGCGGCGAGATCGTCGGCGGCACTCGCCAGCATCTCGGACCCGACGACATGTACATCGTGCCCGCCGGCACGCCGCATCAATTTGTCGTCGAGGCCGGCCGTTCCATCTTCTACGTCACGATCAAGACGGCTCGCGGCGGCACGCGATGACGCACGCCTAGAGGCTTCGCGCTACGCGGAATACACCGACGTGGAAAACCGCTCCAGTCGTCACCGGCTACACCCGGTTCCATCCACGCGACCAGTCGACGTCATGAGCTCGTCCACGGTCCCTTGCCCGCGACGCGATAGGGGCCTTCCCGCCGCAGCAGGTAGATGAACTCGTTCCGTGTCGCCGTGGCCGGGCCAAAATTGTCGCTGCACGTCTCTGCGCGGTGATCCTCGCCGAGCAGCTCCGGCGACGGTGCGGCCGATGCGCCGCATCGTGCTGCCCCGACAGTCCATCGTTCCAGCCGGGCCGCTGCCAAACGCATGCCTGTCGAGCGTGGGCGGGTCGTGCTCATGTCGAAGCGCGGGCGGTTGCGCGAACTCTTCCGCGTCGACTGACGACGGCCTGATCATCGTGCCGCCGCCGGCGACGCTCGCCCCGCAGGAAATCGCGCCGGGTAATCGGCCGATGCATGCCGAGCTCGCGATCGGACTGTGTCACGTCGTTCTCCTTGCCATCCGCCACGGAACACGAATCCTACGAAAAAGTAGCCACGTCTTCATCGTGCTTTCCCGAATTGCACACACGGGCGTTGTTTCATGCGACATTCGGCGACAATTTCGCCCTCGACGGTGAGCGTCATTTCGTCTGTGAACGCTGTAGTTTGTAGTAGATTCTGACCACCAACGCTGGAGGAAACATGAGCAGGAAAGTCAGCCGTCGCGATTTTGCCAGGACGTCGGTTGGCGCGGGCGCCGCGGCGGCGGTCGCACTGCCGACGGCGCTCCTCGCGGCGGCCGCGCCGGAAACGGGGCTCGCGACGAAGAGTTCCGCGGCGGCCAAAGGCGCGGCGGTGGCCCGACGGCGCCGTGTCGCGCCGCCGCCGGAAGTCGGCTACGGCGGCATCGACTCGACCGGGCGCGACATGATGCTGGACGAGACGGCGTACGCCAGTCAGACCGCGGTGCACCCGGGCGGATGGCGGGAAAGCACCACGATTCCTTCGGAGTACTACCTCGAGGAAAAGCACTACCTGAACGACGAGCGGTTCATCGCCGACCATTTCTGGCTGATGGCCGATCACGAGAACCGGATCGCCAAGCCGGGCGACTACTTCGTGTTCGAATACGGCCGCGGCGACAGCGTCATCATCCTCCGCGACCAGGCCGGGGCAGTGAAGGCGTTTCACAACGTCTGCCGGCATCGCGGGTCGCGCCTGTGCCAGCACGGGCCCGACAGCATCCACCCCTCGGAAGCGCGCGCAGACGGCAAGCCAACCGATCCCCGGCTCTCGGTCGTTCAACTGGGGCCGAACGGCAACACGCCGGTTTTTCGCTGCCCGTATCATGCGTGGACCTACGATCTGGCCGGGCGCCTGATCTCGACCCCGAACGGCATGCCGGCGTATTTCGACGCCTCGACAGAACGGCCTGCACCCCTGCCACGTGCGGACCGTCGAAGGCTTCATCTTCGTCAACCTGTCGCAGCAGGACGCCGCCCGATTTCGACGTCGTTCGTAGGCAATTGGCGAGCGGCGTGTCAGGAGTACGGGACGGCGCAGTTGAAGACGGTGGCGCGAAGACAATACCCGACCAAGGCGAACTGGAAGCTGGCGATCGAGAACTTCCGCGAGTGCTACCACTGCGGACCGTCGCACACCAAGTCGTACCACTGGGTGCATCAACTCCAGTTCCTCTCGGAGATGAACGCCGCGGAACGTGCCCGGGTGGAGCAGGCGCTGGCCCGCGAGGGACATGCGATGCCGGTCATCGAAGACCGGCGGCGGCAGGACCGCGCGGCCGCCAGCGCGCGCCAGGCCGCTGGTGCCGGTGGCATGGGCGCGGGAAATTCAGCACAACACCTGCGACCGGGATATGTCACCGGCAGCATCGATGGGAAGCCGGTGGCCCCGCTGCTGCCCGCGAAAAAGGAATTCACGCCATTTCACGAGATACGCGGCGACCGGCTTTTCGACCTCGTATCTCCAGGCCTACGACGACCATGTCGCCGTCGCGCGCTTCACCCCGCGTGGCGTCATGAGCACCGACGTGGAGATCTTCTGGATGGTGAACCCCGCCGCGAAAGAAGCGGACGTCGACGTCGATCGGATGATCGCCCTGTGGGATCTGACCTACCGGGAGGATCGATGGATTGTCGAGAACAACCACCTGGGCCTGATGTCGAATCGCTATTCGTCCGGTCTGTACGCGACGAGTGAAGGTGGGCCAGCGTCGTTCATCAAGTGGTACATGACGGAAGTGATCCCGTCGGCGTGAGCACGCGCCAATAAGGGCGCCCAAGGAGCGCGAGTCGATGAGTCGTCAGCTTCTCTTCGTGTTGGCGGTCGTGGCCCTGTCCGACCCGGCGATGGCGGACACGCACAAGTTCGTGCCCTCTCCGAAAGGGAAGCCAGACCTATGCGGTCCGCGACCCTGTGCTGCGGATCAAGCCGGGCGACATCGTCGAAACCAGCACGCTCTTCTCCGACTTCTACACGGCGAAGACGGGTGGCAGCGGCTACCCCGGCGAGGCCGGTCCCATCTTCATCGAAGGCGCGACGACCAACGACACGCTGGTGGTCAAGATTCTCCGGCTGCGGCCGAAGATCGACACCGGGCGCTCCGGAACCGGCGGGAGCGGGTACGCCGTGCTCACGCCGACCACGTCCACGCCGATGCTCACCGACCCGACGCCGACGCGGCGGCACATCTGGCAGATCAACAAGGAGAAGCTCACCGGCGACGCTGGATCTGCCATTGAGCCAGACGAAGCAGATCGAGGTGCAGTTGAGCATGATGCTGGGTCGCCTCGCCGTCGCCCCGTCAGGGGACCAGGCCATCCAGGGCGGCGCGCCCGGCAACTGGGGCGGGAACATGGACAGTTCCGACGCGCACGAAGGCACCACGGTGTTCCTGCCGATCTTTCATGACGGCGCCTACTTCTACTATGGCGACGCGCACGCGCTTCAGGGCGACGGTGAAATCACCGGCACCGGCATCGAAACGCAGGCCGACGTCACGTTCCAGTTCGAGCTGATCAAGAACAAGAAGATCGCGTGGCCGCGCTACGAAGACAACGACTTCATCATGGTCGCCGGCTCGGTGCGCCCGTTGCTGGACGCCTTCCGGATCGCGCACGTCGAAATGGTGCTGTGGCTCGAGAGCGAGTACGGGTTCGAGCGGTGGGAAGCGCTCGAGGTGCTGTCGCAGGTCGGCGTGGCGCGCATCGCGAACGTCGTCGACCCCAACTTCACGGTGATGGCGAAGTTTCCAAAGAAATACCTGCCCCGGCGATGACGGGGCCATCGGGGAGATCCGCAATGCGCAAGAAGGTGAGCCGGCGCGACTTCGCGCGGACGTCGGCGTCGCTCGTCGCGGGCGTCGCGGTGACCTTGCCGTCGGGAGCCCTCGCGAAGAGTCCGAGCGTCGGTACGTCTGCCGCAGCCGAAGGCGCGGCGGTGGCCAGGCGCCGCCGGGTCGTGGGGACGGAACCGGGGTTCGGCTACGGCGGCGATCCCGCCAGCGGCGTCTCCGAGTTCCGCGACAGCATCGGGCTGGCGCACGCACAGCCGGCGGCCCCGGCGCAGACCGCGCCCGAGATCGTGCGCGGATGGCAGGTCGGCACGACGATCCCGGCCGAGTACTACACCGACGAGAAGCGTTTTGTGAACGACGAGCGCGTCATCGCCGCGGATTTCTGGCTGATGGTCGACCACGTGAGCCGGATTCCGGCGCCCGGGGACTATTTCGTCTTCGAGTTCGGCCGCGGCGACAGCGTCATCGTGCTGCGGAACACGGCGCGCGAGCTGAAGGCCTTCCACAACGTGTGCCGGCACCGCGGCTCGCGGCTGTGCCGGCACGAGGACGATCCCGCGCCGAAGGACACGCGCCTGTCGGTGAAGCAACTTGGCGCCAGCGGCAACAGCCCCGTGTTCCGGTGCCCGTACCACGCCTGGACCTACGACATGGACGGGCGGCTCATCTCGGCGCCCAACGGGATGCCGGCCGACTTCGAGATGTCGAAGAACGGCCTGATCCCGTGCCACGTGCGGACCGCCGGTGGGTTCATCTTCCTCAACCTGTCGCAGGGCGAGGCGCCGGATTTCGATGGCGTCATCGATCCGTCCCGGACGCCCCAGAACTGGCGCACCGTCTGCGACGAGTACGGGACGGAGCGGCTCAAGGTCGGCGCTCGAAGCCGCTACCTGGTGAACGCCAACTGGAAGCTGGTGCTGGAAAACTTTCACGAGTGCTACCACTGCGGTCCCGCCCACCGGTCGCTGGTGAAGGCGCATCCGTTCTGGGATGGCACGATGTCGGCGGAGCAGCGCGAGCGGCTCGCGCAGCAGCTCGAGCCGTTCATCCCGGCCCAGGCACGGCGGCGTGCGGGGCAGGGCGGCATGGGTGCCGGCCTGGGAGGCGGAATCCTCAACGTCGGGTTCGCCACCGGATCGCTCGATGGCAAGCCGGTCGCCCCGCTCCTGCCGACGAAGAAGGAGTACACGCACCGTCAGCGCGTGGCCAGCACGGCATGGGCGCTCGGCTGCATCCAGTGCTACGACGACTACGTCGCCGTCGTCAGGCACACGCCGCGCGGCGTCACCGCGACCGACGTCGAGATCTTCTGGCTGGTCAACCCGAACGCGAAGGAAGGCCGCGATTACCAGCCGGAACGCGTCAAGGCGCTCTGGGACATCACCGAGCGCGAGGACCGCTGGATTGTGGAGAACAACCAGCATGGCATCCGGTCGGGCGCCTACATGTCGGGCCGCTACGCGACGACCGAGGGCGGCCCCTCGAGGTTCGTCCAGTGGTACATGAAAGAAGTCGTGCAGGAGACACAGTCATGAGCAAGAAAGTCAGCCGTCGTGATTTTGCCCGGACGTCGGTGGCGGCCGGTGCCGCGGCGATGGTCCTTCCCGGCTCGGTCATCGGCGAAGCGCCGCTCGAGGGCAAGACGTCCGCCGCGGCGAAGGGCGCGGAAGCGGCGCGGCGTTTCAGGGTCGCGCTGCCGCCACCCAGCCTCACCTACGGCGGCGACCCGGTCGCCGACGCTCGCGACAGCATCTCGCTGGCCTACGCTCAGGCGGCCCCGACGCAAAGTGCCCCGGAGGTCATCAACGGATGGCGGGTGGGAACCTCCCTGCCAGCGGAGTATTACCTCGACGAGAAGCGCTATCTGGCCGATGAGCGGTTCCTCGCCGACAACGTCTGGCTGCTCGTCGACCACGAAAGCCGCATTCCCAAGCCGGGCGACTACTTCGTGTTCGAGTTCGGCCGCGGCGACAGCGTGATTTTCCTTCGCGATCAGGCCGGCGCGGTGAAAGCGTTCCACAACGTCTGCCGTCATCGCGGCTCGCGCCTGTGCCGGCACGACGAGGACCCGGCGCCGAAGGACGCGCGCCTCTCGGTCAAGCAGCTGGGGGCGAGCGGCAACACGCCGGTGTTCCGGTGCCCGTATCACGCCTGGACCTACGGGATGGACGGACGGCTGATCTCGGCGCCGAACGGGATGCCGGCTGATTTCGACTTGTCGCAGAACGGCTTGATTCCATGCCACGTCCGGACCGCAGGCGGGTTCATCATCGCCAACCTGTCGAGGGACGAGCCGCCGGATTTCGATTCGGTCGTCAATCCTCCGCGGACGCCGAACTGGCGGAGCATCTGCGAAGACTATGGAACGGCGTCGCTGAAGGTCGGCGCCCGCGCCAAGTACGACGGTCAAGGCCAACTGGAAGCTGGTGATGGAGAACTTCCACGAGTGCTATCACTGCGGGCCGGCGCACAAGTCGCTGGTGAAGGCGCACCCCTTCTGGGACGGCACGATGTCCTCGGAGCAGCACGCGCGGCTGGCGACGGAGCTCGAGCGGTTCGTCCCGACCAAGTACCGCCAGCCGGAGCAGGCCGGCGGGATGGGCAGCGGCGGCGGCATGATTCGCGGCGTTCCGGCGGGCGCCATCCTCAACGTCGGGTTCGCGACCGGATCGCTCGACGGCAAGCCGGTGGCGCCGCTGCTGCCGACGAAAAAGGAGTACTCGCACAACCGCTGGTCGGCGAGCACGACCTGGGCGCTGGGGAACATCCAGTGCTACGACGACTACGTGGCGGTCGTCCGCCATACCCCGCGTGACGTCATGATGACGGACGTCGAGATCTGCTGGCTGGTCAACGCGGACGCGAAAGAAGGGCGCGACTACAAGCCCGAGCGGGTGATGGCGCTCTGGGACATCACCGAGCGCGAGGACCGCTGGATCGTCGAAAACCAGGTCGGCATCCTGTCGTCCGCCTATCTGCCCGGCCGCTACGCCATTCCGGAAGGCGCATCGCGGTTCATCCTCGGCTACATGACGGAGATATCCAAGGCGCAGGGACAGAACTCCGGCGACAACGGAGCCCGGCGATGATGCTCCGCGCGTGTCCCGCGCCGCTGCTGGGTGCGCTCGCGCTCCTGGGCGCCGTGATGGCCGGTGCCGGCACATTCACGCCGGCCGGACCGCGGGTCGAAGCGGCGCAACCGTCGCCGCCGGCCGATGCGTTCCTCGACCGCGCGCGCGCCCTGCACCGGCAGGTGCCGCTCATCGACGGCCACAACGACTATCCGTTTCAGGTACGGCAGAAGGCCGGACGCGACCTGGAGAAACTCGACATCACCGGGTCGCAGCCGGGCATCTCCACCGACATCGAGCGCCTCAAGCGCGGCGGCGTCGGCGGGATGTTCTTCTCGGCCTACGCCCCGATCTCGGGGCAGGGCGCGCTCGGCAACCCGCAGGAAGCGGTCCGCGGCGCCCTCGAGCAGATCGACGTCATCCACCGGATCACGGAGCGCTATCCCAACGTCTTCGAGCAGGCACTCACCGCCGACGACATGGAGCGCATCTTCAAGACCGGGAAGATGGGATGGTTCATCGGTCTCGAAGGCGGGCATCACATCGATTCGTCGCTGAGCGTGCTGCGCATGTTCTACCGCCTCGGCGTGCGCTACATGACGCTGACGTGGAACGACCGCAATCCCTGGGCCGATACCTGGTTCTTCCCGCCGCAGCACGGCGGCCTGACGAAGTTCGGCGAAGAGGTCGTCCGCGAGATGAACTGGCTCGGCATGCTGGTCGACATCAGCCACGTCGCGGCCGAGACGATGGAAGACGTGCTGCGGATTTCGGAAGCGCCGGTCATCTTCTCGCATTCCTCGCCGCGGGCAACCGCCGACATCGGCCGCAATGCCCCGGATAACATCCTCCAGATGCTGCCCAAAAACGGCGGCGTCATGATGGTGTTCTTCATGCAGCAGTACTCGTCGGCCGACGGCGTGCGTCATGCCGCGGCGCAACAGGCCGAACGTCAGCGCCTCGCGGCGCTGCACCCGAGCGATCAGGCGGCGGTTCGCGCCGGCATCGAGGCGTGGCAGAAGGCGAACCCGGCGCCGCGCGTCACCGTCGCCGACATCGCCGACAACATCGATCACATCCGCAAGGTCGCCGGCATCGATCACATCGGCCTCGGCAGCGATTTCGACGGCGGCGCCAACGTCGTCGGGCTCGAGGACGTGTCGAAGTTCCCCAACCTGACGGCGGAACTGCTGCGGCGCGGATACTCCGACAACGACATCAAGAAAATCCTCGGGCTGAACCTGCTGCGGGCGCTGCGCGGCGCCGAGGCGGTGGCGAAACGTCTGCAGAAACAGCGGCCGGCGTCGGCGGCGTTGATCGAGCAGCTCGACAAATAGCGCGAAGGCTCTTCCTAAGGAGTTCGCAGATGAGATGTCGAACCTTCCTGTTCGTATTGAGTACCCTGCTCGGAGTGGCTTCAGCTGAAGCTCAAAACGTGGGTGGCCGCATCATCGGCGTCGTACTCGACGAGTCGGGTGCCGTTCTGCCCGGTGTCAATGCTGTGTTGACGTCGCCGGCGTTGCCAGGCGGTCCCTCGAACACCGTGACGAGCGCGCAAGGTGAGTACCGTTTTACCGGCTTGCAGCCGGGAATCTACGCCCTGACGGTCACCCTGCAGGGATTCAGCACCTACCAGGAATCAGACCTGCGCGTCGTCGCCGGCGGCACGGTCGAACGCAACCTGCATCTCAAGGTGGCGGCCGTCGCCGAAACGATTACCGTGAGCGGCCAGGCCCCCGTGGTCGATTCGCGGCAGACGGGGATCACCCAGGCGCTCTCCTCCGAGGTCACGCAGAACGTGCCTCACAAGCGCTACGGCGTCCAAAGCTTCATGGCCACGATGCCCGGGGTGACGACGACGAACTACAACTCGCCGTTCCAGGTCTACGTCATGGGTTCGAATCAGAACGAGACGTCGTTCCTCATGGACGGGGTGATGAGCAATCACCCCAACACCGGCGGCGCCTGGACGCTCTCGGACTTCGACGGGCTCGAAGAGGTGAACGTGACGACGCTGGGCGCGTCGGCGGAGTTCCAGCAGGCGCAGGGCGGCGTGCTGAACGCGATCGGCAAATCGGGCACGAACCGGTTCCAGGCGGATGCCGCCGCGTTCTGGGGGCCCAATTGGCTGTCGTCTTCTCCAGTCAAACTGCCGTGCAACTGTCCCGAAGGCGAGAACGGGTTCGAGTGGCTGAAGTTCCGGGACATCTCGGGGCACATCGGCGGGCCGATCAAGAAAAACAACGCGTGGTTCTTCGGTGGCCTCGTCTTCCGCGGCAACCTGGCTCGAAATCCCGGCCAGGCCCCGCTGGAGAAGGAATACCTGGTGTGGCTCGAGGACACCAATGTCAAGGGCACGTGGAAGATCAACGAGTCGACGACGTTCCGGCAGACGTACTATCACGAGCGGTTCTGGGAGCCGCTGCCGCATTCCCCGACGCAGACGGTGACGCTCGACGCGCTGCAGAATTCGTCCGGGTATCTGCCACAGCTCGGTTCCGAGGTCGCCACGACGCTCGGCTCGAACACGTTGCTGACGGTGCGGTACTCGCTCACGAACTTCCCCGACAAGCGGATCGGATTCAACAACGAGACGACCACGCCGATGCGCCTGGACGCGGTAACCGGGGTCCAGTGCTGCAACGCGCTGGCGTATCGGAGTTTTCCGCGGCGCGACGAAGTCGATGCCAAGCTGAACCGGTACTTCTCGCGCAGCTCCTTCAGCCAGAACGTCTCAGGCGGCGTGCAGTTCATGCGCAACAGCTTCGCCCAGTACCGACATTCAGCCGGGCGGGGTGCTCTACACGGACGTGAACGGCCAGCCGGATCAGGCGACGTTCATTCCGCCGAGCACACAAGCGGCGATGTACAACGCCCGGGCGCTCTGGGTAGAGGACGAAGTGACGGTCAACCGGCGACTCACCCTCAAGGTGGGCGTCCGGTACGACTATATGAAGGGCGTCAGCCCCGACGTGGCGGCGTTCGACAACAACCTCGAGGAAACGGGTGAGACAATCCAGGGCCTCGGGGAAATGTTCAAGCTGGCACACGTTCTCGCCGCGCGCCGGCGTCAACGTGAAGCTCACCAACGATGACAAGACGGTGCTCCGTGGCACGGTTGGGCGCTACTATCGCCCGATCATCTTGAGCGATTTCACCGGAGTCTATCCGGGTGTCTCGACGCAGGATCTCTACAGGTACAACCAGGCGACCAGACAGTACGACATCTTCATCTCCTCGGTGAGTCCCAACGCGAACCTCGCCGTCGACTCGAACATGGACGCGCCCTACACGGATCAGTACTCGGTCGGCATCGACCGGGAACTCGTCCGCCAGGTGGCCTTCGGCGCGAGCTACGTGCACAAGAACGCGCGGAACCAGATCGGGTGGGTCGACATCGGCGGTGTCTACGGCACCGCGACGACCACCGTGTCGGTGTTCGGACAGCCGCAGCCGCTGACGGTGCATCCGCTGCTCAATTCACCGGCGGAGCGCGTGTATCAGCGGACCAACGGCCCCGGTTTCTACAGCCAATACGACGGCGCCATCTTCACGCTGACGAAGCGGCACTCGAACCGCTGGATGGGGACGCTCGGGTACACGTACTCGCGGACGAAGGGTCTCCAGCCGACCGGAAATCTTGGCCGCGATCCGAACGACCTCACCAACCTCGACGGCTACCTCGATCCACAGGATCGGCCGCACATGTTCAACATGTTCGGATCCTATGAGATTCCGAAGGTGGAAGTGCAGGTGTCCGGCCAGCTGGCGGTCGTGAGCGGCGTGCCGTACGCGCCGCAGGTGCTCGTCCGGCTGCCGCAGGGCAACCGGTCGATCAACGTGGACGACCCGGGGGCCTATCGGACCGGCACCGAGAACTGGCTCCAGTTCCGCGTGACGAAGATCCTCTTCCGGCAGGGCACGCGCCGGGTGGAGGTGACAGGAGAGGTGAGGAACGCGCTGCAGAATCTCGACAGCCGCAGTCTGGTGACGCGAAACGTCGCCAGCCCCGACTTCGGGAAGTACTCGGTCTGGCCTGACCCGCGCCAGATGCTGTTCCTGGCGAAGGTGTTCTTCTAAAGAGGGGTGACCAACCGCGCAGGACACAGAGGACGCCGAGGACTGAAGATCCTCGGCGTCGCGTCGACCGCCAACCAAAGAGTCCGTCTTACGGAACCGACGGCGGCGGCACGCGCTTCTTCGTGGCCTGCTCGAATGCGTAGGCGAGCGCGATCAGGCGCGGCTCGCTGCAAGCCGAGCCGACGAAGCTCACACCGTAGGGAGAAGGTTTTGCGTTGAAGCCCTCGGGGAACGGCGCCGTCGGCGCGTTGGGCACCAGGGCGAACGGTACGGTCAGCATCGGATAGCCGGGCCGCGCCGCGAGGGTGACTCCGCTGAACGACGGGAAGAACAGCGCATCGAGACGGTGCTCCTTCATCGCCGCATCGATGCCGCGCGTCGCCGTCAGCTCCAGGTCCCGCGCACGATCCGCTTCGTAGCGCGGGCGATCGCGCTCGAGATCGACCTCGTCGGAGATGTCGAGCCGCGACTGGCCGTAGCGAATGGAGTCGGCCTTCTGGTTGGCGAGGTTCCACTCGCGCAGCTCGTGCAGCGACGCGACCGGTGGATGCTCGCCGAGCGAACCGAGCCAGCGGTTGAAGTCGCGCTTCATGCCGTACTTGAGGACGATGGAGCAATCCTGGTCCTTGCCGCGGACCTGGCTCCCGCTGCCGCACCATCGCCACTGCGAGATGTGCCGATCCGGATTGGTATCGAGCACGCTCGGGATGTCCGCCGGATCGACCACCTCGGCGCCCTGCTTACGCAGCACTTCGATCGCCTCGGCCATTGCCGCCGCCTGCGCCTGGTTCAGTCCGCCTCGCGGCCTCGTGTCGCCCGCCAGCGTCATCGAGTCGTAGAAGAACTTGCGCGGGATGCCGATCCGCGCACCCTTAGTGCGCCGGCGTCGAGGAACTTCGTGTAGTCGCGGTTGGGCGGCGGCTGGCACCGCTTCGTCATCTCGTCGTTCGGATCGGGCTGAGCACCTTCCATCGCGCCGAGCAGAATCGCGGCATCCGTGACGGTGCGTGCCATGGGGCCGGCGGTGTCCTGATCCAACGTGATCGGGATGACGCCCCACCGGCTGATCCGGCCGATCGTCGGCCTGATGCCGGCCAGCATCGCCGCGCTGCTCGGAATGATCACCGAGCCCTGCGTATCCGTTCCGACACTCGCCGTCCAGAAGTTGGCGGCCGGGCCGGCGCCGGAGCTCGACCCTCCGGTGCCGAGCGCGGGACGGCCGTCGAAAGTGTCGGGGCGCGGGTCCATTCGCGGATCGTAAGGGTTGTACGCGTGCTTGCCGACCCCGTTGAAGTTGCCCGGCGCGGCATTCGGGGGGCCGGACGTATAGGCGGCCAGTTCCGTCAGCGTCGCCTTGGCAAAGATGACGGCCCCGGCCTGCTCCAGATTCTGCACGAGCGTCGCCGGGTACGGCGGCACGAAATCCAAGAACCGCAGCGCGCCGCCGGTCGTCGGCATGTTCGTGGTCTGGATGTTGTCCTTCAAGCCGATCGGGATGCCGTGCAGCGGGCCTCGTACGTGGCCTTCCGCCCGCTCGCGGTCGCGCGCGTCGGCATCGGCCAACGCCTTCCCGCTGACCGCGAGCGCCGCGTTGACGCGTTCTTCGTAGAGACCCATGCGAACCAGATATTGCTCCACGATTCTGCGCGAGGTGACGCGCCCTTCGGCCATCGCCTTCTGCATCTCGGGAATCGTCGCTTCGACGACGTCGAACGGCTTCGGCGGCGGCGGCGGTTCGGATGCGCAGGCACTCAGTCCTGCGGCGGCCGCGAATAGCGAAGCAATGAAGGTCAACGCGCGGCAGGGTGGCGATCATGCGCGGCATATTACATCCGTTGAGGAAATCGCGCCCGGGTAATCGGCGGCTCGATCCTAGATCGTGATCGTGCTTCGTCATGTCGATCTCCGTTTGTCGGTTTGAAGAGGACACTATGAATGGCGCAAGCGTTCACATTTACGGCATTCGCAAGGGGCCGCGCTCGCTCGCGTTTAGGTTGTCGAAGTTACATTGACGCTGCCTAACCCGGCGCTGGTGCGCCTTGAAAGGTTCTGATGACTAACCGGTGGAAGTCCGGTCGTGGTAATCGCCAGTGAGCCACGTAGCAGGCTGCCGCTGCACCTCCACAGTAGCGCGCCGCGACTTCAATATTGACTCCAGCGGTGCCTGCGCGCGGCGCGAAGTAGCGCGTAGAGAGTGACGGGGCATGGTTCCGGCGCCGTTGACGAGACGGTTCCTAGTGCGCCGCTTGGCGCAGGAGGGTCCCGAATGCCCTTTCGTCGATGTCGGAGCGCTTGCGGACCTTGATGTGCCGCACGAACTTGCCTTCGCCCTTGAGGAGTCCACTCGGATTCCTCAGTGCGGAGCCGCGGAAGAAGCCGAACTGCACGTGATCGGGTGCCGAGTAGACGTAGGCGACAGGGACCTTCCCCTGCACCCAGCACCCATTGCCCCATTTCACGGACTCTTGGAGCTGCGGAGCGACACGCTTGACGAACCTTCGCAAATCTCTGATGACGCCCTGATTCCTCGGAGCTTGGCCTGCAAGGTACGATCAAAACTCGCGTAGGCCTTCATCTTCATGGTTCTGAGCACCTTGGGTCTTCTGAGTGCAGGCTTGGTTAATGGGAAGAGCTCTCACGCCAGCCATCGACGGCGCAGAATGCCGACCTTCGCTTTCGGAACGTTCGCATTTGTCCAGAGGCGTCCACCACATCGTCATTGCCAGGCGCAGACGACGACATCACCGGCGGCATGAACGCCAAGTCGCCGAGGTGTCCGGGAGACGTCTCGCATCGCCCGTAGAGTGGCGATCGGCGACGCCAACGTCAATGATTTTTGCCAGGCCGCAATATTGGCGAGGCACAGCTCGAAACATGTATAGTTCGTTGCCGCAGCGGGAGCGGAATGTCTGTTTCGATGAACCAGAGATAGTCGGCTTTTCGGCCGTCTCAGAAATGCGCGGTGCATGCACGGGAGGAGAACATGGTGCGATCGATACGCCGAGTCGGCACGATGTGGACTGCGGCGTTGCTCGCGGGGTTGAGCCTGGTGACGATGCCGACCGTCAGCCGCGCGCAAACAGCGGCGGCAAACCTGGAAGGCACTGTGATGGATTCATCCGGCGCGGTGCTTCCTGGCGCGGTGGTCGTGGCCAACAACACTGCGACCGGCCTTTCGCGTGAGGACCACGACCGCCGAGGGGGTCTACCGGTTTACGAGCTTGCCGGTCGGGAAATACGACGTCACCGCTCGGCTCCAAGGGTTTCACCCCCAGACCCAGCAGGGCATGATGCTCACCGTCGGGGGGACCGTGAATTGGACTTCTCGCTTAAAGTGGGCGGCGTTCACCGAAACCACGACGGTCATTGCGGAGCCCCGCTGATCAGGACGATCCGAAGGCGGCATCGGCACGACGGTTACGAACGAGCACGTGGAGAACCTGCCGCTCAACGGCCGCCAGTTCGCGAACCTGGCTGTTTTCACGCCAGGCGTCCAGCTTGGGTTCTTCGATGACCCGACGAAGACAACGACCTTGTCGATCAACGCCGCGGGCGGCGCCGGCCGTCAGGTGGCCTATAACGTCGATGGCGGCGATAACAATGAAGACATCGACGGCGGCTACACTTCGCTCTATTCGCTCGAAGCAGTGCAAGAGTTCGTTGTCCAGACCCAGGCATTTAAGGCGGAATACAGGGGGTCGAATGCGGCGGTGGTGAACATTGTGACGAAGAGCGGTACCAACAATATCAATGGGTCCTTCTTGTCGCTGTTTCGCGATGACAAGCTCAATTCCCAGACGACGTCAGAAGAGCTGGCAAACCGTCCGAAACAGCCGTATTCGCGCGAGCAGTACGGCGGCTCGATTGGAGGCCCCGATCCTGCGCGACAAGGTCTTCTACTTCGCGGCCGTTGAGCGTCTGCAGCAGGACCTGACCCAAGTGTTCAACTCGCAAGGCCTCTTTCCCGAGATGGATGGCGCCTACGCCGTGCCATTGAGACAGACGACAGCGTTCGTCAAATCCACGTTTCGCTGTCCAGCAACCAGAACGCGCAGTTCAGGTACGGGTACGAAACTTTCAAGGACACGCAGAACTCCGCGCCGACCGTAAACTTCGAATTCACCGGTTCGAATACGAATAAGTACCACAACGTGGTCTGAACCATACCTTGGCTACGGGCAATTGGGTCAATGACGCCACGGTGAGTTTCAACAAGTGGGACAACGACCTCCTACCGAACACCGACCGAGAAGATCACGAGGCTTTACCCGAATGGCATCTCAGTGGGATGGAACGCGGCGAGCCTGCCGCAGAGCTCCCATATCGACAAATGGACGATCCGTGACGATATCGCCGGCCACATTGCGGGATGGGGCGGCAGCCACGATGTAAAGGTGGGCTTCACTACTTCGACAACGGTGACGCGGGCGGTGAGTTCAGTACCGGCCGGGACGTCGCCGTCTTCACCTACCTCGATGCGGCGCGCGACGGCCGCATCGCCGACATCACCGCTCCAGGGGGGAGAGGGCAACTTTTTCGATTCGGCATTCACGGATTCGGTCTTGTACGTGCAGGACGACTGGAAGCCGTTGCGCCAGCTCACGCTGAACCTCGGCCTGCGCTACGACTACGTTGATGGGCTCGATCTAATCAGACCGCCAATCCTTTCTTCAATTTCCTGGCCACCACCGACGTGCCCGCGTTCGCGCAGGACCCGTTCCTGCAGAGGCCCATTCGTGCCGGCGAACAGCTCGAGAATGACAGCGACAACCTCCAGCCTCGCGTCGGTTTCGCCTACGATTTGGCAGTGACGGCTAGACGTTGTCAGGGGCGGCGTCGGTCTCTATGTCGGCTTTCCGAACGGCGTCAGCTCGAAGGCCTTTCCTTCCATCCCGCTCGCAGGACGGTTTGGTCCCGTCTATTCCCATGTCGATCAGACGGGAATTCGCAATGCCGACGGCTCGCTTTCCGGGTCGGTCAGCCACTGCCGCCGAATCAGATTACTCACCTGACGCTGCCGATCTTCGACGAGGTCGCAGCGCCTAACTTGGAGATTCCACACTCGCGCCAGTACGCGTTAGCCTTCGCCCGACGAGCTGGCGTCCGGGCTGGGTGGCTGAGGTCGGCTACGTCCGCGTCGAGACGCGTAAAAACACGATGCGGTATCGCGCCAACTACGTCGTGGACCTTCCGAACGGCACGCGTGGCCGAAGATTTGCTCCGTTCGGGTTCTACGCAACCTCGGTGGCGGACGACGATTTGTTGCACCTTCGCGGATTATGACGCGCTGAACCTGGAAGTGCGGGGGCGCGTGGGAAGCAAAGTCATTCTGAACACCTTCTACACGCTGTCGCAAGTCGAGGGCAACAGCGCGCGCGGCACCGACCAGGGCCGCGTGGCCAATGGAGTTTTGGCTCGACGGCCGACGCAGTACCGGATCCCACCAACCCGTTCCGCTATGTCGGGCCGCTCGAGACCGACGCACGGCATCTGATGAGCTGGCCGGCAGTCTTCAACCTGCCGCATCAGATCGTCGTGGCTCCGATCTTCCGGGTGCGCTCGTCCACACCGTACCCGGTGTTCACCGGACAGACGACAACTTGGACAGCTACAATTTCGATCTGCCGGCTGGGGCAGACAGAAGTCAATTCGGTCGCGGTGAGCCGTTCAGCCAGTTCGACCTGCGAATCACCAAGGGCTTCCTCATCAACGGCGCGTGAAGGCCGAGGGTGTGCTGCAAGTGTTTAATCTGTTCAACGATGACAATCCGAGCCGGTTCAACGGCAATATGTCACAGTCGACCTTCGGCCAGCCGACCGCCTACGCCGGCGACACCCGTCAGCCCGAACAGCGGCTGGCGGAGCTCGGACTCCGGTTCACGTTCTAACTCGATCGCAGGCTTTCCAAGGATCGGGAGCGGATCGCTGCCGCTCCCTCATTTCACGACGCCGTCTGCGCGACCCAGCGGGCTGATCGTTTCCGGGGACGACCACGATGATGACGCGGCGAATCCCTACGCGCTGGAGCATTGTCTACCGGCACGCGGGTCGGCAGGTTACAGCCGGATCGTCGTGAGGTATCGCCCGTGAACAGCAACCGTCGTGAGTTCGTTCGGACCGTCGTGCTTGGCAGTGGCGCGCTGTACTTTCCAGGGTGCGGCAGTACTAACACCACGACCGGCGCGTCAGCCGCGTCACTGCAACCCGGCGCAGATCTCCACCGCACACTTGTCAGCGAGAAGTTCGAGGCGTGTCACCAGGTGCGCGATGGCGGGCGATTCGAGGTGCCTGCCTCCTCACGGCGCGTCGAAGTGGCGATTATCGGCGGCGGCCCCAGCGGGCTGATTTGCGCCTACCGTCTTCGAAGTCGCGATATCGTCCTTATCGAAAAAGAGCCGGTCGTGGGCGGCAACGCGCGCACCGACACCTGGCAGGGCATTCCGTATGCGGCCGGCGCCATCACCACGGCGGCCAATTCTCCGTGCATGAAGCTGTATGAGGAGCTGGGTCTGCAGCCCGAGCCGATGCGGCGGCCCGGTGGATCGCGGCCTTATGTGGTGGACGGAAAGCTGTACCGGGACATCTGGCAGGACGGCCTCGAGGATCTCGTGACGGCGCCTGTGCGCCGCCGAGTGCTCGAGTCGCGCAGGATGCTGCTCGATCTTGATCTGACCGCCCGTAAAACTGAACTGGATCGGGTGACGCTCGCAAGCGTGCTCGCGCCGTACGGCCAAGAAGTCAAGACCTGGTACAACGATCTGCTGGCGTGGTTCGCGGGCACCTGCGACGACTATTCAGGATACGCCGGGACCCTGCTGGCCCGCAGCCAGATGGGTCACGACCTGAGCGTGCTATATCCCGAGCGAACATCTGGGGACAAGAGCTACAGCTTTCCCGGAGGCCTGGCGGTTGCGGCACGGGCGCTCGGCCGGAAGATTGAAGAGAGCGGACCGAACCGCTTGATCAGCGATGCGGTGGTCTACCGCATCACCCATGAAGGAGACGGCGTCGCAATCAGCTATCTGCACGGACAAGTGCCGGTGACCATCCGCGCATCGGTGGCGATTGTCGCCGCGCCCAAATTCATCGCGCATCACATCATCTCTGATCTTCCGGACCGACAGAAGCAGGCAATGGGACGTTTCCGCTATGCGCCGTTCCTGGTCGCCGGCGTGTGCACGAATCGACGGATCTCGACGACGGTGGAGTCGGCGCGCGTGCTGCGCGCGCCTATCGCAAATCTTCGCGACGCCAGTGCGGGCGGCGATCGTCAGTTGTTCCGCTGCGAGGCGCCGATGCAGGCGCGGCTCCGGCCGCAAATCTTGGCCGACAAGTACCATGCGTCTTCTGGGCGACCAGATCGTGGGCGTGTTTGAGACAGCGTTTCCCGGATCGCGGCCGCACATCGAGGAAGTACGGATCTGGCGTCGCGGCCACAATTGGTATCTGCCGGTTCCGCGCATGTCAACCGAGTTTCAGCCGGCGGCCGCACAGCGATTCAAACGGATTCTGTTCGCCAACGCCGACAGTGTGGGCGAGATATCGGAATTCGGCTGGGCGATGGTGGCCGCCGAGCGGGCCGTGGACGACGCTGAAAAGCTGCTGCGGCCCGGCGGGCGCCCATCGGCATTCCGCACTCAGATCTGACCCCTCGTTGTAAAGGCTCGTGCCGCGCGGGTCTGAATCGCGGCCAGCCGATCTTCGGCGTAGACGAAACTGCGGGCCCAATCGCGACCGTGCCGGACCGAGAGGAGCGAGCCGATGAGCGCCTCATCCTGCGATTCGGAGGAATTTCATCAAGACCGTCATCGTCGGCAGCGCCGGGTTCGGCGTTGGGTGCAACTGGAAGGGCTCGTTCGGTGGCGCGTCGGTGCCCCACACGGGTCGGCCGAGCTTTGAGCTTCGCAGTGAGACATTCGAATACTGTCACGAGGTCCGCGACAGCGTTCCTTTGCAACCGCGACATGCTCAAGCCGTATGACCCGGCCGTCGTGAAATGGATGGATATTCACGGTGAATGGCTTGGCGGGAGCAGCGGAGAAGTATCGGCGTATGCTGGGATTCTCTTCGCGCGGGTACTTCCTCGGCGAAAGTCTCGGTGTGCGCCTGAGCCGAAGCGGAAGGATGACGACTACAGGTCCAGATCAGGACGAGAGGAGATGGCACCGTGAGCGTAGTCAATCGTCGGAACTTTCTGGGTGGGGCCTTGGCGCTGGGCGGTGCAGCGGTTGGACGCGGCGACCGCGCACCTGCCGAATCTGAGACGGCCGGCGTCGCGTCGGCCGTGCCGCAACCGGCCGCCAGGCCGTTCGTCGTCGATGTGCACGTCCATATGAACGATCCTCTGGCGCGAGACCATCCGGAACTGTGGGAGCGCTCGAAAATTCTGTACGAGGGGTTCCAGTACGTCTACGATGGGAAGTGGCAGCCGCACCCGCGGCCCGAGCGCGCGTTCCAGTCGCTCCAGGATTTACTGACGCAGATGGATCGTGGCGGCATCGACATGTCGCTCGTGATGGCGACGCGGCCCGATCTGCTGCAGATGATCAAGGACACCAAATCTCCGCGACTCGTCCCGATTCATCACCCTAATCCCACCGTCGATGAATACGACAACGTCCGGCGGTTCGAGACGGCGGTCAAGCAGTATGGAGCCGCGGCATCAAGTTCACCCTTCCGTATCAGCATTTCTACCCGACCGACTCGCGGCTGATGGGGATCTACCGGAGGGCCATCGAGCTCGATGTGCCGGTGATCTTCCACAGCGGCTGGACGCCCCGCGACACGGCGGACCTCGAATATGGCCGCCCGATCCACCTGGACAAGCTTGGCATCATGTTTCCCGATCTCAAGGTGAACATCGCGCATACCGGAATTCCCTGGTGGGAAGAAGCGCTGGTGATCGTCAGCAAGCATCCGCAACTTCCACTCGGATTTTTCCTCCTGGTGTACCCTTCCGCCGCGATATCTCGTGCATGCGCTCGATCTCGCGCGGCACCTGGCGGGACTCGATCGCGTGTTGTTCGGCACCGAGCAGAACCTGTGCGATCCTGGCGAAAGTGTTCAGCAGTTGCTCAACATCAATTCAATGGTCGATCAGTTCCACGTGCGTCCGTTCAACATGCAGGAGATCCATGCGATTCTCGGCGAGAACGCCGCGTAAGTTGTTCGGATTGAAGCGGCCGGGAACGGCGTAGTCGTCCACCGCTGCCGAGGCACCGATATCGCTGGCAACACGAAAGTGACCAAATCACCATGACCAGGGACAACAGAAACGACATCCTCATCAATCTCGTTTTACGCCGGACACGTTGGGGAGCCATGACGCTCGCAGTGGCGATTGCGCTGGCAACCGTCCCGGGCCACGCGCAAACCGGCAAAACGCACCAGTTGAAAGCCACGTCGGCTCTCGACAGTCGATGGGGCTACTACGACGCCGCCGGGTAAGACCCGCTATTCACCGTTGCATCCAGTGACATTGTCGAAGTTGAGACCGTGTGCGCGCAGCCGAAGTCTGTCCGCTACGGAATGGAGGAGAAATGGGTCACGGACGAAATGCGAACGTTGAACCAGATGAAGGACGCGGAGTCGGCGGACACCTTCTGGTCGGCCCGTCTATGTCGATGGCGCGGAGACGGGCGATGTGCTCGAGGTTCAAATTTCTCGAAATCCGCGAGACGTGAGCCATTCGGCGTGAACCTTTTTCAGACCCAACGGCGGCACGATCCGCTCGGAGTTTCCATACGGACAAGCTTCAAGACCGTGCCGGTGGACCTGCAAGGCGAACGTCGCGCACTTTTTCACCAAACTATCGAGTTTCCGCTAGCGCCTTTCTTCGGCAGCGTCGGGGTTACGCCGCCGACCCATGGTGGGACGCATCTCGAGCAGTCGGCCCGGCGTCCAACAACGGGGAATCTCGACAACAAGGACCTGGTCGCAGGCAGCCACGCTCTACATCCCCGGTTCACGTGAAAGGCGCGCTCTTATCTCATCGGAGACGGACATCTCGCACAGGGACACGGTGAGGTGGACGGCACGGCGCTGGAAGCGGCGCTCTTTTATGAGACGGCTGCTGACCGTTCGCAAGGATCCTGAGAGCTGATAATGGCCCCCGTGCCGAAACGCCGACGCAGTACATCACCATGGGTCTCAATGAAGATCTCGACGAGGCCGACGCGACTGGCGACGCGCGAGATGGTGAAGTATTTGAGCCGAGACGTACAACCTGACGCCAGGCCGTGCCTATGCCCACTGGCGAGCATGGTGGTGGCATGCATGTCACACAGACGGTAGCGGCGTGAAGGCGTCGACATGCTGCCGTGCCGAAGAGCATACCTTTAAAAAGGGCGACACGCTAAACACGGGTATTCCCGAAGGGAAGTGGTGCACATACGGATTTGCAAAACGCGGTGGAAAATGCTGGCTGGTGGGACCACGATCCAGCACCGAAGCGCGCCGCTGTCGATGCCTGTCGTCGACGATATTAATACGGCCGAATCACAACCTGGGTCAGCCACTACCATGACGGCGGCCGCGCTCATCGTCAGTTGCGCTTCTCCGCGGACTGCTCGGGAATGCTCCGCTCGCGGTGCGCGCGTTGGCGATGACGACCTGTTCATCCGCCGGTAGGAGATAGCCGTCGCGGACGAGCGCCTGTGCACGTCGGTGACCTTTTGCATGAAGTCCGCCCGCGAGCGATAGCGCTCCTCCAAGGATGGACGTGAGTCCGGGTCATCATGCGTTGAAGGCGGGTCTTCGCGAACGGGTAGGCGAATCCCGCCATGTCGCCGCAGTTGTTCTCGAGCGGCGCGTTCCAGGCGCCCCACGTCTGCAGCGGCACGGCACCAGCGGCAGACGGATGCCGCCTTCAGAGTTGCCTGGCGTCGCGCTCCGGCACCATCAGCTTCGCATTGGGATAGTCCTTCGTGGGCGCCGGCACAGGTATGGGACCGGCTCGCCGCCTGGAGGGCAATCAGCTGCGTAGGCGGAGGCGGCTGGTTGGACACCACCAACTCGTCAACCGGACGAGGGCAGCACGCAGGATGGGATGCCAATCGAGGTTGCTGCGGGGCATCTCGCAATCCTGCGCGGGAATGATGCCGTGGCTTCCGCCGCCAACGTCCCACATGCGCACGGACTCCGGAATCGGCTGTTCGGTGTGCCCGTTAGCTCCCGTCGGACCGAGCCCGAAACCGTCGGCGGAAGTAGTCGCCCTCCACGTTGGTCGCGATGATCTCTTGACGCCGTTCACCGCGTCGGGCCAACGGCGCGAGGACCTCCGCATACGTGAACGGGTACCGAGCTGTCTCCGGTGATCGTTAGATTGATTGTGTCCTGGCCGACGCCGGCCGGCGGAATGATCGATCGATCCGCTTTGACCGATATGGACGTGGACCCGTCGAACACCAGGCGGGTGCCGACGTGGTTGAAGCCGTGGTGAATGAAGGACTTGAGGAATCGCCCGGTCTGGGACGATCCAGCGGCGATTGCGTGGTCCGTCGCGCCCGCTACCGGATTGGCGACGCCGGGCGCGGTCGCGCGCCTCGAAGCGCAGGAACGTGGCGAAATCGCGGATCGCAGCAAAGCCGACGGCCGCGAGCGGCGTTAGCTACCATCCGCACCTGGATACTCCGGCAACGTGATGCCGGCCCGTTCTGCCAGTCGGCGACCGCGACGATGAACCCGTTGTCCTCGATGAAGCCGTTGCCGAAATCGAGCTGCGCGATCGACCCCTCATTCGGCGTGTTGTAGAGCGCATGTGTCACCGGCCGGCCGTTGTTCTCCACGTCGAACAGCAGCACGCGGTTCCCGGCGGCGGCCGACTCGGGGGCAAGAATGACGAACCCGCTTTTGGCACTCTCACGGCCATCCGGCCGGCGTGGTGCGCGCGAGAGGTTTGGTATCGGTTCCGCCGGGTCGAGGCTTCCGACGAATGTCCCTGTGATCTTCACGTAGGTCCGACACGCGACGAGTGATACGGCTCGCGTGACTTGACCTCGATTCCTCGACCGAGGCCAGCGCGTGGCCGATCCCGGCCGACAGCGACAGTCCAGCCGTCGCGACCGTGTGCACCAGCATGATGGACCAGCGCTTCGCTTGCGGCCTCATTGCATCCTCTGGGCGGGCGAGCACGCGCTGCGCAAGTGCTGTGGATTCTGGACCGGGCCGAATGCCGGTCCGATGCGCCTCACAATCGAGATCGATCCGGTCGTCCTTCGTTTCATGACATACCTCAATCCCGAACTGAAGCGTTGACAGCGCGTTGGCGGCGGTGCAATTCCAGCAAGCGCGAAGACCGTGCTGCCCGCGCGCGTTCGCAAAGTGGATTCCGGCCTGTCCCGAACTCCAGCATCGCGAGCCGTCTCATAGCTGGCCCGAAGACAGAGCTATCCGCGTAAGCGGAGCGCTGCAGATTCACTGCAGGCGGTCACACGTTTCCACTATAATCCGCCAACATCTAAAACCAAATGGGCCGCGAACAGCCGCTTGAATCAGAATAACTGGAGGAACGCATGCGCGTCATAAGATCGGCGGGACGCTCGTGCTCATCACGGCGACATTCGCCGGTTGGGCGCGTTCCCAGACGACGCTGCTGCTGCCGTCGACGGTCATCCAGGCGATTCGCAACGAAAGCACCGGCGAGTTGCCGATGACGCACTTCCGTCACATCGTCACGCATTATTCGGGATTCGCGCCGTCGAAAGGTGGCGACGAGCTGGCCGACTACATCGCAGAGCGGATGCGATCAGTACGGCCTCGACGACGTGGCGATCGAGGGCTTTCCGGCAGACGGGCAGTCGTTTTTCTGGGCGTTCCTCACCGAGCCAGCGTGGGAAGCCGAAGTCGGCCACGCTGCAGATGCTCGAACCCCGCGGCGAGCGGCTCGCGGATTTCTCCGTCGAGCGTGTCGTCCTCGGCCGGTTCAGCACAAGCGCAGATGTGACAACGGATCTCGTGGACGTCGGCCACGGTGTCGCCGCCTCGGATTACGACGGCAAGGATGTGCGCGGGAAACTCGTGCTCGTAACCGGTCGGGCCGGCCGCGTCCATGCGGAAGCGGTCTGGAAATGCGCTGCCGCCGGAGTAATTTGGATCCACACCGCCAATGCGATTACGCAGCCCAATGCCGTCAGCAACCCAGGTCTCGTTCCGTGGCGTGGACCGCAGGGTGAGGCGCCGGGGTTCGCGTTCGGTATCTCATATGCAGCCGGCATGGAGTTGCGCGACATGCTCCGCCAGGGCGAGCGTGTACCGGCTTCACGCGTCAGTAAAGGCGACGACTGGCCCCGGCGAATACAAGCAGGTCAGTGCGATCATCCCGGGAACAGAGCCAAACCTGCCAGAAATTTGGATCAAAGGGCACGACAACTACCGGAACACCGGAGGTGCCAACAACCTGACTGGCGTCGGTGCCACGATGGAGGTGGCGCGCGTGCTCTCGAGCCTCGTCAAGCACGGTGCGCTCCAAAAACCGCGCCGCACCATTCGCTTCCTCTGGAGCGCCGAACATTACGGCTCGATCTACCAGTTCTATAAGCATCCTGAGCGCCTCGGTCGCGCCTTGCTACTGCTGAATGTCGACATGGTCGGGTATCACCAGGAGCGGGCAAAGGCGGTCTTCAGGTTGTATCGCACACCGTACCCGCGGCCACACTTCGTGAATGACGTAACCGAGGAGTTCATGCGAAGTATCGGCGAGGCGAACACCATCTCGATTCGCAATCGTGGCATGGAGAGTCCTGGATTCTACGATGGCTTCTTTGCTCCGACCGGAAGCCGCGATCAGCTTCACTATGCAGTCGAGGATTTCTGGGGTCCTGAGCGACCACGAAGATGTGCAAGACGGGGCGATCGCACTTCCGTCCGTCCTTTACAACGACTGGCCGGATATTCACCTCGGTACGCATACGGACCCTGGATGTGGTCGACGCGACGCAGATGCGCCGCGCGGTCGTGACGATCGCGGCGACCGCGCATTATCTCGCGACAGTTACGCCGGATGGTGTCAGTCGGCTCGCGTCACTGATGATGAGCGGCGCGAAACTGCGTGAGGCCGAGGCGCTGAAGCGAGCCTATGCGCTTCTTGCCGACGCACCGCCAGAGAAATTCGCACGCCTATATCACGAAGCGCAAAACGTCCTCAGCCAATGGCAGCGGCGTGAGCAAGTCACGCTTGAATCGCTGCAATCGCTCGGCGATACAGCGGGGGCACGCGCCGCGATTGGGAGGGCGCGGAAACAGCTTGACGCGATTGCGGCGACCGGCGACGCTGCGTTCCATGACGATGCAGCCGCCATCGCAGCAGACCGTCGAGTTCCGCTTCGGGAGGCGACGCCCACACCCGATGAAAAGCGGCTAGCGACGATCGTTCCGACGCGCAATCTGCGCATTCGTGGGCCCGTGAACCTCTTTATTCAGGATAAGGTGCCATGTGGCTCGCGCAGAAGACTGGCGACGAGCAATTTATCCGCAAGGTTCCGCTTGCGTCGCGCGGCGGATACGTGACTTACGAAGCGCTCAATTTCGTTGATGGAAAGCTGTACGCTTTTTCTCGACATCCGCGACGCGATCAGCGCGGAGTACTGTCCAATGGATCCGGCCGAATCGAGCAGTATTTCCGGTTCCTTGCCGGCGTGGGTGTTGTGACGCTCGATCCTCCATCTGGAGCGACGAGGTAGGCCATGTCTGAGCATCTAACACGGCGGACGTTTCTCACGCAGTCGGCCGCGATTGGCTCGCTCGGAACAGTCGCGCATATTGCAGGAGCTGCTATGCCGGGAGAAGACGTTAGAGGATGGTGCAAAAGCGTTCAAGGAGTTCATCGGGCAGCCGGTGAGTGAAGTGCCGACACCTGCGCTCGTCATCGATCTGGACGTGTTCGAGCGGAATCTCGCAACCCTCGCGAGCTTCATGCGCGGCAAGACGGCGGGGTTCCGCCCCCACGGCAAAGCGCACAAATGCCCGGCAATCGCCAGCTCCAACTCGACTCGGGCGCGCACGGGATCTGTGCCGCCAAGCTAGGCGAGGCTGAAGTGTTCGTGAACGGCGGCGTTACCGATGTGCTGATCACGGCCGAAGTAGTTGGAAAGCGAAAAATCGACCGACTAATGCGGCTGACTGCCGCCGCGCCTGATCTAGTTGTCGTGGTGGATGACGCGCAGAACGCGACCGACCTGTCGGACGCGGCGGTCGCGTCGAGACGGAAACTGAGGGTCGCGATCGACCTCAACGTCGGTCAGAACCGCGCAGGGCTCGACACGCCCGAAGAAGCTGTCGCGCTCGCGCAGACGATCTCGAAGCTGAAAGGCCTCGACCTCGCAGGGCTGCAGGCCTACGCCGGCATGAATATGCACGTCGTCGGATTCGCCAACCGCCGCGCGGCGTCCCTGCTCGCGCTCGAGCGGGCGGCAGCCGCGCGACGCGCGCTCGAGAAAGCTGGCCTCCACGTCGGCCTGCAGAGCGTCGGCGGGACGGGCACCTACAATATTGATCCTGATTTCGAAGGGGTGACGGAGATCAAGCCCGGCTCGTACATCTTCATGGATACGCATTACCACAGCATCGGCGGCGTCAACTCCGATGTGTTCAGCGATTTCGGCAACTCGCTAACGGTGCTGACGACGGTCATCAGCCACCCGTCGGCTGGACGCGCGATCACCGACGGCGGTAACAAGGCACTCTCCACAGACGAGGGGCTGCCAGAACCGAAAGATCTCAAGGGCGTCTGTACCACCCCGGCGGCGACGAGTACGGGATTATTGTTCTCAAGAACCCGAACCGTCGTTTGGATGTGGGAGATAAGGTCGAGTTCATCGTCGGTCACTGCGACACGACCGTGAATTTGCACAACACGTTCTGGGGCGTCCGCCACGGGATCGTCGAGAACGTGTGGGCGATCGAGGGGCGCGGCCGCACCGATTGAAACGCACGCGAGCGCGACGTTAGCGCCTTTCACGCCGTGAGGACGATCCGTGCGGAAGAATCACCTCCTCGCCCTGCCCGTCGCGCTCGTAATGTGTGGCGTTGCCGAACAGTCAGCCACTCAGACTAGTCTTCTCCTTACCGAGCGCCATTTCCGGGCGATCCGCGACGAGAGCTCCGGCGAATTGCCGCTCGTCGATTTTCGCGCTATCGAGTCTCGCTTCACCGGCTTCTCTCCATCCAGGGGTGGCGATCAGATCGCCGAGGTACTTAGCGACACGGATGCGGGAGTACGGGCTCTCGGATGTTCGGGTGGAAGGATTTCCGGCCGACGGAAAACGGTTCTTCTGGACGTTTTTGACCGAGCCCGCGTGGGAGCCGGAGGTCGGTCGGCTCGTGATGGTCGAACCACACACCGAGCGGATCGCCGATTACGACGTGTACCGCATCGTGCTCGGTCGATTCAGCACGGACGCAGACGTGACGACTGACCTGGTCGATGTCGGCGCCGGCCTCAGTCCCGCTGATTATCAACGCCAGGACGTCCGCGGCAAGATTGTCCTCGCCTCAGGGGAGCCGGGTGCCGTGCATGCTGCGGCTGTCTGGGGTCATAACGCAGCCGGCGTGCTGTGGTATCGGACAGCGAACGAGTTGGAGTTCCCGGATCTGATCAGTAATGCCGCCATCATGCCGTGGTCCGGGCCGCACGGCGAGCCGCCTGGATTTGCCTTCTCGATCTCGTATGCGAAAGGTATGGAGTTGCGCGATCGACTCAGGCACGGCGACCGGATCCGCCTGCGTGCCACTGTCAAGGCGACGACGGGCGCTGGGGACTATCAGCAGGTCAATGCTTCGATCCGCGGGTCGGACCCTTCGCTGCCCGAAATCTGGATTCAGGCGCACGACAACTATCGGAATACCGGTGGCGGCAACAATCTGACGGGCGTCGGCGTGACGGTCGAAATCGCGCGCGTGTTGCGCACACTCATCGCTGCCGGCTCACTGCCGCCACCGCGTCGGACGATGCACTTCACGTGGGGCGCGGAGCATTATGCCAGCGTTTACAGTCTCTACATGCATCCCGAGCGGCGATCGCAGGTGCTCTCGATGCTCGACGTCGATATGGTCGGGCTTCATCAGGAACGCTCGAAGGCCGTGTTTCGGCTGGCGCGGCTGCCGTACTCGATGCCGCATTTTCTGAGTGACGTCGCCGAGGACTTCGTGCGTAGTGTCGGCCGCGCCAACAGCACGTCCCTCGCAAACGCCGGCGTCGGGTCGTCGCGTCAGGGCATCGGCTTCTACGATGCGGTGTTCGCACCGACCGGCAGCCGGGATACGTTTCACTACCTCATCGACCCGTTCGACGGCCCGAGCGATCACGAGGACGTCGCAGAAGCGAGCCTGGGCGTGCCGGCAGTGATGTACGGCGACTGGCCGAATGTGTATCTCGGCACGCAGTTGGACGACATCGCACATGCCGACGCGACCCAGCTGCGGCGATGCGTTGTGACGGTTGCCGCGACCGCTTACTACTTGGCGACGGTTGCGCCGGACGATCTTGCGACGCTCGCGCCGGTGATGGCGGGATACGCGCAGTCGCGGCTTGCCCACGAAGCAGGGCGCGCCAGTGCGCTGGTCGGCCACGCCTCCGATGCAGACCGTGCGGCCGTCGAGCGAGAAGCCATGAACATTCTGACGCAGGCGCTCGATCGCGAGGTGACGGCGATCAACTCGTTGAGCGCGCTTGGCGACACGGGTCAAGCGAACGTAGCAATCGCTCGCGCCCGGCGGGTCGTCGAAGCCGTGGGCGCTGCAAATCTGGCCGCCTTTCGCGATCTGATCCGCCCGGGTTCCGCAGGCAACGCACACGCGATCCAGGAAGCGACGGCGGCTGAGCGACAATCCACGCAGCTGATCCCGCGGCGAACGGAAAACCTCCGCGGCCCGGTTCACTTCTTCCGACCTGAATACGGAGCCGCCTGGCTGGCGAAGACGACCGGTGACCCCGATTTTCGATCCAAAATCAGGCTCGCGAAACACGGCCACGACGTCTTGTACGAGGCCCTCAACTTTGCTAACGGGAAACGCACGATTAGAGAGATTCGGGATGCCGTGAGCGCCGAATACGGCCTCGTCGAGACTGCCGACGTGGAGCAGTATTTCCGCTTCCTTGAGTCAGTCGGTGTGGTCTCGATCGCCTCGAGACGAAACTAAGGTCGCGGCAGTGGGGCCGCCGACGACAGTTGATGCTGACCGCTCAATGTGTCGTTGTGCGTGTCATCAATTTCTCAATCGCGTCCACCGACCACGGAATCGCTCGTGACAGCACTTCGTTGCCGTTGTCGGTCACGAGAACCGAGTCCTCGACGGTGATGCGCCAGCCGCGGTCGGGGACCTGCAGCGTCGGCTCGTACGCGACTACCTGGCCCGGCTGCAGCGGCGAGTCGTAATCCTCGTGAACGTGCAGGTTCATGCCGAGGAAATGACCAGGCCGGCGGCCAGCCGTTCGTTCGACGAACGTTTCGGCTGGCTTGCGCATCCAGTCAGGCAACTGTGAAATGCGCCGCTTCATTTCCTCCGCGGCCTTCTGTCCCGCGCGCATGTACGGGTTGCCAGGACGGATTTCTGCAAGTCCTGCTTGATAGGCGGCAAGGTAAGCCTCGTACGCAATCCTCTGATCCGCGCTGAACCGGCCGGAGACTGGTACGGTTCGGGCGAGGTCACAGACGTAATAGTTCACTTCGGCGCTGTGATCCACGAGTACCAACTCTCCGTCCCGCATCGTCCGGTTACCAGTATCGTACCAGCCGAACAGCTCGATGAAGCTTCTCATGGCATTCGGCCCCGACTGGATGTCGGCGCCATAGGCGATGAACTGAGCGCCGCCGGTGAATACGTATTCGACCTCGGCAGCGACCTCGCGTTCGTCGACACCGGGCGCAACGGCGGCGATCCCCGCGATCAAACCGCTTGCCGACAGTTCCACAGTGTGTCGGAGCGCGGCGACCTCCTCACGGTCGTTCACTTTTCGCAGCTGTTGCATGGCCGGAACGATCGAGCGAACGACGGCGCTCGGAAATCGTTTTTGAAACAGCGCGCGGTAATGATCTTCCGGATAGGTGCCGGGCTCGCCGCCGGGAACGAACGACGGAAACGTGACGTCGCCGCCGAATGCTGCCCTGGTTGAAGCTGTCTGTTCACCGCGCACCAGGAGATAAACGGGGCGACCACCCTTCACGTGCTCGTCGACGTCGTGATCGAAACGATCAAGCGGTAGCGGACCTTCAAGACCCAGTCTGTGGACTTCGGCTTCCACCGCGGCTGTCACCTGAAGCGCGTACACCCGAGCCTCACTCGTCTTTGTATCGAGAATCACGGCGAGCCCAGGCAAGCTGAGGCCGGTCAGATAAAAGAGGTTCTCCTCCTGCCGGACGGACTGCACCCGGAACGTGGGCTCGAAACGGTGCTCCTCCCATGCATCGATGACCCCCTTGGCGCCGACCAGCACCGCGAGACCGTTGGGAATCGCCTTTCGCGAACCGATCGCGGCGTGCTCGGAAATTCGCGGGTGTAAAGGCGTCGCGGAAAGTCGGAAATTTGCCGGTCGTGCCGTCGGTCGGTTGAGCTGCCGCCGCCGTTGCGCTAGCTGCCGGCGCGTTCGTCGTCTGACATGCCCCGCCCACTACGACGAGCGCGGACACGAACATGAGCACTCTGACAGTCGCACGCATGTTCGCCTACGAATCCGCGGATCAACGGACGATTCGAGTGTCAGTGATGACGATAGCGACGCCGAAAAATAAGGAGAGAAACAATTACGTTGCCGGTTCTGTTTTCGAAAACCGCGAGCGGTCGAGCGTCTCGGTCGCAATCTGTCGGCTGTCTGGCGAGCGATCCGGCGACCTTCAACGCCGTCGTCGAACGGTTCTTGCAAACCGCATTCGTGAAGAAGGACCGGATCGGGGATACGATGAAGTCGCTCGAGAAGTTGCGGACGCCGCCGGCGGCGAAATAAGTCGCACGTTCGGGGAGGCGGCAGCGGTTGTGCGAGCGCCGGGCCTGGCTGCACGGCTACTCGCATCTCTTTGGAGGCACGATGGCCGTCTTTTACATTGGCACCTACGACATCGTCGATCCGGAGCAATTCAAGAAGTATCCGACCGCTCGTGATGGCGCTTCTCCCGAAATACGGCGGCGTGGTTCTGGCGTCAGATACCCAGGCCTTCGTCGTGGAAGGGACGGCGCGGACGATGAACGCCATCATCCGCTTCCCATCGAAAGAGGCGGCGCTCGGACTCTACAACGACCCTGACTATCAAGAGGCCAAGCGAATCCGGCAAGCCTCCACGAAGAACATCAGCATGGTGCTCGCCGAGGAGATCCAAGCCGGGTCCTAGAGTGCGAACTGCCGTCGCAACTCAGCGTTACAGTGAGCTTACGACGCCATCGAAAGAATGGCACGCCAGTTGAGATCCGAAAAAACACGGTCCGAGAAGGACAGCGTTTGCGGAGCACAGGCTGCGACCAAGGCCGCGACGATCGACGGCGCTCGCAGCGCCGACGAAATAGGTCCACGCGGCCGACGCCGTTTCAACGCGCTGCGGTTCGACGAACGGCTTTCGGTTGCTGCGCCGGTGGACGGACGTCGGTCGCGCAGCGGAAATTCTCGGCGTGGTCGAGGCTTCCGCTGCCCACGTACTGCGCGACCTGCGGGTATGGACAGAGCGGCCTCGTGCGGTCGACTCCGTTTTCCGATGTCTGTAACGCGGTGATGCGGGCGGGCGCGCGGCCGCTGCGCATCCACTGGTCGAGCGCGCCGACGGCGTCGAAGGTATCCGGGCCATCGCCGCCCCAGCAGTGGTTCACGCCCGGTTGCATGTACAGCTCGATCGCAGTCCCTCGTCTTGACGCGCTCGTCGCCTTCAAGACCGCGTTGAAATATGCGATGGTCGCCAGCGGCGGCACCTGCGGATCGGACCAGCCGTGGTACATCAGCAGCTTGCCGCCGGCATCGAAAAACGTCTGCAGGTCCGGATCCGTCCGATTGATGATGCCCTCATCGACCCGCAACGCACGCGGCAGATCGGTGGACAGACGAAACGCCCGCCAGTCCCATTCTCGGTTCTTGAACACCACGTACTTGAACGGCTCGACGGCGTTGGTCAGCGGCTCGGCGCCGGCGAGGCGGCCCCAACCCAACTCGGAGCCTGGCTGCAGGAGCGCGGCCGAGACGACACGTCCCGTGGCGGGGTCGGTAATGGGCGCGTACATCCCGCGCGCCGTTTCGACCTGAGCGGCCGTCAGGCACGAGCGATCGTCGCCATTCCTGCATTCGAGGATCGCCGGATCGAAGCGACACGTGGACGGGTTCGCGATCAGACCGTCGGCGACGCCGTCGAGGGCGTCGCACGCGTTCAGCGCCGCACGGTGAATCGCCGGATATTTCTCGGGCGGAATATAGCTGTCGCCGGAGCGGTGGACGAACCTGTTCAACGCCAGCCGCAGCGCGTGAAGCTGCATGTGCGCGATCGCCGGAGCCCCCGCGATAATCGCGTCGAAGTCGGCGGGGTAGCGGATGGCTTCGGTGATCCCTTGACGGCCGCCCTGCGAGCAGCCGTTCCAATACGAGTGCACCGGCGCCGTGCCGTAGAAGGCTTCGACAATGGCTTTCGCCGTCACGGTCATCTCGTGAACGGCGCGATAGCCGAAGTCAACGTACTTGTCGCGGTGGCCGAGCGCGAATGCCATGGTGTTGCCGACGTGACCGGTGTCGGTCGAACTCGTGGCATATCCGCGGCGAATCGCCTCGACCATCGCGTCATAGCTGATGACGCCGGCGGCGTCGCCGTTGCCGACCGCCTGAAACTTCTGGTTCCAGCCGCCGAGGGGCAGCCACACTTCCACCTTGATATCCGAATTGGCTGTGGGCGCGATCGTCACGAACACACGACAGAACGCCCGCGGCGCGAAGAACGGCGTGGTGTTCGGGGAGACGGTGCGCGTCTCCGTGACCGTCGCGTCGCCCGGGAGCGTCAGGCCGCGGAGACCTTCGCACGTCCCCGTGGCCGTCACCTCGCGGGACGCCGTGAGCAGCGCGACGAGGGTCGCACCGGCGGCAGCTGAACACACACGTCTACGCACGGAGACGAGGACACGGCGAACGTCCATCGGAATGCTCTGCTAAATGATGTCGGCTGCTGGGGGGTTGAGCGCTCTCTATTATAGCCGCGTCCGGCTCGCCGCGCACTGGGAAATCGCGTAAAGAATGCCCGATCGACCGCGCTCGCGTCGCGCATCGTTGCACCTCATCCGCTCAGAATGTGCGGTTTAGCCGGGCATCGGGCTTGCCTTGATCAGGACCGTGGACACGCGTTCGGTTCGGCGCGGCGGCTGGCAAGCGCGACGTTCGCATCGATTGGCTGCGCGGGCTCGCGATGACGTGCGTGATCGTCAATCATTCGAAGCTCTCGTCGCTGCTGAGCTGGTTCTCCTACGAGCGGTTTTGGGTGGTGACTGCGGCAGAGGTGTTCGTGGTGTTGTCGGGCGTCGTGCTGGGCATGGTCTATGGCCGACGGCTCGCGCGCGACGGCTGGCGTGCGGTGGTCCAAGGTCTCGGCCGCCGCGCCCTGCTCCTCTACAGCGTCTTTGTCGGCGTCACGGTTTCAGTGCTGGTGCTGGCGGCGGCGGGCATCGATGTCAGCGCGCTCGCGGCGTCGGACGGCCACACACCCGCGTGGTTTCTCGCGCCGCACACGATGACGGCGGCCGCATGGCGCGACGTGCTGCTCATGCGCGCGGGACCGTGGGCGTTCGAAATCATTGGCTTGTACGTCTGGCTCGTCGCCGCAGCGATACCGTGCCTGCTGATTCTGCATCGCGCCGGCTGGCGTGCCCTGCTGGCCGTGAGCTGGGCGCTCTATCTCTGGTACCGCGTCGAGCCGCATGCCATGACGATGGCCGGCTTCGAGTCCGCGTTTCCGCTCCTCGCGTGGCAGCTGCTCTTTGTCCACGGCATCGCGATCGGATACCACCGCAACGACGTCAGCGCATTCGTCGCTCGCGTGCCGGACATCACGCCGCGAGTGGCGGTGCTCATCACCGCCGGGTTCACGATCTTCGCGTTGTGCAATCCGTGGACTGATGGCCCGACGTGGCTTCACTTGCGGGTGGTGTCGCCGGAGCGGTTCACGTCCCTGTACGAGCGCTACTTCACCCTGAGCGATCTTCGTGTTGGCCGTCTGCTGAACCTGTCGATCGCTCTGCCGGTGGCGTACGTGATGTTGACGCGTTACTGGGCGCTGGCGCGCCCACTCGAAACCGTGTTTGTCGTGCTCGGACAACGCTCCCTCGGCGCGTTTGTCCTTCACGTGTACGGTCTGCTGCTGCTGGCGCACTTGCCGCTCCCAGAGGGCATCTGGATCAACACCCTGGCGCAGGTGACGATGGTCTACACTATCGCCACGCTCCTCAACAGCGCGCAGGGCGTGCGCGCCCACCGCCGCGAGACCTCGCTCGCAAGGGCCGAACCGCTGGCCGCGTAACGGCTGTCGCCTGGGACGAGCGGATGGGAAGCCGGGGTGAAGCGGGCCGCATGCCGACAAACCGGCGCTGATGAGGCGCTGCTAAAATCATCGCGGAATGGCCCATTGGGTTATGTTGCTGGTGCCATTGCTGCTCGTTGGCTGCGCCTCGAGTCGGCCGACCGCTCGCCAGCTCGACGCGCGTCCTCGAGGCCGAAATCTGGCTGGCGACCGGCCAATCCAACATGGAAGTCTTCGCCGACAGGGCACCGCGCGGCGCCGACCATGTCGAGGTACAGCAATTCGGTCACGACCCTCGATTCAACATCCCGGTGTGGACGTCCCTGAAGCGCGCCGGTAAGTTCTCAGCGGTCGCGGGTGAGTTCGCCGCCACACTTTCGAGGCTGCGGCGGCGTCCCGTGCGCATTATTGCGGCCGCGGTCGGCGGCACCGACTTAGCGTGTTGGGAGCGGGGAGGAGACTGTTACGAAGATCAGCTGGGACGCTTGCGGGCCGCGCGCGTCCCAATTGTTGGGGTCATCTGGTGGCAGGGCGAGACCGAGGCGATCATCCAGGATCCGGCCGTCATCGCGACCTACGCGAAGCGTCTGGGATGCTTTCTTTCAATTGCTGCGATCGGACTTCCACGCGCCTGAATGCCGGTCGTCATGGTGGGTTTGCAACGCTATTGCGAGGAGATGTCAGAGGGGGATCGGCCGCCAGCGTGTGACGAACCGTCAGACTGGCAAACGATCCGGGCAGCCCAACATGCCGTTGCTGCCAACCTGCCGCGGGTCGCGCTTGTCGATGTGAGTGGTTTCACGTCGGGCGATTTGCATCCGATCGCACAGTATCCCTTGATCGGCCGACTGCTGGCCGAGCGGGCCGCCACGCTTCAGTAATTCAGAGACGTCGCACGCTTCTTCGCGACCGGCCCACGCGGTGGCGGTGGCTCCATCCGATGACGCGTTCCCATCCGCTTGGCGAGACAACACCCGCGAGCATGGTATTCTCTTTTTCCTTTTCCCCGCAGACGGCAACATCCGTTTGGTCCCCCTGCTCCTTATTCTTTGAGGTATCGCATGAAGAAGTTCAAGGTTTGGCATTGGCCGGGATCGCCGCCTTGGCGGTGATTGCTGCGCCTCGTGCACTCCGTCATCTACCCGCCCGCGATCGATCGCCTCGTAGCGCGCGTGCCAAACGCGACGGCCCTCAAGGCCAGCATTCTCGCCCACCAGACGTCCGCTGAAGATGCCGGCCGCGAGCGCAGGCCGCCGGCGTCAAGACGCTCGTGCTTTCCCACCTCTTGCAATCGCCGGACGACCCGGAAGTGACCGACCAGATGTGGACCGATGCGGCCCGCGTGCACTTCCGCGGATCGGTCATCGTTGGCAAAGATCTGCTGGAGGTGTGAGGTGGACGCGCCCGAGCTCGCGTGAACGCCGCTTACCGGTAATTCTCAGGGTCGGCATCTCGTCCGGCTTCGACGTCTTCCGTGTACTTCCACACGTCGGGCCGCGAACCGTCGATGTCGGTGAATCCGTAGGTCACCGCCAGCTGACCGGAGGTCACCGAACGTTGATTCCAGCGTTGACGGTCGGGATCCGCTGCGAGCGCGGCGACCGCACGTCCGACGTAGCGCGGCGACTCGGAGACGGCGAAGCCGCGGAGGCCCTGGGTGACGCGGTGGGGGCGAGCGCGTCTCGCCACGTTCTTCGGAGACGCCGAAATTCTCGAGCATCATCTCGGAGCGCAGCCATCCCGGCGTGATCGACACCGCGGTGGCGCCATGCGGTTTCAGTTCGTGTCCTTGTGAGAAGGCCAGCCGGTTGACGGAGATCTTGGCCAGGTCGTAGAACACCGAAATCCGGTAGTGGGTGGCGTTGTACTCGAAGGTCCCGTCGGTCACTTCCACGAGGAGTCCGCCTGGCCGGCTGATGACGAGCGGAAGCAGGTGATGCGACGTGATCAGGTGCGTATCGATGCCAAGCCGCAGGATCCGCAGACCCTTTGTCGAGATCGTGCTTCCACACCGGCGTGTTCCACTCGGCTGGGCCGCCCTTGAGCACTTCGGCACCCCAGATGTCGTTCACCAGGATGTCGATGTGGCCGTGAGCGTCGCCGATGCGTCCGCCAGCTGTTTCACCTCGCCAGGGTTGAGATGATCGACCGCGATCGCGATGCCGGTTCCACCAAGCCGGGTGACCAGTTCTGCCGTCTCCTCGATGTTTCGGGCCGGTCGTAGTCCGACCGCGACGAGCCGAGCGCCCGCGTGCTCCGCCCGGTGCAGATGACCGTCGCGCCGGCTTCCCCCAGTGCCAACGCAATCCCGCGTCCGGCGCCTCGCGTCGCCCCGGCGACAACGGCGACGCGGCCACGGAGAGATTGCGGATCAGGAGACCAGTTCATTGCATCGCCCCTACCGATCGATATCAGGCCCAGAAGCCTAATCTATTCGTATAATGCCGGCTCGATGGGCGAACACCGCCGAGCCTCCGTGTGGCCCGACGCGTTGTGGATTGTCGATCACCGCCGTAGCAGTATTCCCGCCTTACGTTGAATCCTCCGCCAGCGGCGGCTTCCGGCCTCGCGTTGCGCGCCATCGCGAACACACCGCCATCGCGAACACACAATGTCGCCGCCCGCGATGACAGTTTTGGTCACTCCATTGCACAATAGTTTCCGATTACCCAAAATGACGTTATCGAGCATCAGGTTCATCCCAAGGCCCTCGCGAAGGGCATCTGACGACATACAGTTGAGCTTGGGTTACCCACTCAACATTTGAGCGACGCCACTCCCAGGTCGGAGCGGAGTGCGATCCAGAGGCGCGCGCAGACTGCGCCGGAATGCGGACCCCGAGTCGGACGCGATGAGGCAGAGGTACCTCCGACGCTGAGCGGAGTCAAGGTAACTTGCTTTAACGCTGGGGCTTAGGGGAGACGCAATGAAGAATTTACTGGTTCGAACGATGCTCACCGCGCTTATGACGGCGGCTCCACTTCACGTCGCATCGGCGCAGATCGCACCGGCACTGGGTGCGGCGGAGAGTTTCGCGGTGCTGGGCGCCAGCCACGGTGACCAATACCGGCGCCGACCATCATCACCGGCGACCTGGGCGTCAGCCCGGGCACCGCGGTCACCGGCTTTCCTCCCGGGGATCGTGACGGCGGAACGATCCACGCCGGCTGATGCGGTCGCGCTCGCAGGCCCAGAGCTGACGTCACCACCGCGTACAACGCTCTCGCCGGCCAGGCCGTGCAGCACTCGATCTTGACCGGTCAGGATCTGGGCGGACTCACGCTCACGCCCGGCGTCTATTGCTTCTCGTCGTCGGCCCAGCTGACGGGAACACTCACGCTCGACGCCCAGGGCAACCCCAATGCGGTCTTCGTCTTCCAGATCGGGAGCACGCTCACGACCGCGAGCAACTCGTCGGTCGTCGTGATCAACGGCGGTCAGCGTGCAACGTGTTCTGGCAGGTCGGCAGCTCCGCGACTCTCGGGACAGGCACGACGTTCACCGGAAACATTCTCGCGCTCACGAGCATCACGCTGACTACCGGCGCCAGCGTGTCCGGTCGAGCCCTGGCGCGAAATGGCGCAGTGACGATGGATACCAACACGGTCGGCATCAACGCGTGCGCCGTGCCGCCGGTCACGCCGATCCGACCCACGCTCGACAAGGCCTTTAACCTGGCCACCATCGATGCGGGCGGCACATCGACGCTCACCATTACCTTGAGCAACCCTGACGCCACGGACGCCAGCGTCGGCGTCGGTCACCGACACCTTGCCCAGCGGCGTGGTGGTCGTCGCCGGCAGCGCCGAGCACCACTTGCGGCGGCGGGACGGTCAGTGCGGCCGCCTCGTCGGTGACCTTGACGGGAGGCGCGATCCCGGCCAACGGCTCCTGCACGGTGACGGTCTCGTGACCGCGGCTAACGCGGGCAGCTACATCAACTCGCTGGCCGCCGGCGCCTTGCAGACCAGCAACGGCAGCAATCCGTCGCAGACGACGGCGACGTTGACCGTGCTCCTCCCGACCACCACGCCCGGCCTGTCGCTGAACAAGACGGCGGACCGGACGACCTACACGGCCGTGGGCCAGGTGATTGTCTACACGTATGTCGTGCGGAACATCGGCGGCGTGACGCTGACCGGTCCGTTCACGGTGACCGACGACAAGCTCGGCACCTTTGCCTGCGGGTCGGCGGCGACGATCCTGGCGCCAGGCGCCTCCGTCACCTGCACGAAGAGCTACACCATCAAGGCCAAGGATCTCGGCGGCGCGACGAGCTTGCTGACCGGGGTCATCGCGCAAATCAACACCGGCGCATGGCTGGGCGGTGCTGTGAGCACCCAGGACACGGACGATCAAGGGTGCCGGCCCCGGTGCGCCGAACGCCATGTATCCCGCTCTGGTGCATCCAGGACTATGTCACCGACCGACCTGCACAACCAGCCGGCGAGGCTGTACTCGACGGTCGGCGTCAGCCTGCCGGCCGACGTCGCCGGTCTGGCCTGGAACAAGATCAACTACCTGCTCAATCACAAGATCCGCGGAGCCGGCAATCGAAGGCCGCGTTCTTCAAGGATGTGCAAACCGCCGTCTGGGTGCTGCTTGGTGAGACGAATCCCCAGTTCGGGGTGAGCGCAGCGGCGCAGCAGATGATCGACGAGGCGAACGCGCAGCCGACTTTCGTTCCCGGGCGCTTATGACGTCGTCGCCGTCCTCATCTACTCCGACGGCATGACCATCAGGCCTGGCAGCGTCCAGGAGAGCATCATCGAGGTGCAGCCGCTGAAGTTCATCGTCAACCACGCGACGGGTGCGGTGACACTCGGCGGCGTGGTCGTGCGATCGGCCCAGGCAGAGGCGACCGTCAAACAGGTCAGGTGATTTCAGTTTGCGGATGGCAGATTGAATTGCGTTCGCGAGGTTGCGTGCCGCGTTCGGGCAGGCAACCTCGCGAATTGTCGACCCACCGAATTACCGCCTGACCGGCTTGCGCCGCAATCGTTCGAGAACCTCGCCGTATCCAGTCGGTTCGAGACCGACGGGCCGGGTTCAAGCCGCCAAAATCAGCCGGTAGAGGCGCGGGAGGTTTTGGAGTAGGCTATGCGCTTCCTCACGCGAAAGACACACCCATGGCCCAAGTCTCGATGACCGTCAACGGCAAGGTGCGCAAGGCCAACGTCGACCCGCGCGTGCTCCTCGTCCACTTCCTCCGCGAACAACTGCGTCTGACCGGCACGCACATCGGCTGCGACACCAGCCAGTGCGGCGCCTGCACCGTCCTCATCGACGGCCGCAGCGCGAAGTCCTGCACGATCTTCGCGGTCCAGGCCGACGGCTCCGCGATCACCACGATCGAGGGCCTCGCGCCGGACGGCCAGCTGCACCCGCTGCAGGAAGGCTTCTGGGAGGAGCACGGCCTGCAGTGCGGCTACTGCACGCCGGGGATGATCATGGCGGCGGTGACGCTGCTGAAGGACAACCCGAAGCCGTCCGAGCGGGAGATCCGCGAGGGCATCTCCGGCAATTTCTGCCGCTGCACCGGCTATCAGCACATCGTCAACGCCATTCAGCACGCCGCAGCCAAGAGGTAAGCCATGCCCACGTCTCCCATGTTGCCGAAGCTCGTGGGCCAGCGCGTCAAGCGGCGCGAGGATCCGCGTCTCATTCAGGGCCGCGGCACCTACGTCGACGACATCGCGCTCGTCGGCATGCAGCACCTGGCGTTCAAGCGGAGCGACGTGGCGCACGGACGCATCCGCTCCATCGATACGCAGCGCCGCGGAGGCGATGGACGGCGTCGAAGCGGTGTTCACCGGCGCCCAGATCGCCGAGTTCCTGGCGCCGATGCCGATCGGCACGCCGTTCCCTTCCCCCGACCATCGCGCGGTCGCCGTGGACACGGTCCGCTACGGCGGGCGAGCCGGTCGCCGTCGTCGTGGCGAGCGATCGGTACGTCGCGCGAGACGCCGCCGACGCCATCGTCGTTCCTACGACACGCTGCCGGCCGTCGTCGACCTCGAGCTGGCGATGACCGGGAAGCCGACGGTCATCCATCCGGCCTTTCCGAACAACCTCGCGGTGGCGCTCGTGCCGAGCGGCACCGGCGTGAGCGCCGCCGGCACGCGTCGACGACTCCGCGATCGACGAGGCGTTTGCCAAGGCCGAGGTGGTCATCTCGCAGCGGATGGTGAACCAGCGCCTCGCGCCGTCGGCGATGGAGCCGCGAGGCGTCGTGGCCCACTACGAGATCGGGCAAAGGCACGATGACGATCTGGTCGTCGACGCAGAACCCGCACATCCTGCGGATCGTTCATCGCCGCGATGACCGGGCTGGGCCAGGATCAGGTCCGGGCGATCGCGCCGGAAGTGGGCGGCGGTTTCGGCGCGAAGATCAACATCTACGGCGAAGAGTACGTCGCGGCCGCGATCTCGAAACGTCTCGGCATTCCCGTGAAGTGGGTGGAAGACCGCTCGGAAGCCTTCGTGGCGACGACGCACGGCCGCGACATCCTCGGCTACGTCGACCTCGCGGCGAAGCGCGATGGGACCGTGCTCGGTCTGAAGCTGCGCCTGATCGCCGATATCGGCGCCTACAACATGCTGCTGACGGCGGCCATCCCGACGCTCACGATGATGATGGCGAACGCGACCTACAACATCCCGGCGATCCGCACGACGCTCACCGAGGTGTTCACCAACAAGACGCCGACCGATGCCTATCGCGGCGCCGGCCGTCCCGAAGCGACCTACTTCGTCGAGCGGGCGATGGACATGCTCGCGCGCGAGCTGAAGATGGATCCGGCGGAGCTGCGCCGGAAGAACTTCATCCAGCCGCACCAGTTTCCGTTCGCGACCCAGATGGGCGCGGTCTACGACTCGGGCGACTACGAGAAGGCGCTCGACCTCGCGCTGAAAACGGCCCAGTGGGAGCAGCCTGAAGGCCGAGCGCGACGCCGCTCGCGCGAGGGCCGGCTGGTCGGTCTCGGCCTGGCGATGTACGTGGAAGTGTGCGGCATCGGTCCGTCTGTCGTCGCTGCCGACCGGCGGCTGGGAGCACTCGCAGGTCACGATCGAACGCGACGGGCGGATCAGCGCGACGACCGGCGCATCGCCGCACGGTCAGGGCAACGAAACGACCTTCGCGCAGATGCTCGCCGACCAGTTCGGCGTGCCGCTCGAGCACGTCACGATCCTCCACGGCGATACCGGCGTCGTGAAGCAGGGCATCGGCACCTTCGGCAGCCGGTCGCAGGCGGTCGGCGGGACCGCGCTGCACATGGCGGGCGCGAAAGTGAAGTCCAAGATGGCGAAGTTTGCCGCCGCGCTGCTCGAGGCGCACGAGGACGATCTCGTGTTCGAGAACGGCACGATCTCGGTCAAGGGATCGCCCGCCTCGGGGAAGTCGTTCGCGAGCGTCGCCGCGTATGCCTACGTGCCGGTTCCGCTGCCCGAGGCCTCGAGCCCGGCTTGAGTGACGAGGCCTTCTTCGAACCGGCGAACAACACCTATCCGTTCGGCTGTCACATCTCGATGCTCGAGATCGACCGCAAGACCGGCGAGCCGACACTGCTGAAGCTCGTGGCGGTGGACGATGCGGGACATCTCATCAACCCGCTGATCGTCGAAGGACAGATTCACGGCGGCCTCGCCCAGGGCATCGGGCAGGCGATGATTGAAGAAGTGGTCTACAACGAAGACGGTCAGTTGCTGACCGGCTCGTTCATGGACTACGCGATCCCGCGCGCCATCGATTTCCCGCGCTTCGAGCTCGCCGCCACCGTGACGCCGACGCCCGTGAACCCGCTGGGCGCGAAAGGCGTGGGCGAAGCCGGCACGCTCGGCTCGACGCCGAGCATCGTCTCTGCGGCCGTCGACGCGCTCAGCGAGTTCGGCGTGAAACACATCGACATGATGCTGCGGCCCGAAAAGCTGTGGCGCATCATCCAGGGAGGCCGGTCGTGATTTCGACAGCATTCGAGTACAGCCGCGCCACGTCGCTGGACGACGCGCTGGCGAAGCTTCGCGCGACCAATGGCGAGGGGAAGTTCATCGCCGGCGGCCACAGTCTGGTACCGCTCATGAAGCTGCGTCTGAGCGAACCGAAGATGCTGATCGACATCGCCCGCATTCCCGGCCTGTCCGGCATCCGCAAGCACGGCGACACATCCAGATCGGCGCCGGCACGGTCCACCACGACGTGGCCACATCCGCGTTGTTGCAGCAGGCATGTCCGATGCTGGCCGAAGCCGCGGCGACGATCGGCGATCCGCAGGTCCGCAATCGCGGCACGCTCGGCGGCAGCCTGGCGCACGCCGATCCCTCCGCCGACTACCCGGCGGCGATGCTGGCGCTCGACGCCGACATCCATGTCAAGGGTCCGAAGGGCTCGCGCGTGGTGAAGGCGCACGATTTCTTCCGCGGCCTGTTCACCGTCGATCTGGCCGCGGACGAGATCATCGTCGGCGTCGAGTTCAAGTCCCGTGAAATCCGCCGCCTACGCCAAGCTCTATCAGCGCGCGTCACACTTCGCCATCGTCGGCGTGGCGGCGGCGCTGGACGTGAAGAACGGGACGATTCAGTCGGCGCGAATCGGCGTGACCGGCGCGAGCTCGCACGCCACGCGCCTGACGGACGTGGAGGAGGCGCTCGCCGGAAAGCCGCTGTCGACGGGGAACATCGAGGCGGCCGCGCGGCCGCGGGCGCCAAGCTCGAGGACATCAACTCCGACATCCATGCCAGCGAGGAGTACCGGCGCGCGATGATTCCCGTGTTCACCGAACGCGCGTTGGTGCGCGCGATGGCGCGGGCGGAATAAGTCTTCGTAGTGCCCGCCTTCCCACCTCCGCTCCGATCGGTTGTCGCGGAGCTACGGCGGGCAGGCAGGCGGACCGTCACGGTCCGGCTGCCGGACATGCGTACGTCACCGAATCGGTTGAGGCTCGTGGCCGAGCGCCACGTCCAGGGCGGCGCGGGTCACGAGTCCAATGCCGGGCCAGTCCGAGTTCGTCATCCACACCACCGCGATCTTCTTCTCTGGAAGCATCGCCAGATCCGTGATGTATCCGGTGTCGCCCCCGGAGTGGCCGACCATCGCATTTCCACGATACTCGCCGAGAAACCAGCTGATGCCGACGGGGGAGGGGCGCGCGGTAGCATTCGGCGCACCGAGATCGCGAGCCCGTTTCCACATCGCCTCGTGAGTCGATGCGCGAAGGATCCTCCGTCCGTCGAGCTCGCCGTGATTCATGTTGGCGATCGCCCAGCGCGCCATGTCCAGCACGTTGGAATGGAGGTTCGAGCTGGGCGAGTGGATCCGGTTGTACGGAAAGACCTTGCTCGGAAACGGCGGGCCGTTCTCGTTGAGCTCGTGCCCCCAGGTCATGAGCGTCGCGTCGGCGCGCCTCAGCAGCAGCGTGCTGTCCTTCATCCGAGCGGCTGAGGATCTGGTCCTGCACGTAGTCGTCGAACGACTGGCCCGAGACTTTGGCGATGGCGTCGCCCAGGATCTCGAACGCCATGTTGCTGTACTGCATTTTCTCGCCCGGCGCGAACACCAGCTTCCGGTCCCTGAGGCTGCCGACGTAGCGCTCGAGCGCGCCGTCGTCGTACTGCGGCTGGTCCCACTCGTAGTCGCCGACGTCCGGCATCCCGGAGGTATGGGTCAGCATCTGCCGAACGGTGATGGTCGTGTCGCGCTCGTCCGCGATCCGGAAATAGGGCAGGTACGTCGTGATCGGCGCGTCGAGATGCATGCGGCCCTTCTCGACGAGCTGCATCACGGACGTGGCGACGAAGGGCTTCGTGATCGACGCCATGTGGAAGAGCGAGCGGGTCGTAATCGGATCGTCCTCGCGGCCCAGCCGCTTGACGCCGAAGCCGTGCGCATAGACGACGCGATTCTGTTCGACGACGGCAATCGCGAGGCCGGGCCGCTGCTGACGCAGGAGGATCTGTTCCAACAGCGGTTGGAGCGTGGTCTGGAAGCGATCGGCGGTCTGCGCGCGCAGTGGCGCCCGCGCCGTGCCGCCCGCCGCGGCGAGGCCGACGATGAGAACGAGAGCCGCCCATGTTCTGGTCATGACG
>CAVREM010000102.1:0-6064 GCA_963720005.1 uncultured Acidobacteriota bacterium | reverse complement strand
GGCATAGTTAAACTATGCCTAGGGAAACTGGACTCCCGCCCGGAACCCTCATGATGCTGGTGCTGCGCGTGCTGAAGACGCAGCCGCTGCACGGCTACGCGATCGCCCAGCGCATCCATCTGCTGTCGGCCGAAGAGCTCCGCGTCGAAGAGGGCTCGCTCTACCCCGCGCTCCAGAAACTGCTGGTCAAAGGCTGGGTGAAAGCCGCGTGGCGCGCATCGGAGTCCGGGCGACAGGTGCGCGAATACCGCATCACGCCCAGCGGACGACGGCAGCTCGAGGCCGAGGTGGCGGAGTACCGGCGGATGGCGAGCGCGATCGGTTTGTTGCTCGATGAGGCGTGAGGGTCTCCATGGCGATCATCGGTGAGTGGATCCGGCGTCTCGGCTACCTGCTCCGGCGACGGGCGCTGGAGGACGAACTGCGCCGGGAGATGGAGGCGCACCGGGCGCAGATGGGAGAGCCGCCGGCCTTCGGCAACACGCTGCGCCTGCGGGAGGAGGCGCGGGATGCCTGGGGATGGAGGTGGCTCGACGACCTGGTGCAGGACACGCGCTTCGCGTGGCGGACGCTTCGCCACAGTCCCGGGTTCGCGCTCACGGCGATCGTGACCCTTGCGCTCGGCATCGGCGTCAACATCGGCATGTTCAGCCTCGTCAACGGCCTGCTGCTGCGGCCGCTGTACCCAGGCGCCGACGAAGTGGTGGGCGTGCACAGCCGCAGCACCGCGCCGTCCGGAAGGAACACGGGCCTTCTCCTACCCGAACTACCGCGATATCCAGGAAGGCACGACCGACATCTTTGCGAACCTGGCGGCCTCCTCCACAGGCTTCGTCGGTCTGGATGCTCGGCGACGGGCCGCGGAGCACGTATGCATCCGCGGTGACCGCCAACTACTTCCAGGTCTTCGCTGCGCCGCCGGCGCATGGACGCGCCTTCACCGCGGAAGAGGAACAGCCCGGCGCCGGGATCCGCGTGGCGATCATCAGCTATCCGCTCTGGGAGCAGCTCGGCGCCGATCCGGACATGCTCGGCCGGCTCGTGCGCATCAACGGCGAACAGTTCACGGTCGTCGGCGTGGCGCGGGAGGGATTCGCGGGGACGAGCATCCCCGGGCCAGAAGTCTGGCTGCCCCTCGGCGCGTACGAGACGTTCAGGACGGAAGACGGGGCGGGACGCCCGTTCGGTGCGCGCGAGGCGCACGAGCTGAGCGTTGTCGGGCGGCTCCGGCCTGGCATACCGGTCGAGACAGCCGAGGCGGCGCTCGCCACCGTTGGCCGTCGACTCGAGCAGGCGTTTCCGTCGGTCAACGCCGGCTACTCGCTCGAGATGTCCAAGCCGAGCGGCCGTCTCATGTTCATGCCAGGTGGGAGTGGCGGGTTGACGGGTTGGGCCCTGCTCCTGATGCTCATGCCGGTGATCGTCCTGCTCGTGGCGTGCCTCAACCTCGCCGATCTGCTGCTGGCGCGAGGTCACGTGCGCCGGCAGGAACTGGCCGTCAGGTCGTCGCTCGGTGGCGGCCGATCGCGCCTCGTTCGGCAACTCCTCACCGAAGGATTGCTCCTCGCGCTGGCCGGAGGCGCGGTCGGGTTGTGGCTGTCGACGTGGGCGACCGAAGCGCTGCTGGCGTCGCTGCGTCCCGTGCTCCCCGTCGCCGTGACTCTTCCCGACGTCAGTCTCGACTGGCGAGTCCTCCTCGGCACCATGGCGTTCAGTCTCGTCGCCACGCTGATCTTTGGTGCCGGGCCGGCCCTGGCATTGACCCGTCGCGCGGCCGCGGCCGATCTCAAGCGGCACTTCCTGGGCGACGAAGGACGCCGGCCGGGAGGCCGTCCGGATCGGCAATGCCCTGGTCATCGGGCAGATCGCGCTCTCGCTGCTCCTGCTGGCGTCCGGTGGACTGTTCATGATGAGTGTGATCAGGGCGGCCACGGCCGATCCCGGATTTCGTCTCGACGGCGGATTGATCGTGGAAGTCGATCCGGGTCTGGCCGGGTACAACGAAGCGCGAGGGCGGCAGGCGCATCTCGCGCTGCTCGATCGGCTGCGAACGGTCCCCGGCGTCGAAGCGGTGACCATCGGATCGCGTCCGCCTTTCACGTCCGGCGGGGACAGTCGCAAAGTCGCGCCCTTCGGCTTCGCTCAGGGCGGGCCGGCGGCGCAGCCGATGCCATGCCCTTCGCAAGCTCGGGCGACTGAGCTGTCGAACGGTCGGTGGACGCCGTCTTCAGCGTCGTCGGCCGCGATTACGCGCGGGTCCTCGGACTTCCGATGCTTGGCGGCCGTGATTTCAGCGACGCCGAACTGTCACCCGGCTCCACAGAGCGGGTGGCGATCATCGACGATGCGCTCGCGGAGAAGCTGTGGCCGGGAGAGGACGCACTCGGACGGCTGATTCAGTTCCTCGACGCCAAGGGACCGGAAGCGAAGCAGCCAATCCTGGTGGTCGGCATCATCCCGGCTGTCAAGCACTCGCTCGGCAATCCCCGGCCGTCCCCGCATGTCTACGTGCCGCTCGGACAGCACTACGAGAGCGCGATGACGCTGCAGCTTCGGGTGGCTGGAGGGAGCGAACGGGCCATGCTGGGCACGATCGCCCGCGTCGTGCGCGATGTCGACGAGCGTCTGCCGGTCCTCAGTGTCGCGACATGGCGGGATCATCTCGACGCGGGTCTCGACTGGCGACGCTCCGTCGAGCCGGCGCCGGCGTGTTCTCGGCGTTCGGCGGCATCGCGCTGCTGCTGGCGGTCCTCGGCGTGTACGGCGTCAAGTCGTCGTCGTCTCGCGCCGGACGCGCGAGTTCGGCATCCGGATCGCCATCGGCGCACAGCCACGCGCCCTGCTGTGGCAGGTGCTGCGAGAGGGCGGCCGCATCACGGCCATCGGCATCGGGATCGGCCTGCTGCTGGCCGTTGGCGCCGGGCAGTTCCTGCAGGGCATCCTGTACGGCGTGAACAGGCCTCGAACCGGTGGTGCTGGTGACAGCGCCGCTGATCCTGCTTGCCGCGTCGCTCCTGGCCTCGTTCATCCCGGCGCTTCGCGCCACGAGAGTCGATCCGACCGTGGCGCTGCGCTCGGAGTAACACTTCTACTCCTGGCGCAGCGTCTTGGGTTACCTCACGCGGTTGGCCCTTCGCCTGTTCGGCCGTTTGACATCGACGCGGCAGTCCCTTGATACTGCCGGGAGCGCGCTGACAGGGCGCCACCAACCCGCGGCAAGGGAACACTCCCACCTGTTTGGTCTGAGTCGTGTGCGTTTGCACCTTCTTTCAGCCTGGTTTCAGCGGGGTACAGGCGATTCATGAAAGGAGGTCGCAATGACCACTTCGAAGTCTCTCCCTGCTCGTCCGTCTCTCGAATCCCTCCGTAAACAGGCAAAGAAGCTCGCGCGCGACATCGCCGCCGGTGACGCCGGTGCCATCGCACGTGCGCGGGTGCACCTGCCGAATGTCGACCTGCCGCTGACGCAGCGCAACGCGCAACTCGTGATCGCGCGTGAGTACGGCTACGCCGGCTGGCAGGACCTCACCGCTGAAGTGAGCAAACGCCTCGGCGACGGTCTGGAGTGGGCGGCAGCGCAGGCTCGACGCGTCATTCACGACAACGACGTCGAACGCCTGAAGCAACTGTTGGCGGAATACCCGGCGTTGCTTTCCTGGCAAGGCACGACGGATCACGGCGGTCTGCTGGGAATCGCCACGGGCGCCTATGGCGACGCCTTCGACGCGAGAGAGAACAGACTTCACCCGCGCGGCTGCGCGGAGCTGCTGATCGACGCCGGCGCGGTCGTGACGCCATCGGTCTTCGAGGGAATCATCGATTCCCGCGCCAGAGGGCTGCTGCAGCTGTTTCAGCGGAAAGGCTTGCTTCCGCGCACGCTCAAATTCCTTTCGGCGCTCGGCGATCTCGACGCTGTTCGCACCGCTCTTGATGAGAACGGGAACGATCTGGCGGCCGTCAATGAAGCGTTCATGTGCGCCTGCAGCTTCGAGCACGAGGCTGTCGCGTCACTCCTGCTGGAGCGATCCATCGCGCTCGATCCCGAACTCGGCAACCACGTCGATGGAAGCGGGGGCCGCCTCGCCTTCATCAAGTACCTCATCGAAAAGCGATCGCAGTACTTCGCGCACGGCCGACGCGGTCGGACCGTGGCAGGTGTTTCTCATGGCAGCAGGTCACGCGCGCGGTCCACGATGGCGATCTGACGGCGTTCGTCCGCGGGTTGCAGCGTGGGCCGTGGCTGCTTGGTGAAGCGTACGTGTGGTTTCAAACGGGGCTCATCGAGCGGGCAACGCTGAAGGATCGTGGGGAATTCATCATCGCCCTTCTCGACCTCGATCCCGCACTACTGCGGCAGCCGCCGCCCCAATCGCAAGCCATCGAGTTCGCGTTCACGTACGCGAGACACACCTCATTCCATTACTCACCCGCATCTGGCCGCTGCCGGACGATCTGCCGCATGCGGCAGGCATGGGCAACCTCTCGCGGGTGAAGCAGTGGTTCGACGAATCCGGCGCGCCTGCGCTGGGCGATCTCGACCATCACTATCCCTACAACGACCCGCGCGCGCGGGCCACCTCCAGTGGGACCCGCCCACGGCGCAGCAGGTGCTCGACACGGCGCTCGCCTTTTCCGTCATCAACCGCCACTTCGACGTGGCGGACTTCCTGCTGGAGCACGGCGCAGATATCAACACCAGCTGGAACTCCCATGAGCCGGCGAGCATCCTGCACCATCTGGTCATGTTGCCGGAACCCGTACGAGTCGATGCGATTCCTCATCGACCGCGGCATCGACATGACCATCAAGGACTACCGCTGGGACAGTACCGCAGCGAGTTGGGCGCTCTCCGGCAACAACGACGAGAAGATGGCCCAGTGGCTGGAGGAGGCGGAACGGCAGCGGGAGCACGGGAGAGCTTACGCATTCGGGCGTCACGCCAGCCTTATTCCGAGCAGTCGCAATTTTGTCACGCGAGCTGTCGCGGCCGGCCTCGACCGGTCCCACGCGATCCGCACCGAACCTCTTCCGTGGCATTTGAATTGCGTCGTCACACGATGGCCTGAAGCCGCTTCGGACCCTTCCGGCTGGACTTTTCGGGTTGCCGCGCCCTTCGTCGGTTGAAAGAAGGCGGGTACGGAAGATAAAAGTCGCGCAGATAGTCGACTATGCCGAGTCGAAACCTGTATGGCCGGCCCAGCCGGAGCTCCCTCGCGGTCATTGGACCGGCCAGCCGCGCGACTGGATCGCGATCAAAGACAGCGCGCACGCGATTCGGTTTTGTCGGTCGGCGTCCGCACCTTTCCCTATCTCGCCGATCACGGCTTTCAGGACATGGTCGTGGTCCCGGGGTCGTTTTATGTCGACCTTGGCTTGTCGGCACATCGCGAGCGTTTTGGGCGCGCCTCAGTCACCGATGCGCAACGCCGTATTTCAGAGCCCCATCATCCTCGCCAGCGATGATACGCACGTCAGCGTCGACGTCACGGACCGCGGGACATTCGTCGAGTATGCGTTCTATGAGCAGGTCGGGGCCGCGCGGAGCGGCGGCGGGCAGCCGCGTTTGCGGCCCAGGCTGGAGATTCACCCGCCGATAGCGGGATCTGACGACACACACAGCGACTCATCTTCACTCGAGTCATTTCAGGCGGCCGCTCAGCTTGTTCTCGAGGGGAAGCAGTTCTATCAGACGCTACGAGACAACGGCAACCAATACCGTCCGCGCTTTTTGCGGCTTGATCAGTTCGATTTGGCGGGATGGCGATCGAGTGCTCGCGCAGATCATCGTGCCGCCGCGCGGAGACGGCGTGCCGGCCCGGTCCTGCTCGACGTCGCGACACAACTGCTGTCGGCCTTCACCGTCAATCGCGGTCAGACCTTCATCCTTCATTCGATCGACCGAATCGACATTCAGGACCTCCCCAGCCCGGATCGTTCATGGGCGTACCCACCTGGCGGCCCGACGCCGACGGTCGCGGCACGGAATCAATCGGCGATGTGCGTGTCGTCGATGGGGAGGGCGCGGTCTATTTGGAACTGCATGGCGCCCGGTTGTCGTTTCTCG
>CAVREM010000101.1:0-20004 GCA_963720005.1 uncultured Acidobacteriota bacterium | reverse complement strand
CAAGAAAATCTGAGAGACAACCGCAGCGAGTGACTTTTCGAGTGACATGACGCGCGTAAAATACTTTCGCTGCGCCGGGATTGTGAGAAGCCCTCCTTCTCCTGCTCCTTGACGAGACCCTGACGTAACTGAACCGCTGGCGGCGTTTGCCGACGTCTCGCGTCCTGGGTCTGCGGCGATCGTGAATTTGCTTGACAGCGAGCGAATGCAGAGATATTTGTCTGCAATCGTATTCACAATTACTACCTGCTCAATCTGCTTAGCTGGCTAAGCACGGCACTACAACCCGCAAGGAGGTCAGCGTCATGTGTAAACAAAGGCGTACGGCGGCAGCGGCTCACTGCTTCGTTATACTTACGCTGGCAATCGGCGCATTCATAGCAGCGCCGGCGGCAGCACAATCCATAACAGGCACGATCCTCGGCAACGTCACCGACGCGGACGGCCTCGCCCTCCCCGGCGCCACGGTGACGGCGACGAATACCGAAACCGGTGCGACGCGCACCGTCGTGACCGATAGCGAAGGGTCCTATCTTATCGGCGCGCTGCAGATCGGCCTGTATCGCGTCGATGTCACAATGAGCGGCTTCCGATCCTTCCAGCAGGAGCAGTTCTCGCTGTCGTCGGCGCAGAACGCGCGCGTGGACGCGCGGCTGGCGGTCGGCGGTGTGACCGAACAGGTTGACGTCGTGGCCAACGCCATACGCGTCGATACGCGTTCGTCGTCCGTTGTGACCAACGTCGATCGGCAGCGGATGGATGAGCTGCCGATGCTCAATCGCAGCGTGCTCACGATGGCCGTGCTCGCGCCCGGGATCACCGAAGTGGCATGTACCCGACGCCGTCACCAATCAACGGAGCGCACCAAATATCACCAGCGCGTCGATGGGCGGGCGCACGAACCAGAACGACACTCAGCTGGACGGCGCGACGCTGAATGTTTCCATCCACAACCGCCCCTCGAATCTGCCGTCGCCCGACTCGATTCAGGAGTTTCAGGTGCTGACCAACGCCTATAGCGCCGAGTTCGGGCGGGGCGGCGGGGCCTCCATGGTGGCCATCACCAAATCCGGCACGAACAGCTTCCGGGGCGGTGTGTGGGAGTATCACCGCAATGATGCGCCTGAACGGCATGAACTACTTCGCGGTGACGAAGCCCTACATGCGCCGGAACCAGTTCGGCGCCAATCTGGGCGGGCCGATCCCGACGGACAAGACGTTCTTCTTCGTCAACTACGAGGGGCTGCGCTTCGACCGGCAACAGGAGCAGCTGTTTACTCCGCCGACGGCGGCGATGCGGGCGGGCGACTTCTCGCTCGATCGCTTCGGCAACCCGATGACGACCATCATCTACGACCCGGTGACGCAGCAGCCGTTTCCGGGTAACCGGATTCCGGCTGATCGGATCGACCCGATGGCGCTGAAACTGCTGGAGTACGTAAACGCTGCCCAATCAGCCCAATGGGGTCTGGAGCAGGAACGTCGAGATACCGACCAGGGGCGACCAGGTCTCGGTGAAGGTCGACCACAAGCTGAGCCAGTCGAACACGGCGAGCGTCCGTTTTTACCGCGACTACACGAAGGTGGACGAGATCTCGCAAGTCCCAATTTTCACCTCTTACATCGGCAACGAGGTGCGCTCGTGGTCGATTACCAACATGCATGTGTTCGGCAACGGCATGGTGGGTGAGGGCCGGCTGTCTCTCTCGAAGGTCGAGACGCTATCGGACCTGGCCCCGGCGGCGAAGATAGACGCCAAGGAGCTCGGCTTCAATGTTCGAGAAGACCGAGTTCGCACTACGTCCCGCAGCACCCGCATTTCGTGGTCACGGGCGCGGGCGGCGCGTTCCAGATCAATGCCCCTGAGGCGCCGCGGTGGGATCGGTCGCTGATGAACGGGGGCAACTACCGGTTGTCGTGGGTGACGGGCCGCCACAACATGAAGCTGGGATACGAGTACCTGTACCGGCATTGGCGGACGCTGCGGCAGCACGGCGGCACGGCGGGCAATTTTGGGCACAATGGGCAGTCGACGCGCCGGCTGTCGGATGGTGCCGGCGGGCTGGGGATGGCGGACTTCCTGCTGGGGCGGCCGAGCAGCTTCAGCCAGTCCACGGCCTTCGACAAGAACGACTATTCGCCTCTCCACACCATCTTCCTGCAGGACGATCTCCGGATGAACCGGTTGACCCTCAACCTCGGGCTGCGCTATGAGATCGAGGTGCCGTGGAAAATTGTCGAGAACAGAGGGGCCACGTTCGTCCGCGGGCAGAAGTCGGAGCGCTATCCGCAGGCCCCAGACGGGCCTGGTCTTCCTCGGTGACCCAGGGGTCCCCGACACGATGATCCCCATCCAGCAGAGGGTCCTGCCGCGGGTGGGGTTTGCGCTGGATGTGCGGGGCGACGGCCGAACGGCGGTGCGCGGAGGCTACGGGAAGTTTGGCTACACCCAGGGCGCCATCGTCCCCTCGCAGAACAACGAGCTGCCGCCGTTTCACCCGATCGTCAACTTGAACGACCCCTACTCGCTGACCGATCCGTGGGGGCCGAACCGGACGTCCCCCTTCCCGTACCAGCGCAATGACGAGGGCGAGGGGCTCTTCCCCACTACTCCGATTCCCATGCAAGTGCTTGACACCCGGTGGCGGTCAGGTCACACGCACCAATTCAATGTGACGTTCCAGCAGCAGTTGGGGGACCAGGTCGTGGTCTCGGCCGGGTATGTGGGCAGCCGCGCGCGGAATATGTCGCGGCGGGAAAGCCACAACCTCGCGGTCTTCATCCCGGGGGCGTCGACGGCGGCCAATATCGATTCGCGCCGGCCGCTCCGGGCATTCGGGAGCGTCGTTACTCATATCTCCGATCCCGGGTCGTGGACGGACTACAACTCGCTGCAGGTCACGGCGATGAAGCAGTATGCGAACAACTACACCCTGCAGATGACCTACACGCTGGGCCGTTCCTACGACGATGGGACCGTCGCCAACGAGTCGGACTCGATTGCGGCCCAGGACCCGAACAACCCGGAGGCCGATCGCGGGGTGTCGAGCAACGACCGGACGCACGTGCTGCGGCTCAACGGGATGTATGAGCTGCCCCGGTTGCTGGACTCGCCGGCGGTGGTGCGCATGGTGGTGGGCGGGTGGCGGCTGGCCGGCATCATGTCCTACCTGTCAGGCACGCCGATCACCGTGTTCTCGGGTGTCGACCGCGCCCTCACCGGTTGCGGCAATGGCTGCTCGGGGCAGCGGCCGAACCTGAACGGGGATCCGACGCTGCCGAGCAACCGCTCGCACGGAGGAGAAGATCGCGCAGTGGTTCAACACATCCCCGACGGTCTGGACGTTGCCCGACACTCGGGCAGTACGGCAACGCGCCGCGCACCATGAACTCGCTCCGCGGGCCGAGCCGCTTCAGCACGGACATGTCGCTGACGAAGATCTTCCGGCTGTCGAGCGTGAACAACCGGCGTATCGAGCTGCGGATCGAGGCGTTCAACGTGTTCGACCAGCTGCTCCTGGATTCGCCGAACGCGACCAGGAACGACGCCACGTTCGGGCAAATCACGACCGCTGCTGCGCCGCGTGTCGTGCAGATAGCCGCGCGGTTCGACTTCTAAGAGGCTATTAGCTTTCAGCTGTCAGCTATCAGCTATCAGTAGCTGTCAGCTCGAACTGATAGCTGATAGCTGAAAGCTGGATGGAGGCTCCATGCGTCAGTGGTTAACCCTCGGAACCCTCATCGGAGCGTGTGTCGCATTCGGCCTGGCGACGGCTGCTCCGTCCCATGCACAGCTCGGCCTGGGCGCCCTTCAGGGGCGGGTGGTCGACGAGAACGGTAAGCCGGTCGCTGGCGCCGAAGTGATCCTCGAGCACAAGGGTGATATCGCCCTGAAATACACGGTGAAGACCAACTCGAGCGGCCGATGGGCGCGCACCGGCCTGCAGGCGGTAGGCAGCGGGCAGTCGGCGGACGCCATGCGCAACGCGAGCGCCGACCCGCAGGCAAGAGGCGCCGACGGCACCTGGAACATCACGATTAAAAAGGACGGCATGGAGGTGCTCATTCAGGGGGTCCAGGTTCCCATGGGCAATCCGAGAGTCGTGGAAGATGTCGTGCTGAGCAAGGCCACTGCGACTCCACCTCCGCCGGCCAACGCGGCGCCGGCCAAGCCCGCGCCTGCGCGGGGGCGGATGACGCCCAAGGAGGAAGCGGCCGCGCGTGAGGCTGCGACGCTCAACAGCCTGCTCAACGAGGTCAACACCGCGCTCAACGCCAACGACTTTGGCCTGGCGACCACGAAGCTGACAGACATCATCGCCAAGCAGCCGACGTGCGCAGTGTGCTACGTGCATCTGGGCGATGTCTACGCGCGCCAGAAGGACTATCCCAAATCCGAGGAGGCATTCAAGAAGGCGCTCGAGCTGGACCCCTCGTCGGCGGACGCCTACGACCGACTGGCCGTGGTCTACAACGCGCAAGGCCGGATGGACCAGGCAGCTGAAGCGGCGGCCAAGGCCGCGGAGATCCATGGGGCCGCCGGCGGCGGCAACGCGACATCGGCCTTCAACGCCGGCGCCATTCTGGTGAACTCGGGCAAGTCCGCCGAGGCCCAGGTGCAGTTCCAGCGGGCGATCCGGCTCGATCCCTCGATGGCCGAAGCGTATTACCAGTTGGGGCTCGCGCTCGTCAGCACGGGGAAGGTGGCCGAGGCGATCAAGTCGCTCGAACAGTATCTGGCGCTGGCGCCGAAGGGACCCAACGCGCCAATGGCCAGGGACATGCTGCCCGAGCTGAAGAAGATGCAGTAGATGCGGCGTCCTTTTATCGCTGCTGTGTCAGCGTTACCGGTGAGCCCGGTCCATTCAGCAGCGCATTGAACACCAGCTTGAACGTTCCGTGCGTCTGATTCCGATGCTGGGGCCGGAAGCCAATCAAGACCACTTTTCCCGCGCCCAGCTTCACCGTCACCGCTGCGGCCTTTCTCGCGATCACCTGCTCGCCGAGCAACCAGCCGCTCTGCAGGATGTCGCGATCAATGTAGGTCGCGACAATCTCCACATCCTGGCTGCGATCGGTAGACGTCACTTCATAGACCTGCGAGCCCGCCATGAAGACGGCCCATCCCTCGGCGGGCATGCCGAACGCGATCGGGTTCGCGTGATCGAACCGCACGCGCAGGGTTGATCCTGGCGACCAGAACTCCTTCGACGGCAGCCCCGCGACGATGTTGCGCAGCGGCAATCCGAAGCGCTGAATCGGGAGGTCCCCTGCCTGTCCGAACGTCACAAGCGTGCCGCCCTTCTCGACGAACGCCTGTAGCGCTTTCACGCCTTCGGCGCCGAATCCGCTGCGATATTCCGGCGGCGTGTTGTCTGCTGGCGGTCCACTCTGCACCGCCGCCGCCTGGACCGCCTTGCCGACCTCCGCCGCCACCGGGAGATTCGCCTGTCATCGTTTGAAGCGAATCGTTCGGCAGGATGATGACGTCGTACTTCGACTCGAGCCCGCCGCCTTTGAGCTCCGCATCCATGATTGATTTGTACGGCACGTTGAAGTGCTCGAACATCAATCGCGTCCAGCCTTCGTCCATGTTCCCGCCGCGGTAGCGCTGATACATGGCGACGCGCGGCTTGCGAATCTCGTACACGCCCTGCGGGCACGCCGGGGGCGGGCGCAAAATCAACGCCCGTCTGCTTCGCGACTTCACTCAACACCGCATTCGATCCACCCGTGACGATGAAATCGCCAGCTTGCATTCCCTCGCCCGCGCGTGGGACGCGTCGGACCGACACACCCTTGTCGAGCAGCAGATTCACCGCACGATACGTGTCGTTGAGTTTCGCGCTCAGCAGGTGACCGCCCGCTGCATTCGCGCTCACGGTTCCGGCCAGCGGCACATGTGCCGTGAGCTTCACCAGATCGGCGGTGATCGTCTCGCTCACCGGTTCGCTCCGCACGCCCATGAATTCGGTGAACGTATCGGTGGCCATGTCATACGGGCGAATCGGATTCCCATCCTTGTCGCGCGTGTATGTGTTGTCTGGATAGAAGGTCCGTCCGAGCATCCATCGCACGAGCGCCTGCTTGGGTTGCGCCATGGACACGACGAACGAGCCCGGCCCGTACGACGCGACCATCGGCAATGAACTGCGCCTTCGACTGATGCACGTCCACACCCGAGTTCATCAGCATGTTCACGAGCTTGCTCACCGTGAGCGGATCGTGCTGTCCCGCAGCAATCGCGTACGCCTTCACCGCCCCGTTCGCGCCGCGCTCGGTCTGCCGCGTGCCCTTCAGATACATGTTCCACAGCACGTCTTCGCGATGTCTTGCCGCGAGATCGACTGTGGCCCACGCCGCGATCTTCTGCTGTTCGACGATGTCGCGGACGCGCCACCAGCCGCCCGGCCAGACGCTCGGCATGTTCACCTGCGGCGCGTAGGCCGGAAGATTCCGCGGCCCGCCGCGCAATTGATCGGGATGCATGAACATCGGCGTCGCCAGTCGCGCGCTCGCCGATTCGGTGAGCATGCCGGCGATGTTGTGGAACGGCGTAATCCAGTGGAACCCCATGTGGCCCCAGCCGGAATAGATCGCGTTGCCGATGACGCCTGTCTTGCCGGCGGCTTCGAGCTTGGTCCCCATATGCCCGCCCCACCAGGCGATCTCGCGCCACACGATGGGATCGCCATCCGGCCGAAGCGGCTCGGCGTACGGCGGAATATACAAACGCGCGTTGCCACTGCCCATCTGGTGATGATCGACGTAGGCCTGCGGCATCCACTCGCGATACATCACGCGTGCGAGATGCTGCGACTCGGGCAGGTTCAAGGCGAAGCCGTCGCGGTTGTTGTCGTGCCCCGCATATTTCTGATAGAGCCACGGCAGGCCCGACGCCTCGTGCGGCGTGCCGACGTATTTCAGATACCAGTCCGCGATCATCTGAGTCCCGTCGGGATTGATCGACGGCATCACGATGCTGATGACGTTGTCGAGGATCTGCTGCGCCTCGGCATCGGTGCGTGTCAGGCTGTCGTAGACGAACTCCGCGGCCGTCTGCGACGCGGCCACCTCGCTCGAATGCAGCGCGAACGACTGGATGATGACGGCCTTGCCCTCCGCGGCGAGTTTCTTGCCCTCCGCCTCGCTCAACCCGCGCGGATCCGCCAGCCGCGCGTTGATCTGCTTGTAGTGATCGAGCTTCGCGAGGTTGGCGGGCGACGAGATGAAGAGCGCGATGTACGGCCGCCCCTCGCTCGTCTTGCCCAGTTCCACCAGCCGCAGCTTGTTCGAGCTCTTCGCGAGCAACTGGTAGTACTCGTGGAGCTTGTCCCAGTTGGCGAGCTTGCGATCGGCGCCCATCTGGAAGCCGAAAAACTGTTCGGGCGAGGGCAGCGTCGATTGCGATCCTTGCGCCACGACGGTGCGGTGTGCACCCGACGCGGTGAGCAGCAGTGCGAGGGCAACGGGGACAAGGCGTGCGCGGTGGCGTGAGGTCATGAGAACTCCTTGTGGCGGCGTGTATTCTCTCACGTCGATCCGGCCGGCCCCATGGCGGCCGGGGGCGCAACCTTTTTCTCCCCACACCGTCTAAGGGGAGGACATGCCGCCTCGCCCCTTGCCGCTGATGCAGGGCACGCTCGACCTGCTCGTCCTGCGCACGCTGGTCTCCGGCGCCCATGCACGGCTACGGGATCGCCACGCTCGTCCACCAGCGGACCGACGGCGATCTGGCGATCGAAGACGCCGCGCTGTATCAGGCGCTGCACCGCCTCGATCGGCAGGGCCTGGTCGAGGCGGAGTGGCGGCCGTCCGAGAACAACCGCCGCGCGCGCTACTACACGCTGACGCCGGCCGGGCCGCAAGCGGCTGCGCGACGACGCCGCGAACTGGCGCCGCTACGCGCGCGCCGTCGAAGCCGTGCTCGAGGGCGTCTGACGTGCCTGAGCAGCCGTGAGGTTCTGGTACCTCCGCCGCCGGCCGGAAGCCGTCCGGGCCGAGATCGACGAAGAGCTTCGCGTCCACCTCGAGATGCGGATCGAGGAGCTGCGGCGCGCAGGGCTGCGCCCGACGACGCGCGTCGCGAAGCGCTGCGCCAGTTCGGCGATCTCGAACGCACGCGCGAGTACTGCCGGCGGCAGGATCGGAGAAGGAGAATCGCGTGCAGCGACTGCTGTTGTTCCAGGATCTCGCGCAGGACATCCGGATCTGTCTGCCGCAGCCTGCTGCGCGCGCCCGTGCTGACGCTGACCATCCTCGTGACCGTCGGTCTCGGCATCGGCGCGACGACGGCGATCTTCGCGGCCGTCAATGCCGCGCTGCTCCGGCCGCTGCCCTACAAGGACCCCGACCGGCTCGTGCGCATCTACACCGACACGCCGCCGTTCATGTTCCGCTTCTCGGTGGCCGACTACCTCGCGCTTCGACGCGCAGCAGACGCACTTCGAGCAGATCGCCGGATACACCGAGCGCGCGATGGCCTTCAGCGACGGCGACGATCGCCGAGCGGCTGCACGGGCCGAGTGGTGTCGTGGACGTACTTCCCGCTGCTCGGGATCACGCCCGCCCTCGGCCGCGACTTCACGGAAGAGGACGGCCGGCCGGGCAGTCCGCGCGCCGTCATCGTCAGCCACGGCTTCTGGCAGCGGCGGCTGGGCGGCCGCACGGACGTCGTCGGCAAGCCGATCCGGCTCGACGGCGCCGACTACACCGTCGCCGGCGTGCTCCCGCCGCAGATCGGCCCGCTCGAGCGGCGGCAGGACTTCTTCATTGCCGCGCAGTGGTCGACGCCGCGCCGCAAGGGTCCCTTCTTCATCACCGCGCTCGGGCGTCTCCGGCAAGGCGCCAGCCGATCGGCCGCCGCCAGCGAACTGCACGCGATCAACCGCCGCATCTTTCCGATCTGGCAGTCGTCGTACCAGGACGACCAGGCCACGTGGAGCCTGATGGACCTCAAGGAGTTCGTCGTCGGCGACGTTCACACGGTCGCCGGGCTCGCGCTGGCGGCGGTCGCGCTCGTGTGGCTGATCGCGTCGGCGAACGCGTCGAACCTGCTCGTCGCGCGCGTGACGAGCCGCCGCCGCGAGCTGGCGGTGCGCGCGGCGCTCGGCGCATCGCGCGGACGCGTCGTCCGCTACCTGCTCGCCGAAAGCGCGCTCCTCGCCGTCGGCGCGGCCGCAGTCGGGGTGGCGCTCGCGTGGGGCGGCGTCCGCCTGCTGCAGACCGCCGGCGCGACCTACTTTCCGCGCACGCAGGAGATCGCCCTCGACGGTCCGGTGCTGCTGGCTGCTCGCCGCCGTCACGATCGCGAGCGGCGTCCTCTTCGGCCTCGATCCCGGCGCTGCACGGCACGGGCGGTCCGGTCGACGAGTCGCTGCGATCGTTGGGGCGTTCGGCCACCGGCAGCCTGGCGGTCCGCCGGCTGCGACGCGCGCTGGTCGGCAGCCAGTTCGCCATCGCGACGCCGCTGCTCGTCGTCGCCGGACTGCTGCTCGTCAGCCTGAACGAGCTGCGACGCGTCGATCTCGGCTTCGACACCCGCAACGTGCTCACCGGCGTCGATCCGTTGCCCGCGGCGCAGTATCCGGAGACCGTGCGCGCATCAGTCTTCTGGGACGAGCTGAAGCGGCGGGTCGAGGCGCTGCCCGGCGTCTCCGGCGTCGCGTTCGCCGACGGCCGTGCCGCCGGACGGCGTCGGGCAACTTCAACAACTTCGACCTGGAGGACCATCCGGCGGCGCCGGGGCAGTCGCAGCCGGTGACGCCGTGGGTCGCGGTGACGCCGGAGTACTTCCGCGTGCTCGGCCTCCCGCTCCTCGAAGGACGCCTGCTCGACGAGCGCGATGCGCAGACGGAGAATCTCGAAGCGGTCGTCGTGGATCGCGCGTGGGCGAAGCGCTTCTTTCCGAACGAGAGCGCGGTCGGCAAGCGGTTGCGCGGCGGGCGGCTGCACGCACCTGTCCGTGGACCACGGTCGTCGGCGTCGTCAGCCAAGTGAAGTACGCCGGGCCTGGACAAGCCGGATGAGGGCACCGTCTACTCGCCGCTCGGCGGGGATCATTCACCGTCCCGCTACGTCGTCGCGCGGACGGCGGCGGATCCGCAGACGGTGCTCCCGGCCGTGCGCCAGGCGGTGCGCGATCTCGACCCGACGCTGCCGTTCTCCGATACGCGCGACGATGGACGAGCTGGTCGCGCGATCGCTCGAGCGGCCGCGGTCGCTGTCGATGCTCGTCGGCGGGTTCGCGATCGTCGCGCTGCTGCTGTCGGCGATCGGCATCTACGGCGTCATGGCGTACTACGTCCAGCAGCACACCAAGGACATCAGCATCCGGCTCGCGCTCGGCGGCAGCCCGCGCGACGTGCTCCGGCTGGTCGTCGGCCAGGGCATGCAGGTGGTCGCGACGGGCGTCGTCGTCGGGTCTGCTGGTCGCGTTCGTGGCGACGCGGCTGATGTCGACGCTGCTCTTCGGCGTCGGCGCCACCGACGCCTTCGACCTTTGCCGCGGCCGGCGCGTTCCTGCTGGCCGTGCGCTGCTCGCCTGCTTCGTTCCCGCGAAGCGCGCCACGGGGCTTCAGCCGGCGGCGGTGCTGCGGAATGAATAACGGATAGGAACGCAGCTCCCGGACTCTGCCGGCGCCGACACCAGCGCCAACCACGATCTCACTGCCGGGCCTCGGGCGACGGCTCGACGATCTCCAGGATACGGTCGGCCGCAATCGTCCTTCAGCACCTGCACCGCGCCGCTCGGCCAGCGCACTTCGACGCGTCGCACCGTCTTCGCGCCGCCGAGCCCGAAATGCACGCGACCGTCGCTCGCCGACTGATAGCTCGAGCGGTCGAGCAGATCCCGGACTGCGCGCGACCGTGCTCGTCGACGACACTCACGATCGGCGCCGATGCCCTGCCGGTTCGACCGCGTGCCGCGCAGCGACACCGTCAGCCAGTGGTTGGCATTGCCCCCCTCGTTGCGCAGCAGCGTCGGCTCGGCGTCGAGGTTGGCGATGACGATGTCGACGTCTCCATCGTCGTCGAGATCGGCGAAGGCCGCGCCGCGACCGGCGGCCGGCCGCGCGAATGCCGGCCCGAGCGAGGCGGAGACATCGACAAACGACGAGTCCTCGTTGCGCAGCATGAGCGGCGGCTGGAGATAGTCGAAGCCCTGGCGCGCGCGTGACACCGTATCGAGCACGTGGCCCTGCGCCACGAACAGATCGCGGCGGCCGTCGTTGTCGAAGTCCACGAACTTCGTCCCCCATCCCGGAGCCCTGGAGCGTGGCGCGGCCGACCCCGGTCGCGTGCGAGGCGTACTCGAAGCGGCCGCGTCCCGTCGGCGCGGTACAACGCGTAGCGCTCCAGGCTGAGGGTGGTCACGATCACGTCCGGCCACCCGTCGTTGTCGTAGTCCTCGACGTCGGCGCCCATCCCGGCAAAGCTCCGCCCGTCGTCGTCGTACGCGACGCCGGCTTCGAGCGCGACTTCGGCGAAGGCGCCGCGGCCCGTGTTCCGGAACAGGAACTGCTGCATCGAGTCGTTGGCGACGAAGAGATCGATCCAGCCGTCGCGGTCGTAGTCGTGAATCGCGACGCCGAGCGCCTTTCCGGGATGGGCGGCGATGCCGCTCGCGGCCGAGGCATCGCTGAACGTGCCGTCGCCGTTGTTGCGCAGCAACACGCTCGGCAACCGGCGCGAACTGCCTCGGGTGGCAGTAGGCGCGGCCGGTGCCGTCCGCCGACGGGCAGACGAGGTTCGATTCCCACGTCCAGGCGAGATACCGGCCGACATAGAGATCGAGCCGGCCGTCGTGGTCGTAGTCCACGAACGCGGCGCTCGACGACCATCCCGGCACCGCGGCCCCCGCCGCCGTCGTCACATCGGTGAACGTCCCGCTGCCGTCGTTGCGGAAGAGGGTGTTGCCGCCGAGGCCGGTGACGTGCAGGTCGACGTCGCCGTCGTTGTCGTAGTCCGCCACGGCCGCGCCGAAGTCGTAGCGCGTGCCGGCCAGTCCCGACCGCTCGGTCACGTCCTCGAACTTCCAGCCGCCGAGGTTGCGATAGAGACGATTCCAGAAGCGCGGCTCGCGCTTGTCCGGCGGCCGGGCCGAGGTCGTGTCCGCGCTGACCGCCGCGCCGTTGGTGAAGAACAGATCGAGCCGCCCGTCGCCGTCGGCGTCGAAGATCGCCACGCCGCCGCCCATCGTTTCCGGCAGGAACTTCACGCTGGTCTTCGACGCCGCGTGGCGGAAGCGTGACGCCGGACGACGCCGGTGACATCGGTCGGTGAACGTCACGCGCGTCGGTGGCCGGCAGGAGGCCGATGCTGCCGCGCGACCAGCACGGCGCCCGCCACGATCAGCCGGCCGCATCGTCTACCGGCGCTCCTTCGGCGCGCGTGCCGCGGCCGCCTGGAAGGACTTCAGCGCCCGGTCGGCGTCGGCGGCCCGTCCGAGCTTGCGGTAGGCCTGCGACAGCAGATAGTGCGGCTCGGGGTAGTCGGCGTTCAGCGCGATGGCCTGCTCGAACCAGCGCACGCTGAGGTCGCTCCGCCCGAGCTGCACGAGCGCCTTCCCTGCGAGAAAGAAGTTGCGCGGCTCGTCGGGATTGCGCTGAGCCGCTTCGGCTGCCAGATCGAACGCGCGCTGATAGTTCCCGAGCTTGATCAGCAGATCCGCGAAGTTCGCATAGACGACGTCGTAGCGGGGGTGGTCCTTGTGGACGAGCGCGATGGCCTTGAGGTAGTGCTGCTGCGCCTGTGCGACGTCGCCGAGGGCCTCGGACGCGAGGCCGAGGTTGTCCCACGCCTTGTAGGCGCGCGGGTCGAGCGCCGTCGCGCGACGGAACGCCTCGGCGGCCTCCGTGTGTCTGCCCTGCTGGTAATAGATGCGGCCCAGATCGTACGGAATCTCCGCGTCGGCGGGCGCGCGCGCGGCCGCGCGTTTCAGCGTCTCTTCGGCCTCGGGATCGCGGCGAAGGAGGTACAGCGCCTTGGCCTTGACCTTCAGGGCCGGCACGTAGTCCGGATCTTCAGCCGGGATGCGGTCGAGCGTCGTCAGCGCGTCGGCGGGCCGCCGCGCGAGCAGCTGCGCCTGGCCGAGCGCGAGGAGCAGCGGCGCGCTCGGACCGCACGCGGTCACGGCGCGCGCGAAGTGCCGCGCGGCCTGATCGTAGCGCCGCTCTTCGTAGGCCTGTCGCGCGAGCGCCTGCGCCTCCTGGCAGTCCTGGCCCGTCGCCAGGACCGCCAGCGAGGACGCACAGAAGATCACGGCTCGTCTCAGAACGTCGCGCGCAGCGACAGCTGCAGCCGCCGTGCGCCGATGCCGACGCCGAAAATCCGGCCGAAGTTCGGGCTCGAGATGTCGGTGTTCGGTCCGCCCACGCCCGAGCGGTTGAGCGCGTTGATCATATCGACGCGGAACTCGAAGCTGCGCTCGCCGCCGGCGGCGAAGCGCTTCATCAGCCCGATGTCCTCGGAGTAGAACGCCGGCCCGCGCGACATCGAGCAGCACTGGAGGCGCCGTTCCCGGGCGCGAGGGCACGCCCTGCGCCGTCAGCGGCTGCGTGGCGAACGCCGCCGGGTTGAGGTACGGCGTGCCGCGCACGACATCGAGGTGCGACCCGTCGAAGATGATCGGGTCCACACCTTCGACGACGTCGGGACGGAAGGGGAAGCCGGCCGCCGTTGATGCGGCTGTCGAACACGCTCAGCGTGCCGCCGCTGCGGTAGTTGTGGATGCCGGTGAGCGTCCAGCCGCCGACGATGTTCCCGAGCACGCCGTCCACGTTGATCCCCTTGCCCGGGCCCGATCGGCAGCTCGTAGATCCACGTCAGCTTCAGGAAGTGCGGGAAGTGCCGGCCGCCGCCCGCTAATCCCCATTCCTCGCCGGACGCATCCTGCTTGAGGTAATTGTCTTCGGTCTTGGACAACGTGTAGGCGGCGACCAGCGCGAGACCCTTGCTGAAGTGACGCTCGAGCGTCGTCTGCAGCGAGTTGTACCGGGTCTTGCCCCGGAAGTTGTTCAGATACGTGATGCCGGTGTACTGCGGGTACGGCCGCAGCGCCTGCTGCACCGTGCCCGCTGAAGCCGGGGTAGGGCAGCGGGATGCCGAGCTGCGGCTGGCTCGAGAGATTGCTGAACAGCAGGTCGCCGTACCGGCCGACCGCGTCGAACGGAATCCGGTTGAGCTGGTTGCCGTCGTTGGCCAGATCGAACGGCAGGTCGCGTGCCCTGCGCGCCGATGTAGGCGACCGTCATCGAGAAGCTCGCCGGGAGCTGACGCCGCAGCGTGACGTTGTAGTTGTGGTACTTCTCGCGCCTGGCCTCGTTCCCCGTGATCAGCTGGCCGAAGCCCTGGTTGTTCAGCTGCGTCGGGTCGTAATTCGGAAGTGTCCCGGCGAAGCTGGGGTAGGGGTCGTTCAGGATACATCACCGGATCCTGAGCGTTCGGCGTCGGCCGGGTGGTCCGGTTGACCGCGATATTGCCGTTGTAGCCCGTCGAATTGAGGCCGCCGAAGTCCTCGCCGCCGCTGTACGCGGTCGCCGCGCGGTGGCTCACGCTGTACCCGCCGCTGAGGGCCATCTTCGGCGACACCGCGTACGCGACGCCCAGCCGCGGCTGCACCGCGCCGTAGTACGTGTCGATGAACGTCTTCCGGTCCTCCTGGTCGGCGAAGCGCAGCGCCCCCGGACGGTTGCCGGCCGCGGCGTTCGGCAGGCTGAGATCGAGGTTCGTCACGTAGCCGTTCTTCTCGTAGAATCCCGGCACGATGTCCCACCGCACCCCCAGGTTCAGCGTGAGCTTGGAGGAGACCTTGAAGTCGTCCTGCACGTAGAGGCCGAAATCGCGCTGGAAGTAGTCCGTGTTGACCGCCTGGACCGGACGGCTGGACGTCTGGACGGCGCCGAGCAGGAAGCTCGCGTAGGCGTGCCCGGTCTGTCTGATCGAACCCGGGCAGGTTCGTCTGCGCCGAGTTGAAGTTGTAGGTGGCCGTCCCGTCGGCGGTTTCGTTGTCGACGTAGTAGAAGCGCCCCTCGAAGCCGGTCTTGATGCTGTGGCGTCCGGTGATGAACGTCAGATCGTCCTGGACGATCGTGCTGCCCTCGTAGCTCGCGCCGCGGGAGATGGATCCGAAATTGCCCAGATTGCCCTGGATCGCCGTCCCGCCGAAGGCGAACCGCGGGAACGTCGTGTCCGGCTGGTTCCGCAGGCCGATCTTCGAGGGCCAGCCCTGGTTGAAATAGACGCTCCGGTTGTCGTTCGCCGAACCGGTTGTAGCCGAACGAGAAGCGATGCAGCAGCCGATCGCTGATCACCCAGTTCTCCGACGCCCTGATCATCCAGCTTGGAGTGTTCTGGAGCTGGTACAGGTTCGTCGGCGACCCGGGCGGCGGGCCGTAGCGTCCGGCGGGCGAATTGTTGCGCGTCCGCCACTCGCGGTTCACGTAGAACGAGGCCCTGTGTTGCGTGTTGATGACCTGGTCGAACTTCACCGCGAACGTGTTCTGCTCGAACACCGGGCAGCAGGTCCCGAGCACCGGCTGGTTGTTGAACAGGCGGTCGAGCTCCGGCGCGTCCCACAGCCCCTGCTCGAGGGTGTTGCGCGCGACCGCGTCCCACACCGCGCGTGGAACCTGGTTGTTCGGGAAGGGATCCCGCGACCACGCTGCCGTCGACGACGCGCGTCGAGCGCGGGTCGTAGACCTGGCCGAACCGGATCGGCCGGCCGAGCGCGTCGGTCCCGACGACCGTGCCCGAGCGGGCATCGCCCGTGTAGCCGGCATCGAAGAGGCGCGAGAAGTCGCCGTTCTGGAACTCGCGGGTCGGCAGCGAGCGGAACGCCGTGGACGTCTGTTCCTCGGCGTGCGTCTGCTCGAACGTCGCGAAGAAGAAGCTGCGATCCTTTCCGCTGTACAGCTTCGGCAGCGTGATCGGCCCTCCCACGGCGACGGCCCAGTTCTGCTGGTCCCGCACCGGGGTCGCCTGGCCGAGCGCCTTGGCCACGAAGGGCTTGGCGTCCCATGGCGGCATCCATCAGGTAGACCGCCCCTGACCCGTGGAACTGGTTCGTGCCCGACTTGACGACGAAGTTCGCGACCGCCGTCTGGCCGCCGCCGAACTCGGCCCCCAGCGTGCCGGTCTGCAGCTTGAACTCCGAGACGGCCTCGGTCGGCGGCGACATCTCGTTGTTGCTGCCCCCCTGCAGGTTGCGGCCGAGCGGAATGCCTTCGATGAGGATCTCGTGCGAGTAGTTGCGGCCGCCGTTGATCGCCCCCTCGAACGTGCCGCCGGTGGTCCCCGGCAGGCTCGAGAAGATGAACTGCTGGATCTGCCGCTGCCCGTCGCCCACGGCGACCGGCCACGTCTGGAACTCCTTGGTCGAGACGTAGTGCCCGATCTCCGCGGTGCTGGTCTCGATCACCGGCGCCGTGACCGTCATGGTTTCGGTGATGGCATCGACCTCGAGCTTGAAGTCGAGCGTCAGCGTCTGCGCGGCGCGAAGCGTGACCTCGGTGGCCTGCTGCCGGCCGGAACCCGGGCGCCGACACGCTGAATCCGGTAGACCCCGTTCGCCAGGTACGGAATGACGTAGACGCCGGCGCCGGTCGTCGTCGCCTTCGACTCGACGTTGGTCTCCACATTGGTCGCGATCACGGTCGCGCCGACGAGCACACCGCCCGCCGAGTCGGTGACCGTGCCGTTGAACTGGGACCGCGCCACTTGCGCGTGCGCGACGCCGCCGCACAGCAGACATGCGGCGACGACGAACGTCCGACAGGCTCTCGTTGTCATGGTTGTGCCTCCTCCCGGCTGTCGAAGTCGACTCGCAGCTCCATTCGCGAACATGAAGGAGCTCATTCCGCGAGTGCTGTGTACAGCTTCAGACGGCTTGTCAACACGAGAGAAAGGCTGCGGCTGAGGCATTCACGTGCGTCAGCGGCCGCCGGTCGTCCCTGTCCCTGGCGGATCACATGAATCCCGTTCGGCGTCAGCCCGTCGAACCGCTCGACGGCGCCGTCGGGCCACCGCACCTTCACCGGCGGCACCTTCGTCCGTCGGCCCAGGCCGAAATGGACGCGCATGTCGTTGTGCGAGAGATAACTGCCGCCGCTTCGCACCTCGGCGACCTGGACGCGAGCCTTCGTCCTCGAGCCACACGCGCGCACCTATGGCGTCGCGATTGCCGGACCTTCCCCGCGAGCTTCAGCGTGATCCAGTTGTTGCTCGAGTCGGTGTCGTTCCGCAGCAGCGTGGGGCGGTCGTTCATGTTGATCACGAGGACGTCGATGTCGCCGTCGTTGTCGACATCCCCGAAGGCCGCGCCGCGGCTTGATTTCTCGATCAGCAGTCCTCCCCCGACGTCCTCGCTCACGTCACTGAAACGCCCCTGTCCCCAGGTTCTTGAACAGCTGCTTGCGCTGAAGGTATTTCGTGCCCGCGCCCGGATCGATCGATCTCGGGGTAGACGTGGCCATTGGCGACGAAGATATCGAGCAGGCCATCGTTGTCGAAATCGGCAAATCCGGTGCCCCAACCCAGGTACGGGAGCGACGGCGTCACCACACCGGCCTGGTGGCTGACGTCGCTGAAGAATCCTTCGGCGCTGTTCTGATACAGCGTGTTGTAGTCCTGGGAGAAATTCGTGACGAACACGTCGAGGCGGCCGTCGCCGTCGTAGTCGGCGGCGTCAGCGCCCATGCCGGCCTGCGCCTTGCCGTCGCCGCTCAACGCGAGGCCGGAAGCCAGACCGATCTCCGAAAACGTGCCGTCGCGGTTGTTTCGAAACAGCAGGTTGGGAACCGAATCGTTCGCCACGAAGATGTCGGGCCAGCCGTCGCCGTCCAGATCGGAAAAGAGCACGCCGAAGCCGTAGTGGCCGGGATCCACGATGCCTGCGGAGCGGGTGACGTCGGTGAAGGTTCCGTCGCCGTTGTTGCGGTACAGGACGTCGGGCTCGCCGACGAGATCCCTCGGACCGCACATCACGTCGATGCCCATGTACTTGCAGTTGGATGAGGCGCCACGCTTCGGAATCGGTCGGCTCGCTGAACGCCAGGTAATTGGCCACGTACAGATCGAGGTCGCCGTCGCGATCGTAATCACCGAAGGCGCAGTTCGTGCTCCAGCGCGGATCTCCGACTCCGGCGCGAGCGGTGACATCCGTGAACGTCCCGTCGCCATTGTTGTGGACGAGCACATTCGGACCGAATGCGGTGACGTAGACATCCTGAAAGCCGTCGTTGTCGTAGTCGGCGATGCACGTCCCCATTCCCCAGCCGCGTGCGCGAGTCCGCTTGCCGCGCGTCACATCGGCAAAGTGTCCCTTGCCGTCGTTCCGGAAGAGCGCGACCATCTGGTCGCCGCCCTGTTTCATGTTCGGCAGCGTCGAGCCGTTGACGATCAGCGCATCCACGTCGCCATCGTTGTCGTAGTCGAACAACGCCGCGCCGTTCCCGTTCACTTCGAGGATGTAGTCCTTCGACGCGCCGCCGCAGATGTTCAGCAGCGTGATGCCGGCCTGCTCGGCGACGTCGACGAGCCGAATCACGACACCAGAGGCCTGCGGCCATGTCGCAAGCAGTGTTGACAGAACCGCGGAGAACAACATGGAGTTTCTCGATGACATCACCGGCAGCTCACCACCGGAACTTCCGCCGCTCGATCCGCAGCCCACGCGTCGATCCAGATCACGAATTACTTGCCTCCGAACAGATAGTCGAGGGCGAGGTTCGTCATCACCCTCACGCCCACGGGCAGCGCCGACTCGTCGGCGAAAAAGAGCGGCGAGTGATTCTGCGCCACCGTCGTGTGATCCTGGTCACGCGGTGTCACGCCGAGGAACACGAACTGGCCCGGGACCTTCTGCTGGAAGTACGAAAAGTCTTCAGCGACTCCGACAGGTGGGCCCAGGCGCACGTTATCGGTACCAGCCACGCGCTGGAGCGTGGGCAGCATCCGCTCGGTCAACGCCGGATCGTTGATGGTCACGGGATAGGTTGTGCCGCGGCCGATCTCCACTGTGGCCGTGCCGCCGGCCGCCTCGGCGTAGTGCGTCGCGATCGCGCGAATGCGATCGTGAATGTTCTTACGAACGCCCTCGCTGTAAGCACGGACGGTGCCTTCGAGCTCCACCGATTTCAGGCACGATATTGAAGCGGTTGCCGCCGGTGAACCGGCCGACGCTCACCACCGCCGGCGCCTCCGTGATGTTCACGTTGCGGCTGACGATGGTCTGCAATCCCATCACGACCTGCGAACCAATCACGATGGGATCGATTCCGCCCCAAGGCGCCGCGCCGTGAGTCTGCTTGCCCTTGATCGTGATCAGAAACGCATCGGCACTCGCCAGCATCGGTCCCGGGCGGTAGGTGACGGTACCGACGGGATATGGCATGACGTGTAGCCCGAAAATGGCGTCGACCTTGGGATTCTCGAGCACGCCTTCCTTGACCATCTGCTCGGCGCCGCCAACCTCACCAGGCGGCAGACCTTCCTCTGCGGGCTGGAAGATCACTTTCACGGTCCCCGGCAGACGGTCTTTCATCCGCGCGAGCGCGGTGGCCGCGCCAAGGAGGATCGCCATGTGGTTGTCGTGACCGCACGCGTGCATCACGCCCACGTCCTGGCCGTTCCACTGCGTCTTCGTGGTGGACTTGAACGGCAGGTCGCCCTGCTCGGTCACCGGCAGCGCATCCATGTCGGAGCGTAGCGCGACGACGGGTCCCGGCAGTCCGCCTTTGAGCACGCCGACCACGCCTGTGGTGGCGACGCCCGTCGTTACGGTGAAGCCCAGCTTTCTCAGTTCATCAGCGATAACCTTGGCGGTCCGCGTTTCGCGGTTGCCGAGCTCGGGATTCTGATGAAAGTCGCGCCGCCACGCCACCACTTGCGGGTTCAGTTCGGCGGAGAGCCGCTCCACATCGGCAGCCAACGGATTCGTGCCTCGGGCCGTCTGCGCCTGCATCGGGACGGGGATCAGCAACGCGATCAGCAGAAGGGTTCGCA
>CAVREM010000100.1:0-7732 GCA_963720005.1 uncultured Acidobacteriota bacterium | reverse complement strand
CGCCTCTGTGAGTGAGCCGAAACACCGTCATTCGTAAGGAGGGGTTATGCAGGTGAAGCACCGACTCGGCGTAGGCGTGGTACTCGGCGCCCTGGTGCTCGTCGGCGTGGCGGCCGGCGCGAAGGAGCCGCAGTTCCGCGATTCGGTCACCGTCCAGGGGACGGTCGGCGGCTCGCCAGGTGAGCACCACCTGACGTTCAGCGGGCCGGTCGCCCTGCCTGGCGTCTCACTGGGGCCCGGAACCTACATCTTCCGCAAGCCGGCCAACAACGTCCTCCAGGTGACGAACGCGAATCGTGTTCCGTACGCCATGATGAAGACGTGGCCGATCTCGCGGACGGCCCGGACCGATCGCTACGAGGTCGTCCTCGGCTCGCCCCTGAGCGACGGATAGCCGCGCCGCATCGAGGCGTGGTTCGCGCCCGGCGAATCGACCGGCCAGCAGCTGATGTACAAGCGCTAGACAATCGGGTAATTGGGTAATCGGGTAATTGGCCCGATTACCCGATTCTTTCGTATCCAGAGGCTGGACGGGCCGCCGGAATGTCCCTAAGATAAACCGGAGACACGCCATCATGCTGGAGGACTACCCGATGCGTCGATTTGTAAAGGTCGCCGGTGCGGCCGCGGCTGCCGTCGGAATCGCTGTGCTGCTCTCGGGCAACCTGGCGGCCCAGGGATCCGGCGGAAATATTCCGCGGACTCCCTGGGGTCATCCTGACTTGCAGGGTCTGTGGAACGTCGGGACGATGACGCCGGTCGAGCGGCCCGCGAGCGCCAAGGGCCGGCTCACGATGACCATCGACGAAGCGGGCGCGCTCGAGAAGCAGCAGGCCGCCGCACGCGCCAAGCTCGCCCAGCCGAGCGACGGCAACCGGCAGGCGCCGCCGGTCGGCGGCGACGGCACGGCCGGCCCGTACGGCAACGTTGGCGGCTACAACTATTTCTGGATCGATCCCGGCGAAACGTTGAACAAGGTTGACGGTCAGCTGCGGACGTCGTTGGTGGTCGACCCGCCGGATGGCCGGGTTCCGCAGATGCTGCCCGAAGCGATGAAGCGCAACAACCAGTCGGTGCAGCGCGCGCGGCCGACCTCCGACGCCGGTGAGAACGTCCAGACGACGCAGCCCGGCGCCTACGACGACATCGAGCAGCGGCCGCTCGGCGAGCGCTGCATCATCGGCTTCGGCTCGACGTCCGGACCGCCGATGCTGCCGACCTACTTCTACAACAACCTGAAGCAGATCGTGCAGACGAAGGATTACGTGATGATCCTCACCGAGATGGTGCACGATGCGCGGATCATCCCGTTCCGCTCGACGCACGCGCCGCAGACCGTTCGCAAGTGGATGGGCGACTCGATTGCCCGATGGGAAGGCGACACGCTCGTCGTCGAGACCACGAACTTCAACGACAAGACGCGCTTCCGCGGGTCATCGGAGAACCTGAAGGTCACCGAGCGGTTCAGCCGGCTGCCGGACGGCGCCATCCTCTATCGCTTCACGATCGAAGATCCGACGACGTGGCCGCGGCCGTGGACCGCCGAGTACACCTGGGCGGCGGCCAAGCCCGGCGATCAGCTCTACGAGTACGCGTGCCACGAGGGCAACTACGCGATGGAAGGCATCATGAAGGGCGCACGGCTGCTCGAGGCCGAAGCGGCCGAGGCTGCGAAGCAAGCGAGCAGGCAGTAGGGCGGACCTCTTAGGTCGCCGCGATCAGGGTCGCCGCGTAATTTGGAATTCGGAATTTGGAATTAGGAATGCGTATGGCTATCCGACACGTCGCGACGGCGGGAGTGGTGGCGACGGCAATCGCGGCGTTGCTGCCCCTCGGTCTTGGCGCTCAATCGAAGTCGACGGCAAAGACTCCCTGGGGACATCCGGATCTTCAGGGGCTCTGGAATGTCGCGACCATGACGCCGCTCGAGCGGCCTGACGAAGCGAAGGGCCGGCTGACATTGACCGAGGCCGAAGTCAGGAAGCTCGAAGGCGCCAACGCCGCCCGGCGTGAAGTGCGTGCGCGACCGAGCGACGGCAACCGACAGGCGCCGCCGGTCGGCGGCGACGGTTCGACGGGCGCGGCAGGGAACGTCGGGGGCTACAACAACTTCTGGGTCGATCCCGGCGATACCTATAACAAGGTGGACGGCCAGTACCGCACGTCGATCGTCGTCGATCCGCCCGACGGCCGGATTCCGCCGACGCTGCCGGAAGCGATGAAGCGAAACACGGCGCGGCTGCGCGCGACGCCGACCTCCGACGCGCCCGAGAACATCGAGACGAGGGCGCCGGGCGCCTACGACAATCCCGAGCAGCGGCCGCTCGGCGAACGGTGCATCATGGGGTTCGGGTCGACGTCGGGCCCGCCGATGCTGTCCGTGCTCTACAACAACTTCAAGCAGATCGTGCAGACGCCGACGCACGTGATGATCCTGGTCGAGATGGTGCACGACGCGCGCATCATCCCGTTCAAGACGACCCACGCGCCCGATCACATCCGCAAGTGGATGGGCGACTCCATCGCGCGCTGGGAAGGCGACACCCTCGTCGTCGAGACGACCAACTTCACCGACAAGACGCGGTTCCGCGGCGCGTCCGAGAAGCTGAAGGTGACCGAGCGCTTCAATCGCGCCGACAACGGCACGCTGCTGTACCGCTTCACCGTCGAGGATCCGTCGACGTGGGCACGCCCGTGGACGGGCGAGTACTCGTGGGCCGCGGCCAAGTCCGACGATCACCTCTACGAGTACGCGTGCCACGAGGGCAACTACGCGTTCGAGGGGATCATGAAGGGCGAGCGGCTGCTCGACGAAGAGCGCGCGGCCACCCAGTCGCGCCAGTAACTAGGCGAGGCTGAATATTTAAGATTGCAGATTTAAGATTTAAGATTGGCGAAACATTGAGTGGCTGCGCGGGAAGCCAACTCACGGTGGCACCAATCTTAAATCTGAAATCTTAAATTCCATTCGCAAGCTGGTGTTGCCGACTACGCGATGGGCTCGGCAGCCCGCGCCTCGGCGGCATTGCGCGCGGGCCGTTTGCGGACGACGCGATTCCACCACATGATCGCGCCCGTCATGAACATGATCGCGGGCACCAGTCCCATCAGCGCCCAGAACGCTTTGAGCCATCCGTTGTCCCACCGGCCGAAGTGCAGGCGGCTCAGCCACGCCAGCGCGAGATCGCCAGGCCTGTCGCCCATCATCTCGGGGTCGGGCGACGAGACGTAGTCCACGAGCGCCGTGAAGGGCCCCGGCACCCCCATGTAGAACCCCGACACGCCCCACATGAGGATGAACAGGAACAGCCACGCGCCCGTGGCGCTGTGCAGGTCCCACGTGAGGCGGCGCCATCCGCTGTTCGCCCGGACGATCAGGCTGCGACGCCACCGGCTGGTGCCAGGCCACCAGACGACGGCTCCTGTAAGGCACAGGAGCGTCACGAACGCGCTCGCGACGCCGTTCCAGTACCGGCCGGAGGTGCCGTAGAGGAGATCGTCGTGCAGGCGCACGCTCCACAGCACCGCTTGCTCGCCGCGGGTGAAGGCGTCGCCGAGATCCTCGCCGGTGTAGGGGTTGAACAGCCGCTCGTTCGTTTCGCCGTTCCGCTCCACGTAGACGTTGACGACGGCGGTCCGGCGCGTGATGGCTTCCTTGATGTCGGTGATCTGGTAGCCGGGATACGCGCGCTCGACTCTCGACCGCATCTCGTCCATCGAGAGCGCGCTGCGCCGTCTGGTCGACCGCGGGAACCGGCGTCCTGAACCGCGCCACCAGCTCACGCCGGTAGACCAGCGCGCTGCCGGTCGCGCTCAGCACGACGACGTAGAGGCCGAGGATGAGCCCGGTCCAGAGATGGACCTGGAAGATCGCTCGCCGGAGCCAGACACGCTGCGGCTGCTGCAGCCATCGTTGCCATATGCTCATCGCCCGAAGAGGCTACGGGTCCTGGCCTAGCGCTGTCAAACCGAGTGGCAGGAATGCAACCTCGAAGGCGCGAAGACGCGAAGAAGATCTCGGAAAAAAGCAGCCACGAAAACACGAAAGCACGAAACGAAACACACCGGAACCGGCGGACACTACGCGCTCGCCACGCGTGCTAGGATCCGCGCGCGAAATTCGGCAGAAGGACTATGTGAGACAGGAGTCAGCGACAATCTTTGCCGATCACCCGTCAGCCGCGGCCTACCGCGATGCGGCTCGCTTGTACTGCGCGCTCATCGATGGCTACCGGCAGCAATCGCGCGGGTCATTCATCAAGCACCTTGAACCCTCCCTTACATTTCTCTATTACGCGGGATCGCAACTCCCTGATGTGACCCCGGCTACTGCTAACGCGCAGGTCCGCGTGCAATCCGCTGCGGACGGAGACCTCTTCGGTCATCAATTCGCTCCACTTAGGGCGTTCTTGGGTGACTACGACACATACCGGGAAGTGTTCGATCCCTTGGACCCGGCCGACGAGCCAATTCAGGTGAATCTTGCAGGGGACCTGATTGAGATCTACGAGGACTGCTTCGACAACCTGAAGCTGCTCGAAATCCTGACCTGGCGCAGGACGACATTCTGTGGGAATGGCGATTCAGTTTCAGTCACCACTGGAGCAGGCACGTCGTCAGTGCATTACGTGTGGTCAACGCCTTGGTGCATACCCACTACGCCGACGTGGATGACGACTGGATCGTCAGCATCGTTCATCAAGCATCTCGAGCTGAGCCGCTGCGGAAAGACGCCTCTCGGCGATCAGTTCGCTCCACTTCTGGCCTTCCTGGGTAACGACTGACCGCATCCCCCGGCCACTCAAACCCGTATAATCGTGCCACTTCCGTGGCCCTACAGCTCGGCACTCGATTTGGTCCTTACGAAATCCAGTCTGCGATTGGCGCGGGCGGCATGGGCGAGGTGTATCGCGCGACGGACACGAACCTGAAGCGCGCCGTTGCCATCAAGGTGCTTCCTGATGCGCTCGCGTTCGATGCCGAGCGTCTCATGCGGTTCCGGCGGGAAGCGGAAGTCCTCGCGTCGTTGAATCATCCCAATATCGCGGCGATTTACGGGCTGGAGGACGCCGACGGCGTCATGGCCCTGGTGATGGAATTCGTCGAGGGTGTGGACCTCGCCGAGCGCATCGCGCGCGGCGCCATGCCGATCGACGAAGCGTTGCCGATTGCCGCGCAGATCGCGGACGCGCTCGCGGCGGCTCACGAACAGGGGATCATCCACCGGGACCTGAAGCCCGCCAATATCAAGTTGAGATCGGACGGCACTGTGAAGGTGCTGGACTTTGGACTGGCCAAAGCGCTGGAGCCTGCAAATGCAGTCTCACAAAGCCTGACTCAGTCGCCGACGATGCTGTCTCCCGCCGGGATGACTCGCATGGGCATGCTGCTCGGGACGGCTGCCTACATGTCGCCCGAGCAGGCGAAGGGCAGACCGGCCGACAGACGCAGCGACGTCTGGGCGTTTGGTTGTGTGTTGTTCGAGATGCTCACGGGCCGTCGCGCGTTCGATGGCGAGGAGGTCACCGACACGCTCGCCGAGGTGCTCAAGGGCACGCCTGATTGGACCGCGTTGCCGGCGACGACGCCTCAGAGCATTCGACGATTGCTTCGACGGTGCCTGGAGAAGGACCGAAAAGAGCGGCTCGCCGATCTCGGGACTGCACGGCTCGACATCAAGGACGCGTTGAGCGTTCCAGCGGATGAGCCGCTGCGCGAGCCGGCTCCATCGTGGCGGCATCGCCTGCTGCCGATTGCCCTCGCTGTGTTTGTGACGGCCCTGCTCGCCGGATATGGCGGCTGGACCGTTGCGCGCCCGGCACCCGGGCCGGCGAGCCCTGTGACGCGCTCACTGCTCGCCGTGCACCCATTTGGTCAGGCGACACCTGGTGCTGCCCAGGACGCTCGAGCCAACCTCCGGCCGAGTCGAAGTGCCATCGCGTTGTCGCCCGATGGACGCATTCTGGTATTCCAGGCCACCGGTGAGAAAGGTGTGCAACTGTACCAGCGGCGGCTCGAAGAGCTGCAAGCCACGGCCATTCCAGGCACACAGGGTGCGGACTCGCCATTCTTCTCACCGGACGGCACGTCGATTGGCTTTCAGGCGGCAGGCGAGTTGCGAAGAGTGCCGATTTCTGGTGGGCCGCCAAGTCGGATTTGCGCGCTTCCCCGCGATGGGGCACCGGGAGTCGTCGGCGCGAGCTGGGGAGATGGCGACGTCATCGTGTTCGCGACCGCTGGGTTGTGGCGCGTGTCTGCCCGTGGAGGGCAGCCGGAGGCCGTGACGACGCCCGCGGCCGACGAGTTCGGTCATCGGCTACCCCATGTCCTTCCGGGAGGTGAACTGGTTCTCTATACGGTGGCACGGGAAGTCATGAGGTGGGACAACGCCCACATCGCCATCAGGTCGATCACAAACGGCGAAGAGAAGGTCCTGCTCGAGGACGCCGCAGACGGACGCTACGTGCCTGGCTATCTCGTGTTCGTGCGGAGCGGTGCGCTGATGGCGGCGCCGTTCGACCTCGGCACACGCCGAGTGGGCGGTCCTGTCACGCTCGTCGAAGATGTCATGCAAGCTGCCAATATGCCCAGGCCGTCAGACGACTCCGGGGCAGGGCAATTTGCCGTCGCCGGGGGCGCACTTGTCTATGCCAGCGGCGGCGTCACTCCCGAACCGCAGAGTGAGCTTGTCTGGGTCGATCGTGTGGGAAAAGTGGAACCGCTGGGGTTTTCGGGACGCGACTACGTCTTCCCGAGACTGTCACCCGATGGCACGCGCCTGACGTTCTTCAACAGCTACGCCAATCGGCGCATCTGGATGTACGATTTTGCGCGCCGCACTCCGCCGATGCCGCTCACGCCGCCTGAAGAGCGCGCAGCGTGGGCGATCTGGATGGACGACGAGAGGATCGTCCTTTCGTCAGCGATCGGAGGCGGTGGTTTAATTCTGTCCACGAGACGCGTGACCGATAACGGGCGGTCTGAGCCCCTCACTACGAGCGGCAAGGGTACGCGACCGGCATCGTGGTCTGCTGCGCACAAGACACTATTGTCCGTTCAGGATGGCGGTATCTCAGCACTCGACATGACACTTTCTGATCGCCGTGAACGTGTCGTCATACAAGACCCCCGCGTTTCTGTGGGAGATCCGGCGTTCTCGCCGGATGGGCGGTGGGTTGCCTATACGTCGACCGACTCAGGTCGGGAAGAAGTGTACGTCCAACCATATCCCGGTCCGGGGAAGCGGGTGACCGTGTCGACAGATGGCGGTCGCGCTCCCGTATGGCGGCGGGATGGGTCGGAGTTCTTCTACACGATGACGGATCGGACCGGGAACGTGGTGACGATGATGGCCATGTCGGTCAGCGCGGCAACGGGACTACCCATCGGTCCGGCTCGCGAGTTGTTCAGCGGGCGATTCCGGCCTGCCGGCTGGCTACAGAACTACGACGTGACGGCCAACGGCCAGCGGTTCCTCATGGTGCAAACGCTCGATCCCAGGCCGGAACCGCCGACCGAGCTGGTGCTGGTGCAAAACTGGTTCGAGGAGCTGAAAGCGCGCGTGCCGACGAAATGACGCTCGCGCTGGCGACGAACGCCAGTAATAACTCGAGAGGCCCGCGCATGTCTTTTCATCCCCTCAGAGCCGCGCTCGCGACCGCTGGGCTTTCCGCGGTCGCGGCATCAGGTATCGCCGCACTGGGTCAGCAGGGCGGGGTCGGTCCGGCCGCAG
>CAVREM010000099.1:0-16677 GCA_963720005.1 uncultured Acidobacteriota bacterium | reverse complement strand
GGCGCACACATCAGATGACAGCGCTGCTCTCAAATACCATCGCGCGGCAGATTCGGCCGATCGCTGATCACGATCGCCGACGGTCGCACGCCTACCCGAATGCGTTCGATCCGCCTGTACGTCGACGTGTCGATCACGCTCACGTCGTTCGCCAGGCTGCACGCGACGTACAGCTTGCGTCCGTCGGAGGTAAACGCCATATCCGACGGACCGGCCCCGACGTCGATGTCCGCGATGAACCTGTTCGATTGGGCATCGAGCACCCGCAACGTCCCGGTGTCGGCAACGCTGACGAAGACGCGCTTGCCGTCCGGGTGCACGGCGACATCCTCGAGTCTCGCCGCCGATTGGACGCGCGCGATGACGGCGTGACGCGCGACATCGATGGCGACGATCTGGTCCCTGTCAGCTACGGCCACATACGCGCGGGTGCCGTCGGGAAGAAATCCGATGCCGCCCGGCTCGCCACCCACGTGGATCGACTTGATCACGGCGCCCTTCGCCACATCGATGACGGCGACCGAATCGCCGTTTCTCGCATTCGCGTAAATCCATCGTCCATCCGGGCTGAACACCGCATGCTCGGCGCGTTTGCCGCCGACGCGTAAAGTCTTCAGGACGCGCAACATCGGCATATCGACGAGCGCGACGGAGTCTCCATCATCGAGCACCACGGCCAGGGTCTTGCCGTCGGGACTCGAGCGGATTGTCCGTGAGGACGCGCCTACCGTGACGCGGGCGCTCTCCTTGTCTACGTAGAGATCGCGTTCGATCAGCGTTCCCGTCCGAAGACCGATGTAGAGACGCGCGCCATCGACCGACGCTGCAATCCCGCGCGGCTTGTCGCCCACGTCGAATGTCGAGGCGACTCTGTCCGTTTGCGTATCGATGACCGAGACGGTTGCGGACCCTTCGTTGGTGACATAGGCATAGGGTTGGCTTCCTGCCGACGACGCACCGAGCATCAGGAAGGCCATGACCATGAAAACGCTGTATGACCGGGACACCTTCTTTTCCTCGACTTTCAGTCAGGCGGTGCAAACCACCTCGATACCAACGTTGCAGGAAAAAGCAGGCCGCCGCTGACATCGCGGCGACCTGCGCCTTTACATCAATACGCGTCGCCGATTACTTCACGACCTTGACGTTGACGGTCGACGTCAGCTGCTTCTGTGCGCCGTTCTGCAGAACGGTGACGTTCAGCACCAGCGGAACCGATTCCCCCTCCGGTATGTTGTTGTCGATGGCGGCTCTGCTGAATTGCGCGTCGAGCTGCTTGCCGCCGGAACCGACGTCCATCGACACGGGCGAAAACAGCGTCGACGACAGCGGCGTCTTCAGGGTGACTTCACCATCGGCGGTATAACCGTCCGGAATTTCGAAGTGCGCGGTGATGACCCCGTTGACGCCGGTGAACACGCCGTTGGCCGAACCCAGATCGAGCGACTTCGGCGTGATCTTCAGCGCGCCGGGCACGTCGATCGGCACGTGATACGCGACGATCTTGCCCGTCGGACGCGGATCGGTACAGTCGTTGAAGAAGTACTCGCCCGCACGGTCGAACGTGTACTGCGCGCTCTGCCCGGAGTTCAGGTTGAAATTGAACAGTCCCTCGAAGAACTGCGTCGCACAGTGCGGCTTCTGATTCGGGAAGTTCGGGAGCGTGGCGGCATCCGGGTTCAGGAACGTCACCGTCGTGCCGACCGGAACGCGCATGGACGTCGGATTCATTCCGCTCGTGCTCGTGCTGTCGCGGGCGCTCGCGACGTCGTTCCGCGAATTGCGTCCGAGGTAGACGGTGTTGTTCACCGTGCTGCCCTCGACGGCGCTTCCGCTGACCGGACGGCGGATGTTGAGCGGAGCCGGCGTTGGCGCCTCGCTGCTGCCCGAAACGACGTTGCCCGCGGCGTCCGTGTATTTCGCACTACCGCCAAGCTTGAACGCCCACAGCGTGTCGCCCTCCGTGATCGAGTTGCCGTAGGGAATGCCGGTGCCGCTGGCGAAGACCGCAACGTACTGCTCGCCGTCGATCGTGTACGTGATGGCGCCCGAGCTGATCGCAAATCCCGTCTGGAACTTCCACAGCTCGTTGCCCGTCACCGCATCCATCGCATGCAACCAGCCCGCCGGGTCGCCGATGAACAGCAGGTCGCTGGCCGTCACCAGGGGTGCTGCCCGTGGGCGGCGTCCAGCCCGAAGTGGTTTCTCCATACGACCTGCCGTTGGCGGCGTTGAGCGCCACCAGGCCGCCCGTCTGGTACTGCCCGAGCGCGCGAAGGCCGTTGCCGCCTTCGGTGCGGTCATGCGCCACGTTGTTGACGCCATACGGGATGTAGACGAGCCCGGTGCGGGGACTGTACGCCTGGTCCGACCAATCGGCGCCACCGTTCTGGCTGGTGGTCGACAGGACCGGCAAATCAAGTGGTCGTCGAACAGGCAGCCCTGGCGATGCGTTGCGCCGTACTCAGGCGGGTACGTGACGAACGGCGTGTCGTTGATCGACAGGTAATTGGGCTCGGTGTAGACCAGATTGCCCGCTGCGTCGGGCTTGATAGCCGTTGTAGTTCGGCACGCCGCGCCACGGGTTGCCCGGGATGTTGTCGGGATCGAGCTTCTCCTAGATGACGCACTCCGGGCTCCACTTGCCTTGCGCCGGGAACTTCTGGTTCGTCGCGCTCGACTGGCGCGAGTCCGTGGGCCTCGGCCGTTCCACGATCGGCGTGATCGGCTTGCCGTTGGTGCGGTCGATGATGAACGTCATCGGCGCCTTGGCGCCGTAATAGATCGCCTTTTTCGTTTCGCCGCTGATCGTCATGTCCGCCGAGCGGCGGCGGGCTCGTGTTGTCCATGTCCCAGTGTCGTGGCGGATCGACTGGAAGTGCCACTTGTATTCGCCGGTCTTCAGGTCCAGCGCGACGAGCGAGTTGCCGAACAGATTGTCGCCGGGACGAAGCTGGCCGTCCTGCGACGAGCGGCAGCTGCGCACGTTGCCGAACGCGCAGTAGACCATGCCCAGCTCGGGATCGACCGAGGGATGGATCCATGGCGACACGCCGCCCGTCAGCGCACAGCTCTGACCGTTGACCGGCGGGCCCCACGTGGCGCCCGCATCGATCGTGTCGCCGTTGACATCGGTGACGACTCGCCCGGCTCGGCGCCGCCGTAGAAATACCAGACGAGGCTGCCGTCGCTCGATCTCACCGCGAACGCCGCATTGCGGTTGCCGTCGTTGGCGCCGAGGTACACCATGCCATCGTAGTAGATCGTTGCGACCTTCGGAATGTTGCCGAGGCTCGCGCCGCCGGGGCCCGTGGGCTGCGAAACCCAGACGACCGCGCCGGTGTCCTTGTCGAGGGCCACGACGCGGTTGCCGCCCGCCAGCGTGTACACCTTGCCGTCACCGACGGAGACGCCGCGGCGCGTGCCGCTGGTTTGAAAGCGGTCGGGTGTCCACTTCCATTTGGTCGTGCCGGTCTTGCCGTCGATCGCGATGACGCCGCCATTCGGCGTGTCCATGTAGATGACGCCGTCGACGGCGATCGGCGTGGTCTGCTGGCCCGTGTCGCTCGTGCCGGGCCCGGGCGTCGGCGTCGTCACCGGCGCGGCCGAGACGTGGTTCAGCCACACCGGACCGAGCTTGTTGACGTTGTCCTTGTTGATCTGCGTCAGCGACGAGTAGCCCTGGTTGCCGAGATTGCCGGCCGACCTTCGGGAAGTCCTTGTCGGCCGGTGCGCAGCACGACGACAGATCGGCCGCGCCCGCGACTGCCGAAGACGACGTCAGGATCGCAACAGCCGCGACAAGCGACGACGCGATGAGACCTGATTTCATTGCATGCCTCCTACTCTGTCTTGACCGTTTGAGAATCCGAAAGGACCGATCGTGCATCGTGGCAGTGCGGTCGTGCGCGCGGCTCCCTGCCGTTTCGCCGTGCAGAACGCCGTTTTGCGCAGTGCAGGCCAGTATAGAATCACGGGATAGGAAGTCAATAGAACGGCGTTCTATTCGTCCTCAACGCTTTCCGTGCTTTCAAAAACAACGCGGCGTATCGCCCTCCTCGCCATGCTCGCCGGCCTCGTCCTTCTCGTGCGCGCCTGGCTGCACGATTCGTCCGACGCTGTGACGTCTCGAACTGCGCCGGCGCCTCCGCGTCATGACGTGGCGCGCGATGCGCCGCAGCTCGACGGATGCACTGACCGCTCGCAGCGTCGCAGCCGACGCACGCCGCGCACCGGCGCTCTACGCTCGACACCAGGCGCAAGCGGAGACTTCCCGATGGAACAGGCGCCCGTGCGCATCGACGTGCGTGCGCCCGCCGACGTCCGGGTGGGCGAAGTGTTTCAGGCACGCATCGAAATCGAGGCGAGCATTCCCTTGCGCGACCTCGCGTTCTCGATCGTTATGACAAGTCGCGGCTGAGCCTCGTCGGACGGTCGGAAGGGGCGTTCGTTCGGCAGCGGGGGATTCTTCCGAGTTCGGCGTGGACGAACCGAGCGACGGCTACATCGAGGTGGTCTTCAGGGCGGTCAACGGTTCTGCTGCAACGGGATCCGGCAGCATCGCCGTGTTCGAGTTCGAAGCGATCCGGCCGGGAACATCGGGCATCGAGCTTGCGAACGTGAAGAGCATCGGCGCCGGTGGAGAAGCGATCGGAACGTCCTCGTGACGCCCGCGCGCGTCACGATTCATTGACAAAACAAAACCGGGACCCCCACGAGGAGGTCCCGGTCACGGTGTCGAACGGGATACCGGCTACTGCGTGCAGAACGGCATGTTGCCCATCGCCGACAGGATGCCGTTCACGATGAATCGCTTGAACTCGCCTGGCCGGGAAGCCGAGCCGTCCGTGAACGCCGTCGCCGTCGTGACCCAGCGTCGTCACCCACGAGCGGCCGCCGTCGTAGTACTGGCACCAGGCGACGGGATGGAAGTCGCCGTGGCCGGGGTGCGTCGTGCGCTTGCGTCGCGAGCGAGTCCTCGTCGACGGTCGCCAGGAACTTCACGTTCGTCGGGATACGGCACGAGGTTGTACCACTCGTCCATGAAGCCGAAGCGCTGCGGAAGGCCATTCGTCGACGAGTCGTTTTGGCGACGATCACGACGTCGCCGGCCTGGATTCGCGCCGTGGTCATAGTAGTTGGCGTTGCCCAGCAGGCCTTCGTACCACGGCCAGTTGTACTCGGTACCGAACGCGTTGTGGATGCCGACGAAGCCGCCGCCGGCCCGGATGTACTGGCGCAGCGCGGTCTTCGCCGGCGTCGAGGTGGGCACCGGTGGTCGTGTTGACTGCCGAGCGTCGGCGCCGACGGCGGTGCCGTGCTTCCACAGCGTGTCGCGGCTGGTGCTCACGAAGATCACGGCCTTGTACCGGTTCAGGTTGGCTGCAGGCGCGTGACGTCCTCGGTCCAATCGACCTCGACGCCCACCTCGGCCAGCCATGCGATGATGGCCTTCTGCAGCGACGTTGTCGTCAGCGCCGGCTCCCAGCGGCGGGTTCAGGCCGGCAGCCAGCGCGGGGCCGATGTTCGCGTGGCGCGGGCCGGCCGTGCGCGTGTACAGCAGCACCTTGTTCTCACGGTCGTCGACCCACGGGTGGTAGCAGCGCGGATCCGTTCCGCGGCAGACGTTGTAGGTCGGATCGAAATTGTCCTTGGCGCCAGGCGGAGCGTTGCTGTTGGTCGGCTCGGCGACGGTCGGTTCCGCCGGGCCCGCCGCGGCGGCACCAGCACACGGCCAGTGAAAGCGCGCCGGCAGCAATTGCCAGACGCATGGCGTGTTTCGTCATCTTTGCTCCTCTCGGTTGAATCCATGCGGAAGAATCGAGGGGTCTTTTCCAACACGTGCCGAACCGATCCCGACCCCTGCGGGGATTCGTGTTCTTCTGTTCTGTTCGATAGAACGGTGTTTTGTTTTGTAAAGCCAGTATAGAAAGTGCCGAATCAAAGTCAATAGGGAGCCGACGGGATTCGCCGCCATACCGTCGGCGGCGGGCGCTTCAGCCCGCGAATGCTTTCGACGCCGATTCACTGCTTGTGCTGCCACTGGCCGTTCCAGGCGTCCTGTCGGCGGCGCAACGTGGGGTCCTCGACGATCAGCCTGACGCTGAGCACGTAGAAGGTGTTCCTCGGTATCGTCGACGGCGACCGCGAGATCTCGATGACGGCCTTGACGTAGCGCCCCCCGCAGTCGCACGCGGCATCCTCCGTGCTCGACGTCGGCCAGCCGGCCTTGCGCAGCCCACAGATAGCGAACGAGATAGTCCTCGCGCTTCACTTTCCTGGCAACGCCGAGGCTGGCATCAGCGCTGGCGGCAGACGAAACGATGCGCTCCCGCCGTTCGTCGATCGGCTTGCCGTAAGTCCGGAAGAGCTCCCGCCGCACGCTCGTCGAACGTGAATGCGCAGGCGCGGCGGCTGCGGCCTGGACGGCGTCGGGATAGGCGCGGAACGCTTCGAGCGAATAGAGCGGCTGTTTTGCGTCGATGTCCGGGTGTGTAAACCGCGCCTCGATCGAATCGACGATGCCGTCGCCCGCGGGGCTGTATGTGCAAGGATTGAGCGAGGCCGGGTCGTGTGCGGAAAGCCCGGCATTGATCGGCGAGCTCGGCAGTCTGCGGTGCGGTATCGCCCGGACGATTGCGGTAGACCGACCGCGCAACATTGCAAGGCTCGTAGCGCTTGGCGAGGAACGATTTCACGTAATCCGGCGTGGCGTCCAGCGCGAGGCCGACGGCTGCGGTCTGCTTCGGGGTCGCGGCTTCGACGGGAGCGAAAGTCAACGCGCCAACCAGCACGACAACGACCTGGATCGCAACGCGGTCGAGGCGCGCGGTCATTCGGGTGGTACGACAGCCCAAACGAAATCTCCGGCGCGCGGTTCAGATGGCGCCGGCACGCCGGAGGCGCGCGATGTCCTCGTCGCTGTAGTTCAGTTCCTTGAGCACCGTTTCCGTATGCTGACCAAGCGATGGCGGCGGCGAAGCGACGTCGGGATCGCCGCCGCTCAGCTTGAAGCCGGATCGCGTAACCGTGATCGGTCGATCGAGGCCCGGCACGTCCTGCATGGTCCGCAGCAGCGCGCGCTCGGAGATCTGCTCGTTGTTCAGTGCTTCCGCAACCGACAGGACTCTGCCGGCCGGGATGCCGATGCGGTTCAGGATCGTCTCCCATTCGGAGGCCGACTTGCTTTGCAGCGCGGCCTCCAGCGCCTCGTTCAGCTCGGCGCGATTGCGTTTGCGCGCTTCCCGTTGCGCGAATCGCGGGTCTTGCAGCCAGTCCTCGCGACCCACCGCGGCTGCGAGCGCCTCGAACTGCTCCTGCTTGTTCGCGGCGATGTTCACGAGACCGCTTCCCGTTGCGAACGTTCCGGACGGTGCCGCGGTGAAGTTGTCGTTACCCATCGGCATGGGCGCCTGGCCCGCGATGAGGTAATTCGACACGACCCAGCCCATCGCGCCGAGCATGCAGTCCAGCATCGAGACGTCGAGAAAGGCGCCTTCGTCCCGTGCTTGCGCGCCGCACCAGCGCCGACGCGATCGCAAAAGCGGCGGTCAGTCCGCCGACCGTGTCGGCGACGGGATAACCGACACGCATCGGCGAGCAGCGCGCATCACCGGTGATGCTCATCACGCCCGCGAGCCCCTGGATGATCTGGTCGTAGGCCGGCGCGTCGCGCATCGGGCCCGTCTGTCCGAATCCCGAGATCGCGCAATACACCAGCGACGGATTGATCTCGGCTGAGCGCCTCGTAGCCCACGCCCAGCCGATCCATGACGCCGGGCCGGAAGTTCTCGACGAGGACATCCGCCGTGCGCGCGAGGTCGCGCAGGATGCGCACGGCCATCCTCGTGCTTGAGATTCACCGTGACCGATTTCTTGCCCCCGTTCTGCGCGAGAAACGACGCCCCCATCAACTGTGCATTGAGCGGCTCGTCGGCGCCGAGCTGGCGTGCCAGGTCGCCGGTTCCCGGCATTTCGATCTTGACGACTTCCGCGCCGAGCTGCGCAAGCTGGTACGCGCAAAAGGGCCCCGAGAGAACGTTGGTGAGATCGAGCACGCGAATGCCGGAGAGCGCTCGCGTCGCAGCTATCGGCGTTTGCGCACGATCGCTCGCTGCGATCTCGTGGGCGGGCGATGTCGCCGCCCTCGGTGCAGAGGCTCGCCGGCCGCGCCGAACGGGGGCATCGATGCGCTCAACGGCGAATGAACGGATTGGGCACGTCGAGATCCGTCGAGATCCACACGCACTTCGTCTCGAGGTATTCCCTGACCGCATCCATGCCCGACTCCCTGCCGATGCCCGAGTCCTTGTAGCCGCCGAACGGACTGGTGAAGCTCGTCGCGCGATAGTTGTTGACCCAGATCGTTCCCGCCTTCAGCTTGTCCGTCACCAGCATGGCGCGGCGCAAGTCCCGGGTCCACACGGCGGCAGCGAGGCCGAACCGGATGTCGTTGCCGATCCTGATCGCATCCTGCTCGTCCTTGAACGGGATCACCGCCAGCACGGGGCCGAAGATCTCCTCCTGCGCGATGCGCATGTCGTTGCGCACTTCGGTGAAGATCGTCGGCTCGATGAACCAGCCGGCGCCGAGATCGGAGCGCACGCCGCCGCCCAGCACGCATTTCGCGCCCTCGCGCTTGCCGATCTCGATGTAGCTGCAGGATCTTCTCGAACTGCGGCCGGGTGGCGATCGGCCCCATCTGCGTGTCCGGCAGCGCCGGATCGCCGAGCTTCACGCCGCGCATGAACTCGACCAGCATTGCAACGAAGCGGTCGTGGATCGACGCCTGCACGCAGCAGCCGCGATCCCGCCTGACAGCTCTGGCCCGAAGCGGCGAAGATCCCGGACACGACGCCCTTGACCGCCTGGCCGAGATCCGCATCGTCGAACACGATGTTCGGCGACTTGCCGCCGAGCTCCAGCGTCACCGTCTTGAGGCCTCGCGCCGCCAGCTCGTAGATCCTGCGACCGGCGGCGTCTCCGCCGGTGAAGCCGACATGAGCCACGTCCGGATGCGTCACGAGCGCTTCGCCGACCTCCGGGCCGAGACCAGTGACCACGTTCAGCACGCCGGGCGGCAGGCCCGCGTCGGTCGCTATCCGGGAAAGCTCCAGCATCGAAGCCGATGTGAACTCGGAAGGCTTGACGACCGCGGTGCAACCCGCGGCGAGCGCGGGCGCAAGTTTCCAGCTCGTCAGCGTCAACGGCGAATTCCACGGCGTGATGATCGCGATGACGCCCTTCGGCTCGTATTTCGTATACGCGAACACGCCCTTCTTGTCGGTCGGGAATCACCGCGCTGTGGATCTTGTCCGCCAGCCCGGCGTAATACTTGAAGTAATCGCCCATGTAGCGCACCTGGGCGGTCACCTCGGAGGCGAGCTTGCCATTGTCCCTCCGCTCGATTTCGGCGAGGCGCTCGACGTTGGCCACGAAGGCATCCCCCAGCTTCCAGAGCATGCGCCCGCGCTCGCTTGGCGTCATCGCCGGCCACGGTCCCTCGCGGAATGCGCGTCCGGCGCGGCCGCGACGGCCGCGGCGACGTCATCGCGCGTGCCGCGGGCGATCCTCGCCCAGGCCCGACCCGTGAACGGATCCTCGGTGAGCAGATAATCGCCGGAGGAAGGTTCGACCGCATTGCCGCCGATATGGTGACCATAGGCCGGCAATTCCTCAGGGCGCGGCGGCGACGCTATCGTGGACATGGACGATCTTTACAGTTTCGCTGTGCGCAACATGATTCTATAATTCAGGCACCGGGTCAACCCGACGAACGCCGCTCTTCGAGTCGGCGCAATCAGGCGAGGCGGGGAAAAGCATGGGTGAGAAGGGTGGTGTCGCGGCAGTCGAACGGGCGTTGTCGATCCTCGACGTGTTCACCGATCGGGATCCGCAACTCACGCTGGCCGAGCTGGCGAAGCGCACGAAGATGTACAAGAGCACGCTCCTGCGTCTTGCGCGATCGCTCGAGCATTTCGGCTATCTCGTGAGGGCCGAGGATGGAACGTATCGGCTCGGCTCCAAGCTGCTGCAGCTTGGATCGCTCTACCAACGGCATTTCGACACTGCCGACGTGGTTCCCGACGTCCTTCGTTCCATCGTCGACGACCTGAAGGAAGGCGCATCGTTCTACGTCCCCGACGGCGACCGGCGCCTTTGCCTCCATCGCGTCGATTCATTGCGCTCCGTGCGCGATTCGGTGCACGAAGGAGACCGGCTGCCGCTGAATGTCGGCGCCGCCGGGCATGTCATCAAGGCGTTCAGCGGCAGCACGCGGCGCGAGCTACGAGAAGGTCCGCAGGCAGATGCACGCCGCTTCGTTCGGGGAACGAGACGCCGAGGTCGCCGCCGTCGCATGCCCGGTATTCGGCCTCCACCAGCGCCTGGTGGGAGCGCTCGCGGTGTCCGGGCCGCGCTACCGGATCGAGGCGCTCGGGGTCGGCCCGATCCTGCGCGTATTGCTGAAGCACGCCGCGCAGCTCACGAACGCCCTGGGCGGCGACACCGGCGACCTTGCGTCGGCGCTCGGCGCCCTGCCGCGGCGCGCAAAAGCGCATCGCGCGCGTCAAATGAGCGGGCGTCCGGGCGGGGACTGTTCTGGCGTCCAGAACCATGTTCTAATCCGCGCTGCACCGGATCCATACCATCGTCCGCAAGCCGCAACCCGGGCATCGGAAAGAGCCGCACAACCCAGTTGGAGGAAACCATGACCTCGCGCATCGACCGTCGTTCAGTGCTCAAGTCAGGCGTGGCGCTCGCCGCCGCGGCGATCACGCCGGCCTGGGCGCAGTCCAAGCCCACGATTCGTTTCGCCGCCGTGTTCTCCGACAAGGACATCCGCGCCGACATGATCAAGATGTTCGCGAAGGACATCGAAGCGGACTTCACGCTGGAACCGTACTACAACGGATCCCTCTACAAGCAGGGCACCGAGCTCGTGGCCCTGCAGCGCGACAACCTGGAGATGGGCAACATCGCGCCGCAGGACATTTCCAAGCAGGTCCCGGCATGGTCCATCCTGACGTCGGCGTATCTGTTCCGCGACGCCAATCATCTGAACACGTTCTTCGCGAGCGACCTCGGTACGCAAATGAAGAAGCAGGTCGAGGACCAGCTCAAGGTGAAGATTCTCGGCCCGACGTTCTTCGGCACCCGACAGGTCGGGCTCAAGCCGAAGAAGAAGATCAACACGCCGGCGGACATGGCCGGCATCAAGCTCAGGATGCCCGGGGGCGATGCCTGGCAGCTCCTCGGCCGATCACTCGGCGCCAATCCGACGCCGCTGGCGTACGCCGAGGTCTACACCGCACTGCAGACCGGCGCCATCGATGGTCAGGACAACCCGCTTCCGAACGTCCAGAACATGAAGTTCTACGAGGTGATGACGCAGATCGTCCTGACGTCGCACCTCGTCGGCTTCGACCTCCTCACCGTCAACCTCAAGACCTGGAACGGCATGACGCCAGCGAAGCAGCAGGCCTTCCAGGCCGCCGCCGACAAGGCGATCAAGTGGAGCGCGTCGGAGCACCTGAAGCGCGAGGCGGAGCTGGCGGAGGGATTCAAGAAGCAGGGGCTCGACGTCTATGTGCCCGACATCGGCGCGTTCCGCACGTACGCACAGAAGGTCTACCTGGCCTCCGACGAGGCGAAGGAATGGCCGAAGGGCATGCTCGAGAAGATCGCCGCGCTCTAAGCAATGCGCGCCATCGGCGCCTGGCTGCGGCGGCGTGCCGAGAACGTCGCCGCAGCGATGATCGCGGTGATGTTCGCCGCGTTCATCATCCAGATCGTCTTCCGCTACCTGTTCAACTTTCCCATCGGCTGGACATCCGAGCTCACGGTGATCATGTGGCTCTGGCTGGTGCTGTGGGGCGCCGCGTTCGTGGTGAAGGAGAGCGAGGAGATTCGCTTCGACCTGATCTCCGGGGCGGTGGGAAAGCGCGCGCGGATCGCGATGGGGCTCGTCGCCGCGGCGGCGCTCGTCATCCTGTACGCGGCGTCGCTGCCCGCGACGTACCAATACGTGACGTTCATGAAGGTCGAGCGCACGTCCTATCTCAAGATTCGCTTCGACTGGCTGTTCTCGATCTATCTCGTCTTCGCCGTGGCCATCCTCGTGCGCTATCTGTGGATCCTGTCGCACCTGGTGCGCGGCCAGGAGCCGGAGCACGTCGATCCGACGAAGGTCAGCTCCGGCCTGTGAATCCGACGAGTCCGTTCTCGCTCGCCGTCACGGCGATCGTCGTCCTGAGCCTCCTCGGGCTCCCGATCGGCCACGCGATGATCGGCGGATCGGTGCTCTATCTGTGGCTCGCGGGTCTCGACATGGGCACGGCGGCGGAGCAGCTGCTGAACGGCATGTACACGAGCTACCTGCTGCTCGCCATTCCGCTGTTCATTCTCGCCGCGGAGTTCATGAACACCGGAAGCATCATGGATCGGCTGCTCCGGTTCTGCAACGCGCTCGTCGGACGCTACCGGGGCGGCCTCGCGCACGTCAACGTCGTGCAGAGCATCATCTTCGCCGGGATGTCCGGCTCGGCGCTCGCGGACGCCGCCGGAAGCGGCAAGATCATGCAGGTGCTGATGACGAAGGATGGCCGGTATACGCCAAGCTTCGCCGCGGCCCTGACCGCGGCGTCGTCGGTGATCGGGCCGATCATTCCGCCGTCGATCCCGCTCGTGATCTATGCGCTCGTCTCCGACACGTCGATCGGGTACCTGTTCCTGGGCGGCGTCATCCCGGGCGTGCTGCTCGGCGTCGCGCAGATGGGACTGATCGCGTACACGGCACGGCGGCGCAACTTTCCCGTCGAGACGCCGGTGCCGCTGCGCGACTTGCCGCGCGTGGCATGGGAGGCCTTTCCCGCGCTGATGCTGCCGGTGATCCTGCTTGGGTTGATGTACAGCGGGGTCACCACACCGACGGAGGCTGCCGCTGCCGCCGCGGCGTATGCGCTGCTCATCTCCGCGCTGGTCTATCGCAGCATCGGCTGGCGCGACCTCTACCAGTCGCTGATCGACGAGCGCGCGCATGACGATCTCGATCGGCATGCTGATCGCCGGCGCGATCGTCTTCAACTATGTCATCACGGCGGAGAACATTCCGAAGACGATCAGCGTGATGCTCAAGGGGTACGAGCTTTCGCCGTTCGGTTTCCTGCTGCTGGCGAACGTGCTGCTGCTGATCCTCGGCTGCTTCCTCGAAGGCACGACGATTCTCCTCATCATCGTGCCGGTGCTGCTGCCGACCGCGCAGGCCCTGGGCGTCGACCCGGTGCATTTCGGCGTGGTCGCCGTCGTGAACATCATGATCGGATTGATTACGCCCCCGTACGGGCTGCTGCTGTTCATGATGGTCAAGATCGCCGACGTGCCGCTCAAGGACCTGGTACGCGATATCGTGCCATTCCTGGCCGTCATGATCGCTGCGCTGGCGCTGATCACGTTCGTGCCCGACCTCGTTCTGTTCCTGCCCCGGTTACTGGGTTACAAGGGTTAGGTTCGCCTGCTTCCGTACCGGAGGCGCGCGCCATCGCTCGGCGCGGTCAGGCGTGCACGGCTCCGCCGTACCGACGTGGTGGACCTTCTTGCCCGGCGAGTAGATGTCCATGATGTTCCAGTGGCCCGCCGTGGGAACCGGCTCGTTCTGCATGACGACGTCGATCACGAACGGCCTGTTCGCACTTGATCGCGCGCTCGAGCGCGGGCTTGAACTCCGCCGCCGACGTCGATCTTCACGCCGTCGATGCCGTACGCCTTCGCGATCGCCGCGATAGTCGGGCGAATACGGCTTGCCGTCCTTCTCGAACACCGTGCCGAACGTCGTGCCGTAGTGCGCCTTCTCCAGGCCCGCGATCGTGCCGAACGCGAAGTTGTTCATGATCACCCAGACGACCGCGATGTCCTGCTCGAACGCCGTCGCGAGCAGCGCCGGGTTCTGACCGAAGCCGCCGTCGCCGACGAGCGCGACCACGACGCGGTCGGGCCGCGCGAGCTTGGCGCCCAGCGCCGCCGGCGCGCCGAAGCCCATCGTCGCGTACCCGCCCGGCGTGAAGATCGTTCCCGGCTCGAGAATCGGGAAACTGCTGGCCGACGCCGTTCTTGTTCCAGCCGACGTCGGTCGTGATCAGCGCATCGCGCGGCAGCGCGGCGCGAACGTCGGCGAGGATGCGTTCCGGCCGCATCGGGTACGCGTCGCTCTCGACGTGCTTCCGATTGTCTGCGACGAAGGCGCTTTGCGCGTGCGTGCGATCTCGCACGCGCGACTTCGGGACGCTGGATGCCATCGGGAACGACCCGGCGCGCGACGCGGTTCAGGACCGCCAGCGCCTGCTTGAGATCGGCGACCGCGCCGATCTCAACCGGATAATTGCGGCCGATCTCGGCCGGATCGATGTCGATGTGGATCAGCTTTGTCGGCGGAAAATTGAACGTGTATTCGCGTCTCCCACGAGCTGCAGTCGGCCTCCGAGAAGCGCGTGCCCAGCGCCAGAATCCAGTCCGCGCCGCGGCACTGTTCGTTGATGAACTTCGTGCCCCAGAACCCCGTCATGCCGAGCACGAACGGATGGTCGTCGGGCAGCGCGCCCTTGCCCATCAGCGTGTGCGCGACGGGAATCTGCAGATGATCGACGAACTCGCGCAGCTCCGCGGTGGCATCGGCGAGCATGATGCCGCCGCCGACGTAGAGCAGCGGACGCTTCGCGGCGAGCAGCTTGTCGACGATCTCCGCAGCCGTCTCGTCGTCGATCGACGGCTTGCGCAGCGCCTTGGCGTTGTGCTGCAGGCGATCGAACAGCGCGACGTCGATTTCGCTTGGAGAAGATGTCCATCGGCACGTCGACCAGCACCGGTCCCGGGCCGGCCGCTTTCGGCGAGCGCGAACGCCTTTTCGATGATCTCGGGAAAGAGATGCGGCTGATCGACGCGCCAGGCGCGCTTCACGAACGGCCGGTAGATCTCGTACTGCGACGCGTCCGCATGAAGGTTCACTTCCTGGTGCGGATGCTTGCCGTGATAGTGCGTCGGCACGTCGCCCGCGATCACGACCATCGGGATCGAGTCGAGCGCCGCGTTTGCAACGCCGGTCGCCGCGTTCGTGAAGCCCGGGCCAAGGTGCGTGAGCAGGACCGCGGTGCTGCTTCGTCGCACGCGCATAGCCGTCCGCCATGTGCGCAGCGATCTGCTCGTGACGCATGTTGACGAACTTGATGCCGCTTCTCTTCGAGCGCCGCCAGCACGGCGATGTTCGTATGGCCGCACAGTCCGAACATGTGCTTGATGCCGCGCGCCTCGAGGTACTTCACCAGTTGATGCGAAATCAGGTCTTTCACGGCTCATGTCTCCTTTTCAGGGCCTCGCGGCTGTCGACTTGGGTCGCCGCTGCTCGGTGCCCGCGCGTGACGCGCGGGTCGCTGGCCGCGGTTTGCTCGCCGCGCTGTCGGCAGGTCGCGGCGAGCAGGTCCGCTGTAGCGGTAGGGAATCTCGCGTCGGCATCGGCCCCATGATGCGGCGGCCACGCTGCTTCTGCTCCCATGCGTGCGCGAGGATGCCCACCGAGCGAGACAGCACGAACAAGCCCGCGTCCGAGCTCGGGCTCGAAGCCCAGCTCGCAGAAGACGACCGCGGTGATGCCGTCGATGTTCATCGGAATCGTGGCGCTTGGTGATCGCGCAGAGCGCCTTCTCCACGGCGTGGCCGATGCTCGCATAGCGACCCGACGACGGTGCCGGCCGCCGCCGCTTGCGCGACCAGCGCGAATAGCGGCGCGGTGCGCGGGTCGACGGGATGAAAGCGATGGCCGAAGCCGGGAACGATCTTGTCGCCTGCTTCACGACGCCGCTCGATCACACGCGTCGCAGCCTGCGACGAGCTCGCCATCCGCGTCCGGCTTCGACGTCGATCTCGCGATAGAGCTCCATGCACTGCTGGCCCGCGCCGCCGTGCATGTCGTCGAGCACGTTGATCGCCGACGCCATCGCGCCGTTGACGGGCAGGCCGCAGGTCACCGCCATGCGCGAGATCGCGATGGACGGAGCATGCGGTCCGTGGTCGACACCTGGCACGAGCGCCGCTTCGAGGAGGTCCGCCTGGCCGCGCGCGGGCAGCTCGCCGCGCAGCATCAGCCAGATCATTTCGGGAAAGCGAACGCGGCCGATCAGCTGCTCGATCGGGTAGCCGCGGATCGCGATCTTGCCGGGGTGGATGTCGATGATCGACGTGTCCCACCACGCGCTGCAGCGGGCGAGAAGTTCGTTCGCATCCTTGGTCGTCATGATATGCGACTGTCCCGCCGCCCGGACCGCGAATAATAGAACATCATTCTGTTGACCGCAACAGCTTCGCGGTGAGGCACCCCGCGATCCAAACCCATGAGCTTCATCGCGATTTGGCCTTGGTCGTGGTACATCATCGGGGGCATTCCGCGGCTCCGGCTCGCGTTGTCCGCTTGCGCAGGGAGACGCCGCTGGTGGCCGGAGGCGGAGCCGGGGCGGATGGCGGCGTGGGCGGGCGCGCTCGGCGACCTGCGGCCCTGAATATCCAGCCGGCGGAAATATTCCCGTCGCCAAGCCTGTTCACGCTTGGGTTAACTGCCTCTTGGAATGTCGAGGAGGCGATTACCGCCGTTGTCGGACGCGGCAACGGACCAACTGGCGCTCCAGTCAATCAACA
>CAVREM010000098.1:0-8159 GCA_963720005.1 uncultured Acidobacteriota bacterium | reverse complement strand
AGATAGGGAGCAGACGGCATGAACGATCTTCGCTTCGCCTTTCGTCAACTGCGCAAGGCTCCGGCGTTCACGGTGACGGCGCTGGCCACGGTGGCGATCTGCCTGGGAGCGAACCTCGCGATGTTCGCGGTGATCGATGCCATTCTGCTCCGTCCGCTTCCGTTTCCGGAATCCGATCGGCTGGTCACGATCTTCAACACCTATCCGAAAGCCGGCGTCGAGCGCGACGGCTCCTCGTTGACCAATTACTACGAGCGCCGCGGCAACATCCCGGCCTTCTCGAGCCTGTCCATCTTTCGGGAGAGCACCGAAGTCGTCGGCGAAACCGGTTCGACCCAGCAGGAAAAGGTCATGCGCGTCTCACCGGACTTTTTCACGACGCTTGGCGTCGGCCCGGTGATGGGTCGCAGCTTCAACGAGGTGGAAACGATCTCGCCGATCGAGAATTACGCGGCCATCGTGACCGACGCCTACTGGCGCCAGCGCCTCAATGCCGATCCACACGTCCTCGGCCGGGACATCCGCGTGAACGGATCGCCAAGAACGATCGTCGGCGTCTTGCCTCCTGACTTCCGCTTCCTTTCCTCGGAAGCGCGGCTCTTGCTGCCGTTGACGTCCGGGTTGCCGCAACGCACGCCGGAGCAGCGCCATTCCGGCGGCGGCGGCACTCACATGATTGCGCGATTGACGCCGGGCGCGACGATCGCCGAAGCACAATCACAGATCGACGCCCACAACGCCGCCGTCGAGAAAGGCAACCCCCGAGCGAACATGATGGCTGAGGCCGGCTTCCGCTCGCCGGTCCTTTCACTCCATGCGGATCACGTGCGCGCGATCCGTCCAACCCTCTGGTTGATGCAGGGCGGCGCGTTGTTTCTGCTGATCCTGGGCGTGGTGAATCTCGTCAACCTGCTGCTGATTCGCGCGAGCGGGCACATGAAGGAAATGGCGATCCGCCAATCGATGGGCGCCAGCCGCCGGCATGTGGTGAATCAAGTGATGGTTGAGACGCTGCTCCTGACCGTCCTTGGCGGATTGCTCGGCCTTGCGGTGGGCGCCATCGGGAATTCGGCTGCTTGAAGTTCTTGGCGCGGATCGCTTGCCGCTCGGGGCGCACATTGCGTTCGATGGCAGGCTGGCGGCGATTGGCCTGGCTGGCGCCGTTCTTCTGGGAGTCGTCATCGCGGTGCCGATCGCGTGGTTCAACCTGCGCAGCCATCCCGAGAATGCACTCCGATCGGAATCCCGCACGGGCACGGTCGGTCGCGCCGCTCAACGCCTTCGCCATGGATTCATCGTCGCGCAGATCGCGCTCGCGTTTGTTCTGCTCGCGAGTGCCGCGCTGCTCGGGCTGAGCCTGATGAAGGTGATGGCCGTGTCTCCCGGCTTTCGCGCCGATCACGTCATCACCGGTCAATTCATGCTCCCGTTTGCGCCGTTTTCCGGCCGGATCAGCCCAGCGCGTCGCGGTCCTCGATCGCCTGCTCGAAGCCATCGGGCAACAGCCTGGAGTCGCCGCGGCCGGAACGATCACCAACGTGCCGCTGAGCGGCGACGACGGCAAGTCCGCGATCGCGCCCAGGGGATATGTGCCCCAGCAGGGCGAATCGCTGCATGGGCACTATCTCTACAGCATCACCGGCGATTATTTTTCGGCCATCGGCATTCCGTTGCGCGAAGGACGGTTCCTGACGTCAGCGGATTCTCACCGCCCTGACCGGGTCTGTGTGGTGGATGAAGACTTCGCGCGGCGTTACTGGCCGAACGGCGGCGCCCTCGGTCAACGCGTCTTTCAAGGCACCGATTCGGACGACGCACAGACTGTTCACGATTGTCGGCGTCGTCGGGTCGGTCAAACAGGCGGACCTCACGGAACCGCAGGGGCAGGGTGCGGTGTACGTGCCTTTCCGTTATCGAGACAACGGCAACATCTTCGTCGTCACGCGCACGAGCCAGCCCCCGGACGCGTTTGCCGATTCGCTGCGACAATTGGTGCGCGCGACCGATCCAGAGCTGGCGATCGCTGACATCCGCTCCATGGAAACGCGCATCGCGGAGAGCCTCATCGGGCGCCGTTCTCCGGCCATGCTTGCTGGGATCGTCGCCGGCGTCGCGCTGCTCCTCGCGGCCATTGGCACATACGGCGTCCTCAGTTACACCATCGCTCAACGCCGGCGCGAGATCGGCATTCGCATGGCGCTCGGTGCGCAGACGCGCCAGATTCGGACGCAGTTTCTCTCGTTAGGCCTGCGGCTTCTCGTGGCGGGCCTTCTCCTTGGTGTGATGGGTGTGTGGGTCGCCGGAAAGGCGATGCAAAGCGTCCTCTTCGGCGTGCCCACGGTTCACCTCGCCACTCTTTTCGGGACCGCGCTGGTCATGGCCGCCGTGTCACTGGTTGCCTGCCTCATCCCCGCGCGTCGCGCGTCGCGAGTCGACCCGATGATTGCCCTGGGCGCCGAATGAAGATCTTCCTTCGATTCAGCAGCATTTCGAAGCTCGCTGACACGCTCATCAAATCGACGACGTTCGCTCCCCATAGTGATACGCTGACGGAGGGGTCCGATATGCCTATCAAGCTTGGTCTGTTGGCGCTCATCGTCGTCGGTCTCGCCCTGCCCGTTCCGGCTTGGGTCTCCGGCTTCCGGGTCGTCCCAGGAGGTCGCGAAGCGGGCGACCAAGCGCGCGGCGAAGGAAGCGACCGAGAGCGCCGCGAAAGATGCGGCCGGGGACGCCGCGAAGAAGGCCGTCAAGAAGGCGATGGCACCCGACGCCCTCGACCTGAATACCGCGTCGGAGGAGCAGCTGAAGAAGCTCGGGCTGGACGAGGAGACGACGAAGAAGGTCGTGGCCGCCCGGCCGTTCAGCAGCCTCGAGGATCCCAAGATCAAGGAGGCGATCCCCGCGGACGTGCTCACCAAGCTGGAGGGAAAGATCAACGTCAAGCCGCCGGCCAAGTGATCAGGCGGACATCCAACCGGATTAACTCGTCGACCGTGCCCGCCTTGCGCAGAACCCGATAGCCGCGCGCCAGGTGGCGCCGGTGTTAAGATTTGCGCCCATGGCTTGGCATTTGACGGGACAGCTGATCGAGACTTGCAGCTGCAACATGTTCTGCCCCTGCTGGTTCACGGTGCAGGAGCTGATGATCATGGACCAGGGCTGGTGCGCCAGCGCCATCGCCTTCCGGGCCCGCGACGGCCACAGCGACGGCGTCGACCTGGGCGGACGCACGGTCGTCTTCGCCGTCGACTTCCCAGGGCCGACCCTGTTCGACGGCAACGCCACCGCGCGCCTCTACATCGACGAAGGGGCCAACGCCGACCAGCGCCGGGAGCTGGAGGCCATCTGCAGCGGCCAGAAGGGCGGCCCGATGGCGGCGCTCGCCCCGCTCGTCGCGAAGTGGCTGCCGGCCCGGAGCGCGAAGATCGACGTCGCGGACGAGGGCGACGCCATCACCGTCACGGTCGGCGACGCCGGCCGGGTGGAGTCGCGGCGCCTGCGGGATCCGCAGGGCCAGGGCTTCACGCTGCGGGGCGGCGGATTCGTGAGCGGCCTTGGGATGGAGGAGGTCGACCTGGCGCCGAGTGGCAGCCGCTGGACCGATCCCGACCTGCGCCAGTTCGAGACGAAATCCGGCGCCCGAGGCGAATTCAAGTGGAGTGGCGCGTAGAACCCGCGGCCAAGAATGCCGACACGGGCGGTTAGCTTCTCTCGGAGAGTCCCCAAAGTACTTCGTGAAAATGTAGACTCGACTCGGCCCGCGCAACCGGTTCGTCATGTCCTGGCCGAACCGCACGAAGGACAAGGGTGGCCTGCCGAACCCCACCCGCTCGCGCTCGCCGCCGTCCTCGGTCTCTTTGGGTCGAACGCGTTGCGGAACACGTAGTTCGCCACCCGCCGACCTTGCTCGATGCCCGCGGTCTTGTCGAACGACCAGTGGATCCCGAGATAGATCCGGCTCTGCCCGTTTTCCTCTTCCGCCTCCGACAAGGACGCGAAGCTGCGCGGAATCAGCGGGCGGACCATCCCCCTCGTTGTCAGGCGTCACGCCGTTCAGCTCGTCGGACACGAAGGTGAACGGGATGTCGTCGGTGCCGTAGAAGTTGCGGAGGATCTGGAACAGTGCCCCGCCGAAGCCGGCATGGCCCGAGGGATACGCCGGGAACGGCGGCGCGAAGTTCGGCGGCGTGGCACCCGCAGAGAGTTGCTCGCGGGCGCCGCCAGCGGGCTGAAGTCGACGTCGCCTTGCGTGGCGGGGTTTTGATCGCCTCGGCCAGTCGGACCGTGCCGGCATCGGCCTCCCGGATACCGGTGACCGGGCGCCAGAACTTGTAGCGGTACTTCGACTCCCAGATTGCGATTCCGGCGTCGGCCATGGCGACGTTGATGAGCGCCAGCAAGCGCGCCTGTTCCGCCCACGTCCGAGCCCATCTGATCGGCGATCAGCATCGCGATCTGGTCGTACATCCGCGGCGGCGCGCACAGCGTCGGGGTCCCGTCATACGCCCAGTAGATGCCTGCGAACGTCTGGTCGTCCGTCCGGCTGGTGGGCGTCCCGTCGCCATCACCACCGAGCTGCTGCACTTCGTTGAAGGCCTCCGCGACTCGCGGCTAGCCAGCGGGCGGGGGCGGACCCTGAAGTCCCGGCCCGACCGCAGGACGAACGGCTTCACGGCGCCCCAGTTGACGCCAGCGCACCGGCAGTTCGCTGATTGGGTCCTGCCGCATTCCAGGTTCGTCGCCGGGAAGTAGTCGACGTTCAGCATCTGTTCCGGATGCGCCGAGCCGTCGTTGCTCCTGCGTGCAGTATCACGGCGGCGACGATGCGCCCCAGCATGATGCCGGCGACCTTGCCAACCCCGTTCGGGATCCGGCGCAGGTCACGGCGAATACCCGGTCGCACTGCCGTCGCTGCGACGGAAACAGAGCCACGAGCGTTCGTGTGCGGCCAGAGCGATGGCGGCGTCCATTGATAGCCACGATCCGACCTCGGGAATCCCCAGGTAGCTCTCGTATCTCCGGTCGATTGCATTCACCGCCTCGAAAATGGCGATGTGGACGATGGCCATCGCCCGGCTCGATCGGCCCGGTCCCAGCTGCGCACCGAACTCGTGCGGCTCGCCCTGCCCCTGCGGTGTGTGATCCAATCCGGAGGCGTCGACCGCGACGCTGTTCCAGTGACGGAGCATGCCGAGCGCGTGTACGGCAACATCGCGCGTTCGGGCTTCGACGAGGGCCGCCCGGGGGCCCGCGCCCGGCGCGTAGCGCTGTCCCCACCACTGCTCGAAGGTGCGCGATTGACGGGCGGCAACACCGGCGATGAGACCGAGCGTCACGACTGCCGTCAGCACAGGTGTCCAGGTTCGCAAACGGATATCAGCCATCGAGACCTCCAGTGGAGTTCAGTGGGGAGGTCAATCGGGTGGGTCTGGGGAGGGCTGTTGCTGCCTCGACCTGATTGGCCGGGTCAGTATACGGCTCTTGTCAAGATGAACCCACTGACCAGCTGGATGCGCCAAAATCGAAGACTTCCCGGATCGGGCTCAGTGCGATCGCAGCACCTGAATCGCCGGCGGATCGTTCAACACCTGTCCGATCCGGTTGACGTAAAACTTCAGGAAGGCGTCGGGATCGGCGACGACGCGCTGCATGATGAAGAACGGAAAGCCGTCAGTCCAGCCATACTCGGTGACTCGCAAACGCGTGCCGCTGCCGCTCGGCTCGAGTTCGTAGATCCAGCGTCCGTCCCATGACTGGTTCCGCGGCTGATGGTCGCGCAGCAGCAGCCGTTCGTAGCGCCGCTCGGGTATCGCGGACACCGTCATCAGGGTGAAACTGAACGCCTGGTCCGGCGAAGTGTGCGTCCAGACTTCATGGCCGCCGATGTCCGCTTGTCGTACCACCGATCCGAACGCCGGCAGCCATTGCGGCTCCGCGGCGTGATCGGTCAGCAGGCGCCAGATCGCGGCAGGCGGCGACTGATGGTAGGTCACGACGAGCTCGACTTTGTGATCGCGGCGCATGAAGGCCATCACGCCGACCAGGGCGAAGGCCGCCATACCGGTTGCCAACAGCAGGTACTTTCCCACACGCCGAATCATCGCAGGTCGCCCCACATGCGCTTCCAGATCAGCCACGATCCGTCGCGCTGTCGCCGCAGCACGTTGACGTGCCACGATCGCTGCGTGCGCGGGTCGCCGTCGACGCCCTTGGTTGTTACGACAAAGGTGAGCGAGCCCATTCCCGACGTCACGGCGGTATCGCCGTCGACGTGCACGCGGTCGATGCTCAATTCCATGGCGACGACGCGCGTGGGCGATGAGGAAGGGAACCAGAACTTCCGGATCGCGTCGCTGCCGGCGATCGGTGGCAGCGTGCTCGGGTAGAGCACGGCGTCGGGCGTCAGCGTAGCCATGATGCGTTGCGGATCGTTCGACAGCCATGCCTCGCGATACGCCTGCGTGGCGGCTTCAGCGGCGGCACGGTCACCAAACGTCAGCGGCGGCGCCGCTTGGCCAGCGATCAGGATCATCACGACGAGCGATGCGATCGTCATGCGCCCGATTATCGCAGCGGTCTTGCTTCGTGTGCCGTAAGAGTGACGAACCGTGGTGCGGAGGTCAGCGCAATATTCTGGAAGAGAAACAACCGTCCAGCGGCGTCGTCTTTCGTCCTGAGTCTTTAGCCGTCGTCGTTTCAGATCCGAGGCCGACCGGGACTGAAGGTGGCCGCGCATTTTCTTCCGCACGGCGTTCCGTAAATCGCGATGTTATCGGGAGTTCGAAAGGTGGTGGACCAGAACAGCGCCAGTTGGAACCGCGTTCGCCGTCTCCTTCAGCGAATGCTCGATGACCGCGTCGCGCAAGCAAATGTTGCTCACAACCGGGAACGCTGCAAGAAGGGTGGGCTCCTTTGAAATCGGAGTGCATAAAGGCCACGTTGGCGGCCGTCAGGAAATCGCGGTAGGACGGCGGCCAGTTGTCACCGCAAACACCATGAAGACACCGCTAGCGAGGGCCACGATCGCCCCCGCACGCAGAAGTGCGGGACGCATGGTCTCCCATTCAAGGACCGTTCGCGCGTGTTCAGGCCCAAGGATCGTGGCCGAAAGTCCTTGCATGCACATCAGGGCGCCTAACAAGCGCAGAGTCTTTGGCGCACGAGAGGCCGTGGCGCCCAGGATCACCACGAGTCCCATCGCCAAACGGACAGCGCCAGCAGTGTAGAGTCCGGTCGGCGTGGCAAAGTTGTGTCGCCGAACCGCGGTCACGCTATCCGGTGAAACGAGGCCTACCACGCCGAGAACAACGGTGAAGAGGGCGACGAGCAACGCAGCCATCCTTATTGGGGGGCCGATTCGGGCAGCCCACGAAGGCCTGTCAGTCATGCCGCTGACTGTACACCCTACGCGGCTTTCTTGGCTTCCGACTCCTTCCAGCTCGGGTCAACGTTGAGACCACCGAGGGTGACGCATTCGAGCGTCTGTCCACCATCCTCAACGAACTCGGACGATGGGCGCGACCTCCGTATTTCCATGACAACTCGGCGAGCTCTCACGCCGCACGTCCGATGGAGTGGCGTTGTAGCGGCGCTTGAATTCGCGGTTGAAGGACGACAGATCTCCGAACCCGACGTCGAACGCGAGCGCGCTGATGATCGGCCGACAAACCGTAGGTCGGTGAGCATCCGATGGACGCGCGTCAGACGCTGCGCCAGAACGAACGCGGAGTTCAAGCGCTGCTGTAGGAAGCTGGAAGACCCCAGGCGGGCCAATCTCGACCGGCGGAACCAGGGGCCCGACGCTTCCGTCGAAGCCACGAGCGGCATGCTGCGCGACTCCCGCACCGATCGTGGTCCAGTGTCATTCGGGCCCTTCACATTTGTGCCCGGCGAGGGTGAGTTGCGCCGGTCGGGCAGGGTGGTCCCCCTCCAGCGGCAGCCGGCAATGGTCCTCGAGCATCTCCTCGACCATCCCGGCCGCATCGTGGCGCGCGACGAGCTGATCCGGCACGTCTGGCGCGACCACCACGTCAAGTTTGATCAGAGCCTGAACTACTGCATCAGGCAGATCCGCCGGGGCGCTGGAGGAGCGGGCGGGATCGCCTGTCATCCCTGAAACGATTCCGCGGAAGGGCTATCGCTGGATTGCGCCGCTCAAC
>CAVREM010000097.1:0-253537 GCA_963720005.1 uncultured Acidobacteriota bacterium | reverse complement strand
TATCGCTGAAATCGTAGAAGAGGGCGGACCTTCAGGTTACGCCATGCTAATATGAAATCTGAAATCTTTCATTCCATGGAGGCAGCGAAGATGACGTTTGAACGGAAAGTCGAAGTCGACTGGGCAGGTTCGGTGATGGAGGGCAAGGGCAGGCGAAGGCGGGGCGCGGCGCGTTCGACCTGCCGGTGCCGTTTCCGTCGCGAATCGGTGAATCCGGCGGGGAAGACGAGCCCCGAGGAGTTGATGGCCGCGGCGCACGGCGGCGTGCTACGCGATGGCGCTGAACGGGACGCTGGGCCGGAGACGCGTCGGCCGACCGGACGGTGGTCACGGCCCCGTGGCGGCCGACAAGGCGACGCCGGAATCAAGATCATGAAGACTCGTTGTCGCCTACGGGCTGAAGGGGGATGGCGGGAATCAAGTCTCCGGATGTTGCGTATGAGGCGGAAGGCAAGTGCCCGGTGTCGAACGCCCACCGTGGATTGATGGGCAGATCACGGTGGACGCGAAAGTCGCGTAGGCCGACGCGATAGTCTGGTAGGCCGACCCTTTCAGGGTCGGCACCGACACGAACGAACGAGAAACAGGTCGCGATGTTTTCTACTCCCGTGAAGTCATGCATGCTCCGTCCGGGCAAGGCCGGGGAGCTCGTCAAGCGATTCAAGCAGCTCGAGCCGATTATGAAGGAGCTGGGCCAGAATCGCGCGCAGCACACGGAACGCGGACGATGACTCCGACGCCCGCGCCGTAGAAGATCACGCAGGCTACCATGACTTCGTCGAACGCGGCAGGCGGGAGATTTCGGATATTTTGAATAGGCGAAGCGGCGGGGCGTCGGCCGCCCCGCCCTGTGGTTTAACCTCGGATCGACGTGAGGGCGCGCTCCGGGTGCCGCGGCAGCGTTGACCCCGGCACGGCGTCACGCGGACGTGCGCGAGCCGCGGCGGGGGAGCCCCAGCCGGGGACGCTCGGAGACTTCGGCTCGTGCCGCTTGTACCGGTCGAAGTAATCGCCGATGGGCTCCCGGTCTTCACCGGCGTCAGCGCATGGGTAGCGGGCGCCCGTCGCGGTCAACGAGCGAGAGCACGACCTTCGAATCGAGGCCCTTCTCGTCTTCCATCAGCATCAGGCCGACGATCACGCCGCGCACGACCGGCCGCCCGGCAGCGCCGGCCCGAGCACCAGCGCGTCGAAGGATCGCCGTCGTAGGAGACGGTCTGCGGGACGAACCCGTAGTTGACCGGTAGCCGCCGAGTCAGCCGGATGACGCGGTCGATGGCGCGGGCGTTCGTCGCTCATGTCGAACTCTTACTTGGTCCGCTCGCCGCGGGGTATCTCGATGTAGGCGTTGACCGGTCCGTCGTCGAAGGGCGGCGTGTCGCGCCAGGTGTATGCCCCTGCGCGCGCGCCGCATCGAAACTCGGCGTGAGCCTGGCGACGGCCATTTCTTCGGGAGGGCACGTTCGGAGGCCGCGTCGTCGGCTGCGCGGCGAGCAGCGGCGGCACGCAAAGCAGCAGGGCGATGGTGCCGGCCGGCGTGCCAGGCGTGTGCGCCGGCCGCTGCGGCGCGGCGACGAGCTGCTCCATATCGCGCATGGACGACCATGTAGACGCCAGAGCCATGAGCCCGGCGGCGACCAGGCTCAGCCCACATACGGCCCCGAGGGCAGCGTGCGACGCGGCAGCTTCTGAGCCGCTCGCTCGGTAATCCGGGGCGCCAGCGCGCGCCGGATCTCCTGTTGCAGCGTAGACGATTATTCCGATTCCTATGAGCGAACGACTATGTAATTAGCGTCAGGCGCTCATCGTGTTCGGCGGGTTCGTGCCGCCCGCCCGCCACCGCAGCGCCAGGCGGCCGGCGTCGAGCGCGAGCAGTCCGTAGGCCGAGGGCGCCGGCCGCCCACCCGGTTCGGGTTGCGATTGCCGACGCCCGGGAGCCGACGCGATTTGCTAGCTCGTACCCCTTCGAGGAACCGCCACCCGGGAATACAGCGCCAAGCCGCTCACCACGGTTTGCCAGACGAGGGCGGGGGCAGGAGGGTAGCGATTACGCGACGCGGATTGGTGATCCGGCCGCCGCGTTCACCGAGGCCGGCGAGCATGGCGAGCAGGCCGAGGATGAGATTGACGGCGCCTTGACGGCGAACCCGACGCGCGCGAGCGTTTCGACCATTGCGAGTGCGGTGCTCATGCTGCAGGTGGCAAGAACACTGCTTGGAGCTGCGCTGCATTGACGGTCGTGTAACCCATTGGCTACTATTGGTAGTTCTGGCGCGCCTCTTCGGGTGCGCTGCAGCCCCACCCAGATTCCTCTAGTAGTTAACGGCAGAGCATCCGGCTGTTAACCGGAGGGTTGCTGGTTTGAATCCAGCCTGATCCGAGCCAATTCCCTTCGGAAATTCGACCACCTTCGCCGGCCGGTGATTCCTCTCCTTCGGGGGCACGTTGCCCTTTTCTCGCCCTTTTGGCGCGCCCAGCTTTGTTGGAACGGTGTAGGGTGCGTAAACTCGATTGCGTAGAATAGCGGCCCCTTCTTTGTGGTGAGGTGCCGTGCTCTCAGTGTGCTACGTCGCGCTCCAACGCGTCCTGGAACTCATCTTTCTTCTGTCCGATCCCCTGAGTTCAAAGAGCTCGAGATCGTCGTGCTCCGGCACGAGCTGGCGGTGCTGCGCCGGCAGGTCCAACGGCCGACATTCCGGGGGGCCGATCGCTTGTTCCTGACGGCGGCCAGCCGACTTCTGCCACGCGTCAGGTGGTCGTCGTTTCTGGTCACGCCGACGACTCTGCTGGACTGGCACCGGCGCCTGGTGGCGAAACGGTGGACGTACCCGCGACGTGCAGGGCGGCCGCCGATCAGCCGTGAGGTCCGAGCGTGATCGTCCGGTTGGCACGCGAGAACCCGCGCTGGGGTTATCAGCGCATCGTGGGCGAACTGAAGGGTCTCGGCGTCATCGTCTCGGCGACCACCGTCAGGAAGATCCTGCACGAGCACCAGCTCGGTCCAGCGGGCACGAGACGCGGCCCCTCGTGGCGGGAGTTCCTCCGTGCTCAAGCCGACAGCCTGATCGCCGTGGACTTTTTCAGCGTCGATACCGTTTGGCTCCAGCGTTTGTATGTCCTCTTCTTCATCGAAGTCGGGAGCCGCCGCGTGCACCTCGCCGGCTGCACGGCGCATCCCGACGGCGAGTGGGTGACGCAGCAGGCCCGACAGGTCGCGTGGGCGCTCGCCGAGCGCGACACAGCCGGTAAGCTTTCTGATTCGCGATCACGACGGCAAGTTTCACGAACAGCTTCGATGCGGTCTTCGAGGCACAAGGGACTCGAATCATTCGCACGCCAGTTCAGGCGCCGGAGGCCAATGGGATTGCGGAACGGTTCGTCCGAACGGCCCGGACCGAGTGTCTCGACTGGTTGCTCACGGTCAACGTCCGTTCGAGATGTCGCGCGTTCACGGTCAGCATCCAGTCCAGACATTCGGTTCGGACGGTTCGGACGAACCGTTCCGCGATCCCATTGGCCTCCGGCACCTGAATTGGCGTGCGAATGATTCGGGTCCCTTGCGCCTCGAACACTGCATCGAAGCTGCCGGTGAACTTGCGATCGTGATCGCGAATCAGAAAGCGAATCGGCTGTTCGCGCTCGGCGAACTTCCACGCCACTTGTCGCGCCTGTTGCGTTACCCATTCGCCGTCGGCATGCGCCGTGCAGCCGGCGAGATGCACACGGCGGCTCCCGACTTCGATGAAAAACAGCACGTACAGCCGTTGGAGCCAGGCGGTGTCGACGCTGAAGAAGTCCACGGCCATCAAGCTCGTGGGCTTGGGCACGGAGGAACTCCCGCCACGAGGGACCGCGCCGCGTGCCGGCTGGACCGAGCTGGTGTTCGCGCAGGACCTTCCTGACGGTGGTCGCCGACACGACCACGCCCAGGCCCTTCAGTTCGCCCACGATGCGCTGATAACCCCACCGCGGGTTCTCGCGTGCTAACCGCACGATCTGTGCTCGAACCTCACGGCCGATCGGCGGCCGACCGGCTCGTCGTCGGTAGTCCAGCGGTTGGCGACCAATCGCCGGTGCCAGCCAGCAGCGTGGCCGGCGTGACGAGAAACAACGACCACCTGACGCGCGGCAACAGCCGGCTCGCGGCCGCTAAGAATAGTCGGTCGGCCGACCGAAACGCCGGCCGGCGGACCTGCCGCCGCAGGACCGCCAGCTCGTGGCGCAGCACGACGATCTCGAGCTCCTTGAATTCCGTCGACCGACACAGCAGACCGACCAGCTGGAGCACGCGCTGAATCGCGACGTAGAAGGCGGCGGAGCACGGCACCTCCCCTCCACGAAAGGGCCGCTATTTTACGCAATCGATTTACGCACCCTACACCGTTCCGACGAAGACTGGGCGCGCCAAAAGGGCAAGAAAAGGGCAACGTGCCCGAAGAGAGATCACCGGCCGGCGAAGGTCGTCGAATTTCCGAAGGGAATTGGCTCCTCAGGCTGGATTCGAACCAGCAACCCTCCGGTTAACAGCCGGATGCTCTGCCGTTGAGCTACTGAGGAATCTGGGTAGGACGCACTGCGGCGCGCCCGAAGAGGCGCGCCAGAACTACCAATAGTAGCCAATCGGTTACGCGACCGTCAATGCGGCGCGGACCTAATCCGGCGCTGTTTCTTGCCACCTGCAGCATGAGCACCGCACTGGCGATCGTCGAAACGCTCGCGCGCGTCGGGTTCGCCGTCAAGGCGCCGTCAATCTCATCCTCGGCCTGCTCGCCATGCTCGCCGGCCTCGGTGAACGCGGCGGCCGGATCACCGATACGCATGGCGTAATCGCTACCCTGCTTGGCCAGCCGTTCGGCCGCCTCGTCGTGGGCGTGCTGGCGCTCGGCTTGGCGCTGTATTCCGGGTGGCGGTTCCTCGAAGCCTTTGCCGACGCGAATCGCGTCGGCTCCCGGGCGTCGGCGATCGCAACCCGGACCGGGTGGGCGGCCAGCGGCCTCGGCTACGGACTGCTCGCGCTCGACGCCGGCCGCCTGGCGCTGCGGTGGCGGGCCGGCGGCGGCACAAACCCGCCGAACACGATCAGCGCCTGACCGCTCGTACCGTGGCTCGTGACGCTGGTCGGAATCGGAATAATCGTCTACGCTGCAACGGAGATCCGGCGCGCGCTCGCGCCCCGATTCAGCGAGCGGCTCAACACCGGCCGCGTCGCACGCTGCCCTCGGGCGTGTGGGGCTGACCCTGGTCGCCGCCGGGCTCATGGCTTATGGCGTCTACATGGTCGTCCATGCGCGATATCGACACATCACCGCGCCGCAGCGGCCGGCGCACACGCCTGGTTCGCCGGCCCAGCACCATCGCCCTGCTGCTGTGCGTGCCGCTCGCGCTCGCGGCGCAGCCGCGCAGCGCGTTCCGAACGTCCTCCCCGAAAAGGCCGACCACGGCACTTGCGGCCGAGCCTGACCGCGGCGAAACCGCACGCACCGTCACCTCTGGCGCGACACGCCGCCCTTCGACGAGAAGGGGAACGTCAACGCCTACATCGAGATTGCGCGCGGCGACCGCCGGAAATGGGAGTTCGACATGACGGCGAATGCGCGGGCGATCGACCGCGTCATGCCGCCGGAGGTCGGCGGCTATCCGGTCAACTACGGGTTCGTCCCGCAGACGATCTCTTACGACGGCGATCCCTTCGACGTTCTGGTGTTGGGCCTGCCGCTCGCCGGGCGGACGCATGGTACGCGGCTGGATCGTGGGCCTGATGCTGATGGAAGACGAGAAGGGGCTCGATTCGAAGGTCGTGCTGTCGCCGTTGACGGCGCCGGCCGCGCTACCCATACGCTGACCGGTGAAGACCGGGACCGCATCGGCAACTACTTCGACACGTACAAGCGGCACGAGCCCGGAGGATTCTCGAACGTGCCGGGATGGGGCTCGCCTGCGGACGGTCTCGCGCACGTCCGCATGACGCACGCCTTCTTTCAACGCTGCCGCGGCACCCGGAGCGCACCCTGCCGGGTCGATCCGTAAGCTCGCGGCCTCACGGGCGCGACCAACGCCCCGCCGCTTCGCCTATTCGATTCTTACAGATCTCCCGCCGGCCGCGTTCGACGAAGTCATGGTAGCCCTGCATGATCTTCTGCGCGCGGGCGTCGCCCATCATCGTCCGCGTTCCGTCGAGATACTGCTGCAGGCTCTCGACTTCCTGCTCCGCGACGACGGTCCAGTACGGCTCTCCGCTCATGTCGGTCAGGACGCGCTGCGCGCGATTCTGGCCCAGCTCCTTCATGATCGGCTCGAGCTGCTTGAATCGCTTGACGAGCTCCCCGGCCTTGCCCGGACGACAGTGCATGACTTCACGGATCAGAAACATCGCGACCTCTCTCTCGTTCCTTCGCGTCGGTGCCGACCCTGAAAGGGTCGGCCTACCACTATCGCGTCGGCCTACGCGACTTTCGCGTCGACCGTGATCTGCATCGACCCGCGGTAGGCGTTCGACACCGGGCACTTGCCTTCCGCCTCGTAGGCGACGTCCGGGAACTGGCCGCCTCCATCCCCTTCAGCCCGTACGCGACGACGGTCAGCTTCGACGACATGATCTTGATGCCGGCGTCGCCCTTGTCGGCGGCCACGGTCGCGGTGACGACGCGTCCGATCGGCCGACGCGCCTTTCCGCCCGAGCGTCGCGTTGAGCGCCATCGCGTAGCACGCCGCGTGCGCCGCCGCCATCAGCTCCTCGGGGCTGGTCTTGCCGCCGGACTCGCCGATGCGCGCCGGAAACGTCACCGGCAGGTTGAACGCGCCGCTTCCCGCCTTCGCCGTGCCCTTGCCTTCCATCACCGAACCTGCCCAGTCGACCTCGACCTTGCGTTCGAACGTCCATGCTGCCTCCATGGAATTTAAGATTTCAGATTTCAGATTTAAGATTTCCACGGCGGACCTGAAGGTCCGCCCTACATCTTCTTTCTTGCTCGTGATCGCCAGCTGCACGGCGGTGCCTGCCACGCCGAGCGCGCCCCAGGCGAGCAGCGTCCACCGCGACTCCGCCGGCATCGTCGGATAGAGGATCCAGACGTTCGCGTCGCCAGACGCGACCGCCGATGATCGACATCAGCCCGACGACGATCGTCCAGGCGCCGCCGAAAGCGGTGCTGACGATGATCACGTAGCGCTGCAGGAACATCGCGCGCGATCGCGCCGGCCACCGCGGCGCCGACGATCAGCAGCGCCGGCGGATCGCCCGCCGCCGAACTGCGTCCACAGCGGCGTGCGACACGAGCGCACCGAGCGCCGCCGCCGACCAGCGCGATGGCGGCGAAATACGCGAACACCAGGATCGAGCGCGCCGGCAAGGCCGCCGCCGAGCGCCGCACCGATCATCCCGAGCGTGTTCGTCGGCCCGACGATCGAGCTGGCGATCACCGCGCCGAGCACGAAGCCGTAGATCGCCAGCACGATCCGGAACAGCCGGTAGCCGGCAATGCAGGCGATGACCCCGCCGGCCGTGATCAGCAGCGCGGCGGGAAGCTCGTACGACGGCGGGCAACATCCCCCCTCTAGACCTCGCGCCGCCCCTCGAGCGCCTTGTGCATCGTCACTTCGTCGGCGTAGTCGAGGTCGCTGCCGACCGGCACGCCCATCGCGATGCGCGTCACCTTGACGCCGAGCGGTTTCAGCAGCCGCGCCAGGTAGATCGCGGTCGCCTCGCCTTCGACGTTCGGGTTGGTCGCGAGGATCACTTCGCGGGACGCCGCGCCGACCCGCTGCAGCAGGCCCTTGATCTTGAGATCGTCCGGGCCGATGCCCTGGAGCGGCGACAGCGCGCCCATCAGGACGTGGTAGACGCCCTTGAACTCGCGCGTCTTCTCGACCGCGGCGACGTTCTGCGGCTCCTCGACGACGCAGATCGACGTCGCGGTCGCGCTCGTCGCTGCGGCAGAACGCGCACGGATCGGCGTCGGTGATGTTGTTGCAGACCGAGCAGTAGGTGACGCGCTCCTTCACCTCGCGAACGGCGTCGACCAGCCGATCGGCCTGCTCGCGCGGCGTCTTCAGGATGTAGAACGCGAGGCGCTGCGCGCCCTTCGGGCCGATGCCGGGCAGGCGCTGCAGCTCCTCGATGAGGCGCAGGAGAGGATCGGGGAGGGACATCACGGATAGTCGTCAGTAAGTCGAAGTCTGAACATGTCGACAGTCTAAGTCGAAGTCTAAGTCGACATTCGATCGTCAGAGCTTGAGGCCGGGCACGAGCCCGCCCATCTTCGAGGCCAGCTCTTCGTCGACCTTGCGCTGCGCGTCGTTGACCGCGGCGAGGATCATGTCCTGGAGCATCTCGACATCGTCTTTCGACACGACTTCGGGATCGATCTTGATCGACTGGAGCTGCTTGGCGCCGTTGACGACGACTGTGACCATGCCGCCGCCGGCGGTCGCCTCGACGCGGAGCTCGGCCATCTGCTTCTGGAGGCGCTCCTGCATCTGCTGCGCCTGCTTCATCATCTGCTGGATGTTCATCCCCCCCCCCCACCACTAGTTCACATCTCCTCCACGTCGCGAATTTCCGCCGGGAATACTTCGAGCATCGCCTGCACGCCGGCGTCGGCGAGCGCCTGTTCCTTCAGGACGGTTTTTCGGTCCTGCCGGTTCGCCGGGCCAGCAGCCTCTCCCGCCTGGGCTTTGCCAACCGCGCCACCGGCCGGCCCTGATTCAGCAGGGGCCGCCGCGCCGGCACTCGTCTGCGTGCTCTCGACAGCCACCTTCCGGCCGGCCAGCTTTTCGGCAACCGATTCGAGCCAGGCTGCGATTCTGCTCGAACATCGCCCGCAGCGCGCCCTGGTTCGCCGAAAACGTGAACGTCACCTTTCCAGGCAGTGACGTCGATCCGCTGTGCCTGCGCGACGACCGGTACCGTAGAACACGGTCTTGGATTTGCGGATTTCAGCCAGCAGCGCGTCTTTTAAAGCGCCGGCTGACGCCGGCGCCATGTTAGAGCCGGCTGCCGCCGGCGCCATGTTAGAGCCAGCTGACGCCGGCGGCCGCCGTCGCTGTCCGTGCTGACGACGGGCGGCGGCTCCTGGGCAGCAGGCTGGCTCACCGGCTTCGAGGGCGCCGGCTCGCTGCGCGGCTGACGCACGGGCGGCCGCGCGGGCGGCGCCGGGCAGCAACGCGAGCCGTCCCGGCGATCAGATCTTCGATCGGCGTGAGCTTGCGCAAGTAGATCCATCGCAGCAGCGCCATCTCGAGGTGATAGCGCGGCTGCGCGGCCGCTTTGATGTCGCTCTCCGCCTTCGCGAGCAGGTCGAAGGCGCGCAGCAGATCCTCGCGCGAGAAGCGGCCGCCAGCGCCTTGAGCCGATCGCGCTCGCCCTCGCCGGCGATCTCGGGATCCTGGATGCGGGCGGGATCGACCGAGAGCACCAACAGATCTCGAACGGCGCGGGCCAGCTCGCGGCAGACGAGCCGCAGGTCGTAGCCCGAGCTCGACGGCACGGCCGGCGGTCTCGAACGCGGCGGCGGCATCCTCGTTCGCGACGGCGTCGATCGCGTCGAGCAGCAGATCGCGCCCGACCAGGCCGAGCACCGTCGACACGTCCTCGACGCCAATCGTCTTGCCGGTGAACGCGATCACCTGGTCAAGCTTGCTCTGCGCGTCGCGCATGCTGCCATCGGCATCGCGGGCGATGAGCTGCAGCGCCTCGTCGGCGACGGTAATGCCTTCGGCGTCCACGATCTTCCGGAGCTGCCCGGCGATCGCCATCGCGCTGATGGTCCTCAACTCGTAGACCTGCGAGCGCGATCGGACCGTCTCGGGAATCTTCTCCAGCTCGGTCGTCGCCATCATGAAGACGACGTGCGGCGGCGGCTCCTCGATCGATTTCAGCAGCGCGTTGAACGAATGGCCCGAGAGCTGGTGGACCTCGTCGATGATGAACACCTTGTAGCGGTTGCGGACGGGCATGATCGACAGGCCGGAGACGATCACCTCGCGGACGTTCTCGACCTGGGTGTGCGTGGCGGCGTCGATCTCGAGGACGTCCATGTCGCGTCCCTCGGCGATCTCCACGCACGCGTCGCAGACGCCGCACGGATCCGGCGTCGGGCCGTTCACGCAGTTCAGGCGCGCGCGAGGATGCGGGCGGTCGTCGTCTTGCCGACGCCGCGCGGCCCGGCGAACACGAACGCCTGCGCGAGCCGCCCGCTGGCCAGCGCGTTGCGCAGCGTCCGCGTGACCGCCTGCTGACCGACGACCTCGTCGAAGGTTTTCGGCCGCCATTTCCGCGCGATGACCTGGTAACTCATGGCAGGGCTGTACGGACTGTACTGCGGCCCGGAGTGGCCTGCGGCACATATCAGGATCTGCTTAGCGCTGCTGCCTTCCGGCCCTGACGCGGTTCGCAAGCTGAAATTGCACAGGTTCCGGGCCGCAATGCAGTCCGCAACGGTTCACTGTACTACACGGGCACGCGCGTCGCGAGCAGCAGGTACTTCGCCAGCACCTCGGCGACGACCACCGTGAAGAAGTCGACGTAGAGAATGCCGGTCGCCGACTGGGTCGAGCGGATTTTCGCCGTCTCCCACGTCAGATAGGCGAGCAGCACCGGCGCGAGGCCGAACAGCACGCGCTGCCAGAAGAAGATGCCGGCGACCGAGAAGATATAGCGCTCGAAGTTCGGCCCCAGGCCCGGCTGCCACGTGACGATGGCCACGAAGATGGCGGCCACGACCACGACCACCCGGACGACCATCGAGGCGATATGCACCTTGACGATCGACTGCAGGTGCGACGACCTGCATCGACGGAATGACCAGGTACCAGTGGCCGAGGATCATCGCCGTGCACGTCGCCGCCGAGGAGCGCGGCGGAGCTGAGGAAGCTCGCCACCGCCAGCACGCGGACGACGAGCGGCCATCCCGCGGTCACGTCGACGGCCTGCAGGACGAGCGCCGCCGCACCGGCCACGCACGCGGTCGCGACGAGCGCCGGCCTGATCGAGGCAAGCGCCCGTCCGACCGTCGCCCAGTAGACCACGACCGCCACCTCGGCAATCGAGAGCGCGACGAGCGCGCGGCCGAGGACGTGATGTCGCCGGAGGGCCGAAACGCAAACGCGACGACGATCAGGATCGCGGCCAGCCCGGCGTTGAACCGGAAGAACTTCACGCCCGCCTCGCGCGAGACGAGCAGCAGGGTGAACACGATACCGATCGCGAGGTGCGTGAGGAAGAGGAAGAGGACCACGTCAGGACAGGTAGGGCAGGTAGGGCAGGTAGGGCAGGTAGGGCGAGAGGAAACGAGCTCAGGTGACTCGCCCGTGCCTCCCTCCTGCCCTACCCGCCCTGCCTGCCGCACTGGATCAGCGCAGCCGCTTGTTTATTTCCGCCCAGTTCACGACGTTCCACCAGGCGTCGATGTAGTCGGGCCGCCGGTTCTGGTATTTCAGGTAATAGGCGTGCTCCCAGACGTCGACGCCGAAGATCGGCCTTCTTGCCCTTCCATCAGCGGGCTGTCCTGGTTCGCCGTGCTCTCGATGGCCAGCTTGCCGCCGCTCTCGACGACCCACGCCCAGCCGCTGCCGAAACGGCCGACGCCGGCTTTCTTGAGCTCTTCCTTGAACTTGTCGAAGCTCCCGAACGATCCGTTGATCGCGTCGGCAATCGCGCCGGTCGGCGCGCCGCCGGCGTTCGGGCCCATGATCTGCCAGAACATCGTGTGGTTCGCGTGGCCGCCGCCGTTGTTGCGCACGGCGGTGCGGATCGCTTCCGGCACCGTGCTGAGGCCGCGAATGAGATCCTCGACGCTCTTCGACTGCAGATCGGGATGCTTCTCGAGCGCGGCGTTCAGGTTGTTGACGTAGGCCGCGTGATGCTTCCCGTGATGAATCTCCATCGTCTGCTTGTCGATGTGAGGCTCGAGCGCATCGTGCGGATATGGAAGCGGCGGAAGGGAGTGAGCCATCGGACGTCCTCCTTAGCGATCGGTCGAGTGTAGAACCTACGGATCGTACTACTGACAAACCAATGGTCCAGGTGGGATCACTACGGATGGAGAGCATGCGATCCAGCGCGACCCTCGTCCACCGCTTCTGTTCAGCCGGCACGACGATGCGGTTGTGGACCTGGCCGTCGACGAGCCCCTCGAGCACCCACAGGAGGTGATTGGGCGAGACGCGGAACATCGTCGAGCAGAGGCAGCCGAACTGGTCGAGCGACAGCACCGTCCGCTCGGGCTGCACTTCGTTGGCGAGTCGATTGACGAGGTGGATCTCGGTGCCAACCGCCCACACCGATCCGGGCGGGCTGTTCTTCACCTGGTTGATGATGTATTCGGTCGAGCCGGAGTCGTCCGCCGCCTGCACGACTTCCCAGGGCACCTCGGGATGGACGATCACGCGGAGGCCCGGGTGCCGCGCGCGCAGCGTTTCGATCTGCCGGACGGTAAACCGCGTGTGGACCGAGCAGTGGCCCTTCCACAGGATGATGCGCGCGCGCTTCACGGCATCCGGCTCGAGCCCGCCCCAGATCTCGTTCGGATCCCAGACGACCATGTCGTCGAGCGGAACGCCCATCTTGTACGCGGTGTTCCGGCCGAGATGCTGATCGGGCATGAACAGGATCCGCTCGCCGCGCTCCCACGCCCACTTCAGCGTCGCCGCGGCGTTCGACGACGTGCAGACGACGCCGCCGCGCTCGCCGCAGAACGCCTTCACCGCGGCCGCTGAGTTGATGTAGGTGACCGGAACGACCGAGCCGACACCCATCTGCTCGAGATCGCTCCAGCACATCTCGAGCTGATCGGCGTCCACCATGTCGGCCATCGAGCACCCGGCGGCGAGGTCGGGCAGGATCACCTGCTGGTGCTCGGCGCTCAGGACGTCGGCGCTCTCCGCCATGAAGTGCACGCCGCAGAACACGATGAACTCGGCGTCGGGGTGCTTGCTTGACCTGCTGCGACAGCTTGTAGGAGTCGCCGGTGTAGTCGGCGAACTTGATGACCTCGTCGCGCTGGTAGTGGTGCCCGAGGATGACGAGGCGCCGGCCGAGCTTCGCCCTTGGCGGCCGCGATGCGCGCGTCCATTTCGGCGTCGGACAGGCCGACGTAGCGCTCCGGAAGCGGCTGGCGCTCGGAGAGGTGGCTCTTCTCGTATTCCGTCAGGACCGGCAGCAGCATCTGTGCCTTGTGAAATTTTTCTCAAAGTCGGGACGCGAAAAAGCCAAGCTCCGTTCTTCGAGCAAACGAAGCCTGGCGTCTTCTAAATTATAGCATACGCGCGGAACGGCCGCCTTCGCCGGACCGCGAGCATTGCGCCGGTCCAGTACGGCGCGGCAGGCGCCGGCAGTCGTCCGCGGATGACGTTGTAGAACGTGTCGCGCTCGACGGGCTGGCGGCCGGCCGCGATGATCAGGCGCGAAATCTCGCGCGTCGTCATCGCCTCGGGCGTGCGCGCGCCGGCCATGTGGTAGATCCTCTCTTCCTGGACGGTTCCGTCCAGGTCGTCCACCCCGAACCACAGCGACACCTGCGCCACCTCGACGCCGGTCGCAATCCAGAACGCCTTGACGTGCGGAATGTTGTCGAGCATCAGGCGCGAGACGGCGTGGACGCGGAGCGTGTCGGCGGCGCTCGGCGCCGGCAGCTTGCGCATCTGGTTGTTGTCGGGATGGAAGGCGAGCGGGATGAACGCCTGGAAGCCGCCGGTCTCGTCCTGGAGCTGGCGCGCGCGCAGCATGTGATCGACGCGCTCCTCGGCGGTCTCGATGTGCCCGTAGAGCATCGTCACGTTCGAGCGCATCCCCATGCGGTGCGCCGTGCGATGGATCTCGAGATACCGCTCGGTCCCGCACTTGTCGTGGGCGATCTTCCGGCGCACGCGCTCGGCGAAGATTTCGGCGCCGCCGCCAGGCAGCGAGTCGAGCCCGGCCTCTCTCAGCTCGACGAGCACCTGCTCGTCGGTCTTCCCGTAGAGGTCGGCGAAGAAGGCGATCTCCACCGCCGTGAAGCACTTCAGGTGGACATCCGGCCGGATCCGTTTGAAGCCCCTGAGCAGCTCGGTGTAGTAGTCGAACGGCAGATCCGGGTGCAGGCCGTTGACGACGTGAATCTCGGTCAGCGGCTGGTCGCGCGCGGCGCCGCAGCTTCTCCCACGCCTCTTCCAGCGACATCGTGTAGGCGCCGGCATCGCCCGGGCCGAAGCCTCGCGAACGCGCAGAACAGGCAGCTCGCGACGCAGACGTTGGTCGCCTCGATCCGGATGTTGTGGTTGAAGTAGGTGCGGCCCTCGTGACGGCGCTCGCGCTCGCCGGTTGGCGAGCCAGCCGACGGCGAGCAGATCGGGCGCGTCGAACAGGCGGACGCCGTCGGCCAGTTCGAGGCGGACGCCGGCGTCGAGTTTGTCGGCGATTTCGGTGAGGCCGGCGGCGCGGACGACGGGAGTGCATCTGAGTGATCGGGTAATCGGGTAATCGATGCGGACCAATTATAGATTACCGCATTACCCGATTACCCAATTCCGCGTCAGGACACGCCGAAGATTTGAATCCTCAGCGACCGCGCGCGCGGACCGTCGAGCTCCGCCATCAGGATCCGCTGCCATTGCCCGAGCACGACTTCGCCGCCGCTCACCTGCAGCGTCAGGTTGTGGCCGAGCAGCAGCGCCCGCAGGTGCGAATCGGCGTTCATGCGGTCGCAGTCGGAGTGCTCCGGATCGTTGTGCATCCACTCGGCGTCGCGGGCGACCATCTGCTCGAGGAACCGCTTGATGTCGGAGAGCAGCGCGACCTGGAACTCGTTGATGAAAAGGGCGCAGGTCGTGTGCATCGACCACAGGCTGACGAACCCCTCGCGGATATTGAACCGGCGGACGAACTCCATCACGCGGTTCGTGAGATCGACGAGCTCGATCCGCTGATCGGTCTGCACGACGATCGTCTCGCCATGAATCGTCAGGCCGCCGGCCTGCGCCGAAGCCACCTCTTCGACAGGCTTCTCGCGAACCGTGACGGTCGAGCTCTTGCTCATGCGTGTCCTCGTCGAACGTGTTGGATTGTGAACGCTGCGAACAAGATATGTTAGTGAAAAATTCCGGGCCCGCTGCAATCTGGTATAGTCGCGCGACAACTCGACGCTCGCCCCGGCGGCCAAGGGAAGTTGGGTGAAAAGCCCACACGGTCCCGCCACTGTAAGCGGCTAGCGGCGTTCCCATCGAGTCACTGGGCGCAACCGCCCGGGAAGACGGGAAAGCCGCCGTCGATCCGCGAGTCAGGAAACCTGGCCGCACGGGGGCGTCCTTCATCGGCGCGTGAGACGCCGAAAGGAGCACCGATGCGATCCTTCCGCTCGAGGCGGCTGCCTGCCGCCTGCCGCCTCATCCTCGTCATCTTCGCTCTCTGCTTCGCCGCACCGCCGGCACTCGGCGCAGACCGCGCCGCGTCGGGCACGGTCGTCGATCAGGACGGCCGGCCGGTGCCGCGCGCCCTGCGTTCGGATCGTCGACGCCGGCGCGCGAGTCGGCTGGCGTCTTCGCGGACGATCGCGGCCGCTTCGAGCTGACCGTCGCCCGACCGCCGGACTGCCGCATCGTCGCCATCGCTGGCCGGCTTCGAACCGGCGGAAGCGCCGTGCGCGCGCCGAACCGCTCCGGCTCGAGCTCGAAGGTCGGACCGATTCGCGAGAGCGTGCTCGTCACGGCGACGCGCACCGAGGCGCCGGCCAGCCAGGTCGGCGCGAGCGCCACCGTGTTCACCGCCGAGGATCTCGAGCGCCGGCAGGTGCCGCTCGTCGCCGATCTCGTCGGCGACGACGCCCGGCGCGATGATGATCCGCAGCGGCGGCCCGGGCACGCTGACATCGCTGTTCGTGCGCGGCGGCGAGAGCGACTACAACAAGGTGCTCCTCGACGGCATTCCGCTGAACGAGCCGGGCGGCAGCTTCTACCTGAACAACCTGACGACCGAGAACCTCGATCGCATCGAGATCGTCCGCGGCGCGTACTCGTCGCTGTTCGGATCCGACGCGATGGCCAGCGTCATCCAGCTCTTCACCCGGCGCGCCGACGGCACCGCGCGGCGCCCGCGCGGATCGGTGCAGATCGACGGCGGCACCTACGGCACGGTCCACGCGAACGCCAGCGTGGCGGGCGCGACCTCCCGCGTCGACTACTCCGGCGGCGTCGGCGCAGTTCAGCAGCGACAACCGCGTGCCGAACAGCGGCCTCGAGAACACGACGCTCAGCGGAAACCTCGGCGTCCGCGTGGATCCGACGGCCACGCTGCGCGTTGTCAGCCGCGCCGAGCTCGAGAACGTCGGCACGCCGGGCACGACGGCCTTCGGCCGGCCCGATCTCGACGCCTTCTTCGACCGAAACGACGTCGTCGTTCAGCGTGGCGTTCGACCAGTCGCCCGACGGGCCGTTCACGCAGCGCGCGTTCTACTCGACGGCCGTCTCCGAGCAGACGTCGACCAACCTCGTGCTCGATCCCGCCGTACACGGCGACGTTCGAGGGGCGACGCGCCATTCGCCAGTCGAGCGACTTCCTCGGACGACACGCACGCCGATCTGCGCCGGCATCATGCGAGCTACCAGGCCGATCTCGCAGCTGGCGGCATCGCCGTCGTACGGCGATCATCGGCTGACGCTCATGGCCGACTGGGACGGCGAGCGGGCGACCCAGGAGAACCGGCTGGCGCGACACGACCACCGCGAACTCCCGCGACAACTTCGGCGTCGCGGCGCAGCACCAGATGCTCTGGCCGCGGGTGTTTGCGACCGTCGGCGCTCGCATCGAGCACAACGAGAACTTCGGCACCGACCTGGCGCCGCGGGGGACGGTCGTCTACGTCGCGCGGACCGGCGTCGGGCGCGATCGGCGAAACCCGGCTCAAGGCGAGCGCCGGCACCGGGATCAAGGAACCGACGATGATCGAGTCGTACAGCCTCTCGCCGTTCTTCCTGCGGCAACCCGGACCTCGAGCCCGAACGGTCGCGCAGCGTCGAAGTCGGGCATCGATCAGCGGCTGGCCGGCGATCGCGCGAAGGTGGAGGTCACCTGGTTCGACAACCGCTTCAGCGACATCATCTCCCTGCGCACCGATCCGGCGACGTTCGAGGCGCAGTTCTTCAACATCGGCGTCACGCGCGCCCGCGGCGTCGAGTTCGGCGTCCAGGCGGCGCCGATCCCGGCGATTCGCGCGCGCGCGTCGTACACGCTGCTCGACTCGGAGATCGTCGAGACGACCTCGCCGGGCAACGTGCTGTTCGCGCCCGGCCAATGGGCGTTCCGGCGTCCCCGGAATTCGGGTTCGGTCGGCGCGACGTTCGACTGGCAGCGCGCTGACTGCCGACGTGAACGGGACCTTCATCGGCAGGTTCGTCGACAGCGACTTCGGCCTGTTCGATCCGCCGTTGACCGAGAATCCCGGGCATACGCACCTGGGAGACGCGAGTGTCGGTGGCGCTGACGCGGCAGGTCAGCGCCGATCCTGTCGATCGACAACCTGACCGAACGCCGACTACTCCGAGCCGTTCGGCTACCAGCCGCTCGGCCGGCTGGTCCGGGTCGGCGCCCGCCTGGCGTTCTGACATGCGCTCGAGCAAGACCGCGGGCCGCAGTGTCGTGGAGCGGCGGCAAGGACAGCTGCGCCGCGCTGCACGCGCCCGCCAGGCGTTCGATGTCGAGGCCATGATCACGATGTGCGACGACGAGGCGGGGCGCAGCCGATCGCATGGCCTGCGCCCCGAGGTCCTCGATGCGCAGGCGAACCGGCTCGGCCTGGCCAGGATCACCGGCCGGTGCAGCGTGGTCCGACTACGACGCGGCGTTCTCCGGTGCGCTCGAGCAGGCCGCCGCGCGCGGGATCACCCATGTGATCTTCGGCGACATCCTGTTCGAGGAGCATCGGCTGTGGGCCGAACGAATCTGCGCGCGCCGCCGGCCTGATCGCCGTCGAGCCGCTGTGGGGCGCGTCGACGGACGTCCTGTTCGAAGAATGGGTCTCGTCGGGCAGCGAGGCGGTGATCGTCACGGCGCGCGCCGAGCACCTGGACGAGTCGTGGCTCGGCCGCGCGCTCCGCCGCGGACATGTTCGCGGAGTTGCGGCGCCTCGGCGTCGACGCCTGCGGCGAACGCGGCGAGTACCACACGCTCGTCACGAGCACGCCCGCTCTTCAGCGCGCCGCTCCGGTGGCGGAGCGAGGGACACGTGCTGCGCTCCGGCTGCTGGGCGCTCGACGTCGGCGGTGGATCCGTGATCGAAGCCCGAGGCGCTCTCGTTCGCCTATCCGCGCGGCGAGCGGACGATCCTGCGCGATGTCTCGCTCGCCGTCCGCCGCGGCGCCGTCGTCGGCCTGCTGGGACCGAACGGCTGCGGCAAGACGACGCTGCTTCGGCTGCTGAGCGGGATGCTGACGCCGCACGACGGCCAGGTGCTGCTCGGCGGGACGGCCGCTCGCGGCGCTGAGCGCGGCGGGAGATCGCGCGGCGCATCGCGCGTCGTGCCGCAGGAAACGCACGCGACGTTCGACTTCACCGTGCTCGACATCGTGCTGATGGGACGCTATCCGCACCTCGGCCCGTTCGAGCTCGAGGGCGCCGGCCGATCTGGAGATCGCGCGCCAGGCGCTCGACGCGACCGGCACGGCGGATCTCGAGGAACGGCCGTTCGGCTCGCTGAGCGGCGGCGAGAAGCAGCGCGTCGTCATCGCCGGCGCGCTGGCGCAGGCGGCCGACGTGATGCTGCTCGACGAGCCGACCGCGTCGCTCGATCTTGCGTACCAGACTCGAAGTCGGCGGCGCTCCTCCGCCGCCTGAACCGGACGCACGGCACCACGATGGTGGTGTGCACGCACGATCTGAACATGGCCGCCGCCGCTCTGCGACGAGGTCGTACTGCTGCGCGACGGCGCAGTCCTCGCGCACGGCGCCGACCGCGGACACGATCACCGCCGGACAACATCCGGGCGACGTACGGCGTGCACGCGGACGTGCACTTCCACGCCGAAGCCGGCCATCTGGCGGTGGTGCCGATTGCCCGGACGTCCTGACGTCCGCCGGCGGCTGGCGGTCAGCCTCGCGGCCTTCGGGACGCTGGCCCTGCTGGCGATCGCTTCTGGCGCCGCTCGTCGGCAGCACGCCAATCAGCCTGACGCGCGTGTTCGACCGCTCGATTCCGTTCGCCGACAACGTCGACGCGCAGATCTTCTTCATCGCCCGGCTGCCGCGCGTCCTGGCGGCGGCGCTCGTCGGCGCGGCGCTGGCGCTCGCCGGCGTCGTCTTCCAGGCGCTGCTGCGTAATCCGCTCGCCTCGCCGGATACGCTCGGCGTATCGGCGGGCGCCGCGCTCGGCGCGGTGCTGGCGATCACCTTCAACGCCGACTTCTCGCTGCTCGGGGTCACGGCGGTGCCGCTGGCCAGCTTCGCCGGCTCGATCGGCGCGCTGGTCATCGTCTACGGCCTCTCGGCGGCCCGGCGGCGCGGCACGTCCACCCTCGTGCTCCTGCTGGCCGGGGTGACGCTGACCGTCGCTCCTCTCGGCGATCTCGGCATTCGTCCGCTACCTGGCCGACTTCACCGAGACGCTCCGGACCGTCCGGTGGCTGATGGGGTCGCTCGACGTCGGCGCGTTCACGCCGATCGCGGTGGCGGCGGTGCCGATGGGCATCGCGATCATGGGCTTCGCGATGCTGCCGCGGATCCTTGATCTGTTCAGCATGGGCGCCGAATCGGCAGCCGCCCGCGGCGTCGACGTCGCCCGCGCCGAACGGGTCGCGCTGGTCAGCGCGTCGCTGGCGACCGGCTCGGCGGTCGCGCTCGCGGGTCCGATCGGCTTCGTCGGCATCGTCGTGCCGCATCTCGTCCGCTTGCTGGTCGGCGCCGACCATCGCGTCGTCCTGCCGGCGTCGGCGCTGTTCGGCGCGTCGTTCCTGATCGCCTGCGACCTGATCGCGCGCGTCGCGTTCGCCCCGACCGAGCTGCCCGTCGGCATCGTCACCGCGCTGATCGGAGGGCCGTTCTTCCTATGGCTGCTGTTCCGCCACGCCTGACTCCGCGATCCTCGGATCGTCTTCTGGCCCTTTGTGTCCTTGGTCGTCCTGTGTGGTTCCGACTACGCCCGGACTCCAAGCGGCGCCACGCCGCATCATCTCGCTCATCCCGGCGACGACGGAGATGCTCTTCGACATGGGCGTCAGCGATCGCATCGTCGGCGTCGGCACCTTCGACCGGTTTCCAGCCGAAGTCAGCCGCTTCCCTCGAGTGGGCGGGCTGCTCGATCCCAACGTCGAACGGATCCTCTCGCTGAAGCCGGACCTGGTCATCGTGTACGAGACGCAGACCGATCTCATCGGCCAGCTCACCCGCGCGGGTCGTGCCGATGTTCCGCTACCGGCATCAGGGACTTCCGGACATCGTCGCAGACGATGCGGTCGCTCGGGCACGCGCATTGGAGCGACGAAGGAGGCTGAAGCGGCCGCGGGGCGAATCGAAGCGCGGCTGGCGGACGTGCGGCGGCGCGTCGAAGGACGGCCGCGTCCACGCACGCTGCTGGTTTTCGGCCGCGAGCCGGGATCGCTGCGGCGAATCGAGGCGAGCGGTGGCTACGGATTCCTGCACGATCTGCTGGAGCTTGCCGGCGGCAACGACGTCCTCTCCGACTTTCAGCGGCAGTCGGTCGAGATGAGCACCGAGATGGTGCTGGCCCGCGCGCCGGAGGTGATCATCGAGCTCCAGTACGGCGACTCGCCGCGCCGCCAGCAGATCGACGCCGAGACGCGCGTCTGGGACGCGCTGCCGTCGGTTCCGGCGGTGCGGCAGAAACAGGTTCACCTGCTGGTCGGCGACGAGTTCGTCGTGCCCGGCCCTCGCATCGTGCAGGCCGCCGAGCGTTTCGCGCGCGTGCTGCACCCGGACGTCTTCAAATGAAGCGCGTGCTGGTTTCGTGGAGCAGCGGCAAGGACAGCGCCTGGCTGGTCCACGTGCTTCGGCAGACCACCGACGTGGAGATCGGCGGCCTGCTGACGACCGTCAACGAAGCGGCAGACCGGGTCGCGATGCACGCCGTCCGCGACCGAGCTGCTGCAGGCGCAGGCCGAGCGCGCTCGGCCTGCCGCTGCGGACGGTATTCATCCCGTCGCCGTGCCCGAACGAGGTCTACGAGCGGGCGATGGCGGCGGCGGTAGCCGCCGCAGTCGCCGACGGCTTCACGCACGTCGCGTTCGGCGATCTGTTCCTCGAGGACGTCCGGCGGTATCGCGAGGAGAAGCTCGCTGGCAGCGGCCTGACGCCGCTCTTTCCGCTGTTCGGCGCCGACACGATCGCGCTCGCCCGCGACATGATCGCGAGCGGCCTGGCGCGCGCGCATCACGTGCGTGAACCCGGCCGTGCTCGATCGATCGTTCGCGGGCCGCGAGTTCGATGCGGCGCTGCTCCGCGATCTGCCGGCACACCGTCGATCCGTGCGGCGAGCGCGGCGAGTTCCACACGCTTCGCGTATGCCGGCCCGATGTTCTCGCAGCCGATTCCGATCGAGAGCGGCGTGGTCGTCGAACGCGACGGCTTCGTCTTCGCCGACCTCGATGCTAGCGGGACGATCACGCTGGGCTGGCCAACGGTCAGGCCGACCCTTTCAGGGTCCGGCATCGACAGACATGAGCCGCTACCCCGAACGCATCGTCTGCCTGACGGAAGAGACGACCGAGACCCTGTACCTCCTCGGCCAGGGCGATCGCGTTGTCGGCGTATCCGGCTACACCGTCCGGCCGCCGGAAGCGCGGCAGAAACCGAAGGTTTCGGCGTTCATCAACGCGCGCTTCGACAAGATCGAGGCGCTGCGGCCCGATCTCGTGCTCGCCTTCTCCGATCTCCAGGCCGACCTCGCCGCCGAGCTGGTCCGGCGCGGCATTGCCGTGGTCACGTTCAACCAGCGATCGATCGCCGAAATCCTGCAGATGATCCGGATGCTCGGCGGCCTGGTCGGCTGTCAGGCCGCAGGCAGAGAAGCTCGCCGACGATCTCGAAGCCGGCCTCGAGCGGATCCGCGAGTCCGCGGCCGCCACGGCCGCGGCTGCGGGCGTTCTTCGAGGAATGGGACGACCCGCTGATCTCGGGAATCCGCTGGGTCGAAGAGCTGGTGACGATTGCCGGCGGCGACCCGATCTTTCCCGAGCTGGCCGACGCCCGGCTCGCGAAGGATCGCATCGTCGATCCTCAGGAAGTCGTCCGCCGCGATCCGGAGATCATCTTCGCGTCGTGGTGCGGCAAGAAGGTGAACTTCGACCGGATCCGCAAGCGGCCGGGCTGGGACGCGGTCACCGCGGTCCGCTGCAACCGGATCCACGAGATCAAGTCGACCTACATCCTGCAGCCCGGTCCCGCCAGCCTGACGGAGGGCATTCGCCAGCTGCACGACGCCATGGCGACCGTGCGCTCGCTAGCGGCCGGCGTTCGAACATCGCCGAAGGCTGTCGGACTTGGTTACGTTTCAGACGAACAGCGGCTCTGTCGTGCGAGGAATCGGCGCCTGTGCGGCGACACGCTCGAACAGCAGTTTCGACAGCGCGCCTGCCGTCTACCCCCAGGTCTACCGAATAGACGTTCACGTACAGCTTGATGTGCTGGTACATCACCTCTTCGCTCATCTCCTGGGCGTGCTCGCGGACGAACGGGAGACTGGCGTCCGGATTGGCAAACGCGAACTCGACGCTCCGCCTGAAGATGCGGTCCACGCGCGCGATGACTTCGGCCGGCAGCGCCCGGCGAGCGACGATCCCACCCAGCGGAATCGGATAACCCGGTCTGCTGTTCCCAGTGCTCGCCGAGATCGATGATCTTCTGCAGGCCCTTGGCCTCGTAGGTGAACCGGTTCTCGTGGATGATGACGCCCGGCGTCGACCTCGCCCGCGAGCACGGCGGCCTCGATGTCCGAGAAGACCATTTCCGTCCTGTTCGTCGCCGCCGGAAACGCGAAGCCGAGGAGGAAATTCGCGGTCGTGTAGCTGGCCGGGGATCGCGATCGCCAGCCCTCCGGCGGCGACCTGATCGGGCTCGATCTGGCCGCTTCGAGATGAGCAGCGGGCCGCAGTTCCGGCCGAGCGCGCTTCCCGCGTTCAGCGCGACGTAGCGATCGGCGCAGAAGGCGAACGCGTGGTAGCTGAGCTTCGTGACGTCCAGCTCGCCCGCAAACGCCGCTCGATTCAGCGCCTCGACGTCGTCCAGGCGGACATCGAATTCCAGCCCCTCGAGATCGATGCGCCGGTGAACGATCGCGTCGATGATGAAGCAATCGTTTGGGCACGGCGAAGCGCCGAGCGACAGCTTCATGAGCCGGTCACGATCTCGAGCGACCGCCCCGGCCAGCGCGTCAATCGCCTCCTGCACCTTCCACGCCGAGCGATTCCGCCGCTCGACGACGTTGGACACGGCGCGGATCTGCGCGAACGGAACCCCGTGCATCAGGCAGGCATACATGAACGCGGCGCCCTTCCATGCTCTCGACCTGCGGATGAAGCCGCTCGACGACGGCCGCAATCGATCGCTCGTGGCCGTGAACGGTGTTGACGGTGATGCCTCTGCGCCTTTGGCAGGTCGGTCGAGCGCGGCGATCGCGGGCGGCGCCGGCATTCCGCAGTTCAGCGCAACTGCCAAGACGGGCGTCGGCCCGATCGACACTGTCCTCGAGGCCCGAGCTCCTGCAGCGTGAGGAACCGTTCGCCGTCTTCGGCGCCGAGCTCGGCGAGGCAGTCCGACACGACGTGAACGACCGTGCCCGGGACAAGCGACTCATCGAAGCTGCCGCACAGGCCCGACGTTGAGCGCGAGATCGTAGCGGCCGCTCCGCCAGCGCACGCGAACACCATGCCGCTGTTGCGACCATGCCGACACCCGTGACCAGCAGGTGCACGTCGCGGCCGGCGCAGGCGTACTCGCACGATACGGTCGCCCGGCCGCCGGCGCAGCGCCGAGCCTCTCGACCATGCCGCCCATCTCGGCATCGGTCGCGGCGACGATCAGGATCCGCATGCGCGCCGCGTTACTCGACGTCGTCGTCGGCGTCGGACACGACGTACGGCTGCGAGGCGCGCTTGATGACGATCGTCAGCCCGAACGCCACCAGCACGAGCGAGGCGACCAGCCCGACGTACATGCCGTATCCCACCGCGACCTGCGGCACGGCGCCGAGCGGCGCGCCGTCGACGATCGCGACCGCCTGGCTGCGCGTCAGCACGCGGCTGCTGATCGTGCGCGGCATGATGCGCCACGACAGGAACATGATGCCGAGCGCGACCAGGCCGACGAGCAGCAGCGGATGGCGTGAGTTCTTGCGGGTGATCAGGCTGAGCGTCGCGAGCAGCGCCGCGGCGGCGCCGAGGCCGGCAATCCACAGCGCGGCCGTATCCGGAACGCCGACGAGCGCGATGTCCTCGCCGACGATGATCCAGGGGAGAAACGCGCTCGCCGCCAGCGCGACGCCGGCCGCGAGCGGGAAGAAATAGGCGCGCATGCCTGGCCGGAGCATCCCGCGCCAGCTCATCCCGCGAGTCTAGCATACCGATTCAGCGCGGCAGTAGAATGGCCGGACCAGGGAGGCGTCCATGAGATCGATCAAAGCGATCCTCGGGGATCGCGAGACGATTGTCGTCGCCCGCTCCGCTTCGGTTGCCGACGCCGCGCGGCTGATGGCCGTCCACCACATCGGCGCGCTTCCCGTTGTCGACGAGCGAACGGCTGGTCGGCATCTTCACCGAGCGTGACGTGCTCACGCGCATCGTCGCCGCCGGACGCCATCCCGACACCACGACCGGTCGGCGACGTCATGTCGACGGATCTCGATCGTCGGCGACGTGAGTGAGAGCTACGACGTGTGCCTGGCGCGGATGCAGCAGGCGCACGTGCGGCACCTGCTCGCGCTGCAGGACGGACGGCTGGCGGGGATCGTCTCGATGCGCGACGTGCTGGCGGCGGACGTCGACGAGAAGGCCGAGGAGCTCACGCTGCTCAACGCATACGTCCACTACATCCCGGCGCACATGCAAACTAGGACTGCGCGTCCTTGAACTCCTCGTACCACGCCATCTGAATCGCCTCGAGCTTCGGCTCGTTCGACGTCTTCGGATCGTCGTCGAATCCCTCGAGCGCGAGCACGCGCTCGCGCAGGTCGGTGAAGCGCAACGTCAGCGGATCGACGCTCGGGAAACTTCTCGACGAGCGCGATGGCGATGTCTTCGGCGTCGGTCCACTTCACGGCCTGACCTCCTCCGCCTTCCGTTCCTTGCGGTCCGACTTCCCGAGCTGGATGCCGCCGCCCTCCTGCACGTAGTTGCGGGTGTACATCGGCAGCTCGCAGACGACGTCGCCGCTGATCACCGCCTGGCAGCCGAGGCGCGACTGCGGCGTCAGACCCCAGGCGGTGTCGAGGCGATCGGCCTCGTCGTCCTGCATCTCGCTCAGGTGCTGCTCGCCCTCGCGGATGATGACGTGGCAGGTCGTGCAGGCGCAGCTGCCGCCGCAGGCGTGCTCGAGCGGGATGTCGAAGTTCTTGGCGACGTCGAGAAACGACTCGGGCTTGCCGTGGTGCGAGTACGGCAGCTCGCCGTGCTCGAACTCGACGGTCTGCGATTCGCCGTCGATGATGAAGGTGACTTTTGGCATATGTCATCCGCGTCTGGGGGCTAACGGGTCGGCCTACATCTGATCGATGCTCTTGCCCGACAGCGCCGCCTGGACCGATGCGGTTCATCATCGACTTCGGCCAGGTGCTGCGTGGCGTCGTTCAGCGCGTGCGTCCACTTCTGGATGGTCTCGCGATCGGTCGACGTCAGCACCATCTTCAGGCCGGCCAGGCCCGCTCGATCCGCTTCTGCTCGCCCGGCGCGAGCTCGCTCTGCGCGATCTCGGCGAACTCCGGCGACCGCAGCGATCTTCTCGGTGGCGCGTGATCACCGATTCGGCCTCGTTGCGCGCCTCGATCAGCAGGCGCGCCGCGAAATCGGCCTCGGCGTGCTCGAACGAGTCGAGCAGCATCCGCTCGACCTCCTCGTCGGTCAGCCCGTAGGACGGCTTGACCTCGATCGTCTGCTCGATGCCGGTGCGCAGCTCGCGCGGCGGTGACGCTCAGGATGCCGTTGGCGTCGATCTGGAACTGCACCTGGACGCGCGGCATGCCGGCCGGCATCGGCGGAATGCCGCGCAGCTTGAACCGCGCCAGCGAGCGGTTGTCGGCGACCAGCTCGCGCTCGCCCTGCAGCACGTGGATGTCGACCGCCGTCTGGTTGTCGACGCCGGTCGTGAACATCTCGCTGCCGGTCGCCGGAATCGTCGAGTTGCGCAGGATGATCTTCGACACCACGCCGCCCATCGTCTCGATGCCGAGCGACAGCGGCGTCACGTCGAGCAGCAGCATCTCGCGGTTGCCGGTGACGAGGATGTCGGCCTGGACGGCGGCGCCGAGCGCCACGACCTCGTCGGGGTTCAGCTCGCTGTGCGGCGTCCGGCCGAACAGCTCGCCGACCAGCTGACGGACCAGCGGAATGCGCGTCGAGCCGCCGACCAGCACGACTTCGTCGATCTGCGACGGCTGCAGGCCGGCATCGGCCAGCGCCTGCCGGCACGGCTCGAGCGTGCGCTCGACGAGCGGCCGGATCATCGCTTCGAACTCGCTCGCGCGTCAGCCGCCGCCGGTACGTCGCCGACGCGAATCTCGGTCTCCTCGCGGTCCGACAGGTCGTGCTTCGCCTGGATGACCGCCTTGCGGATCGCCTGCACGACGTTCGCGCGCCGGTCGCGCGCCGGTCCGGCTTCAGCCGGCATCGCTGCGCTCGAATCTCCGCCAGCACGCTGCTCGATCAGCAGCAGGTCGATGTCGTCGCCGCCGAGGTGCGTGTCGCCGTTGGTCGCCAGCACCTGGAACACGCCGTCCTCGACGCGCAGGATCGAGATGTCGAACGTGCCGCCGCCGAAGTCGTAGACGGCGATGAGGCCGGTGTGCCGCTTGTCGAGGCCGTAGGCCAGCGACGCGGCGGTCGGCTCGTTGATGATCCGCAGCACCTCGAGGCCGGCGATGCGGCCGGCGTCGCGCGTCGCCGTGCGCTGCGCGTCGTTGAAGTACGCCGGCACGGTGATGACCGCGCGGTCGACCTCGAAGTCGACGTCGCCCTGCCGCGGCGAAGTACTCCTCGGCGCGGCGCTTCAGCTCGCGCAGGATGAACGCGGAGATCTCCGGCGGCGTGAACTCGCGCTCGCCGAGACCGATGCGCACGACGCCCGCCGCTTCGCCGGCCACCCGGAACGGCAGCAGCCGCGCCTCGTCCTTGACGTCGTCCAGCCCTCGGCCCATGAACCGCTTGACGGAATACACCGTCCGGCTCGCGTCGGTGAGCAGCCGCCGCTGCGCCTCGCGGCCGACGAAGATCGTCCCGTCGTCCGCGACCGACACGACCGACGGCACCAGCGCGTCGCCGCTCTTGTCGCGGATCACGACCGGCACGCCGTCCTCCACGTAGGCGACCAGGCTGTTGGTGGTGCCGAGATCGATGCCGACGACTTTGCTCATGCTCTGCGCCTCAGCTCCTCGGTCCTAGTTCCTCTGCGTCCTCGCACTCAGTTCCCGCTCGATCCCCGCCAGCAGGTTGTTGATGTAGTTGCGTTCGAGCATCGCGTTCGCGCAGGGCGTCGCAGCACCGCGCGGCGCTCGTCGTCGTCAGCGCCGCGATCGACGACGGCGTCCCATTTGCGCGAACAGCTCCTCGAGCTGCGGCCTCGTGCTCGGCGCGCTTGCGCTCGATCGGTTCGCGGGCGCGTCTGCAGGCGGCCTTTCCATTCGCTCGGCGGGCGCGCCGACGGCGCGCAGCTCGCGGACCTCGTCGAGCTCCTCGTTCAGCGCAAACACTTCTTCGAGCAGCGCCGGCGGCACCTTGTTGTCGGGCTCCGCCGCCGCGTCGCTCCGCTCGCTGCGCCGGCGATCCATCCCTTCGAGCTCGAGCAGGTACTCGAGCCGCGGGATCGGCTGGCGCAGCGTCCGGTACGCGTCGTTCAGGTACGACGATCGCTCGAGGCTGGCGCGCCGCTCGGCAGGGGTCGCGTTGTAGAAGTAGTCGGGATGAAACTGGCGGCTGAGCGCGCGGAACCGCTGCTCCAGATCGGCGACGATCGAGATTCAGCTTGCGCGGCACGCCGAGAAACGCGAAGTAGTCGCCCTGACGGCCGAGCGTCAGGATCTTCGTGCACTGCGGGCAGAAGTGCACGTCGACCGGCGCGCCGCCGCCGCAGGTCCGGCAGATCTGAACCGTGGGGATCGTGTCGAGGCATAGCGAAGTTGAGCAGCTGGTCAACGCAGCTAGCTCGGACTTCTACGCGCCGAAGGAGCTGCCGCAGCCGCAGGTCGATCTTCGCGTTCGGGTTGTTGAAGACGAATCCCTTGCTGATCAGGCTCGTGTCGTAGTCGAGCACCGTGCCGTTCAGATACAGCAGGCTCTTCTTGTCGACGAAGATCTTCGCGCCGTCGCGGCCCTTCGAACACCTCGTCGCCGAGCCGCGGCTGCCGCTCCCACGCGAACGTGTAGCTCAGCCCCGAGCAGCCGCCGCCCTTGACGCCGACGCGCAGTCCGCCCTCGTCGATGCCCTGCTTGGCCATCAACGTGCGGATCTTGCGCGCGGCGGTCTCGCTAATCTGAATCATGTCGCTCTTCGATCTCAGGTCCGCTCGTCAGTTCGTCCTCAGATCGCTCGAGCGTCCGTCGACGATCGTCGGCTACGCGATCGGCTGTTCGTGCTTGTCGACCGACGCGCCCGACGTCGCCGACTGCTTCTTCTTGTAGTCGCTGATCGCCGCCTTGATCGCGTCCTCGGCCAGCACCGAACAGTGAATCTTCACCGGCGGCAGGCTCAGCTCGGTGACGATGTCGGTGTTCTTGATGGCGAGCGCCTGGTCGACGGTCTTGCCCTTGAGCCACTCGGTCGCCAGGCTCGAGCTGGCAATCGCCGAGCCGCAGCCGAACGTCTTGAACTTCGCGTCGTCGATGACGCCGGTCTCGGGGTTCACCTTGACCTGCAGCTTCATGACGTCGCCGCATTCCGGCGCGCCGACCAGCCCGGTGCCCGACGTTCGGATCTTCCTTCGGCAGCGATCCGACGTTGCGCGGGTTCTCGTAGTGATCGATTACCTTGTTCGAATAAGCCATCGTGCTCCTCTCAAGGCGGACCTGAAGGTCCGCACTACATCTAATCGTAAAGGTCCGCACTACAGCAGTCGTAGTGCAGGCCTTCAGGCCTGCGTGACGCACTTCAGTGAACTTCCCACTGCATCGTCGACAGATCGACGCCTTCCTTCGCCAGCTCGTAGAGCGGCGACATCTCGCGCAGCCGCGTCACGACCGTGATCAGCTTGTCCGCCACGTAGTCGACCTCTTCCTCGGTCGTCCAGCGGCCGAGGCCGAAGCGGATCGACGAGTGCGCCAGATCGTCGCCGGCGCCGAGCGCCTTCAACACGTAGGACGGCTCCAGGCTGGCCGAGGTGCACGCCGAACCCGACGAGACCGCGACGTCGTTGATCCCCATCAGCAGCGACTCGCCTTCGACGTAGGCGAAGCTGATGTTCAGGTTGTGCGGCAGCCGGTGCTCCATCGATGCCGTTGATGTAGATCTCGTCGAGGCCCTTGTGCAGCTTCTCGTTCAGGCGATCGCGCAGCGCGCAGCAGCCGCTCGGTGTCGGCTGCCATCTCCAGCCGGCACAGCTCGGCGGCCTTGCCGAAGCCGACGATGCCCGGGACGTTCAGCGTGCCCGAGCGCATGCCGCGCTCGTGGCCGCCGCCGTCGATGATCGGCGCCAGCAGCACGCGCGGATTGCGGCGCCGCACGTACAGCGCGCCGACGCCCTTCGGCCCGTACATCTTGTGCGCGCTCATCGACGCCAGGTCGACCTTCAGCTCGTTGACGTTGAACGGAATCTTGCCGACCGCCTGCACCGCGTCGGTGTGGAAGAGGATGCCCTTCTCCTTCGCGATCGCGCCAATCTCGGCGATCGGCTGGATGACGCCGATCTCGTTGTTGGCGGTCATGATCGTGATGAGGATCGTCTTGTCGCGTGATCGCGTGCCGCAGGTCGTCGAGGCTGATCAGGCCGTCCTTCTGCACCGGCAGGTAGGTGACCCGGTAGCCTTCCTTCTCGAGCCGCTTGCAGGTGTCGATCACCGCCTTGTGCTCGGTGACGCACGTGATGATGTGGTTGCCCTTCTCGCGGTACATCTCGGCGACGCCCTTGATCGCGAGGTTGTCGGACTCGGTCGCGCCGCTGGTGAACACGATCTCCTTCGCGTTCGCGCCGATCAGATCGGCGACCTGCTTGCGCGCCTTGTCGACCGCCTCTTCGGCCTCCCAGCCGAACGGATGGTTGCGGCTCGCGGCGTTGCCGAAGTGCTCGGTGAAGTACGGCAGCATCGCCTCGACGACGCGCGGATCGACCGGCGTCGTGGCGTGATAGTCCATGTAGATCGGAAGCTTGATGGCCATCGTTCGTTCTCTCTGGCGGCCTGAGGCCCGCCCTACGTCGTAGGCCGACCTCAGGTCCGCATACGTCACAAATGTGTGTGCAGCACCGCCGCGTGCGTCGACGCCGCCGGCGCCGGCGGATCGGCCGCCAGCTCGGCGATCGTGCACTCGCCGAGCGCCGCCAGAATCCGCTCGCGCACCCGCCACAGCGGATCGCGCACGTTGCACTTCGCGAACTGCTCGCAGGTGCCTTCCTCGGTCGAGCAGGCGGTCACGGTGACCGGACCGTCGATCGCCTGAATGACGTCGGCCACCGAAATCTGCGCCGGCATCCGCGCCAGCTGATAGCCGCCGCGCGTGCCCTGCTGCGACGCCAGCAGGCCGCGCCGAACCAGACGCTGCAGCACCTTCGCCAGCAGCTCGATCGGGATGTCGTACTGCTCGGCGATCTCGCGGGCGCTCGACGAGCCGCGGTCGCCGCGCAGGGCCAGGTGCTTCATCGCCATCAGCGCGTAATCCGCCTTTTTCGACAGCCTCAACATATCCGACCAGTCTAGGTCCTATATTAGCACGCGGATCTGAAGGTCCGCACTACGAACCTCAATATTTGGGCTGGCTCGGATCGACCTTGTCGATCCAGTCCAGGATGCCGCCCTTGAGGTTCAGCACCCGCTTGAACCCGACCGACCGCAGGAAATCGGCCGCCTTGGCGCTTCGGCCGCCCATCTTGCAGTGCACGACGATCTCGTCGTCCGGGTCGAGCTCGGCGTACCGCCGCGGCACTTCGCCGAGCGGGATCAGCACCGACCCCGGAATCCGGTTGATCTGGTATTCGTTCGGCTCGCGGACGTCGACGATGCGTCAGCTTGTCGCCGCGGTCGAGCCGCTGCTTCAGCTCGACGGCGGTGATTTCGGTGCGCGTTGCTGGAGCGGTCACGGCAGTCGGCTCCGGCGCGGCAGGATGAATGCCGCAGAACTGTTCGTAGTCGATGAGCTTGGTGACCGTCGGGTGCGTGCCGCACACCGGGCAATCCGGATCCTTCTTGCAGCTTCAGCTCGCGGAACCGCATCCGCAGCGCGTCGTAGATCAGGAACCGGCCGATGAGCGGCTCGCCGATGCCGGTGATCAGCTTGATCGCCTCGGTCGCCTGGATCACGCCGATGACGCCCGGCAGCACGCCGAGCACGCCGCCTTCGGCGCAGCTCGGCACCAGGCCCGGCGGCGGCGGCTCGGGATAGAGGCAGCGATAGCAGGGACCGTCCTTCGTCGCGAACACCGACGCCTGCCCTTCGAACCGGAAGATGCTGCCGTAGGCGTTCGGCTTGCCGAGCAGCACGCAGGCGTCGTTGGTCAGATAGCGCGTCGGGAAGTTGTCGGTGCCGTCGAGGATGACGTCGTAGCGGCTCGAACAGCTCGCAGCGCGTTCTCGGACGACAGCGCCGTCTCGTAGGTCTCGACCTCGATGTGCGGGTTGATCGCGTCGCAGGCGATCCTTCGCCGACGCCAGCTTCGAGCGGCCGACGTCGGGCGTGCCGTGGATGATCTGCCGCTGCAGGTTGCTGAAGTCGACGACGTCGAAGTCGACGATGCCGATGCGTGCCGACGCCGGCGGCGGCGAGATACATCGCCGCCGGCGAGCCGAGGCCGCCGGCGCCGATGCACAGCACGCTGCCGGCCTTCAGCCTGCGCTGACCGTCGACGCCGACCTCCGGCATGATCAGATGCCGGCTGTAGCGCTTGATCTCGTCGTTGGTCAGCTGCGGAAGTTCGTCGGTCAGTCCTGGCCGCCTGACGGCCGGACACGTCCGGTCGATCGTCGGCTCGTCGGCGCGCCGCCGGCGACCGACGGGATGATGCTGATCGTGTCGCCCGCCGAGACCGGCGTCTGCTCTTTCTGCAGGTAGCGGATGTCCTCGTCGTTCAGATACACGTTGACGAAGCTCCGCAGCTTGCCCTGCTCGTTGTAGAGATGCGCCTTGAGGCCCGCGTGCTTCGTCGTCAGATCGGCCAGCAGCTCGCCGACCGTCGCGCCGTCGGCCTCGACCGCGTCCTTCTTATCCGTGTACGGCCGGAGCGGAGTCGGAATCAGGATTTTCGTCGCCATTCAGCTCGCCCTCATCGAAACTGGATCGGTCTTCCTTCAGAAACCAGACGGTCATGTCGCGCGGCGCGCCCGGCCGTCACCGAGACAATCACGTACGCGAACTTCGGCCACGCGTGATCGAGATCGAACTGCGACGGCCGCGCCGGATGATCCGGATGCGAATGATAGAACCCGAGCAGCTCGCCGCCGAGCTCGCCGCCCGCTGCTCCGCCAGCCGATAGTCCGACGGCCGCACCAGGAACCGCCGCCGCGGTCCTTCTTCCGTCGTGTTCGGCAGCGGCTACGGCATGCGTCACGCGGCCGCCGCTGCCGACCAGCGCGCCGCAGCACTCGTGCGGATACGTCTCCTCGCCGTGCCGCCGAATCGCCGCGTCCACGCCGGCGCCGAGCGCGTCGACGCGCTGCGTCATTCGTCGGCCGTCCAGAACGATCTCGGTCAGATACTTCTCCGCGCCGTCCGGAAACACCGTCACGACCACGCCCTTCGTCGCAGGCGCCGCGCGACCTGCAGCGCCGCCGCGAGCGCCGCGCCCGACGAGATGCCGACCAGCAGCCCCTCTTCCCGCGCGAGCCGCCGCACCATGCGTGTGCGCCGTCCTCGGTGCTGACGCGCAGATCCTCGTCGGCGAGCGACGGATCGTAGATCGCCGGCACCATCGCCGTCGCCATGTGCTTCAGCCCTTCGAGGCCGTGGAACGGCGAGTCGGGCTGAAACGAAATCAGCCTGATCGCCGGATTGAACCGCCGCAGCGCGCGGCCCGTGCCCATGAACGTGCCGCTCGTGCCGAGCCCGGCGACGAAATGCGTCAGGCGCCCGCCGGTCTGCTCGATGATCTCGGGCCCGGTCGTGTCGAAGTGCGCCCGCCAGTTCGAATCGTTGCTGTACTGGTCCGGGTAGAAATACTGCTCGGGCTGCTCGGCGACCATCCGGCGCACTTCGCGGATCGCGCCGTCGGTGCCTTCGAGCGGATCGGTCAGCACGAGCTCGGCGCCGAACGCCCGCAGGATCAGCTTCCGCTCGGGGCTCGCGTTCTCCGGCAGGCACAGCTTGACCTTGTAGCCGCGCGCGGCGCCGACCATCGCGTAGGCGATCCCGGTGTTCCCCGACGTGGCGTCGACGATCGTCAGCCCCGGCCGCAGCGCGCCTCGACGCCTCGCCGTCCAGCGATCATCCGGGCGGCCGCCCGATCCTTGACCGAGCCGCCAGGATTCTGCCACTCGGCCTTCGCGTAGAGCTCGACGCCCGGCGTCTCGCGCTCGAAATGCGGCAGCCGGACGAGGGGTGTCCGCCCGATCAGGTCGAGCACCGAGGAAGCCGCCCGGGCAGGGGCCGAGGCTGAGGCAGGCAACGACATGACGGATATGCGACCTTAGTAGTCCGGATTATAACTCGGGGACTCGGGGCTCGGGACTCGGGGCTCGGGAAACGCAGCTCGGGTCTCGGGCTACGGGCCTTGGGGCTCGAGGCTGTAAGACAATCCATCCTCCGATGCTTGACCCGCGTCGGCGGCTGGCTGTTCAGGCACCGGACCGTCATCCCGCTTCCCATCGCCCTCGCCCTCATCATTCTCCCGCCCGCCAGCTCGTCCGTAGCCCTGGTGTGGCTCGGCGTGCTGATCGTCATCTTCGGAGAACTGCTCCGCCTGACCGCGGTCAGGCACATCGGGACGATTTCGCGGACGCGCACGGACCGCCTTGGGCCGCTCGTTGCGTCCGGACCGTTCAGGTGGGTCCGCAACCCGCTGTACATCGGGAACGTCGGCGCTTGTGGGTCGGGCTGCGCCCTGGTCGCGCGGCTGCCCTGGCTGGTCGCACCGATCGCGCTCCTGCTGGCGCTCGAATATCACGCGATCGTTCGGTGGGAAGAGCAGCTGCTCGCCGAGAGGCTCGGGCAGCCCTACCGCGACTACATGAGGACGGTCCCGCGATGGTTTCCACGACCGCCGCAGCCGAGCGGGAACCCGGCGCGCCCCACTTTCAGCTGGCGAGAAACCCTGTTCAGCGAGCGCGGGACGTTGATCGCGATCGTCGTCAGGCCTTCGTTGCTTTTGTGGGCGAAGGCTTAGTCGTCCCGATTGCGCCGAGCTTCCGCGAGCTCTCGAGTCTTCAGGCTCTCCCACAGATACCAGCACGCAACCGACCGATACGGCCGCCACGCCTCGCCGATCTTCGATCAACCGCTTCGGCTTCGGCCGTTGCCGCAGTCGATAGATCCGCTGAACGGCCGTGCAGATGCCGAGGTCGCCGACCGGCAGGACGTCGGGCCGCTGCAGCCGGAACATCAGGAACATCTCGGCGGTCCACCGGCCGAATCCCTTGACCGCCGTCAGCCGCTCGATCACCTGCTCGTCCGACAGCTCGTCGAGCTCGTCCGAGCAGCAGCCGGCCGTCCGCGATGCGCGCGGAAAGGTCTCGAAGGTAAGCCAGCTTCTGCGAGCTCAAGCCGACGCCGCGCAGGGCCGCGTCGTCCAGCGCCTGGAGGCCGTCAACCGTGATCTGTCCGTCCGGAAAAAGGGCGCGCAGCCGGCCGAAGATGGTCGCCGCCGCCTTCGACGACAGCTGCTGTCCGACGATCGCTCGAACGAGCGTCGTCAGATGGTCCGTGAGAAGGCGCGACGCCATCCCGCAGGCGCCGATCCGGCGAATCGTGACGGCGAGCACTGGATCGCGCCGCATCAAGCAGGCGCCGGGCGCGCGCGTAGTCGGCGGTCGTCATTTGATCGAGACGGTCAGCGTCGCCTGCGCGTGGATTTCGATCTCACCCGGCTCGACCGGCGTGGCCACGTCGGCCTGACGCCACTTCACGCGCCATCATGGCCATCGGCATGGGCCGTGGCACTTCGCGCCGCGTGTCGTCGATGCGCAGCACGCGATCGATCGTTCTGCCGACCCCGGATGCCGCCGCTTCAGCGCGGGCGCGGGCTTCGGCCACGGCCTGGCGCAGCGCCTCGCGTTCGGCGCCGGCACGGTCGCGCAGGTCGAATCGAACGCCGCTGATATTGGTGGCCCCGGCCTGGACGACGGCGTCGAGCAGCTCGCCGAGCCGCTCGAGCGCGTCGACGCGCACCTCCACCGCATTTCGAGCGACGTATCCGCGCGGCACGCGCCGGCCGTTCACGAAGTCGAATTCCTGCTGGATGTTGTATCCGAGGGTCCGGACGGCGTCCTTTGGAAACCCCAGACGCGGTCACGCGCGCCTGTACGGCGGTCATGGCCTTTGCGTTCTGTGACTGCGCCTCTTTCGGATCGCTTGGCGCGCGTCTCGACGGCGGCGACGAGAAACGCGCGGTCCGGCGCGCGCCGGACGACCGCCTCACCGGTCGTGACGATCATCGGCACGGACGGGGACGAAGGTTCCTGCGCGGCGGCAGGAACGGCAATCGCGAGCGTCGCTGAAAGCACCAGGCCGATCATGTTTCGGAGCATACGATCCTGAACCCTATACTGTATGCGTAAGTGTCCGGCGGCACCTTGTGCCGGTAGGCGCACCGCAGCATCGACACGTCGTCGTTCACCCACGACGCCGCCGCGCACGATCCGCAGCGTTCCGGACGCGGGACCCTTCGGATCGACGGCTTCGCCGGCCGCATAGTAGTCGCGGCCGTACCAATCGGACACCCACTCCCAGACGTTCCCCGCCATGTCGTAGAGGCCGTATCCATTCGGCGGATACGTGCCGGTCGGCCGCGTGCCGCGCTGCCGTTTGGACGCGGGATCGGCGAGGAAATTGCCGCGGGACGGATCGATCTCGTTGCCCCACGGGTACCTGAACCCTGCGATCGCCGCCGCGCGCCGCCTTTTCCCACTCGGCCTCGGTCGGCAGGCGCACGAGCTGTCCGATCGCCTCGGTCAGCCATCGACAGTACGCCGCGGCATCCTCGTACTTCACTAGGACGACCGGGTGACTGCCGTGGCCGTCGGGCGGCGCGCCATCGCGCCACGCGTAACGCGCGGCCAGATCGCGGAACAGCTCATCGCTGCTCGCTCGCGATGAGCGGCGGTTCGCGTACCTCCGGCGGCTGGATAGCCGGTCGCGCGGACGAAGCGCGCGTACTCGTCCTGCGTGACGGGAAAGCGACCGATGAGGAATTCGCCGACGTGCACGCGGTGGACGGGACGCTCGTCCTCGCTGGCGTCGGCGGCGCCCATGAGGAAGTCGCCAGCCGGAATCCGCGCGAGCGTCGGCGAGGCCGCAAGCGTCAAGGCCGGGTGAGTATATTATTCCTGCGCGGCGAGCGCCTGCTCGAGCGCCGCCGGATCGTAGCCGCGAATCACGCGGTCGCCGACGATGGTGACCGGAACCGAGCGCAGGCCGCGGGCGAGGAGCGCATCGTAGGCGCGATCGTCCTCGTCGACGTTCATCACGGTAAACGCGGCGCCGGCGCGTGAAAGAAACTCCTTCACCTTCTCGCAGCTCGTTCAGGCGCTGCCGGCAAACACGACGATCGAGCGCGATCCATCAGCCATATGACTCCCCTTCAAGGTATCACCGTCCTCGACCTCACTCGCGTGCTCTCGGGACCGTACTGCACCATGCTGCTGGCCGACCTCGGCGCGCAGAGTCATCAAGATCGAACAGCCGGGCAAGGGCGACGACACACGCGGTTGGGGTCCGCCGTTCCAGTCGGGCGAGAGCGCGTATTTCCTGAGCATCAACCGCAACAAGGAAAGCGTCACGCTCGACTTCAAGCAGCCTGAAGGGCGGGCCGTGCTCGAGCGGCTCATCGCTCGGCGCCGACGTGCTCGTCGAGAACTTCAGGCCCGGCACGCTGACCAAGCTCGGCCTCGACTACGCGTCGATTCGAGCCGCGGCACCCGCGGCTCGTCTACTGCTCGATCTCCGGCTTCGGCCACACCGGGCCCCGGCGTCGCGAGGCCGGCTACGACGCGGTCATGCAGGGAGAAGGCGGCTTGATGAGCATCACGGGCAGTGGCGACGGTCCGCCTTACCGCCTCGGCGTCGCCATCGCGGACATCGTGTCGGGGATGTTCGCCGCACAGGCGATCACCGCGGCGCTCTTCGCGCGCGAGCGAACCGGCCGCGGGCAGGCGGTCGACATCGCGATGCTCGACTCCGTGGCCGCGCTGCTGAGCTATCAGGCCGGGATCTACTTCGCGACCGGCACGCCGCCGGGCCGGCTCGGCAACCGTCATCCGACGATCGTGCCTTACGAAACGTTCTCCGCGTCGGACGGCGAGTTCGTGCTGGCGGTCGGCAACGACGATCAGTGGCGCCGCTTCTGTGCCGTGGCGGGCATCGCCGAAGACGAGCGGTTCGCCACCAACCGGCAGCGCGTCCTCGCCTACGACGAGTTGAGGCCGCTCGTGGCGGCGCGGCTCGGCGCCGAGCCGCGCGCGTACTGGATCGAGCGGCTCACGGCGGCCGGCGTCCCGTGCGGATCGGTGCGTGATCTCCACGAGCTGTTTTCCGATCCCGCAGATCGCCGCGCGCGCCATGGTCGCCGAGCTCCAGCATCCGTCCGTGGGCGCGATGCGCGTGCTCGGCACGCCGTTGAAGCTGTCCGACACGGCGGCGTCGATCCGGACGCCGCCGCCCACCCTCGGCCAGCACACCGCGGCGGTACTCACCGGGGACGCCGGCGTCGCGGCCGGCCGACCTGGACGCGCTGCGCGCCAAGGGAGTGATCTGATGGAAATCTCCGATGTCAGGCGCCGCGTCACCGAGACCGTCGACCGTGCGAAGCGGGCCGCCGCCGAGCGGCGGGCGCGCTCCGACGAGGCGTCGCGGGACTACGCCGCCGTTTCTCGAGACGATCGCCGTGCCGCTCGTTCGCCAGGTCGCGAACGCGTTGAAGGTGCAGGGATTTCCGTTCGGCGTCTTCACGCCGTCCGGCAGCGTGCGGCTCGCCTCGGACAAGTCCGCCGACGACTACATCGAATTGTCGCTCGACACGTCCGGCGAGCAGCCGGTGATCCTCGGCCACAGCCGCCGCGCCCGCGGCCGGCGCATCGTCGAGAGCGAGCGGCCGATTGGCGAGGCCGTCGGTTCGCGACGTGACCGAAGAGGATGTGCTCGCGTTCGTGCTCGAGGAGCTGGAGCCGCTCGTGGAGAAGTAGGCCGCTGAGACGACGCGAGCGGTTACGCGTATTTCTCGATGCGCTGACGGTGTCGAGCCCCTGACGTTTCAAGAGAGTCGAGGAACCCGGGCGGTCGGCGGCATGCCGGTACGCCTCGCGCACGTCGACGGCGCCGCTCTGCACGAACCCGACGAGCGCGTCGTTCAGCGGCGCCATGCCGTGCGTGCGTCCGCCTTCGATCGCCAGCGGCAGCTGCGACGTCTTTCCCTCGGCGAGCACGCTGCGCACGGCCGGCGTATTGAGGAGCACCTCGCGCGCCGCGACGCGCCCGCCGCCTTCTTCTTCAGCAGCACCTGCGCCACGACGCCGCGCAGGCATGTGCGCGAGCGACAGCTGCACCGGGCGCTGCGCCTCCGGCGGATACAGATCGATGATGCGGTCGATCGCGCCGCCGGCGCTGGAGGCCGCGAACCCGCCGATGACCAGGTGGCCGCTGGCCGCGGCGTCGAGCGCGAGATGCATCAGGTCGGGCGTCCGCACGTTCTCGAGCACGAGGACGTCGGGATCCTCGCGCAGCGCCGCCCGGGCCTCGGCCAGCATCTCGTCCGCGCCGCCGCGAACCTCGCGCTGGCTGATCAGCGCCCCGACGCGATCGTGGGTGACGCTGATCTCGCTCTCGATCGTGATGACGTGGTCGCGCCGCCGCTTGTTGATGAGATCGACGAACGCCGAGATGAGCGTGCGCTTGCCGCTCGACCGCGGCCGGCGACGAGCACGAGGCCTTCCGGTTCGAGCGCGAGCCCCTGAATCTCGCGCGACAGCCCGAGCTGCTCGACCGAGATGCCGCGCGGCCGCATCAGGCGGAACACGCCGCCCGGGCCGCGGCATGTCGCGGAACGTCATGCAGCGCACGCGTCCGAGGTCGGCGATATCGCCGATCCACTCGCTGGCGGCGCCCGTGCGCAGCGCTTCGGCGTCGCGCTCCGGCATCAGCGTGAGCAGCAGCGATTCGACTTCGTTCGGACCGAGGACCGGCGCGCCGTCGAGCGTTTCGATGTCGCCGTCGACGCGGATCGACGGGCCGCGCGCCGGACGACAGATACAGAATCGACGCGCCCCGCGCGGCCGCCTGGCGCAGCACGCGCTCGAGGTTTGCCGAACTTGATCGGCGAGCGGCGGCGGCGCGTCGGGACGAATCGGGCTGCGCGTCAGCGGCACCACGCGGCGCGGGCTCCGGTCGCGGAAGGTCGTGCCGGCGGCTGCGGCTGCGACTTGCACCACGGGCGTCGGTGGCGGCGGATTCACCGGTGCCGCCGGCGGCACGCGGTCGGGCGCTGATAGCCGCACGCGCTCGGGCGGCGGCGGCACGACGTGCTCGAGGGCCGGCAGCATCTTCTGGGCTGACGAGGCTCTCACGGGAGGCGCCTGTGCCGGCTCGGGCGAATCAGCCGCCGAGGCGGCGGCGCGAACATTTCGAGCGGCACCCGGTCCTCGTCGGGCACCTGCCGCCGCCGGATTTCGATCCAGATGTCGTCGCCGCCGCGCGCCGCCACGATGGTGAAGTGCTCGCCCGGCAGCTCCGGCGATCGGCGGCATCTGGTACTGGACGGCGCCGAACTCTTCGAGCGCGTTCTGCGGTTCCGGTCGGCAGCAGCTGGTTCAGGATCCCGGTCGCCGCGTCGATGGTCAGCCCCTTCGTCGCGAGGTCCACCTGCTCGGTCGGCGTCACGATGTACGGCTTCTCGCCGACGTGCAGGACGACCGCCTCGCCGTCCAGGCGCACAATCGCTTGAAGGAGGGACGAGACGAAGCTCATGGCCGAGGACGCCTCATCAGGCCGCCCTTCACAAATGTGCACAGGTGCTGCCGCGGGATGGCGCTGCTGCACAGGCGGAAGTTTCGGACGATCAGTCGACAGTCGAGCGAGTCGACAGTCGTCAGTCGACTTGACTTTGCTTCGTAGATCCTGACCAGCTCCACCAGCTTGTAGCCCTTCGTCTGATAGGGCGGCACGATGCGCTCCGCCCGCAGGTACTGGATCATCCCGTCGTCGGAGTAGTCGGCCGGGCCGACGCCGTCGAGCGCCGCGAGCGCCTGCTCGAGCCCGCCGACGGTCATCGTCTTCTCCTGCACGACGCGGCGCGCCGGCAGGAAGCCGAACCGCGTCGTCCGCTCTTCACGATCCGTCGGTCGCAGAAGCGGACGAAGATCTCGTTGCTGATGAAGTTGTAGTCGGCCTCCGACCGGCTGGCCGGCGCGTCTTCGACGCGCACGAACGCGACGCCGTCGACCTGCTCCAAGACGGTCAATCAGGACCTGCGTGAACGTTCCTTCGCCCGACCATCCTGACGTGTCGACTTCCATCGATGCCGTCGAAATCGCTAATCTTAAATCTGAAATCTTGAAATCCTGAAATTTCACGTCACTTGACGGCGTGGTGGATCGCCATCAGCCCGCCCAGCACCGGGTAGTGAGCGCGCGCGCGTGAAGCCGCGCGTCCTGCATCAGCCGACCGACCGCGGCCTGCCCCCGGATACTGGCGAATCGAAGCCGGGATGTAGCGATATGTGTCCGGGTCGCGGTGCAGCAGCCAGCCCAGCGGCGCCGCCGACGAGCCGTGAGATACCACAGGTAGACGGTGCGCACGAAGGCGTTCGCCGGGCGGTTGAAGTCGAGCGACAGCGCCTGGCCGCCCGGCTTCAGCACCCGCAGGATCTCGTCGATCGCGCGCGCGAGATCCGGAACGTTGCGCAGGCCGTAGCCGGTCGTCACGATGTCGAACGAGCCGGCCGGGAACGGAAGCGCCAGCATGTCGCCGACCAGGAACGCTCGCCGGCGTGCCGGCCGGCGCCTTGAGCCTCGCGAGCTCGATCATCCGACGCGTGATGTCGAGCCCGACGACGCGCGCGCCGCGCGACGCGAAGGCAAACGCGATGTCGCCGGTGCCGGTCGCGAGGTCGAGTACCGCGGCGCCGGCTGGCGGCGCCGCGAGATCGAGCAGGCGGCTGCTTCCATCGCCGATCCTGGCCGTACGAAAGCACGACGGTGATGAGGTCGTACCGATCGGCGATCGTCGGCGAACAGCGTCGCGGACGTAGCGCCGCTTGCCGTCGGCGGTCGCGATGCGATCCCGCAGCCGCATACGTTCAATGGATAATATCGCTGCATGCTCCCGTCGAGCACGGTCGAGAACTATCTGAAGGCGATCTACCAGGGCCAGGCGCTGCTGCCGGCAGGCGCGCGGCTCGTCTCGATGGGACAGGTGGCGTCGGCGCTGAACGTGACGCCCGGCACGGCGACGACGATGGTGAAGGCGCTGGCCGAGTCGGGCCTGGCCGAGTACGAACCCTACAGCGGCGTCCGGCTGACGGCGGCCGGCGAAAAGCTCGCGGTGCTGGTGCTGCGCCGCCATCGGCTCGTCGAGCTGTTCCTCGTGCAGGTGATGGGCATGAGCTGGGACGAAGTCCACGAAGAGGCCGAGCAGCTCGAGCACGTCGTGTCGGATCGGCTGATCGAGCGGATCGATCGAATGCTCGGCCGTCCCACGCACGATCCGCACGGCGATCCGATTCCGACCGCCGAAGGCACGATCACGCCGCGCCACCACGACAGCCTGCTGACCTGCCCGCTCGGCATGCCGCTGCGCGTGACGCGCGTCGCCGATCAGGATCCGGCCTTCCTCCGTTTCATCGAAAGCAACGGGCTGAAGCCGGGGCAGGCGATCGAGGTGGAGGCGCGCGACGCGGCCGCCGATTCGGTGCGCCTGCGCCAGGCCGGCGGCGCGCCGGATGACGATCGGCGCGCGCGCCGCATCGAAGGTTGCTCGTCGAGGACGTCTAGGCGCGCTAGAGCGAATTGAGAAACGCGCACCAGCGACGCTGCGCTGCGCCGGCGCTCAGCTGCTCGAACCGGCGCCGGACGCCTTCCGCCTCGCCGCGGTGGCGGCCGATCGCGTCCTCGGCGGTGCTGGCGCTGCCGTCGTGCAGGAGCGGACGGCGGACGCGAATCCCCACAGCGCCGGCGTGCGAATCTCGTTCGGCAGCGCGGACGCCTGCGGAATGTCGTCGCCAGTACCGACGTCGTGCAGCAGCAGATCCGAGAAGAGCGGCACCGGCTGGCGGGAGAACAGCGGATGCGAGTTCGGCGCGGTCTGCGAGGACGGGCACGTGGCAGGCCGCGCATCCGATCGCGTTGAACATCTGCTCGCCGTCCCGCGCCGCCTGATCGATCGTGCCGCGCGGCGGCGGCGCCAGAAACTTCATGAACGCCTCGAAGTTGTCGATCGCCGCGAGCCGCGTCCGGAAATCGGCGACGTCCTCGGGATCCGGCGTCGGATCGCAGATGCTTCATGTGCGCCGCCGAGCACCCCGGCCGCCGCTTCGTCCGGGAACAGCTCGTTGGTGATCCCCATCTCGTTCCGATAGGCGTCGGCGCTGAAGGTGCGCAGCGTCGCGTGCTGCGCCTTCCAGCCGAACCGGCCGATGCGCACCCGGCCGGTGCCGACGTCGACGACGCGCGCGGCGCGGCCGCTGATGCCGTCGGCGTTGCGATCGTCGGGATCTTCGAGCGCCAGACAGCGTCTCGTCGCGCGATCGCTTCGACCAGTCCGGCGCCGAAGACCGGGAATCGGCACCCGGCGCGCGATGATGTTGGCTTCCGGCGGCATCACCGGCTGGCAGCCGTGCGGCGGATTCGAGAACAGGTGGAAGAGCGTGTCGAGCTCCGAGCCGTCCGGGCGCGGTCAGCTTGTGAATCTGGCCCGACTCGTCCCGGTACGCCGCGCGCACTTCGGACACGAGGCTCGTTCCGCCGATCGCCGGCACGTTGTGGCAGACGCGCGCAGCTCGCGGCGTTGAAGGCCGGGCCGAGGCCTTCCTCGGCTGTCTCGACCTCGACGAAATCGTCGAGGCCGACGCGGAACCGCTCGAACTCCGCCGGGATAAGCCCGGGCAGCGGGTCCCCGAACTTCGCGACCGCTCACCTGCGCCGGCGCCGGTTCCGACGCGGCGACGAGGAGACATGGCGGCCGCCGCGGCGATGACGTAATTCGCGGCGCGGTTCACGGCTACTTCGCCCTCGATCCGCGGCTTCACGCGGATGACGCCGCGCATGAAGCCGTGGCCGGCCCCGCACACGTGGGAGCACTCGAAGGTATAGTTGCCCGGCTCGTGTGGCCTCGAGCGTCATGCGCACATCGCCGCGCCCGCGCTTCGGGATGGCGACGTTGGGATCGCCGAGGCCATGGACGCGAAAGCCATGATCGGTGTCGTCGCTCGTCAGGCGCAGCTCGACGACCGACCCCTCGTCGACGGTGATTTCCGACGGCGTGAAGGCGAACCGCTCGGCGGCGATGTGGATCACTCGCGGCTGGGCCGCGGGCTGACCGCTGGCCGGCAGTTGCCGAGACCAGCACCAAGAGCAAGGGCGAGCCGACCAGTCATGTTCAGAACCACCATCCCAGACCGACGTTGAACGAGCGCGGCGGCGGCACGATCTCGCTCCCGCTCCGCACGTGCGAATAGTCGAACTTGATTGCGACGTCGGGATCGACCCAGTAGGTCGCGCCCACCACCCAGGCGTCGCGATCGAACTGCGGCAGCGGCAGCGAGCCCGCGGGCATCTTGAACTGCGTGTCGAAGTTCTCGTAGCGGACGAACACCGCCGCGTCGTGCGGCAAGCTGGCCGGCAGGAATCGGTAGGCGACCTCGCCGTACACGCCGAACAGCTGCTCGGCGATGTTCGGATCGATGCCGGTCAGGCGTCCCATCGCGTCGTTGAGCGCGCCGGCGCCGTTGATGAACACGTGCGCGAGCTGCCCGCGCGCTTCGAGCCGCCCGCGTGAAAAGCGCGCCGTCGAATTCGTAGAGGCCGACCGAGGTCTTGATCCGCGGGACGTTGAACCCGGTATCGCCCGTCCAGAAGCTGACGCCGGTCTGCAGCCCTCGCGTGCCGACGTACTCGAGACGTCCGGTGACCGCGACGTTGCGCACGACGGCTTCGCTGCCGTGCTGCGCGGCGCCCTGCAGCCCCTCCTCGGCGCTGAATTCGCGTCGCGTCGAGCGGCGCCATCGCATACGCGCGATACCGGAAGCCCCGGCCGAACGCGCCGTGAATCCCGGCGCCCGCCTCGAACCACGTCGTCGGCACGATGACGGTGTCGACGAACGGCCGCTCGACGCCGTGGAACACCGGCGGCTCGTGACGCTCGTTGATGATGCCGACCGGGACGAGCAGCATCCCGGCGCGGAAGTTCAGCGCCGGGCGCACGAGGAAATCGAGATACGCCTGCTCGAGCTCGAGCTCGCCGCCCTCCTCGAGGCCTTCGACGACCGCGTGCTCGAGCTCGAGCTCGCCGACGAACCGCAGCCGATCGGAAAAGCTGTGCGTGAAGAGCAGCACGAAACGGTGGAAATCCAGAATCGCCGGGGTGCCATCCGTCGGCTGATTCAGGTGGAACTCCATGTAGCCGGACAGCGGCCCGGTGGCGGGTGCCGCCGCCGAGTCGCGCTTGAGGGCGCCTGGGCGGCCTGCCGGAGGGGTCGGTCGCTGCGCAGCTGGCCGTAAGTGGTGCAGCCAACATGGACCGCGAGCGCCAGTTCCAGCAATCCAAACATTGAGTTTGAATATTGAAAATTAACGGACGGGTCGCAGTGTACGCCGCAGCGTGCGGCCGTGTCAACGAACCGCATCCGCGGTGCGTGTGGTCTGATGGAACAGACGCGTCGATGACAGCCCAGGCGCAGACCGGTGCCGGAGGAAGTCGTCGACCCGGTCTGCGGGATGACGATCTCGCCGGCCGACGCGGTCGGCACGGTCGACTACCGGGGACAGACCTATTACTTCTGCGCCGAGTCCTGCCTCGAGCAGTTCAAGGCCGACCCGGAACAATTCCTCGATCCGAGCGGCGCGAGGCCGCGCCGCCGGCCCTGCCAACGGACGTCGAGTACACGTGCCCGATGCACCCGGAGGTGCGCCAGATCGGACCCGGCACGTGCCCGAAATGCGGCATGGCGCTCGAGCCGACGGTCGACACCGGTGTCGAAGAGAGCAACCCGGAACTCGACGACATGTCGCGGCGGTTCTGGATCTCGCTCGCGCTCGTCGCGCCGATCGCTCGCGGTGATGATCGCGGATTTCATCCCGGGCCAGCCGCTGATGCATGCGCTCGGCCATCGAACGGTCGCGTGGGGCCAGATGATCCTCGCCACGCCGATCGTGCTCTGGGGCGGAGCGCCGTTCTTCGCAGCGCGGCTGGGCGTCGATCGTGAACCGCTACCCGAACATGTTCACGCTCATCGCCCTCGGTGTCGGCGCGGCGTACACCTACAGTGTCGTCGGCGACGCTCGCACCTCGGAATCTTTCCGCCCTCGTTTCGCGACGGACGGCCAGGTCGCGCGTCTACTTCGAGGCCGTCGGCCGTGATCGTCGTGCTCGTGCTCCTTGGACAGGTGCTGGAGTTGCGCGCGCGCAGCCGGACGAGCGCGGCGATCCGGAACCTGCTCGAGCCTGGCGCCACAAACCGCGCAGCGAGATCGACGGACGGCGTCGAGACGCGACGTGCCGCTCGAAGCACGTGCGGCGTCGGCGACCTGCTTCGCGTCCGTCCCGGCGAACGCGTGCCGGTCGACGGCATCGTCGTCGAAGGCTCGACGACGGTCGACGAATCGATGGTGACGGGCGAGCCGATCCCGGTCGAGAAAGCGGCCGGCGACGAAGGTCACCGGCGGCACGGTCAACGGGACCGGCACGTTCGTCATGCGCGCCGAGCGCGTCGGCAGCGACACGCTGCTGGCGCGCATCGTCAGGCTGGTCGGCGAGGCACAGCGGTCGCGGGCGCCGATTCAACGGCTCGCGGACGTCGTGGCCGAGCTGGTTCGTCCCGATCGTGGTCGTGGTCGCGCTCGTCACGTTCGTCGTCTGGGCGCGCCTTCGGCCCCGAGCCCCGGTTTGCGCACGCGCTGGTCAACGCCGTCGCGGTGCTGATCATCGCGTGCCCGTGCGCGCTCGGGCTCGCGACGCCGATGTCGATCATGGTCGGGACCGGTCGCGGCGCCGAGCTGGGCGTCCTGCGTTCGGGACGCCGAGGCGCTCGAAGTCCTGGAACGCGTCTCGACGCTCGTCGTCGACAAGACCGGAACGCTCACCGAGGGCAAGCCGCGCCTGTGACGGTGGACCGCGCGTCAGGCATCGACGAAGGACGACCTGCTGCGCCTGGCCGCGAGCCTCGAGAGCGTCAGCGAGCATCCGCTGGCTGGCGCGATCGTCGCGCGGCGCGCACGAGCGGAACATCGCGCTCGCGGCGTCGACCGCTTCGAGTCCGCGACGGGCAAGGGCGTCACCGGCATGGTCGACGGGCATCGCGTGCTCGGTCGGCAACCTGCAAGCATCTCGACGAGCAGGGCATCGATCCCGGCGACTGGAGCGGACGCGCCGAGACACTGCGCAAGCAGGGGCAGACCGTCGTTCTCGTGGCCGTCGACGGCAGGACCGGCAGGACTGCTGGGCGTGGCCGATCCGATCAAGCCGACCGCGCAGGAGGCCATCGCGGCGCTGCACGCCGAGCGCGTGCAGGTCGTGATGCTGACCGGCGACAATCGCACGACCGCGGAGGCCGTCGCGCGATCGCTCGGCAATCGACCGCGTCGAAGCCGAAGTGCTGCCCGAGCGGAAGGCCGAGGTCGTCAAGCGAGCTCCAGGGCGCCGGTGAGCGGGTGGCGATGGCCGGCGACGGCATCAACGACGCGCCAGCGCTGGCACAGGCCGATGTCGGCATCGCCATGGGCACCGGCACCGACGTGGCCATGGAGAGCGCTGGCGTCACGCTGGTGAAGGGCGACCTTCGCGGCATCGTGCGAGCGCGACGACTGAGCCGCGCGACGATGCGGAACATCCGCCAGAACCTGTTCTTTGCCTTCGTCTACAACGTGCTCGGCGTACCGATTGCGGCGGGCGTGCTGTATCCGTTTACCGGGATTCTCCTCAGCCCGGTTCGTGGCCAGCGCCGCGATGACGTTCAGCTCGGTCTCGGTGATCGCGAACGCGCTGCGCCTGCGGCGAACCCGTTATAGAAGCTTCAAAACCATCACGTCGCGAGCGAGCGCGCGAGCGAGCCACGCGACGGAGCGCGCGGCGCTGCAGAGCGTGCGGGAGATCAGGGGCGAAGCTTCACGCGGACCCGAGATCGAGATTGAGGTCCTCGGGCTCGAGGCCGAAGCGCTTGCCGATGTCCCGCACCGTTTTTTCGAGCTGCATCAGCGCCAGCCCGACCGCCTCCACTTCGGCGTCAGTGAGCGTCTTCTGCTCCATCCGGCGAATGGCCTGCCGCTCCATCAGCTTGCGCAGGAACTCGACGATGGTCAGCACGAGCTGAGCGACCGACTTCTGCACGTCCTCGGGTTCCGGATTCCACCTGGCGGGCGGCCGCGACGGCCTCGCGCGCGGCCGCGTCGCGGCCGGCGGGCGTTCGCAGGCGGCGCTCGAGCTCGCGCCTCAGCTTCCGCAACTCGGCGTCGGTGACAGGGACGGCCTCGACGGCCTGGGCGCGCGCGCGCCTTCGGGCGAGCTTCCAGGGCGGGCGCGCGGCGGTTGCGCGCGCCTGTGGTCGTTCGTGCGTGCGGCTTCTTACCGCTTTCACCGCCTCGTCCGGGCGCGTCGGCGCGGCGGCGATGGCATCACGCGATCGGTCGCACAGAGGAGCGCCGAGAGGCGCAGGTAGATGAGGTCGACGCCGGCGACGCCCAGCGTCACGTCGCCGGAGGCCACGACGCCCTTCGTCAGCACGCGGTCCAGCACGTCGAGCAGGCTCGCGTCCGGCGCGTCGAGCACAGCGTCCGCCACAGCGCGCGATCGCATTCGGAGCTTGGCCTGGCCTGCTCCTTTGCGCCATTTTTCTAGTCTCTCACGAAACTGTAGGGCGGCCAGGGGCCAGTCAGCGTCACGCGATAACCGTCGCGTGTGCGAGTTCCTTCGCCTTGCGCGCCACGGTGCTGCGGAAGCGCGCCGCGCGCGGTACGCGGCACGAGAAATGCCGCGTCGAGCAGCAGCGGACCGCCCTGGACTGGCATCTCGGTCGCGGCCCTGCGCACGGCGTCGGCCGCCAGCGCGGCAGGTCGTCGTACATATCGGCGACCACCGCGCTGTGCGTTGACGCGCGAGCTCCGCCGCGCGATCGCGCTGCGTCTTCTTGCCCGCCAGGTAGGCGGCGCCGGTACCAGCGCGCGCCGTTGACCGCGCCGGCTGCGGCCGCTGCCGATCCAGCGTGACACGCACGCCGAGCTCGATTCGCCCCCGCACGCGCTCGCAGCGCCGCGTCGATGCGATCCTTCTGCGCGTTCGAGCTGCTCCACGGCGCGCGCGTCGTCGGTGAAGATCGTGAACAGCTTCATCGGGCACGAGCGCCGCAGCGCCGATGAATGACTCCACGACGGCTTCGTGCGCGACGGCCGCACGCGATACCCAGTCGAGATCCGAGAGCCTCGCGTTGATCGCCGACTCGCCGTACCGATCGAGCGGCACGTCGGACACGACCAGCCACTTCTTCAGGCGGCCTGCCGGCGCCGCCCTGATCTATGAGCCTCACGGGCCGGCGCCGGCGAGGCCGCGCGCCCGCGTCGACGCTGGCCGCCGCGCGGCGGCGACGAGGCAGTAGACGTATGTGCCCGTTGGTCTTCATGCGATCCAGGTCTGCCCCCACGCGCTCCAGCGCCGCGATGCCCGCGCGGCGGCGGCATGGCGAGCGGCGCCTGGATGATAGCGCAGCGGTGCTCGCGGCACAGGCGACGCGCATCCGCGCCATCTCTCGACGCTCGGCGCGTGGGTGGCGCGGCAGCGGGGAGCATGCCCCGGATTCAACGGTGAGCGCATTCACGACGACGATCGGCGTCGGGACGCGGAGCCGCCGCAGCCTGGACAGGAGCCTCGCGGTTTCGAGGCGCGGGCAGCTCCGCGGCGCGAGCGACCGCGATGAAACGCGGTCGCGGCGCGGTCGCGCAGCAGGTCCTGCAGCGTGCGAATCTGCCGCGACAGCTCGACGAGATCCCCTGCCAGCGGTCCCGGACGGACCATCTGTCGATACTTGAGCAGCACCCGCAGCAGCGCCTGCACCCATCCGCGCGCCACCGCAGGCATTTCGAGCAGCCGCAGCGCATGGCCGGTGGGTGCGGTATCCACGACGACCGCGTCATACGTCCGGCGCGCCTCCAGCACGGACAGCACACCCAGCAGCTCGTCGATGCCGGGAGGCGCGAGCTCGATGAGCTCGGTCAGCCCTCGATTGACACGGTGCCGACACCGGCACTGCCCAGCGCGTCGGCGAGGCCTGCAGCGACGCTTCGAGCCCGGCGCGCCTCGCCGCAAGGGCTGCCGGCGCGTCGAGCTCGCGCACGTCAAGGTTGCGAGGAGCGCTCGCTACGGGCCGCGGCACATCCGAGACGGATGCGGCGAGCACGTCCGCCAGCGAATGAGCCGGGTCGGTCGACAGCAGGAGAACCTTCTCGCCGGGCGACGTCGCGGGCCAGGCGAAGCGCGATGGCCGCTGCGACGGTCGTCTTGCCAACGCCTCCTTTCCCGCCGCAGAACAGCAACCGGGTGCCGCGCAAGGCGCCCGTCGGAAGCGGGCTCGGCGACGCCGCGAGCGGCGCGGCGGAGCCGGCCGCCGCAGATGAAGCGGGCCTGACGGCCCGCACTACCGTACCAAGGGCCTGCGCTCGGAGCGGGGCATGCAACGCCGGCGCCGATCCGCCGCAAGCCGGCGGCCCCCCGCGGCTCCTTCAATTCCGCGTCGAGCAGACGGACGGGCGGCAGACGGGCGTTCCGGCGCACTCGGGCGATGACCTTCCCCTCCGCTTGCGCGCCGGCGATCGCAGACCGCACAGGGCGGCCCGGGAGGTGTCACGCGATTGATGACGATCTCGTCGCACCGATACTCCGAGTTCGTCGAGCGCCCGGAAGGCGTCCATCGTCTCGGCGACGGCGAGTTCCTCGGCGAGCATCACCCAGTGAACCCGGGTCCTCGTGCGATCCAGGAGCAGCTCGCGCGTGTCTCTCGCCTCACGCTCGAGGTCCGCGATCAGCCGATCCGCCGCCTCGGGTCTGTAAACGCGCGCGAGCTGTTCGCGGACGATCCGGTGATCGCGCTGCAGCGTATCCAGCACATTGACCAGGGCATGCACCGCCTGGGGAGACGCCAGCAGCCGGAGGGTGTGGCCGGTGGGAGCGGTGTCGACGACCACGACGTCGAAGCCGGGCGATCTCGACGCGAGGCGCACGATCTCGAGCAGGCCGATCAGCTCGTCGATGCCCGGCACGGCGAGCTGCAGCAACGCGTCGACGTCGTGCCGATCGAGCCACGTGCCGTGCTCGATGATGTCCGCCAGCGCGCGGCCGTGAGCGGCCAGCCAGCGCGCAAAGGCCTTCCGTGCATCGAGCTCCGCCGCGCGAAGCGCGCGGCCGCCGACGCGGATCGTCGAGACCCGGGATGTCAGCTTGGCGCCGAGTGCGTCGCCGAGCGAGTGCGCAGGATCGGTCGAGATCGACGAGGACGCGGCGGCCGGCGCGCGCCGCACCGGCGGCATACGCGGCAGCACAGGTCGTCTTGCCGACGCCGCCCTTGCCGCCGAAAAAAAAGGCTAAACGGTCTGTACGATTCGACGTCCACCCCGGTGATCTTGTCGGTGGGGGAAACGGTGAATGCGCCTGGCTGGGCGCCCTTCAGCTCGCGGATCCGCGCGAGAATCTCGCGCTCGGTCTCGACGAACTCCTCATCGCTGATCTCGCCGAGCTCCAGCCGCATCTGCGCCTCGAGCAGCTGCTCGCGGAGCGAGGTGTCGTCCTGTGCTTCCGCTTCAGCCGCGGCCACCACCTTCTCGAGCACGAATCGGATGCCGCCGATCAGCAGGTTGTCCAGGATGAACATTGAAATTTAAGATTGCAGATTTCAGATTTAAGATTGCTGCGATTGCTGGCGGCGCCTCAGATTCACGCATTCTTAAATCTGAAATCTGCAAATCTAGATTTCAGCGACAGCGTTAGGCCCTTTCCAGTTTCAGCCTGATGTTCACGAAGTTGTAGGGCGGCCAGGGGCCCGTGTACTTGAACGTCAGCTTGTCGAACCGGCTCGCGATCGACTTGACGCGCGCGTCGAACGCGGTCTCCTTCTCGCGCGAGATCAGGAAGGCGGCGTTCATGATCATCTTGTCGCCGATCGGCTTGTTGATGCGCGACGCGACCGACACGTCGCGGAGCTGATCGAGGATGTGCGCGACGTAGCGCTCGGAACGGGTCTGCAGCGCCGCATCGACCAGCCGCCCGTACTGCATGCGGGCGAAATAGGTCGGCCCCTTCTGTCCCGAGATCTCCTTCTTCAGCCGGCCGATGTCCTCGTCTTCCGACCTCGACCTCGCGAATCGCCATGATCGCGGTCCCAGAGCACCTTGAGGCCGAACTCGAGCTTGTTCTGCATCTTGTTCAGCACGTCGCCGAACGCCTCGGCGGCCGATCGCAGCAGCTCGACGATGTCCTCGCGCGTCTTGAAGATGGTGCCGAACGACATCGGGATGACGGTGTGCTCGCGCATCACCGTCTCGTTGACCCGCTCGTGCGCGAGCACGTTCTCGCGCGTCGAATCGAGCACCTCGAGCGGCGCGTCCGAGACGACCGCGGCCAGCGTCCGGTAGTGCACGGTGTAGACGTCGGACGGATCGGCGCCGATGCCGATCGGGCCGAACTTCAGCGGATCGGTCGCCTCGATGATGCAGTAGACGTACTTGCCGCGGCTGGCCGCAGCCGAGGCCTCGACCTCGGCGCGCGCCGCCTGCACGTTCCGCCGTTCCGGCAGGCGGCCCGCTTTCGCCGGCGCCGGCTTCGCCTCGACCGCCCGCGCTACGCCGTCCATTCCGGCGCGTCGGACTTCGCCGCCGTCGAACCCGGCGCTTTCTTCCGCCGAGCTGACGCTTCTGGACCGAGCGGCCAGCCGGCCGGCGGGCGCTAGCCGTTGGTTTTCGCATACTTGCCGCTCCTGCGGGTCTTCTTGCCGGTGGACGACGGGCTGCTCCAGCACTTTCCGGATTTCCTTCACCAGATCTTCGGGCAGGCACGGCTTGGTGACGAAGGCGTCGCAGCCGGCGCGCCGCGCGCCCTCGGAGATGCCGGCCAGCGCGTGGCCGGTGAGCGCGACCACCGGGATGCCGCGCGGTGCGGCGGTCGGCCTTGAGCCGCCGGGTCGCCTCCCAGCCGTCCATCACCGGCAGCGACAGGTCCATCAGGATGATGTCGGGCTCGCGCTCGATCGCCTGCTGGAGCGCCTCGATGCCGTTGCCGGCTTCGATCACGTCGAAGCCGGAATACTGCAGGTACTCGCTGTACATCTCGCGCGCGTCCGGGATAATCGTCGACGAGCAGCACACATGGCCGTTCTGGTTTGGTCTTGTTCATTTCCGTCCCTGGACCGGCAGCGTCAGGGTGAAGGTGGAGCCCTTCCCGACCTGGCTCTGCACGGCGATCCGGCCGCCGAGCATCTGCGCGAGGCGGCGGCAAATCGACAGCCCCAGCCCGGTGCCGCCGTAGGCGCGCGTCGGCGAGTTGTCGAGCTGTCGAAAGTCCTCGAAGATCTTCTGTTGATCGGCGGCGGCGATGCCGATGCCGGTGTCGGCCACCGACAGCGTGACGCGTCCGCTCGACCGGGTCGCGGCGCGCGCTGATCGTGACGCTGCCCTCGTGCGTGAACTTCAGCGCGTTGCTCAAGCAGGTTCAGCAGGATCTGCTTCACCTTCTGCCGGTCGCGTCGACAGCGGCCGCAGGTCCTTCGGCACGTCCAGCGTCACGGTCAGCCTCGAGCGCAGGATGATCGGCTCGAGCTCGGACTTCACCTCCGCCACCAGATCGGGGACGCGGAACGTCGAGATCTGCAGCGGCATCCGGCCCGCTTCGATGCGGGAGATGTCGAGAATCTCGTTGATGATCGTCAGCAGGTGCCGGCCGTTCGATTCGATGCGGCCGAGCTGGCGCCGCGCCGGCGGCTGCAGCGGCCCGGCCACGCCCTGCAGCAGCATCGACGTGTAGCCGAGCATCGCGTTCAGCGGCGTGCGGAACTCGTGCGACATGTTGGCCAGGAACTGCGACTTGAGCTGCGACGCCTGCTCGAGCTCGATCGCCTGGCGGCGCAGCAGCTCGTTCTGCTGCGCGATGTCGGCGGTCGCCGCCTGAATCTTCCGCTCGAGCTCGTCCGACGCCTGCTTCAGCTGCTCGTAGAGCGTCGCCTTCTCGATCGCCTCGCGCCGGTCGTGCAGGATCGTGACGACCGCGGTCAGCTCGCCGTGGTCCGAGAGGATCTTGCCGGCGATCGCCTCGACCGGCATGTTCTCGCCGGTCCGCGGATCGACCAGCCCGATCTCGCCGACGCGGCGGCGATCGGCGCTGACCAGCATGCCGGCGATGAACGACGAGAAATGGGCGTCGTTGGCCTGCACCCACCGCTGCTCGACGGCGCTGGCCAGCGACGGCAGCGTGAACAGGCGCTCGGCCGGCTCGTTCATCAGCGACGTCTCGCCGCTGGCGTCGGTGACGACGATCGGGTCGGCCACCGAGTCGATGATCAGGTTGAGGCGATCGCTTTCGGCGCGCGCCTGCGCCTCGGCCAGGCGCAGCTTGCGGTAGTTCTCCTCGATTTCCTCGCTCGCCCGCCGCAGGTCGCTGACGTTGCGCAGAATCGACACCACGCCGGTGCCGTGGCGCGGATCCTCGGTGACCGTGCTGAGCAGCTCGAACAGCAGGTCGGAGCCGTCCACCGGGTTCACCAGCAGCAGCTCGCGCCGCGCCGCGCCGGTTTCCTCGATCGCCTTGCTCGACAGCGCCGACGACAGCAGCATGTTGTTCATCCGCACCGCGCTGCGGCGGCCTTCGCTCTCTTCCTCGGAGGCCGTGAACAGCGTCAGCGCGCGCGCGTTGGCGATGAGCAGCCGGCCTTCCGTGTCGGTCAGCAGGATCGGGTCGGTGACGGCGTTGATGATGCTGTAGAGCAGCGAACGCTCGCGCCCCTGCCGGCGATCGCCTTCGGCGAGCGTCTGCTGGCGGAGGATCTGATCCAGCTTCTGCGCGAAGACGCTCGTGAACCAGCGCAGCTCGGCCGAGACCTGCGCGTCCGCCGCCGAACAGCAGCAGGCCGAACGTCTCGTCGCTGAAGCTGGCCGAGCCGAACGGCAGCACGTGGAACGGCGCGTCCTCGAACGGCGTCGACGGCCGGCGCCGCCGATCGGCTGCGGAATGCGACGGCGGGTAATAGGCCTCGCGCCGCGTGTTGAGCGCGTGCACCAGCGGGTTGCCCCAGTCCTCGAGCGACACGACGAACGACGACGTGGTCGCGTGGGCGAAGCCGTGCGAGGCGACGGTGAACAGCGACGATTCGCCCGACGGCTTGATCAGGCACAGCGACTGCCGCACGCCGAGCACCTCACCGAGCCACTGCAGGGCGTGCTGCGCCGCGTCGGCGATTTCGGTGCGGCTGAGAAACCCCTCGAGCAGCCGCAGCCGCGCCGTCATCTGCAGCGCGCGCGGATCGTCGACGGCGATCGCCTGGCCGGCGTCGCCGTTCGCCTTACCCGCGCGTCTGGGGCGCTCGGGTCCGCCGGCGACTGCGAGCAGCGCGGATGGCGGGAGCGCCACCCTGGAGCTGTGCCCGGAGTGCGGCGTTTTCGGCAATGACTTCCTCATAGGGCTTGGTTTCCAAAGCCGGCCGGCTCGCGGTCGTCGCCGTCGCGACAGCCTCCGTGTACTTCAGATAGGTGTCGATCGACGCCACCACGACCCGCGCTTCCACCGTGATCAGATCGATGCCGACCAGCGAGACGCGCACCCACGCATCGATGACGATCCCCTTGTCCAGGACGCGATCGAGAACGTCGATGAGACTTGTGCCGCCTGCTGCTCGTTCAACGGGCATATCGCTCCTCTGCCTACGTCAAGCTTCCCGCGGTCGACCGGCGCCGCGTCAGCGACTGAAGCCTTCGCTCGAGCGCGCGGATCTGTTTCTTCAACTCTTCGTTTTCCGCCGACAGCGCCTGCTTGCCCGGCGACAGGTGGTGATCGAACTTCCACCAGTCCAGCCCGATCTGCTCCGCCTTGTCGATCGAGCAGATCAGCAGGCGGATTCGAATCGTCAGCAGCTCGACTTCGGCGAGCGACACCTTGATGTCGCCGGCCACGACGAGCCCCTTGTCGAGCACGCGATCGAGAACGTCGACGAGGCCGCTGGAGCGCCCCGGCCCGTCGGTCAGTGACGGCATAGGCTCCGTATTCTACGGGGGGAACAAAAACCGTGTACACGCTCGCTTCGACGTGCTGAGAGAGGCGAACGGGAACCGACCGATCTCGAGCAACGAAAATGCCATCGCGATTCATCGGATTTTGGTATGGAACGCGGCACGCGTGCAGCAAAGCCCAACAGGACCGCCAGCCCAACCGTAGTAAAACGTTACAGAATTGCCAGTAGCGCCGCCGGCGAGTCGATCACCTGCTCGTCAGGCTGGAGGTCGTCAACAGGAAAGCCCTCGAATCCAAACCCATAGCGCGCCAGGCAGACCGCGTTCCGGCGGCGCGCGCCGTCCGCCAGTCGACGACCGAGTCGCCGACCATCAGCGCCGCCGTCGGTTCCACGCCGACCCGGTCGCAGAGGACTGCAGCCCGGCCGGATCGGGCTTGCGCGGGAGCGGGCCGTCGCCGCCGACGACGAGATCCGGCGGGAAGAACCGGGCGAGATCGAGGCCGTCGAGAATCCGCCGCGTGGAGGCCAGCGGCTTGTTGGTCAGCACGGCCAGCGGCAGCCGCGGCTCGAGCGCGGCGAGCACATCGTCGATCTCCGGTACGGACGCGTGAACTTCAGCAGCCGCGCTTCGTAGATGCCGAGAAACCGCGCCAGCGCATCGGGCGGCGGCCGGACAGCCGCCAGCGGCAAACGCGCGCGCCACGAGCGTCGCCGCGCCGTCGCCGACCATGCGGCCGATCGCCGCCTCGGGCTGCGTCGCGCAGCCGCATGCCGCGAGGAGCGCGTTCGCCGATTCCGCGAGGTCGCGCCGCGAGTCGACGAGCGTCCCGTCGAGATCGAAGACGATGAAGCGAATCATGAGAACTGAGGAACTCGAGGAACTGAGGAACGGCTCCTCAGGATTCGCTCAGTTCCTCAGCTCCTCAGCGGCTTCCAATCCATATTCAGCGTAGGACGTCGGCGTTTCCCAGACCTTGACGCGGACGACCGGAAGGCCCTGGCCGCTGGCGTACTCGAAGATCAGCCGCGCGATCCGCTCGACCGTCGGATTGCTGTCGAGCAGGTAGATCGGCTCGCCGAGCTGCTCGAGCGGCTTGACGAGGGGATCGTCGTGGCGCAGGACCATCTTGTGATCGAGCTCGCGGTCGATCCAGCCCTTCACGATCCGCTTGATGTCGCTGAAGTCGCAGACCATGTTGCGCGGTGTCGAGGCTGACTCGGTGCGCACCTCGATCTCCGCCACCGCGTTGTGGCCGTGGGGGTGCTTGCAGATGCCGTCGTAGTCGAGCAGGCGATGGCCGTAACAGAAGTCGATGCGCTTGGTGACGGAATACATAATTGGGGCTCTGAGATTTGAGGATCTGAGGATTTCAGGATTTGAGGATTTCGTGCCTCGATTGAAGCATTCCACATTACTTCAATAAAATCCTCAAATCCTGAAATCCTCAAATCCTCAAATCTCGGCCGTCCTCCTGTCCGGGGGCCTCGACAGCGCGGTGCTGCTGATGGAGGAAGCGCTCCGCGGCGAGGTTCAGCCGGTCTACGTCGGCGTCGGGCTCGCCTGGGAGAAGGCCGAGCGCGAGACGATCGCGCAGTTCGTCGAGGCCGCCGGACTGAACGGCCGCGTGCGTCCGCTGGTCGTGCTCACGGTCGACATGACCGACGTCTACCCGAAAACGCACTGGGCCGTGCAGGGACGGCCGCCCGGTTATCACACGCCCGACGAAGACGTGTACCTGCCCGGCCGCAACGTCATCCTGCTCGGCAAGGCGGCCGTGTTCTGCGCGGCGGCTGGCATCGGCCGGATCGTCATCGGCACGCTCGATCACAATCCGTTCCCGGACGCGACACCCGCCTTCCGCGCGGCGATGCAGGCGGCGCTCAGCCTGGGCCTCGGCCACGAGCTCTCAATCGACGCGCCGTACGCGCGGACGAGCAAGGCGAGCGTCATCCGCCGCGGCGTCGAGCTCGGCGCGCCGCTGGCGCTCACGCTGTCGTGCATGCAGCCGGCAGGCGGCAGGGGCACCAGCGAGGAGTTCGTGCACTGCGGCCTGTGCAGCAAGTGCCGCGAGCGCCATCTGGCGTTCGTGGAGGCGGGGGTTCAAGACCCGACGATTTACGCGGACCAGCGATTCGTCAGGTCGGACGTCTCGAAATCGTGAATCTGAGAATCTTGAATCTGGAGCTTCAGCTGTCAGTCCGCGCGTTTTTCTGAGCGTTATCGAGCCGTCGCCGGTCCGGATGCGCAGCGATCGGCCGCCGGTCCCGATTTGGCCGCGCAGCCGGTTCCTGGCCATCTTCGCCCGATCACGTCTGAAACGGTGAGGTCCTCGACCGCTATCCGGCCGTCGCCAGTGTGCGCGTCGAGATCGGCGCTGAAGGCGTCCGGCAGTTCGAGCATGACGGAACCGTCGCCGGTTGAAATCGTCCAGTCGTCCGTCGCTGCACTCCCCGGCGACGCGACGAGCGTCACCGTTCCATCGCCGGTGCGTACCGTGACTCCCGACAGCGCGCCCTCGACGTTGACGCTGCCGTCGCCGGTCTGAGCCGTCAGCATCCGCTGGCTTCGCTCACTCTGATCGATCCGTCGCCGGTCCCGAGCTTGAGGTCGCCGGTCGAGCCGATTGCCGCGGATCGAGCCATCTCCCGTTGGACCTCGATGCGGCCGGTGAGGCCCTCGACATCGACCGAGCCGTCGCCGCTGCGGGCGTGTCAGGTCGGACGTCGCCGGGACGCTGACGATCAGGCGGGCGCTGCGGCCGCCGCGCACCCAGTCGAACGCGCGATCGGGGTGACGCACGGCAACGGTGATCCGATCGCCGTCCTGCTCGATCCTCATGTCGATGCGTTCCGCGGCTTCCCTGGTGGCGGCGCGCCGTTCGATGACGACCAGGACCTCCGGCTGGTCCCACGGCCTGACCTCGATCGGCCCGTCGAACGTGGAAACCCTCAGCTCCGGCCTGCCCTGGACCGTGAAGCGCTTCTCCTGCCGGTCGACATAGCGCATGCCGTCGACGGCGACGACGTCGACGCACGCGGAAGCGACGAGGCCGATGACGGCCAGGCCGACGAGGACGGGCCGGAAGGCTGGAGACATGGAACCTCCTGCGGGCCTTAGACGGATGGCCGGATCAGGTTCGAGCCGTTCGTCGTTCGCCTCTCCGACGAACGTTCGAACGTCGAACGCGCTGTTCGCGAGTAAGCGAGCTGCCCGCCGACGTAGGTCTGGACGACCCCGAGCTGGGCATCCAGCACCACGACGTCGGCGACGGCGTCCACGGCCAGCACGCCGTGACCGACCAGCCCGAGCTCCCGTGCCGGCGTCGTCGCACACATCGTCGCGGCATCGACCAGCGACAGGCCGATCCGCTCGACGAGGACGCGAAACGCGGCGTCCATCGTCAGCACGCTTCCGGCGAGCGTGCCGTCGGCGAGATACGCCGCGCCGTCCCGCGCCGTGATGGTCCGCCCGCCGAGCCTGCCCTGGCCGCCGTCAGGCAGCCCGGCCGCGGCGGTCCCGTCGGTGATCGCGAGGATCCTCGGCGGCCGCTTCGCGGCGACCGCGGTCCGAACGAGCGCCGGGTGCACGTGGACGCCGTCGCAGATCAGCTCCGCGGCGACCTCGTCGGTCTGCAGGACCGCGCCGACGAGACCCGGCGCGCGATGATCGAGCCGCGGCATCCGGTTGAAGAGGTGCGTCGCCTGCCGGGCGCCGGCGGCAATCGCCGCGAGCGCCTGCTCGTAGGTCGCGCCCGAATGCCCGAGCGAGACGCGGTGGCCGCGTGACGTCAGCCATGCGATCAGACTCGAGCCCTCCGTCCAGCTCCGGCGCGAGCGTGACGATGCCGACATCAGGCGCCGCGCGCTCGATCTCGCGAAGAATGTCCGCCCCCTCGAACGTCTCCGTGTCTCCGCCTTCTCCGTCCCCGCCTGCCCCACCTGCCCTTCCCGCCCCATGCCCTGCGCCATCCGCTCGAGCGCCGTCCGCGGACTGCGCAGACAGGCGACGGGCTGCGCGCCCGTGTAGTCGGGACTGATGAAGTTGCTTTCGAGGTGCGCGGGCAGCACGCGCGCCCTCGCGGCTGCGGCTCGGCGCGGGCGTCCGGCGACCTGCGCGAGCACGCGCCGGAGCGCCGCGGGCGAGCACGCGACGGTCGTCGGACAGAAGGCGGTCACCCCGTAGCGCGGCAGACGCGCGGACATGTCGCGAATCGCGCCGCCGTCGTCCAGCGAATCGACGCCGGCCGACGCCGTGCACGTGCACGTCGATGAACCCGGGAACGATGTAGTGGCCGTGAAGCGGCGAGCGGCGCCCGCCTGGACGAGAGCCGGGCCGGATATCGACGATGCGCCCGCCGTCGATCGTCAGGGTGCCTGGTGACAGAATGCGATCGGGCAGCACGAGCTCGGCGCCCGACAGGACGATCATTCCGGGTCGCGGCCCCAGTCGGTGTTGACGTGCAGCTTGCGGCGTTCGAGGGGAAGCGGCGCTGCCGGCGGTCGGCGCGGGAACATCGAACGGTCGACGCGCGCCAGCAGCGCGGACAGCTCGCGCTCGTCCGGCGCGTTGATCACGAGCACGCCGCCGCTCTCTTCGGGCGGGAACCGCCGATCGTCGAGGTAGTCGCGATCCATGGTGACCAGCGTGCGGCGCAGCTGCTGCGCGAGCCGGTAGTGCTTCACGTCGGGCGCGCGCCGCAGCCCGTCTTCTTCGAGGACGAACAGCACGTCCCACTCGAGCTCGCCGCGCATGAAGGCGACGAGCCCGGCCGGCACGTTCGCGTCGGCGTAGATGCGCGGCCGCGGCGTCAGCCGCTCGGCGTGCGCGCCCAGTTCCGAGGCGAGCGTTCCCCATGGGAATTTAAGATTTCAGATTTCAGATTTCAGATTGCGCTCACTGCTGCTTCCACCTCGCCGACTTCTTGTCGCGCGCGGCCTTCGCTTCGGTCGTCAGCTCGGCGACGAGCGCGTCACGCTGGTGCAGCAGCTCCTTCCGCGGGCGGCGGCCGTTCGGCGACGCGATCGCGTATTCGCAGAAGAGCGGAAACGCGATCGTCGAATCGCAGTACGCCACGACCGTGTCGGGCAGGACGCCGGGATTGACCTTGCCCCAGCTCACCGCTTCGGCCGGCGTCGCGCCCGAGAGGCCGCCCCAGACGACCTGGTCGGTCGTGATCTGGATGAAGTAGTCGTTGCCGCCCTTCGGAATCCCGTAGACCTCCCACAGCGTCGGCTGCGCCTGCAGGTAGAAGTTCTTCGGCGAGCCGCCGCCGAGGATCACGCAGCCGTTCTGCTTGCCGGCGAGCACGATCGCGCAGACCTCGTTGACGTCCTTGTTCGGATCGATCATGAAGCGGCTGCCGTTCATCAGCTCGTGATAGGCGATGTTCATGCCGATCGAGCTGTCGCCGGGCGACGAGGTGTAGAGCGGCACGCCGGCGAGCGCGGCGCGCGCCACGACGGAGTGCTCCTCGCAGCCCGGGAAGCGCTCGAGCAGGTCGCGGCCGAGCCGGTAGTGGAACTCGGAGGTCGCGATCGGCTCGTTCAGGCCGGAGCGGACGATGAAGTCGCGGATGTACGCGTCGGTTTCGAGCAGCACGGTCGCCGGGAACAGGACGTCGTAGATGCGGATGACGCCTTCTTCGTACAGCTCGACGTCGTTCAGAAACGGCGAACCGCGGCGCAGCGTGAAATTCAGCGCGTAGTGCAGGTCGTGATAGAGGTTCGCGCCGGTCGAGATGATGAAGTCGACGAGGCCGCGGTCCATCATCTCGATGACGCAGCCGCCGAGCCCGGCCGGCGTCATGGCGCCCGCCATGGTCAGGCCGATCGTCGTGTCGTTCTCGGGCGCCAGCATCTTCTCGGCGAAGATCTGGCACGCCTCGGACAGCCGGCCGGCGTTGAACGCCTGAAATCCCTCGTCGATCAGGTGTTTCACCTCCGGGCTGCCCTTCGGCCGGTAGTAGCGAATGGGTTTGCCGGTGAGGAACTGTCTGGACTGCCCTGGAGAGCCGGGGGCGCGATACGGCAAGGCTGGCTCCGTTCAGAAGTCACGTATCGATCGACGAGAAATTAGCTTAACATTCGACGCGTATGGCAGGCGAATTGGCGGCGCTCTGGTGGGCGCTTGCCGTCGTAGCGGCGATCGCGGCTGCTGGTGGTCGTCTGGCATCGCCGCAAGGGACGGCCGTTCGCGCCGGGCGACGTGTTCCGCGCCAGCCGGCTCAGTTCGCGGCAACCGTCTGTTCCCGACGCAGGTGCTATCACGCCGACGAGCGTCGTGCAGTTCACGCCGCAGTGGATCGGGAAGCAGGAAGAGACGATCCACATGGCGCACGTGTCGTCGGTCAAGATCGATACCGGCGTGCTGTTCTCCGACGTCCTGATCGAGACCAGCGGCGGGTCGCAGCCCGATCCGGTGCCACGGCCACCGGAAGAAGGACGCCGTCCGGATGAAGGCGCTGATCGAGCGGTTTCAGACCGACTACTACCGCCCCCCTGTCGGGTCGACTCCGTCCGGCCGATAACCTAAGCGCCACGCATGGATGACCTTACCTTTAGCGCCCGACGCGCAACTGCGGCCGCGTCGGTCAAAACCGCCGAGCCGCCTGATCTCGATACACGGTTTCGCACGCTGGTGCAGTCGCCGCTCCGGGCGGGCATCCTCCGCTACCTGAACTCCCGGCCGGACGAAGGCGTTCGACGTCGAGGCGCTGATGCAGACGTTCGGCCGGCTGCGGCTGGACGTCGAGAACTGCGTCCGCGAGCTCGTCGACTTCGGGGTCGCCCGGATCGTCTCCGGCACACCGCCGCAGTACATCGCGGAGCGGCCGGCACACGCGGGGCTCGCCGAGCTGCTCGATCTCTTCCTCGAGCGCCGCGCCGCGGTCAGCACCGAGGATCAGTCGCCGTCGGTCCAGCGCTTCCGCGAGATGATCGGCCGCGACGAGAAGATGCTGATCGTCTTCGAGTGGATCCGCACCGCGGCGAAGTCCGACATCTCGGTGCTGATTCTCGGGCCGACCGGATCGGGCAAGGAAGTCGTCGCCCGGATGATTCACGAGCTGAGCCGGCGGACGAACGCGAAGTTCCAGGCGGTCAACTGCGCGGCGCTGCCCGACACGCTGTTCGAGTCGGAAATCTTCGGCTACGAGAAAGGCGCGTTCACCGGCGCGCACGATCGCAAGCCGGGACGGCTCGAGCTGGCCAACGACGGCACGCTGTTCCTCGACGAGATCGGCGACATGTCGCTCATCGCGCAGGCCAAGCTCCTGCGCGTGCTCGAGGAGCGGCGGTTCGAGCGGCTCGGCGGCCACAAGTCGATCTCGGTCGACTTCCGGCTGATCTCGGCGACCAACCGGCCGCTCGAGCAGTTCGTCCGCGACGGCCGGTTCCGCGAAGACCTCTACTACCGCGTCAACGCCTTCGCCATCCGGCTGCCGTCGCTGCGCGAGCGGCAGGTCGACATCCCGGTGCTGGCGCAGCGCTTCCTCGCGCGCTACTGCGCGGCGCAGGGGATGCCGCTCGACAGCAAGGCGTTCTCGCGCGAGTCGCTCGACCTGCTCGTCAACTACCAGTGGCCGGGCAACATCCGCGAGCTCGAGAGCACCGTCTCGCGCGCGGCGCTGTCGGCGCCCGGGCGCAGCATCCGCGCCTCCGACATCGAGTTCCTGCACGCCAACGCGCCGTCCGCGGCGCCGTCGGGCGACCGGCTGCCGTCGCTGGCCGAGGCCGAGCGCGCGCACATCGTGCGGGTCCTCGAAGCGGTGCAGTGGAACAAGAAGGAGGCGGCGCGCGTGCTCGACATCAGCCGCGGCACGCTGTACCGCAAGATCGTGGAGTACAGCCTCGAACCGGAGCCTCGCACGGGCAGCGCGCGCCGGGTGCGCGATCAGGAAGCCTGAGCTGCACGCAATTCTGCGGCGTGCGACCGTCCGCGGCCACGACGCGATGTTCTTCTGGCGTATGATCGTACAGGCGCTCCCCGCGGCACTCTTCGCGCTGCCGGCACAGAACTGGCGAAGCTGATGAAGGACCTCCCAGTCCCGGCCCGGCTCTACGTTGGCGCGGTGCTCGCCGCCGGGGCGACGGTCCTTCTCATCTTCGGTCCGCGCTCCATCGAGAGCGTCGGGCTCTTCACGCGCACTCCTCGTCATCTCCTCCGTCGCGTCCGCGCTTCAAGGTTACGCTGCCGCTGGCCACCGCCGGATCGACGATGTCGGTCTCGTACGCGGTCGATTTCGCCGCGCTGCTGCTGCTCGGCGCCGACTCCACGATGCTCGTCGCCGCCGCCAGCGCGTGGAGCCAGTGCACGTTCCGCGTCGAGAAGCGCGCGCCGCTCTACCGGACGCTGTTCAGCATGGCGTCGCTGGTCCTCACCGTGAAGGCGACCGGCCTCGTCTACACGTGGCTCGGTGGACCGGCTCCCGGCGAGGCCTTCCACATCGCGACCATTCCGCGTCCGCTGGTCGGCGCGGCCACGGTCTACTTCATCGGCAATACGACATTCATCGCGACCGCGATCAGCCTGTCGACCCGCAGTCGATCGCGCGCGTGTGGAACGAGAACTTCCTCTGGAGCGCCCCGAGCTATTTCGTCGGCGCGCTCGCCGCCGCGGTCGGCGCCTGGGTCATTCAACTGGGCGGCTACTGGATGGCCGCGCTGGCCGCCGCGCCGGTCTACACTCACCTACCGGGCCTACAAGGTCTATCTCGGCCGCATCCAGGATCAGCAGCGGCACGTGCAGCAGGTCTCGGATCTCCATCTCGCGACGATCGAAGCGCTTGCGCTCGCGATCGACGCGAAGGATCACACCGCGCAGAGCCACATCCGCCGCGTCCAGGTCTACGCCGCAGGGCTGGCGCGCACGTTGGGGATGTCGGCCAACGAAATCCAGGGCGTCAAGACCGCGGCGCTGCTGCACGACATCGGCAAGCTCGCCGTGCCCGAGCACATCCTGTCGAAGCCTGGCCCGCTCACGCAGGAAGAGTTCCAGAAGATCCGCATCCACCCGCAGGTCGGCGCCGAGATCATCAGCGGCGTGCCGTTTCCCTACCCGGTCGCGCCGCTGATCCTCAGCCACCACGAGCGGTGGGACGGCAAGGGCTATCCGGCCGGCCTGAAGGGCGACGAGATCCCGCTCGGCGCCCGCATCCTGTCGGTCGTCGACTACTTCGACGCGCTCATGTCGGAGCGGCCGTACCACAAGGCCATGAGCTTCGAGGCGGCGATCGGGCTGCTGGAGCAGGAATCGGGCAAGGCGCTCGACCCGCGCGTCGTGCAGACCTTCATCGAGATGTATCCGGTGCTGCAGGCCGAGGCCGAGATGAGCCAGCAGCCGGCGCGGCGCCTGACGCGCGTGCCGACGCACGCGCCTGCCGCCCAGCCGGCGGTCGGCCTGGTCAACGAGTCAACGGTCCGGACCAACGTGTTCGAGGACATCGCGCTCGCGCACCGCGAGATCTACGCGCTGTACGAGATCGCGCAGGCGATGGGCAGCAGCCTTGGCGTGTCCGACACGATGGCGCTCATCTCGACCAAGTTGAGCAACATCGTGCCGTTCTCGTGCTGCGCGCTCTTCCTCTACACCGAGGAATCCGAGATGCTGCGCTGCCGCTTCGCCACCGGCGTCGAGTCGGAGACGGTGCAGCAGCTGACGATCAAGAACGGCCACGGCCTGACCGGATGGGTGGCGCGCAACCGCCGGCCGCTCGTCAACGCCCGGCCGAGCGCCGACTTCGAGGCCGCCGGCGTGTCGTCGCAAACGACGCTGCAGTCGGCGCTGGTATGCCCGCTGGTCTTCAACGAGCGCTTCATCGGCACGATTGCCGTGTACCACACCGCGGCCGCCGTCTACACCGACGATCACCGCCGCCTGCTCGATCGCATCTCGGAGCAGGCCGCGGCGGTCATCTACAACTCGATCGTCTTCGAGCAGACGCAGGAAGACTCGCTGACCGACCCGCTGACCGCGCTGCCGAACACGCGGTTCATGTTCATGCACCTGACGCGCGAGCTGGCGCGGGCCAACCGCCTCAAGTCGGAAGTGTCGCTGCTCGTCATGGACCTCGACAACTTCAAGGAAATCAACGACACCTACGGCCATCACGTCGGCGACCGCGCGCTGCGCGAAGTGGCGGGCGTCCTGCGCGCCGCGATCCGCCCGTACGACATCTGCGTGCGGTACGCCGGCGACGAGTTCATCGTCGTGCTGTCGGGCTGCGGCGGCGACGAGGCGGAGCGCAAGCGCCTCGAACTGCAGCGCGCCGTCGACACCCTGCAGTTCGAACCGCGGCCCGGCAAGGTGCTGCCGCTGGCGATCAGCATCGGCGCCGCCATCTTCCCGCACGACGGCGACTCGTACGAGACGCTGCTGGCAACGGCCGACAGCCGGATGTATCGCGACAAGACCCGGCGCAAGCGCCACGGCGCTGCCCGACGTCGAGCCGTCCGACCGACGCCGCCGGGCCGTCGGACGGCGACGTCAAGCGATCCGCGATCGGAATCCTCTGAGTCGATAGTCTCGAGTCGAGAGTCGGTCAGTCGGCAGTCGAGACGTATCTCGACTCTGACTACCGACTACCGACTACTCGACTACCGACTCTCGCTGATCCACCCAATCCGGACTGACGCCAGTCAATCCCGTCCAGAACAGCGCGAGGCCGGTTGCCCCGACGACGAGACTGAGGCCTTCCAGCCACCAGGCATCAAAGCGGCGGCCGAACTGGATGTAGGCCGACGGAAGAATCATCACGAGCCCGAGGATCATCGCGAGCCGACGATGGCGGACCACGCGCAGGAGCGCGCCGCGGGAGCGGCGAAGCAGTGACATCTCGTTGGGATAGCATATCTCTCCGTGCCGATGACGCTCCGCATCCGCGACGTGCTGCCTGCCACGCCGCGTGCGCGGGTGGTGCGGATCGATCTGGACGGCCAGCCCTTTTCATACCAGGCTGGACAGGCGCGTCCTGATCGCGAGCCACGGGATACGAGCGTCGTAAGCCCTACTCCATCGCGTCTGCACCAGAAGACGCCGAGCGGGACGGCTACCTGGAACTACTCGTCGGTGTCGATGCCGAGGGCGCGGCCGGGACCCATCTTCGACTTCAGCCCGACGAACTGGTCGACGTCGACGGTCCAGTCGGAGGATTCACCTTTCCGGCCGACCCCACCGAACGTCGTTTTCTCTTCGTGGCCGGCGGAACCGGCATCGCGCCGCTGCGCGCGATGCTGCGCCACGCGCTGCACATCCCGCATCGCGAGGTCGGGCTGCTCTACAGCGCCCGGACGCCGCAGGAGTTTGCGTTTGAAGAAGAATTCCGCTCGTTGGCGCGCGAAGGCGAGATCCACCTGCGGCAGACAGTGACGCGCGAGGCGGCCGAGACCTGGGACGGCACGCGCGGGCGGATCAGCCAGGCCGATCTCGCCCCGCTCGTGCACGATCAGGAAACGCTTTGCTTCATCTGTGGGCCGCCGGCGCTCGTTGCCGACATCCCGAGGCTGCTGGGCGAGCTCGGCGTCGAGCCCGGCCGGGTCCGCATCGAGGAGTGGACCTGACGCGGCCGGCCTGAAGGCCGGCACTACCCCACTGGCTACGGCTGGGCGGCCTGAGCTGCAGCGTCGACTTGACGTCCTTGACACCCGGCACCCCGCGCGCGATCTGAACGGCGCGCTGTTCCTCATCCCGCGACCTGACGATCCCGGACATCGTCACGATGCCCTTCGTGGTGTCCACGTCGATTTTCAGGCCGGCGACCTGCGGGTCGTTCAGCAGCGCCGTCTTGACGCGCGTCGTGATCGTCGCGTCGTCGATCGTCTCGCCGACGGTCTTGCCGCACGCAGAAACCAGCAACGGCAGGATGACGAGCAGCGCAATCATCCAAGCTGGAGCTTTCCGAGAACGCATTCACACCCTCCTTCAAGCTGAAGGCAGACCAGGGATCCTGAATGCCTACAGCCCCTCAGTTCGCCATTGCGAGGGTGCAACCTAAATGCCGATGGCGTGGTAACCGGCGTCGACCATGACCACTTCGCCGGTGATCGCGCGCGACGCCGGGCTCAGCAGAAATACGGCGGCGTCGGCCACCTCGCCGAGCTCGACGTTGCGGCGGAGCGGCGCGCGGTCGCGGTAGACCTGCAGGATGTTCGAAAAGCCTGGAATGCCGGCCGCGGCGAGCGTCTTGATCGGGCCGGCCGAGATCGCGTTGACGCGGATGTTCTTCGGGCCGAGATCGCTCGCGAGATATCTCACCGACGCTTCGAGCGCCGCCTTCGCGACACCCATGACGTTGTAATTGGTGAACACCCGCTGGCTGCCGAGGTAGGTCAGCGTGAGGACGCTGCCGCCGCCGCGCCGCTCCAGCAGCGGCACCACGCGCGGGTCAGACGCGACGAGCGAATACGCGCTGATGTCGAGCGCGATCCGGAAGCTCTCGCGCGTCGTCTCGACGAACGGGTTGCTGAGCGCGTCGCCCGGAGCGAAGGACGCGCCGTGCACGAGGAAGTCGAGGCCGCCGAACTCCCGATCCAGCGCGGCGGCTAGATCGGCGATCTGCTGATCGCTCGACGACGTCGCAGGGCAGCACGACCGGGTTCTCGAGCTTCGCGGCGAGCTCGCGGACGTTTTCCTCGAGCCGCTCGCTGGGATAGGTCAGCGCGAGCCGCGCGCCGGCCGCAGCCGCCGCCTGCGCGATCGCCCAGGAGATCGATCGCTTGTTGGCCACACCAACGATGAGGCCGTGTTTACCCGCGAGATCTGCCATCGGCGTGGAACGCTCTACTTGGATCGCTTGCGGCCCGGGCCGTGACGGCGGCCGCCGCGCGGGGACATGGAATTCTGCGGCGGGCGGCCGCGCGGCGGTCCGCCCATGTTGCCGTTCGAGCGGTTGCCCTGGAACTGCTGGCCGCCGCGCTGGCTGGCGCGGGCGGAAGCGGTTGGGACGTCCGCCAGGCTGGCGGATCGTGAAGTCAGGCGCGGGCCGCGACCGGCGGCGGCTGTCCCTCTGGCCGCGGCAACGATGCGCGAATCAGCGGACGATGCACCGGCCCTTCTTCGCGATCTTCCTCGCGATCAGTCGTCGGCGTCGTCGACGTCGTCCGCGGGGTCCGTCGCTTCCGGCTTCCGCCGTCGACCGCCGCATCAGCCGCAGCAATTGGTCCTCCGCTGGATCCTCCGCGGCGTGCGTCGGCGCCTCCGGCGGCAACTGCGGTTCTTCGCGTTCCATCATCGGCTCGTCGAACGCCTGGCCGTTGCCGCCGTCCGGCTCGTCGTGCGGGACGCGCTTCGGCGCGCCCGCCGCGACCTGGGCGTAGAGCGCCGGCGGCGTGTCGGACTTTGCGCCGCTGGCGCGGAACCTTGGCGTGCTTGTATTCGTGCTCGGCATCGCACGTCGTGCAGCGCGTCTGCTTGACGTCCCCGCCGATCATCGCGACGACGGCATGATTGGTCAGCCGACGCTCGCGCGGACAGTAATCGTCAAGAATGTCACCAAGCCGAGGCTGGCGCTGCTGCATCTAGGGCTCCCGACGGATCCTCGCTGGAGGGGAAAGGAATTGCGAAGGCGACGCCAGATATTAGCAGAGCTTGTCCGGGCGTTTCAACCACGCCAAAACCGCCCGCCAAAGCCTCCTGCACGGCCTGCGGCGCCGTCGATTGCGGCGTGCGTTTCGCCGCCACCGACTGCTCGCGGCGTCACCCGCGTGACGATGTCGGCCCTCGAACAAGTCGCTTGCGGCGCGCCATTCTTCCAGACTGAGAGACCCGAATTCCCGCTTTTCTGCAACCAGCCGCCTGACGAGTCCACCGACGATTTCGTGCGCACGACGAAACGGAACGCCGCGCGCGACGAGATAATCCGCAACGTCGGTAGCGAGGAGCAAGCCGGATGCCGCCTGCTGCGGCGCGCACGCGATTCGAGCGCGAGGCCGCTCACGACCGCTCGACGACCGCCAGGCAGCCGGCGACCGTTTCTTCTGCATCAAAGACAGCGTGCTTGTCCTCCTGCAGGTCCTTGTTGTAGCCGCTCGGCAAACCCTTCAGCGTCGTCAAGCAGCGCCACCAGGCTGCCGATGGCCCTCCCGGACTTCCCGCGCACGAGCTCGAGCGGATCGGGATTCTTCTTCTGCGGCATCATGCTGCTGCCGGTGCTCAGCGCGTCCGACAGCTCGAAGAAGCGATGCTCGTCGCCGGAAAGGATGATGAGATCCTCGGCCAGCCGGCTGAGGTGGACCATCGTCGTCGCGCACGCGAAGAGGAACGTCGCGGCGAAGTCGCGATCCGACGACGCATCGATGCTGTTGGCGACGACGCGCGAGAAGCCGAGATCGCCGGCCAGCGCGTGGACGTCGACCGCATACGCGGTGCCGGCGATCGCCCCCGATCCGAGCGGCAGCCAGTCGGCTTCCGCGCGCGCCATGTCGAAGCGCTCGAAGTCGCGCCGGAGCGGCGCGGCATGCGCCAGGAAGAAGTGCGCCACCAGCACCGGCTGCGCCGGGCGGAAATGCGTGAACGCCGGCATGATGGCGTCGCCGGCCGCCGACGCCTGCGCCGCGAGGGCCGCGACCACGCGCTCGATGCCGCGCTGCAGCAACGGGAATGCGGCGGCGCAGATAGAGCCGCAGGTCGAGCGACACCTGCTCGTTGCGCGAGCGTCCCGTGTGCAGTCGACGGCCGGTGTCGCCGAGACGCTCGACGAGCAACCGCTCGACGAAGCTATGCACGTCTTCGTCGGGACCGTCGACGAACGCCGGGTTCGCGCGCCCGCGTTCGAGGATGTCGGTCAGCGCGGCGGCAATGTCGGCGCCTTCCTGCGGCGTGAGCACTCCGGCGGCCGCCAGGGCGCGCGCCCACGCCATGCTGCCGACGACGTCGTCCTCGAACAGGCGGCGATCGAAAGCGAAGGACGAACCCCATTCGAAGGCGGCCGCGTCGGGAGCGGCGTCGAAGCGGCCGGACCAGAGGTGAGCAGTCATTGAGTCAGTTGGCCGCGATCGGCTGGCGATGGTCGGCGGTGGCGTGGCGCGCGGCGGCGGGCTTTCGGCCGGCGGTTCGACAGGCGCCCTTTGAACAGCTTCAGCCGGACCTCGCCAGTGACCCGCTCCTGCACCTTGTCCACGAACGCGTCCAGCGCCTCGCGGAACGGCGTGAACCACAGGCCGTGGCAAATCAGATCGGCGTAGTGGACGCGGACCTGCCTGGTGAAGCGATCGAGATCGCGCGACGACGGCGAGTTTCGTCAGCTCGCGGTGGGCGGCGTGCAGGACGACGGCGGCGGGCGCTTCGTAGACCTTGCGGCACCGGCCGGCGGGGCCAGTTTCGACCAGGTCGAGCCGCCCGACGCCGTGCGCGCCGGCAATCGTTCGCAGGCTGACGATCAGGTCGACGAGCGGCATCGTGACGCCGTTGATCGCGACCGGCGTGCCCCGCTCGAACGCCAGCTCCACGTAGGCCGGTTCGTTGGGGCATTCCGCTCCAGTCTTCGTCAGCGTGTAGAGGTGCTCGGGCGGCTCGCCCCACGGGTCGTCGATTCCCGAGCAATCGACCGAGCGGCCCCACAGGTTCGCGTTGACGGCCAGGACCTGGCCGCCGTTCGGCGCGCGGCAGCGCGATCACGTCGAGATCCGGGCTGGCCGCGCGGATGGTCGCGTTCAACGCGGACGGCTCGCCGCTCGCCGGAGCTGCCGCCGTGCGCGACCGATGGCGGCGTGCTCGATGGCGGCGATCGTCGCCCAGCTTGCGCGCGATGAGCGGCCACGCGAGCGCGGCTTCGAGCGGATAGCGATCCTCGTACAGCGCGTCGGCTCTCAGGGCCGGCAGGATATAGCCGCGCGCGAACTCCTCGCGCAGGTCCAGGACGTGGGCGCGCGCGGCGCCGAGCGCCAGCGCGCGATCGCGGACCGCTTCGAGATCGCCACCCTGGCCGAGATCCAGCGTGACGGCGATCACCTCGGCGCCGTGCGCCGCCTTCAGCCAGCCGATCCCGGTCGACGTGTCGACGCCGCCCGAGTAGGCGAGCACGACGCGTGTCATAGGCCCGCGTACTCCTCCAGGCGCTTGACCAGTTCCGCGGCGCGGCGGTCGCTGCGGGCGATGACCAGGATGGTGTCGTCGCCGGCAATCGTGCCGACCACTTCGGGCAGCCGCGCGCGATCGATCGCGACGGCGAGCGGCTGCGACTGACCGGCGCCGGTCCGGACGACGACCAGCTGCTGGACGCGATCGATGGTCCGCAGGAACTCGGCGGCGGCGTGTTCGAGCGCGCCGAGCGCCGTTTCCGGGCTGGCGGCGTCGGCGCCCGAGCGCTGGTAGGCGCCGTCGCCGGCGCGCTTGACCAGGCCGAGATCGCGGATGTCGCGCGAGATGGTCGCCTGGGTCGCCTTGAAGCCCTGGCGGTGCAGCAGCCGCCGCAGCTGTTCCTGGCTGTGCAGCGGCTCGCGGTCGATCAACTCGAGGATGATGCTCTGCCGGCGGGCTTTCATGACTCCATCCGCGATTATACATCGCGCGTTCATTGATCTGCCATGCGGATGTTCGTGTATAATTATTCTTTCTCATGCATAGTGTTGCCGCGCCAGGACGCCTTGCCGACACCGCCGGAACCGGCGGCGCGGCGCCGTGGCGCGCGTCGCCGTCGCCGGCGCGACCGGCTTCACCGGCCAGGAGCTGCTCCGGCTGCTCGCGCGCCATCCGTCGGTCCGCATCACGCTGGCGACTTCGTCCAGCGCCGCCTCCGCGGCGCGGCGGCTGCCGGCGCTCGGCCGCATCTGGGACGGCGCGATTACGCCGCTCGAGCCCGACGCTCCTGGCGCGCGAGGCCGACATCGTCTTCCTGGCGCTGCCCGATGCAGCGGCGGCCGAACTGGCGCCGGCCCTCGTCGAGCAAGGGCGTCCGCGTGATCGATCTGTCGGGCGCCTTCCGGCTGCGCGATGCGGACGAGCGCGGCCGCTGGTACCCGGAAACACACGACGTCCCGGGCGGCGTCGCCTACGGGCTGACCGAACGCGAGCGTGCCGCGGTGAGCCAGGCGCGGCTCGTCGCCAACCCCGGCTGCTATCCGACGGCCTCGCTGCTCGCCCTGGCGCCGCTCGCCGACGCCGGCGTGCTCGTGCCCGGCCGCGACATCATCATCGACGCCAAGTCGGGCGTCTCCGGCGCCGGCCGGACGCCGACCGAGCGGACGCACTTCTCGGAAGTGCACGGCAGCATGTCGGCGTACGGCGTGTTCGGCCATCGCCACGGCGCCGAGATCGAGCAGGGGCTCGGCCGGCAGGTCACGTTCACGCCGCACCTTGCGCCGCTCGATCGCGGCATCTTCGCGACGATCTACGTGCGCGTGTCGGACGGCACAAGCGACGAGACGCTGGGCGACATCTACGCCGAGGCGTACGCCGGCGACGACGCTTCGTGCGGCCGGTCGGCACCGCGCTGCCGGAGATCAAGCACGTCGCCCACACCAACTTCTGCGATCATCGGATGGCGCGTCGATCCGTCCGGACGCGCGATCGTCGTCTCGGTGCTCGACAACCTGCTGAAGGGCGCGTCGGGCCAGGCGGTGCAGAACATGAACGTCATGCTCGGCCTGCCGGAGGCTGACCGGCCTGCTGTGACGGGACGCCCGGTTGTCGTCAAGTTCGGCGGCGAGCTGCTCGAGCAGCCGGACCGCCTGTCCACCGTCGTCAGCGCGATGGCCCGGGTGCGCCGGCCGCGCGCCGCTCGTCATCGTCCATGGCGGCGGCAAGGAGATCGACGCCGCGCTGAACGCGCGCGGGCATCGAGAAGCGGCAGGTCGACGGCCTCCGCATCACCGACGACGGCGACGCTCGATGTCGTCGTGGGCGTGCTGGCCGGATCGATCAACACCCGGCTGGTCGCGGCGCTGGGCGCGGCGGGCCTGCGCGCCGTCGGGTTGACAGGCGCCGACGGGTCGTGCGGGTTGTCCGACGTCGCGCCGCCGCACCGGAGCGTCGATGGGCGGACGGTCGATCTCGGCCGCGTCGGCGTGCCGAGTGCACGCCGCCGACGTCGCGCCTGGTCAGGACGCTGCTCGACGGGCGGCTTCGTGCCGGTGATCGCGAGCATCGGCGTCACCGCCGAGGGGCAGCTGTTGAACGTCAATGCCGATACGTTCGCGGGGCGCCTCGCCGAGCGTCTCGAGGCGAGGCGGCTCGTGGTCGCCGGGCACGACGGCCGGCGTGCTGGACGATCGCGGGCGCGACGGTCGCCGTGCTCGAAGCTGGCCGACATCCAGCGGCTGATCGGCAGCGGCACCGCGACCGCCGGGATGATCGCGAAGCTGCGGGCCTGCGAGGAGGCGCTGGCGAACGGCGTCGGCGACGTCGTGATCGTCGACGGCCGCGACGCGGCGGCGCTCGAGGCGGCCGCGCTGGATCGCGCGCCGGCGAGTGCGACGCGGATCGTGCAGGCGACGTTGGCGATCAGGCAGTCAGGAATTTGGAATTTGGAATTTGGAATGCCAGTGAGGGAGCTGTGACGACCACCGTGACGCGAACCGAAGAAGTCCAGGCGCGGGAGCAGCGCCATGTGCTGCAGACCTACCGCCGTCAGCCGGTGGTGTTCGTCCGCGGCGAGGGCGTCCGGCTGTACGACGTCGAGGGCCGCGAATACCTCGACCTGCTGTCCGGGATCGGCGTGGCGTCGCTCGGCCATGCGCACCCGGCGCTGGCGCGCGCGATCGCCGAACAGGCCGAGACGCTGATGCACACGTCGAACCTGTTCTTCCATCCGCTGCAGGGCCAGCTCGCCGAGCGGCTGGCCGGACTGTCGGGGCTGCCGCGCGCGTTCTTCTGCAACAGCGGCGCGGAAGCGGTCGAGGCGTGCCTGAAGTTCGCGCGCCGCTACTGGTACACCCGCGGCGAACCGCGGGCCGAGATCGTCGCGCTCGAGGGCTCGTTCCACGGCCGGACGATGGGCGCGCTGTCGGTGACGTCCGACGAGCACTATCGCGCGCCGTTCGCGCCGCTCCTGTCGGGCGATCACCTGGACCCCGGCGAACGATCCGGCGGCGCTCGCCGCCGCCGTTACCGAACCGGACCGCGGCGATCATCGCCGAGCCGATTCAGGGCGAGGGCGGCGTCCATCCGCTGACGCCGGCGTTCGCGGCGGCGATCGACGAAGCTTCGGCGCGCACCGGCGCGCTCGTCATCGCGGACGAGATCCAGAGCGGCCTCGGGCGGACCGGGTACCCGTTCTACTTCGCGGCCCTCGGCATGAAGCCGCATCTGGTTTCGCTGGGCAAGGCGCTCGGCGGCGGCGTGCCGATCGGCGCGGCGCTCGATCAGCGAGGAGGTCGCCTCCACGATCGCCTACGGGGATCACGGCAGCACCTACGGCGGCAACCTGCTCGCCTGCCGGGCGGCGTTGTGCGTGCTCGACGAACTGGTCGGCCGCGGGCTGATCGCGCAGATTGCCCGGGTCGGCCGCCTGTTCGAGCAGCGCCTGCGCGCGATGGCCGCGAAGCACCCGATCGTCAAAGAGGTCCGCGGCTGCGGCCTCATGTGGGGACTCGAGCTGACGTGCGACGCGGCGCCGGTCGTGCCCGCGGCGCTCGAGCGGGGCGTGATCGTCAACCGCACGGCCGAACGCGTCGTGCGCCTGCTGCCGCCGCTCGTCATCACGGAAGACGACGCCGGACCGGCGCTCGATCGGCTCGACCAGGCGCTCGGCGACGTGCCAGCCCAGGACGGAGGACCACGCGGATGACCAACCGGCGAATGCTGCTGCGCAGCGCCACGCGAGCGGACGCGCGCCGGCTGCATGCGCTCATCACGGCCCACCTCGACGAAGGGCACCTGCTGCCGCGCACGCTCGAGGAGGTGACGGTGCACGCCGAGCGGTTCGTCGTCGCGGTGCGCGGCCGCACCGTCGTCGGCTGCGCCGAGCTGGCGCCGCTCAGCCCGCAGGTGGCCGAAGTCCGCTCGCTCGCGGTCGACAGCCGGGCGCGCGGCCTCGGCGTCGGCACGATGATCGTCGAGGAGCTGCGGCAACGCGCCCGCCGCGAGGGATTCGAGAAGCTGTGCGCGTTCACGCACGCGCCCGCCTACTTCAGCCAGATGGGGTTCTCGATCGTGCCGCACCTCTGGGTGCCGGAGAAGATCTTCACCGACTGCGTGAAGTGCCCGTCGTTCCGCAGGTGCGGACAGTTCGCGATGGTCGTGCCGCTCGAGCCGGCCACCGAGGCGGTCGATCGGCCGGCGACGATCGCGCTGCGGCTCGCATGACCACGCCCGCTCTCGAAGCGCTCGAGATGATCGCCGGCGGCGTCACGACGCCCCGGTCGTTCCGCGCCGCGGGCGTCAGCGCCGGCATCAAGGCCCGTGAAGGCGCGCTCGACCTGGCGCTGATCGTGTCGGACCGCCCGGCGACCGCGGCGGCGGTGTTCACGCTCAACCGCGCGCAGGCCGCGCCGGTGATCGTCTCGCGCGAGCACCTCGCGCGATCGGGCGGCCTGGCGCGCGCCATCATCGTCAACAGCGGCTGTGCGAACGCCTGCACCGGCAGACGAGGGGCTGCAGACGGCAGCCGCCATGGCCGCCGAAACGGCGCGGCTCGTCGATTGTCCCGACCGAGCAGGTGCTGGTCGCGTCGACCGGCGTGATCGGCGTCGCGCTCGACATCGAAAAAATCCGCCGCGGCCTGCCGAAAGCGCTGGCCGCGCTCGGCAGCGACCAGGGTGCGACACGCCGCGCAGGCGATCATGACGACCGATCCGTTTCCGAAGGAAGCGGCGGCGCGGCTCGCGATCGGCGGACGGGAGATCACGATCGGCGGCATGGCCAAGGGTTCCGGGATGATCGAGCCGATGATGGCGACGATGCTCGCGTTCCTCACGACCGATGCGGCCGTGCCGCTGCCGCTGCTCGACCGCGCGCTTGCGCGATGCCGTCGACGACACGTTCAACGCCATCACCGTCGACGGCGAATGCTCGACCAACGACTGCGTCATGGTGCTCGCCAACGGCGCAAGCGGCGCGACGATCGACGAGTCGAGCTACGACGTCTTCGCGCACGCGCTGCGGGCGGTCTGCCTGCGGCTGGCGCTCGGCATCGTGCGGGGCGGCGAGGGAGCGACCAAGCTCGATCACCGTCATCGTCACCGGCGCGGCGTCGCCGGACGACGCGCGCCGCGCCGCGAAAGCGATCGCCAACTCGCCGCTCGTCAAGACCGCGATCCACGGCGGCGACCCCAACTGGGGACGGCTGATTGCCGTCGCCGGCCGCGCGGGGGTCGCCTTCGAGCTGTCGCGCGCGGCGGTCAGAATCGGGCACGACCGTGCTCTTCGAGAACGGCCGCCCGCACGACGAAGCGGCGCCGGAAGCGGCGGCGTACCTGCAGCACAAGGACATCCTGATCTCGGTCGATCTCGGCGCCGGAATCGCGGCGTCGACCGTCTGGACCTGCGATCTCAGCGCCGAGTACGTGCGCATCAATGCCGAGTACCGGACCTGACATGTGCACAACTGACTCGAATCCGGAAGGATTTCCTGTCGGTCCTCGACTTCGAGCCGGCCGATTTCGAGCGCTGTCTCGACCTCGCGGCGCAGCTGAAGGCCGACCGGCCGCTCGGGCGCGAGGCGCCGTCGGCGGACGTGCTGGCCGGCCGCCACGTCGCGATGCTGTTCGAGAAGGCCTCGCTGCGGACGCGCTCGACGTTCGAGATCGCGATTCACGAGCTCGGCGGGCACGTCCTCGCGCTGCGGCCGGACGCGGCGCTCGGCGGCCGCGAGCCGGTCGCCGACGTCGCGCGCAACCTCGAGCGATGGGTCGACGCGGTGATCATCCGGACGTTCTCGCAGCAGCTGCTCCAGGAGTTCGCGGCCGCGGCCGAACGGCTCCACGTCATCAACGCCCTGACCGACGACGAGCATCCGTGCCAGGCGCTGTCCGACTGCCTGACGCTTCGCGAGCACTGGGGCTCGCTGCGCGGCCGCACCATCGCCTACGTCGGCGACGGCAACAACGTCGCGGCGTCGCTGGCCCATGCGGCGGCGATGGTCGGCGCGCACTTGCACGTGGCCAGCCCCGACGGCTACCAGCTGCCGCGACTCGGTCGTTCACCAGGCGACGAGCGTCGCGCGCCACGGCGCGCGGCTGCGCCTGTTCACCGACCCGGCGGACGCCGTCGCCGGCGCCGACGCCGTCTACACCGATACCTGGACGTCCATGGGCCAGGAAGACGAAGCCGAGCCGTGCGGCGCCGGATCTTCGCGCCCTACCAGGTCAACGAGGCGCTGATGGCGCTCGCCAAGCCCGGAGCGCTCTTCATGCACTGCCTGCCCGCGCACCGCGGTGAGGAAGTCACGGCGGAGGTGTTCGAGTCGCCGGCGTCGATCGTGTTCGACCAGGCCGAGAACCGCCTGCACTGCCAGAAGGCGCTGCTGATGATGCTGCTCGCGCCGGCGAGCGCGTAACCGCCCGGCCGGCGCACTTATAATCGCGCGTAGATGACCGCCCGCGCGCCGTGGCTCGGCCACTACGACCCGGGCGTTCCACCATCCCTCGCGCCGTATCCGACCCGCACCCTGCTCGATTACGTCGTCCGACGCGGCACGCCAGCACCCGGCCTCGCCCGCGGTGCTGTTCAAGGGCGCGACGCTGACCTACGGCGAGCTCGAGCGGCTCAGCGACGCCTGCGCCGCGGCGCTCGCCGGCCTCGGCGTCAGGCGCGGCGATCGCATCGCGCTGCTGCTGCCGAACTGCCCGCAGTTCCTGATCGCCGAAATGGCGCCTGGAAGATCGGCGCGATCGTCGCGCCGCTCAATCCGACCTACACCGAGAGCGAGCTCGAGGGGCCGCTGCGCGAGCACGGCATCGAGACGATCGTCACGCTGACGCGCTTCTACGAGCGGGTCAAGCGCGTCCAGCCGAGGACGCCGCTGACGCGCGTCATCGCGACCAACATCAAGGAGTACTTCCCGCCGCTCCTCCGCTTCCTGTTCACGGTCGTGCGCGAGCGGAAGGAAGGCGATCGCATCCGCCTCGCGCCTGGCGACCACGCCTTCGCGGCGCTGCTGGCCAGCCCATCGCGGCCGCGCCGCCGCAGCGCGTCCCGCTCGCGCCGGACGATCCGGCGGTGCTGCTGATGAGCGGCGGGACGACCGGGACGCCGAAAGGCGTCGCTCGGCACCCACGGCGCCTACGTCATGGCCGGGCTGCAGATGCAAGCGTGGATCCAGTCCGTCGCTGGGCGACGGCGACAGTCCGATCATGCTGCCGCTGCCGCTGTTCCACGTCTACGGCAACGTCGGCGTCCAGTCGCTCGCGCTCATCACCCGCAACGCCATGGCGCTCGTGCCGAATCCGCGCGACATTCCCGACGTGCTCGCGACGATCAAGCGCGTGAAGCCGGCGTTCTTCAACGGCGTGCCGACGCTGTACATCGCGATGCTCAACCATCCCGACGTGCAGGCCGGCAAGATCGACTTCAAGTCGATCAGGGTCTGCTTCTCGGGTGCGGCGGCGCTGATGGCCGACACGAAGCAGCGCTTCGAGGCGATGACCGGCGGGCGGATCGTCGAAGGCTACTCGCTGACCGAAGCGATGATGGCGCTGTGCGTCAACCCGGTGAAGGGCACGAACAAGCTCGGCTCGGTCGGCATGCCGCTGCCCGACGTCCACGTCAGGATCTTCGACGGCGACGAGGGCATCGCGTGAGATGCCGGCCGGCGAGGTCGGCGAGATCTGCTTCGCCGCGCCGCAGCTGATGATCGGCTTCTGGAACCGGCCCGAGGAAACCGCCGGCGTGCTCCGCGAGCACGCGCGACGGCCGACGGCGTCCGTCAGTACCTGCACACCGGCGATCTCGGCTATCATGGACGCCGACGGCTACGTCTTCATCGTCGATCGCAAGAAGGACCTGATCAAGATGAGCGGCTACCAGGTCTGGCCGCGCGAGATCGAGGAAGTGCTCGCGTCGCACCCGGCGATCGCCGAAGTCGGCGTCGCCGGCGTGGCCGACGACGTCAAGGGCGAAGCCGTCAAGGCGTGGGTCGTGCTGCGCGCCGGGCAGACGGCCGACCGAGGCGGACCTGCGCGCCTTCTGCCGCGAGAAGCTGGCGCCGTACAAAGTGCCGTCGCGGATCGAGTTCCGGTCGGAGCTGCCGAAGACCATGGTCGGCAAGGTGCTGCGGCGCGCGCTTCGGGACAGCGGATAGGCTCGTTGACAGCGGCCAACGATCCGTCGCGCGACCCGGACGAGCTGTCGAAGGCCGGTCTACAACGAGCTGCGCCGGCTGGCCCGAGCGTACATGCGCCGCGAGCGGCCGGGTCAGACGCTGCAGGCGACCGCGCTCGTCCACGAGGCCTACCTGCGGCTGGCTGCAGAGCGATGCCGGTCTGGACCGATCGCAGGCACTTCGTCGGCATCGCGGCGCGCTCGATGCGGCAGATTCTCGTCGAACGCGCCCGCGCGCGCGGCGCCGCAGAAGCGGTGGGCGCGGCATGAACCGCGTCACGCTGTCCGAGACGCTCGTCGGCGCGGCGCACGAGGACGCCATGCTGCCCGCGCTCGACGAAGCGCTGTCGCGGCTCGAGCAGCATCGATCCCGAGCAGGCGCGGCATCGTCGAGCTCCGCTACTTCGTCGGCTTGAGCAACGAGGAAACCGCCGACGCGCTCGGCCTTTCGCCTGCGACCGTGAAGCGGCGCTGGGCGCTGGCGCGCGCCTGGCTCTTTCGCGAGCTGAGCGAACGCCTGGCACGATGATGCGCAGCAACTGGCAGCGCGTGCGCGATCTCTTCGAGCGGGCGCTCGAAGAGCAGCCCGCCGATCTCGACGCATGGCTGGCGCGCGAGGCCACCGACGATCCGGATGTCCGCGCCGAAGTCCGATCGCTGCTCGATCACCATTCGAGCGCCGGCGAGTTCCTCAGCGAGCCGGTTCAGGATCGATTCCCATCGCTGCTGGACGAGGACGAAGCCGCCTTCGCCAGCCGGGCACGTCATCGGGCCTTACACGATCGTGCGGGAGCTCGGCCGCGGCGGAATGGGCCGCGTCTACCTCGCCACCGATGCGCACCTGGGGCGCAACGTGGCGCTGAAGGCGATCGCACCCGCGGTTGACGGGCGATCCCGCACACGAGGAGCGGCTGCGCCGCGAGGCGCAGCGCTGCAGCGGGACTCACACATCCGGGAATCTGCACCGTCTACGCGCTCGAAGAATACGACGGCGACGCTTTCATCGCCGCTGAATACGTGGACGGGCGGACGCTGCGCGAGGAGATTGCCGGCGGCTCGCGGCCGCCGCCGCCGAGAGTCCTGCGGACGGCGCGCGACATCGCCGCGGCGCTGGCGTCGGCCCACACGCGAGGGATCGTCCACCGCGATCTGAAACCCGAGAACGTCATGCGAACGCGCGACGGGCGCGTCAAGATCCTCGATTTCGGGCTCGCGCGCGTCGACAGTCCGGACGGGCGATCCGCAGGCCATCGCGGTCACGCAGCCGGGCGTGCTGGTCGGCACGACCGCGCTACATGGCGCCCGAGCAATTGAACGGCGAGCGCGGCGACGCCCGGGCGGACGTGTTCGCGTTTGGCGTGATGCTCTACGAGCTGGCGTGCGGCGTGCACCCCTTCGCGGGCGAGTCGGCCGCCGGCGTCACCTCGCGAATCCTCAAGAGCGACGCGACCCCCATCGAAGATCTGTGCCCGGCGCTTCCCGATATCGGTTTGCTCGGTCATCGAGCGCTGCTTGCAGAAGTCGCCCGCCGAACGGTTCGGGTCCGCTGCCGAGATCTCGGCGAGCGCTGAGCGTCGAGCCGACGCCTCGCCCGTCCGACGACGCCTCCCGTCCGACGCCTGACCCGCGCTATCCGCTGGTGGCGCACGCATCAGGCGATCGTCATCGGCCTCTACTTCCTCGCCTGCGTGGTCGCGTGGCTCATCAAGCAGGGACTGGGGCCCGCGGCGCTCGGCGCATTCGGCATCGTCACCGTCGCCGCGACCGTGGGCGGAGTCCTGCGCAGCCAGCTGCTATTCGTCGAGCGGATGAACCGTCGCGCGCTCGCGGCCGAACGCCGCCGGACCGACCCGATTACCCTGTTGATAGACGCGGTGATTGCTGTCGTCTCTCGCGGTCGACGGCGTCCTCCTGTCGACGACGAACAGCAACGTGAACGCCGCACTGATCGCCGGGCTTGGGATCGGTCATCATCCTCGCCCGGCTCCGTCTCGAGCCCTTCACCACGGACGAGGCGTTCGGAAAGCTTCCCCGCCTGCTGAGCCTCTTCCCCGTGTCTTTTACGCATTTCAAGGCAGGGGGAGAGCTCAGATGTCAGACCGTTCGAATCCTCATATCCGCAACAACCAGAGCGTCTTAGCCGGGGCGGAACGGCGCGCGCTCGAGTGGATGGCGCGCCGGCTGCCAGAGGCGATCACGCCCGACCACCTGTCAGCGCTCGGCCTGCTCTCGATCGGCATGTGCCGGGCTCGCGTTCGCCGCGTTCCAGTGGGACGAGCGCGCAGCCGCCGCCGGGGTCGTCGCTGCGCTTTTCGCCAACTGGCTTGGCGACAGCCTGGACGGCACGGTCGCCCGCGTCAGGCGCATCGAGCGTCCGCGGTATGGCTACTACGTCGATCACGTCATCGATCTCGCAGGCGCTGCGTTCCTTTTCGCCGGAATCGCGTGCTCAGGTCTGATGAGCCCGCTTCTCGCCGTCGTGCTGCTCGCCGCCTATCTGCTCGTGTCGCGCCGAAACCTATCTGGCGACGCATGCGACGGGTGTCTTCCGGATGTCGTTCTTCGGGTTCGGGCCGACCGAGTTGCGGCTGGTGCTTGCGGCCGGCGCGATCAAAGCCGCCGGGGGAGCGTCAGTCGCGATCGGCGATCTTGCAAGCTTCAAGCTGTTCGACGCGGGCGCGATCATTGGGATTGGGGGCTTGGCCGCCGCTTTCGTCGTGTCGGCGATTGGAAACGCCCGCGTTCTTTACCTTGCGGAGCCACTCCAGAGGGGCGCGGGCCGAGCCAGCCCTGCGACTTCTCAAGGGTCCGAAGCGGATCCGGGCGGACCTGAAGGTCCGAACTACGGGCGAAACAGGCCCTCAGGTCCTTCGACATCGAACCGTCGCACCGAGATCCCCGCAGCTTCCAATTCGGTGCGAAGCGTGGCCGCCAGGCGTCCTGCCCCCGGCGTGTCCCCGTGCAAGCAGATGGTATCGGCAACAATCGGCACGCGCGTGCCGTCAGTCGCCGTCACGACACCTTCGACGATCATCCGCACCGCGCGTGAGACGACGACCGAAGCGTCGCTGATGACCGACTCCTGCCGGCTTCGCGGCACCAGCGTGCCATCGGGCTGGTAGGCGCGATCGGCAAATGCCTCGGCAGCGACGCGCAGGCCCGCGGATCGGCCAGCGGCGAGCAGCGCGGAACCGGGCAGCCCGAACAGGATCAACGACGGATCGAAGGCCCTGACCGCGCGCGCGATCGCTTCGGCAAGCCCGCTATCGGTCGCTGCCATGTTGTAGAGGGCACCGTGCGGCTTTACGTGCTGAAGGCGCACGCCTTCGCTCCGCGCCACTCCGGCAACGGCCGCAATCTGGTAGAGGACCAGGTCTTCGGCTTCGCCCGCAGAGAGGCGCATCTCGCGCCGCCCGAAACCGGCCAGATCCTGGAAGCCCGGGTGCGCCCCGACGCCGACGCCATGCGTGTGCGCGAGGCGGATCGTCTGCCGGAGGACACCAGGATCGCCCGCGTGGAACCCCGCGGCGACGCTCGCCGAGGTCACCGACGCGAGGAGAGCCGCGTCGTCCCCGATAGCGTAGGCGCCGAAGGATTCGCCGACGTCGGCATTGAGATCGACGCGCATGACCGCGACAAGCTTGCCATAAGGGTGGCGCGCCGGCTTGTCCGCCGTAGCTTTAGCGGAGGCGGAAGCTTGAAGAGCGAAGGTGGGTACAAAACAAAAGGGCACCACGATATGTGGTGCCCCCCTGCTTCACCGGTCTGGCTCCCCCAGCATTCACGGCGCCCTGCCGTAATCAGACCGGCGACCTGCCAGCCTGACATCGCAAGGCGTATGCCTGCGAAATTCTTCGAAAGTAGCGGGCCTTCTCGCGACAGCGCCGTTCGCGCACGCACGACTTTGTCGTGTCCGTTACAGTTCTGTTGTTCAGCTCGTGACTGCTGGCGCGTAGGCAGGCAGCCGCTCAGCAATTTGCGCGACGGTCGGCGCGGAGCGATCGCGGTCGGAGAGGACCGGGTCGTCAATCGGCCACTTGATCGCCAGCGCCGGGTCGCTCCAGAGCATGCAGATTTCCGAAGACGGGATGGTAGACGTCCGTGCACTTGTATTCGACGTCCGCCGTTTCGCTGACCACGGCGAACCCGTGGGCGAACCCTTCGGGAATATAGAGCTGGCGGAAACTCTCGGCCGAAAGCGCGACGCCGACCCACCGGCCGAACGTCGGCGACCCGCGGCGGACGTCGACCGCGACGTCGAAGACTTCGCCGGCAGACCACGCGGACGAGCTTCCCTTGCGGCCGCTCCACCTGCAGGTGCAGGCCGCGCAAAGTGCCGCCGGCTCGATCGCGAATGGTTGTCCTGGACGAACGACCCGGCGATGCCCATCGCGCGATATTTCGTGGCGTGGTAGGTCTCGAGAAAGAACCCGCGGCGATCGCGGACGACGTCCGCTTCGACGATCACGACGCCCGGCAGTTCGGTCTGGACGAGCTTCATCGCTCAGATCCTGTTCGAGCACGCGGCGGAGGTATTGCCCGTAGGCGCTCGAGCTCCATGGCGTCGGCCAGGCCGCTCAACTGGCCGGCCGAGATGTAGCCCATGCGATAGGCGATCTCCTCGAGGCACGCCACCATCTGCCCCTGCCGCTCCTCGATGGCCTGGATGTAGTTGGCGGCCTGCAGCAGGGCCTCGTGGGTGCCGGTATCGAGCCAGGCGACGCCGCGCGGCAGCTTCTCCACGTCAGCTGGCCCTGTTCGAGGTACATGCCGGTTGACGTCGGTGATCTCGAGCTCGCCGCGCGCGGACGGCTTCAGGGCGGCAGCGATGTCGGCGACCCGGTTGTCGTAGAAGTACAGGCCCGTGACCGCGATAGGACGACTTGGGCCGCGCGGGCTTCTCCTCGAGGCTGACCGCGCGGCCGGCCGCGTCGAACTCGACGACGCCGTATCGCTCGGGGTCGCGCACCCGGTAGCCGAACACGGTGGCCCCACGTCTCGCGCGCCGCTGCTGCGCGCAGGTAGATCCGAAAAATGCGCACCGTAGAAGATATTGTCGCCCAGCGCGAGCGCCACCCGGTCCGGCCGACGAAGTCGCGGCCGATGAGGAACGCCTGGGCGAGCCCTTCCGGCCTGGCCTGCGCGGCATAGACGATCCTGATGCCGATCTCGCGAGCCGTCGCCGAGCAGCCGCTTGAAGCCGTCCTGTTCGTGCGGAGTCGTGATGATCAGGATGTCGCGGATCCCCGCCAGCATCAGCGTCGACAGCGGGTAGTACACCATCGGCTTGTTGTAGACCGGCATCAGCTGCTTGCTGACGGCGCGCGTCAGCGGCTGCAGGCGAGTGCCGGCGCCGCCGGCGAGGATGAATGCCCTTCATCGCAGTCCGAGTCGCTCGCGGTCGTACCGCCCTGTCTGGACGCCTTCGCACCAGTCGCGATGCTCCATGTACCACCGGACCGTCGCGCGAAGCCCCTCCTCGAAGGACCGGGCGGGCCGCCATCCGAGCTCCCGCGTGATCTTCGTCGCATCGATGGCGTAGCGGCGATCGTGGCCCGGGCGGTCGGGGACGAAGGTCTTCGAGCGCGGTAGCTGCGTGCCGTTCGGACGCCGTTCGGCCGCAGGCTGCAGTCCATCGAGCGCGTCGCAGATGCGATCGACGATGTCCAGGTTCGTCCGCTCGTTGCCGCCGCCGACGTTGTAGGTCTCGCCGACGCGCCCGCGCTCGAGCACCAGCAGCAGACCGGCGCAGTGATCCTCGACGTGGAGCCAGTCGCGCACGTTCCCGCCGTCGCCGTAGATGGGCAGCGGCCGGCCGTCCAGCGCGTTCAGGATCATCAGCGGGATCAGCTTCTCGGGGAACTGATACGGACCGTAGTTGTTCGAGCAGTTCGTGGTGACCACCGGCAGCCCGTAGGTGTGGCAGTAGGCGCGCACGAGATGATCGGCCGACGCCTTGCTCGCCGCATACGGGGAGTTGGGCGCGTAAGGCGTCTCCTCGCTGAACAGGCCGCTCGGCCCGAGCGTGCCGTACACCTCGTCGGTCGACACGTGGAGAAACCGGAATCGCTCCCGCGCGGCCGCCGGCAGCCGCCGCAGGTAGTCGCGCGCCGCCTCCAGCAGGACGAACGTCCCGACGATGTTGGTGGCGACGAACGGACTGGGCGGAATCGATCGATCGATCGACGTGGCGTCTCGGCGGCGAGGTTCAGCACGCGCATCGGGCGCATAGTCCTCGAACACGCGCGCCATGGCCGCAGCGTCGCCGATGTCGGCCTGAACGAAAGCGACGCGGTGGTCCTCGAGCGGTCCGTGAGGTTGAGCAGGCTGCCTGCGTAGGTCAGCTTGTCGACGACGACGACGCGATCAGGGGTGCGGGCAAGTGCGTAGCGAACGAGGTTCGAGCCGATGAACCCGGCGCCGCCGGTGACGATCAGAGTCCTCATGCAATTTACAATTCACAATTGTAAATTGTAAATTCGCTAGACCGCCGCTCCTTCCGGGTACTGCAGCGCCAGGCGCAGCTCCTTGGCGAGCGAATCGACCGTCGTGCCGCTGCGCTTCCAGGCGCCTTCGGTCTCGAATCGCAGATCGCCGATGCGGCGCCCCCAGGGCGCGATCACGCGGCCGATCGCGCGGAAGTCGGCGCGATCGGCGTGCTCCTGATCGAGGCGCCGGATGACGTCGGGGGCGACGCGCACGAACGCGCGCAGCGCCGACGCCGACTTGATGGCTGTACTTGCGGCCGTTCCAGGCGCCGCCGAAGACGAGCGCGATCTGCTTGAAGTAGTTGACGAAGAACTTCCTCGCCTCCTCGTGCATGTCGCTCGGACGCGGCGGTCCGTGAAGACGTCGGCCGCGAACAGCTTCTTCAGCTCCTGGGCGAGCGGCGCCTGCGCGACGCGGCCGCGGCCGACGCCGAGCAGCTTGATCTCGTCGTAGAGCGGCGAGTCCTCGCGATCGTTGAGCGCGCGCACGACGTCGTGCGCGGTGGCGAGCGCCTCGTCGCGATAGAGCTGGCGGCCCGAGAGGCTGACCAGGTGCGACGCGTTCAACCGCGTGTGCTTCGCGTTGATCGTCACGAACATCTGGACGACGTGATCCTCGGGCAGCCGGTCGAAGATGATCGCCGGCACGCTGAAGTCCTCGCCCGCGAACCGGTCGATGTCGGCGTGCAGCGCGAGCAGCCGGTGCTGGCCGTCGATCGCCCGCAGGATGCCTTCGCGCTCCGGCACCTTCAGGATCCCCACGCGGCCATCGTCGCCAGACGCCTGGAAGTTCAGCTTCTCGTCGCAGCTGATGATCACCGCGCCGGGAATCGACGGGAGATCGCGCGCCTGCCGGCACTGCTCGTAGTACTGCACCAGCTCGTCGATCTTGCGGCGGATGATCTGGCGCTGATAGGCCTTTTCGCTCGACGCGATGCGGCGTTCGAGCAGATCCCAGTTCACCTTCGACGGCGTCGACGCCAGGCCGTGGCCTTGCCGCCGCGCACCGGCGGTTGGGCGCTGTCGCCGTAGCTGAGCACCTCGAAGCGGACAAGCTTGTCGATGTCGCTGGCGGTCAAGGACGCCTGGTAGAACTGGACCCCGAACTGCTGCATCCGAATCGCGGCAACGTTGATCATGGTGTGGGCGTCTTCCAGCGACGCAAAGAGTGGGATTTTACTGAGCGAACGCCGCGTATCTCAACGGTTATTTCCCGTCGAGCTCGTGAGGTTCTGGCAGCGCGCGCAGCTCGGACAAGACCGTAAGCTATTAGAATTCAGCTACTTCGGTCAAGCACCCGACAAAACCGGGGCGCTGCAGGGATTTTAGTTGCGGACGACGGTCGGGAATCCGGCCGGCCTGGGGCAGGTCGCGCCTCGCGAAGATGGCGCTCGCCGCCAGCCAGCCGACCGGGAGCATGACCAGCATGTACGTCAGATACTGGCCGTACATCCCGTCTGGCCCGTAGGGCTCGGTCGTCCAGTGGAGCCACTCGGCGAACGGGATCCGCATGTAGGCTTCGCTCAATTCGTGCACGCCGTAAATGAGCAACTGGACGACGAAAACCAGCAGAAAGACCGCGGTGACCTGGAAAAACAGCGCCAGGTTGACGCGGTGCCCGTATCGGGACCAGAGCGACGCGACGAACGCCGAAAGGACGATGCCCAGGACGGCGCCGGCGACGACGTTGACCGCCTGGACCTGGAACAGCAGCGTGCCCATCAGGAGCGCGGTTTCCATCCCCTCGCGGGTGATCATCAGGAGCGTGAAGCCGAAGACACCGAGGAAGGCCGCCGTCCCCTGCCGGAGCGCGGAGGACTGCAGATGGCCCTCGATGTCGCGCTTGATCCGGCGGGCCGAGCGCCACATGTGAATCGTGAGCGACGCGACCGAGACCGCAGCGGCCAGGGCCAGCACGCCTTCCCAAAGCGCCTGATTGGCGGCGCGATGCAGCAGGTAACCGGCGGCGGCGCTGATCACCACCGACGACCGCGATGCCCCAGTGGACGGCCGGAATCAGCTCGCGGCGGCCGCTCTTTCGCAGGTAGGCAAGGCTGATGGCGACGATCAGAAAGGCCTCGAGGCCTTCGCGGAGGGTGATGACAAACGCCTGAAGCATGACCTTGACCCGGGCCGGCACCTCGTCGGGCAACCCGTGAAGCGAGACTGAGTCTCAGAATTAGGGAGTCAGTTTACTGCGGCATATCCGACCGGTCAAGTCCGGTATTCGGTCGAGTTCTTGCGACAGCGAAATGCGAGGGCGATCGTGAACGCCTCAACGGCTCGCCGGAGCGCCCGGGGCTCTTGCAGTAAGCTGAAGTCTATGAAGAGAGCGGCGGTCGTCCTTGGTCTCGTCGCCGTTGCAGCGACCACGGCGGCGCAGCAGCCGACGTTCAAGTCGAATACGGCGCGGTGGTGTCGATCTTCGCGACAGTCACCGATCGCGACAACCGGCTGGTCCCGGACCTCACGCAGGACGACTTCGAGGTGCTCGACAACGACCAGCCGCAGCCGCTCGTCCTCTTCGAAAACGAAACGCGTCCGATCACCGCGGTGGTGATGCTCGACACGAGCTTCAGCATGACCACCAACCTCAAGCTGCTGAAAGAGGCCGCGGAGCAGTTCGTCATCCGCCTCCTGCCGGACGACAAGGCCAAGGTCGGCGCGTTCAACGACAAGATCGAGTTCGGCGGCCACTTCACCAACGATCGCGACGACCTGGTGGCGGATCTGCGCGGGCTCGATTACGGCAACGCGACGCGCCTGTTCGACGCGGCCGCGATGAGCCTCGATGAGCTGGTGGGAGTGCGAAGGACGGCGCGTGCTGGTGCTCCTGACCGACGGGGAAGATACGTCGAGCCGCGCCAGCTTCCGCACGGTGATGGACCGCGCGCGCAACGAAGACGTGATGATCTACTCGATCGGCCTGTCGAGCGAGTACTTCGACGGCGTTCGCGTGGTGCGCTCGAAGCCGGACGGCGCGCTGCGCAAGTTCGCCGAAGAAACCGGCGGCGGCTATTTCGAGCTGAAGAAGACCACCGAGCTCGCGTCGACGTTCACGCGCGTCGCGCAGGAGCTTCACAGCCAGTATGCGTTGGCGTTCGTCGCCCCTCGTCTCGATAACAAGGTTCACAAACTGACGGTGAGGCTGAAGCAGCCTGGGATGACCGCGCGGGCGCGGAAGAGCTATATGGCGAGCGTCGACGATTCGTCGGATCGCTAGAGTTCGCTAGACGAACATCATCGACACCACGACGACCGCCAGCAGCACGCCGACCACCCATTCCGCCGTCGAGGAAAACGACCATTCGTGCACGACCGATCACCTGCCTTTCCCTAGGTTAGACGCGCGGTCGGCGGCAAAGGTTTAACGCATCGATGACCACGCTCACAGAGCAGGAGTTTCGCGTCAGGAGCGACGAGGCGCTCGAACAGGCCCGCCACGCGCTGCTGCCGCTCGCCGACCAGGCCGGTTTCGAGGTCGAGCTGCAGAACGGCGTGCTGAACCTGCTCTTCGAGGAGCCGGGTGAAGCGAAGTTCGTCGTCTCTCCCAACGCTCCCGTTCGTCAGATCTGGGTGTCGGCGATGGCCAGGAGCTACAAGCTCGCCTGGTCGCCCGAGAAGAACGCGTTCGCGCTCGACGGCGAGACGCTGCCGCAGCTGCTGGAGCGGCTCGCGCGGGCGTTTCTCGATAGCTAGGCGGCCCTGGAAGGGTCGCTACGCGAGTGTCAGCCCTTCCGCAAAGGGATCGCCCGGCGCGGCCAGGAACGTGTGCTCGCCCGTGATCCAGGCCGATCCCTCGACCTCGGCGACGATCGCGTCCAGCTCGCCGACGGAGGTCCGGCTCGCAATCCGGCCGGAGAGGCGCGTGTCGACGATCCCCTCGTGGACAAACGGCCGATCGTCGGCAAGCGAGGCCCATCGCGTCCAGCACGGCCATCAGGGCGGCTGTCGCCAGTTCCACCCGGCGACCGGCCGACCTGGCCATCGCCTGAAAACGGTCACCGAACGAAGGTCGGCGCCCTCGGACCGAGGCGGCGCCGTGAAGATCGTGCCGGCGATTCCTTCCTCGAGGCCCGGTGACCGGATGTACCCAGGCCTGCACCGCGTCGACAGCTGCGGAAATCTCCACGCCCGCGCGCCGCAGCTCGGGCACGCGCGACGCATCCACCGACAACCCGACCGCCTCGCTGTCGACGATCGCGTAGAACCCGCCTCCGAACGCCACGTCGGCGCGCATCTGGCGGCCCGCCGGCTTTCACGGCCAGGCTGCCCTGCGCAACGAACGACGGGACGTTGACCACCGTGACGCGATCGACGCGCTGCAGCGTGCCGGCCGCGCGCGCCCGCACGGTCCCGGCCGCCGTGTCGAACACGATCGTCATGCCATCGCCGCCAGGCATCAGGAGGCCGCGTTCGAGCGCAATCGTCGTGAGCGCGATGATGCCGTGGCCGGACAATGCCGGGTAGCCGCTCGCGTTCATGAAGATCACGCCGGCGTGCGATCCGGGCGCGACCGGCTCGGTCAGCACGCGCGCCGCACATGTCTGCATGCCCGCGCGGCTCGCGCATCAACAGGCGCCGCAGATGGTCGGCATGCCGCCTGACCCACTCGACCTTGTCGGCCATCGTGCGTCCGCGCGGCGCGGGAAATCCGTCGACGACGAGGCGCAGCGGCCCGCCCCCGGCGTGCGCGTCGATTGTCTTCAGCGTCACCATTGAAGTAGAAATCTAGCATCAGCGAAAGGAGGCGGTCGATGCCGCTCGTCGAAGTGGGCAGGAAGGCGCCGGCGTTCAGCTTGAAGGATCAGAGCGGTTCGGTGCGGCGGCTGGCCGATTACGCGGGACGTCCCGTCATCCTCTATTTCTATCCGAAGGACGACACGCCCGGGTGCACGAAGGAAGCGTGCTCGTTCACCGACAACCTGCCGCGCTTCAACTCGAGCAAGGCCGCCGTGCTCGGCGTCAGCATCCTCGACGAGAAGAGCAAGGCGCGCTTTGCCGACAAGTACAAGATCGGCTTTCCCCTCCTGGCCGACCCGGACCACGAAGTCGCCGAGAAATACGGCACCTGGCAGAAGAAGTCGCGCTACGGCCGCACCTACATGGGCATCGTCCGGACGACGTTCCTGATCGATCGCGACGGCAAGGTGGCGAAGCGCTGGGACAACGTGAAGGTCGACGGCCACGCCGAGGAAGTGCTCGCCGCCGTCGACGCCTTGTAAAGGCTCGGAGCCTCTAGGAGCTTCGGACGACTTCAGGAGCTTAACAGCTCGGGCGCTCACAGCTCGAAGCCCGCATTCTGAAATTCATAGCACCTCCGCGTGCTGGCCGGTGTTGAACACCCGCTCGGTGTCTTTCGCAAACAGCACCCAGAGCCCGTAGACGCCGAGCATCGTCCCGAACGGGAAGTTGAACAGGTTCAGGAGCGAAATCACGATGCCGGCGACGCGCGCCCACGACCGCCGCTGCAGCAGGCCGATGCCGATGACGACGCCGGGCAGCGAGAGCATGAGCAGGAAGGTGGAGATGCGCGGCGCCGGTCAGGCCGAGGATTGGAATGGCCGCCGCCGCATCGGGGTCGCCGGTCGCGCCGACCAGCCAGGTGGCGCCGCCGAAGATCAACATCAGTCGCGGCGGCAATCAGCAGGCCGAACGCGCCGAGCACGACGTTCAGCGCGCCGACCACCTTGACGTGCGTGTCCATGCCGCTACTGCGCGAGCAGCTTCGCTTCCTCCGCCAGGAAGTTCTGGAAGTCGGCGTCGCTCTGGATGTTCACGAAGCCGCGCATCCGGAAGTGGCCGAGGCCGCACAGCTGCGAGCAGGCGATCTCGTACTGGCCGATCCGGTTCGGGATGAACCACACCGGGATCTCCATGCCCGGGAATGGCGTCCTGCTTCACCCGCATCTCGAACAGCCCGAAGCTGTGGATGACGTCCTGGCTGGTCAGCTGGACGAGGACGGGCCGATCGACCGGCAGATTGAGCTGGTTGGTGGTGACGATGTCGTCCTTGGCGTCGGCGTCGGTGCGAACGAGGCCGAGCGGATTGTCGGCGGCGACGCGCGCGACTTCGCGGCGGCCGAACCGGCCGTCCGCGCCCGGATAGTGCGAGTTCCACTCGAACTGCTTCGCCGATGACGCGAACGACGATCGCTTCGTTCTCCGACGGGAACGCGCCGACGCGCGTCGCCCACGCCGGAATCGCGTAGAACACGAGCAGGACCACCTCGACGACGGCGACGCCGATCTCGAGGCCCTTCGCCATCTTGCCCTTCGCGCCGGCGTAGCTGGCCTTGGGATTGGCGCCCTTTCGGAACCGGAACAGGACGAAGACGAAGAACGCGCCCCAGCCGACGAACAGCACCAGCATCAGCCAGTGCACGAGCACGATCATGTGGTCGATTTCCGCCGCGTGCGTCGATGCCTGCGGCGGCAACCCGAGTAACTCCAGCATCAGAGCGGTCCCCTTCTGCGGGTCGCTGTCTGCTCGGCGAACGTCGCCGCGCCCGCCGGTTCAGATTGCACGATGAACGCGCCGAACCCCGTCAGCACGCAGGCCGACGAGCACGAGCATCAGGATCACGCCGGCTTGATCGCGTTGCCCAGCGGCGTGTCGTTCTGGCCGAAGCAGACCGGACACGCCAGCGCCGCGCGCGGCGCGGCCAGGAGCACGAGCGTCAGGAGCAAGGTGCGCATGCACTACATCTGCCGCGTCTTGCGCTGAAACGCCGCGCCGTAGACGGCCAGGCCCGCGCCGGCGGCGAGCGACACGGCCGCCGCCGCGACGTAGCCGGAGTCGCTGCTCGAGCGCGGTACTGGCCGGCCGCCCACGCGGCGAAGAAGGCGGTGAGGATCACCGACAGCGCGATGAACAGCAGATGAAAAGCCCGCAGCGACATTCAGTGACCCGCGTGTTCGTCCGCGGCGCGCGCCGCTGCGTGGCCGGCCGCCGGGCCGGTCAGGTGCGTGCCGAACGTGTCCATCGATCGTGAACAGCGGCACGGACATCAGCACGATGAAGAAGCGACCGTCAGGATCAGCGAGCCGTAGATCCACTGCTTCTCGTGGTTGAGGTGCATGAACACGGCGGCGACCATCGAGCGCCTTGATGCTGGCGATGATGAGCGCCAGCGTGATCGCGGCCGGCACCGGCAGGTGCAGGTAGTTCGCCGCCACGGTGATGCCCGTGAACACCAGCAGCGCCGCGCCGATCATCATGTATGTGCGAACGCTCTTCCTGACCGCTTCCGCATCGACGTGCATCGAGATCTCCATGCGTCCGCCTGAAGGCGGACACTACGCGACGTCGTCGCACCGTAGTGTCCGGCTTCAGCCGCCCGACTCTACAGCAAGTACAACACCGGGAACAGGAAAATCCAAACCAGATCGACGAAGTGCCAGTACAGCCCCGTGTACTCGATCCGGTTGGCGAACTGCTCCGGGATTCCTCTTCCACATCTTCGCGCCCGGCCCGATGAAATACGCCATCACGACCATGCCGCCGATGATGTGGAGGCCGTGCAGGCCGGTCAGCGTGAAATAGATCGCCAGGAACGTGCTGTGCCACGGGCCCTCGCCGTGCGCGAGGTGCTCGGCGTACTCGAAGTACTTGTTCACGAGGAAGATCGCCGGCCAGCACGAACGTCGCGATCAGGTACAGCCGGTGCTTGCCGCAGTCGTTCAGCTTGAGCGATCGCCCACGCCATCACCATCGTCACCGACGAACTGATCAGGATGCACGGTGTTGATCGCGCCGAGCGGGACGCTCAGCTCGCCGTGCGGCCAGACCGGCGCGCCGGTGCGCAGAATGATGTAGGTCGAAAACAGCGCGCCGAACAGCATGACTTCCGACGCGAGGAACAGCCAGATGCCCAGCTTGCCGTTGGTCAGCCCGGTGTCGGGGCGCGTTTCGACGGTGTACGGGAATGTTCATTACGCGCGCTCCGGCTCGAACTGCGGCGTGAAGTCCTTCGCGGCGCCCGGGACGCTGTATTCGTACGGCCCGCGGTACACCACCGGCTCGGTGAGGAAGTTGCCGTGTCCGGGCGGCGACGGCGCCGACCACTCGAGCGTGGTCGCCTCCCACGGGTTGTCCGACACCGGCTTGCCCTTCCAGATGCTCCAGAAGAAGTTGAAGATGAACGGAATCTGGAACAAGCCGAGCGTCCACGCGGCCATGCCGATCCAGACGTGCAGCTCGAGCGGCAGCCCCTGGTTGTGCGCGTACTGCGCGCCGCCGTCGTACAGCCGGCGGTTCATGCCGGCCAGGCCCTGGATGAACATCGGCATGAAGACGATGTTGATGCAGACGAACGAGCCCCAGAAGTGGATCCTGCCGAGCAGGTCGTTCATCCGCCGGCCGGTCGCTTTCGGGAACCAGTAATAGATCCCCGCGAACAGCGCGAAGATCGTTCCCGGCGCCACGACGTAGTGGAAGTGGCCGATGACGTAGTAGGTGTCGTGCAGGTGGATGTCGGGCGGCGCGAGGCCGAGCGGCAGCCCGGTCAGCCCGCCGATGCCGAACATCGGCAGGAACGCCAGCGCGAACAGCATCGGCGTCGTGAACCGAATCGAGGCGCCCCACAGCGACAGCAGGAGCGCCGACAGGATGACGACCGACGGGATCGAGATGATCATCGTCGTCACCTGGAAGAACGAGTTCATCACCGTCCCCATGCCGGTCATGAACATGTGGTGCGCCCACACGATGAACGACATGAAGCCGAGGAAGACGATCGAGTAGACCAGCGCGCGGTAGCCCCACAGCGGCTTGCGCGTGTTGTTGGCGATGATCTCCGACACGATGCCCATCGCCGGGAGGATCAGGACGTAGACCTCCGGGTGCGCGAGGAACCAGAACAGGTGCTGCCAGAGGAGCGGGTTGCCGCCGCCGGCGACGTTCAGCGGCCTGGCCGCCGACGACGAGACCGCTCGGCATGAAGAAGCTGGTGCCGGCGAGGCGATCCATCAGCTGCAGCACGCCGGCCGCTTCGAGCGGCGGGAACGCGAGCAGCAGCAGGAACGCGGTCACGAGCTGCGCCCAGACGAAGAACGGCAGCCGCATCCAGCTCAGGCCCTTGGCGCGCAGCTGGACGATCGTCACGATGAAGTTCACCGAGCCGAGGAGCGACGACGTGATCAGGAAGATCATGCCGATCAGCCACCAGGTCTGGCCGCCGAGCTCGACGATCGACAGCGGCGGATAGGACGTCCAGCCGGAGCGCGCCGCGCCGCCGCGGCATGAAGAAGCTCGCCGAGCATCACGACGCCGCCGACGAAGTACACCCAGTAGCTCATCATGTTGAGCTTGGGGAACGCCATGTCGGGCGCGCCGATCTGCAGCGGCATCACGAAGTTGCCGAAGCCGCCGACGGCGAGCGGCACGACGCCGAGGAACACCATGATGGTGCCGTGCATCGCCCCGAGCTGGTTGTAGAACTCGGGCAGCATGATGCCGCCGGTGGCGCATGGCGGCGCCGAAGCAGCCCGCCGATGAGCGGAATGGGCCGGCCCGGATAGGCGAGCTGCCACCGCATCAGCATCATCAGGCTGAAGCCGAAGAGCAGGAAAAGGAGGCCGGTTATCGCGTACTGGATCCCGATGACTTTGTGATCTTGCGAGAAGATGTATTTGCGCCAGAACCCGAGCTCTTCATGCGCATGTTCGTGCGCATGCTCGTGCGCGTGGCCATGCCTTTCGACGGTCGACACCTTGTCCACGCCGACTCCCTTCCCTTCAGAAACCCCGGACTTTCGCTGGTAGCAGGGTGCGATTGTATGCAGAAGGCACAAGCGGCGCAACCTCCGGCCGGTCGTAAGATGGAGGTATGAGGCGCCTGGTCCGGCACTCGGCGGCTGCGCTGATCGCGATCGTCGTGGCCCCGGCGGCCGGCGCGGCAAACCCGCAGTCGGAAACGCTCCGTGTGCGGGCCGCCAGCGAGCTGTACAACCTCGACCGCGATCGGGCGATCGCCACGCTACCGCGAGGCGGTTGCCGCCGACCCGGACGACGCCGCAGCTCAGCGGGGCCTGGCCGGCGCGCTGTGGATCGACGAATCGTTCCGGCGTGGAACGATGACCGTCGACAGTTACCTGGGCGGCGTGTCGCGCTCGAACGTCAAGCTGCAGCCGCCCCCCGCCGCGCTGCTGACCGAGTTCGAGGCGACCACCGGGCGCGCCATCGAGATGGCGCGGACGAAGATCGCGGCCAATCCCCGCGATGCTGACGCGCACTACGAGCTCGGCGCCGCGGTCGGACTGCGCGCGTCGTTCGCCGCGACGATTCAAGGCAGCGTGCGGGCGGCGTTTGGATCGGCGCGGGAAGCCTACAACGCCCACGAGCGCGTGATGGAGCTCGATCAAGCGGCGGCGCGACGCCGGCCTGATCGTCGGGACGTACCGCTACCTGATCGCCGGCATGGCGCTGCCGATGCGCTGGATGGCGTACGCCGCCGGATTCGGCGGCGGGCGGGAGAAGGGCCTGACGCTCGTCAAGGAAGCCGCCGACTACGGCGGCGACAATCGCGTCGACGCGCGCGTCGCGCTCGTGCTGCTCTACAACCGCGAGCGCCGCTACGACGAGGCGCTGCAGCAGCTGGAGCGGCTGCGCGCGGAATTCCCGCGCAATCGCCTGTTCTGGCTCGAGAGCGGGCGGAACGCTGCTGCGTGCCGGCCGCCATGCCGAAGCCGAACCGCATGCTGTCCGAAGGCATCGATCGCTTCGCCGGACGACACGCGATCGCGGATGTTCGGCGAGGAGGCGATCTGGTTCCAGAAACGCGGCGAGGCGCGCACGGCGATGGGGCTCGCGGCGGAAGCCCGCGACGACCTGCACAAGTCGCTGGCGGCCGAGGGCCGGCGGTGGGTGCACGGGCGGGCGCGGCTCGACCTGGGACGGCTGGCGCTGAAGGCCAACGACAGCGCCGGCGCCCAGACGGAGCTCAAGACGGCCATCACGTTGTGCGAATCCGACAACGATCAGCCATGCGCCAACGACGCGCGCCGGCTCCTGCGATGAACCGCAACAGCGGCTCGCGATGACCGCAACCAACCCTCGGACCTGGCGGCAGATCGTCGTCGCCGCGATCGTCGTGACCGCGATCGTCGCCATCGCGATCGTCGGCGGCGCGACGCTTCTTCATCTATCGGCATGTCCGGTCGGAGGTCGTGCCGGCGGAGGCGGCCGAGGCCCGCATCGCGGCGGCACGGGCCCGTTTCGGCCGGAGAGCAGGCGCTCCTTCGAATCGATGCCGACGGCGACGCGGTCGTCACGGGACGGGCAGACGCCGGCGCGTCACACCCGCCGGTCGCGACCCTGCGCGCGCTCGCCTACGATCCCGGGCCCCGCAGGCTCGTCGACGTCAGCATTCCCTTCTGGCTGCTGCGCCTTTCCCCTAACGGGCGCATCTCGTTCGATGCCGACAGCGGCATCGACTTCGACGCCGAGCGCCTCAATCTGAACGTGTCGGCCCTCGAAGCGCTTGGCCCGGGACTCGTTCTCGACCACGCGGACAAGGCCGGGATGAAGGTCCTGATCTGGACGGAATGACTACTGTTTCTTCGAGCGCGCCCGCGGCCTGGCCGCTGGCCGTGTGATTTTGACCTTGGCTTGCACTGATTCCCGCGGGGCGTTCGCCCCGTCAGAGGGGCTCGGCAGGCTTGGCGCGCGCCTCCTCCATCATTTTCTCGAGTCGCGCAATCCGTTCGTCGGCGTCGTCGCGCTGTATCGGCATCGGGAGAAATGGATCCGAAGTCCACCTCAACTATGCCCGCCCCGGCGCTGAATTTCAACTAGCTCCATTCACTCCCGCTCAACCATTTCTACGGTTGAGTGTCGGCCATCAAGACACTTTTTCGAGCCTGGAGCTCGACCGTTGTCGACCACACATCACCTCGCGCCCGGTCGAGTGTTACTATCGCGGCGCCCGCGACACCAGTAGCCATGACGGCGCCCTGCTGCGGAAAACAACGCGACATCTTCCTGAAGATCGAGCCGCTCACCGGCTATAGCCCGCTCGCGCCCGACCCCTGCGCGCGCCGGTGGGGCCGGGATGACATGTTCAACATGGGCCACGAGCTCGGTCGGGTGCAGCCGGGGGAAATCCTTGCGACGGTGCTCGACGCACTCGTGTACCACGAGTACTTCGACAGTCACCACACCCAGCCGAATGGGGCGAAGCTGATAGAGGCCGACGTCAACGAGCCGGCCTGGAACCGCCGCATTCCGGGGTGCGTGCTGTATGCGCGTCCAGGTGAACGCCTTTACATCCACGTACTCAACGGTGATCCCGCCGAGTGTCACAGCTTCCACCTGCACGGGCTCAATACGGGATCGAATCGGACGGCGCCTGGCCGTTCGGGGTGCGCACCCGATCGGGACGCCGCAGCGACGAGATCCGGCCCGGTGAGTCCTGGACGTACGTCTTCGATGCCACGAACGAGACGATTGGCGTCTGGCCGTTTCACGACCACGTTCGCGACGTCAACGCGAACGTGAACCGCGGACTGTTTGGCGCTCTAATCGTCCGCGATCCAGCGGCGCCGCGTGCCGATCACGAAATCCCGCTGTTCGTCCACCAGGTGCAGGCCCTGAGCCTGGTCGAGTCGTTCCAGAGCCCATTGCTTCCGCATGGTGGCGTCTACAACCACACGTTCCCGACCGCCGGCACATTTGCGTATCACTGCAAAATCCACGGCACGTCGATGTCCGGCACGGTCGTGGTCGATCCGGCAGCACCTGCCGGCAATCGGACGGTATCGATCGGCGACAACTTCTTCAATCCCGTCACCGTTTCGATACGGCCCGGCGCGTCGGTCGACTGGACCAACAACGGCAATTTCGATCACATCGTGTTCGCACCGGGCGGCGGCGCCGCCACCTTCTGCCTCAACGGACGGGCCTACGTCGGCAACACGCCGACCATTGAGGTGAGGCCCGGTGAGCGCCTGCGGTGGTACCTGGCGAATCTCGATCTCTCGTCCGTGTGGCACAACTTCCACACGCACTCCTTGCGGTGGCAGCTGCCGGCGCCGCCTGGCGGCGCGGGCGACGTGCATGCCCTCAGTCCGGCCGAATCGTTCGTCATCGACACGGAGGCCCCGCCGGCGCTGCGGCTGCCGTGCGAGCTCGAACGGCTGCAGTGCGATCCGCCCGAATCGGCGTGCCGAGTCGCCATCAAGGGCGACTTCCTCTTTCACTGCCACCTTGAAGAGCACATGATGGCCGGCCTCGCCGGTCTGGTGCGTTCGCGCGAGTCGATCTGGGTCACGCCCGAAGTCCTGAAAGCGATCGATCTCGTGCTGCCCTATGACGATGGGAGCAACGAGACCGGATGGGTCGACCTGGAGAGATGTGGCCACCGGTGCCCCACTGGCAAGCATCCTCACGACGATCGGCCGCACCCTTCCGAACCACATCAGCCTCCGGCCGTGGATCACGAGCATTCACACGGGCACGACGCGCATCCTCACGCGCATGCCGGGGGAGCTGAAGCTGCTGCTCCATCGCCGGCGCCGTCGCATCACCATCCCGTCGTTCCGGCAGCCACCATGACGAGCATGGCGAGGATGCCGGCGATGCCCGGCATGCCCGACTCGATCGACTTGTGCGAGGCAGCGCAGCAGGGTTACTGGGAGCTGCTGCCTTGCGACTCGCGGGTGCTCGCGGTGCATGCGGTGCTGATGCACACGGGGAAGGTGCTCTTCTTCGCCGGGTCGGGCAACAACGTGCCGAACTTCACCGCGCACGATATGCGCAGCGTCGTGTGGGACTACCAGGCGGGAACCTTTCACACGCCGATCACGCCGTTCGACGTGTTCTGTGCCGGGCAGACGGTGCTGCCAGACGGGAAGGTGCTGGTCGCCGGCGGCACGGAACAGTACGACCCGTTCATCGGACTGCGCTCGTCGTGGTTGTTCGACCCGATCATCGAGGAATGGATCCGAATCGGCGACATGCGCCACGGCCGGTGGTATCCGTCGCTCGTCACGCTCGGCAACGGCCGCGCCATCGCCGTGTCGGGCATCGCGGAAGCCAGCGAGGTGTACGACCCGCTGACCGGCTGGTCGCTCGTGCCGCGCGGCACCGATCTGCCGCTTTATCCGCACCTGTTACTGCTTGCCAGCGGACGGATGTTCTTCACCGGTGGCCAGCTCGGGCAGGCGGTCATCGATGGCCGCACGATCGATCCGCTGACCGCGGCGGAGACAGTGACGCCCGGCCTTCGCAACCAGGGCAATCGCGATCAGTGCTTCAGCGTGCTGCTGCCGCCAGCCCAGGATCAGAAGGTCATGGTGCTGGGCGGGAGCGGACCCGGGCTCGCGACCAATCACACCGATGTCATCGATCTCAAGGCAGGCGCGCCGCACTATGTGCCGGGGCCCAACCTGGCGCACGCGCGCGGACTCCACAACTGCGTGATCCTGCCCGATCGCACGGTGCTGGTCAGCGGCGGCGGACTGCGCGGCGAAACGCGCGCCGATGCCGTACACAGCGCCGAGATTTACGATCCAGCGGCGAACGTCCTTCGCCCGGCCGGGACGCAGCTGGTGTCGCGGCTGTATCACTCGGTGGCCTTGCTCCTGCCCGATGGCCGCGTGATCACCGCCGGTTCGAATCCCGACCGGGGCGACGACGAGCTTCGGCTGGAGCTGTATCATCCGCCGTACCTTTTCCGCGGCCCGCGCCCGTTCATCGAGTCGGCGCCGACGCAGTGGTTCTACGGGACCCAGGTGGGGATCCACTCGCCACATGCCGCGCAGATCAAATGGGCGCACCTCATTCGACCGATGGCGGTGACGCACTCGGACGACACGTCGCAGCGGCTCGTGGACCTCCCGATTCGCAAGCGCGATCTCTGTCATCTGCACGTCGCGGTCCCCGACAACCCCAATCTCGCGCCGCCTGGATGGTATCTGCTGTTCTTGTGCGATCACGACGGCATCCCGTCGATCGCCGAATGGGTCCACCTGGACCGGAAGCCCGCGGCGAAGCCGATCGGGCCGGTGACACACGTCGTGGAGAAACACGTCACGCACGCGCACGATCACAATCCAGGCTTCCCGATTCCGGGCTTTCCGCGGAAAAGTGGTCACAAGAAGGAGGTGGACTGAAACGGCGTCGGAACGACGTGCCGCGGTCGGGTGGGACTATGATCCGGGCGTCCACCCATGTCACGGCGGCGCGCCAGCGCAGATCGAATACCTCGACTTCGATCTCGCGATTGAACCGTCGGGCGGGGCGTTCGTTGCCCGCGTCCTCAACTCGCCGGCTGGCCAGGCCTCGGCGACGTTCTCCATACCGTTCAACGACCTGGAGATTGAGAACTTCCTGCTGCGTTGCGGCCGGAGCCGCCAGACGGTGCGGCGCCTCGAGTCGCAGGAAACGAAGGCGGCCAAGCAGTTCGGGGGCCGGCTGTTCGGCGCGGTGTTCGCCGACTCCGTGCATCAGTGCCTGCGCAACAGCCTGGACGAAGCCAGCCGCCGCCGGGCCGGTCTCCGAATCCGCCTTCGGCTCGGAAGCGTGCCCGCGCTCGCGGATCTTCCATGGGAGTTCCTGTACAACAAGGAGCTGAATCGATTCCTGGGCCTCTCGATCGAGACCCCCGTCGTGCGCTATCTCGAGCTGCCGGAGGCAATCCGGCCGCTGTCGCTCGACCTGCCGCTGCGAGTACTCATGCTGGTCTCGAGCCCGAGCGACTATGAGCAGCTCGATGTCGATCGTGAATCGGCCAAGATGCACGAAGCGCTGGAGCAGCTGGAGCATGACGGCCTGGTTGCGATCCAGCGTCAGAAGAACGGCACCCTGACCGAGCTGCGCCGCGCCCTGCGCGAAGGCGAGTACCACATCTTCCACTTTGTGGGTCACGGCGGCTTTGACGAACCCAGTCAGGACGGCGTGCTGGTGCTCGAGGGAGACAACGGGCGCAGCCGCGAGGTGAGCAGCACCGATCTCGGCACGGTGCTCCACGACCATCGGCCGCTGCGCCTTGCCGTCCTGAACGCCTGTGAAGGTGCGCGCGGATCACGGAGCGACCCGTTCGCCGGCACCGCGCAGAGCCTGGTGCAGCAGGGCATCCCCGCGGTCATCGCCATGCAGTTCGAGGTGACCGACGAGGCAGCGATCTGCTTTACGCGGGAGTTCTATTCGTCGATTGCCGGCGGCTACCCCGTGGACGCAGCGCTCGCCGAGGCCCGCAAGGCAATTTTCGCCGACGTGAACGAAATCGAATGGGCCACGCCGGTCCTCCACATGCGTGCGCCGGACGGACGGGTATTCGATGTCGGCCGTCGCGCCGGCGCGGCGGCCGGCGAGGCCGAGCCCCGGCGTCTCCCGAGCCGGTCGCGCAAGCGTCGGTCGAGCCCAAGCCAACCGACACGCCGGCGATGCGCCCGGCCGACTCCCTCACCTTTGCCGCCCGAGATCTTCGCCGCCATCGCCGCAATCGGCTGCCTGGTCGTGACCCCCGAGGCGAGCCCGGACGCCGACGCGATGCCGCTGATCCAGCACGTCCGCCGCGCCTGGGAGAACTACGGCCCGGAGATCATCGCGGCCGCGAACCAGTATCGCGCCGCCAGCCATCTGCCGCCCGTCCCGCGCTCCGCCGGAGCCGAGCCCGAGTTCGGACTCGGCGAGCTGTCGGTGGCGGAGGCGTTCCGCTCAGAGGCGTCGCTCGCGCGCGCGATCGACGTCCTGTGCCGGTCGGAGCTCGCCATCTTCGATCTCACGGGCCTCGAGCCAGGCGTCCTGTTCCTGCTCGGTATCCGCGCAGTGGCGCGCCGCGGCGTCACCGTGTCCAGCATCGGCGGAGCGCACACGATTGGCGCCGAGCTCGCGTTGCCGTTCAACCTGCAGCTCCTCAATCTCTCGGCGCACTCGGCCTCGCAGGAGGAAGCCGGAGAGGGTTTGCGGCCATGGGATCTGCTCGGCGGCAAAATCCAGAGCGGGTACCGCGAGCTCGCGAACCTGCCGCACTACCTGGACCTGCCTGCCTACGAGTCGGTGCGCCAGATCGGCATCGACTCGGGCGCCTACGAGCCGATCGAGTACTCGGAAAAGGTGCTGGTGCTCTGCCCGTTCGCGCAGGATTACACGAAGCGCAACTGGCGGCGCTTCATCGCCGCCGAGCTGCCCGGGAAGCTCGGTCAGCACTTGCGGAAGGCTGGCGTCAGCGTCGATGCCCCACCGAGGCTCGAGCGCCTGCTGGACCTCAGGACGCCCCGGCTGGTGGCACAGACGCTGTTCGAGTCGATCCGGTTGACGGACATGTGCCTGATCGACTGGACCGGGCTGCGGCCGAACGTGATCTTCGAGGCCGGCGTCCGCCATGCGACCAACCCGCTCGGCGCCGTCCACATCGTCGAGATCGGGGACGACGACAGGCCGCGGGTGCCCGCCAGCCCGAAGCACGTCGAGGACATGCGGCGCCTGTTCGCGCCGGTCGGGTACCGCTGCCGCGCCGGCGACACGACGGCGTACCTCGAAATGATCCGCCGCTTCGAAGCCGACCTCGCCGCCAATCGCGAGGGACACACCGGCTTCGTCTACCGTGCGCTGGGACAGTCGCTCGATCGCCGGTCGCATCCAGCCGCGCTCCCGATCGTGGAAGAGCTGCTGCGCGGCGCGAACATCCTCGAGAGCGACGATCAGGAGAGCACGGGGATTTCGCCGGTCCTGTTCCACGAGGTCAACAAAGAGCTCGTCGCCGAGGCGCGCGCGGCCGCGGCCGACCGACGACTCGCCGCATGGCTGGTGATGAGCCGCAAGGAGGGGGCGGCGGGGATCGTCAGCGACCCTCGCCTCGCCGATCGGTTCGCGCTCCTCTCGATGCAGCTCCGGCGGTGGGCGCGTCGCGAGAAGAAACAGGATCTGCTGGACGAGATCCGCGCGTACCAGCGGGCCGTGGCCGCCGCCCGGGCGAGCGCGGAGACGGTCCCCGCGACCGCGCCCGGAGACGTCAACGCCCAGCACGAGATCGCGCGGCTCAACCTGCAGGTGAAGCTGCACAAGGAAGAGGCGAGGACCCTGCGGGATGAGGGCGACCTGGCAGGCGCGATCGACGCGCTGCAGGACGTCGTGACCATGCTGACCGCCTCGCCGTTCTACGCGGATCTCCTCTCGTCCAGCCAGCCGGCGTCGCCCCCGGAAAAGATCCTCGCGATGCACCTCGCCGACTGTCTCGGCATGATCGGCGGGAACTACCGCCGGCTGAACCGCCTGGACGAGGCGCTCGCCTCCTTCGAGCGCGGCCGCACGTTCGAAGAGGCCGACCGTCTCGACGTGAGCAGCTCGTACAACCTCGTGAACGCGGTCACGCTGCCGCTGGAGATGCAGGCGCGCACCGCCGCGCAGCAGCACGATTTGCTCCGCCGTGCGGTCGCCTCCATCGATCGACAGGTGAGGGGAGAACGCCGGAATGACCGGTGGGCCTGGGCAGATCTGGGCCAGTGCCAGCTGCTGATTGGCGATCTCGAGTCGGCGGCGAAGAGCTACCAGCGCGTGCGCGCGCTCGGCACCGAGGACGCGATGGCCTCGATCGTCGCCGTGCTGCGGCGGCTGGCTGGAGCGGTCGAGGCGCGCGAACCACCGGTGGCGGCGTGGCTGCGTGAAGGCGTGGCGCTGGCTCTGTCGCCGTCTTGAGAACTCGCGCCTTGGACCGAGACGGAGCCGGGCAGTCCCTGGCCGGTCGTTTCAGTCCGTGTGGACCGAAAGGGTCATCGAATTGGCAATTGGAGCTCCGCGCCCAGTTCAACCGTTACTGAATCGGCCCGATGGTTTGATCAGTCGATTAAAGTGGCCTTACGGTCAGCCGCCATTCTCTACGTCCATTTCCGGATCGATGCCGAACTGGTTGCCGTTCGACAAGGCCGCGGTCACGATGAATTGGTACTGCGACTTCCCGTTGAACACCGGGTCTTGAACGATCGTGAATGGCCCAACGGCGGACCAGTTCGACCCTGGAGGACTCGACTTGCCGCTGGACAAACTCAGCACAGAGATGGCGGTTGTCGCGCTGCAGAGCCGACCCTGCCCGCTGTCGATGATGAACGGGCTCGCGACCGAGCCGCCGGACGCCGGCAGCCGCCCGAAGGACGCCCGTAAATCAACGACCGATGGGCTGGTCTGGCCGGCGTCGACCTGAACGGCGAAGTACACGACATCGTTCTTGCTGACCTGGGATGGAGCGTTTGAGCCTGGAAACGCCTGGCCCTGACCCTCGGCTTTCCACCAGAACGGGTTCGAGGCATCGACGTTGAACTGACCGTTGGCATTGGAGGACGTGCATTTCAAGCAGAAGACCCACGTGTTCGCCATTCGTCGCTCCAGTGGCTATGGTTTCTGAAACTTGACCACGATGCGATGGTACCGCGAGTCGGAGCGCAGGCCAGTCAATTCCGGCTCGTTTGCGATCTCGCGGAGCGCGTACCCGGCCGATAGCGCCTTTTCCAGATCCCGCAGGGCATTCTCGCGGCGTCCGCCGATCTCGTGGACGAGCAGCGACTTGAAGTAGCTCGCGGCGCTGCGGTTCGACGCGGCTTCGACGCGCGCGATCTCTTCAGATGCGTCGTCGCGCCGACCCGCCTTGACGAGATACACCGCGCGGCTTGCGCGGACTTCGAGATCGTCGGGCGCCTTGGTCAACGCCTCGGCCGCGAGTTGGCTTGCCCGCGCGTACGCTTCGGTGGCCTGCCTCTCATGGCCGGGTACCCAGCGATGGCCGTCGGCGAGATTGCCCCAGGTACAGGTAGTAGGTGGGATTCATCTCAACGGCGCGTTCGAACGAGGTGATCGCCTGCTGGTATTGACCCTGAAAAAATCGCAGAGTCCCCAGATTGGTGTAGATCGTCGCCGCCGGCCGGATCTCCAGCGCCCGCTGCAACGCCGCCGCTGCATCGTCGACCCGGTCGATCATGTGGTAGGCGGCTGAGAGATTTCGCAGTACGAGTACGTTGTCGGGTGTCAGCTCACGCGCCCGCTCCCACTCATCGACCGCTTCCTGAAAACGTGAGGCGCCATAGAGAAGGCGCCCACGGAACTGATGAACGATCCAGTCGTCGGCTGCCAGCGTCACGGCCTCGCGAAACTGCGCGTCCGCGTCATCGATGCGACGCTGCAGGCGGAGCAGCTCGCCCATCCACATGCGGACGTGAGCGTTTCGAGGGTCGAGCTCTCTCGCTTTTTCAAGAGCGCGCTGCGCCTCGTCCTGGCGACCCTCGGCAGATCGGACGACCGCGACGGCAAGATGCGCGGCCGAAAGGTCCGGATTGAGTTCGACTGCGTGCTGGGCCGACGCCGCCGCCAGCCGGATGATCTGAGGGTCCGGTGTGGCCGTGTGCTTCCTTTGATACGCCTGCGCCAACCCCGCATGTGCGTAGGCGTTCGACGCATCGCGTGTCACCGCATTCCGAAATTCTTCGATTGCGCGGTCCACATTCTCCGGGACGTCATAGCGCGACAGCGAGGCATACCCTCGTTGAGCCCACTGGAAAGCGCCCAGGCTGGAAGCGGAGGCGGCAGTGGACGCCGCCGCATCAATTTGCTGCGGGGCGGAGGACCGCAACACTCCCCACGTCAGGGCAGCGAGCATGCCCAGTCCGGCTGCAACTGTCAGAAGCCAGGACAACCGCGTGCTGCGGATCACTGAGCTTATTGAGGAAGTGACGGGCGCCCTGCCGTCGACGATCACTTCGCGTGACGCGATGACGAGTTCGACCGCGCGCAACGCCGCCAGTAGTTCTCCGCCGCTCTGGAACCGCTGACCCGGTCCTTGGCGAGCGCACGGTCCACAACGGCCGTGACTTCCCTGGGCACGTCGGGCCGGAGGTCAGCGAGAGGCGTTGGCCGCGCCTGCTGGATGCGCTGTGCGATGGAAAAGACATTGCTGCCGGTGAACGGCCGCGCCCCAGTCAGCAGTTCGTACAACAGCACGCCGAAAGAGAACACATCTGTTCGAATGTCGATGTGCTCGCCCATGAGCTGCTCGGGTGACATGTACTGAGGCGTCCCGACGGCGCAGCCGACGTCCGTGACCGGGCCCCTGGTCGCCTCGTCCTCGCTTGGCTCATGTCTCGCCAGACCGAAATCGAGGACCTTTGCGGTGCCTTCGGACGTAATGATCACGTTCGCCGGCTTGAGGTCTCGGTGGATGATCCCGGCCGAATGGGCTTTTGCGAGCGCTTCGGCGATCTGGCGGCCATACCGCAAGGCCTCACTCACGGCCAGCCGACCCGTCGCGACGATCTGAGAGAGCGGACGACCCTCCAGATACTCCATCACGAGGTAGCGAACGCCGTGAACCTGGCCGACGTCATAGAGGGTGCAGACGTTGGGGTGGTTCAATCGTGAAATCGCGCGAGCTTCACGCTCGAAGCGCTCGATTGCCTCGGCGTTGGCCATCGAGTGCGACGGGAGGACCTTGATTGCCACCATTCGGTCGAGGCGGGTGTCGCGTCCAAGGTACACCTCGCCGATACCGCCCGCCCCCGACGAAGGGAGGATTGTGTACGGCCCCAAAGAGGTGCCCGAAGAGAGCGGCATGGATTGAGTGGAGCCTCGACTATAGCCCTCTCACCGCCGCGGCGCACAGGACTTTTCCTTTGTGTTATACCGCCATAAACACACCGATTCAGGGTGATGTCCTCCACAAGGAGTTTGTGCACTCTCTCGGGCGCTTCCATCTGCGGCAGATGGTCGGCATCCTTGATAGGGAAGGAGTAACGGGTCCAGGTCGATCGTCAGGTTCGTTCTCGAGAAATGCTCACATGGCCGGCTCAGTCACCCTGACGGTCGAACGTATCGCTTTGAAGGAAGAAATCCCTGAGAGCGAAGGGTGGTAGCGGTACGGGGAATCGAACCCCGATTTGTGGTTGAGAACCATCCGTCCTAACCGTTAGACGATACCGCCCCGGTGTCAAGCAGGCCCGGCAGGAACCATTGATCTTAGCAAACTTGTATCATGGCAGTCCATGCGCCGGTTCCTGCGTGGACTCCTCTTCTTGCTGGTCCTCGCGGCGCTGGTCGCCGGCGGCGTGTACTGGTTCGCCGGGCGCGGCGAAGCGCGCCGTCCTCACGATCGAAAAGCCCGATCGCCTCGTGGGGCGGACCGGCGAGCTCGCGGTCGTGGCCGGCGCGCCGGGCGCACGGTTGACCTCGCTGACGATCGCGCTCGAGCAGAACGGCAAGGACGATTCCGCTCTTCTCGCTGGATGCGCCCGAGTCGGCCACGGTCGACCAGGTCGACGGCGATCGCATCCGCATCACGCGGTCAGATCGGCAAGCCGCAGCGTGCCCGAGCTGCAGGCGGGCGCGGCCCGGATCGTCGTCGTCCGCGACGCGGCGATCGTTCCTCGATCTGCGGACGCTGTCGTCGTCCGCGTCAAAGGACTTCCAGGTACGGCTCGAACCGCCGCGCCTCGCCGCTCATCTCGACGCACCACTACCTGAATCATGGCGGATCGGAGATGGTCGTCTATCGCGCCACGCCCGCCGGATGCCTGGTCCGGCGTCCGCGTCGGCGTCGGCCGAGTTCGCCGGGCTTTCCGGCGGCCGGCGCGGGCGTCGCCGGCGCCGACGATCGCTCAAGAGTCGCGTTCTTCGCGCTCGGCCACGACGACGATCTGGCGACGCCGGTCGGCGATCCTGGCGCGCGACGAGGCCGGCAACGAAGCGAGCATCGGCTTCGTCGACCGCGTGTTCCCGAAGCCGTTCCGCAAGAGCCGGATCGAGCTCGACGATCGCTTCCTGCAGCGGGTGGTGCCCGACATCCTGACGCAGGCGCCGGAGCTCGGCCTCGATCCGCGCGGCGCCGATCGTGCTGCCGGCGTTCCTCAAGATCAACGGCGACCTGCGGCGCGCGAACGCCGAACGGATCGTCGCGATCACCAAGGCGACCGATCCGGCGCGGCTGTGGGACGGGCCCGTTCGTCCAGCTGGGCAACTCGCAGGTCGAAGCGAGTTTCGCCGACCACCGCACCTACGTCTACCACGGCAAGGAAGTCGACCGGCAGGTGCACCTCGGGTTCGATCTCGCGGTCGACGGCGCGCGTCGCCGCTCGTCGCGGCCAACGCCGGCAAGGTGCTGCACGCCGGCTGGCTGGGCATCTACGGCAACTGCGTCATCATCGACCACGGGATGGGCGTGGCGTCGCTCTACGGCCACCTGTCGTCGATCGACGTAAAGGCCGGCGACGCGGTCAAGCGCGGTCAGCGATCGGCCGGAGCGGCATGACCGGGCTGGCCGGCGGCGATCATCTGCACTTCACGATGCTCGTCCAGCGGCCGCGCGGTGAATCCGGTCGAGTGGTGGGATCCGCACTGGATCAGGATCGGGTCGACCGGAAGCTTCGCGACGCGGGTCGGTAAGGTATGATTAGGTCGTTCGTCGGTTTTCGCTCAGGAGAGAGATCAATGCGTCTACGAAACGTCTGGGTCCATGCCCTGGGTTTGACCCTCGCGCGTCGGTCGCCGCCTGCGGCGGCGGTCAGGAATCGTCGAGCACGTCGGCCACCGACGGCCGCGCCCGCCGCGCCGGCGGGCCACGAAAGTCGACCCGGCGACGGCCGGCGACGTGAAGGGCATGGTGACGCTCGACGGCACGGCGCCGAAGAACGAGCCGATCAGGATGAACGCCGATCCGGTCTGCGTCAAGCGAAGCCAAGGGCCCGCAGATGCAGGAAACCTTCGTCGTCGGCGGCGACGGCAAGCGCTCGGCAACGTGTTCGTCTACGTGAAGGACGGCCTCGGCAACTACGTCTACGACCCGCCGACCGGCAGGCGCCAAGCTCGATCAGCAGGGCTGCCGCTACACGCCGCACGTGTTCGGCGTCCGCGTCGGCCAGCCGCTCGAGATCATCAACAGCGATCCGACGCTCCACAACATCCACGCGATGCCGAAGGCGAACCCCGAGTTCAACAACGGCCAGCCGATCCAGGGCATGAAGATGACCCACACCTTCAAGGCGAAGGAAGTGATGGTGCCGTTCAAGTGCGACGTGCACGGCTGGATGAACGCCTACGTCGGCGTGCTCGACCATCCGTACTTCGCGGTGACCGAGGAAGACGGCAAGTTCGAGCTGAAGGGCGCTGCCGCCGGGCACCTACACGATCGAAGCGTGGCACGAGAAGCTCGGCGCGACGACGCAGAGCGTCACGATCGGCGCGAAGGAAACCAAGGAAGTCAGCTTCACGTTCGACGCGGCGAAGGCGGCGGCGGACTAGACTCGGCAGGACAGGCAGGAGGGCGGGAGAGGCAGGAAGGCCGTCCCGCTCGATCTCCCGCCCTTCCGGCCTCTCCCGCCCTTCCTGCCCTGAGAGATGCTTCACCGGTTCGCGCAGTTCGTCGTCGGCTGCACGGTGCTCCTGGTGCTCGCCGGCAGCCTCGTCACGAGCACCGGCTCCGGCCTCGCCGTGCCCGACTGGCCGACCACCTACGGCTGGAACATGTTCACGTTCCCGCCGTCGAAGTGGGTGGGCGGCATCTTCTACGAGCACGGCCACCGGCTGATCGCCAGCACGGTCGGGTTCCTCACCATCGTCCTCGCCGCCTGGCTCTGGCGCGCCGAGCCGCGCCGCTGGATGAAGCGGCTCGGCGTCGCGGCGCTCGGCGCCGTCATCGCTCCAGGGCGTGCTCGGCGGCCTCACGGTCCTGTTCTTCCTGCCCGACGCCGTCTCGACCGCGCACGCCGGCCTGGCCGAGATCTTCTTCTGCCTGACCGTCGCGATCGCGCTCTTCACGTCGCCGCGGCTGGATCGCAGCGGCCGACGCGCGTCGACGATCGGATGCTGCGCGCGCGTGGCGACCGGCGACGACGGCGCTCGTCTACGTGCAGATTCTCGTCGGCGCGACGATGCGGCACACGGGCGCCGGCCTCGCGATTCCCGACTTCCCGCTGATGTTCGGCGGCCTCGTGCCGGATCACTGGAACGCCGAAGATCGCCGATCCACTTCGCGCATCGCGTCGGCGCGCTCGTCGTCGCGGCCGCGGTCGCTCGCGACCGTCGGCACACGTCTGGTATCACCATCGCGGCAGGCGCGGCCTGACGCGGCCGGCGCTGCTGCTCGTCGGCCTGGTCGTCGTGCAGGTCACGCTCGGCGCGCTCACGGTGCTCAGCCGCCGCGACGTCGCGATCAACAGCGCGCACGTCGTCTGCGGCGCGCTGGTGCTGGCGACCTCGCTGGTGCTCACGCTGCGAGCTGGCGCGTCCGGTTCGCAGAGCGTCCGGCTGCAGCCGGACGCTACGACTGTAGCGCACGAACGCGGCGCCGGCGTCAGCCGGACCGTGAGCGCGCGCGCGAAGGCAGGCCGCGCGTGAAGAACGCGCAGGCCGAGGCCGCTCCGGCGCCGCTGTCCAGGTGGCGGCCGCCCCGCGGACGCCTCGCGCGACTACGTCGCGCTCACCAAGCCGCGGCTGAACGTCCTCGTCGTGGCGACGAGCGCGGCCGGCTACTACCTTGGCTCGCCGACCGCGCCCGCAGCTGACGCCGATGGCGCTGGCCGTCGCCGGCACCGCGCTCGTCGCCGGCGGCGCGGCGGTGCTGAACCAGGTGTACGAGCGCGACACCGACGCGCTGATGCAGCGGACGCGGCTGCGGCCGCTGCCGGACCGCCGCGTCGCGACCGACGAAGCGCGCGTCGTTCGGCATCGTCCTCGCGGCGGCGGGCATCGGCCTCCTGACGCTGTCGGCCAACGCTGCTCGCGGCGCTGCGTCGCCGCTGCGACGCTCGTCATCTACCTCGCCGTCTACACGCCGTTGAAGCGGCGCTCGGCGATCTCGACGCTCGTCGGCGCCGTGCCCGGCGCGCTGCCGCCGCTCATCGGCTGGACGGCCGGGCACGGCGCGATCGACGCTGGCGGCTGGACGCTGTTCGCGATCGTGTTCCTCTGGCAGATTCCGCACTTCATGGCGATCGCCTGGATGTACCGCGACGACTACGGCGCGCGGGCTTCCCGATGCTGCCGGTCGTCGAGCCCGACGGCCGCGCGGACCGGCCGGCAGGCGGTGCTGTACGCGCTGGCGCTGGTGCCGGTCAGCCTCGTGCCGGCGCTGGTCGGCGTCGCCGGGCTGGTGTACTTCTGGCTGGCGCTGGCGCTCGGCGTCGTCGTTCCTCGCGCTGTCGGCGCGGTTCGCGGCGTCGCGATCGGAGAGCGCGGCGCGCGCGCTGTTCTTCGGATCGATCATCTACCTGCCGCTCATCTGGGCGGTGATGATCCTGGATCATTAGATGTCGGTTCACGATCTGCCGGCGGTCAACGCGACGCTCAACGGCGTCGCCGGCGTGCTCCTGCTGATCGGGTTCCTGCTGATCCGCTCGCGGAACATCGACCTGCACCGCCGCTTCATGATCGCCGCGTTCGTCACCTCCGCGCTGTTCCTGGTCTCGTACGTCGTCTACCACGCGCAGGTCGGCTCGGTGCGGTTCACGCGGCAGGGCTTCGTCCGGCCGCTGTACTTCACGATTCTCATCACCCACGTCATGCTGGCCGCGGCGGTGCTGCCGCTGGCCATCGTCACGCTGTCCCGCGGGCTCAAGGGCCGCTTTCCAGGCCCACCGCGCGATCGCCCGCTGGACGCTGCCGATCTGGCTCTACGTTTCGGTAACCGGCGTGCTCGTCTACGTCCTGCTCTATCAGCCGACCTGGCTGCTCTGAACGGGCCGCCGGCGCCGACCGACTCATATATACTGGCAAACGGCCGGCTCGTAGCGGCTTCAGGAGTCTTGACGATGCGTGCGAATTACCTGCATGTCGTGGTCGCCGCCGCCCTCACCGCGTTGTTCGCCAGCGAGCTGCGGCGGCCCAGGTCGGCCGCGTCAGCGGCCTCGTCAAGGACGATTCCGGCAACGCCATCAAGGGCGCGACGGTCACCGCCGAAAACCCGAACATCGGCCCGACGACCTTCACCGCGACGACCGACGACAAGGGCCGGTTCACGATCATCGGCCTGCGGGCCGGCCAGTGGCGATTCGCGGCGTACGCGCCGGGACATTCGGGCGACGTCGGCGAGATGTCGGTCCGCTTCGGATCGCCGAATCCGGCGCTCGCCTTCACGCTGCGGAAGAACGGTCCGCTTCCGACCGCGCCGCTCGGCAACGTGACGGCGCGCGATCTGCAGGCGCAGCTCACCGCGGCCGACGCGCTGTTCAACGCAGCAGAAGTGGGACGAGGCGATCGCCGCCTACAAGGCGATCGTCGCGCAAGACGCCGGCGCTCAGCGTCGTCAACCTGCAGATCGCCGCGGCGTACCGGAACAAGAAGGACTACGACAACGCCGTCGCGGCCTACGAAGCGCTGCTCGCGGCCGACCCTGCCAACGAGAAGGCCAGAGTCGGCATCGCGGCAGTGAGCATGGAACGGGGCGATGCCGCGAAGGCCGAGGCGACGCTGATCGCGGCCGCGCAAACGCGAATCCGCGGGGCGCGACGTCTACTACAGCCTGGCGGAGCTCAAATCGTCGAAGGGCGACGCGGACGAAGCCGCGCGGCTGTACCGCAAGGCGGCTGACGCCGACCCGTTCGTGGGGCAAGCCGCGCTACAAGCTCGGCCTCCTCGCGATCAAGACCGGCGACAGCGCCGCCGCGACCCGGCTCATGACGCGAAGTCGTCGCCGTCGATCCCACGTCCGCCGAGGCTGCGCTGGCCCGCACGGCGCTCGAGCAGCTGAACAAGTAATCTTGGCGCGCCCCCTCCGCTACACCGTGATCGTCGGTCTCGTGTCGCTCGGGACCGCCCTCTCCGCGGTCGGCGGGTGGCGCTACGCGCGCGCGTCAGCGCCGGTCAGCGGACCGATCGTCCTCCTCTCGGTCGATGCGCTGCGAGCGGATCACCTGCCGGTCTACGGCTAACCCCGCCACGCGCACGCCCGCCATCGACGCGCTGGCGCGCGACGGCGTCGTGTTCGAGCGCGCGTACTCGCACGCGCCGCAGACGCTGCCGGCCCACGCGTCGCTCCTGACCGGGCGGCTGCCGTTCGAGACCGGCGTGCGAGACAACGCCGGCTTCGCCGTCAAACGCGACGAGCGGCTGCTCGCCGAGATGCTCGCCGACCGCGGCTACGCGACGGCGGGCGTCGTGTCGTCGTTACTCGCTGCGGCCGTCGACCGGCATCGCGCAGGGTTTCGCGTTCTTCGACGGAAGGATGCCCGACGCCAGCCCGGGCGAGCCCGGGAGCGGGCTGTCCGCGCGACGGCGCCGCAGTCGGTCGCCATCGCCGAAGCGCTGGCTCGACAAGGCGGGCACCGAGCGGGCGTTCCTGTTCCTGCACCTCCACGAGCCGCACGCGCCGCACACGCCGCCGGCCCGTTTTGACGCGTTCGAGGCGTACGACGGCGAGATTGCGTACGTCGACGAGCTCGTCGGCGGCTTCGTCAAGTACCTGAAGGCGCACCAGCTCTACGACCAGTCGACGATCATCCTGACGGCCGATCACGGCGAGGGGCTCGGCGACCACGGCGAAACCGGGCACGGCCTGCTCGCTTACGAAGAAGCGCTCAGCATCCCGCTGATCATCAAGCCGGCCGCCGGCGAAGGCGCCGGCCGCCGCGTCAACGCCGTCGTCCAGCATGTCGACATCGTGCCGACGATCCTCGACCTGGCCAAGGCGCCGCTGCACGACCGGCTCAGCGGCCGCTCGCTGAAACCGCTGCTCGAAGGCGCGGCTGAATTTCCGGAGCGCATCGTGTATTCGGAGTCGCTCTTCAACGCGTATCGGTTCGGCTGGAGCCGCGTGCGATCAGTCACCGACGGCCGCTACCGGCTGGTGCGCGCCGAGCACGACGAGCTGTACGACCTCGTCCAACGATCCCGCCGAAGAGCGCGACATCGCCACCGAGCGCCCGGCGGAGCTGAACCGGTCTGCGCGCGGCGCTCGACCAGATTGTGGCCGACGATCGACGTCGCAGAACCCTCGTTCGCAGCCGCGGAGACGTCACCGAAAAGCTCGCCGCCCTCGGATACGTTGGCGACGGTCGGGCCGATCGATCCCGATGCGGTCGCGATGGTCGACAGCAGCCAGCAGATCGAGATCGTCGAGACCTTCCGGGCCGCCCTGGCGAGCGCCGTCGACCGCCAGCTGCCCGAGGCGATCCAGATCCTCGATGGACTGGTGCGCCGTTACCCGCTCATCGCGGCCGCCTGGCATCAACTGGGTGATTTCGCCGCAACCGCTGGCCGCATGGACCGCGCGGTCGAGGCGTATCGCCGCGCATCCGCGCTGCGCCCGGGCGCCCCCGCCGATCACCTCGCCGCGGCGCGAGCGCTGCTCAGGCTCCGGAGGCTCGACGAAGCGAGGCAGCAGGCCGAGCGCGGCGCTTCAGGCAGCCGGCGGCGACCGTGAATCGCAAGCGTCGGCGCATGAACTGCTCGCCAGGATTGCGCTGGTCGCGGCGCGATTCGGCCGCGGCGCGAGAGCAGGCCGGGCTCGCTCGCGAGGCCGACCCGACGCTGCCGGCGCCCGCCTTCATCGAAGGGCGGCTCCTCTACGATGCCGGCCAGCTGGACGGGGCGCTCCGGTCGTTTGAGGAGGCCCTCGCCGACATCGAGAAGTCTGGGACGCGGGCCGATCGCCGATCTGCATTACTACGCGGGCGATGCGCTGATCCGGCTCGAACGGCCGGCAGAAGCCGAGTATCACCTCCTGCAGGAGCTGCGCGCGTTTCCGCGCAACGTTCGTGCGCGCGGGGCGCTGGCCGCGCTCTACAACGAGACCGGGCGCGCCGACGAAGCGGGCGAAGTCCTGACGGCGATGATTCGCGTCTCGCCGACGCCGGAGGCCTACAGCCTGGCCGCGCGGTTGTGGACGTCGTTCGGAAACCCCTCGCAGGCGGCCGCGGTTCGAGCCGATGCGGCGCGGGCGTCGGCGGGAAGGACGGACCGCCCCGACCGCCGCCGCAGTAGCATCCTGGCCGGCACATGCCGGGCCCCGCGAGACAGAAGCCTGTGGCGAACATGCAGATTCGGAGTGCGGCCGCGCTGCTCATCGCCGCGGCGCGTGATCGCCGGCGGGCCGACGGCTCGCGCCCGGCAGCAGACGACGGCCAGCCGCCTGGTGCTCGCGACGGTCACCGACGCGCAGAACCGCGTGCTCGCCGACCTCGGCCCCGACGATTTCGTCGTCAGCGAGAACGGCGAGATGCGCGAGGTGGTCGCCGCTTCACGGCCGACTACCCCGTGATCGTGCTCGTCGACAACAGCGCAGAAGCGCGGAGCGACTTTGACGCCATCCGCTCGGCGGTGAACCGCTTCCTGTCGCGCGTCGGAGACCGGTTCGTCGCCGTGGGCACGCTGGCGAATCCGCCAGCCTTGCTGACCTCGCTCGAAGACGACCGATCGGCCGTGCTCGCCCGCCTCGACCGCTGACGGCGGGCCCGTCCTCGGTCCTGATGCCAATCGAAGCGGTCGCCGCTGGCGGCGCAGGCCGTGCGCGAGAACGGATCGCCCGTTCTCGGCGATCGTCGTCGTGTCGGCGCATTCGATCGATGCGGCGCAGCCGCAGAACATCCGGCTGCTTCCCGACATCTTCGAGAGCGGCGCGATCGTGCACGTCCTCAGCCGGACGTCGCCGGCGACGGCGCCGCGGGGACGCGCCTACGCGCCGAGGCTGCAGGCCGACCTGCTGCGCGATCTTGCCGACCAGACCCGAGGCAATTTCACGACCGTGTTTTCAGCGCCGTCGTACGGCGTCGCCCTGAACAACCTGGCCGATCGCCTGGGCACTGAGATGATGGTGGAGTACATCGCGCCGCCCGGGCCGCGGCCACCGGGAGAAGTGCAGATTGGCGTGCGGATTCCGGGCGCGCATCGTGCGGGCGCTGCGGGTGTCCAAGTCGGTCGAGTGAGGCCGGCGGAAGTTGGTGAGTTGGAGAGTGCAGGAGCTGGAGAGTTGACGGCAGAAGGCGCAGAGGATCACCGGTGATCCTCTGCGCCTCGTGGTTGCGTCCTTTGCTACCTCTGCCCGTCCTCAGAACGTGAACTTGAACCCGATCTGCATCGACGCGCGGCGACTGCCGGAGCGCGGCCTGCCTGTAGAACGGGCTGGCCGGCAGGCTCGGATTGAACTTCGGATTGCCGAACTCGTCGAGGTTCGAGTCGTCGGCCCACAAGTGGAAGTTCTCATCGCCCTCGTAGGTGTAGTCCTGATCCTCCTCGAGCATCTCGTTGTTGTTGAACAGGTTGAACACGTCGAGGATCACGCTGATGTTGCGGCCAGCGCCGAGGCGTCCGAGCGGCAGCCGGTAGTCGGCGTGGAAGTCGACGTTCCAGTACGCGGGGTGCGTCCCTGCGAGCCGCGCGGCTGCAGGAAGATCGTCCCGTCGCCGTAGCCGTTGACGATCTCCGGCCCCTGCGCCGAGATCGGCACGCCCGCCGACAGCAGGAAGCCCTCGGACAGCGTCAGGCCCCAGTCGAACGAATAGGCGCCGAACATCTTGAACTGATACGGCTTGTCGGAGCGCAGCCTGCCGTCCGAGTTCGGCAGGAACGACGGGATGTCGTAGAGCGCCGTGATGTTCGGATCGAGCTGATCGTAGCCGCTCATGTACGAGCCCTTCGTGGTTCCCGCTCGCCTTCGCATACACGAACGACGAGTTGAGGTGCCAGCGGTCGGCGAACGCGCGCGTCAGCGTGAGCTCGAGCGCGTTGTACGAGCGTGACGGCTTGTCGAACGGCGATCCGAAGAATCCCTCGCCGGGGTTGCCGATCACGTAGCCGGTCAGCTCGAGCGGATCGGCCGGATTGGTGAAGGTGCCGATGTCCTCGATGATCCGCCGCAGCTCGCGGTTGATGAACCGCGCGCCGACGCTCCATGCCGGCCGGAACTGGTACTCGGCGCCGAAGATCAGCTGATCCTCGAACTGCGTCTTGAGATCCTCGTCGAGCGGCGTGATGGCGGTGAGCGTCGACGACGCGCCGGACCTGCCACGGGCCGTTGATCGCCAGCGGGCTGCCGTTCGGGTTGAACCAGTTGTTCGAGTTCAGCGTCCACTGGGTTGACGTACTGGGTGATGATGTAGTCCTCGCCGTTGATGGCGCGGATGTTCATGTCGAGCGGGATCGCCTCGTAGAAGCGGCCCCAGAATCCGTAGATCTTCGACTTGCCGTTGCCGAGCGGATCCCACGACACGCCAAGGCGCGGCGCCCAGTTGTTGTTGAGGCTGAGCCCATCTGGTGGTTCGACATTCCAGGTCGACGATGCAGACGTTGACGTCCGGATCTGATTTTCCTCCGATGGCCACGTCGTTCGCCGAGCCGAGCGTCTGGATCTCGTAGCGCAGCCCGAGATTGACGGTGACGTTCGGCATCGCGCGCCAGCTGTCCTGCGCGAACAACGCCGTGCTCGCGGTCGACCCCTTGCCGCTGAGCGTGTAGTTCCGCTCCTGGATGTAGCTGCCGAACCCCTCGGACGCGAACTGCGGCCCGAAGAAGCGATACCACGTCTCCTGCGTGTCCGACGTCGTAGTCGTTGATCTCCATGTCGAGGCCGTAGCGGAGATCGTGCGCGCCGAAGAGGCTGGTCATACGCGCCGCAAAGCGCCGTGCGGCTCGCGTTGTCGTCCTGCAGTCGCCCGAAGCCGCCGTGCTCGAACAGGGCGAACGTCTCGTCGATCTGGCGCGGGATCCTGCGGCCAGCATCGGTCGCCGCCTCGGTGCCGGCGCGCTGCCTGTGCCGGCCGACGGAAACGTCGAGCAGCCAGTTCGACCCGAGGACGCCGGTGTACTTGGCGCCGAAGTTGTGGCCGCCGCTCCGGATCAATCCGCAGCGCCGATGTTTCGTCGGCGTTCGGCGTGTTGTTGCCGGTCGTCGAGCCGGCCAGCCAGCCGTTCTCTTCCGTCGGATCGCCGAAGGTCGAGAACACGAGCGTGTGGCTCGAACGCGGCGTCCAGGTGACCTTGGCCGGCGTAGACGTCCGAGTTGCGCTCGAACTCGCGGCCGGACGTATCGATCGGGGTGCCGTCTTCGATCTGCGAGCCGAGGTAGGTCGTGCGCCGGATTGGTCCGTAGGCCCCGAAGAACCAGACCTTGTCGCGAGCGATCGGGCCGCCGATCGAGCCGCCGACGTCGTAGCTCGCGATCTGGTCGGCAAACGTCGTCAGCTGCTTGTTGCGCCGCCGCTCGAGGTCGGCGTCCGTCCAGCTCTTGCTGCGGTTGTAGTTGAACACGTCGCCGTGGAACTGCGTTGCTGCCCGACTTCGTGACGACGTTGAACACGCCGCCGGTGGATCGGCCGTACTCCGCCTGGAACCCGCTGGTGATCACCTGCACCTCCTGGATGAAGTTCATCGTCAGGTTGGCGCCCGAGGTGCCGTAGCGCGGGTCGGTCACGGAGAGGCCGTCGATGATGTAGTTGTTTTCGGGCGCCGACGAGCCGCCGACCGTGGGGCTGTCCGAAAAGCGGCGATCGTGATCGCCCATGTCGAGCGCGACGCCCGGGGCCATGGCGGTGAGCTGCTGGAAGCCGCGCGCCGACGGCAGCGTCTCGAACAGGTTGGAGGTGATGTTCACGCCCCCGGAGGTACTGGAGACGTCGACCAGCGGCGTCGCCGCGGTCACTTCGACCTGTTCCGACACTCCGGCCGGCGACAGGGTCAGGTTCACCGAGCCTTCCTGACCCAGGAGGACCTGGATGTTGTCCTGGACCGCTTCCCGGAACCCGCTCAGGCTCGCCGCGACACGATAACCGCGACCGGGCGGCAGGTTGCGGAACCGGTAGGTCCCTTGACCGTCAGTCGTGTCGGTGCGTGTGCCTTGAATGTTGGGGCCGGACAGGGTGACGGTGGCGCCTGGCAGCACGCCGCCAGAGGCGTCCGTGAGCGTTCCCGTCAGGCTGCCCGTCGTGTTGCCCTGGGCGTGGGCGACCGTGGAAACCGCGAAGACCAGTGCGGCAACGGCGACCCATAGTCGAGTCGATTGGGCCATGCAGTCCCTCCTCTTCATTTCGTCACACCGAATTTACTTCACAGACGGCAGGAGGAGTGCACGGGTTCGGTTCGTTCTAACTCAGCCTTTGGGTTCAGTGCCCTCCCGATCCAACCTGCCGGATCGCTTCGTCGATGAGCCGCTGGTTGTCTTCCTTCGTCAGGTTCCGCTGGATGATCTTCGACGCGATCGCGACAGACAGGTCGACCGCCTCGCGGCGGATCTCCTGGATCGCCCGCTGAGTTTGCAGGCTGATCTGCCGCTCGGCGTTCTGGATCATCGTGTCGGCTTCGGTCCGGGCCCGCTGCTTCAGCTCCTCGCGCAGCCGTTCGGCGTCGCGCCGCGCCTCTTCGACGATCGCGGCCGCCTCGGCGCGCGCGGCTCTGCATCTTTCGCGGCGTACTCCTTCAAGCGCGCTTCGGCCTCCTCGCGATCGCGCTTGGCGTCGGCCAGCGACTTATGGATGAACTTCTCGCGCTCCTGCAGCAGGGCGAGGACCGGTCCCCACGCGAACTTGCCGAGGATCGATCACGACCAGGAGAAAAATCGCGAGCGTCCAGATGGCGTTGCCGACGTTGCCCGCGAACGGGCTGAGGCCGGCGCCCTCGGCCGCGTGCTCCTGGGCCTGGGCCGGCAGCGCGGCGAGCGTGAGAAGCGCGGTGGCGATCAGTCGCTGAGTCATGGAGCATCATTCCGAAGCGAATCCGGTCATCGAATGGCCGCGGAATCGAGCGCTGAATCCCACGATTACGCGAGCTCCGACTGCCCTGCTGGCCGGATTCTGCAATGCTGCTATCTGCTTCAGCACCGCCATCATGCCGACGACGACGGCGAACAGCGTCGCGCCTTCGATCATGGCGGCGGTGATGATCATCGCCGTCGAGATCTGACCGGCCGCCGCAGGCTGCCGCGCCATCGACTCGACCGCCGATCCGCCGATCCGGCCGATGCCGGCCGCGCCGCCCATGATCGCCAGGCCGGCGCCGATCGCGCCGCCGAGCCACGCCGCGCCGTTGCTCGTGAGGAACGGTGCCTGCTCGGCTTCCTGCGCCAGCAGCGACGGCGGGCGACGAACATCACTGCAACGCCGGCCGACGATGAATCCCGAGGGCCAGCCTGCCCCATCGCGTTCGATCCATCGTCGTCTCCCTTTCGTTTTCCGCCGCACGGGGAGCGGCAGCCTTCCTCGAATCGCCATCGCCGTCACGCCTCATGGCCCGCGTCTGCCCCGCCGCCTGCGAGCATGGCGAATACGTCGTGCGGACCTTCAGTGCGCCGCCGCTCTCTAGTGCGCCGCCGCCTCGTGGTGGTGATCGTCGTGATGGAACACGACCGACATCCCGATGAACAGCGTCGTCAAGAACGTGAAGATGAACGCCTGCAGGAACGCCACGAACAGCTCGAGCAGGTTGATCGCCGCGCTGCCGAGCACGACCGGCACCGCGACGCCAAGCCCGAGGCCGGCGCTGATCGAGCCGGCGGACATGATGAACGACAGCAGCACCGCGAGCAGGATGTGCCCGGCGATCATGTTGGCGAACAGACGGACGGCCAGCGCGAACACCTTCGCGACCAGCCCGATGATCTCGACCGGCACGAGCAGCGGCGCCATCCAGATCGGCCCGGGACAGAAATGCGCGAGGTACGCCTTCCCGCCGAGGCGCAGGCCGTTGACCACCATCATCACCATCGTGATCGAGCGCCAGCGTCGCCGTCACCCAGATGTTGCCGGTCGCCGTGCCGCCGAGGTGCGTGCCGAACAGCGACGACACCGCGGGAATCGGCAGCAGGCCGAGGATGTTCACGGTCAGCACGAAGAAGAAGACGCTCCAGATGTACTTGATGAAGCGATCGGTGTGCTCGCTGCAGCGCCGGCTCGGCGACTTCCTTCCGCAGGTACTGGCACACCGCCTCGAGCATGTTGCGCCCCGCCGGTCGGCACCATGCGCGTCGACCCCGCTCTTGCCGCGGCGGCGCCGGACCAGCAGCGGCACGCACGGCGATCAGCAGCACGCCGGCCAGCGCGATCATCGCGATCTGATCGGAGAAAAGCGTGATCACGCCGTTCGGCGTCAGCGGACCGAGATCCGCCGGCCGCTCGATCAGCGGATGCTGGACGATGTGCTCGAGCGGGCTCTCCGCGTGCCCGGCTGGCGCGCGCGCCGTGTTCCGCGGTGCGTGCTCGGTTGCATAGCTGTCTGGGTTGGGCCGGGTCCGCGCTCACTCGTTCCGCGATCGCCAGCTTCACTTCGAGCGGCAGCAGCACGACGTAGGTCGTCGCCAGCCAGAACAGCAGCGGCATCCGCGCCAACTCGCCGCTCAGCGACCGCCGCGAGTCCCAGCACGACGACGACCGCCAGCCTGACGGCCATCGCCAGAAACGCCCGCTGCATCCGCGCCGTCGGCGTCGTCGCGGCGCACGGCGACCAGCAGCCAGCCAGCCAGCGCCGCCGCGACGAAGCTGATGGCGCAGCCGACCGCCATCGCCGGAATCGCCTCGTCGTCCGGCGAGGCGCCGCGTCGGCACGAACCCAGGCCGACCAGCAGCAGCGACGACCGCCAGCGCCAGCCCCAGGAATCGCGCGTAGCGCGCGCTCGGCCGCGCCACGCGTCAGTCCGCCGCTCACGGTCCTCAGGCTCGCCTTCGCGCGCGTCGTCCTCGCTGCGCCTCGTGCGTCGCCTGCAGCGACTGCTTCACCAGGTTGTAGAGGCCGCCGACGAGCCCGAGGATCACGCCGCCGACGAGTCCCCACGGGGCGGTCCCGTACCGCCGATCGATCCAGTAGCCGATCAGCGCGAACCCGGCGACCGCCCCGGCGAGCTCCAGGCCGACGCCGGAGTGCCGCACCCAGCCCGGGAAGCCGCTTGTCAGCGGACATGCGCTCACTGCTGGGCATTCACCGCTGCAGCCGGCCGCGCGAGTATAGCGTACCTTGTGAAATAGTTCACCAAGTCAGCGGATCGCCGCGGAAATCCCGCCGACGCCCAGCGACCGGCGCCGACCGCTCCGCCACCTCGAACAGCAGCCGCGGATAGATGCCGAGCACGAGCGTCGCGATCACCGCCACCGCCAGCGTGAACGCCAGCGCCGGGCTCGGCCGTCGGCTCGGAGCCGGTCGTCTCCTTCTTCAGATACATGAAGACGACGATGCGGATGTAGTAGTAGAGCGAGATCGCGCTGTTCAGCACGCCGATCACCGCCAGCCAGACGTAGCCGGCCTCGATCGCCGCGCTGAACAGCCAGAACTTGCCCATGAAGCCGGCGGTCGGCGGAATGCCGCCGAGCGACAGCATGAACAGCAGCATCGCGAACGCCGCGAACGGATGCCGCAAATGCAGGCCGCTCAAGTCCTTCAGCTCGTCGCCGATCGACGTCGCGCCGGCGCATCATGACGATGACGGCGAAGGCGCCGAGCTGCATGAACGCGTAGATCGAGCAGGTAGATCAGCATCGCCGCGACGCCGCGCGGCGTGCCGGCGACGACGCCGATCAGCAGGTAGCCGGCGTGCGCGATCGACGAGTAGGCCAGCATCCGCTTGAGGTTGGTCTGCGTCAGCGCCGCCAGGTTGCCGACCGTCATCGTGACGATCGCCAGCACCTCGAACAGCAGCCGCCAGTCGGCGTTCATCGACGGCAGCGCCCTCGAGGAAGATCCGCAGCAGCATCGCGAACGACGCCGCCTTCGAGCCGACCGACAGGAACGCCGTGACCGGCGTCGGCGCGCCCTCGTAGACGTCGGGCGCCCACATGTGGAACGGCACCGCCGCGATCTTGAAGCCCATGCCGGCCGACGACCAGGATCACCGCCAGCACCAGCAGCGGATCGCGCTCCTGGCCGGCGAACACCGCCGCCATCGCCCGCAGGTTCGTCGTGCCGGACAGCCCGTACAGCAGCGACATGCCGTACAGCAGGATGCCGAGCGAGAAGGCGCCGAGCAGGAAGTACTTCACCGCCGCCTCGTTCGACCGCTGGTTCGGCTTGATGAAGCCGGCCAGGATGTAGAACGACACCGCCATCGTCTCGAGGCCGATGAAGCTCGTGATCAGGTCGATGCCGCCGGCCATGATCATCATGCCGAGCGTCGCGCACAGGATCAGGAAGTAGTACTCGCCCGGGCTGGCGCCTTCGATCTCGAGGTAGCGCACCGACATCAGCACGGTCAGCAGCGCCGCGACCAGGAAGACGACCTTGAAGAAGAGCGCGAACGCGATCGACGGCGATCAGGCCGTTGCGCGATCTCGACGTTGACGTTGGCGAACGGCACGAGCGACACGAGCGTCGCGACGAGCACCGCCAGCGTCACCCACAGCCAGGGCGCGGCTGCCGCGCGGCAGCAGCACGTCGGCGACCAGCACGACGCAGCGACCCGGCCGTGAGCACGAGCTCCGGCAGGATGTAGTAGAAGTCGCTGAGCGACAGCCCTGGCGGCATCAGCGCGGCTCCCGCCGCGCTGCGGCGCGCGCGACGGCCACCGGCGTCGCAGCGGCTGACCGTCAGGACCGCACGGCGCCGCCGTCAGGAACTGCGCGGCGGTGTTCGACGCGACCAGCTCCGGCGTCGGCGCGGTCGCAGTCGGCCAGCGCCTGGCTGTACTGCGGGCTCACGCGCGCGATCACGCGCTGCACCGACGTCTCGAGCCGATCGAGGAACGGCTTCGGATAGAGGCCGATCCAGACGCCAGGACGATGAGCGGCGCGAACGTCGCGAACTCGCGGCCGCTCAGGTCGGGCAGCCGCTCGTTCTTCGGGTTCTCGACCTTGCCGAACATCGTCCGCTGGTAGAGCTACAGCATGTAGGCCGCGCCGAGCACGATGCCGCTGGCGGCGAACGCCGCCCACACCTTGCTGGCGACGAACACGCCCTGCAGGATCAGGAACTCGCCGATGAAGCCGTTCAGCGCCGGCAGGCCGATCGACGACATCGTCATGATCAGGAAGACGGCCGCGTAGACCGGCATCACCTTCGACAGGCCGCCGTACTCGGAGATCTCGCGCGTGTGCCGCCGCTCGTAGACGACGCCGACCAGCAGGAAGAGCGCGCCGGTCGAGATGCCGTGGTTGAGCTGCTGGACGATGCTGCCGGTGATGCCGACCGGGTTCAGCGCGAACATCCCCAGCATCACCATCGCCATGTGGCTGACCGACGAGTAGGCGACCAGCCGCTTCCAGTCCTTCTGCGCCAGCGCGACGAGCGCGCCGTAGACGATGCCGATGATCGACAGCAGGACGATCAACGGCACGAAGGCGCGCGTCGCCTCGGGCAGGATCGGCAGGCTGAAGCGGATGAAGCCGTAGGTGCCCATCTTCAGGAGGACGGCCGCCAGGATCACCGAGCCGGCCGTCGGCGCGTCGGTGTGCGCGTCGGGCAGCCAGGTGTGGAACGGGAACATCGGCACCTTGATCGCGAAGCCGAGGAAGAACGCCAGGAAGACCCACCACTGCAGGTCCGTCGGCAGGCTCATCTGCTGGATCTGCGTGACGTCGAAGCGTGTAGACGCCGACGTGGCCGTGGGCGGCGTTGGAAGTACAGCGCCAGGATGCCGAGCAGCATGACGACGCTGCCGACCAGGGTGTAGAGGAAGAACTTGATCGCCGAGTAGAGCCGGTTCGCGCTGCCCCAGATGCCGATCAGGAAGTACATCGGCACCAGCATCACTTCCCAGAACAGGAAGAACAGCAGGAAGTCGAGCGCCATGAAGGCGCCGAGCATGCCGGTCTGCAGCACGAGCAGGAAGATGTAGTACTCCTTCACCCGCTCGGTGATCGCGGTCCACGACGACAGCACGGCGATGAAGCCCATCAGCGTCGTCAGCAGGATCAGCAGCGTGCTGAAGCCGTCGACGCCGAGGAAGTACTCGGCGCCGATCGACGGAATCCACGGCATGCGCTCGACGAACTGGAACTCGGCGCTCTGCGGGTTGAACCAGAACCACAGCGGGATCGAGATCACGAAGCCGACGAACGCGACGACGTTCGCGATCCACCGGATCGCGTTCTCGTTCTGCTTGTTCACGAACAGCAGCAGGAGCGCGCCGGCCAGCGGCGTGAACAGGATGAGCGACAGGTAGTGGCTCATAATCTGATTCGAGGTGAGGCCGACTCGTGAGGCGATGGCGCGTGTGGCATAGCCGTCTCACCGCACGAACAGATAAACGTCACGAACACGAAAACGCCGAACAGCATCAGCAGCGCGTAGTTCTGCACGAGGCCGGTCTGGAAGCGGCGGAACCAGTAGCTCGATTCCTGCGTCGACCAGCCGACCAGGTTGACCGCGCCGTCGACGACGATCGCGATCGGTCAGGCCCGACAGCCACGCGCTGAACACGCGTCACCCAGCTCGATGCCGTTCACCGCGCCGTCGACGACGTTGCGATCGAACGTCCACAGCCCGCGGCCGCACGCCATCGTGCCGGAGATGACCGTCGCGTTGTACAGCTCGTCGACGTAGTACTTGTTCGACAGCGTGCGATGCGCGCCGGCGAACCGCGTCGGCCAGCCGCTCGGAGATCTCCGGGCTGCGTGACGTAGAACTGCCACGCGAGGCCGATGCCGACGACGGCGATCGAGCACCGAGAAGACCATCAGGCCGAGCTCGACGCCGCGCGACGCGTGCGGCGCCGGCTTCTGCCCCGTGCTCGGCCGCGCCGCCGCCGGCTCCGCGGCGTGATCGGCCGCAGCCGCCGCCGGCTCGTGGTGCGCGCGACGACGCGACGAAGCTCGGCTCGAGGAAATGCTCGATCGCGTTGCCGCCGCCGAGCGCCGCCGGAATGCCGACGAAGCCGGCGACGATCGCGCCGACCGCCAGCGCCATCAGCGGGAACGTCATCGGCGTCGGCGATTCGTGCGGTCCGTGCCACGGCCCGTGGCCATGACCGCCGCCGTGGTCGTCGTGCGCGTCGGCTGGCCGTGCGCGTGATCGTGCGGCTCGGCCGGACCGTGCGAGACCTCGTGGTCGCGCGATGCGCCTGGCCGTGCGCGTGCGGATCGGCCGGATGCTTCACGCCGTGCGCCGCGGCGACCGCCACCGCTCCAGGCCCGCCGTGCTCCCACGCCGGCCCGCGGTAGCCGCCGAAGAACGTCATCGCCATCAGCCGGAACATGTAGAACGCCGTCATCAGCGCCGTCGACGACCGCCAGCACCCAGATCAGCTTGTTGCTCAGGAACGCGCGGAAGAGGATCTCGTCCTTGCTGAAGAACCCCGAGAGCGGCGGGATGCCGGCAATCGCCAGCGTGCCGACCATCATCGTCACGAAGGTCACCGGCAGGTACTTCTTCAGGCCGCCCATGCGCCGCATGTCCTGCTCGCCGGCCATCGCGTGGATCACCGAGCCGCTGCCGAGGAAGAGCAGCGCCTTGAAGAAGGCGTGCGTCATCAGGTGGAACGCGCCGGCGGCGAACGCGCCGACGCCCATCGCCGTGAACATGTAGCCGAGCTGCGAGACGGTCGAATACGCGAGCACGCGCTTGATGTCGTACTGCACCAGGCCGATCGACGCGGCCATCAGCGCGGTCAGCACGCCGACGATCGCGACGATCTCCATCACCATCGGCGCGTGCGAGAACAGCACGGCGTTGCGGCCCACCATGTAGACGCCGGCCGTCACCATCGTCGCGGCGTGGATCAGCGCCGAGACCGGCGTCGGGCCTTCCATCGCGTCCGGCAGCCAGACGTACAGCGGAATCTGCGCGCTCTTGCCGGTCGCGCCGACGAACAGCAGCAGGCAGATCGCCGACAGCACGCCGAACTGCGCGGTCTCGACCGGCATCGCCGCGGCGGCGTCCTGCACGGCGCGGAAGTCGAGCGTGCCGAAGGTGTAGAAGATCAGGAAGATGCCGAGGATGAAGCCCCAGTCGCCGATGCGGTTGGTGATGAACGCCTTCTTGCCGGCGTCCGCGGCGCTCTTCTTCTCGTACCAGTAGCCGATCAGCAGGTACGAGCAGAGGCCGACGCCCTCCCAGCCCACGAACATCACCAGGAAGTTGTTTCCCAGGACGAGCATGAGCATGAAGAAGCAGAACAGGTTCAGGTAGCAGAAGAACCGCGCGAGCCGCCGCGCGGCTCGTCGGCCATGTAGGCGGTCGAGTAGACGTGGATCAGCGTGCCGATGCCGGTGACGACCAGGAGCATCATCCCGGACAGCGGATCGAGCCGGAATCCCCAGGGCACCGAGAACGTGCCGATCGATGCCGTCGTGCAGCTGCAGCGGAATCGCCGGAATCCACTGGGCGACGGTGACGTCGAACGCGCGCTCGGCCGGCGGAGCCGAGCAGCTGCCAGAACGCGACGAGCGACAGCGCGAGCGCGGCGGTCATCGTCGCGCAGGCGACGAGCCCGGCGGTCTGCGCGCGAGAACGAACGGATCCCGACGAGGCCGTTGATCGCGGCCCCGATGCCGGGCAGCAGCGGAATCAGCCAGATGTATTCATGTCGATCAGGCAGTCTCGTCGGACGGCCTGCCCGATCGCGCGCTACCATCGCATCAAGTTCATTTCGTCGATGTTGACGGTTTCCTTGTTCCGGTAGAACGCCAGGATGATCCCGAGGCCGACGGCCGCTTCGGCCGCCGCGACCGCAATCACGAAGACGGCGAACACCTGGCCGACCGCGTTCTGCAGCTGCCTTCGAGAACGCCACCAGGTTGATGTTCACCGCGTTCAGGATCAGCTCGATCGACATGAAGATGATGATGATGTTGCGGCGCACCATCACGCCGATCACGCCGATGATGAACAGCGCCGCCGACAGCAGCATGTAGTGGGTCGGGATGATCGTCAATGCATGTCGATGCTCGATCGGTCCGCCACGTCACAGCTCTCGCTTCGCCAGGACGATCGCGCCGATCATCGCGACCAGCAGCAGCATCGACGCGATCTCGAACGGAATCAGGTAGCTCGTGTAGAGCAGCCAGCCGACCTGCTCGGTGTTGCCGGTCACCGGCAGCGCCGCGCTGGCCGGCGCGAGCGCCGGCGCCGGACGCGACGTAGCCGTAGGCGGCGATCGCGCCGAGCTCGACCAGCACCGCCGCCGACAGCGCGAACCCGAGCTTGCCGCGGCGGTGCGGATCCTGGTGCGCCTCGGGCGGCCGCTTCAGGTTCACCAGCATGACGACGAACAGGTACAGGACGACGATGCCGCCGGCGTAGACCAGCATCTGGATCGCCGCGAGGAACTGCGCGCCGAGCAGCACGTACAGCGCGGCGACGAACAGGAAGTCGAGCACCAGGAACAGCACGCTGTGCACGGTGTCCTTCGTGCTGACGACCAGCACGGCGAAGCCGAGGATGAACGCCGCCAGCGTGTAGAACGCGATCGCTTCGCCCATCTACGTCAGCAGCATCACTTTCACGATCCCGGTGACCACCAGGTTCACGATCGCCAGCGGAATCAGCACCTTCCAGCCGAGCCGCATCAGCTGGTCGTAGCGGTAGCGCGGCAGCGTCGCGCGCACCCAGATGAAGATGTAGAGGAAGACGAACGACTTGAGGAGGAACCAGGCCCAGCTCGGGATGATGTCGAGGAACGACAGCCACGCCGACGTTCGGAAACGGCCGCAGCCACCCGCCGAGGAACAGCGTCGTCGCCACCGACGAGACGACGATCATGTTGGCGTATTCGGCGAGGAAGAACAGCGCGAACCGCATGCCGCTGTACTCGGTGTGGAAGCCGCCGGTCAGCTCCTGCTCCGCCTCGGGCAGATCGAACGGCGCGCGGTTGGTTTCGGCCAGGCCGCCGATGAAGAAGATGCACGAACGCCACCGGCTGCACGAAGGCGAACCACACGCCGGCGCTCTCCTGCGCGCGGACGATGCTCGACCATGCTGAGCGTGCCGGCCACCAGGATGACGCTGACCAGCGTCAGCGTGACCGCGACCTCGTAGCTGATGAGCTGCGCCGAGGCGCGCAGGCTCGCGAGCAGCGGGTACTTGCTGTTCGACGCGTAGCCGGCCAGGATGATGCCGTAGACGCCGACCGACGCGACCGACACGATGTACAGCAGCCCGACGTTGATGTCGGTGATGTACAGCGTGACCTGCCGGCCGAACAGGCTCACCTCGGGCCCGAACGGAATGACCGCGTAGACGATGAGCGCCGGCACCATCGCGATGATCGGCGCGGCGGTGAACACCCACTTGTCGGCGCGCGACCGGCGTGATGTCTTCCTTGATCATCAGCTTCACGGCGTCGGCGACCGGCTGCAGGATGCCGTACGGGCCGACGCGCATCGGCCCGAGCCGCGACTGCGCCCAGGCGATGACCTTCCGCTCGAGCAGCACCATGTAGGTGACCGCCGACCAGCGTCGCGTTCAGCACGATGACGATCTTCAGCAGCGGGATGACGAAAGCTGTCGATCACTTACCGGTCCACCTCGCCGAGCACGATGTCGATCGAGCCGATCAGCGCGACGACGTCGGCGACGAGATGGCCGCGGACCAGCCGCGGCAGCGCCTGCAGATTGCAGAACGACGGCGGCCGCACGCGGAAGCGATACGGATTGGTCGACTTGCCGTCGCTGACGATGAAGTAGCCGAGCTCGCCCTTGGGCGACTCGATCGCGTGATAGGTCTCGCCGGCCGGCGGCTTGATCAGGCGCGGCACCTTGCCGACGATCGGCCCTTCGGGCAGCCCTTCGGTCGCCTGGCGGATGATCCGCAGCGACTGGCGGAACTCCTCGATCCGGACCAGATACCGATCGTAGGTGTCGCCGACGGTGCCGATCGGCACGTCGAACTCCATCTCGTCGTACGCGGCGTACGGCTCGTCCTTGCGGACGTCGCGCGGCACGCCCGAGCCGCGCAGCGGCGGGCCGCTCAGGCCGAGCGCGATCGCTTCCGGCGCCGTCGATGACGCCGATGCCCTTGGTCCGCTCGAGCCAGATGCGGTTGTGCGTCAGCAGCTCCTCGTACTCGTCGATCTTCGAGTCCATGATCTTGCAGAACTCGAGGACCTTCTTGTCCCAGCCGGGCGGAATGTCCAGCGGCAGGCCGCCGATGCGCATCGAGTTGTAGGTGAGGCGCGCGCCGCAGAACTCCTCGAACAGATCGAGAATCAGCTCGCGCTCGCGGAACGCGTAGAGGAACACCGTCATCGCGCCGATGTCCATCGCGTGCGTGCCGAGCCACAGGCAGTGGCTGGCAATCCGCTGCAGCTCGCAGAGGATCGTGCGCACGTAGCGCGCGCGCCGCGGCACCTCGAGCGACATCAGCTTCTCGACCGTCTCGCAGTAGCCGACGTTGTTGGTCGCCGCCGCCACGTAGTCCATGCGGTCGGTCAGCAGGATGATCTGCGTCCAGTTGCGGTTCTCGCTCAGCTTCTCGATGCCGCGGTGCAGGTAGCCGATCACGACGTCGGCGTCGACGACCTTCTCGCCGTCGAGGCGCAGCACGACGCGCAGCACGCCGTGCGTGCTCGGATGCTGCGGGCCCATGTTGATCACCAGCTCGTCGGTGTCGAACATCGCGCCGTGGTGGACGGTCGGGTGCATGGTCCATGCTCGGTTCGACTCGGCTCACGTCTGACGCTACTCGATCTCCGCCTCTTCCTTCGCCTGGCGCAGCTTCAGCCAGTCGAGCGGATTCTCCATCAGCAGCTCGCCCGGCCCTTCGAGCGGATAGTCCTTGCGCTGCGGGATATCCCTGCCAGTCCTCCGGCATCAGAATCCGCCGCCGATCGGGATGGCCGGTGAAGTTCACGCCGAACATGTCGAAGACTTCGCGCTCGAGCCAGTTCGCCGCCGGCCAGACCGCCGTCACCGACGGCAATCGGCTGGTTCTCGGCGACCCTCGCCTTCACGCGCACGCGGTGGCGGTGGCGCGTCGAGTACAGGCAGTAGACGACGTCGAAGCGCTCGGCGCGCGGCGGCCAGTCGGTCGCCGTGACGTCGGAGCAGAGATCGAACGCCGCGTCCGGCGCGTCGCGCAGATGCCGCGCGACGTCGAGAAGCTGCGCCGCCGGCACGATGATCGTCCAGTCGCCGACCCAGTAGCTGATCTGCGTCACCGCGCCCGGCATCGCCGCCTGCAGCGCCGCGATGAACGCCGGCGCGCGTCTTGTCGGCCGGCGGCGGCGGATCGGGCGGTCCGGTCGGCGGCGCCGCCTTCGGCGCGTGCTCGGCCGCCGGTTCGCGCGGCAGCCGGCTTGGCGGCCGGCGCAGCCGGCTTGGCCGCCGCGGCGCCGCCGGCTTCGGCGGCTGCCGGCGCGGCCGGCTGTCGGCGCGGCCGCGGCTGGCCGGCGGCGCGGCGGCGCCGGCGGCGCCGCCGACGCACCGGCGCCCGGCGCGTCGGTCCGCGACACCTCGCCCTTTCAGGCGGTTCGGCAGGAGCGCCGCTCGGCTGGCTTGTCCGCTGCGGCCGTCGGCGGCGGCGGGGTCGGCTCGGCGCTTCGGGGGCTTCGTCGGATCGTCAGCCATCTACACCCATTCCAGCGCGCCCTTCTGCCACGCGTAGTAGTAGCCGACGACCAGGATGAAGATGAAGACCAGCATCTCGATCAGGCCGAACAGCAGCAGCTTGTCGAAGATGACCGCCCAGGGAAACATGAACACGGTCTCGACGTCGAAGATGACGAACAGCATCGCCACCAGGTAGTAGCGGATGCTGTAGCGATCGCGCGCGTCGGTCGTCGGCTCGATGCCGCACTCGTACGGCTCGAGCTTTACTTTGTTGTACTTGCTCGGGATGAATCAGGCTCGTGAAGACCAGCGTGAACAGCGCGAAGCCGGTCGCGACGACGACGAAAATGGCGATCGGAATGTACGCTGAAAGCATGGAGATGAGACCAGAGAGCGCGCTTGGAAAAGCGGTTGGTTTATAACATGCGACCTGAGGGGTGTCAAGAAACGGCCGGCCGTCGAGCATCTCCCGCAAATCATAGATTTCAAAACAGTTTCGACCTATACTTGACGCTCATGAAGCGAGACCTATACTGCCTCGACGGCCGGCGGTCGTGTCTGCGTCGGGCGTCGCCGCGTTCGCTGCCACCGCGCGCCTCGGCGCGCAGGCGCAGCAGCGCGCGCTCTACGTGAGCGCGCTCGACAAGAGCGGCGCATCCGGTCGCCGAGCCTCGGGCCGGCCGACGTCATCGTCCGCGAAGACAACGTCACGCGCGAGGTGCTGCGCGTCGCGCCGGCGACCGAGCCGATGCAGATCGCGCTTCTCGTCGACAACAGCCAGGCCGCCGAGCGGTACATCCGCGACTATCGCGAGGCGCTGCCCGCGTTCATCAGCGCGCTGACGGCCGACGAGCAGGCCGTCCGGCAAGCACCAGATCGCGCTCATCGCGCTCGGCGAGCGGCCGACGATCCTCACCGACTACACGACCGATCCGGCCCGCATCCAGAAGGCCGTCGACCGCGTCTTCGCGATGCCCGGCAGCGCCGTGTATCTGCTCGACGGCATCATCGAGGCCAGCCAGGGCATCACCAAGCGCGAGCGCCGCCGCGTCCGGTGATCGTCGCGATCATCACCGAGGGTCCGGAGCTGAGCGACCGGCACTACCGGCAGGTGCTCGAGCCGCTGCGCGACCTCCGGCGCCGCGCTCCACATCATCGTCGCTCGGCACGCCCGAGCAACATGGACGGACGACCGCATCATGGTCCTCGACGCGGGGCACGAAGCGAGAGCGGCGGCAGCTACGAGCACGCTCCTGGTCGGCACGGCGCTGACCGGCCGGCTGAAGCAGCTCGCGAACGAGCTCACGCACCAGTATCCGCGTCACCTACGCGCGGCCCGAACCGCCTGATCCCGCCGGAACAGGTCACCGTCGACGTCGAAGCGGCCGGACCTGACGCGTCCGCGGCACCGCCGTCAAGACGCCACGACGCGCGAGCAGATCACGGCCGATGATCGTGCGCAGCGTCGCTCGCTGCGCGCCGCGGCGCTGGCGCTCGCGTCGCAGCCGCGCCTGGTCGCCGCGCAGCGCCGCAGCAGCAGGCCCCGTCGTTCCGCGCCGGCGTCGACCTGGTCTCGCTGAACGTGACGGTCACGCGAGGGCACGCACGCGCTACGTCACCGACCTCGAAGCAGACGGACTTCAGGTCTTCGAGGACGGCGTGAAGCAGGACGTCACCTTCTTCACCCGCGCCAACCTGCCGATCGCGCTGTCGCTGCTCTCGACACCAGCGCCAGCATGGAGTCGCGCCTGCGACACGGCGCAGGAGGCGGCCATCGGCTTCGCGCAAGACGCTGCGCCCGCAGGATCTCGCCGAAGTCGTCGACTTCGACAGCCGCGTCGTCATCCTGCAGCCGTTCACGAACGACGCCGGCCAGCTCGAGCAGGCGATCCGCAAGACGTCGGCCGGCGGATCGACGTCGATGTACAACGCGATCTACATCGCGCTGAAGGACCTGAAGAAGATCGTCGCGACCAACGTCGAGGACATCCGCCGCCAGGCGATCGTCGTCCTGTCCGACGGCGAAGACACGTCGAGCCTGCTGCCGTTCGAGGAAGTGCTCGACCTCGCCAAGCGGTCCGAGACCGCGATCTACGCGATCGGCCTGCGCTCGGGCGAGGGCGTCCGGCGCAACGCGGGGCTTCAAGGAGGCGGAGTTCGTGCTGCGCCAGCTCGCGCAGGAGACCGGCGGCCGGGCGTTCTTCCCGAACGCAGTCGGCGAGCTCGCCGGCGATCTACAGGCAGATCTCCGACGAGCTGTCGAGCCAGTACACCGTCGGCTACACGCTCGAAGAACGCCAAGCGCGACGGCGCCTGGCGCCGCGTCGTCGTCCGCGTCGACCGGCCGGCTCGCGCGCGCGCACCAAGCAGGGCTACTTCGGCCCGACCATCGTCGCGGACGCCATGAACTTCGTCCCGCTCGCGCTCTACGCCGCCGCGCTGGTCGCCTACGCGCTGGCACTTCGCGCGGCGGCAGGCCGCCGGTCGGCCGCACCGCGACCACGCTGCTCGTCGCCGCGCGCGCTCGCGCACACCTTCGTCATCGGCATGCAGACGATGGAAGTCGGCCACGTGCCGTTCGCCGAACGCGACCGCGGCGATCTCGACGTTCGTGCTGCTGCTGGCGCTCGCCTATCTCTACATCGAGATGACGACCGACGAGCGGGCGATGGGCGTGTTCATCCTGCCGCTGCTGGCGGCGCTGCAGGCGATCCCGGCGTTCAAGCCCGGGCATCGAGGAGCGCGCCGCGGTGCTCGCAGGGCCCGCTGTTCGGCCTCCACGTGTCGTCGCTGCTGTTCGCCTACGCGAGCTTCGCGCTCGCCTGCGTCATCGGCATCACCTACGTGCTGCTGTTCAAGGAGATCAAGGCGAAGCACCTGGGCTTCTTCTATGCGCGGCTGCCGTCGCTGCAGGTGCTCGACTCGATGAACCAGCGGGCGATCGTCGTCGGCTGGGTCTTTCTGACCATCGGCCTCGTGGTCGGCGCGATCTGGACCGCGCAGGTCCGCGGCACTGCGCCCGGCGATCCGCGGGTGCAGGCCATGTCGCTGCAGGATCCGAAGATCCTCGTGGCGCTCGTGTCGCTGGGCGGTCTATTCGTTCGAGGCGTTCGCGGCGCGGCGGATCGGCTGGGGCGGCCGGCGCGACGGCCTACCTGTCGGCGCTCGGCTTCGCGATCGTGCTGCTGAACTTCGTGCCGATCAGCTATTTCCTGACGAGAAGCCATAACTTCTGAGGTCAGAATGGACTCGAGACCACGACTGATGCATCTCCTCCTCGTCGGAATCAGTCATCGCACGGCGCCCGTCGAGCTGCGCGAGCGGCTCGACTTCCAGGCGCGCGGGCTCGACGTGGCGCTGCGCGAGCTGGCGCCGCGGCTGGCGACGCGGCGAGGCGGTCGTGCTGTCGACGTGCAACCGCGCCGAGCTCTACGCCGCGTGCGATCAGATCGACCGCGCGCGCGCCGAGCTCGTCGACGTTCATCGCCGAGTTCCACGGCGTCGATCGGTCGGCGCTGACGCCGCACGTCTACGAGCTGGCCGACCTCGACGCGGCGCGCCACCTGTTCCGCGTCGCCGCCGGGCTCGACTCGCTGGTCGTCGGCGAGCCGCAGATCCTCGGCCAGGTGAAGGACGCCTACACGGCCGGCCGCGGACGTCCGCGCCGTCGGCCCGGTGCTCAACCGGCTGTTCCACTCGTCGTTCGGCGTCGGCAAGCGCGTGCGGACCGAGACCGGCGCTCGGATCGGGCGCCGTGTCGGTCAGCTTCGCGGCCGTCGTCGCTCGCGCGCAAGATTTTCGGCGACCTCAAGGGCCGGAGCGTGCTGGTCGTCGGCGCCGGCGAGATGGGCAAGCTGACCGCGCATGCACATGAAGTCGCAGGGCGTGCACCACGTCACGATCGTCAGCCGGACGATGGCCCACGCGGCGCGGACGGCCGAAGCGATCGGCGGCGCGTCGGCGGCGCCCGTGGGACGAGCTCGACGCCGCGCTCGGCGCGCAGCGACATCGTCATCACGCGCCACCGGCGCGGCGGCGCCGATTCTCACCAAGGCGCGCATCGAGGCGGTCATGCGGCCGCGGCGCAACCGGCCGCTGTTCATCATCGACATCGCCATGCCGCGCGACGTCGAGCCGGCGGCCGGCGAGATCGAACAGGTGTTCCTCTACAACATCGACGATCTGCAGGCGACGGTCGCGCGAGAACCTCGCGCGGCGCGCGAGCGAGATTGCCCGCGCCGAGGCGATCGTCGCCGAGGAGGTCGAGAAGTTCGCCGGCTGGCTGCGATCGCGCGGCGCGATTCCGACCGTCGTCGCGCTGCGCCAGCGGTTCGAGGCGATCCGCCGCGCCGAGCTCGAGCGGCTCGAGTTCAAGCTGTCGGCGCTGCCGCCCGAGGCCCGCGCCCGCGTCGACGAAATCACGCGGCTCATCGTCGAGAAGCTGCTGCTGCACGCCGACCGAGCAGCTCAAGGCGCTCGGCGACCCCGACACGGTCGGCACCTACTCGGAAGCGCTCACGCGCCTGTTCGGCCTCGGCGAGGACCGCGGACGCGGCGAGTCCGGACGCCGCGGACGCAGGAGCGACGACCGACCGGCGTGAAGACCGGCGGGTCGAGCCGTTCGCGCGGCCGAAGAATCGAACGGGCGAACTGACCGGCGTGCCGCGACCCCGCGAGCTCCGGCTCGGCACGCGCGGCAGCCAGCTCGCGCTGTGGCAGGCGAACCGTGTCGCCGCGGAGATTGCCGGCGCGCGGCGGTCCCGCGTGCGCGCATCGTCGTCATCAAGACCTCCGGCGATCGGCTGCAGGACGCGCCGCTGTCCGAAGTCGGCGGCAAGCGGCTCTTCGTCAAGGAGATCGAGGACGCGCTCCTGCGCGGCGAGATCGACCTCGCCGTGCACAGCAGCAAGGACATGCCAGCGCGTGCTGCCCGACGGGCTCGCGATCGGCGCGGTGCTGCCCCGCGAAGATCCGCGCGACGCGGTCGTGCTGCCGGCCGGCGTCGAAGCCGGACAGTCGGCGATCGACCGAGGCGACGCTGCGAGCCGGACCATCGAGACCTGGACGAACTCGTGGCGCTGCTTGGCCGCGCGCCGTCGATCGGCACCGGCAGCGTCCGCCGCATCGCGCAGCTCTCGCGCCTGTTTCCCGGCGCGCGGTTCACGCCGATCCGCGGCAACCTCGACACGCGGCTCCGCAAGCTCGACGCGGGCGAGCACGACGCGCTGGTCCTCGCCGCCGCGGGACTCCGCCGGCTCGGGTTCGCGTCGCGGATCTCGTTCACGCTTCCCGCGAAGGCCTGCGTGCCGGCGCCGGGCCAGGGCATCGTCGCGGTCGAGATCCGCGAGCGACGACGAGCGCGACGCGCGCAGGCCGTCGCGGTCATCGACGACGCGGACGCGTCGGCGGCGCTGCGACGCGGAGCGCGCGCTGGTCGAAGCGCTCGGCGGCGGGTGCCAGACGCCGATCGGCGCGCTGGCGTCGCCGTCGACGGCGACGAGCTCGAGCTCGTCGCCGCGGTCGTCGCGCTCGACGGCGCGCGCGCCGTTCAGGCGCAGGGACGGGGACGCGCGCGCGGATGCAGCGGAGCTCGGCGCGGCGCGTCGCGGCCGAGCTCCTGGCGGAGGGCGCGGGCGATATCCTCGCCGAGGCGCGCAGCGCGTGCCCGGCGCCGTGCAGGGACTGCAGCCGTGAGCCGACGAGCATCGTCTATCTGATCGGCGCCGGTCCGGCAATCCCGGCCTGATCACCGTCCGCGGCCTGCGATGCCTCGCGGCGGCCGACGTGGTGCTGTACGACCACCTCGTCCACCCGCGCCTGCTTCGCCACGCGCGCGCCGGACGCCGAGAAGATCGACGTCGGCATCGCCGGCGCCTCAGCCGCTCGAGCAGGAAGCCATCTGCTACCTGCTCGCCGAAAAGGCGCGCGAGGGCAAGATCGTCGCGCGGCTGAAGTGGGGCGATCCGTTCGTCTTCGATCACGGCGGCGCCGAAGCGCTGTTCCTGCACGAGCAGGGCGTGCCGTTCGAGGTCGTGCCGGGCATTCCGGCGGGCATCGGCGCCGCGAGCTATGCCGGCGTCCCGCTCACCTATCCCGGCGGCGGCGACACGCTGACCTTCGTCCGCGGCCACGAGGACGAGGGCAAGACGCGCGCCGCGGTCGACTGGACGAGCCTGGCGCGGCTCGACGGCACGATCGTCTGCTACGCGGGGCCGGAGCAGCTGCCGCACATGCTGCAGCGCGCTCGTCGCGCACGGCCGGCCGCCGGACGATCCGGCGGCGCTCATCTACGACGGCACGCTGCCGACGCAGGAGACGACGCTCGGCACGCTCGGCGAGATCGCGCAGAGCGCGAAGCAGTCCGAGCGATCGGCGGCCGGCCATCCTCGTCGTCGGCCGCGTCGCGGCGCTGCGCGAGCACCTGCGCTGGTTCGACGCGCGGCCGCTGTTCGGCAAGCGGATCCTCGTCACGCGGCCGCGCGAGCAGGCGGCCGAGATGGTGGAGCTGCTCGAAGCGCTCGGGCGCCGAAGCGATCGAGGCGCCGATGATCCGCATCGTGCCGCCCGACGACTACGGCGCCGCTCGACGAGGCGTGCGCGCGCGATCGACGAGTTCGACTGGATCGTGTTCGCCAGCGCCAACGCCGTCGACGCGTTCATCGAGCGCCTGCTGGCGTCGCCGCTCGACCTGCGCGCGCTTGAAAGGCGTGAAGCTGTGCGCCGTCGGGCCGGCGACCGCCGAGCGGCTTCGCGACGCTACGGGCTCAAGGTCGACCTCGTGCCGGCCGAGTACCGCGCGGAAGCGCTCGTCGCAGGCGCTGCGCGGGCTCGCGCGACATCACCGGCGTGCGCGATCCTCCTGCCGCGCGCCGACATCGGCCGCGAGGTCGTCGCGCGACGAGCTGCGCCGGCGCGGCGCCGACGTCACCGAAGTGGTCGCCTACCGGACGGTCGTCGTCGACCCCGAGCGCGAGGGCGAGCCCGACATCTACCGCATGCTGCTCGACCGCCGGATCGACGTCGTGACGTTCACGAGCGCGTCGGCGGTCAGCAACTTCGTGCGAGTGCTCGGGGCCGAGCCGGCCGCCGACCTGCTGCGGTCGACGGTCGTCGCGTCCATCGGGCCGGTGACAGCCGAAGCCGCGGCGCAGTACAACATCGCAGACGACGATCATGCCGGCGCAGTACACCGTGCCGGCGCTGGTCGACGCCATCGTCGAGCACTTCCGAGACAGAGTCCGCGACGGCGACATCGTAGAGTCCGCTACGGCGGACAGTGTCGAGGCTCCATGAATCCGACCCTTCACACCGCAAGTCGACGCTGAAGCTCACGCGCCGCCTGCGGCGGCTGCGCACGTCCGAAGCGATGCGGGCGCTGGTCCGCGAGACGCGGCTGTCGCCCGACATGTTCGTCCTGCCGCTGTTCGTCTGCGAGGGCGAGGGCGTCCGGCGCGAAGTGTCGTCGATGCCCGGCGTGTTCAACCTGTCGGTCGACGAGGCGGTGCGCGAGGCGACGGCGGCGCAGGGCGACGGCATCCGCGAGCGTGCTGCTGTTCGGCCTGCCCGACCAGAAGGACGACATCGGCTCGAGCGCCTACGATCCGGAGGCGCCGGTGCAGTCGGCGGTCCGCGCGATCAAGCGCGCAGCGCCCGGACGATGCTCGTCATCACCGACGTCTGCCTGTGCGAGTACACCGACCACGGCCACTGCGGCATCGTCATCGACGACGAGATCGCCAACGATCCGACGGTCGAGCAGCTCGTGCGAGCGGCCGTCTCGCACGCCGCCGCCGGCGCCGACATCGTCGCGCCGTCGGACATGATGGACGGCCGCGTCGGCGCCATCCGCCAGGCGCTCGACGAGCGCGGCGTTCGAGAACGTCGCGATCATGTCGTACGCGGCCAAGTACTGCTCGGCGTTCTACGGCCCGTTCCGCGAGGCGGCCGGCGTCGGCGCCGAAGTTCGGCGATCGCCGCTCGCACCAGATGGATCCGGCGAACGCCCTCGAGGCGCTGCGCGAGGTCGAACAGGACATCGAGGAAGGCGCCGACATCGTGATGGTGAAGCCGGCGCTGCCCTATCTCGACGTCATCGCGCGCGTGAAGGAGCGCTTCGGCTATCCGACCGCGGCCTATCACGTCAGCGGCGAGTACGCGATGCTGAAGGCGGCCGCGCGCAACGGCTGGATCGACGAGCGGCGCGCGATGCTCGAGACGCTCACCGCCATCCGCCGCGCCGGCGCCGACATCATCATCACCTACTACGCGCGCGAAGCCGCGCGAGCGCTCGCTAGCCGGCTCGATCGACGCAGTCACGAATGCGACACGACCACGCGATGTCGACAGCGACCGACTCGTCTCTTCGCGCGCGCACTCGAGCTCCTGCCGGGCGGCGTGGACAGCCCGGTCCGCGCGTTCAAGTCGGTCGGCGCGTCGCCGCTGTTCATCAAGCGGCGCCTACGGCGCGCGCCTCCAGGACGTCGACGGCAACGAGTTCATCGACTACGTGATGTCGTGGGGCCCGCTGATCCACGGCCACGCGCCGCGCGGGCTGATCAAGGCGCTGGCGGCCGCGGCGCGCGACGGCACGAGCTACGGCGCGCCGAGCCCGCTCGAGGTCGAGCTCGGCGAACGCGTCCGGCGGCTGATGCCGTCGCTCGAGCGCGTGCGCTTCGTCAGCTCGGGCACCGAAGCGGCGATGAGCGCGGTCCGCGTCGCGCGGGCGGCGACCGGGCGCGAGAAGATCGTCAAGTTCGAAGGGCTGCTATCACGGCCACGCCGACGCGTTCCTCGTGCAGGCCGGATCCGGCGCGCTGACGCTCGGCGTGCCGACCAGCCCGGGCGTGACGCGCGGCGCCGCCGGCGACACGCTGGTCGCCAGCTACAACGACCTCGGCGTCGGTCGAGCGGCTGTTCGACGCGAACCGCGGTCAGATCGCCGCGCTCATCGTCGAGCCGATCGCCGGCAACATGGGGCTGGTGCCGCCGGCCGACGGCTTCCTGCGCGCGCTGCGCGAGCTCTGCACGCGCCCACGGCGCGCTGCTGATCTTCGACGAAGTGATCTCGGGATTCCGCGCCGGCGCCGGCGGCGCGCAGGCGCTGTCCGGCGTCGTCCCGATCTCACCTGCCTCGGCAAGATCATCGGCGGCGGCCTGCCGGTCGGCGCCTACGGCGGCCGCGCCGACCTGATGGAGCTGGTGTCGCCGGCCGGGCCGGTCTATCAGGCGGGCACGCTGTCGGGCAATCCGCTGGCGATGACCGCCGGCATCTGGTGCCTCGATCGGCTGACGCCGCGGCTCGTACACGCAGCTCGCGCGCGCTCGGCGACGCGGCTCGCGGCCGGGCTCGCCGACGCCGCGCGCGAGCGCGGGCGTCGCGCTGCAGGTCAACGCGTTCGGATCGCTCCTGACGCCGTTCTTCACCGATCGGCCGGTGCGCGACTATCAGTCGGCGACCAGCGCCGACACCGACGCAGTACGCGCGGTTCTTCCGCGGCATGCTCGCGCGCGGCGTCTATCCGCCGCCGTCACAGTTCGAGGCGTGGTTCCTGTCGGCGGCGCACACCGCGAAGAGATGTGGACAAGACGATCGCCGCGGCGCGGGAGGCGATGAGGGAGCTGAAGGCGTAACAGTCGAAGCTCAGGACTCAGAGCTCAGATTGAGATCCGCATCTGCCAGATCCTGAGTCCTGAATCTTGAATCTGCGATCTTGAATGTCTATCGAAGATCCAGCGGCGTATCCAGCCGCACGCGCAGCACCGTTCCGGCCGGCAGCTCGACGTCCTTGCCTTCGGTCGCCGCGATCGTGCCGCCGCCGCCGATCAGGATGCCGGCGAGCGCGCCCTTGACGCCGCCGAGGATGCCGCCGATGATCGCGCCGACGCCGGCGCCGGCGCCGATCTTGCCGGCCTCGCCCCTGATGCCTTCGCTCTCGAGCGCCTGCGTCACGGTCGCGCGAATCGGATAGTCGCGGCCGTTGACCGTGACCTGATCGAACGCCAGCGTCAGGCTGCCCTTGCGCTCGATGCGGCCGGCCTTGTTCACCGAGCTCACGACGCCGCGCATCACCGATCCGGCGGGGATCGAGCACGCGCTCGCCCGTCGCGCAGATCGACCATCGTCGTCGCTTCGAACCGATCCTCGACCTGCGCCGTCTTCGGAGCTGAGCGGCGGTCTGCAGCCGGACGTCGAACTCGGTGCCGACCGGGACGTCCGCGTCTCGCGTGCGAGGCCGACGCGGCTCGGACGGCGATCGCTGTCGCGGAGCCGTCGACGACGGCGTCGAGCGCACGGCGCCGTCGCCGCGCGCGCGGCTGCGGATGTCGTCGATGCGATCGCGCAGCGTCGAGTACTCGCTGCGCGCGACCGGCTCGTTCTTGCGAAGCTTGACCTTCAGGTAGATCGCCTCGTCGCGCGCGTCGTCGAGCTCGCGCTCGAGCTGCGACGCCGAGCGCGCGCGTCGCGCGCTGCGCACCTGCGCGACGTCGCGCGACGCGTCGTCGATGCTGTCCTGCAGCCGCTGAATGTCGGCGGTGGTGACGGCGTTCTGAGCCGAGCCGATGCCGGCGCTGCCCATCAGCGAGCAGCGCGAGCATCAGCAGCGCGCTCAATCGGTTGAGTCGCACAACAACCTCCTCGCTGCTGCACGAGGAGTTGCTGCAAGAAGAAGCCGCCCGTCTGACAGCTGCGGCGGCTCAGCGCCAGGGCATCAGCCGTTCGATCCAGCTGATTCGGGTGAGATCGTTGTAGATGACCGTGACCATCAGCATCATCAGGACGACGAAGCCGGCCAGCAGCATCTTCTCCTTGACGCGGATGCTGAAGTCGCGGCGCGCCACGCCTTCGAGCGCCATGATGAAGATGTGTCCGCCGTCGAGGACGGGGATCGGCAGCAGGTTCAGCAGGCCGAGGTTGAGGCTGATGGTCGCCATCAGGCTGAAGAGCGCGATCCAGCCGAGCTGCGCCGACTCGCCCGACAGCTGCGCGATGGCCACCGGCCCCATCAGCTGCTTTGGCGAGGTCTCGCGCGTGATGAGGCCCCAGATCGTGTCTGAAGATCAGGCCGCGTCATCTCGTACGTTGCGGCGCGACGCTCATCACGATCGCCTGGAAGACGCCGGGCTGGATGCTTCTTCGTTTCCTCGGCCGAGCCCGACGCCGATGCAGCCCGATCGCCGCCGCACGCCGGCGTAGCCGTTGATCGGCACGACGGTGAAGCTGCGGCGCTGACCGTCGCGGCGCACCGTCACCGTGATCGGCTTGTCCGGTGTTGCGTCCGATGATCGCCGATGCAGCTGGGTCGGAAGCACGATCGGCTCGCCGTTGACCGCGAGGATGACGTCGCCGGGCTTGAGGCCCGGCCTTGTCGGCCGGCTCGCCGGGCGTCGACGCGCGGGACGTTGCGGGTGCACGTCGGGCAGCACGCCGATGTCGCCGATCTCGAACCGCTTGTCGGGCGTGCGACAGCGGCGTCACCTGCCGGGCCAGCTCGCGGCCGTCGCGGTTGAAGCGTGATCGTGACTTCGCGGTTCGGCCGCGTGCCGACCGCGATGAAGAACTGCTCCCAGGTGTCGACCCGCCGGCCGGCGACGGAGACGATGCGGTCGCCGCGGCGGATGTCGGCCTTCGCGGCCGGCGAATCGGGCGTGACCGCGCCGACGACCGGCGGCTGATCCTCGTAGACCGGCACCTCGGCGCCCTGATACAGCACGACCGCCAGCAGCACGACGGCCAGGGCGAGGTTCATCACCGGGCCCATGATCAGCACCTGGAACCGCTCCCACTTGGTCTTCGACAGGAACTCGTCGGCGCGGCCCGTGCGGGCCGTCCTCGGGATTCTCGCCGGCCATCTTCACGTAGCCGCCGAGCGGCAGCGCGCCGATGCTGTACTCCGTGTCGCCGCGGCGGAAGCTGAGGATCGTCGGGTTGAAGCCGAGCTGGAACTTCAGCACCCTGATGCCGACGCGCTTGGCGGCGAGGAAATGCCCGAGCTCGTGCACGAACACGAGCACGCCGAGCACGAACACGAATGCAAGAAATGTGGTCATTCAGACTTCCGACTTCAGACTTTCAACTTCTGATTCTACCCTGCGGGCGATCTCCTGAGAATACTCGCGCGCCCAGCGGTCGACGCTGCGCACTTCGGCCAGCGTCGCAGACCTGAGCCGGCCGATGCGCGTCCATCGTCCGCTCGATGACCCGCGCGATGGCGGTGAACGCCAGCCGTCCGCTCCAGGAACTCGGCGACCGCGACCTCGTTCGCGGCGTTCAGCACGACCGGCAGGCTGCGCGCGTCCTCGAGCGCGCGATACGCCAGGCCCAGGCAGGGAAACGCCTCGGTGTCCGGGCCGTCGAACTCGAGCCGGCCGACGCGCGTCGAGATCGAGCGACGGCAGCGGCGCCGGCCAGCGCTCCGGGTACGAGAACGCGTACTGAATCGGCAGCCGCATGTCGGTCACGCCGAGCTGCGCGATGACCGATCCGTCGACGAGCTCGACCATCGAGTGCACGACCGACTGCGGGTGGACGACGACGTCGATCTGATCGGGCCGCACGCCGAACAGCCAGTGCGCCTCGATCACCTCGAGGCCCTTGTTCATCAGCGTCGCCGAGTCGATCGTGATCTTGCGGCCCATCCGCCACGTCGGATGCTTCAGCGCGTCGGCGGCCGTCACATCCGCCAGCTCCGCGACGCCGTGCGGCCGCGAAACGGTCCGCCCGACGCCGTCAGCACGATCCGCTTCACCTCGGCCGCGCCGCGGCCGTGCAGGCACTGGTGAATCGCGTTGTGCTCGCTGTCGACCGGCAGGATCGCCACGCCGCGCCGCCGCGCCGCCTCGGTCACGATGCCGCCGGCCATCACCAGCACTTCCTTGTTGGCCAGCGCGATCGGTCTTGCCGTGCTCGATGGCGGCCAGCACGGCCTCGAGTCCGTCGGTGCCCGACGAGGCGCACAGCACGAGATCGACGTCGGGGTGCGACGCGACCGCGACCAGGCCGTCGCGTCCCGTGCCGGCGACCGTCGGCGTCCGGCGGCCGATGCGCTTCAGGCGGTCGATGGCGCCGCGCCGATCGCCATCGCCACGATCGCGGGCCGGTACCGCGCGACCTGCTCCGCGAGCCGCTCGGCGTTCTCGCCGGCCGCGAGGCCGACCACCCGCAGCCGATCGGGGTGCGCGTCGACGACCGCGAGCGCGCTCTGGCCGATCGAGCCGGTGGAGCCGAGAATGGCGATGCGCTTCACTGCGACGCTCGTCGGTCAGCACATACTTCAGCACGACGTAATACACCGGCGCGGCGAACAGCAGCGCGTCGATGCGATCGAGGATGCCGCCGTGCCCGGGAATCAGCGCGAGCTGTCCTTCACGCCGGCGCTCCGCTTCAGCATCGACTCGAACAGATCGCCGGCGATGCCCAGCGCGACGACCGTGACGCCGAGGCCGGCGCGAAGCGGCATCGGGGCATCGCGGCAGCCACCAGCGGCCGGCCAGCGCCAGGAAGACGCCGCCGAACGACGAAGCCGCCGACCGCGCCCTCGATCGTCTTCTTCGGGCTGATCGCCGGCGCGAGCAGGCGGCGGCCGAACGCGCGGCCGCGTGTAGTACTGCGCGGTGTCGCTGACCATCACCGTCAGCATCAGCAGGAACAGCGCCTCGCGGCCGTGCGCCTCGCGGACGGCGATCATCGCGCCGATCGGCAGCCCGAGATAGAGCGCCGGAAAGAGCGCCGCGGCCGCCGACCCGAGCGCGTCGCGTCCCGCCGCTCCAGCCGGTCATCGCGATCCCGGCGAGCGCGACCAGCGCCGACATCAGGACGACGTCGAGCGGCGCAGCGGCGCGGCAGCCGACGACGCGCGAGAACGCCGCGCAGGTGAGCGCCGCGGCAGCCCCGGCTGCGACGGCCGGGCACGGTCAAGCCGCTCGCCCGCGCGAGCAGCGACGTACTCGCGGAACGCCAGCAGCAGCAGCGCTTCCGCGACGACCAGGAAGAACAGCGGCGCCGGCGCGAACCAGACGACCGCGACCGCGAGCAGCACGAGGACGGCGCCGCTCGCGACACGGGTAGCGCCCTGAGACACTATTTGGCGCTGACCGCCACCGGCGACGGCTTGATGCCGCCGTAGCGCCGCTCGCGCTTCTGGTAGGCGACGACCGCCTCGAGCAGATCGCGGCGCCGGAAGTCGGGCCAGAGCGTTTCGGTCACCCAGATTTCCGAGTAGGCAATCTGCCAGAGCAGGAAGTTGCTGACGCGCATCTCGCCGCTCGTGCGGATCAGCAGATCGGGATCGGGCTGGCCCGCCGTGTAGAGCAGCGAGCTGAACCGCGCGCTCGTCGAGGTCGTCGGGCGACAACCCCGGCGGCGATCGCCCGCCGCGCCGCGTCGACGATTTCGGCGCGGCCGCCGTAGTTCAGCGCGATGTTGAACAGCATGCCCGGTGTTCGCCGGCGGTCTTGCGCGATGCCGATCTCGAGCTCGTCCTGCACGTCGGGCGGCGAGCTCCTCGGGCCGGCCGATCACGTGGAAGCGGATGTTGTTCTGCGAGCAGCGTGCTCAGCTCGAGCCGGATGTAGCGCTTGAGCAGCATCATCAGCGTGTTGACTTCGGCGCGCGGCCGCTTCCAGTTCTCGACCGAGAACGCGTAGAGCGTCAGGACGTCGATGCCCAGCCGCGCCGACGTCTCGACGACGTCGCGGACCGAGTCGATGCCGGCGCGGTGCCCTTCGACGCGCGGCAGGTGGCGCTGCGCCGCCCAGCGCCCGTTGCCGTCCATGATGATGGCGATGTGCGCGGGCAGCTGCTCGAAGTTCACCTGGCGCGCGAGCTGCTCGTCCGGCGATCCGGCCGGAATCCACGCCAGGAGCTGCTCAAGCGACATGCGGGTTGTCCATGGCCGTAAACTATTGATTCTACCCTACTCAACTTTGGCGATCGACTGCACGGGTCGACTGCGTCGTAGGCGACGCCATGAGAAACAGGCCCTGCGCAGGGGCCGTCGGGCCGGCGGCCGCGCGATCGCGCGAGGCGAGCACCTCGCCCATCCAGGCGGCGGGATAGCGCCCCCGTCCGATTTCGACCAGCGTGCCGACGATGTTCCGCACCATGTGCCGGAGAAACCCTTCGCCGGCGGCCTCGTAGACGACGAGCGGCGAGCCGGCGCTCGCGTCTCGACTGGCCGACCGCACGCACCGTCCGCACGGTCGTCTGCGTGTCGCTGCCGGTCGCCTGGAAACGCCGCGAAGTCGTGCGTGCCGCACGAGCGCCGCCGCGGCGGCGGCCATCGCCGCCGACGTCGAGCGCGCATCGGCACGTGCCACGCGTACGACCGCTCGAACGGGCTCATCACGTCGGCATTCCAGATCCGGTAACGGTAGCGTCTTCGAGCCGCGCGTCGAAGCGCGCGTGGAAGTCGTCGGGCACCGGCGACGCGTCGAGAATGCGGACGGACGGCGGGCAGCCGGATGTTCACGGCGCGCACCACGCGTCGCGGCGTCAATCGTCCCGCTCGAGCGTGGCGGCTCGCGACCTGGCCGAGCGCATGGACGCCGGCATCGGTCCGGCCCGCGCCGGTGACGGTCGACCGGCCGGCCGTCGAGCTCGCTGAGCGCGTCTTCGAGCAGTCCCTGGATCGAGACGCCCGACGCCTGGCGCTGCCAGCCGACGAACTCGGTCCCGTCGTAGGCGATGGTCAGCTTGAACGTCCGGCTCACGCGACGGGCCTGGACCCCGGCTTGACGACCGGCAGTCCCTGGGCGCACAAGCGGACAGCGCTCCGGCTCGTAGGTCGGCAAGCGTGATCGAGACGAGCGATCGGAACGGCACGTCGAAGCGACGCGGCCGCCGCTGCGATCGACGATCGAAGCGGCGCCGACCACCCGCCCGCCCGCCGCCGCCGCCACCTGCATCGTCTCGCGCGTCGAGCCGCCGGTCGTGACGACGTCCTCGACGACGAGCACGCGATCGGTCTCGGCTGAGCATGAACCCGCGCCGCAGCATCAGCGCGCCGTCCTGCCGCTCGGCGAACACCGCCCGCACGCCAAGCGCCCGGGCGACCTCGTGGCCGATGACGATGCCGCCGAGAGCGGGCGACAGCACCACGGTCGCCTTCAGGTCGGCGACGCGTGTCGCCGATCGCACGGCCGAGCGCTTCGGCGTGCGGCGGGTGCTGCAGCACGAGCGCGCACTGCAGATACCCGGTGCTGTGCAGGCCGGAGGTCAGGCGGAAATGTCCGTCGAGCAGCGCGCCGGATTTCCGGAACAGATCGAGGAGGTCGTCGGAGCTCGGCATCACGCGATCGGAAGTCCTGTGAATGCAAGTGGTTCGCGGTAGTATACAATTCGAGAGTCTGAACCGAATTCCCCCGCCGGACGTCTACTAGTCAGACGACGTCTTTCTCACCTTCTCTATGGAGCGGTAGTGCGATGCGCACATGTTCATTCGCCGATCAGGGATTGCCCTGGCGGCTGTCGCTGGTCTCGTCAGTGTCCGTTTTCGGCCAGAGCCGGACAGGTGCCGCGCGGCGTCGACGCCGGCGGCTGTCGGTCGACGAGGCGGTCCGCTCGCCGTCGCGCAGAACCTCGGCATCCGGATCGAACGGCTGAATCCGGAGATTCAGGATGTCGCCATCGCGCAGACGCGCGGCGCGTGGGTGCCGTCGCTGCTGACCAGCCTCAACCGGACGTCGACCGCGACGGCGCCGACCAACCCGTTCGCCGGCGGCCTGAACAAGATCACCGACTCGCGGCTCGAGACCTCGCTCGGGCGTCACCCAGGTGCTGCCGACCGGCGGCGACTACACGCTGACCTGGAACAGCTCGCGGCTCTCGTCGAGCAACTTCTTCCAGACCTTCAATCCGCAGCTGCTCTCGAGCCTCGTCGGTCGACTTCACCCAGCCGCTGCTCCGCAACTTCAAGATCGACAACACCCGGCAGCAGCTCGAGATCAACCGCAAGATCCGCGAGAACGGCGACACGACGCTGCAGCAGACGATCGCGCAGACCGTGCGCAACGTCAAGAACGCCTACTGGGATCTGGCGTTCTCGATCAACAACCTCAACGCGCAGCGCCAGTCGCTCGATCTCGCCAAGCGGCTGCTCGCCGACAACGAGAAGCGCGTGCAGATCGGCACGATGGCGCCGATCGACATCGTCGAGGCGCAGTCGGAAGTCGCGAGGAACGACGAGTCGGTGATCGTCGCCGAAGCCGCGATCAAGTCGGCGGAAGATCGGCTGCGCGCGCTCATCTTCGATCCGGCGTCGCCGGATTTCTGGACGATCACCATCGAGCCGAGCGACGACGGCGCCGTTCCAGGCGCAGGCGATCGACTCCGATGCCGCCGTGCGCCGCGCGCTCGACGTCCGAACCGATCATCCGGCAGGCGAAGAACGGCCTCGAGCAGAACGACATCAGCATCCGCTATCTCAGGAATCAGCTCATGCCCGACGTGAACGCGAACGTGCGTCTACCGCGGCACCGGCACGGGGGGCTCGCGCTACCAGACCGACATCGGCGCGGCGCTGGAAGGCCGGCCGCCGGCACGGCTGCTGGTGTCGCGAGCGCGGCTACGGCACGCGTGATCGGCGACGTCTTCGGCGCGGCGTTCCCGACGTGGACCTTCGGGGTCCAGGTGGGGTATCCGATCGGCACAGAGCGCGCAGGAAGCCAACCTGGCCCGCGCCCGGCTGCAGTACAGCCAGGCGCAGACCCAGCTCAGGAACCTCGAGCTCGCCGTGGCGACGCAGGTCCGCGAGGCCGCGCGCACGGTCCAGACGAACCAGAAGCGCGTCGACAGCACGCGCGCGGCCCGCGAGCTGGCCGAGCGCCGGCTCGAGGCGGCCGAGAAGAAGTTCGCCGCCGGCATCGAGACGAGCTTCTTCGTGTTCCAGGCGCAGCGCGACCTCGCCCAGGCCCGCACCTCCGAAGTGCGCGCGATCTCCGACTACAACAAGTCGCTCGTCGACTTCGAGGCGGTCCAGGAAGTCCCACTCGGCGGCGGCGGCGGCGGCATCACCGCTGTCGGCGCCGGCGCCAGCGTTGCCGCCATCGGCAGATGAGGTGCGGGTAGGGCTCGAGCGGACCTGAAGGTCCGCACTACGACGTCGTAGTGCAGGCCTTTAGGCCTGCCCTAGTCCCGCGAGCCCTCAGCCCCGTTTGCTACACTCCCCCCGTGCCGAAGCTCTCGGTCACGGTCATCACCCGCAACGAGTCGGCGAACATCGCGACGGCGCTCGAGTCGGTCGCGTGGGCCGACGAGATCGTCGTCGTCGACTCCGAGAGCACCGACGACACGGTCGCGCAGGCGCAGCGGTTCACCGGCCGCGTCATCGTGCGGCCGTGGGCCGGCTACGCGGCGCAGAAGAACTTCGCCGCGTCGCTGGCCGCCCACGACTGGATCCTGTCGCTCGACGCCGACGAGCGAGTGACGCCGGCGCTGGCGGCCGAGATCCGAACGACCCTCGCCGCCGATCCGCGGCACGGCGGCTACCGGATTCCGAGAGTCGCGCATCACCTCGGACGGTGGATTCGCACCACCGACTGGTATCCCGACGATCAACTGCGGCTGTACGACCGACGCGCCGCGCCAGTGGACGGGCGCGTACGTGCACGAGTCGGTGGCGCGTCGACGGGCAGCGTCGGACGCCTGCGGAACGAGCTGCAGCACTTTCCCGTATCGCGACGTCGCCGATCACCTCGAGACGATCGATCGCTACACGACGCTCGCCGCGCGTGAGATGCACGAAGCAGGACGCCGCTCCGGCCTGCTGCAGATTGCCGGCCACCCGCCGTTCGCCTTCCTGCGCAACTACCTGCTGCGCGGCGGCTTCCGCGACGGCGTCCCCGGGCTTGATCATCTCGACGCTGAACGCGTACTACGTGTTCCTGAAGTTCTCGAAACTGTGGCAGATCCAGCACGCTACAGGTGCCACGCAGCACCCTACAGGATCCATCGAGCACCCTACAGGTCCACCGAGCACCCTACAGATCCACCGAGCACCCTGTGCGTCGCACCCAGCACCCTGAGATGTTCTCCCTTCACGTCGACACCGCCCGCACGTGGCGTGGTGGGCAGAACCAGGTGCTGCTTGACCGTGAACGGCCTTCGCGAGATCGGCCATCGGGCCGCGCTCGTCGCGCACCCTGACGGCGAACTGCGGCGGCGCGCCAGCGAGGGGCTCGAGCTGATCCCGATTGCGCCCCGGACCGAAGTCGACCTGTCGGCGGCATGGCGTCTTGCGCGGGTCGTCAAGAAGCTGCGGCCGGACGTCGTGCACGCCCACGATCCGCACGGCATCGCGATGGCGGCGCTGGCGCTGTCGTTCGCGGGCGGCGCGCCGGCGCCGGTCCTGATTGCCTCCCGGCGCGTCGACTTTCACCTCAAGGGCAACTCGCTGTCGCGCTGGAAGTACCGGCAGGTCGACTGCTTCATTGCCGCCTCGGAAGTGATCCGGCAGATGCTCGTCGCGGACGGCATCCCGGCCGGGCGGACGGTCACGGTCCACGAGGGCATCGACGTCGAGCACGTCGCCGCGGCCGAGCGCCGTGAACCTCCACGAGTTGTTCTGGCTGCCCCACCAGGCCCCGGTCGTCGGCAACGTGGCGGCGCTGGTGCCGCACAAGGGCCAGCGGTACCTGATCGACGCCGCGCACCTGGTCGTGCAGGAAGTCCCGGATGCGCGGTTCGTGATTCTTGGCGAAGGCGAACTGCGCGATCACCTCGAGCGGCAGGTCCGTGAGTACCGGCTCGAGAAGCACGTGCTCCTGCCCGGCTTTCGCACCGACGTGCTCGGCTGCATCAAGGGCGTTCGATCTGTTCGTGATGAGCTCGGTCACCGAAGGGCTCGGCACGTCGCTGCTGGACGCGATGGCCTGCGGCAAAGCGATCGTCGCCACCGACACCGGCGGGATCCCGGAGGTCGTCGAGGCGCGCGTCACCGGGACGCTGGTGCCTCCGCGCGATCCTCGCGCGATGGCCGACGGCCATCGTCGCGCTCTTGTCGGACGACGGCGGCGCGCCAGGCGATGGGCGACGCCGGCCTGGCGCGAGTCCGGGCGCGCTTCACCGTCGAGCGGATGGTCGCCGCGACCGCCGCGGTCTACGCGCGCGCGGCCGGCAGACCCCACGTAACGGACACTGCGAATCCTTCTGCGCGCGGTTGAACCCGCACGCGTTCATCATGCCGAGGTGGCACAGCGCGAAGTCGTACTTCACCGGATCGCCCGGCGTCGAGGGCCCGCAGCGCGTCGGTGATCTCCCGGGCCATCGCCCAGCCGGGGCTGATGTAGCGCGTCAGGCCGAGGCAGCGGCCGACCCGGATGACGTGCGTGTCGAGCGGCACGACGAGCGCTGACGGCGGGACGCTCGTCCACACGCCGAGATCGAGCGCGTCGCGGCGGACCATCCAGCGCAGAAACAGATTCAGCCGCTTGCACGCGGATGCCGGCCGACGGCCGCGGAAAGAAATAGCAGACGCCCGGCGACCCCTTCGACGCGCCGGCCCTGACGGGCGACCGATGCGCCAGGGCGCGCGCCGTCGAGAAGCTGTCGAGCGCCGCGCCGACGTCAGGCGCGCCGGCCTCGTAGCCCTCGGCGAAGAAGCGCTCGATCGACCCCGACCGATCGAGCATCCCGCGCAGGATCGCGATGAGCGCCGACGAGATCGTGCGAGCGGATCCACCGGTGGCCGAGGCCCGAGAAGTCGCGCGCCTGCCGCGGCCTCGAACGACCGCACGTAGGCCGCCGGGGCCGGGCCGACGACCGCGAGCAGCCGCTCGATCGACTGCAGCACGCTCGCGACCCGGCCGAACGCGAGCGCCGCGGCGCAGAATCCGACGATTTCGCGGTCGTCTGGCGCGCTCGAACCGCCTGACGATGTGAATCGGATCGGTGGCAGAATCTGGGTAGTTGAACTCGGCGTACAACCGGTCGAGGGACGTCTTGAGAAGACTACTGATCGCCGTCGGCATTCTCGTCGTCATCGTAGCAGCGGCCGCCGCCGGCGCGTATCTCTACGCCCGCCGCTCGCTGCCGCAGACGAGCGGCGACGATTCACGTCGAGGGACTCTCGGGACCGGTCGAGATCGTGCGCGACGCCGACGCCATCCCGCACATCTTCGCGTCGGCCAAGCGCGACGCGCTGTTCGGCCTCGGCTACGTCCACGCCCAGGATCGCCTCTGGCAGATGGAGTTTCAGCGGCGGATCGGGCATGGGATGCTGTCCGAGGTCTTCGGCGCAGCGACGATTCCGCAGGATCGTTTCCTTCGGACGGTCGGGTTCGGCCGCGCGGCGCGCTCGGCGTGGGAACGGCTGCCCGTACGACGCCCGCCGTCAGATCGAGGCGTACGTGCGCCGGCGTGAATGCGTTCCTCGCCATCCGACCCGCCGCTGCCGCCGGAGTTCACGCTGTTGCGCTTCAAGCCGGCGCCGTGGACCGGGCCCGACGTGCTGGTCTGGGTCAAGATGATGGCCTGGGATCTCAGCGCCAACTACTCCCACGAGCTGCTGCGCCGGGATCTGCTCGCACGCGTCGGGCCGGAGCGGACCGCCGAGCTGATGCCGCCGTATCCGCAGAACGGGCTTGAGCATCCTCGGTGCGGCCGCCGGCGGCCGACCGCGACGCGGGCGGCGAGCGGACGTCGGGATCCGTCAAGCGCTCAGGGACGCGCGACGGCGAGCGCCGAGAGCTGGTCCAACGCGTTCGCCCGGGCGCTCGGCGGCCATGAAGCGGTGCGTCAGAGGCTGCTCGGCGGCGCACGGATCGAAGCGCTCGGCTCGAACAACTGGGTCGTCGACGGCACGCTCACCGCCAGCGGCAAGCCGCTGCTGGCCAACGACCCGCATCTCGCCACGCACGTGCCGTCGCTCTGGTATCTCGCGCACATGTCGGCCGGCGACTTCGACGTCATCGGCGCCACGCTGCCCGGTGCGCCGGCCATGGCCATCGGACGCAACCGGTACATCGCCTGGGGCGAGACCAACGTCGCCGCGGACGTCGAGGACCTCTATCGCGAGCGCGTCGATCCGACGGGAAAGCTCGTCGAGTACCGCGGCGCCCTCGAACCGATGCGGATCCTCAAGGAAACCATCGCGGTGAGCGGCGGCGACCCGATCGAGCTCGACGTGCGCATCACGCGCCACGGCCCGCTCGTCTCGGATGCGATCAACGCGAACAATGCCGCCTCCACCGACGAGCCAAAGCCGGCGCCGATGGAGCCGCTCGCCTTCCGATGGACGGCGCTCGACGAGTCGGATGACACGGTCGTCGCGTTCCTGCTGCTGAACGAAGCCCGGAACTGGGAAGAGTTCACGGCGGCGCTGCGCGCACTTCGTCGTGCCGTCTCAGAACTTCGTCTATGCCGATGTCGAGGGCCATATCGGCTACTACCTGCCCGGCCACATCCCGATCCGCGCGTCGGGCGACGGCTCGTCGCCGGCCGACGGCTGGACCGGCGAGATGGAGTGGACCGGATGGATCCCGTTCGACGAGCTGCCGCACGTCTACGATCCGCCCGACCATTTCATCGTGACGGCGAACCATCGGCCGGCGCCGCCGGATTACCCGTACCACATCGCGCTGGAGTACCCGGACCCGTACCGCGCGCAGCGCATCACCGACCGGCTGCGCGACCGGACGCGGCTGACGGTCGACGACTTCCGCGACATCCAGGCCGACACCGTGTCGCTGCACGCGAAGGCGCTGCTGCCGCTGCTCATTCAGCACGCCCGTCCCGAAAGCGACGCCGACCGGCGCGCCATCGAGCTGCTCCGCCAGTGGAACTTCAACGCCAGCGCCGACAGCGCCGCCGAGCCGATCTTCCAGGCGTGGTTCCTCCGCCTGGCCGCGGCGCTCGCCGGCGACGAGCTCGGCCCGGTCGATTCTCGACGACTACCGGGGACGCTTCTCCTACATCACACGATTCGTCACGAACACGCTCGCCGCGGGCGACAGCCCGTGGTGCGACGACGTGACGACCACTGGACGCGAGACGTGCGAGCAGGTGATCACGCGCGCGCTCCACGAGGGCGTGGCGGACCTGACGGAACGCCTCGGCGCCGACATGACGCGCTGGCGATGGGACGGCGTCCACCGCGCCGTGTTTCCGCACCAGGGTCTCGACTCGGTGGGTGCGCTGCGCCCGCTGCTCAGCCGATCGATCCCCAACGCCGGCGACTGGAGCACGGTCAACGTCGGCACGGTCCTCGTCGATCGGCCCTACACGCAGGAAGCGATCCCCGGCTATCGGCAGATCGTCGATCTCTCACCCGCCAACAACAGCCGCTTCATCGACGCGGTCGGCCAGTCGGGTCACTTCCTGTCGCGCGCACTACGACGACTTCATGACCGACTGGCGCGACGTCCGCGACCGGAAGATGCGGATGACGCGCGCCGAGGTCGACGACGGCGCGCTCGGACGGCTGGTGCTCACGCCGGAGGGGACCAACTGAGGAAGTCTGAAGTTTGAAGTCTGAAGGCTGACGAATGACCGGCTGGCTCTTGAATGCTCTGGAAACAATGGCCTGCCCAAGCCCGACCCGATCTTCGCGAACGAGCATTTGCGATCTCACGTGCCGCATCTACGACTTTGGCGAGATTCTGGCTGGGAATCCCGGGATTCGACGTCGAATCGCGTATCAACTATTCGATGCCGCAATCTTCGATCGGCAGCAAATTACTGCCATTGGAGCGAGCGGCATCGAATCTCTGATACGCGATCCGAATCAGATTCGAGGATTCTCAGCTAGACTCTCGCCGAGTCCAACGAACTCGTCGCGATTCTCACCACAATCGTTAGACGCCTGTCAGCGCGGCTAGCCCGCGCCGGATGCTGTCAGACTTCTGACTTCAGACTTCAGAATTCCCGCGCGGAGGGCATCGAGCTCGAGCACCCCACGTGTGATGAGCTGGCGAACCTCCTCGCTGCGCCGGAACTCGGACAATAGAGCGCGCCGGGGGCTCGCATACGCCTGATCCATCGCATAGGCGAGCACGGTGGCCATCACCGTTCCTTCCTCGGTGTTCGTCTCGCTGAACCGGCGCTGGAACCCGCTCAGCACCGGCGCGAACGATGGGTCGTCCCATCGTTCGGGATCGGCGTCGAGGCGGATGAAATCGTCAAGCACTGACGAATACGATGGGTCGGGCGGTCGGCGCCAGAAGGCGACGTCCCTGCCGAAGTCGTTCACCTGTTGCGGGAGGTACAGCGTGCCGTCTGGCGGAACGCGGTCGACCAGCGCCGGGTTGAACAGCCGCACGTCGTCGGCGGCGAGATTCGTCCGTTGGACGATCTCGTCGAGCGAGATGGCGCGTGGCGTGCGCATCGCGTAGATCGGCTGCTGCTCCGTCGAGGCCATCAGGCTGGCGACGTTGAAGGTGTTGCCGAACACCATCTCGGCATACCGGTAGGACCGGGGACCGTAGCTTTCATGGACGGGGCCGTACTTCCGCCCCGGCAGCGCGCGCAGGTCGAGCGACAGTTTCGAGCCGAGGAAATATCTGGTTCGAACGTCCTCCGCCCGCAGGTGAGCGCCTGTGATCAACGCGCGGCCGACATTGGTGCCGCCGGCGTTGTGCTCCGAGAGCGCGGGTATGAACGATCCGTACTTGGTGCCGAGCACGGACAGGTACGCCGCGCAGTAAGGGGCCTGCGTCGTCTGGTTGAGGCCATCGATGGGCGAGGGCGAGAAATGATTGAGACGCCCCCAGTTCCGCCGGAGCCACTGACAGAAGCCGATGGCGTTGGCTTCCGAGCGCCGCGTCGGGCTCAGCCCTGATTCGAGAATGACCTGAGCGAGACCGACGTCCGCGGGCACCCCGAACCGCTCGTAGATGGCTCCCCATTCGGCGAGGAACTGTCCGTACTTGCGGACGTTGGGCAGCAGGGCATCGCCGCGCGTGGCATTCTGCAGCACGGGCCCGACGGCGCTCTCGAGAAGGCGCGCGACTTCGTCGCGTCGGTCGCTCAGTCTGCGCGCGAGCGTCTGGCCGTCGAGAATCCGCTCGAGCGCGGGTTCGGCCCAGTTGCCGTCGCGCGCCCAGTCGCCTTTGGTGGGAAAGGTAACGAGGAGTCGGCCGTCGATGGCGCTGCCGTAGGCGATCGAGTGATCCGGCAGCACGAACACGTGCTGCCAGAACGCAAAACCTGGCCGGAACGTCTCCATCGCCGCCAGGTCGGCCTGCCGGCGGACCGCGACGATCTCCCCGGCACTTCGCCCCTCGCGGTCAGGGTCGGGGGATTCGACAATGTGCCCGACTGCGGGTCCGGAGACGACGCTCCAGACACCCGCCGCAACGCCCAGGGCCGTAAGCGCCCCCGCGAACTTGGCTGTCCTGTGCATGGAATGCGAAGCGCGGCGGTGCAATGCCCGCGCCTGTGCAGTAATGTGACATCCTGACGACTGAAGGGAAGTTTCGCGGCACGGCGCTGACAAGTCTGCAGGTGCTGGGCGGCTGGATGATCGCTGGCACCCACCTCATCGTTAGGCGCCAGTTGTCGATCTGCGCACCTGTCGATCGTCTAACGTGTGAGCTGAAATCGCCGTCTACAAGAAACGGATATCGCAGGAGGACTCCATGCCCGTCGCAACCTCGACGCTGCTCGGCCGTCCGCTCTGGTACGAACTGATGACCACCGATATGAAGGCCGCCGAAACCTTCTACAAGAAGATCATCGGCTGGACGTCGGCGCCCTTCGAGGGCTCGCCGCAGCCCTACACCATCTTCAATCGGAGCGCCGACGCTCCCGTCGCCGGCGTCATGACGACGCCCGAGGGTGTGACGGCGCCGCCGTTCTGGGCGATGTACGTGGGCGTGCCGAAGCTGGAGGAGGCCAGAGACCAGATCATGCGGCTCGGGGGCAGCGCGAATCTCGCCGGTGATCGACATCCCCAAGATCGGCCGCATGCAGATGATGAAGGACCCGCAGGGCGCCGCGTTCTACATCTATCGAGCCGGCCAGCGCCGAGCAGCCGCCCGAGGCGGCGGCGGAAGTCGGCGAGGGGTCGTGGCACGAGCTGATGACGACCGACGCGCCGGCGGCGATGAAGTTCTACAGCGAGATCTTCGGCTGGCAGCCGAGCGAGACGCTCGACATGGGCCCGATGGGGAAGTACCACATGTTCAACCGCCCGCACGGGATGATCGGCGGCATGATGAACAAGCCACCTGAGATGGCGAACGTGCCGCCGAACTGGCAGATCTATTTCCGTGTACCGGACATCAACGCGGCCGTGGAGCGCATCAAGCAGAACGGCGGACAGATCCTCAACGGCCCGATGGAGGTGCCCGGCGGCGACATGGTCGTGAACGCGATGGATCCGCAGGGTGGGGCCTTCTCGCTGCACGCGAAGAAGACCCAGTAATCGGGTCCGGCGCCTCAGAACGTCGCGAGCGCGTTGAACGGCGACGCCGTGCCGCCCTGAATCTGGAAGATGTGCAGCGTGAACATGAACTCCCAGCGCTTCAGGCGCGCGGCCTCCCGGGCAGCGTCCTCGAGGTACGCGTTGTCGACGATCGGCAGACCCATGTTCACCTGCGTGACCTGGTGAATCGGCCGGTTGATCCCCTGAACGCCTGACGGCTGCACGTCGTTCACCGCGTCGCTCGCGAGCAGCGACACGTCGCGCGCCCGCAGCCACGGCAGCACCGACGCATGCAGGCCGGCGCCCGCCTGCCCGTACGCCCACGGCCCCTCGGCGGCGCGCTTCGCCCAGCGCCCCGTGCGAATCAGCAGCGCGTCGCCGGCGCCGATCCTGATCCCGGCGAACTTCTCCCACGCCTCGAGATCCTCGGCGTAGATCGGCGTGCTCGGCTCGAGCCACTTGACCTTCTTCAGGAGCGGCATGTCGACGAGGATGCCGCGCGTGATGTAGCCCGGACCCATCCGGTCGGCCGCCGACTCCTGGCAGCCGGCCGCGGTGAGCGTGAAGGGAAAGCCGTTGTAGCTGACTGCCGGCTCTCCGGGCTTCCTGCCGATCGGCCCCTGGTAGTGGCAGAGCGCGTCGAGGTGCGAGTTCAGGCCGTCGTGGATCGAGAGCTGGATGATGTCGAGGGCGCCCTGGATGTCCCCGGTCTTCGGGTCGATACGCGCCATCCGGTGCACGTTCTCGCCGAAGCCGCCCGTGTCGCTGCCCGTCTTCTTGATCGGGTTGATCTGCAGCGTGACGGTCCTGCCTTCCTTGACGAGCGCCGTCGCGCTTCGGTCTTCTCCGGCGTGATGAGGTTCAGCAGCCCGCGCTGGTCGTCCTTGCCCCAGCGGCCCCAGTTCGAGAGCTCCTTCTCCCACTGTTTGAGCTTGTCGAGCGTGACGAGGCGCGACGGCTCCTGCGTCGAGGAGTGAGGCTTGAACGACCCCTCTCCCTGTCCGGAGACCATCGCACCGGCTGCCAGGAGCGCGCCCGCCAATATCAGAACCGCGACCGCCTGTCGTTCGAACGTGGTCCGTTGAAACATGAGCACGCCTCCGAATCTGAAGAAAGCGGTGTCGCGCATACCATACCCTACGCGGGCCAGCTCAGCACGATGCGTTCGCGATTGAAATTGCCGGACGCATCCGTTACGGTGACCCCTGCTCTCTCAATGCGTTCCTGGACGACGAGGTCACAAACTCAACAGGAGGCAACGATGAACAGGCGCATCACACTTCTTGCGGCCGCTGCTTTGGCGGTCGTGCTCACCATGAGCCTCGGCGCCGCGCAAAACCCGTTCAGCCGTGATGATCAGAACAGCCGACGCGGCAGCGACGAAACCACCCACGAGGATCTGGTGCGCTGGTTCGCGGAGTTCTCGAACAGAGGCCGCTGGGAGAACGTCGGCCTCGGGGCCGCCAACTTGATCACCGCGCTCGAAGCGCCGCTCGGCAGCGAAGCTGGTGGATGAGGGCATCTCAGTGTCGATGGCGCACAACGTTCCCCAGGAGCCGTGCTCCGGTCCACCGAGCAGCTCCCGGCGGCCCGCCGACCTGCGTCGGCGACCAGGACAACACGTATCTGAAGCGGACGGTGCTCAACGCGCCCGGGTCAACCTTCATCAGCGATCGCTACGAGTACCAGGGCACGTATCACGGCGCCACCCACAGCCACATCGATGCGCTTGGCTGCCACGTGCACTACCAGGGCGAGGGCTGGGCCAACCTGTCACACCGAGGTCACACAAGAAGCGGGATGCCCGGCGGAGAAGGGCGGCGTTCTCGCCACAAGGCACGGCGTGTTCACGCGCGGCATCCTGATCGACATCGCGCGCTTCAAGGGCAAGCCGTGGCTCCTAGCGGGCGAAGGCGCCACCTACGAGGACATCAGAGACTGGGAACGATGGTCGGGCGTCCGCATCCGGTCGGGCGACGCGGTCTTTCTCCGCACCGGCCGCTGGGCGCGGCAGGCGGCGCTGGGCTCCCTACTCGGGCGGCAACCCCGGCTGGCACGCCAGCGTCATCCCGCTGTTCCATCAGCGTGACGTCTCCTACATCGGATCGGATCACATCAACGACGTCCTGCCGGCCGGGATCACCGGGACGACGGACTTCGTCCTCCCGGTGCACCAGATCGTGATGCCGTCGATGGGCATCAACATCCTGGATAACCTCGATTTGGAGGAGCTCGCTGAGCTCGCCCACCGCCTGCGGCGCTACGAGTTCCTATTGACGGTGGGACCGCTGCGGATCGAGAAGGGTCTGGGCTCGCCGGCCAACCCGATCGCGACGTTCTGAGGGCTTCGCCGCGACGGCCGGCGGCGATCGATGCCGATCGCCGCCGACCGCTCGCTTCAATCAGCGGGGCGGATGGCGGAGCTTCGCCTTGCCGGCGAGCAGGCGCTCCAGCCGCTGCGCGATCGAATCGAGCGCGGGTCTCGGCGCGACCTCGCCGCGGATGACCTGCGCAAGCTCGGTCGCCATCAGGCGGGCGATTCTCGTCGGCCTCGGGAATCATCGGCGGCGAAACGGCGCCTTCGATCAAGTGGGGAAACATCCGCGTGGGCAGCCGTCCGGGCTGCTTGAGCACGGCATCCTCGTAGACCGACCGCCTCGCCGAGAATCCCCCGCTCGACGTCACAGCTGCCTGAATCTCATGGCTGAGCGCCCATTCCATCAGATCAAACGCCTCCCGTGGATGCGGCGCCGTTTCCGGAATGACGAGCACGTCGGACTCCACCAGCGTGACGCGTGCGCCGCCCGCCGCCGGAAGAGGACTGTAGGAATACCGTCCTGCCAGTTTCGACTCGTCCAACGACTCCACACGCGGCGCGAGGTCATGCCACATCACCCCGGTGCCGACGCGTCCTTCCTGGAACGCGCGCAGCATCGCCTCCTGGCCGTAGCGTTGGACATCAGGAGGGGCGAACCGCTGCAGCTTGATGTAGTACTCGGTGGCGCGTACGGCCTCGGGAGAGTTGACCACGATGTCGCCGTACTCGCCGGGCCCGGCCGCGTCGAGGATGCGCGCGCCGAAGCTGTAGGCGGTACCTGAAGCCACTGATACCACAGCGCTTCGTCAGGCGCGCCGGCGAGGGCCACTCCGTACAACCCCGTTTCCGGGCGGTGCAGGAACTCGGCGACGTGGCTGAATTCGTCCCACGTCGTCGACGGATTCCAGCCGGTGGCGGTACTTCGTGTAGAACGCGTCGGCTTGTTCGTCGTCCGACAGATCGGAGCGATACCAGACCGACATCGCTCGTGCGAGCAGTGGATAGCCGTACGGCCGGCCGCGATACCAGGAGGTCAGGCGCCACCACCCGGAAACAGATCCGCTTCCGCATCGAGCCGGGCGTGAACGTTGCCCGGCAAGATACGGCTCGAGCGAGCGGAGGGCGCCGCGCTCCACGAGGCGGCCGAGCGCCGTGTTGCGCACGAGCACCAGATCGTAGAGGCCCCGCTTCGACGCGAGCTCGTGCTCGACCTCGGCGAGCACGTCGTCCCGTCCGCTCCGCGTCTCGATTACGACGCGCACACCGGTGAGCGCCTCGTGACGGTCCACCATCCGTTCGAGGGCGGCCAGCGGAGGCGATGCCGTCGCTAGAACACGGATTGTGGCGCCGCTTTGCCCGAGCGGCGCGGCGCTCCCACTGCCGGCAGAGCCGCCCTCGTCCTGCGGTACCGGCGAGCAGGAGGCGAGGAGGACGGCGAGCATCGCCACGCGCGCGTACGGCATGCGCTCAGTATCCGGCGATGCGGATCGATCGACAAGGCTGATGTCACGCCGGCACCGGCTGGCGACGTCGACGACTCTCGCCGAGGGAGGCGGTACGCCAATTGCGGCCACGCAGACTGGCGTCGCTGATCTTGGGCCGAGGCTTCCGGTTCCCGAGGGCGGCGCAGAACGGATTTGTAACCTCAGACGGCATTCTTGATGGCTGTTCGCCTGGGTCTCCTCGTGTCGGCGATTGGCCTTGCGCTCGCCGCGGTCCTCGGCGCCGTTCCACTCCCGAGCGGCGGCACCGGCATCGCCGCACGATACCCCTCCGATTTCGGGATCGGCTCGGACCCTGCTGTGCTCTTTGCGGACGACTTCGAGTCCTACTCGAGCGGTTCCGGTCTGACCAGCCGATGGACCGAGGCGTACCATGCGGCCAACATCCGCATTGCGACCGAATCGGCGAATGTGTTCCGCGGCGGCAAGTCGCTCGAATTCACGGTCCCGCAGACCACCAACGAAGTGTCGAACACCGTTGCCAAGGTGGTGAGCCCCGCTCGTGACGTGCTCTTCCTCCGCTTCTACGCTCGCTTCGACGCCGGCTTCAACGTGGTCGGCTCCAGCCACAACGGCAGCACCATCTCTGCGAAGTACTGCTGTCCTGGCGTTCGCGCGGACGGCTACAACAAGTTTCTTGTCAGCTACGAGGCCTGGCGCGACAGCGCGGCGTCACCCAATCCGGGCCGGCTCAACGCGTACATCTATCATCCTGATCAGCGAGATATCTGGGGGATCATTTCTTTCCCACGGGCATCGTCCTTCCATTTTCGAGTCAGCCGTTCGATTTCGGGCCCGAGTTCATGTCGCGTCCGGACGTGACGCCCGTCCTCGGGCGCTGGTACGCGTACGAGTTCATGGTCCAGGCCAACACGCCTGGCCGGCGCGACGGCCGCATTGCCTTCTGGCTAGACGGGCAGCTGATCGCCGACTTTCAGAACCTTCGGCTCCGTGAGACGACCGCCCTCGCCATCGATCGCTTCACGCTCGACCTTCACGTGCACACCAACAACCTCGCGCCCGCCCGGAAGTGGTACGACAACGTCGTGGCGGCCACGTCGTACATCGGGCCATTGGCTGGCGGTACAACGCCTTCTGCCCCGACCGGGCTGCGGATCGTGCCCTGACGAGGCTCCGCCAAATCCTGAAATCCTGAAATTCTCAAATCCTGAAATCCTGAAATTCAGGATTCATGTAGATCGTCCGCCCGCCGACGATCGTCGCCGCGACGCCGCCGCGCAGCCGCCAGCCGTCGAACGGCGTGTTCTTCGACTTCGAGCGCATGCGCGCGGCTGACACCGTCACGGCAGGTCGGGGGCGAGGATCGTGATGTCGGCCGGCGCGCCCTCGGACAGCGAGCCGCCCGGCACGCGCAGGATGCGCGCCGGATTCACCGACAGCAGCTCGACGAGCCGCGTGACGCGCGATCGACGCCGGGATGGACCAGCCGATCGAAGCAGAGCGACACGGCGGTCTCGAGCCCGGTGATGCCGAACGGCGCGTGATCGAACTCGACCTGCTTCTCGTCGTAGTGGTGCGGCGCGTGGTCGGTGGCGATCACGTCGACGCTGCCGTCGGCGAGGCCCTGGAGCATCGCGTCGCGATCGGCCGCCTCGCGCAGCGGCGGGTTCATCTTGACGTTGGTGTCGTAGGCGACCGGCGCGCCGAGCATCTCGTCGGTGAGGACGAAGTGGTGCGGCGTCACCTCGCAGGTCACGCGCACGCCGCGCGCCTTGCCGTAGCGGACGGCGTCGAGCGTCTGCCGCGCGCTCATGTGCGCGATGTGGACCGCGCCGCCGGTCAGCTCGGCGAGCGAGATGTCGCGCAGCGCCATGATCGACTCGGCTTCGCCCGGGATGCCGCGCAGGCCGAGCGTCGACGCCTGGAACCCTTCGTGCGCGACGCCGTCGCCCTTGAGCGTCTGCTCCTCGCAGTGCTCGATGACCGGCATGTCGAACATGCCGCGTGTACTCGAGCGCGCGGCGCATCAGCAGCGCCGTCGCCACCGGCCGCCCGTCGTCGGTGACCGCGACGCAGCCCGCCTGCTTCAGCTCGGCGATGTCGGCGAGCTGCTCGCCCTTCTGGCCGCGCGACACGGCGCCGATCGGATAGACGCGCGCGAGGTTGGCCTCGGCCGCCTTCTGCAGGATGTAGCCGGTGACGCCGGCGTTGTCGTTCACCGGCGCCGTGTTCGGCATGCACGCGACCGCGGTGAACCCGCCGGCGACCGCGGCGGCCGTGCCCGGTCGCCACCGTCTCCTTGTGCTCCTGCCCCGGCTCGCGCAGGTGCACGTGCATGTCGATCAGCCCCGGGCAGACGACGAGGCCCGACGGAATCTCGACCACGTCGTCGGCCGAGTCGCGCGGCAGGTCCCGGCCGACCCGCGCGATCCGGCCGTCCTCGATGAGCACGTCGAACGCGCCGTCGCGCCCGTTGGCCGGGATCGACGACGTCCGCCCGCCCTTCAGCAGCCGCTTCGGCCATCGCCAGTCTCATCCTCCTCGACCTCGCCGGCGAGCAGGTAGAGCACCGCCATCCGCACGGCGACGCCGTTGGCCACCTGCTCGAGGATCACCGAGTAGGGGCCGTCGGCGACCTCGGAGGCGATCTCGACGCCGCGGTTCATCGGCCCGGGGTGCATGATGATCACGTCGCTGCCGGGCGCGCGCGACACGCTCGGCGGTCAGGCCGAACACGTTGAAGTACTCGCGCAGCGACGGGAAGAAGGCGCCCTGCATCCGCTCCTGCTGGATGCGCAGCATCATGATCACGTCGGCGTCGGCGACCGCCTCGTCGACCGAGGTCGTCACCCGCACGCCGAGCCGCTCGATGCCCGGCGGGCACCAGCGTCGGCGGGCCGCTCAGCCAGACGTCGGCGCCGAGCTTGGTCAGCAGCAGCACGTTCGAGCGCAGCACCCGGCTGTGCAGCAGGTCGCCGACGATCGCGACCTTCAGGCCCTCGATGCGCTGCTTGTGCTGGCGGATGGTGAACGCGTCGAGCAGCGCCTGCGTCGGATGCTCGTGCATGCCGTCGCCGGCGTTGATGATCCGCGAGCGGCAGATCCGCGCCAGCAGGTGGCAGGCGCCGGACGAGGCGTGGCGCAGCACGATCATGTCCGGCGCCATCGCCTCGATGTTCATCGCGGTGTCGGCCAGCGTCTCGCCCTTGAGCACGCTCGACGCGGCCACGGCGATGTTCAGCGTGTCGGCGCTCAGCCGCTTCTCGGCGATCTCGAACGAGGTCCGCGTGCGCGTGCTCGGCTCGTAGAACAGGTTGACGACCGTCTTGCCGCGCAGCGTCGGCACCTTCTTGATCGGCCGCTCGCCGATCTCGCGCATCGCCTCGGCGGTGTCGAGGACGCGGTAGATCTCGTCGGACGACAGGTCGGCGATGCCGAGCAGATCCTTCTTCATCCCTCGACCTCCACTTCGTCGCGGCCGTCGATCTCCGTCAGGTGCACCTGCACGCTCTGCGACGGCGACGTCGGCAGGTTCTTGCCGACGTAGTCGGCCTTGATCGGCAGCTCGCGGTGCCCGCGGTCGACGAGCACGACCAGCTGGATCGGCCGCGGGCCGGCCGAACTCGATCAGCGCGTCGAGCGCGGCGCGAATCGTCCGGCCGGTGTAGAGCACGTCGTCGACGAGCAGGATCCGCCTGTCGTCGATCGAGAACGGGATGTCGGTGCTCCGGACGACCGGCTGCGCGCCGACGGCGTGGCGCATCAGATCGTCGCGGTACAGCGTGATGTCGAGCGCGCCGGTCGGCACCTCGTGGCCGTTGATCTCCTTGATGCTCGCGCGCCAGCCGGCGCGCGAGCGGCACGCCGCGGCTGCGGATGCCGACCAGCGCCAGCTCTTCGACGCCCGCGGTTGCGCTCGAGGATCTCGTGCGCGATCCGCGTCAGCGTCCGGCCCATGCGGTCGGCGTCCATCACGACAGACATGGAGGCCCCCGCGAAGAGTTGAGGAGTTGAGGAGTTGAGAGTGAGATTGGCGAAGTCGACGGAGGCACGGACGTAACGCATTCGGCCACCTCTTCGCGCTCTCGCAGGAGCGCGTTAAAGAGTTGGGAGACCAACGTAATCGCCCATTATCGACAGTCAGATTTCGATGGAAGCGCGGATTTCAGAATTGCGGACGCAATCTCAGTATAATCTATCGAATCTCAATCAGATCAGCTGATTGGGTGTCACCGTTCGTACGTCGGGATGAACGTGATCGGGTGTTCCTCGGTGAACGACGGCTGAAAGAGGTCGGTCCGCGCGTAGCCGTCCATGTCGCGGCCGATCGGCAGGCCGAGGAAATAGAGCACCGTCGGCACGACGTCGACGACCGAGGCGCGGCGCAGCTGGCGGGCCTTCGCCACCGGCGCGCCGTACGCCATCAGGAATCCGTCCGGCGCGCCTTCGTGGGTGCCGCTGACCTCCGGATCGCCGAGCAGCTGCTCGAGCAGCCCGCTTGCCGAAGCCGAGCGGCTCCATGCCGTAGCCCGACACGACCAGCAGCAGATCGTCCGGGCCGAGCGCCGCCAGCGCGCGCCCGATCGCCTCGTCGATGAAGCCGTAGTGGCTCTCGAGCACCTGGCCGTACCGCCGGCGCTCGTCCTCGGTGACGTCGCCGAACTCCTGCGGCATCGCGTAGCGCAGGAAGTAGTGGCCGATCGGATCGAGGCTCTGGTACCGCGTGATCGTGACCTGGGCCGGCTGCGCGGTCTCGAGCCAGTGCGGCGCACATGCTCGTAGAGGCGGTCGGCCCGTCCCGGAAGCTGATGCCGCTCCGGCATCGTCGTTGTCGTGCCGACCGGAACGATCGCCGGCAGATCGCTCAATGACGCCTGGCTGACCGGGGTCATGTCGGCCAGCAGCTCGGGCGGATACACGACGGCCGGATCCGCGACGCCGGACACGCCGACGGACGGCTGCACGTAACGGTCGCTGACGACGTAGCCGCGGACGATCGGCGCCGGATACGTCAGCGGCCAGTTCACGACGCCGACGCGAATGCCGAGCAGGCGTCAGGATGCTCCAGAGCGGGCGCGCCCGCAGCGCGCCGGACGTCAGCGGCTCCTCGGCGAGCACGCCGAACCGCATCAGGCCGCTTGAATAACAGAAGTCGGGCAGCAGGCGGATCGGATCGTCGCCGGTCGGCGTGCCGATAGACCGCCGCCGACCGGACGCCGTTCTTCTGCGGCAGCTTGCCGGTGGCGACCGCGGACCAGACCGCCTCGGCCGACGTCGGGTGGAGCGTCGCCAGGCCGCATGACGGCGCCCGCATCCAGGATGCGTCCGAAATTCGGCAGGCGTCCTTCGGCGGTCGCGCGCGCGATGAAATCGAGCGACGCGCCGTCGATCGCCAGGATCTCGACGCGCGCCGTCGCGTTCCGGCGGCGGCGTGTCGACGACGGCCTCGATCGGACGGGCTTCGAGCGTCGGCTCGACCGCCCGGCCGCGGAACACGAGCGGCGTCGCCACCGAGACACCCGCGACGATCACCAGGCACGCCGCCCACAAGGTTCGCTGCGTGTCCTCGCCGGTCCAGCGGCCGTACGCGACCAGCAGGAACAGCGCCGACGACACGGCAAGCGCGAGTGCCCCCTGCGTCATCGCGGCGACCGTCTCGGGCGCGAGCACCAGGCTGAACGTCGACAGGTTCGCCCACATCAGCGCCGATCCGGCCGCGGCGGACAGCGCGCCCAGCCACGAAAGCACGCCGACGCTGATCCACGCCGGCGAGAACAGCTCGCGCGCCAGCAGCTGCCGCATCGACGAGCAGCGCGTAGAACACGACGATCAGGTGCACGACGTAAAACAGCCCGACCGATTGCGACGAGCGGCAGGAGCCGCTGCGGATCGAGCGGCAGGCGCGGATTCAGCTGCAGGAGACACGATCAGGACGTAACACGTCGCCAGCATCGCCGCCGCAATCGAGTTGCTCAGCATCCGAAGGTAGCGCACGTGCCGGAGTATACTGCCGCGATGGCCGTCGACATCGCGGCGGAAGTGATCGGGAACGATCGCCTGTCGGCCGACTACAACGTCGTCGCGCTGTCGGCGCCGGCGATCGCCGCGGCGGCCGCGCCCGGGCAGTTCGTGATGGTCAAGGCGGGCCGCGGGCACGATCCGCTGCTGCGCCGCCCGTTTTCGGTGTTCGAGGTGCTGCGCGATACCGAGGGCGCGCCGCACGGCATCTCGCTCCTGAACAAGCGGATCGGCGTGTCGACCGCGCTGCTCTACGAGGCGCGCGCCGGACAGCGCATCGCCTGCCTCGGTCCGCTCGGCCGGCCGTTCACGATCGTCGATCCGCCGACCGAAGCCTGGATGGTCGCCGGCGGCGTCGGCCTCGCGCCGTTCGCCGCGCTCGGCGAATCGCTGCGAGCGCGCGGCGTCCGCACAACGCTGTTCTACGGCGCGCGCCGGCACGCCGAGCTGTTCTACCTCGACCTGTTCGAGACCCTCGGCGTCGATCTCGTGCTGACGACCGAAGACGGCAGCGCCGGCGAGCGCGGACGCATCGCGGCGCCGCTCGAACGCCAGCTCGCGGCGCTCGACCGCGGCACGCGCCGGCTGATGCTCTACGCCTGCGGGCCCGAGGGCATGCTCGCCGCGTGCGCCAGGCTCGCCGCCCGGTTCGGACGCCCCTGCCAGGTGTCGGTCGAACGCATCATGGGCTGCGGGATGGGCGGCTGCTACAGCTGCGTCGTGCCGATGCGCGCCGACGACGGCCGCTTTCATCACGTGCGATCGTGCCTCGCGGGGCCGGTGCTTGCCGGCCGATCAGATTAGTCTGGGACTAGACGGTCTCGAACGACACATGGATCTCTCCGTCCGCATCGGCTCGCTGACGCTGAAGAACCCGCTCATCGCCGCGAGCGGCTGCTTCGGCTACGGCGTCGAGTACGCCGACCTGGTCGACCTCTCCTCGCTCGGCGGCGTCGCCGTCAAGGGACTCTTCCTGACCGAGCGCGAAGGACATCCCGCCGCCGCGCATTGTCGAAACGCCGGCCGGGATGCTGAACGCGATCGGACTGCAGGGCATCGGCGTCCGCCGGTTCGTCGACGAGAAGCTGCCCGAGCTGCGCGCGCGCCGGGCCACCGTCATCGTCAACGTCTGCGGCACGACGCTCGACGAGTACGTCGAGGTCTCGCGGATCCTGTCGGACGCCGAAGGCGTCGCCGCCATCGAGCTGAACATCTCGTGCCCGAACATCAAGGAGGGCGGCATCCAGTTCGGCTGCAGCCTGACCGGCACGTTCGACGTCGTCAGCGCCGTGCGAAAGGTCACGACAGCTGCCCGTCATCCCGAAGCTGACGCCCAACGTCACCGACGTGGCGTCGTTCGCACGCGCCGCCGAAGAGGCCGGCGCCGACGCCGTGTCGCTGGTCAACACGTTCCTGGCGATGGTGATCGACGTCGAGTCGCGGCGGCCGAAGATCTCGAACGTGCGTCGGCGGTCTGAGCGGCCCGGCCATCCGGCCGATCGCGGTGCGGATGGTGTACGAGTGCCGCCAGGCGGTGAAGATCCCGATCATCGGCATGGGCGGTATCGCGGACGCGCGCGACGTGCTCGAGTTCATGATCGCGGGCGCAACGGCCGTCCAGGTCGGCACCGCCAACTTCGTCGATCCGCTGATCTGGCCCAAGCTGCTCGACGGCCTGCGCGACTACATGGGACGCCACCGCATCGATCGCATCGCCAGCCTCGTCGGGACGCTTGATACGAGCGCCCGGGATCGCGAATGGATCAGCTCCTAGTCGCCCTCGACGTCGATACCGCCGCTGAAGCACGCGCACTGGCCGACGCGCTCCGCGGAGCGGTCGGCGGCTTCAAGATCGGCAGCCGGCTGTTCACGAGCCACGGGCCGAGCGTCGTCGAGCAGCTCGTCGCCCGCGGCGATCGCGTCTTCCTCGACCTGAAGTTCCACGACATTCCGAACACCGTCGCCGGCGCGGTTGCCGCGGCCGCGCGGCTCGGCGTCTGGATGGTCAACGTGCACGCGGCCGGCGGCGCGGCCATGATGCGGGCCGCCGTCGAAGCCGCCGGGAAGAGGCAGCGCGGCGGTCGACACGGCCGCCGCTGGTGATCGCCGTCACGATGCTGACGAGCCTGAGCGAGTCGAACCTGGCCGAAGTCGGGCTTTTCGGGATCGATAGGTCAGTCGGTGGAGCGGCTGGCGCGCCTCGCCCAGGACGCAGGGCTCGACGGGGTCGTGGCGTCGCCGCAGGAAATTGCGCTCATCCGGCAGACGTGCGGACCCTCGTTCACCATCGTGACGCCAGGCATCCGGGGCGCCGACGACGAACGCGGCGACCAGAGCCGGACGATGTCGGCCGCGGACGCCCTCGACGCGGGCGCGAGCTACCTCGTCGTCGGCCGTCCGATCATCGCCGCGCCTGATCCCCGCAAGGCGGCAGAACGGATCGCCGCCAGGACCGGGACCCTGCCCACGCCTTGAACCGCCTGACCATCTATTCGCGACCCGGCTGCCACCTGTGCGACGAGATGAAGGCAGTCGTCCATCGCGTCTCGGCCTCGGTCCCGTTGTCGCTCGATGAAATCGATATCTCGGGCGATGCCGAGCTCGAGCGGTTATATGGGGTGGAGATTCCGGTGCTGATGGTCGACGGGAAGAAAGTCGCGAAGTACCGGATTGGGGAGAGCGAGCTGCTGCGGATACTTGCGATGAGCGGGCGGGTGAGGCAGGTAGGGCGGGAAAGGCAGGTAGGGGAGAGCACGGAGCGCATGGGCTCCGAACCTCCGTGACCTCCCCTACCCGCCCTACCTGCCCTACCTGCCCTACCTGCCCTACTTCGCCGTGATGATGAAGTGCCCGCGCCGGTTCTGCTGCCAGCACTCCTCCGACTCGGTCGTGCAGAACGGCTGTTCCTTGCCCTTGCTGACGACGGTGATCCGGTTGCCGGGCACGCCGAGGTTGACCAGGTAATCCTTGACCGCGGTGGCGCGCCGTGAACCGAGCGCCAGGTTGTACTCCGAGCTGCCGCGCGAGTCGGCGTGCCCTTCGACGGTGATCTGCGTGCTCGCCCAGCGCTTCAGCCAGTCGGCGTTCTTCTGCAGCGGGCCGCGGCCGTCGTCGCGGACCCCCGACTGGTCGTAGTCGAAGAACACGTCGGCGAGGGGCCGTTCGGCGTTCAACTGCTCGAGCGACTTCTGCGCGAAGATCTGCTCCTCGGTCAGCGGCGCGGGCTTCGGCGCGGGCGCGGGCGGCGGCGGCGGCGGCGGCGGCGGCGGCGTGACCGGTGCGGCGGCTTGCGGGGGCGGCGGCGGTGCCGGCGTCTGCGAGGGCACCTGCTTCTTGCAGCCTGTCGCGACCAGGATCGCGAGCGCGAACAGGCCAATCACGGAACCGACGTGTCGGGCGCGTATCATCGTCACACTCCTCGGAGAGTTTTCGCAGCTTACAAAGTCGACCGCTGAGTGTCAATGCAATCCAGCGCAAGATCGCTACAATCCGACGCGTGGATCATCTTCTGCGCGCCACGTCGCTTGCCGAAGCGCGCCACTTCTGGTTCCAGCGGATTTCGATGGTTCGTCACGCCGCTCTTGCGCGAGGCGACCACGAGGCGTCGCGCATCCGACGCTGCTCGACTGCGGGTGCGGCACCGGCGCGAACGTCGACCTGCTCGGCCGCTTCGGTCGGGCGTTCGGCTTCGATCTCGCGCCGACCGGCCTGCAGATCGGCCGGCAGCTGGGACGCACCCGCCTGGCGCGCGCCACCGTCGGCGCCGTTCCCTTTCCCAGCAATGCGTTCGATGTCGTCACCTCGTTCGACGTGCTCTACTCGCTCGAAGAGCCCGTGGAGCGCGCGGCGGTCCACGAGATGTATCGGCTGCTCCGGCCCGGAGGTTACGCCCTGGTCAACGTGGCGGCCATGGAGGTGCTGCGCGGCGACCACTCCGTTCTGAGCCGCGAGGTCCGCCGCTACAGCCGCGCGTCCCTGGCGCGCCTGCTGACCAGCGCCGGGTTCACCGTGGTTCGCCTCACCTACACGAACGCCTCGCTCTTCCTGCCGATGGTGGCCGTCCGAGCGGCCCAGCGGATCCGCGGCCTGCCGCCCGAAGATCAGGCGCAGCAGGACATCTCCGTGCCGCCGGCGCCGGTCAACGCGCTGCTGGCCGCGGCGCTGCGCGTGGAAAGCTGGTGGCTGAGGGCGTTCGACAGCCCGTTCGGCAGCTCGCTGCTCTGCCTGGCTAGGAAGCCGGAGTGATCCGGCACTCGAAGATCTTCAGCCCGAGCAGGCGGCGGTCTTGCGTGCGCCAGCGGACGTCCGCCGGCACGAAGGCGCCGTCGGTCTCGATGGCAATCACGCTCTCGACATGCTCGCCAGGGCCCAGTGCAGCGGCGGGAATCCTCGTGTTGACGACGAAGACGCGAACCGACCCGTTCCTTGACGATGACGGTTTCGCCGGCCTTGACGGTGAGGCTCGACCTCGCGCCCCGCTTCGGACTCGCCGCGGATTCGCATCGACAGGGCCTTTCCCGCGGCCCGGACGCGGATCGTCGAGCGATCGCTCGTCCAGCGCCACAACTCTCCCGTCGACGGGTTGTATTCGTGCTCGTGCCAGCCCTCGCCAAAGCCGTACACGACACTGCCTGCCGGTTGTGCGTCGAACTGCTCGAGCGCGACGCGATCCGTATCGGCCGTGATGACGACGCGCCGCGTAGTCCCCCTCGCCGATCACCGCGCCGGCCGGCAGCTCGAGCATTCGCAGGAAGAAACCCGGGGCGAGCTCCGGTTCCGCCACGGTGCGGCCGTCGATCGAGACGCGAAGGCGAGCGCTGGCCGGGCCACCGGGCAGCAGGCGGCCGCCGATCATCAGCGTGAGGGGCCCGGGTGACCGGCGGATCCATCCCTGGCTCCCACCGCGAGCCGGCCCTTTGCCGGTCGCGACCGCGACACCGGCGGCCTCCGGGGTCAGCGACCAGCCCTCGCCGAGATACCAGGCAGGCGGATCGATCGCATACCAGTCCATTTCGTCCGGTCGAACGCCGCCGACGAGCTCGTGGAAGCGGAGCGGCCACCGGTACGTCGCCCGCGGCACGCCATGATGGACGAGCGCGAGATCGCTCCGCAGCGGGTCGCTGACGAACCACACCGTTCCGCCGCCCGCCGTTGTTCCAGTACTTGACGAGTTCGAGCCACTCGAGCCGCGGCGGTGCTCCGAGCCGCTCGGAGAACGCGGGCGCCTCGGGCCCCATCCACTTCGACGGGGCGCCTGAAATCGAAATCCTGACGGCGATGGACGGCGAGCACAGGAGGATCCGAAGGCGTCGCGGTCTGGGCCCGCATGTCGGCGAGCATGCGGAACGCCGGGGCGTCCTCGCTCGCATACGCAGACGAGCGTCGGATGGCCGACCGCCAAGCGCGATCGCGGCGACCCCGGCCGCGGCCCAGACTCCCCAGCGTGGAGCCGCCGCGCCGAGCCCGCTGGCGGCCAGGAACGCGACCGGCACGACGAGCGGCAGCGCGTAGCGGGTCGTCACCGTCTCCTGAAACAGCATGTCGAAGATCAGGTACGGGCCAAACGCCGCGGCCAGCGTCACCGCGACACGCGGAGCGTTTGCACAGCAGCCGGATCCGCGCCGCACGCGGCGCATACGAGCACGGCTGCCGCGAGCGGCCACCATCCCCACGGGTACAGGAAGCGGTATTCGACGGCGGCCAGCAGCTGACGCGGCGTCGGATTCGTCCAGAGCATCGTGACGCCCGAAAGGTCGGCGCCCCCCTGGAAGGCGACGGCGTTCCAGTAGCCGCGCGGCCCGCCCGAGAGCAGCCAGCAGCGGCAGCGGCCCAGATCAGCGACGCCGGCCACGTAAGCGCCCGCAATCGACAATGCCGCCTCGAGCCGCCATGCGCCGCGATTGCCGCGCGACGACCAGCAGCAGCAGCGGCACCGTCAGCCAGACGACCTGCGAGCGGATGCCGGCGGCGAGGCCGGCCGCGAGCGGCCGCGAACGCGAGCGCGCTGGTCGATCCGGCGCGAACGAGCAGCCACTGCACGAACAGCGCCGCGGCAAGCCCGGGCACGTCGCTGAGCGGCCGCGCCGCGGTGATCCACATGAGCGGCGCCGTCAGCGCGAGCGCGCGCCGCGGCGACCGGCATCCAGGGTTGTAGGGCGACGCTTTCAGGGTCGCCACGAGCGCGCGGAACAGCGCCACCAGCGCGAACGCCAGCAGCGCGCCCGACACGATGCCGAGCAGGCTCAGCGCGAGCACCTCGGATTCCGCCGACGGCGTTCACGATCTTGGCGGCAGGATGAAGACCGGATAGCCCGGCGGATGCGGCTGATGCTCGGCGACGTCGAAGTCGCGGATGCCGAGCGCGAAATTGATCGAGTCGAGGTCCTCGAGCGAGCGGGCCGGTACGGCAGGTGGAGTGCGAGGAACGCCAGCGCCAGGGCCGCCGCGACTGCCCGCGACGCTGCGCCCCACCGCGATCAGCCGCCTTCGCGCGAGTGCGCGAACGTGGGCTGCAGCAGCAGACCTTCGTTCAGGCTCCCGGTGCGGTATCCCTGGAGATCGATGGTCACGTAGCGGTAGCCGGCCGCCTTCAGCGCGCTCGACGATCGCGCGCGGCCATGTCGGGCTCCAGCGCGCGCGGCGATCTCGTCGCGGCCGAGCTCGATGCGGGCGAGCTCGTCGTGGTGCCGGACCCGGCAGACGCGGAAGCCGAGCGCGCGCAGCGCGCTCTCGGCGCGCTCGATCGTCCGGAGCTTCTCGTCGGTGACTTCGTGGAAATACGGAATGCGCGACGACAGGCACGCCGACGCCGGCTCGTCCCAGGTCGGCAGCCCGGCGCGGCGCGACAGCTCGCGGATCTCGGCCTTGCCGAGATCGACCTCGTCGAGCGGGCTGCGGACGCCGAACTCGCGCGCCGCCTGGCGGCCCGGCCGGTAGTCGCCGCGATCGTCGGCGTTGTTGCCGTCGACGATCACCGCGCCGCGGCGCTCGGCGATCGGCGTGAGGTGCGCGTAGAGCTCGTGCTTGCAGTAGTAGCAGCGGTTGGCCGGGTTGGCGCGGTACTCGGGGCGCTCGAGCTCGCCGGTGCGGATGATCTCGTGGCGGAGGCCGAAGCGGCCGGCGATGGCGATCGCCATCTCGCGGTGGCGCCGCGGATAACTGGGGCTGTCGGCGGTGACGGCGATCGAGCGATCGCCGAGCGTGTCGTTGGCGATCCAGGCGAGGTAGGCGCTGTCGACGCCGCCGCTATAGGCGACGACGACCGAGCCCAGCGAGGACAGCGTGTCCCGCAGGGCGCGTTCCTTGTCGATCATTCCTCGAAGTCCCCGTCGCCCTCCTCGTCGTCCTCGTCGGCGTCGTCGTCGTCCAGGTCGTCGTCGTCTTCTTCTTCGAGATCGTCGTCGTCGTCGTCTTCGTCGTCGTCGTCGGGCGCGAGGTCGAGCTCAATCGGCGAGACACCGGTGACTTCCAGGTTGGATCCGCACTCGGGGCAGCTCAGTTGATCGCCCTTGTCGACGTCGAATTCGTCGACCTCGATCTCCGCTTCGCATTCAGGGCACGTGGCCATAAGCTCCTCGGCGCGTTCGGTGCCGGCGTTCGGTTTGGCAATTGGGGCGATGACGTGCCAGAATCCGCCCGGCAGGCGCGATCACGATAAGAACCGGATTATAGCGACTAGGTGCGGTAATCTCAAAATAGATGGCCAGCACTTCGCTCTCGTCGAAGACGGTCCTCGTCGCCGACGATACGGCGTTTGTTCGCGACCGGTTCCGCAGCGCGCTCGAGACCGCAGGACACCGCGCGGTGGCCGTCAAGAGCGCGGCCGAGCTGCTGGCGAAAGTCCGCGACCGACGTCGCGGGCATCGATCTGATCGTGCTCGACCTGCGGCTGCCGCACGCGCCGGGCGTCGATCTGGTGCGCGCGATCCGCAAGCTCGACGACGGCAAGCTGCCGATCCTGATTTTCAGCGGCACGATCGCCAGCGCCGACGAAGTGCGCGACCTGGCCGCGCTCGGCGTCGCCGGCTACGTGAACGAGTACAGCGCGGTGCAGCACATCCTGCCGTCGCTGGCGCCGCACCTCTTCCCCGACAACTTCAACCGGCGCAGCAGCCCACGGGTGGTCCTCGGCATCCCCATCCAGTACCGCTTCGGCAACACGATCGCGGCGGCGCTGACGCTCAACCTCAGTCGCGGCGGCATCGCGATCCGCACCACCAGCCCGCTCGAAGGCGGATCGAAGATCAAGGTCCGCTTCCGCATGCCCGGCTCCAAGCGCGACATCGACGCCGAGGGGCGCGTGGCCTGGAGCGATCGGCGCGTCGGCATGGGGATCCAGTTCGAGCGGGTCGATCCCGGCCACCAGAGCATCATCGACAACTTCGTCGACGCGCACTTCTTCTCCAACCGGAAAGCGTAATCGGTCAGCGAGGGTCTGATGGAGTACTCCTCGGGAGACATCATCTGGCGCCTGATTGCCGTGCTGGCGCTGGTGTTTGCCAACGGGTTTTTCGTCGCCGCCGAGTTCTCGATCGTCACCGTCCGCAAGACGCGCGTCGATCAGCTCATCGCCGAAGGCAACTGGCGCGCGCACGCGGTGCGGCGCGCCGTTACCGATCCCGACAGCTACATCGCCGCCACCCAGCTCGGCATCACGATGGCCAGCATCGGCCTCGGGTGGATCGGCGAGCCGGCGCTCGCCTCGGTGATCGAGCCGTCCCTGACCCTCCTGCCGGACCTGATGGCCGCCACGACCGCGCACACGATTGCCGTCGCCGTGTCGTTCGCGATCATCACGGCGCTGCACATCGTGCTCGGGGAGCTGGCGCCCAAGACGATCGCGCTCGAGCGAGCCGAGGCCACAGCGCTGTGGGTCGTGAAGCCGACCGAGATCTTCATGAAGAGCTTCTGGCCGTTCATCCGCCTGCTGAACGGCACCGGCCGCGCGGTGGTCAACCTGCTCGGCCTGCGCAGCCGCGGCGGCCATGCCATGGTCCACTCGGAAGAAGAGCTCAAGATGCTCGTCACCGCCAGCCAGGAAGCCGGCGTGCTCGAGGAAGCCGAAGAGCAGATGCTCCATCGCGTCTTCGCGTTCGCCGATCTGACGGCCGGCCAGGTGATGGTGCCGCGCACCGAGCTGGTCGCCGTCGACGCCGACACGCCCGACGACGTGGCGCTGGCGCAAGTGACGCGCAGTGAAACGCACCGGCTACTCGTGTTCCGGACGAACCTCGACAACGTCGTGGGCATCCTCCACGCCCAGGACGTGCTGCGCGCGCTCGTCGCCGGCAAGGGGATCAATCCGGGCGCGCTGGCCCGCGAGGCGCTGACCGTTCCCGAAACCCTCGCCGCCGACGATCTGCTGGCGGCGATCCGGCGCAAAGGCGTCCAGGAAGCGGTGGTCATCGACGAGTATGGCGGCACGGCCGGGCTCGTCACGTTCGAGTCGCTGATGGAGCGGATCGTCGGCGACGGCGGCGCCGGCGGGCGGCCGCATCAGCATCAGGCCCGACGGCTCGGCCGACATCGACGGCCTCGCACTCATCACCGACATCAACGAACAGTTCGATCTTGATATCGACGAGGAAGTGTTTACCACCGTCGGCGGATATGTGATGGGTCGCCTTGGCCGCCGCACGCGGGTCGGCGACACCATCGACGTCGGCCGGCGGCAGATGCGCGTCGACGCCGTCGATGGGCTGCGCGTGGCGAAAGTCTGGCTGTCGACGCCGAAGTACAAGGAGCCGGAACGGACTGAAGCGGATGTCCGATGAAGCGACGGCTTCGCTGACGGTGCTGCGACTTCGCCGACGCGTGCTTCTGCGTCGCGACGTGCATCGTCACACTGATGCAGCTCGCGCTGCGAGGCACGGATGGTTCCGTCCAGACCTCTACCGTCTACTGGGATCCCACGAGCAGGCGCAGGTCTCGCCAGAGCTGGTGCGAGTGCATGATCTCGCGCTCGCGATGGTCCCTAAGTAGCCCATCAGGGTATGCTCTTGCGCATCTCTCGTTCTTGGAGGTGCAGCGTGAATCGACGAAATCGTCAAACAGGTCGCGCGCTGATCGTCGCCGGCTCGCCGTCCTCCTTGCGATCGCGGGCATCGCCGCGCAGAACGCCAAACCTGCGGCGACAAAGTATCCGCCGCAGTTTCCCCGCGAGGGCGCGACCAAGCTCTTCGAGAACGAACATGTCATCGTCTGGGAGCAGGTCGGCCGGCCGAAGGAAGCGTTCGTCCACAAGCACATCCGGGACATCCTCAATTTCCCGCTCGATCCCGGCGGCGGCATTGCCGTCCTGAATCCGGACGGCTCGAAGGGCACCGGCAGCTCGCTCACGCAGACGATCTACAACGCCGAACTCGACGACCTATTCGAAGGCAGGAATCGGTCCGCACGCCGAGGTCATGGTGGACCCGAGCAAGCCAGGGCGGTCGATTTTCGTCGAGATCAAAGGAACCGAGCCGAAGGACTGCCGGGAGTGGAGTACGGCCTGCCAAGACGCCTTCGCTCGGTGCTGAAGGTTCGAGCAAGGTGCTGCACTGTCGCTGCAGGGTGCTACGGCTTCGCTGACTGTGCTTGGCGCGCTGTAGCTGCGAACAGCACTGTCAGGCAGCTGTCACCTCGGCGATAGCGCTGCATGTCCGCACGGTCGACTAGAGAATGTGGTAGATGCTGTAGGCGGCCTTGCCCGGAACGGTCTTGCCAACGCCGACTGCGATGATCTTGGTCAGCCAGTCGTATTTCGCGGCTCCGGTCTCGAAGATTGGCGTCGTGCGCCAGTACAGTTCGCCGCCTTTCGGTGTGAACAGCAAACCTCGATAGGTCAAGTAGATCAGCTGCTCGTCGTCGGTCCGAAGCGTGACACGGACGTTGAGCTCGCTGACGCCGTCCGGGCGCACGAGGATCCAGTCGGCGCCGGGCAACGCCGTTCCCTTCAACTTCGGTCCTTCGAATGTGCCGCCTGTTACCGGGACGATGCGGCGCGTCCCCAGGATTTGCGGTGCCGCCACGTCCAGGATGATGTCCATCAGGAACTCCGTCTTGAGCGGAGCCGGAGCGGAACTGGCGGCAGGCTGCTGTGAGCCGGCGACGGCATCACCGGCCGCGAACGTGGCAAAGGCGCCAAGCCCGGCGCTATTGAACTCTCGACGTGAAATCATGTGTGACCTCGTGCGCGGATTATAGCGCGGAGACGTTCGGCCACCAGAGGCTCGCGCGCCGACCTGTCACTGTCTTGAGCACCGCGTCCAGTTCTCGACCAGCGTCAGCGACTGCGGCGCGGCGTTTCTCCGCTCGACACCCTCCGCCACGATAAACCTCGTGCTCGTCCCTTCGAGCGCGACGTCGTACGAGTATCCCTGCCCGGATTCGATGGTGAAGATCCCCCCGAACAGTCTCTGAGCTGGTCCCACGTCAAGCGTGTCGCCACGCACCGTGATCTCGGCAGCCATCAAATCACCGCCACGGGTCAGGTAGAACAGCTCGCGGCCATCGCTGCGCCAGCGCACGTGAGAGGCCCCGCCGGACGAAACCTGCCATTTCCCGCCGGGGCCAGGGAACGCCATGACATACGCCTCGCGGGTCTTCGACTCATCGGAGGTGTAGGCCATCCATTTCCCATCTGGCGAGAATTGCGCGTGGTGTTCCCCGCTACTGGATGCCAGGATCGCTCGCGCGGTGGAATTCTGGGACGGTTCCGCGCCGAGGGGCAGCGACCAGATGTCGATGCCGCCCTTCACGACGAGGAGCGTCTTGTCGTCCGGCGACACGCTGCTCGGACTTTGACCAAGCTCCGAGGACAACAGTTGATCCGTCCCCGCGAGATTCGAAGCCTTGCGGTAGAGCGCTCCCGGCCCGGTGCGCCAGAAGATCGTCCTCCCATCCCGGCTCCAGATTGCGTATGGTTCGGCGCCTGGATCGAACGTGAACCGGGTTCTGCGGGTGCGCGCGAGATCGTAAATCCACAGGTCGTTGCTGTTTCGCTCGGTGAGGCTCACGAGAAGCCTGCTCCGATCCGGAGAAAGCTGAAGGTCGACAATCCGACCTGGCGCGGCGTCAACCGTGGCGATCTGCTTGCCGCTTCGGTCCCTCCAGACGAGACGAGCGTTGAGTGCGTCGCTGCTGGCAGCGGGATAAACGAGCAGCCCCGTGGCTGACGCCGAATAATGTCCGACGCGGGCCGGTTGCAACGACGTCGGAATCCGCTCCGCGATCGCCCTCGGATCTCCCGTCGTCTCCAGCTTTCGCACATCGAAGGGCTGGGCCATGAGCGTGCCGCCGCGCAGATACAGCAGGTGACCCTGCGAGTAGATCGCGTTCGACTCTGCTTCCACGACGACCTTGCCCGGCGTCGTCGCGTCATCGAGCGAGCCCACCCGGACCGAGTTGGGGGCTCCAGAATGGGGAGAGAGATAGAGGAAGTGCCGGCCGTCCGGCAGGAACCACGGAAATCGGTGGCCAGTCGTGTCTTTGCCCTGTTCGATAGCGGTCGCCGGCGTGAACGATCCGCCAGTGTGTGACCCCTTCATCACCTGAGTGCCGGGACGGCTGTCGCCGAAAAGGATCACACCCGCCGCGCTCCAGCTGCCGCCACGGAGCTCGCCGTTCAACTCCGTGATCGTCACCGGAGGACCACCGAGGACGTCGACTTTCTTCAGGGCCTTGTCGGTCCTGGAGCCGAACGCCACGTAGCGGCTGTCAGCCGACCAGAATGGAAAGCTTGCCGCCTCAGTCCCGGGGAGCGGCTGCGCCGTTGGAGAATCGAGTGAACGGACCCAGAGCTGGGTGGCGTTCCCGTCCGGCGATCGAGCGCCGAACACCATCCGCTTGCCGTCGGGCGAGAGAGCCGGCAGCGCGGCGAACGAACCAACGCTGACGAAGTCGTACTCCGAACCTTCCGGCGCCAGCAGCGAGGAGAACCGTGTCGGGCGTTCAACGGCTGCGGGATTCAACCACAGCCACGCGGCGGCCGCCGCTCCGAATGCCGCCGCGATCCAACCGAGGCTCCAGAACCTCGTCGTCCGGTCACCGCGGACTGGAGCCGGCGCCTCGCCCTCCAGCACGCATCCACGCGTCGCCGATGTCGCGCAGCCGCTTCCGGTGATCCTTTTCAAGGCACTGCCGAATCAATCGCTCCACACCACGAGGCGTGTCCCGTGGCAGCCCGTTCCAATCGGGCTCGCCTTCGACGACTGCGGCAAGCGTGTCGGTGAGGGTCGCGCGCGCGAACGCCGTGCGACCGGCGACCATCTCGTACAGCACACATCCGAACGCCCAGATGTCCGTGCGCTTGTCGATCGCCAGCCCGCGCGCCTGTTCGGGACTCATGTAGGCAGCCGTGCCGGCGATGACACCTTCGCGCGTCCCGAGGGTCGTGATGGTCGGCGCCCGCGAATCATCGAGTGGACCACCCACGAGTGCTGGTTCCAGCGTCGCCAGACCGAAATCGAGAACCTTCACCAGCCCGGTTGGGGTGATTTTGATGTTTGCCGGTTTCAGATCCCGATGGACGATGTTTCTCTCGTGAGCCGCCTCCAACGCGTCTTTCACCTGGCGGGCAATCGAGAGAGCCTCGGCCAGAGGCAATGGACCGTCGCCGATCCGATCCGCGAGCGTGTCACCCTCGATGTATTCGAGGACGACGACGCGAATGGCGGCGGTGTCTTCAAGGCCGTGAATCGTGGCGATGTTCGGGTGGTTGAGCGACGCGAGCAATCGCGCTTCGCGTTCGAGACGGGCCAGGCGATCGGGATCGGTTGTCCACTCGGGCGGAAGCACCTTGAGGGCCACGTCGCGCCCGAGCCTGGTATCGCGTGCGCGGTAGACCTGGCCCATGCCGCCGGCGCCCGCGAGGGACCGCACGTCGTACTGACCAAGACGCTTTCCGACGATGTCGTCGTGCATGCCGCGGCCGCTCCCATCCGACACGACCATCGTGTGATCGGGCTGCGCGAGGAGCGCTTCGACTTCGCTCCGCAGCGACTCGTCGCCGCCGCACTGGCTGTCGAGGAAACGCGCGCGCGCGTCAACCGGCAGCGGCCGCGCCGCGTGATACAGGTCCTCCAGCCGCCGCCAGCGATCGCTGTCCATTTCCTGCTGATGAGATTGGGCACATTGTAAGCGCCCTACCAGGTCGACCGCGCCATTTTCCCGCGCATCCGCGGTCGCGCCCGGCACCTTTCAGTGTTCTTACGGCCGTCTGAGAGCGGTTGCCGGGTCCACTCGGGCGGCGCGCCATGCCGGAATCCCGAGCGCCAGCGTGCTGGTGACGAAAAGGACCACCGCCGTGGCCGCCAGCGTCGGTGCATCGACTCGCGGCACGCCGAAGAGAAGCCCGGACACGATCCGAACGACGGCCACCGAGATCGCCACGCCGAGCGCCACACCGATCATCGCAAGGCCCAGGCCTTCGCGAAGGACCAGCCGGCGGATATGCTGCGGCATCGCTCCGACCGCCACGCGGATGCCAATCTCGCGCGTCCGCTCGACCACCGACTGACTGACGGTGGCATAGATACCTACCAGGGCAAGGGCCAGCGCCAGCGCGCCGAGGATGGCCAACGTCGACGCGCTGAAGCGCCAGGCGGATGTCGCCGCACGGACGATATTGCCCATCATCTCGACGTTCTCGACGAGGACTGACGGCTCGAGCCGGCGCGCCTCGGCGCGAATCGATCCGGCAAGGAGAGACGGGTCGGCAGACGATCGCACCATGAGGTGCTTCACGCGCAGGTCGCTTTGCGTGTGCGGAAGATACAAGTCGAACCGCGGATCCGTCAGACCTCTGTACCTCACGTCACCGACGACGCCGACGATAGAGACCCACACACCGCGGCCGGTCGCGTCCGGCAAGGTGCCCGGCGCCTGGATCCGCTTGCCAATTGGATTCTCGCCGGGCCACAACCGCCTGGCCAGCTGCTCGCCGACGATCGCCACACGCAGCGCGCCGACGGTATCGGCGACAGAGAAATCGCGCCCCTGCACGACCGCCGTACCCATCGCTGCGAAATAGCCGGGAGTCACGGCCTCGAGATTCACTCGCGGATTCTGTTCCCAGTCGCGGAACTGCAGCTCGGTCCTTTGTCCCTCTATCAGGACCGTGCCGTCCATACCGATGCCGGTGTGCTCGAGCGGCCGCTGGAAGACGGCGGCCGCTGCCTCGACCCGTGGAAGCGCCCGCACACGTTCGAGGAGGCTCTCGTAGAAGGACGTGTGCCGTGGAACCGGGACATTCTGGAGCTCCACGTCAACGGTCAGGACGCGCGCCGGATTGAAGCCGACGTCGATGCGCAGCAGGTTCAGGAAGCTGCGGCCGACGAGACCGGCGCACACGAGCAGCACGAACGCGAGTCCGACTTGAACGGCGACGAACACGCGCCGCAAGCGATGAGAGCCGGTCAAAGCGGCTTGCGGCGCCAGTGAGATCCAGGGCCAGGCGATGACGTGAGGCCTGCAGCCCCGGTGCGAGGCCGACCAGGATTGCCGCAGACGCAGCAGATCACCGACGTAAAGAGGACAGGTTCGGCCATCGAACTGCACCGATTCCAGCCGCGGAACGTTGGCAGGCGCGAGCGCGACGAGCCCTCGCACCGCCCAGTAGGCGAACAGCACGCCAAGCATGCTGCCGGCGAGCACAAGCACCGATGCATCGGCGATCGATTGCCGCACGATCCGCCAGCGGGAAGCGCCGAGCGCCAGCCGCGTCGCGGCTTCATGCGCGTGGGTCGCCGCCCGTACCAGAAGCAGCGACTGCGACATTGGTGCAGGCAATCAGCAACACCAGCCCGGCACAGAGCCCCAGCGCCCGCAGCGCCGGCCGCGTTTTTCCGAAGAGATGCTCGTCGAGCGGCGTGAGCACCGCCTCCATGTCCGGCGGAAACGCAGTGCCGGTATCGCGCGCGATCAGATCCGAGAGGCGCCGGCGCGCCGACTCGATGGTGACGCCTGGCTCCAACCGGCCCATGCAGGAATAACACACCGAACCCGGGTTCTTCGAGGACGTCGGTCCCCCACTGCTTTGCGACAGCTGCCTCGAGCTGCGGCACGAGCGGCACCCACAGGTCGGCGCCCGGACGGGAACACAAATCCCTCGGGCATCACGCCAACGATCGTGTATGCACCGTCTTCGAAGCGGAGTTGCCGGCCCACAATGAGCCGGGTCTGCGCCAAAGCGGCGAACCCAACTGCCGTGAGCTGAGCAACTGCGACCTTGGCCTGCGCCGCGCTGATCATCGATCAGGAAGAAGTCGCGCGGCCGAGGAACGGAGTCGCCGCGAGCAGCGGAAAGAACGAGGCAGATACCGCAGCCACAGGGATCGTGGCCGGTTCACCTTCCCGCAGGACCAGGCTCCAGTTCACCGATCCGATGGCGGTCAGCTGCTGCAGGCCAGTGGCTTCCTGTTGCCACGCCCGAAACGTGGCGTACGAGATCTCACCGATCGTCGACGGGTTCGCCCGCTCCCGCGGCCACACGATCGCGACGCGCCGCGCATCCTCGATCGGCAGCGGCCGGATCAGGACCTTGTCGGCGACTGCAAAAACCGCGACGGCCGCACCAATTGCCACGGCCAGCGTGGAGACCGCCGCGATCGCGAGCGCCGGAGTCTGCCGGAGCCATCGGAGGCTATGCGAGAGGTCGGCCAGCATCGGTTAAGTATCGAGTTATTAACCAGTCCCAGTGACGCTCGGCGATTCTATCGTGCAGCACCCTACGGCGAAGTAGTCAGCACCCTACAGCGAAAGCACTCAGCACCCTGCAGCGAAGCACCCAGCACCGTGCACCGCAGCACCCAGCACCCTTCGGCGTTGGGTCCGATAAGAAAGGTAGGCCCAACGCCTTCACATCCCCATGCTTTACCGGGCATTGCTCGCAATTGCCGGCCTGATTGTCGCCGTGCTCCTCGCTCGGTGGTTCGAGGAAGGCGATTACTACGATCCGTACTCCGGCCGCCGCCACTGCGCCGCCCCGCCGGCCGCAATCAAGACCTGGTCGCTGACTGGCCGCGCGCGTCAGGCCGCCGATGCGGCCAATCTCGAGCAATGGCTGAAGGAACACGCCGAGGACGTGAACCAGTTGTACGGCGCATTCTGCTGGACGCCGCTGCACACGGCCGCGCGATTCGGCCGCGAGGATCTGGCTGAGCTGCTCATCGCCCGCGGCGCCGACGTCGCGGCGGGCGACGAGCCGTCCGGCAACACGGCGCTGCACATCGCGGCGCAGTATGGGAACGTTGCCGTGGCCAGGGGGCTCGTGGCGCGAGGCGCCGACGTCAACGCCCGGAACAAGCACGGCCGGACGCCGCTGCACGACGCCGTGTCCGGGCTCGCGGGAACCTCCGACCTCGACGGCCGCCTCGAGGTCGCGCGGCTACTGCTTTCCCGTGGCGCCGACATCAATGCCCGCGAGCGTGGCAGCGGGCGGACGCCGCTCGACGAGGCCGCCGGCTCCTCCGACAATCGGGCCAATGGCGAGCGGATGACCGAGTTGCTGCTGGCCGCTGGCGCCTCGCCGCGAGCCGAGGCGCAGCAGCAGGAGTCGCCCCTGCAGAGGGCTGCTTCACGGGGGAATCTCGCCACCGTTCAGCATCTGCTCGATGCCGGCGCGGAGGTGAATGCCGCCGGAAGGGATACGACACCTCTGGGCGGGGCCGCGTACGAAGGCCACGTCGACGTGGTCACGCTGCTCCTCGCGCGCGGCGCCGACGCGAGCCGGGCGGTTCGCGGCTCCAGGCTCGAAGGCGACGGCGCACCGCTGGCCATGGCTCTCATGCCGGCGCGCGGGGCGCAGGACGGCCGCGAGGCGCGCACGCTGCAGATTGCCCGGCTGCTGATCGACCGCGGCGCCGCCGTCGACGCGCGCGACCGGGAGGGCCGTACCGTGCTGCATGGCGCGGCGTCCCGCGGACAGCTGCAAGCCGTCGACCTGCTCGTGTCGCGTCGCGCCACGATCGACGCGGTCGACGCGACGGGAATGACGCCGCTTCACCTCGCCGTCAAGGAAGGACACGCGGCGGTGGCAGCGCGCCTTCTCGACGGCGGAGCGAACGTCCGGCTGAGGACCCGGGAGGGAGCGACCGCGCTCGACCTCGCGGCCCGCGATCGCGAGATGGAAACGCTTCTGCGCCGTCATGAGCGGTGAACGACGCCCAGCTACTCGATCAATGCGTTGTCGCAGCGCGCTCATCGCGCTGATGACCGCCGCGGCGTTCGCGACGGGTTGCGGCACGCCATGCGCGGACGACCCGGATCGGGAGGCGGCCTTCGACGCGGCATGGCGCAACGACCTCGAGGCCATGCGCCGCCTGATCGCGCGGAACCCGCGTGCCGCCAGCGCGGGTCAATGCGCGCCGCCGGACACCCTGATAGGACGGCTCGTCGCGCGGCAATTGGGGGCCGGCACGCCGACCGTGCTGCACATCGCGGCGCGCCAGGGCCATGCCGAGTTCGCCGCCATGCTGCTGAAGGCCGGCGCGGATGTCGAGGCTCGGGATTCGGAGGCCGCCACCCCGCTCCATCCGGCGGCACACTACGGACATGACGAAGTCGTGCGTATCCTGCTGGCGGCCAATGCGGCGGTCGATGCTCGCCGAATTTACAGCCTGACGCCACTGCATCTGGCCGCGGCACATGGGCGCTTTCCAGTTGCGAAGCGCCTGCTGGCGGCCGGCGCGGACGTGAACGCCCGAGACAATGGAGGGTGGACGCCGATGCACCATGCAGCCAGCGAGGGGCACGGGAACGTCGTCCGCCTGCTGCTCGATCAGGGCGGTGATCCCGCAGCCGCCAATGACAACGGCGCGGCGCCCCTGCAATTTGCCGTCCTCGGCCGGCACCGTGCGGTCATCGACCTGCTGACGGCGAAAGGGATCTCACCCAACGGCGAGACCAGCGGGCCGGCCGCCCTGGCGCTTGCCGCTCGGGATGGCGACCCCGAGGCCGTCCGGGTTCTGTTGGGCAAGGGCATCGCGGTCGACGCCCGCGACCGTACCGGATTGACACCGTTGCAGCTCGCCATCAATCAGCGGACGTGGGGCGAATCGGACTTTGAGCAGGCGCGCAAACGAGAGCAACGCGAAGTCGTGGAACTGCTGCTGACGGCCGGCGCTGACGTCGAAGTGCGCGGCAAGGACGGCAATCGGCCGCTGCACACCGCGGCGATGTTCGGCTTCGCCGAGATCGCCCAGCTGCTGATCGCACGCGGCGCCCAGATCGATCCGCGGAACGACTGGGACTGGACGCCGCTGCATTTCGCGGCAACTTTTCGTCACCCCGACGTGGTCGACGTCCTCCTCGCGCACGGCGCCGACGTCCATGCCAGGAACAAGAGCGGCCTCACGCCGCTCCGCGAAATGTCCCGCGACGCCCGGATGGAAGCTCTCGTGAAGAAGTACGGCGCGCGGCGGTGAACCGCTCGCCGTCGATGATCCTGCCGACTTGTCTCGACGAACGTTGGCCCCGTCAATCCGCACGCAGCAGGCGCAGCGCGTTCGCGATGACGATGATCGACGCGCCGGTGTCGGCGAGGACTGCCATCCACAAGGTCGCGACGCCGCCGATCGCCGCCAGGACGAAGGCCGCCTTCAGCGCCAGCGAAATCACCAGGTTCGCCTTGATGTTCCGCATCGTCGCGCGGCTCAGGCGCAGCGCGTAGGGAATCTTCAGCAGCTCGTCGGCCATCAGCGCAATGTCGGCGCTCTCGATGGCGGCATCGCTCCCCGCCGCGCCCATGACGATGCCGATATCCGCGGTGGCCAGCGCGGGCGCGTCGTTGATGCCGTCGCCGACCATCGCCACCGACCCGTACCGCCGGCGCAGATCCTCGATCACCTTCACCTTGTCCTCGGGCATGAGCTCGGCGCGGACCTCGTCGATCCCGAGGTCGGCGGCGATTGCCGACGCCGTGGCGGTGCTGTCGCCGGTCAGCATGACCACCGACCGGACGCCCTGCTGCCGGAGGATGTCGACCGCGTCGCGCCCGGCTTCGCGCGGCCGGTCGGCGACGGCGATGATGCCGACCGGCATGCCGTCGCGCGCCAGCAGGACGGGCGTGCGGCCGTGCGCGCTGAGGTCGTCGAGCCGCTCGTGCACGGCTGGCGAACAGAGCTGCCGCTCCTCGAACAGACGGTGATTGCCGAGGATCACCTCGGTGCCGCTGACGTGGCCTTCGGCCCCCAGCCCCGTCAACGCCGTGACGTTCGCGCCGGCGTAGGCGCGCACGCCGGCGCCCTCGGCATAGGCGACGATGGCTCGCGCGATCGGGTGATCGGATCGCTGCTCGATAGAAGCCGCGAGCGCGATGATCGTCGCCGGCGGTAGGCCGTTCAGGGAGATGACGTCGACGACTTCGGGCGTGCCGCGCGTGAGCGTCCCGGTCTTGTCGAACGCGACGCACCGGATGCTGCCGGCGCGCTCGAGGTGGGCGCCGCCCTTGATGAGGACGCCCTTCCTGGCGGCGCTCGACAGCGCCGCGACGATTGACACCGGCGTGGAGATCACGAGCGCGCACGGGCATGACACGACGAGCAGAACGAGCGCCCGGTAGACCCACGACGTGCCAGTCGCCGCCGAACAGCAGCGGCGGAACCACCGCCGTCACGATCGCCAGCAGAATGACGGCCGGCGTGTAGAGGCGCGCGAACCGCTCCACGAATGTCTGCGTCGGGGCGCGCCGCGCCTGCGCCTGCTCGACGAGGTGGATGATGCGCGCCAGCGTCGTGTCGCGGCGGAGCCGCGTGACGCGCACCTCGAGCGCGCCGCGGCCGTTGATCGATGCCGGCAAACACTTCGTCGCCTGCCGACTTGTCGACCGGCAGCGATTCGCCGGTGACCGGCGCCTGGTTCACGGCGCTCGACCCGGCCAGCACCTCGCCGTCGAGCGGCACCTTCTCGCCCGGCCTGACGATGATCACCGATCCGATCGCGACCTGATCGACGAGCACCTTCCGCTGTCCGTCGGCGTCGCTCACCACGGCTTCCGCCGGCGTCAGGTCCATCAGCGCGCGCACCGCAGTCCGCGCGCGCTCGAGCGTCCGCGCCTCGAGTGCCTGGGCCACCGCGAACATGAACACGACCGCCGCCGCCTCGGACCACTCGCCGAGGGCGATCGCTCCCGCGGCCGCGACGAGCATCAGCACGTTGATGTCGAGCGACCGCGCGCGGACGGCGAGCCAGGCCTTGCGGGCGGTCAGCGGCACGCCGGTCGCGATCGCCACGGCGAACAGCAGCCGTGACACCAGCGCGGCGTCCAGGAACTGGGCGCGTATAGCCCGCCGCGGCGGCCGCTCCGGACGCGATGAGGAGCATCCGGCGCCGGCGCGCGCCGGCTTCGTCGGACGCGATCGGCTCCTCGTGCTCGAGCCACGCGCGCATCCCGGCGTCGGCGACGGCGTCGGCGATCGCGGAGGCCGACAGCTTCGCCGCGTCGTACTTGACGTGGAGCCGCTGCGCCATCACGTCGGCGGAAAACGCCTCCACGCCCGCCAGCGTCTTGAAGCGCCGCTCGATGAGCGCCACCTCTTCGCGGCAGTCCATCCCCTCGACCTTGAAGGTCGATTCGGCGTGCAGCTCGCAGACCGCGCAGGTGGCCATGCGTCAAGTCGCGCGGCCGTCCGCGGCCGCTCTCCTGCACGTGCTCGAGCCCCTGCTCGAACAGGCGGACGATGTGCTGATCGTCGAGGGAGTAGTAGATCGACTTGCCGTCGCGGCGCGGCCGGACCAGGCGCATGTTGCGGAGGAGGCGCAGCTGGTGCGAGACGGCCGATTCGGTCAGGCCGAGCAGGTCGGCAATCTCGCCGACGCGGAGCTCGGATGCGGGAGATCGCGTCGAGAATCCGGACGCGGGTGACGTCGCCGAGGACCCGGAACGTCTCGGCGAGCGCCGTCACCGCGGCCGCATCCAGGAGAACATATGAACTATTGCTCATATGTTCAATAGTATAGCATCGTACGATCCGTTAGCCGACTGAAGTCCGCCTAAAGGCGCAGGACCGTGCCTAAGCGAGCCCCGCGACCGCCGCCGAGCACCTTCTGGTAATCCGGCTCGTTGCGGGCGTCCTCGAGCACCTCGCGGTGCCGCACGGTCCCGTCCTTATCCAGCACGAATACGGCCCGCTTCGCGATACCCTTCAGGCCGATCATGTCCTCGTTGAACACGCCGTAGGCGCGGATCGCCTCCTTGTTGAAGTCGCTCAGCAGTGGAAACGTCAGTCCTCTGCGCCTCCTGAAACGCCTTGAGCGTGAAGAACGTATCGACGCTGATGCCGTACACCTGGGCGTTTGCCTTGTTCAGCGCCGCCAGGCTGTCGCGAAAAGTGCAGAGCTCCTTGGTGCACACCGAGCTGAACGCGGCCGGAAAGAAAGCCAGCACAACAGGACGGCCGCGCTCGGCGCTCAGCGTGACCGGTTCCCGATCCTGGTTGACCAGCGTGAAGTCCGGCGCTTTCGAACCGACGTCTACAGACATGACACCTCCGGGCGTCTTAGGTTACGATTTTTGGCTGGCGCCGCCCAAACGGCGCTTTCCTTCCACCAGGAGAACGACTCCTTGATCGAGGTCCAGCACCTCACGAAGCGGTACGGTCGGTTCACCGCCGTCGACGACATCAGCTTCCGCGTCGAGCGCGGTGAAATCCTCGGATTTCTCGGCCCGAACGGCGCCGGCAAGACGACGACCATGCGGATTCTGACCGGCTACATGCCGGCCACCGACGGCAAGGCCATCGTCGCCGGCTTCGACGTCTTCGATCAGCCGGTCGAGGCCAAGCGGCGCACCGGCTACCTGCCGGAAACGCCGCCGCTCTACCCGGACATGACCGTCGCCGAGTACCTGTCGTTCGTCGCCAAGATCAAGGGCGTGCCGTCCGGCGATCGGAAAGCGCGGATCAAGCAGGTGATGGAGCGCACCTGGATCACCGACATGGCGGGCCGCCTCTGTTCGAAGCTGTCGAAGGGCTACCGGCAGCGCGTCGGCCTCGCCCAGGCGCTGATTCACAACCCCGACGTCCTGATCCTCGACGAACCGACCGCCGGCCTCGATCCCAAGCAGATCATCGAAACGCGGCAGCTGATCAAGGAGCTCGCCGGCGACCACACGGTCATCCTCAGCACGCACATCCTCCCCGAGGTGTCGCAGACCTGCGAGCGCGTGGTCATCATCAACAACGGCAAGGTCGTCGCGATCGACACGCCCGACAACCTGACGTCGCGGCTCCGCGGCTCGGAAACGATGTACGTCCAGGTCGACGCCGGATCGGCCGACGCCGGGCCCACGCTCGCCTCGGTCGCCGGCGTCACGCGCGTGGTCGAAGCCGACCGGCGCGACGGCATCATCGGCTACGAGGTCGACAGCGAGCAGGGCCGCGACGTCCGCCGTGAGCTCGCGCGGGCCGTGGTCTCGAACGGCCTCGGTCTGCTGGAGCTGCGTCCGATGCGCATGAGCCTCGAGCAGGTCTTCCTCTCGCTGACGACGGAAGAATCCGAGGCGCGGGAAGCACCGAAGCGCCGCAGGAGGCGCTCGCCAATGACTAACATCCTCGCCATCGCGCAGAAGGAGCTCCGCTCCTATTTCGCCTCGCCGATCGCCTACATCGTGATCGGCATCTGGGCCGCTGCTCTACGGCTTCTTCTACGCCAGCCTGCTCGCGTATTTCGTCCGCCAGAGCATGCAGATGAGCCAGTTCGGCGGCGCGCAGCCGGTGAACATCAACGAGCAGATGATCCGGCTGCTCTTCCAGAACGTGACGATCCTGGTCCTGTTCCTGCTGCCCGGCATCACGATGCGGACCTACTCGGAAGAGAAGCGGTCCGGCACCATCGAGCTGCTGCTGACGTCGCCGGTCACCGACATGCAGATCATCCTCGGCAAGTTCTTCGGCGCGCTGGCGCTGTACGCCGCGATGCTGGCGGTGACGCTGATCCACATCGCGCATCCTCTTCATCTACGGCAACCCGGAGTGGAAGCCGATCGCGACCACCTATCTGGGGCTTCTGCTGTTCGGCGGCTGCTTCATCTCGGTAGGTCTGCTCATCTCGAGCCTGACGAAGAACCAGATCGTCGCCTTCACGGCCAGCTTCGGCGTGTTCCTGCTGCTCTGGATCATCGACTGGATGGGCAGCTTCGCCGGGCCGACGGTCAACAGCGTGCTGACCTATCTCTCGGTCGATCGGCCACCTCGAGGACTTCACGAAAGGCGTCCTCGACACGACGCACCTGATTTACTACCTGAGCTTCATCTCGTTTCGGCCTCTTCCTGACCGCGAAGTCGGTCGACATGGAGCGTTGGCGCGGATAGCCTGACCGTATGACCAACAGAATCTTCGGAATCATCGGCTGGCTCGGCACGGCGTTCGTGCTCGCGGCGCATCGCCATCTGGGTCGCGACGCGGACCAGCCTCAACCTGTCCGCGCAGTGGGACCAGTACCGCTTCTACCTCGCCTGGGCCGGGCCTCGTCTGCGTCCTCATCTACATGGCCAGCCAGTGGCGGGACATCGCCGACATGTTCCGCCGCCGGCAGGCGCGCTACGGCACGCTGGCGGCGACGAGCGTGCTGATCGTGCTCGGCATCCTGGTCGCGGTGAACTACATCGGCAAGCAGCAGAACAAGCGCTGGGACCTCACCGAGAACAAGCAGTTCAGCCTGTCCGACCAGAGCCGCAACGTGGTCGCCAAGCTCGATGCGCCGGTCGAGATCATGGGCTTCATGCCGCCGGCCGATCAGCCGGTCGACGGTCAACACGTTCCGCGATCTGCTGCAGGAGTACGCAGACCTCTCGAACCAGATCAAGCTGGAGCTGATCGACGTCGACCGCAACCCGTCGGTCGCCGCGCAGAACGAGGTGCGCGCCTACGGCGAGATCGTCATCCGCCACAAGGGCCGGACCGAGCGCGTCACCGTCGACGCAGGAACAGGACGTCACCAACGCGCTCATCAAGGTGGTCAGCGGCCAGGCGCGCACCGTCTACTTCACGCAGGGCCACGGCGAGAAGGACCCGACGTCGAACGAAGTCGGCGGCTACATGGCGGCGTCGGAGTCGCTCAAGCGCGAGAACTACACCGTCGAGAAGCTCGTGCTGGCGCAGCAGGGCGGCGTGCCCGACACCGCGACGATGGTCGTCGTCGCCGGGTCCGCGAGTCGATTTCCTGCCCGGCGAGATCGAGACGCTCGAGAAGTACCTCGCGAAGGCCGGCAAGCTCCTGCTCGAGCTCGATGCGCCGGGCCCCGACGAGTCGCCGCTGCCGAACCTGACCGGCCTGGCGAAGAAGTGGGGCATCGACGTCGGCAACAACCTCGTGCTCGACCAGACCGGCATGGGACAGCTGTTCGGCGGCGCCGCCGAAACGCCGGTCGCCGCGAACTACCCGTCGCATCCGATTACCTCGCGGCTCGACGTGATGACCGCGTTCCGGATGGCGCGGTCGGTGACGCCGGTCAGCGGCGGCAACGAAGGCCACACCGCGCAGAGCCATCGTCGAAACCAGCCAGCGCAGCTGGGCCGAGGCCGACCTGAAGTCGCTCTACGCGCCGCAAGCCGCCGTCGCAGGACGAAGGGCGCGGGCGACAAGGCCGGACCGATTTCGATTGCCGCGGCGGTGTCGGCGCCGGTCGGCGAGGCCAAGCCGGCTGCGCCCGAAGGCGAAGGCGCCGCGCCGAAGCCGGAGACCCGCGTCGTCGTGTTCGGCGACTCCGACTTCGCGTCGAACATGCTGTTCACGGCCGGCGGCAACCGCGACCTGTTCATGAATACGCGTCGGCTGGCTCTCGCAGCAGGAGAACCTGATCTCGATCCGGCCGAAGGAACCGAGCGATCGCCGGCTGACGATGAACGCGGCGCAGCAGAGCATGTCACGTGGTTCTCGCTGCTGATCGTGCCGCTGGCGATCTTCGGAACCGGGCGTTTACAGCTGGTGGCGGAGGCGGTAATGCGGGGACTGCGGTCGACGATCGCGCTCCTCGCCGTGCTCGTCGGGCTGGGCGCGTACATCTACTTCGTCACGTGGAAGCAGGACGGCAACACCGCGGCGTCCAGCGAGAAGAAGGTCTTCCAGTCGGTCGAATCCGGCGACATCGCAGGAATTGACGATCAAGGCCGAAAGCGGCGACCGCACGACCGTCAAGAAGGAAGGCGAACGCTGGCAGATCGTCGCGCCGATCCAGGCGGCCGCCGCCGAATCCGACGTCATCGCGGCGGCTTCCGCGCTGGCCAACCTCGACGTCGTGCGGGTCGTCGACGAGGCCCCGGCCGATCTCGCGCAGTACGGCCTGGCGTCGCCGCGCGTCGAGGTCGAGTACAAGGCCAGCGGCGAAAAGCCGTCCGGCAAGCTGCTGCTCGGCGCGAAGACGCCGACCGGCAGCAACGTCTACGCGATGAAGAACGACGAGAAGCGCGTGTTTCTCGTCGCCGAGCTACCAGAACGCCTCGCTCAACAAGTCGACCTTCGACCTGCGCGACAAGTCGGTGATGAAGATCGAGCGCGACAAGGTCGAGGGCGTCGACGTCAACGTCGCCGGCAAGCGGCTTCGGGTTCGCGAAGAAGGGCGAGGAGTGGAAGGTCAGCCAGCCGCTGTCGGCGGCGGCCGACTTCGGCACGGTCGAGTCGCTGGTCGGCCGGGTGCAGGGCGCCCAGATGAAGTCGATCGTCACCGAGCAGCCGACGCCGGCCGACCTGAAGAAGTTCGGCCTCGAGAAGCCGGACGTCGCGGTCACGCTGAACATGGGCAGCGCCCGCGCCACCCTCGCGGTCGGCGGCGCGGCCGGCGACGACGCGGTCTACGCGCGCGACATGTCGAACAACATGATCGTGACCGTCGAGAAGTCGCTCGCGGACGATCTGAAGAAGCCGCTCGACGACTACCGCCGCCACGAAGCCTTCGATTTCCGCGCGTTCACGGCCAATCGCGTCGAGCTCACGCGTGGCGGCCAGACGGTGACGTTCGAACGCGTCAAGGGCGAGGGCGAGAACGCGCAGGACACGTGGAAGCGCGTCAACCCGAACGCCGGCCGACGTCGACAAGGCGAAGATGGACAGCTTCCTCGCCGGCCTGGCCGACATCCGCGCGACGACGTTCACGCCGACAACGGCGAATACCGGGCTCGACAAGCCGGCGCTGGTCGTCTACGCGAAGTTCGAGGACGGCAAGAAAGAAGAGCGCGTGACGTTCGGCCAGAGCGGCAGCGACGTGTACTTCACGCCGTCCGGGCGAGCCCGGCGCGGCGAAGGCCGACGCCGAGAAGTTCAACGACGCGATCAAGGCGCTCGACGAATTGTCGAAATGACGTGCGGGTGCGCCAGGCTCTTTCCGCGCTGATTCTCGCCGGCGCCGTCGCCTGCGGCGGCGTCCGGCCTCCTCCGACCACTCCTCGCGCCCCTGCTGCCTCAGCCTTCCCCTCGCCCGCCTTGCAGCAAGAGATCACAGCGCCTGCTCGACGCGCCCGAACTGAAGCGCGTCAGCTGGGGCATCGAGATCCGATCGCTCGCCCGCGACGAGATCCTCTACGCGCGCGACGCCTCAGAAGCTGCTGCTCCCCGCATCGAACGAGAAGGTCATCACGCTCGCGGCGGCGGCGGAACGGCTCGGCTGGGACTTCACGTTCACGACCGAGCTGTCGCTGCCGGGACCGGTCGACGGCGGCGTGCTCTACGGCGATCTCGTCGTCGACCGGCAGCGGCGACCCGAGCATCGACGACTGGGACGGGAAAGCAACAGCCCTGTTCCGGCGGCTGGGCCGCGCAGTTGAAGGCGCGGGGCGTTTCGGTGGTCACCGGCCGGGTGATCGGCGACGACAACCGCGCTGCCCGACGTCGTGCTCGGGTGCGGGCTGGGCCTGGGACGATCTCGATCGCAGCTTCGCGACCGGCGTCGGGCGCGCTGCAGTTCAACCAGAACACCGCCCGCCTCGTCGTCGCGCCGGGCGCGGCGGTGAACGACCCTGCCCTGGCTCGCATCGAGCCGGCCGGCAGCGGGCTGATGCTGCGGAGCAGCGTGCGGACGTCGGCGGCGCAGGCGCCGCTCGCGCTCGAAACTCGGCGCGGCGCCGGCAGCCCGGTCCTCGAGGCGCGCGGCACCATTCCGCTCGGCGCGCAGGCCGATCCGTTCGCAACGTCTCGGTCGTCAACCCCACGCTCTACTTCGTCAGCGCGCTGCGCGAGGCGCTGATCGCGTCGGGCATCGAGGTCCGGGGCGCTGCGGCCGACGTGGACGATCTGGCCGACCCGTCGAGCGCTCGACCACCGCACGCCGGTCCTGACCTACCGGTCGCCGCCGCTGTCGGAGCTCGCGGTGACGATGATGAAGATCAGCCAGAACCTCTTCGCGGAGACGCTGCTGCAAGCGGCCGGCGGCCCGCCCGCGGTTCGCGAGCAGCTGTACGGCCTGGGGCATCGAGGATGGCTCGGTCGTCGTCGCCGACGGCTCGGGCCTGTCGCGCTACAACATGGCCACCGCGGCGTCGTTCGTGACGATCCTCACCCGCGTGTATCGCGACGAGCGGCTGCGCGGGCCTTTCGAAGCATCGCTGCCGATCGCCGGACGCGATGGCACGCTGGGCGAACCGCATGAAGGGCACGGCCGCCGAGGGCAACGCGCACGCCAAGACCGGCGCCTTCTCGAACGCACGCGGCCTGTCCGGCTATCGTCCGGACCGCCGACGGCGAGCCGATCGTCTTCTCGATCCTGGCCAACAACTTCGGCACGACCGCCGACGTCATCGAGCGGCCGCGGATGCGATCGTCGTCAAGCTCGCGGAGTTCTCGCGGAAGTGAACGACGAACGACTGCGGCACAGGTATTACTTGGGTTGCGGCCCCGGCGGCTGGTACAGCTGAATCAGGTTGCCGCAGGTGTCTGCGCACACGGCGATCGTAATCGGGCCCTGACGGGTCGGCTCCTGCGTGAACACGACGCCGAGTGTCTTCAGGCGCCGATACTCCCGGTCGATATCGTCGACTTCGAACGCGGTGGCCGGAATGCCCTGCTTGAACAGACCCTCCTGAAACGTCTTGCCGACAGGATTGGCGTTGGGTTCCAGAGCCAGTTCGACATCCGCGTGCCCGTCCGCCGACACGACGGTGATCCACCGGTACTCACCCACGGGAATGTCGCGCTTCTTCACAAAGCCGAACACCTCCGTATAGAACCGCAGCGCCTTGTCCTGATCGTCGACCATGATGCTCGTCAATTTGATTCGCATGCGACCACTCTGATGGATCAGGAATGCTGCTGCTTCTCGAAAATTGCGAAAGCCGGGCCCATCAGGCTTAGACACCCGGGGAACAGATGTGTCGCGGCCATCCCCGGCACCGCGACCATCGAGCGAGCCCGGCGCCTGTACTCGGACGGCGACACTCCGACACGCCGCGCGAACAGCGTGCTGAAGCTGCCGTGGCTCGAGAATCCGACCTCCATGCAGATATCGGTGACCGATCGCTCGCCGCTGGCGAGCAGGTGCCTGGCGCGATCGAGCCGTGCCTTGATCCGGATCTGGTGAGGCGTGTCGCCAAACACCGCGCTGAACTGTCGAATGAAATGAAATGGCGACATCGCCGCTTCCCGCGCCACTTCGTCTATGGTCAACGTCCGATCGTGCACCTCGCGCAGCACGTCGCGAGCGCGGCAGAGGCGCACAAGCGCGTCATTCGTGAACATTGGCCATACCTGGACGCTCGAATTTAAGATTTCAGATTTCAGATTTAAGATTGGTGATCACGATCGGCAGCCAAATCTCGATCCGCCAATCTTAAATCTAAATCGAAATCTTAAATTTCAGGAGAGAATCAGGAGCTGCCCATGCCACGAACGACTGCACCAGGCTGGACGCGCCGCGAGGCGCTCGAACTGCTCGGCATGAGCGCGGCGGCCGCCGCGCTCCCCGGCGTCGCCACGGCCCAGACCGACGTCACCTTCCCGAAGGGCGCGATCATCCGCACGGTGCTGAAAGACTACGCGCCCGAGGAGCTGGCGGGCGGCGCGACGCTCTTTCACGAGCACATGTCGTTCGCCGCCGACTTCATGCCGCGGTGGATGAAGTTCGCCGCCGAGACGCGCGCCGCCAACGCGCCCACGAGGCGCCGGCGGCGCTCGGCGGTGCCGCGCCGGCGGCGGGCGCGGGGCGCGCCGGCGCGGCGGCCGCCGGCGCCATCCGGGGACGTTCTTCATGCAGGACGTCGATCTCATGACCGAGGAATTGAGCATCGCCAAGCGCGAAGGCATCGCCTGCATCGTCGACGGCGGCCACCCCGACATGGGACGCGACGTCAACTTTCCTGCGCCAGATTTCGCAGCGATCCGGGCTGCCGATCGTCGCCGGCGGCGGCTTCTACACGCAGCCGTTCTACCCGAAAGAGATCTCGACGATGAGCGAAGAGCAGATCGTCCAGGCGCTCATCAAGCAGGTGGATGCCGATCCGGTCGGCGTGTTCGGCGAGATCGGCTCGTGGGACGACGATCACCGCAGGACGAGCGCAAGGTGTTCCGCGCCATCGGCAAGGCGCATGTCGCGACGAACCTGCCGATCTTCACGCACACCGGCATTCCCGGGAAGTCGCGCGCTCGCAGCAGCTCGATCTCCTCGAAGACGCCGGCGTCAAGCCGGATCGCATCGTCATCGGGCATCTCGGCAACCTGGTCGATCCGAACGTGCAGGTGCACAAGGCGATCTGCCGTCGCGGCGCCTTCGTCGGCTTCGATCGGCAGGGCGGTCCCGGCGACGCGCAGCAGGTGCCGATGGTGATGGCGCTCCTCGAGGCGGGGTTCGCCGATCGACCTGATGTTCTCGGCCGACATCGTCGAGCGCCGATCAGATGAAGCGGAACAAGGGCGATGGGTACGCGAAGACGCTGACGGTGTTCGTGCCGAAGCTGAAGGCCGCCGGCGCGAGCGACGAGGTGCTGCGGCAGATCATGGTCGACAATCCGCGCCGGTTCCTCGCGTTCGTGCCGAAACGGCCGCGTAAGGGATAGAAGCTGCTCAGTTAGCAATTGCGAATGTGCGACGGAATGCGAGCCACGCGAACGAGCAATACGGAGCGGCGCGTGACGAGCATGTCGCGGATTCCGAAGGCCGAAAGCCCCTCGAAGGAGTCAGGTGTGCTGATGACGATTCGAGGACGGCTGTTCGTGATGTTGTGCACCGCACTCGCGGCAGGCGCCGCAACGACCGACGCGCAGCGCGGGCAGCCGCCGGCCGGCGCGCAGCCCCAGGGGTGGGCGGTGCGTGCGAGCCTGAGCAACCCTTCCGCCAAGCTTTATAACAACGCGAAGCAGAAGCTGCTCGACGGCAAGCAGATCTTCACGTACACGATCAGCCGGCTGGACGTGAAGCTCTACTGCGAGGTGGCGCAGCACTACGACTACATCTGGTTCGAGATGCAGCACAGCACGATGTCGTACCGCGACGTCGAGGAGATGATCGCCGCGTGCCCGCGGCCGGCCGCGACCCCGGTCATCCGCGTGCCCGACGAGTTCGAGAGCAGCATCCAGAAGGCGACCGACATCGGCGCGCTCGGCATCGTCGTGCCGACGGTCGACACGGTCGAGAAGGCGATCGCGTCGGCGCGGTTCGCGCGGTACCCACCGCAGGGCCGGCGCAGCATGGGTGCGGGCCAGGCCGCGTCGATCTGGGGCGCGAACGGCGTCAACTACCGCGAGACGATCAACGACAACATGCTCGTGATCGTCCAGATCGAAACACCGGTCGGCGTCGCCAACGCTTACGACATCGCCATGGTCCCCGGCGTCGACGTGCTGCTCGGATCGAACGGCGACATGACCAACTTCTCCGGGCTGCAACCGGATCATCCGGAGTATCAGAACTACTTCACGAAGATCCACGACGCCACGCTCAAGGCGGGCAAGTTCCTGGGCGCCGTCACCGCAACCTACGCCAAGGCGGGTCCGCCTGGAGTGGGCCGCGCCGATTTCGCCGACTGGCGGTTGTTCTATAACGGCCCGTCGTTCGACGGGTACCAGCCGCCGAGGGCGGGACCGGCTCGAAAATGACGCGTTCTACCGGTTCTGCGCGACCGCTTGGACGGCAGGCTGCCAGGCCGGGCGTGCCTTCTTCCCACTGATTGTCGGTGAGCTGCTGGACGTCGCGATCCGTCGGCCCGCATCACGAAGATTTCGCCATAGGGCTGTGGCGCGTCGGTGTAGGTCACCTCGTCCTTGAAACCCATCCGCGTCGACGCGAAGAGGATGTGCTCCCCGTCCGGTGACCAGGCCATGTGCGCGTCGTTGCCGCGGCTGTGCGTCAGCCGCTTGAGCGCCGGTGCCGTCGGGCCTGATGGTGTAGATCTCGTAATCGCCCTGCGCCTGTCGCGAGAACATGATGAGATCGCCGCGCGGCGACCAGAGCGGGAAGTTGTCGTAGCCGCCGGCGATCGACGTGACCTGCTTCGTCTCGATGTCCATGATGCGAAGCCCCTCGCCCTCCGGACCAAACGTCCGGTAGACGAACCGCCGTCCGTCCGGCGACATCGATGGAAACGCGTTGTTGTTCGGTCCGCTCGTCAACTCACGGAACCCGCTGCCATCGGTGTTGACGATGGCGACCTGCGCGCCGCCTTCGACCCGATCCTCGGGTTTCAGGAACAGACCGTGAAATCCGTTGAAGAACGCATTGAAGACGCCGATGCCAAAGATGATCCGGTCGCCGTTCGGCGGACCACTGGGGTCCGAGCACGTTGCGCGTCGGGATCGCGATACACGACCTGCGACGTCTCACCGCCGACGTTCGCCACCATCACGCCGGCGCCCTTCGCCTTTTCGGCCGGACCGACAAACGCGAAGCGATCTCCCGTTGGACTGAACGACGGACCGCCGTTGGTGAGCGTCAACTCGTACTGCGGATTCCGGCTCCACGTCTTCACCCAGGGTTTGCGCTGGAACGTCACGCGCTTGTGAAAGACGACCTGCGTGCCGTCGGGCGACCATGCCGCCGTCCGAATTTCGCCCGCGGGACCGCGTTTGCCATTCGAATAATGAATGCCGCGCTCGTCCCCGTCCCGGCGGATATAGGCCAGGACGTCACCGCTCAGGATCGACGGATTGAACTTCACGCCGGGACCGGCGGGTAGGTCTGATACTCGAGCCGGTTGTGATCTCGACTGAAACGATCCGCGTGTCTTCCGGGTGCTCCGGCACCGCGCGGCGATTGTCGAGCGTCTGCTCCGCGGTCATGCAATACGCCACGAGGCGCTGGCTGTCGGCCGTCCACTTCGGGCTGCCGCAGAAGTCGCCGTGCGGCGTCAGGCGTTTCAAGCCCGAGCCGTCGGGATGGACGATGTAGAGGTCGACGAGCTGGAGATGCTCCCAGCGCCCGTGCGCGAACGGCAGGGTGCTCGTTCGGTCCGACGCGAACGCAATCCATCGGCCGTCCGGGGACCACGACGGCCGGAAGTCTCCCCCAGGGCCCGAGGTCAGCGCCTTGGCCTTCCGCGTCTGCAGATCCATGGTCCACAGATCGGCGGTGCCGCCTCCACGAGTGCTGACGAACACGAGCTGCTTGCCGTCGGGCGAGAATGCGGCCTGATCGTCGTAGGCCAGACTGTCGGTGAGTCGCACCAGGCCGGTGCCATCGGGCTTCACCACGTACAGATCGGCGGAGCCGTTGCGCTCGGAGGTAAAGACGATTGACGCGCCATCGGGCGCCCACGTGGCGTCGTAGTCGACGTCGGCCGGCGAGACGAGGGCCCGCTCGTCGCGGCCGTCTGCAGCCGCCAGGAACAGGCCGAGCTGCCCTGGCTGCGGAAAGACCCTCGCGAACACGATCTTCTGCGGTTGGGCAGCCTGCGCCAATAAGGCACTGGCGAGGGCGACGAGAAGGCTGGCGCGCATCAGGCGACTCCTTGTTGCATCAACGCCCTACTCCTGCTTGACGACCGCTTCGACGGTCAGCGGCGTGCCGCGATCGGTCATCACGCTGATAGGCACCGTCGCGCCGGCGGTGAGCGGTTTCTTCAAGTCGCGCAGGAGCAGATACGTGCCCTTCGCGTTCATCTCGAGACTCTCATAGGCGGGAACGGTCACGAATGTGAGCGGCTCGGTTTTGCCAGCCGCGCGAAATTCCAGGACGCCGGCCATGTCGGACGACGACTTCTGGAGAAACACGTCGTATGCGGTCGGATTGTCGATGACGAGGTAGGCCTCGGCCTCGGTCGCTCCCGCCGCCGGCAGCTTCACCCAGCCGCTGGTAATGGCGGCCTCTTTCCGCTGCTGAACGGCTGCCGCGGTGGTCGAGAGGACCAGCGCGAGCATCCACGGCCCCAGAAATTGACGCGATCGTCTCATCGCCATCTGCATCACCCGATCATGGTGCGAAGACCCTCTTTCACGCCAATCGAGCCGCGAACCCGTTCCCCTTTTCCTTCCCAGGCGATGCCGCCGCCGAGGAAGGCCGCGTACATCTCACGGTAGATTTCCGCCATGTGCTGCGACATCCCGAATGACATGAAGGTCGGCACGACCGCATCGAGCGGGGCTTCGACGACATTCACCATGCGCCCCAGCAACTCCGTGAGCGCTGCCGCGATGTCCGCCGGCGTGACGTCGGTGGGCCCCGACAGCTCGATGACGCGGCGGCCGCGCGGGCCATCCAGCAGCGCCTGCGCGGCGGTGCGGCCGATGTCCGTGGTCGTGACCACCGCGTGTGTGGCGTTGGCCGGCAGGAACGAGGGCAGGACGCCGTCATTCTTCGCGGCGGGAAGCACGCCGCCGTAGTTCTCGAGGAAGTACGCCGCGCGGACGAACGTCGTGCCGATCCCGAGCTTTTCGAAGCTCCGCTCCGCCTGGTAGGGCGCGCCGATCGGCCCGTGGCCCTTTGGCACATGCGCGCCGATCGAAGACAAGAACACGAGGTGGGGCAGGCCGGCCTTCACCGCGGCACGGCCGATCGCGTCGATCATTTTCGCGCGCGAGCCAAAGAAATCGGTGGTGATGGCGTCTGGCGGCAACAGGACGTACGCGCCCTTCGCGCCGCTCAGCGCTCGTGCGACCGCCGCTTCATCGTCGAGGCTCGCGACCGCGACCTCGGCGCCGCGCCCCTTCCACGGTGCGCCCTTGGTCTCGTCGCGCACGATGACGCGTATCGGCTCTCCCTTCGCCTGAAGAGTTTCAGCGACGACCTTGCCTGTATGCCCCGAGACGCCGGCGATGGCGTACATGGCACACATCATCCCATAAACACCCGCCCACTCCGCTATGTCGTGGGACCCTCAGATTTTTGGAGGCGTTCACCAGGTCACCATATCCGACGTCTCAAATTCTCACAGGGAACGACCGCGTCAGCGCCCAGCCCGCCTTGGCAACGCGGTACGGCGCTTGCCCTCGTGATGACTTACAGTTCAAGGAGAGGAACAGCCATGCTCAAGACTTTCGCTGTGTTCGCGCTGCTCGCGACGTTGCCCGTCGTGGTGTTCGCTCAGACGGTGACCAAACAGAACCAGGTGACGGCGACCGTAACCATCAGGGCCATCGACCAGGCGACGCGCTCGGTGACGCTGCGGGCGGAGAACGGCGACGAAGACACCTTTACCGTTGGCCCGGAGGTCAAGCGCTTCGCCGAGCTCAAGGTCGGCGACACCATCAGGGCGACCTACTACGAATCGCTCGTCTTTCAACTGCGGAAGCCTGGCGCAGCGGCCGCTCCCTCCAGCACCACCGCGGCCGCCGCTCGGTTGAAAGATACGCCCGGCGGCGTCATCGGAACGCAGGAGACGACGACCGTGACGGTCAAGGCCGTTGACATGAAGGTGCCGTCGCTGACGGTCGTGACGGCTGACGGCCGGACGCTGACGAGGACGGTCGCCGAGCGGAAGAACCTGGAGGGCGTCGCTCCGGGCGACCGGATCGAGATTACCTATACGCAGGGCCTGGTCGTGGCCGCCGAGCCATCGAAGAAGTAGAACGGCCTATTTGAGGAGGCGAATGCCGCCTCCGAACGACGCTTCGCCAATAGCCACTGGGCCCCCGACCTGCTTCATCGCTTTCATGTCGAACGTGGCCATGTCGTTGGAAAACTCGTTCATCACGTGAAGCGTGTTCGAATCGGGCGAGAAAAGTGGAAAGCCGTGACCATCATCGTCACGGCCGATCTTGAAGTCGGCGACAATCTGCTTCGTCGCGACGTCGATGACGGATACTTCGGGACCGTGACTGGCCGCAACGAATCGGCCGTCCGGTGAGGCGGCGACGCGCCCGGCCCCTTTCATGCGGGGCTGGATGACTTTGACGACGGTGTCGGTTTTCGAATCGATCACCGTCACCGATCCGTCGCGGTCTCCATTGACCCAGACCTCGCCGTTTGGCGAGAAGTCGACGCCGGCCGGACCTCCCTGCACTGGGATGGCTCGCAGGATCTTGTCCGTTTTCGTGTCGATGACGACGACCTTGTTGTCGCGCGTCGGGAAATAGAGTTTGTCGGTCTTCGGCTGGACCCAGAGATAGTTGCCGGCAATCACGGTGTCGATCTTGGTCGTCTTGCCGCTCTTCAGATCCACGACAACCACCCCTGGCGGTTCGGCGAACTCGACCGACACGTACAGCTTGCTCTCGTCGTTGTTCAGCGCGACACCGTGAGGGTCCGACGACGTTGACTCGCGCAAGCCGATGCGGGCGAAGCGGCGGGTCTCTTTGGGGCGAGAGAAGAACTCGGACTCAATCGCCGCCTTCTGCTGGAACGTCGTGAGATCGAGAACGAGGATCTTCTTCTGATACGGCGTCGAGACATACATCGTCTTGCCATCGGCGGTGATCGCCCCTTCGTGCGTCTCGCCTACCCATTCCCCGGGCACGGTGAATGTCCTGAGCGTCTTGCCAGTCACCGGATCGATTTCGACAACCTTGTTTTCGGTGTGACAGACCGCCACGACGGAGTATGTCTGAGCGAGCAGAGGGGCTGGCCCCGACAGCAGGCCAGCTAACGCCAGGACACCGGTCGTTATCTTCACCATTTGAACCGATCGTTACCCAGCATACTGACGGCGGTCACGATCGATCGGGAGCTACGCTACTTCTAGTGGCAGTGTCCCGTCCGGATCCGGCCTGAACACCAGATACCTATCGCCCTCGATATTCGCCCACAGGTGGGGCGTGCGCACCGGGGTGATAATCACGTCGCCCGGAACCATGTGCCGATGTCGAACAGCGGCCACGACGTCGCGGCGTGATAAAACGCTGCTGATGTCTGCCGACACCTCGCGCACCCGACAGCGCTGGCGCCGCATGTTCGTCCTGCTCGGGGGTGCCTTCGTTCTCCCCTCCGCGGCGCTGGCGCTCGGTACCTTCTTTCCCACAATCCCCTATCTGGGCACGGCCGGCAGTCTGCTGCTGCCGCTCCTCGCCCCACAGATCGCCGTGGTTGCCCTGCTTGGCGGTGCGCTCGCCCTTGCCGCTCGACGTCTCGGCGCGCGGCGCAGCGGGACGATCCTGGCGGTGGTCGCGATGTTCGCCGTCGTATCGGCTGGGACCGTGATCGGGCGCCACGTGCGCGTCGCGTCGAGCAACGGGGCGCGAGTGAATCTGCTGGCGACGATCGTGCCGCGCGGGTTAGGAGCCGGCGCGGCAGATGCGACCGTGACGTTCACGCGGGTTGACGGCCAGGATCTCGTGCTCGACATCTACCGGCCGAACAACGCTCCCGGGACGCTGGCCCCGATCGTGTTTTACGTCCACGGCGGCGGCTGGATCCTGGGCGACCGCAGGATGCAGGCGGCGAACCTGCGATGGTTCGCGGACCGTGGCTACCTGGGGGTCAGCGCCGAGTACGTGCTCGCCACCCCAACGCGGCCGACCTGGAACACGGCGAGTTCACAGGTTGCATGCGCCCTCGCCTGGATTGCGGCCAACGCGGCGACCTACGCCGCCGACCCCGAGCGGGTGTTTGCGTTCGGTGAATCTGCCGGCGGCGCGCTGGCGCTGACCACGAGCTACGCCGCGGCTGGCGGAACAGCGATGTCATCCTGCGGTGGAAGGGTGCCGACCGTGCGAGCGGTCGCGGCCGGATACCCCGCGGTCGATCCCATTACTTTTTACGAGAACTCCGATCCGCTCCTCCGCGGGATCGCCCGCCGGATGGTCGGCGAGTATCTCGGCGGCAGTCCGAGCGAACACCCGGCGCGCGCGCACTCGGTGTCGTCCGCTTCCCACATCATCTCGCAAGGGCCGCCGACGTTGATCTTCATCCCGGACAACGACCACCTGGTGCCGATCGCCGGGGCGCTGCGCTTCATCGATGAGGCCACGCGTGCCGGTGTGTCCGTGCGGACCGTCCGCTTCCCCTGGGCCGACCACGCCGTCAACCTTCTGTATCACGGCGTGACCAACCAGGCGATGGGCCGAATCATGCTGCAGCACTTCTGCCAGCACGGCGGCCCGTGCGATTCCGACCAGAGCCGCTAGCAGCCGGCTCGGTCAGCGGCCGGTCGCTGCCGATCGTGCGGCCGTTCGGTCCACGGCTGCGCCGCGCAGATACACCGAGGCGATCCGGCGCGTGTTGGTGATGTCGTCGAGCGGATTGGCGTCGAGGACGATGAAGTCCGCGCTCTTGTTGGCTGCGATCGTCCCCGCATCGTTCATCCGCAGGAACTCCGCGCGAGTTGCGCGTCGCCGCGACGATCACCTGCATCGGCGTCATGCCCGACGCCACCATGTCGGCCATCTCGAGATGCGCGACCCAGGGTGTGTTGCCGTCGGTGCCAAGCGCGATCCGCACGCCGGCTGCGCTCAGCTTCGCCAGGTTGCGCGCCTGGATGCCGAACGGCGCCTGGAGCTCCGGCCGATCGATCGCGCCCGCCTGCAGCTTCTTGAACTCCGCGTCGGGAAGGCTGTCGCGGAGCCAGCTCACGTCGGTCTTGACGCCGCGGTCCGGGAGGTTCGGCACCACCACCACGTTCGGACGCTTCTTGAACAGCGCCAGCCCCTCCTCGTCGATGTCGCGGTCGCGCACGCCGTGGGCGAATGCGTCGATCCCCGCGCGCAGCAGTCCCTTCGCGTCGTCGAGCGTGAAGATGTGCGCCGTCACCCGGAGGCCGCGCTTGTGCGCCTCCTCGATGATCGGGCCATACAGGTCGGGCGTCAGCTTCTTGTACTTGCCGTCGCGGTCGTCGACCCAGATCTTGACGATGTCCACCTTCTGGGCGGCGAGCTCCTGGACGGCCTTGCGTCCTTCGTCGACGCTGGTGATCCAGTACGGCACCTCAGAGCGTCCGGGCTCGGGCATCGTGATGCCGCGCCCGGCGGTGAAGAAGCGCGCCGCACCCGGAAGTGTCTGCGCGCGCATCTGGAACGGCAGGTCGCCGGCATCCTGGCCGAGGCTCATCGCCGCGCTCACGCCGTAGTACGCGCGGCGCCGCAGGTCCTCGGTGAGCGCTTCGCGCGTCTGGCTGAGATGCGTGTGGGTGTCGACGATCGCCGGCATCACGGTCTTGCCGGTCAGCGAGACGCGCGTGGCGCCCTGGCGGCACCTTCACCTCACCGGCCCGGCCGACCTGCACGATGCGATCGCCGGTGACGACGAACGCGGCGTTTTCAATCGGCGGTTGCCCGTCGCCGACGATCAGCCGCGCGCCCTCGAAGACCGTCGTGCCCGCCGGCGCCTGACCGGCGAGGAGGATCGGAACGATTGCGATAAGAACGCCAACATGACGCATGGGATTCTCCTTCGCGAAGCATGACGAGATCGGGGTCATGCCGCAATCCCGAACAGCCTACCGACGAGGGCGGTCAAGCCCATCGCGAATGTCCCCCAGAAACACACGCGCGCCGCGCCCGGAAGCACCGGAGCGCCTCCCGTGGCCGCTGCTACTGCCCCAAGCACGCCGAGCAGTCCAATCGCAAGCACTGGAACCAGCCAGAGCACCGACGCAATTGGAGCGATGGTGGCCGTTAGAACCGGCACGGCCCCGCCTGCCGAAAATGCCGCGGCCGACCACAGCGCGGCCTGCATAGGTTTGGCGCCTAACTCGGCGGTGATTCCGATTTCATCGCGGGCATGAGCGCCGAGCGCGTCGTGTTTCATCAGCTGGCGCGCAACCTCCTCGGCCAGCTTCTCGTCCAGTCCGCGAGACTGATAGATGGCGGCCAGCTCTCGTTCCTCTTCCTCGCGGTTGTTCGCAAGGGCTTCCGCCTCCATCGCCAGGTCTGCACGTTCCGTGTCCTCCTGCGACTTCACCGACACATACTCACCGGCCGCCATCGACGCGGCCCCTGCCACCAGGCCGGCGGTGCCCGCCAGGAGAATGCTCCCTCTGGCAGCGCCCGCGGCTGCCACTCCCACGATCAGGCTGGCCGTGGAAACGATGCCGTCGTTGGCGCCCAGAACGGCCGCGCGCAGCCAGCCAGATCGATGGAGTCGATGATGCTCTGGATGTTTATCCGGCAATCGCAGTGTAACCGAGCGCTTTCTTCACATATCCGAGCTGGCCGACATGGTAGGCCTCGTGGAACGCGAAGAACGCCAGCGCGTCGCCAACCGTGTTGACGTTCGGCAGCTTGACGGCGGTGTTGATGGGCGCCGCAAGCTCGTCCTCCGTGATCGTGTCCAGCTTCGCGCGAAGCCGCTTCATCAGATCGACGCCCACGGCCTTGATCGCCTGGGGCTCCGGGTAGGCGGTCGGGTCCTGGCGCTGGGCGCCGCGGCGAAACAGCTCGCCCCAGCCGGTCGACGCGCGCTCGCCGAGGAGCGACAGCAGGCCGGCGCGGGTCTGAGTGATGTGGCCGACGATCCACATGATCGAGTTGCCCTGGCCGCCAGGCTGCTCCCACAGCGCCTCGGCCGGCAGATCGCTGAGCGTCTGGCGAATCAAACCGTCATTCGCCTGGAAGATGTAGGCGATCGGCGCAATTGCAGCAGGTCGCGTATCTGAGGTGGTCATGCGTCCGAAGCTTAACTTCGGACGTGAGAAATCGGAAGTCAATCGTTCCTGATGACGGTGGCGGCCTCTGCGACGACAGTTTCAGGCGAGGTGTCGAGGCCCCCACCCTGCGCCAGATCGGCCTTGCCGCCGCCGCGCCCGCCGAAACGCGTCAACAGCTGACCCAGGAGCTTGTTCGCCGCGACGCCCGTGTCCGGCGAGGCGGCAACGACCACACCGACGGGCGCCTGGTTCGAGACGAGCACGGCCACGCGTCCGGGTTCTGACACGAACTCGGTGGCGAGGAGCTTCAGCCAGGTCATATCGCCGTCGACGACCCGGCAGACCGCCACGCCGGATCGAATCGGCTCCGCGAACGGCAGCAGGTCACGCGCACGATACCGTGCGAGATCGGTCTGCAGCGTCGCGCTGGCGCGCTTCGAGTCCTTCGCCTCGTTCTGCAGCCGTTCGATTCCCTGTGCAAGCTCGCCCGGAAGCACGGACAGCCGGCGCGTGGCCGCTGCCAGGTGATCGCGAAGCGACTGGAAGCGCGCAAGCGCCCGGCCGCCGCAGACGAACTCCACGCGTTGACCACCCTTGAACCGCTCCCAGGCGGTGGCGGCGACGAGTCCGACCGCCCCGGTGCGTTCGACGTGGGTGCCTCCGCAGGCGGACAGATCGAAGCTCTCGATGTCGATGAGCCGCAGCAAGCCTTCCCGCGCCGGCTCCTTGCGCAGCGGCAGGCGCAACGCTTCCTCCGCCGTCACGAATCGAATGGCGACAGGACGATCCTCCCAGACGACCCGGTTCGCCTCGGCTTCCGCAGCGGCAATCTCACTCGGAGCCATCTCCCGGGAGAGATCGATCGTGCAGGCGGCCGATCCCAGGTGGAAGCTGACCGTGCGCGCGGCGAAAAGCCGATCGAAAGCGGCCGACAACAGATGCTGGCCCGTGTGCTGCTGCATGTGATCGAACCGCCGCGGCCACTCAATCTCTCCGTGTACAGGCAATCCCGGCTCGACACCCGGCGGCATCTCCGCCACGACATGGATCACGCCGCCGTCTTCGGCGTCGATGACATCGACGACCTGGAGGACCGCCCCGCCCGGGATGGCCAGCGTCCCGGTGTCGAAGGGCTGACCTCCGGATGTTGGATAGAACGCGGTGTCATCCAACCGGACGGACGGCCGGCCCGCGTGGCTTGCGACCTCGATGATGGACGCGTCGAAGGCGCGCTTATACGGATCTGTGTAGTACAGCCGATGGGTCATGGCGCGGATCGCCCGGTTCGACGGCGGGCAGCTCGAAAAAGAAGGTCGCGCCCCCCCACGCATTGCGCGCGTAGCCGATGGTGCCGCCGTACGAGTCGATGATGCCGTAGCTGACGGACAGTCCGAGGCCGGTTCCCTTGCCGACCGGCTTGGTCGTGAAGAACGGCTGGAACAGCTTCGGCTCGTCGGCCGGTTCGACGCCGGCGCCGTTGTCGAGCACCTCGAGCCTCACCCGGCGGCGGCCTTCATCGCTCACGCGAACGATGATCCGCCCGCGTCCGGATGGCGACGCTTCGATCGACTGCTGCGCGTTGATCACGAAATTCAGCGTCACCTGCTCGAGCTCGGTGAAGTTGGCCTGGACTTTCCGCGACGACGTCGTCTCGATGTCGAGCACGATGCCGGATGTATCGAGATCGCGGCGCCGGAGCTGGACGACCTCGGCCACCACGTCGCGCAGGTCGACGGGCGATGGCGGGCCGCTCTGCTGGCTGCTGAAGCGCGACAGGTTGCGGATGATCTCGCGGGCCCGGCCGCTCTGCGTCTTCAGGAACGAGATCTCGTCGAGCGCGGCCGGCGACATATCCGGCTGACGCTCCAGCAGCTCCGCCGTGCCGAGAATGGCCTGCAGCGGGTTGTTCAATTCGTGCGCGACGCCGGAGACCAGCACGCCAACCGCGGCCAGGCGTTCCTGCCTGACGACCTGCCGCTCGAGCGAGTGCAGGGTCTCGTTCATCTTGCGTTCCTGCTCGACCTGGCGGTCCAGCGCATCGCGCGTGTCGCGGAGATTGCCGGCCATCTGGATGAACGCGTCCTGCAGCTGGGAGAACTCGCGATTCGGCGATCGGATGCGGGGCGGCGGCGACAGGTCGCCGTTGGCGATCTGCTCGGCCGCCGAGCGCAGTCGATTGACGTGGAGCGCCGTCTGCGACGCGATCAGCAGGCCGAGGGCGAGCAGCGCCAGCGCCGATACGCTGATGATCAGGACGTTTCTGCGCCGGAGCGGGCGGAGCGACTGGGGCACCACGCTGCGGGGAATCGCCACGCTCAGGACCCAGTTGCCGCGCCGAACGGATCCGAGCGCCGCAATCCGTTCGACGCCGTCCGGTTCCGCGGTCAGGGTCGGCGGCGCGCCGGCCACATCAGCCGGCGGCGGCGTCACCGTGGTGCCGATGAAACGCTCGGCGTCGACGCTGCGGGCGAGGACCAGTCCGGAACGATCCAGCAGCGTGATGACCGACCCCGCCGGCAAGGGCACTTCGGCGAAGGCCGTCTGCAGACGGGAGAGATCGATGCTCAGGCCGAGCGCGCCGGCAACGGTCCCATCGGTCGCGCGTACCGGGTAGCCGAGCGTCACGACAGGTTTTCCGTTGACCTGGCCCTTGTACCAGTCGCTGATCACCGGCTTCCCGGTCGTCGTCACCTTCGCCGCCCACGCGCGCGAAATCGACGCCGTCGAAGCGGGCGGCACGGCCGCGGCCTTCATCGTCCCATCGGGCCCCGTCAGGACGACGTTGGTGATGAGCGGCTGATGGGAGAGGATCTGCGTGAAGAGCTCAACGCAACATCCAGGTTCGAGCGCTTTCACGGCGGGATGCTGCACGGCGGCCGCGGCGATCGCATCGAGGCTCTCGATGTACTGCTCGAGGTGCGCCGCCGACGCGCCGGCCACCGACGCCGCGGTCTGCTCGACCTCGTGCCACCGCTCGAGCCGGGTGCGATTGGCCGACCAGAGGACAGCGGCGATCAGGGGAACCAGGAGCGCGCAGATCGCTGTCGCGAGCTGACCGCCGATCGTTTGACGCTCAAGGAATTTCACGCGCTGAGCGCGATTCTAGCGCAGGAGCAGCGGGTCGGGGACGCCCGCTTCATGGAAACCCCGTGCACGCAGCTGACAACTGTCGCACGTGCCGCACGGCGAACCGTCGGGCCGCGGATCGTAGCAGCTGTGCGTGAGCTGGTAATCGAGCCCGAGCTGCAGGCCGCGGCGGATGATTTCGGCCTTGGTGAGGTCGATGAGCGGCGTGTGGATGCGGAACGCGCTGCCCTCCACGCCGGCGCGCGTGCCCAGCGCGGCGACGTGTTCGAAGGCGCGAATGAACTCGGGGCGGCAGTCGGGATAGCCGGAATAGTCGAGCGCGTTGACGCCGATCACCAGATCGCGCGCGCCGAGCGTTTCGGCCCACGCGAGCGCCAGCGACAGGAAAATCGTGTTCCTCGCCGGGACGTACGTGACCGGGATGTCAGTCGCGCCCAGGTCGCGGCCGTGCGGGACGTCGGCGCCCGCGGTGAGCGCCGACCCGCCGATGTTCCTGAGATCGAGCGCAAGCTCGAGCCGCGCCTCGACGCCGAGCGCCTCGGCCACGCGCCGAGCGGCCTCGATCTCGCGCGCATGGCGCTGGCCGTACTGGATCGTCAGCGCGCACAGCGCGAAGCCGTCGGCTCGCGCGATCGCGGCGGCCGTGTAGGAGTCGAGCCCGCCGCTCAGCAGGACCACGGCTTTCATTCAGACGCCGCGCGTCGAGGCCGGCCAGATGTACTTGTGGAGCTGCACCTGCAGGCGCGCCGGCACGCTGGTCGGCCAGCATCCACTCGGAGAGCGTTCTCGGATGCGAGCACGCCGTGCACCGGCGAGAACAAGATGGCCGCGCACCGGCCGACCAGGCGATGGCGGTGTACGACGTCGACGGCGAAGTCGTAGTCGCCGCGATTCTCAATGACGAACTTCACCTCGTCGTGCGGTGACAACGCGTCGAGGTTGCTCCAGTCGTTCCTGCCCGATTCGCCGCTCGCCGGGCACTTGACGTCGACGATCTTGATCGACCTCGCCGGGAACATCGGTGATCGGCCGGTGGCCGCCGGTCTCGAGCAGCACCGTTCGTCCGCTGTCGAGCAGCCGCCGCATGAGCGGATACACGTCCTCCTGCAGCAGAGGTTCCCCGCCGGTAATCTCGACGAGCGGGCAGCCGTACCGCTCGACGTCTGCCACCACCTCGTCCAGCGTCCGCTTCTGACCCTCGTGGAACGCGTAGGACGTATCGCACCACGAACAGCGGAGGTCGCAGGCGGTCAGGCGCACGAACACGCACGGCTGTCCTGCCCGCGTCGACTCGCCCTGGATCGAGTAGAAGATTTCGTTGACCGTCAGCATGAATCGGCGGATCTTTACTATCTTATCGTGACTGACCTAGGTCGGCTAACGAGCTGATGTCGAACCTGCGCATCGGGACCGCGGGCTGGAATTACCCCAGCGGTCGAGGCACGTGGAACGGCGTGTTCTATCCCGCACGGCGCGGCCGTCCCAAGGGCTTCGACGAGCTCGCGTTCTACGCGGAGCACTTCGATACGGTCGAAGTCAACTCGACCTTCTACGGCCAGCCGCGCGCCGAGGTGACCAGCGGCTGGGCGGCGCGAACGCCGGCCGGGTTCGAGTTCGCCGTCAAGCTCTATCAGAAGTTCACGCATCCCCGCATGTTCAAGGAGCGTGTCGAAGGCTCGCTGCCGGGCGGGACAAGCCCGGAGGTCGTCGAAGCGCTGGCGCGGCCGACGGCCGCGGATCTCGACGAGTTCAAGCGCGGCATCGATCCGCTGGCGAAGTCGGGCAAGCTGGGGCCCCTGCTCGCGCAATTCCCGGCGAGCTTCAAGCGGACCAGCAGCGGGCAGGACTATCTCGCGGCGTTGCTCGACACGTTTGCGGGTTACGCGGTTGCGGTGGAATTGCGCCACAGCAGCTGGAGCGACGCCTTCGGCGAGACGCTGACGCTCCTCAACGCCTTCGGCGCCGCCTGGGTGCAGATCGACGAGCCGAAGTTCCGCTTCTCGATCCGCCAGAACTACCTGCCGAACGTCAAGGGCTTCTACTACATGCGCCTCCACGGCCGGAACGCGGCGAACTGGTGGCGGCACGACAAGTCGGAGGATCGCTACGACTACTTGTACTCGGACGAGGAGCTGAAGGAATTCGCCGAGACCGCGTCCGCGGCGCGAGAGCTGGTCAAGAAGGCGTACCTGTACACGAACAACCACTTCTCGGCGAAGTCGGTCGCCAACGCCGCCATGATCAAGCGGCAGCTGGGAGAGCCGATCGAAGGCGAGTATCCGCCCGAGTTCATCGAACGCTTCCCGGAGTTGACGGGTGCCGTCAACGTCCAGCGGGCACCGATGGGACGGTTGCTGTAAGCCGACGCTCTCGGTGTCAGGCCGACCATGTTCCACTTCGAAGGCAGGCAGTCGGCTCACGGCGGGCCTAAAAGGCCAGCCCTACGACGTCGACGCTGATCGTCACGCGCACTGGTCGCGAGCCGAGCGGCGCGAACCACGAGACGTGCGCCGCGACGCAGTCGAGTTCGACGATGTAACGGCCGTCGCGCGGCGGTGCCACCAGTATCCGGACGGGTACGGTCTCGCCGGGCGCGATCTCCCGCACTGGTTCGCCGATTGGCGACACGCCCGCGTCGAAGTCCAGCAACGTCCCCTCTGCATCGTAGAGGTGCGCGCCGCAGCCGACGCCGCCATGACCGGTGCCCCATGGCAGCCAGGTCGACGTGCCGGTATTGGTCACGAGGGCGTCGATGGCGATCGGCGAGCCGGATCGAACCACCTGCTCGATCGCCGGCGCGTGGATGTGGCACGCGAGGCCCTCGGCGCGGCGGCTGTCCAGCCGTTCGGTGCCCGCCTTGGTGAGGAAAAAGGTTCGGGCGTTCCTCAGGAACACGCGCGTGGAGGTCACCCAGGGCGCGGTGGCCGGCCCGCCGGCGAGAAAGTCCTCGAAGGCCTCGAGCGAGACGCGGTACGGCGGGCCGTGGAACACCGCCAGCTGCACATCAACAAAGCCGAACGTCTTCGCCGCACGCCACAGGGCGTGGACGTCCACGTCGTTCTCCACGACCCGGTAGTTGCGCATCTCGAACTGCGAGACAGGAGTTTGCGAGTGGCGCGGCCCCGGCTCCGCGAAGCCCGCGATGCCACCCGGCTTGAGGACGCGGCCCATCTCCTCGAGGATCGCGACCGGACGCGGCGCGTGATGAAACGCATGAAAGCTCAGGACGCGATCGACGCTCGCGTCCGGCAGCGGGATGGTCCGGCCGTCGAACAGCAGGAACTCCGGCGCCGGCCGGTCTCCGATGACCGGCTGCCGCCGGTACAGCTCCTGCGCCATCGCAAGGGCCGTTTCCGAGACGTCCAGCAGGATCACGCGGCAGCCGAGCTGTGTCAGGAAGCGCGCGAACCATCCGGTCCCGGCCCCGAAATCGAGAACGGTCGCCCCGGCCGTCAGCTGCAGTCCCTGCATCAGGACGGCCATGTCGATGAGCAGCGTCGGCGCCTCGTGAGCCTGGCTGAACGGCTTGGTGAGCTGGTGGTCCCAGTTCGTGATCGAGGCGAAGTACGCCTCGGCCGCCTGATTGAGCGCCTCGATCGTGGTCTGCTCGATCAACTCGGCGACGTCGATCGGCCCGCCACCCGGCACCTCGTCAGGTCGTCCGGTGGCGGTCCGCTCGGCCGGCTTCTCCAGATATAGCAGCGCTGTCTCGAGCCCCTCGTGCGGCTCGAACACGACGTGCATGGTCTCGATGCCAGCCGCTTGAAGCACGTCGAACACGCGCGCCAGGTCGTACGTGTAGGTGCCGACGAAGGGTTCCGCGGCCGGCCGGCCACGTGCCGCGTTGACGAGTGCGTTCGCGCCAGGCAGCGACCGTCGCATCCATCGCAGCGCCTTCAGCGCGCCCGCCGCCGTGCTCCTGAACGGCACGTGGAAAACACCGACGCCCTTTGGCGTCAGACGATTCAGGAGCGCCTCCAGGAGCGGCAGTCCTTGACCGGGAGGCAGCCGCTGCAGAACGAAGTAACACGTGATGAAGTCGAACGTGCGATTGCCGGAAAAGAGCTGGCCGGGCGCCAGGAACTCGACGTTCGAGACGCCGTGCCGCTCCGCTTCGTGTCGAGCGGCGCCGAGCATGGCTGGCGACCGATCGACGGCGGCCACCGATCCGGCGTTTCGGGCGGCTCGACGAGCAAGTGGAATGACGAGCCTGCCGGCACCGCAGCCGTACTCCAGGATGGCGCTGGGATTGAAGTACGGGCTCAGCTGCAGCTCGATCGCCCGGAACATCGACGCCACGAGCGCGTCGCCGCTCTCGAAGAAGGCGCGCTCGTTTTCGGGCGTGAGGTTCTGGCGCAGGAACTGCGGCGAGGTAAGGACCGCAAAGTACGGTTCTCGAGCAGCGAAGCGTTCCCAGCGTGGATCCGGATCGTTCGCCATCGGATCGCCTACGGCTTCACGGAAACCCGCGCAATCACGTCGCCCACCTGAAGCGACTCGACGACCTCTTCCCCGTCCGTCACCTGGCCGAAGACGGCGTACTGACCGTCGAGGTCCGGACGATTGGCCAGCGTCACATAGAGCTGACTGTCGGCTTTGGCCGGATCGCCGATATGCGCCATCGCGACAGCGCCCTTGACGTGGATCCGGCGTCTGGTGATCTCGGCGGCGCCAATCGGCTTTCCGCTCGCGGCGGCCGCGCCGCGGCCCCACAGTTGGCGGGTCGAGGGATCGCGCGTCTGCGGATCGCCAAACTGGACGACGAACCCGGGAACGGCGCGATGGACGCGCTGGCCGTCGTAGAAGCCGCTTTTCACGAGCGCGACGACGTGCGCGACGGTCAGGGGCGCGTCGTTCGGGAACGTCTCGAATGAGAACGTGCCGCGGCTCGTTTCGACAACGATCACCGGTCCGATGCTCTGCGCGGCCGTCATGCAGGCGGAGCAACACAGGGCCGACACGAGCCAGACGGCGGCGGCTTTCATGCGCCGCGTGACGCCCCACTCGCCGGCACATCGACTTCAGCACGCACGCGTGACAGCGCGGGTAGACGGGCCGGCAGACGTTCTGCCCCCACGTGACGAGATAGAGATTGATCGAGGGCCACCAGGGTTCTGGCGCGACCCGGTAGAGCGCCTGCTCGGTTTCCTCAGGGGTCGATGTCCGGACCCAGCCGAGCCGATTCGAAATCCGATGGACGTGGGTATCCACGCAGATGTGCGCTCTTGCTCTTGAACCCGAGAATCAGCACGAGGTTGGCCGTCTTCCGCCCCACACCGGGCAGGAGGAGCAGTTCCTCCATGGTCGAGGGCACCGTGCCGCCGAACTGCTCCAGCAGCAACCGGCAGGTGGCCTTCACGTGCCGGGCCTTGTTCCGGTAGAAGCTGACCGGGTAGATGAGCCGTTCGATCCGCCTGACGGTCAGCGCCGCCATCGCGCGAGGAGTTGGCGCTGCGCGAAACAGGCGCGTCGAGGCGGCGAGCGTGGTCGCATCCTGCGTGCGAGCCGACAGGAGCGTGCCGATCAGGACGTGGAAGGGGTTCTCCTGCTGGCGTTCCGAGATCTTCTCGACCGCGGGCAGTTCGAGGCCGTCGATGGCGCGCGCCAGCTGGCGCATCACCGTCTCGATCTCCCTCTTTCGCTCGACCCTGGGCATCAGCCGATCGGCGTCAGGGGCGGCCTGCCGCTCAGGACGGCAACGACGTTGTCGACGGCGAGCGACGCCATGGCGAGCCTGGTTTCCGTGGTTCCGCTGCCAAGGTGCGGAACGAGCAGCACGTTTTCGAGCCGCAGCAGATCGGGATGGACGGCCGGCTCGTTCTCGTAGACGTCGAGCGCCGCACCCGCCAGGAGGTGCTGCTGCAGCGCCCATGCGAGCGCTTCCTCGTCGACCACCGGACCCCGCGCCGTGTTGATGAGATAGGCTGACCGTTTCATTCGCGCGATCGACCGCTTGTCGATCAGGTGGCGCGTGTCGGCCGTCAGCGGCACGTGCAGCGATACGACGTCGGACGAATTCAGCAGGCGATCGAGCGACATGTGTTCCGCGCCAGGGACGCCCGCGTCCGCGTCGCGCCGCGTAGGCGACGCGCATCCCGAACGCGGGCGCCCTGGCCGCGACCGCCTGGCCGATGCGGCCGAAGCCGACGATCCCGATCTGCTTGCCGCGCAGCTCGGTGCCCAGCATGAAGTCGAACGCCCAGCCCTTCCAGCCCCCGCGCCGGACCAGCCGTTCACCTTCCGACAGCCGGCGCGTCACGGCAAGGATCAGCGCCCACGTGAAGTCCGCCACCGACTCGGTGAGGACGTCAGGCGTATTGGTCACGATCACGCCCTTGGATTTCGCGTAGGGGATGTCGACGTTGTTGTAGCCGACGGCGACGTTCGCCGCGACCTTCAAGCGGCTGGCCGCGTCGATGACGGCCGCGATCGATCCGGTCGGTCAGCATGCAGACGACCGCATCCTTGTCGGCCACCCGGGCGATCAGCTCCTCGTGCGGCATCGTGCCGTCTTCGGCATACAGCTCGACGGCGCCGACAGGCTCGAGCTTCGAGAGGATCGACGATGGAAGCTTGCGGGTGACGAGGATGTTCGACATACGTTAAGGGCAGGCAGGGCTGGTAGGGCGGGAAGGGGAGAGCACGGAGACTACGGTGTCGATTCCTGTCCGTGTCCTTTGCCTACCTGCCACCCGCCCACCAGCCCTACCTGCCCGTCAGTGTCCGTAGGACAAGCAGTAGCCGCAGTGATGTGCAGCGGACCGACGGTTCGATCAGGCAGGCGCCGTCGCCATCGCCGCCGCGCGCGAGCGGCAGGAGCGCGTGGCTCGCATGTTCCGCGGAATACCGGAGCGGCCGGCGCAGCGTCGCCCTCACGGCCCGTTCGCCGCCGGACTGCGTCACGCACGATCTCCCGCAGCTCGGCTTCGTTCACTCCTGGGTTCACTCCTGCACGTCCACGGAATCGATGATCCCCACGATGGCCGCGTCGACAGGCGCCGCCTTCTGCCCGAGCGTCTCGCCGGCGGCACGGCCCTCGACGACGACCAGCACTTTTTCATGAACGCCGGCGCCGACACCGTCTACCGCGAGAATCGCAGGCCCCGCGCGCCGTGTCGTCCGCATTCAACGGCTGGACGAGCAGCAGCTTCGCCGACTCGAACTTGCGATGTTTCTGAGTCGACACGACCGTGCCGACGACACGCCCAATCAGCATGAACAATGAAATTTAAGATTTAAGATTTCAGATTTAAGATTAGCTGAGTGCTGCTGACTCCCTCATCTTTTTCCGCAATCTTAAATCTTAAATCTGAAATCTTAAATCTCAGCGTCAGCGCGTCAGCGCTCTACTGTCCAGTGATCGACGATCCCGACGATTCCGGCATCGACGGCCGGCTCTGACGGGTAGAAGGGAAAGCTGGCTTCCTTCCCGCGCACGAAGAACACTTCCTCGCCGACGCCGGCGCCGACTGCATCGGCCGCGATCAGCGGCCGGCCGGCGGGCTCGCGTTCCGGCGTGAGCGGCTGGACGACAAGCAGCTTGAGGCCGACGAGATTCTCGTCCTTGCGGGTCACGACGACGTCGCCGATGACCCGGGCTAGCTGCATGGCTGTCGCTGGACCGCGTTCGACGATCTCGATCGCATCGACGATGCCGACGATGGCGGCATCCACCGGGCAGTCCTTCAAGCCGGCGGCCATCCGGGCCGAGCTGCCGCTCACGATCAGCACTGTTTCGCCGACACCGGCATCGACCGTGTCGATGGCGACCAGGTAGCCGCCTTCGGCCTTGCCGCGGGGATCGACCGGCCTGGCCACGAGCAGCTTGTTGCTGACGAGCCGCGGATCTTTCCGGGTCGCCACGACGGTTCCGACGATTTTCGCGAGGAGCACCTGTCAACCCCGCGCGTTACACCTTGGCGACGGTCGCCTTTGCCGATCGGCAGCGCGTCTTCGAGATTGGCGTGCGGGCGCGGGATGACGTGCACCGAGACCAGCTCGCCGACGCGGCGCGCCGCGGCGGCGCCGGCGTCGGTGGCCGCCTTCACGGCAGCCACGTCGCCGCGCACGATGGCGGTGACGTAACCGGCGCCAATTTTTTCCCAGCCGACGAGGGTCACTTTCGCCGCCTTGACCATGGCGTCGGCCGCCTCGATCATCGCGACCAGCCCCTTCGTTTCGACCATCCCCAGCGCCTCACCCATTGACTTGCTCCTTGTCGTTCGTCGTTCGTCGCTCGTCGTCAGGCTTCGATCCTCGTTCGACGTTCGTCGACGATCTACTTCAGACTTCGAATGGCTTCCTCGATGAGCGCGGAAAGCTCGCGGTATGTTAACCGAATTTCCCCGTCGCCATCGGCCGGCGCGCCGTCTGCCGCGCCAGGTGCGACGACGTCGGGCACCAGCCGCTGGCCGCCGCCTGGCGGCGCCTCGACGACCTGACAGAGTGCGGCGGCGTCTGCTGACGGCGGCGCGACGGAGTCGTCGGCGCAGATCGGCGCCGGCGCCTTGATGCCGTAGGTGCCGCGCAGCTCCTGCAGCCGCTCGACCTCCTCGCGCGCGATCAGGTTCTCGCGGCCGAGCAGCCGCGCCACCAGGCTGATCTTCGCGAAGTGCTCGATCGTCTCCATCTTGTAGTACGCCGAGAACAGATCGGCGCCGACCGTCAGCGCGCCGTGATTGGCGAGCAGCATGCCGTCGTGCGCCTTGATGTACTTCCGGACGGCGTCGGGCAGCTCCTGCGTCGACGGCGTCGCGTACTCCGCGATCGGAATGCTGCCGAGCGTCGTGAGCACCTCGGCGAGCACGGCGCGGTCGAGCGGAATGCCGGCCACGGCGAACCCGGTCGCGATCGGCGGATGCGCGTGGACGACCGCCTGCACGTCCGGCCGCTGCCGGTAGACCTCGAGGTGCATCAGCATCTCGGACGAGGGATCGCGATCGCCCTGCGAGCTTGCGGCCGTCGAGGTCGGTGACGCACATCATGTCCGGCGTCATGAAGCCCTTGCAGACGCTCTTCGGGCGTCATCAGCAGGCGGTCGGCGCCGAGCCGGACGCTGATGTTGCCGTCGTTCGACGCGGTGTAGCCGCGCGCGTACATGCGGCGGCCGACCTCGACGATGTCGGCGCGCAGCGCGGACTCGGTCGGTCGTCATGCGAGTCCGGGCCCGGATACTTGTCGCGGCACGCGGCGGAACAGAAGTACACGCGGCGATCGCCGGTCGCCGAGCGTGATGCGCGCGTTCGCGGCACGACGAAGGTGCCGCAGACCGGATCGCGCACCATCGGCACGCCAGCGCGCCGGCGTGCCGGCCCGGCACGGCGGCGGTCCGCCGCGCATCCCGTCGACGACGCCGTCGACGATCCGCCAGAAGGCGCGGGCCACGATCGCGATCAGACACGAGGATGAGGAGGTACCGCAGCATCACGGCCGATCAGGCTCGCTCGGCTGGTCGCGGCCGCGCTGCCTCCGGGATGCGCCGACCGCAGGCTGTCGAGCGCGCGCTTGCGCCGCCTGCCCTTCGGGGCTGTCCGGCGCGATCTCGACGACCTGCTGCCACGCTTGTTCGCGCGCCGTCAGATCCTGCTTGCCGAACGCCCGGACGATGCCCTGGTTGAGCAGGTCTTCGCGTGCTTCGGATCGACCTTGAGCGACTCGTCGAACTGCTGCGAGCGCGCGATCGGTCTGGTTCGTGTAGTAGTACGCCACGCCGAGCTCGGTGCTGACGTCCGGACGTCCTTCGGCGTCAGCGTGAGCGCCTGCTCGTACCACTTGATCGCGTCGTCGAACCGCTCGGCGTCGAAATACAGGTTGCCGAGCTGCGACGCGCGGCGCGGCGTTCGTTGGGTTCGCGCTCGGCGATCGCTCCTGAACGCCGTCACCTTGGCTTCGTCGAGCGGCGGCGGCGGCCGGCGCCGGCGGCGCCGACGCCGGCGCGGCCGCGGCGGCAGCCGACGTCGGCGGCGCCGCGCGGCTCGCCTGCTGGCTGCCGATGATCCAGCCGGCGATCAGGCCGAAGAGCATCCCGGCGATGCCGAAGGCGATCGCTTCCGATTTCATGCGGAACAATCGATCATAACTCAGGCCGCATCGGCGCTCGAGCGACTCGGCGGCGCCGGACTCGCGCGAGCGCACGGCCGCTCCGGCCAGACGGCCAGGTACTCGCGGACCACGCGATCGAGGCCGACGAACAGCGCGCGCGAGATGAGCGCGTGGCCGATCGACACCTCGTCCAGATGCGGCAGCGTCGCGGAACAGCACGAGATTCTCGAGATCGAGATCGTGCCCGGCGTTGACGCCCAGGCCCGAGCGTGCGGCGAGCTCGGCGGCGCCGCGCGTACTCGCGAATGACGCGCGCCGCCGCGGCGCGGCCGCGCTCGAACGCCCGCGCGAACGGCTCGGTGTAGAGCTCGACGCGATCGGCGCCCGACGGCCGCCGCAAGCCGGATCGGCCTCCTGCGTCGGGATCGACGAACAGGCTCACGCGGATGCCCGCGCGCCTTCAGCTCGCGCGACGACCGCCGGCAAGCCGCCGCGGCCGTGGCCGGCGGTCCAGCCGGCCTGGCTGGTGATCTCGCCCGGCACGACCGGCACGAGCGTGCACTGGTCGGGCCGCACCTCGCTGCACGAGCGCCAGCAGATCCGGCCGCGGATCGCCTTCGATGTTGAACTCGACCGTCGGCCGCACGCGGCGCGAGCGCGTGCGCGATGTCGCGCACATCGTCCGGCGTGATGTGCCGGCGATCGGCGCGCGGGTGCACGGTGATCCCGTGCGCGCCGGCGTCGACGCACACCTGCACCGCCTCGAGCACGCGCGGCACGCTGCCGCCGCGCGAATTCCGGAGGTCGCGACCTTGTTGACGTTGACGGAGAGGTGAATCATGCCGAGTCTGGCCAGTCTGAGTTCGCAGCTCTGCAGGTCTGGACGCTGCATGGCACCGAGGCATCGGACCGAGCTGGCACGCACTTGCACCGGCGTCATCACCGAGCTCCTGCTTGACCACGTCGACGATCTCCTGCGCCCACGTGCGAATCTCGTGCTCGGTCGCGGCCTTCGAGCATGACGCGCAGCAGCGGCTCGGTGCCCGAGTAGCGGACCAGCAGGCGGCCCTGGCCGTCGAGGCGCTGCTCGACGCGCGCGATCGCGTCGGCGATCGCCGGCACGGTCGCCAGATCGACCTTCTCGCGCACGCGCACGTTGAGCAGCACCTGCGGGTAGGTCACCAGCTCCGTCGCCAGATCCGCCAGCGTCCGGCCCGACGTGGCGCATCGGTCCGCAGCACGTTCAGCGCCGTGCACAGGCCGTCGCCGGTGAACAGGTAATCGGAGAAGATGATGTGGCCCGACTGTTCGCCGCCGAGCGACAGCCCGCGCGCGAGCATCTCCTCCATCACGTACTTGTCGCCGACCGGACAGCGCACGAGCCCGATGCCGCGTCTCGCGAGCGCGATCTCGAGGCCGATGTTGCTCATCACGGTCGCGACGATGGCGTTGCCCTTCAGCCGCCCCTCGCGCTGCAGCTGCCGGGCGCACATCAGCAGCACCGCGTCGCCGTTGACGATGTTGCCGGCCGTGGTCGACGAAAATCGCGCGGTCGCCGTCGCCGTCGAAGGCGACGCCCAGCGCGCAGCTCCGTCTCGACGACGACCTGCGGCCAGCCGCTCCGGATGCGTCGAGCCGCACTCGCAGGTTGATGTTGCGGCCGTCGGGCTGATCGCCGATGACGACGCGTGTCGAAGCCGAGTCGCGCGAAACAGATCGCGGCGCGACCGGTCGTCGTGGCGCCGTTGGCGCAGTCGATCGCGAGCCGTGATGCCCGCGCAGCGCCGCGCGATCGGCCAGCACGGCGCGCAGGTGATCGAGATACGGCGCGACGAGCGACCGCCGTCGGCAGCGGCACCGCCGCGCCGGACCGCGCCTGCCACGACGGATCGGCCACGATCGCTTCGACTTCGCGCTCGACGCGCTCGGTGAACTTCTCGCCGCGGCCCGAGAACACCTTGATGCCGTTGTCCTCGAACGGATTGTGCGAGGCCGAGATCACGACGCCGGCGTCGTAGCTCGACCGGTCCGCGTGAGGTAGGCGACGGCCGGCGTCGGCACGACGCCGGCGCTCGTCACCGACGCGCCTTCGCCGGCCGCGCCGTGCGCCAGCTCGCCTCGATCCAGCCGCCCGACTCGCGCGTGTCGCGGCCGACGAGCAGACGCGGCGATTCCGTGCCGTGCGGGCAGGGCGCGCACCAGCGCCGCGCCGAGCCGCCGCACCGTTGCGCGATCCAGCGGATACTGGCCGGCCGTGCCGCGAACGCCGTCGGTGCCGAAGAGCTGCATCTATTCCTTGACAGGCTGTGAGGCGCACGTGGACGGTCTCCGGCGCGACGCGTGCGACGTTGGCGTCGGCGACCGGGTCGACGTGAACGGTCAGCGCGTACTCCCCGGCGCCGAGCCCCTTGAGATCGACGAAGGGCACGACCTCGTCCGCGTCCAGCCGCGCAAGCCCCTCGCGGCTGCCGCGGACGACGACATCGACGTCGGCGAGGAGTCGCCTGCGCCGTGAGATTCGCCTGGAAGATCGCGGAGCCGCACGGGCCTGTTCCTCACCGTCCGCTCGCGCGGCCCGAGACGAACCTGGACCTTGACCGTCGCGGTCCGCGACGCCTTTCACGCGAAGCGCCGGATCGAGCAGGCCGACCGTGACGGTCTCGGTGACATCGGTCGCCGCGCCCGCAATCGACACCGGCTCGGTGACCGCCTCGGTCCGCCTGCTGCACGGCGCTCTCCGGTCCCGTGATCTCCACTGTCGGCGGATCGGTCGGTCGTCGTGCCGACGACGTACCCCGGCGCCGGGATCGCCTTCGACGGCCGGCGCGATCGGCAGCCGTTTCACGGCGGTCGGCTCGAAGACGAACGACGATGGTCGACGGCGCGACCTGCACCACCTCGATGCCGAACGGCGTCCGCACCTGTTCGGGGGTGAGCTGAAACAGGCGCCGGCCCGGCCGTCGCGGCCCTGAAGTCGAGGACGGCGACGATGTCGCCGGGACCGAGGCGGCTCAGGGTATCGGACGACCCGCGCACGCGGACGTCGACGAGCGCCGGCGGCTCGGCCTGCAGCTCGAGGCCGGCCGGAAACTGCTGCAACTCGAGCGGCACGCGCAGCCCGCGCTCGACGGTCTGATCGCCGGCAATGACCATCCAGAGGAGCACGGCAATGCCGAGCGACAGCACCTTCAGCCCGAGGTGTCTGAACGGCCAGATCGCCTTCACGCGTACTCCACGCGCGCCTGGCTGCGTCCTCCCGCGGGCGCTGCATGATCAGCGAACGCAGCCGCGCGCGCAGCGTGTCGGCGTCGAGCGCGCGCTCGATCTGCCCGTCGGCGACGAGCGAGATGTTCCCGGTCTCTTCGGACACGACGATCGCCACCGAGTCGTTCTCCTCGGTCAGGCCGATCGCGGCGCGATGCCGCGAGCCGAGCTCCTTGCTGAGCCTCGGGTTGACGGTCAGCGGCAGGAAGCAGGCGGCCGCGGCAACGCGATCGCCCTGCACGATCACCGCGCCGTCGTGGAGCGGCGACGTGGGCTGAAAGATGCTGAGCAGCAGGTCGTAGGTCATCACCGCGTCGAGCGGAATGCCGCCCTCGATGTAGTTGCGCAGTCCGATCTGCCGCTCGATCGCGATGATGGCGCCGATCCGCTTGTCCGACAGCATGCCGGTCGCCATCACGAGCTCCTCGATCGACTCCTCGGCCGACTCCTCCTTGCGCGAAGTAGCGGAAGAACGGCGCCCGTCCGAGGTGAGCCAGCGCGCGGCGGATGTCCGACTGGAACAGGACGATGAACGCAAAGACGAGGTACCCCGCCATGTTGCGAATCAGCCAGTTGACCGTTTCGAGGTGTCCCCAGACCGACAGGAAGAACAGGCCGACGAAGACCGCCGCCCCGAGCGCCATCTGGACGGCGCGCGTGCCGCGAATCAGCTTCAGGACCTCGTAGATGAGCACCGACACCACGAGGATGTCGACGAGATCCCGCCAGTTCGCAGGCGGCCGGCGCAGCAGGATCGAAGCCAGTCATTTATGACGCAGCTCGTCCGATCGCGTGATCGCGCCGAATCTCCTCGGCCACGCGCACGACCTGGACCATCTCGGCCACCGCGTGCACGCGCACGATGTGCGCGCCGGCCAGCACCGCGGCGGTCACGGCCGCCGCCGTCCCCCAATCGCGTCCGGCGCCGGCCTGGATCCCAACGCGCTCCCGCATGAACGACTTGCGCGACGGCCCGGCCAGGACGGGCCGTCCGACCCTGCCGCCAGCTCGGGCAGCCGGGCCAGCACACCATAACTGTCGGCCGGCACGTTTGGCAAACCCGATCCCGGGATCGACGATCACGCGCTCGCGCGCGACGCCGGCCGCCGACGGCCGCCTCGAGGCTCTCGCCGAGCTCGCGGATCACGTCCCGCACGACGTCGTCATAGCGCGCCTCCTGGTACATCGTCCTGCGAGCGCCCGCGCGTGTGCATCAGCGACGAGCGCCGCGCCGGTCGCGGCCACGACGCCGCCGAGCGCCGGCTCGTACCGAAGCCCGCTGACGTCGTTCACGATGGCGGCGCCCTCGGCGATGGCCGCCCCGCGCGACCTCGGCCTTGTAGGTGTCGATGGAGATCGGCACGCGGACGCGTCCGCGCAGCGCCGCGATGACCGGCAGCACGCGCGCGGCCTCTTCGGCCGCCGGCAACGGCGTCGGCGCCCGGGCCGCGTCGACTCGCCGCCGATGTCGATGATGTCGGCGCCCTCCGCTTCCATCCGCACGGCGCGCTCGACCGCGGCCGCGGCGTCGGTGCGAGGCGATGCGCCTCGGCAAACGAGTCGGGCGTGACGTTCAGGATGCCCATGACGAGCGGGCGTGAACCGAGGTCCAGGACGCGGCCGTCGGGAAGAGGAACGGTGTAGAGACGGCGAGCGGGAAGCACGGAATCGAATTAGGAATCGGAATTAGGAATGCGCAGCCAGGTCACGAGTTCCTGACTCCAATTCCAGACTCCGACTACAGACTGCCGGTCTACTCCTGGGGAATCGGCTTGTTGAGCGCCGGGACGATCGGCGTGCGCTCTTTCTGGCGCGGGCGCGCTTCGTCCTCGTCGCCGGCGGCGACATCGCCGCGCGCGGCAGCGGCTGCGGATCCTCGAGCGGCAGGCCGGCGGCGAGGCGCTTCACCTGCTCGGCGTCGAGCACCTCGCGCGCGAGCAGCGCCTCGGCAATCTGCTCCAGCATCGACTTGTGCGCGGTCAGGAGCTCGTGCGCGCGGCTGGTAGTTCTCGGTGACGAAGCGCTTCACTTCCTGGTCGATCTTGAGCGCCGTGTCCTCGCTGTAGTCCTGGTGCTGCGCGATCTCGCGGCCGAGGAAGATCTGCTCTTCCTTCTTGCCGAAGGTGAGCGGCCCCATCGCGTCGCTCATGCCCCACTCGCAGACCATCTTCCGCGCCATCTCGGTCGCCCGCTCGATGTCGTTGCCGGCGCCGGTCGTCAGGCTGTCCATCGTGATCTCCTCGGCGATGCGGCCGCCGAGCAGGATCGCGATCCGGTCGTTCAGGTACTCGCGCGAGTAGTTGTGCTTCTCGTCGATCGGCAGCTGCTGCGTCAGGCCGAGCGCCATGCCGCGCGGGATGATCGTGACCTTGTGCATCGGATCCGCGTGCGGCAGCAGCACCGCGAGCAGCGCGTGGCCGGCCTCGTGAATGGCGGTGACGCGCTTCTCTTCGTCGGTGATGATCATCGAGCGGCGCTCGGCGCCCATCAGCACCTTGTCCTTGGCGTACTCGAAGTCGTGCATCCGCACGACCTTCTGGTTGTAGCGCGCGGCGTTCAGCGCCGCCTCGTTGACCAGGTTCGCCAGGTCGGCGCCCGAGAAGCCGGGCGTGCCGCGCGCCAGCACCGACATGTCCACGTCGTCGGCCAGCGGGATCTTGCGCGTGTGGACGCTGAGGATGCCCTCGCGGCCCTTCACGTCGGGACGGTTGACGACGACGCGCCGGTCGAAGCGGCCCGGGCGCAGCAGCGCCGGATCGAGCACGTCGGGCCGGTTGGTCGCGGCGATCAGGATGACGCCGTCGTTCGACTCGAAGCCGTCCATCTCGACGAGCAGCTGGTTGAGCGTCTGCTCGCGCTCGTCGTGGCCGCCGCCGAGGCCGGCGCCGCGGTGACGGCCGACGGCGTCGATCTCGTCGATGAAGATGATGCAGGGCGCGTTCTTCTTGCCCTGCTCGAACAGGTCGCGGACGCGCGAGGCGCCGACGCCGACGAACATCTCGACGAAGTCGGAGCCGCTGATCGAGAAGAACGGCACGTTCGCCTCGCCGGCGACCGCGCGGGCCAGCAGCGTCTTGCCCGTTCCCGGAGGGCCCATCAGCAGCACGCCCTTCGGGATCCGGCCGCCGAGCTTCTGGAACTTCTGGGGCTCCTTCAGGAACTCGATGATCTCCTGCAGCTCCTCCTTCGCCTCGTCGACGCCGGCGACGTCCTTGAACGTGACCTTCTTCTGCGAGCTCGACGACAGCTTCGCCTTGCTCTTGCCGAACGACAGCGCCTTGTTGCCGCCGCTCTGCATCTGGCGCATGAAGAAGACCCAGAAGCCGATGATCGAGCAGGAACGGCGCCCAGGAATACAGCAGCGACGCCCAGGGGCTGACGGTCTGTTCCTTGACGTCGACGTTGACGTCCGCGCTCGATCAGCAGGTTGACGAGCCCTTCGTACATGCCCTGGCCGGGGCGATAGTCCGGAACGCTGTTCGTTCGACTTGGTCGTGCCGGTGATTTCCTGGCCGGTGATCGTGACCGTCGGAGATCTGCCGGTGTTCACCTGCGCCATGAACTCGCTGAACTGGACAGGCGTCTCCGTTCTGCTGCAACTTGGTCGAGACGTTCCAGATCACGACGCCCACGACCACGAGCACCAGCCAGAACAGAAGGCTCTTCACAGTCGAGTTCACATTCCTCCCTAGACCTGCCTAAGTCTCAAGATTAGCACGGCTTGCGCAGGGTCTGTCACCCGAAACTCGTCGTCGATCCCGTGACCCGCCACCCACACGATCCGGTCGGTCTCGTCGACGACCAGCGGCACCTGATCGCGGCGATCCCGCGGAACCTTCCGATCGACGAAGAAATCCTGCAGCTTCTTCCGCCCGCCGAGCCCGAGCGGCCGGAAACGGTCGCCCGGCCGCCGGTTCCGGACCGCGAGCGGCATCCGGCAGCGGTCGAGCTGCAGGACCGCCACGGCGGCATTGCTCAGAATCGGCACTCCCTGCCGACGCCGCCGCCTCGGCCGAAACGACGCAGCCGGCCTCCGCAGCGCCACCTCACCTGGAATAGACAGCGAATACCGGAAAAGGTTCGCCGCGGCCTGACGCCGGCGCCGCCGGCGCCCCTGCTGGTTAAGACGACGTCGCGGCCGCGACGTTCCATGCGGACGCCGGGACCGTCGACGGGCCCTCCGCCGTCGCCGCGCAGAGCCGCAAGCGCGACCGCTCGACGTGCTCGAGCGACCCGCCACGTGCCGGAACGAGACGGCCGCCGTCCGCCTGAGGCCCGCACGACGCGTCGCGCGATCGCGCGGCAGGGCAGCCGGCAGCCGCTCGAGCGCCGGCACGTCGAGGAGCCAGACGTCCTCCGTCCGGCCGGCTGACCACTGCCGCGGCAGCGTCCCGCGGCCGCCTGCTGAATCCAGTCCCACTCCTCGCGAGCCAGCTCGGCCTCGTCGGCCAGGACGTCGACGATCGACGGGTTGAATCGGCGCTCGAGCAGCGGCAGCAGCTCCGCGCGGACGCGATTGCGCGGGATGCTGACGTCGTCGTTCGACTCGTCGTGGACGAACGGCATCGCCGCGCGCCTCGAGGAACGACCGCAGGTCGCGCGCGGCGGCAATCGAGCAGGGGCCGGACGATGCGGCCGCGGCGCGGGTGCATGCCCGCCAGGCCGCGGGAGCCGGCGCCGCGCATCAACCGGAGCAGAAACGTCTCGGCCTGATCGTCGCGCGTGTGGCCGAGGGCAATCGCGTCGGCTTCGAGCCGAAGCCGCGCCTCCTCGAAGAACTCGTAGCGTGCCGCGCGCGCGGCATCTTCGACCGACCGCCGCTCGGCCCGGGCGCGCGCCGCGACATCGGCGCGCCCGGCCCGAAACGGCCAGCCGAGGCGCGCGGCCAGCTCGCCGCAGAAGGCCTCTTCGTCGTCAGCCGCCGGACGAAGCTGATGATTCAGATGGACGACGCCCGCGACCCGAAGCTCGTCGCGTTGCGCGAGCTCGGCCAGGAGATAGGCGAGGGCGACCGAATCGGAGCCGCCCGACAGCGCCACGAGCACGCGGGTATCCGGACGCGCCAGAGCGTGCGCGCGAATGGTCGCGCCGGACGCGGTCGACGAGCTGCATCACTGTTGGCGGGAACGGCAGGAAGGGCAGGCCGCGCCTTTCCCGCCCTTCCTGCCGAAAAAGAGTGCCGTCCTTCGACTACGCTCAGGACGGCATCCCGAGCAAAGTCGATGGTGCCGGAGGACAGATTCGAACTGTCGACCCCGCGCTTATGAGACGCGTGCTCTCACCAACTGAGCTACTCCGGCCGGAACCTTATTATACACGTCAATTTAGATATCAGTCGAGATTGGCGCTCGCTGAACGGGTCGCCCATCCCGCTCCAGCATCAATCTGAAGATCGAACTGAATCGCCGCGGCGCAGCGAGCGGAATCATGATCTCGTGGTGTCCGACGAGCGAGTAGCCGCGGCCGGTCCCGGCCGTCGGCCGGCGTCACGACGTTGGTCTGCGGACGATAGAGACGGACGAAATCCAGGTTGACCGTGGTCAGGTCCGTCAGCGCGAGGCCGCGGTTGCGCGCGAGCGCGACGGCCTTCAGGAATACCTCGGGCAGGACGACCGCCGACCCGCAATTCAGGTAGACGCCGCCTCTCCAGCTGCGCGACGTTCGCGGCGAAATAGCGGAAATCGCGCAGGCTGCCCTCGCCAATCGCCGCGCCGGATGCGGCGGGATGCATGTGGATGATGTCGGTGCCGATGGCGACGTGCACGGTGACCGGAATGTTCAGCCGCGCGGCGGCCGCCAGCACGCTGAGTGGCGCGAACGGCGGCTTCGCGCTCACCGAGCGACAGTCGCGACCGCCTGCCCGATGCCCATGCCCGCGCGCGACGCCGGCGGTGATCGCGTCGTTGAGCAGCCTGCCCGGTCTCTTCGGCCATGCCGAAGCGCCCGGGCCCGAGCGACTCGTCCACGTCCTCTGACGTCGCGCCGACGAGCGCCATCTCGAAGTCGTGGATGACCGCGGCGCCGTTGGTCGCGAGCGCCGAGACGAACCCGCGCTCCATCAGATCGATCGATCACCGGCCCCAGTCCCGTCTTGATCACGTGCGCGCCGAGGCCCCACACGATCCCGCGTTCCGTGCGTCGGCCGCGACCATCGCCGCGCACGACCGCCCTGAAGTCGGCCGCCGCCGAGCATCTTCGGCAGCGACGTCGAGAAACGCCGCGACCGTCGCGCCCGGCGCCGCACGGCTTCGCGAAGTCGGCGGCCTTCGCCTTGCTCGGCCGCGACGTCCAGCGGATAGGTGCGGACGTCCTGATCAAGTCGAACTCTTCGTAGGGAAAGACATGGCATTGCTGCTCGGTCGACCTTCAGGCGTCGGACGTGCCTCACAGAATCAGCATCGCGTCGCCGTAGCTGTAAAACCGGTAACCGCTCGTCTGACCGCTTCCGCGATAGGCCGCCAGCACGTGTTCGCGGCCCGCGAACGCCGACACCAGCATCAGCAGCGACGATCTGCGGCAGGTGGAAGTTCGTCATCAGCCCGCGAATCACCCGGAACTGGAATCCCGGGAAGATGAACAGATCCGTCTGGCCCGCGCCCGCCGGCGACGCGGCCGCCGTTCGCGGCCGCCACGGCTTCGAGGGTCCGCGTCGTCGTCGTGCCGACCGCGATCACGCGGCGTCCCTCGTCGAGCGCGGCGTTGACGGCCTGTGCCGCGGCCGCGTCCGACCTCGTAGCGCTCGGCGTCCAATCGTGTTCCTCGACGCGCTCGGCCCGGACCGGTTGAAAGGTGCCGTATCCCACGTGCAGCGTGATCGCCGCGATCTCGCACGCCACGAGCGCGCAGCGCCGTCGGTCACCGATTCGGTGAAGTGCAGCCCCGCCGTCGGCGCGGCAATCGATCCGCGGCGCGCGCGCGAACATCGTCTGATAGCGGTCGCGGTCGGACTCGCGATCGGCGCGCCGGATGTACGGCGGCAGCGGCACGTGCCCGATGGCGTCGACGACGCTCGTCCACGGCGCGCCGTCCGTCGGTCCAGAGGCGAATGAGCCGCCGGCCATGGAACCGTCGCTCGAGGATCTCGCGCCTGCAGGCTGTGCGGGCCTGCCGCGTCGAAGCGCGGACGCGCGGCGCCCGGCTTCAGCTTCTGTCCAGGATGATCAGCGCCTGCCCAGGGTGTACCAGCGCCTCCCAGTGCGCCTCGGTTCCGCGCGATCCGGCCAGCCGCGCCGAACCAGCAGGCATTCGACGGCGCCGCCGCTGGGAACGCGGCGGCCCAGCAGGCGCGCCGGAAAGACGCGCGTGTTGTTGACCACCAGGAGGTCGCCGGGCGACAGGCGGTCGGGCAGCTCCGCGAAGCGGCCGTGCGCGATGGCGCCCGTTGCCCGATCGAGATGAAGCAGCCGCGCCGCGCTCCGGTCGGCGGCCGGCTCCTGGGCGATCAGCCCGGCCGGCAGGTCGAAGTCGAAGTCGCGGACGTCCATCCGCGAGCAATCTTACCGAGGCTCGCCGCTGACCGCATGCTGCGTCAGCGCTTGCAGCCTCAGCACAGCGGAGCTGGTCCGCTCTGGTGACGGTCTTGCAACAGCCGAGGCGTGCCTGTGTACGACGTCATCGTCGTCGGCGGCGGGCCCGCCGGGCTGAGCGCCGCGCTGATGCTGGGACGGTGCCGCCGGCGTGTCCTCGTCTGCGATCGCGGCGAGCCGCGCAACCAGCGGTCGCGCCGCGCTGCACGGGTATCTGACGCGCGACGGCATCGCGCCGGCCGAGTTCCGCGACGCGGCACGGCGCGAGCTCGTGCCCTACGGCATCGAGTTCCGGTGCGTCGCGCGTCAAGGACGCCAAGCGGCGACCGCGACGGGTTCAGCGTCCACCTCGCGGACGGCCGCGCGGGAACGGTCGCGATTTCTCCTGCTCGCCACCGGCGTCAACGACCAGCTCCCTGAGGTTCCAGGTGTCGCCGAGTGCTACGGACGCTCGGTCTTCCATTGCCCGTACTGCGACGGCTGGGAGTGCCGCGACAAGCGGCTGGCGGTGCTCGGCCGTCGACACGCCGGCGCCGCTCGCGCTGTCGCTGAAGACCTGGAGCACCGAACGTCGTCCTCTGCACACACGGGAACACGGCTCGACGCCGGCGGCTCGACGACGGCTGGCCGACAACGGCATCGCGGTGCGCACGGCGAGCGTCGCGCGGCTCGCGCACGTCGACGGGCGCGTGACGAACATCGAGTTCGTCGGACGGCGATCGCTTGCCCTGCGACGCGCTGTTCTTCAGCACGGGCCAGCATCCGCAGGATTCCCTGGCCGAGCGGCTCGGCTGCGCGTTCAATCGCAAGGGGACCGTGAATACCGGAACGCTCTGCGACACGAACGTGCCGGGCGTGTTCGTCGCCGGCGATGCGTCGCGCGACGCGCAGTTCGTCGTCGTCGCGGCCGCCGAGGGCGTCAAGGCGGCGGTCGCGATCAACAAGGCGCTGCAGCGCGCGGAGCTTCGGTGATGAGCCTGCTTCGGGAGGCACGAACGCCGAAGCCGCCGCGAAATCGAGCCGGCGCCCGCTGCCGAACCGCCGGATCAGGCGCCGGCACTCCCGGTGCCGATCGACATCCGCAGCCTCGCGCTCACCGTGCTCGCGGTCATCGCGGGCATCGTGATGCTCCGCTACGCGCAGGCGGTGATCATCCCGATCGTGCTCGGCATCCTCATCAGCTACGCGCTGGAACCGCTGGTCGGCGTCGCTCGAGCGGCTGCGGATTCCGCGGCCGCTCGCCGCCGCGCTCGTTCTGCTCACGGTGGTCGTCGGCTGGCGGTGCGCTGCTGTACCAGCTGCGCTACCAGGCGACCGAGATCGTCGAGCAGCTCCCGGAGGCGCGCCAGGCGGCTGCGCCGCATCATCGAAGGCGACCGGCGGTCGGACGACACGGCCATCGAGCAGGTCCAGAAGGCGGCGACCGAACTCGAGCGACGGCCGCGAACGCGGCCGCCCCGCCGCCGGCGCCCGGCGGCGTACAGCGCGTGCAGATCGAGCAGGCGCCAGTTCGCGTGACGCAGTATCTCGTCGTGGGGATCGCTGAGCCTCGTCGCGGGCGCGATGCAGGTCGTGATGATCCTGTTCCTGGCGTTCTTCCTGCTCGCGTCGGGCGATCTGTATCGCCGCAAGCTCGTGAAGATCGCCGGCCGTCGCTGGAGAAGAAGAAGATCACGCTCCAGATCCTTCAGCGAGATCGACCAGCAGATCGAGCGATTCCTGCTCGTGCAGCTCTTCACCAGCATCGTCGTCGGCGTGGCCACGTGGCTGGCGTTCCGATGGATCGGGCTCGAGCAGGCGGCGTGTCTGGGGGCTGCTCGCCGGCGTGTTCAACTCCATTCCGTACTTCGGACCGGTGATCGTCACCGGCGCGATCGGCGATCGTCGCGTTCCTTCAGTTCGGCGACGTCGCCGATGGCCTGCTCGCCGCCGGGGTCGCGCTGGTCATCACCACGCTCGAAGGCTTCCTGCTCACGCCGTGGCTCACGCAGCCGCGCCGCGCGGATGAACGCGGTCGCGGTGTTCGTCGGCCTGTGTTCTGGGGATGGGTGTGGGGCGTGTGGGGCACGCTGCTGGCCGTGCCGATGCTGATGGTCGTCAAGGCGGTGCTGCGATCGCGTCGAGGACCTCAAGCCGATCGGCGAGCTCCTCGGGGAGTAGCTGAAGAATCTGACAATTGTCAGACTTGACTACAGTCTACGACAGATACTGCAGCAGAGGTCGAACCGCCCGCGCGCGGCGAGCAGCGGCTTCCACAGGTCGCCGACCTTCTCGACCCGCTTCGGGACGTTGCGCACGGTGAAGTCCTCGATCTTCACGCCGCGCTCGACCTCGCTCCCAGGTGACCGGCGTCGACACAGTCGCCTCCGGACGCGGACGCACCGAGTAGATCGACGCCAGCGTGCTGCCCCACGCGTTCTGGTTGTAGTCGACCAGCACGCGGCCGTTCGGCCGCTTGGCGACTCGATACTCCGCCGTGATCAGCGCCGGATGCCGCGCCGCGAGCTCGTGCGCAAGCGCCTTCGCGAACGTCCACACCTGCTTCTGCGTCGGGCCGCGCACGATCGGCACGTAGACGTGCAGCCCCTTGGAGCCGGTTGTCTTCACGACGGACGGCATCTTCAGCGTGTCCAGCGCCTCGCGTGACGATCAGCGCCGGTCTCGCGCACCTGCTCGAACGTCGCGCCCGCGCCCGGGATCCAGATCGAAGTGCAGGTAGTCCGGGCCGATCGACGTCGTCGCAGCGTCGCATACCACTGGTTCAGGTCGATGCAGCCGAGGTTGACGACCCACAGCAGCGACGGCACGTCCTGGATCATCGGGAAGTCGATGACGTTCCCTGGACCGTGGTCGATCGAGCAGATCTCGAATCCACGCCGGGCGCGGCGTCGGCGCGCGCTTCATGAAGAAGAACTCGCCGGCGGCGCCGTGCGGATAGCGCTTCATCACCATCGCGCGGTCCCTGATGTGCGGCAGGAGCACCTCTGCGACGTCGGCGTAGTACCTGCAGCAGGTCGCCCTTGGTGAGCCCGAGCTCCGGCCAGAACACCTTGCGCAGATTGGTGAGCCGGACTTCTTTGCCTTCGACCGTGAGGACGACATTGTCCTGGTCACGCGGGATGACGACGCAGGCGATGTCAAGGTGACGTCAACGGAGCGGTCCTACGCCGCCGCCTGTCCGCCACTGCCTGAGCGGCGGCAGCTTCGGCGGGCGCGCGCCGTGCAGCACGGCGCCCGCAATCGGCACGTAGTCCAGTTCGACACCGTCCGCCGCCCGCCGCAGCAGCAGTCCGCCGCGGCTCATGTCGCCGCGGCCGACGAACTCGAGCGGAAACAGCAGTCGATCGCCGAAGATCGCGAGCAGGACGTCGACGTACTTCGGCGACGCGATGCTGCCGAGCAGCACCACCTCGCACGCGCCGCCGAGTTCCCGGGCCAGCGCCCGCGCGCTCTGCTCGAGCGGGCGGCGATAGGCCGCATTGTCGGGATGGACATCGGCGCCCGCAGAATGTCTTGAAGGCGCTGGCGTGACGGCGCGTCTCGGGCGGACGCAGTCCCGCGTTCGGCGTGATCACCTGGACGCCCCACCGACGACCGGGTTGCCGGTCGGGAGGCGCGGCGAAACGCCGCGCGTAGGTCAGCTTGCCGCGGAAGTACAGCCCGCTCACGAAGGCGAACAGGTCGCCGATTGCGACGCCCTCGGCGCGACCTGCAGCTGCTCGGCCACCGCGAAGGGCGCGCGCGGACGAGATCGCCTGCTTGCCGCGCGTGCCACGGCAGTTCGCCGGCGACAGGAGAAAGACTCGAGGGACGCTCACGGAAGTCACCACAGCTTGAATTCCGGCCCAGGCACGGCCGTCGCCAGCCAGTACAACAGCAGCAGAGGCAGCGCCGCCACGAAAAGACGAGCGCCGTGATGCCGGTGACGAACCACCAGTCGCCGCGGTGGCGGGCTCGGCGACGCGCGTGACGCTCGAGCAGCGCCATGTTCCTGGTGTTCGCCTTCCAGAATATGTCGGCGACGTCGCCGGCGAACGGCACCAGGCCGATCAGCCAGATCGATCGCGAGGTTGAACAGCATGCGCACCAGCACGACCCCCGGGACCCGCATCCGGTGCGCCGCGACGAGCAGCGCGACGCCCATCAGCGCCGTGACCACGTCGCCGGCCCAGGGACGAGCCCGACGATCGCGTCCCAGCCGAACCGCAGGCGCGTGCCGGGAACGCGGAACGCTTCATCCAGCAGGCGCTGCCGCTTGCGGAGAGAGCCTGAGATCCCCCACCGCATCAGCACGGCGCCCACCGTGAATCCGGCGCCGACCGACGCCAGCAGCACGAGGTCGCCCTTCTTCAGGCGCCCGGCGCACACGGCGTCGTTCAGCGCCAGCGGAATCGTCGCCGCCGTCGTGTTGCCGAATCGCTCGATGTTGATGATGACCTTCTCCGGATCGAGGCCGAGCTTCTCGCGTCGCCGACTGGATGATCCGGCGGTTGGCCTGGTGCGAGACGAAGAGGTCGAGGTCCTGCGGCGTCAGGCCGTTCCGCTCCAGGATCCGCCGCGAGATCTCTTCCGTCTTTCGCACGGCGAACTTGAACACGGCCTGGCCGTCCTGCTTGACGTAGTGCAGCCGCTGGTCGACGGTCTCGTGCGACGCCGGGCGCAGGCTGCCGCCGGCCGGCATGCACAGCGCGGAGCCGCCGCTGCCGTCGATCTCGTGCTCGAAGTCGAGAATCGCCCCGTCGTCGCCGTTCGCAGCCGACACGACGACCGCGCCGGCGCCGTCGCCGAACAGCACGCAGGTCGCTCGGTCCTTGTAGTCGATGATGCTCGACATGACGTCGGCGCCGACGACCAGCGCGTGATCGTGTGCGCCGGTCGCGACCAGCTGGCTCGCCGTGGTCAGGGCGTAGGTGAACGCCGAGCAGGCCGCGCTCAGATCGAACCCCCAGGCGCGCCGCGCGCCGATCTTGTGCTGGATCAGGCAGGCGGTGCTCGGAAACATCATGTCGGGCGTCACCGTGCCGACGACGATGAAGCCGATGTCGTCGGGGGTCAGCCCGGCGTTGCTCAATCGCCTGCGACGCGCGGCTTCCTTGCCGAGGTCCGACGTGGCGACGCCGGGATCGACGATGTGCCGCTCGCGGATGCCGGTGCGCTGCAGGATCCACTCGTCGGTCGTCTCGACCATCTTCTCGAGGTCGGCGTTGGTCAGCACCCGCGGCGGCACGTAGGTCGCCAGCGACGTGATCGTGGTCGGCCGCCCGCCGCATCGCGTCGCCGGCCTGCCCTGAGCTTGTCGAGGCCCTGCCTGAGCTGCGACGGGTCACCACAGTCGTGAATCCCTTCCGGGCGCGTCGAGCCCGAAATAGGCGTAGGCGCGCGCCGTCGCCACGCGGCCGCGCGGCGTGCGATCCAGGAACCCGATCTGAATCAGGAACGGCTCGTAGATGTCCTCGATGGCGTCCTTCTCCTCGCTGATGGCGGCGGCGATGCTGTTGATGCCGACCGGGCCGCCGCCGAACTTGTCGATGATCGTGCGCAGCAGCTTGCGATCGACCTCGTCGAACCCGTACTCGTCGACTTCGAGCAGCTTCAGGCCGGCCTGCGCGACGTCGGCCGTGATGTGTCCCGTCGGCCCGCACCTGCGCGTAGTCGCGGACCCGGCGCAGCAGCCGGTTCGCGATGCGCGGCGTCCCGCGCGACCGCCGCGCGATCTCCGCCGCCGCGGCGTCTGTCGATCGGCACGTCCGAGGATCCGGGCCGATCGGCGCACGATCTCCTCGAGGTCGGCGGCGTTGTAGAACTCCAGGCGGTGGACGATGCCGAACCGCGCGCGCAGCGGCGACGGTCAGCAGCCCGGCGCGCGTCGTCGCGCCGATCAGCGTGAACTTCTGCAGCGGCACCTTCACCGACCGCGCGCTCGGACCCTGGCCGATCATGATGTCGAGCTCGTAGTCCTCGAGCGCCGGATAGAGAATCTCCTCGATCGCCGGCGGCATGCGGTGGATCTCGTCGATGAACAGCACTTCGCGCTCGCCGAGGTTGGTCAGGATCGCCGGCGAGATCGCCCGGCTTCTCGAGCACCGGACCCGAGGTCGCGCGGACCGGCACGCCGAGCTCGTTGCCGATCACGTACGCCGAGCGTCGTCTTGCCGAGCCCAGGCGGGCCGTACAGCAGCACGTGATCGAGCGCTTCGCCGCGCTGGCGGGCCGCCGCGATCGACACCTGCAGGTTCTCGCGGACGCGGTCCTGCCCGATGTAGTCGTCGAGCGTCCGCGGCCGCAGCCCCGCCTCGTACTGCGCGTCTTCGTCGACGCGCGCCGCGGTGACGACGCGATCGTCGGTCATCAGTTCCGATCATGCGTTCGAGTTCGCTCTCGACTACTGACTCCGATCTGACTCATCTCGCCAGCTCGCGCAGCGCCTGCCTCAACGTGCGCTCGAAATCGCCGCTCGGGCGTCCGCTTGATCGCCGCGTCGACGCGCTTTCTCGGCGAGCGGCCGATGATACCCCAGGTTGATCAGCGCCGAGAGCAGGTCGTCGCGCAGCAGCGGTGTCGCGTCGACCGGCAGCGGCCGCGTCGCCGGCGGCCGCCACCTCGACGCGCGGCAGCCGATCCTTCAGTTCCAGCACGATCCGTTCGGCGGTCTTCTTGCCGACGCCGGGAATCGCCGTCAGCCGCGCGAGGTCGCCGCGCTCGATCGCGCGAATCAGATCGAGCGGCTCGATGCCCGACAGCACCGCCAGCGCCACCTTCGGACCGATGCCGCTGACGCCGATCAGCCGCTCGAACAGCTCCTGCTCGAGCCGCGTCGCGAACCCGTAGAGCGCCAGCGCGTCCTCCCGGACGTGCGTGTGGACGCGCAGCGCGACCTCGCCGCCGGCTCCGCCAGACCGTAGAACGTCGAGAGCGGCACGGACACGTCGTAGCCGACGCCGTTCGACGTCGACGACGATCCGGTTCGGCTGCTTGTCGAGAATCCGGCCGCGCAGGTGCGCGATCACGAGTCGTGCGGGTCATCGGTACGGTGCCGCCAGCTGGCCGGCCGCCTTCGTCGCGCCGGCCGCCGCAACGCGCCCGCCTGCATGCGGCGGCGCCATGCGAGTGTGATGATGACAGATCGCCACGGCCAGCGCGTCCGCGGCATCGTGCGGCGTCGGCAGCGCGGCGCAGGCCGAGAATCAGCTTCACCATCTGCTGCACCTGGTGCTTCTCGGCGCGGCCGTAGCCGACGACCGCCCGCTTGATCTCCGCGGGCGTGTACTCGACCACCGGCACGCCGGCCTCGACCGCCGCGAGCATCGCGACGCCGCGCGCGTGGCCGAGCTTGAGCGCGCTGCGGACGTTGACCGCGTGGAACAGGTTCTCGATGGCGACGCAGTCGGGCCGGCACTCGGCGAGGAGCGCCGAGCAGCTCGATGGTGAATCCGCAGCAGCTTTTCGGGAAACGAGGCGCCGCGCCGGTGTAGCGATGGCGCCGCTCGACGACGAGGCGGTGGCGCGACCCGTCGGTCTCGACGCAGCCGTAGCCGGTGCGCTCGGAGCCGGGATCGATGCCGAAGATCTCTCACGCGAGCGACGCCTCGATCTCCTTCTCCTCGATGTCGAAGTTCGACCAGACGTGCCGGACGTCGTCGTGATCGTCGAGCGCGTCCATCAGCTTGACCATCTGCTGCGCCTGCTTGCCTTCGAGCTTCAGGTAGTTCTGCGGCAGCATCGAGATTTCGGCGGCGTCGGGCTCGATGCCGAGCTTCTTCACGGCCTCGAGCACCTGCGGAAATGCCTCGGGCGCCGACAGCACTTCCCAGTTGTCCTCGTCGTCGCGCAGATCGTCGCCGCCGGCGTCGATGCACGGCGGCCATCAGCGTCGTCTTCGTCCGCCTTGCTCTTCGGGACGACGATGTAGCCGCGCTTGGTGAACATCCAGGCGACGGCGTTGGTCTCGGCGAGGTTGCCGCCGTGCTTCGTCAGGATGTGGCGGATCTCGCCGACCGTGCGGTTCTTGTTGTCGGTCAGCACGTCGATGATGACCGCCGCGCCGCCGGGCCCGTAGGCCTCGGTACTGCGCTTCTTCGTACGACACGCCCGGCTCTTCGCCCGTGCCGCGGCGGATCGCCCGCTTGATGTTGTCGGCGGGCATGTTGTTCGGCCTTGGCGTCGGCGATGATCGTCCGCAGGCGCGGGTTCATGTCGGGATCGCCGCCGCCGGCGCGTGCGGCGACGGTCAATTCCTTGATGAGGCGGGTGAAGATCTTGCCGCGCTTGGCGTCCGCGGCGCCCTTCTTGTGCTTGATTGAGTGCCACTTGGAATGGCCGGACATGTCGAAACTCCCGAGAAATCAACGAGATCGGACGGAAAATCTTACACCTTTTCCGCCAGGATGATCCACACGTCGGCCCGCTCGTCCCAGGCGCGGCCGCGGTAGTCGCCGAGCACGGCCCGACGCGAAAGCCGGCCCGCTCGAGCCGGCGGGTCATCGCCGGAACCGGTCACGGTCCGGAAGGTCAGCGTGAACGGGTGCTCGCGAACGTCGCGGCCGCGGCGCACCAGGTAGCGCTGCTCGAAGGTGGTCAGCCGGCGCTTGCGGATCCTGCCGGACCGACTCGATCAGCGTGAGATGCGCACCGCCGCGCGCGCGGCCGCGCATCTGCACGCGGTCGTCGTATTCCCGCCACTGCGGCACGTCGGGCACCAGGTCGATGCCGAACGATCCCGCCGGGCTTCAGCACCCGGCGAGGCGGACTCGAGCGTCGCGCCAGGTCGCGTTCGCGCAGGAGCGACTGCAGGATGCCGTACGGCGCGAGCACGCACCCGAAGCGGCCGTCGGCGAACGGCAGATGGCGGATGTCGCCGCGCACGAGCGAGAGGCGGCCGCCGGCGCCGGCGCGCGAGCGCAGCCGCCTTGCCGCGCGTCGCGGCGCGGGCGAGCATCGGCGCCGGATCGATCGATGCCGACCAGCCGCGCGCCGCCGCGGGCGAGCGGCAGCGCAATCCGGCCGGTTCCGCATCCGAGCTCGAGCACCGGCCCGCGGACATCCGCGACGACCCGCTGCCAGAACGGCACGTCGCGGCGGCCGAGCGTCCGCGCGTTCTCCCAGTCGTAGAAGGGCGCGTACTCGTCCCAGCCTTTCCAGCCTTCGCGTCTGCTCATCTCGAGGATTTCAGGGTTTGAGGTCTAGAGAATTTGAGGATCCGAAAAACCGAGCAGCGAGGGGAGTTCACCGATGTCGTCGATGGTTGCATCTGCCTCCACGCTGTCATGAAGAGTTGGGTCGTCGTCGCCAGACGGTTTGCAGGCCGGCCGCCCGCGCGCCCGCGATGTCGACGTCGGGGTGGTCACCGACAAAGGCTGATCGGGCTGGCTGGGCCTGGAGTCGTCCCAACGCACGATGGAAGATCTCGGGATCCGGCTTGGCGACGCCCTCAGCTGACGAGATCAGGATCGTATCGAAGGCTGGAGAGAGAGACAGGCATTCGAGCTTCCGGCTCTGCATCTTTACAGAACCATTCGTGATGAGCCCAAGCTTGAAGCCTGAGGCGCGAAGGGCGGCGAGCGTCTCGGTTACGTCCGGGAAAAGGGAGCAGGCGCTCGGAAATCCGGCGCGATAGTCAGTCAGCAGCGTGCCGGCCAGGTCACGCGGCAGCTCGAATTGGGCAACCAGGCTGGTGTAGAGCGCGTCGCGTGGTCCGTACCCGTCTCGATCGAGGCGGATCAGCGTCTGAACGTATTGATCCGGGTGCACAACCCCGAGACAGTGCGCGAACCGGACCCATTGGTTTCGGAGGAAGCGCTCGAAGCTTCCACGACGGTCCAGGAGCGTTCCGTCGAGGTCGAACAGGACGGCCTGAAGACCGGCCAGGTTACATGACTCGCCCGGCGAGCTGTTTTTCAATGTACCGCAGTTTGTCGGGGTTGCGGACGACGCGCAAGCGCGCTGATGCGATCCTCGTCAACCGACAGGACGAACACGCTGTCGAGCCGATCGCCGACCCGAATGAGGAGCGCAGGTTCGCCGTTGACCTCCGCGAGCAGAACGACGCGTCGGCGTAGGCGCCGCTGGCAATCGCTGTCCGGTGCAGCCCGACGAGGAAGTTCAGCACCTCGGCACGGCCGACGAGAGGCCGGCGCGCCGCCGCGACCTTGCCGCCGCCGTCGCTCCAGAAGCCGACGTCTTCCGTGAGCAGTGTCGGTGAGCTCGCCAGCATCCCCGGTCTTGAGGGCGTCGGCAAAGCGGCCAGCACCTGATGGCCGGCCCTGATGGCGCCGGTGGCGGGCCGCGATTCCTGATCTGCCCTTGGCCCTGTGGAGAAGCTGCCGGCAGTTCGCAGGCGCTCACGCCAGCATCTCGGCGATCTCGTCGTGGCTGTAGTCGAACACTTCGCGGAGCATGAAACACAGCCCGCTCCTCCGGCGACAGCGTTTCGAGCAGGACGAGAAAGGCGAGTGTGACCGACTCCGAGCGCTGCAGCGTCACGTCAGGTCCCTCTTCGGTTGTCAGAATCGGTTCGGGAAGCCAGGGACCGACGTATTCCTCTCGCGAGCGTGCGCGCCGATTTCAGCCGATCCAGACAGAGCCGCGTGACGATGGTCGCCGCGAAGGCGCGCGGCGAACGGACGTCGTCGGCGCCGCGGTATCGAAGCCACGCGTCCTGGACGACGTCCTCGGCGTCCGCGGCGCTGCCGAGCATGCGGTAGGCGATGGAAAACAGAAGCGGCCGATGCTCGTCGAAGGCACTGACGTCGGTCATGGGCTTGCCGCGCGGTCGACCATGCCAGCCAGGCCCTCGCGCCAGGTCGGATACTTCGGCGCCCACCCCATCTCGGCGCGCGCTTTCGCATTCGACAGCGGCAGACGGATCGACATGAAGCCCGCCATGTACGGCGAGAGCAGGCGCGGCACCCACAGCGGCACGGCTGAATGGCCTTGGCGCCCCCGCCTGCCGCGCCAGCCCGCCAACGACCTCGCTCATGCTGGCCGGATGATCGTCGACGATGTCGTATGCCGAGCCGGCCGGCGCGCGATCGAGCGCAGCGATCGTGGCGCTCACGGCGTCGTCCAGGTGGATGAACGGCAGCAGCCCCTTGTCGTCGCGAACGACGGGCAGCATCCGGCGTCGCAGCAGACTGGATCATGTTCGCTATCGCCGGGTTGCCGGGTCCGTAGAACAGGCCGTAGCGCAGCACGACGCCTTCGATCGCGCCGCGGCGGCTGGCCTCGAGAATCTGCGACTCCATCGACCGGATCGCCTCGGCTCCCTTCACGACATCAGCGAGGGCGTTGGCAGGCATCGGCGCCTGGAACGGCGCGAACGAGCCGCCGACGATCCGGCGTGCGCCGGCGCTGATCGACGCGTGGAGCAGGTTCCGGGTGCCTTCGCTTCTCAGCCGATTGGTCGGGGCGAGATCGCTGGCGCGGCGCACTCCTTCCTTCGGCAGCGCGGTCAGCTGATGAATGACGTGCGTCGGCCGCGCGGCGAGCACGACGCGGCGCAGCGCCGTCGGCGTCGAGCGCGTCGGCGATCGCCGGATGGGCTCCTAATTCACGAATCTCATCGGCCTTGTTGGCCGAACGGGTTAATGCGTGCACTTGATGGCCCGCAGCGACCAAAGCACGAACCAGCGGCACGCCGATTGTCCCGGTGCCGCCCGCGACAAAGATGTTCATGATGCCTCCGATGCTCCGCCTAGGCGACCTACTACGGGAGACGAGCCGGCTGGACGGACGACGAGGGGACGGATGTGACAGTCAGGCGGAAATCGCGAACTCGTCGGACACGATCGGGCGCGTACGGGGCAGCCGGCCGAACCACGCCAGGGTGCCGACCCCGACCAGGATGCCAGCGAAGATGATCAGCTTGACCGCGTCGTACCCTCGGGTCTGCGGCAGGGCTCTCCAGGCGAGCCACAGGACGGGATGGGCCGTGGCCACGGCCCACACGGCGCCGTAGAAATAGCGGCGCTCGTACCCCTCGCCGCGCGTCGAGGCCCTGGCGCGGGGCAAGTAGCCGAGCACACCCACCAGCCAGACCAACGCTGACAGCGGGAAGTAGGCGGTCCGGTAGATCTCCTTGAGATGCCACTCGCCGGTGATGACGGCGATCACAAGCCCCATCAGGTTGACGATCGTGAAGGTAAAGAGCTCACCCCACGCGATCGTGTAGCAAATCTTCCGGTGAATCGGGTTCGGGCAGTCTTCGATGAAGCGGACGATGAGCGGGCGCGCCTCCGTGCCGGGCAGCCGCCCGGCAAGCCCCGCAATCCCGGTCGCGACCATTACGACCGCCAGCCACCACAGGATGCGGGAGTCGAATCCGCGCTCGAACAGGTCGGAGGTCAGCGGCCCCGGCAATATGAAAAAGACGAAAATCCAGACTGGCCAGTGGTTGAACCGGTAGTACAGCTTGTTCCGGCTTCGGACTTTCCGCTGCGACGCATACTCGACGGGAATCGGCAACACGCCGATTTGTTTACCAGACATCAGCAAATCGCGTCAATCGCGACAGGGCGATTCCGGCGGCGACGGCGACGTTCAGGGAGTCGACTTCGCTCGTCATCGGAATGCGGACGCGCGACGTCGGCCGCTGCAGCCGCCGCGTCGCTCAAGCCCGTCCCTTCGTTGCCGAGGAGCAGCGCCAGCGGTTCGGCGCGTCGATTCTCCGCGAAGCGATCGAGCGGCTCGGCGCGCTCACTGGGCGTCAACGCGACGACGGTGAAGCCGCTCGACCGGACGATTGGAAGTGCGTCCGCCCATTCCGCGCGGGCGAACGGCACGCGAAGGACCGCGCCCATCGAAGTGCGAATCGCTTTTCGATACAGCGGATCGCAGGTCGCGCCGTCCAGCAGCACGCCATCCACACCGAACGCCGCGGCGTTGCGGAAGATGCCGCCGACGTTGTCGGGGTTGGCGATCGACTCGAGCATCAGGACGAGCCGGGCGCCGTCGAGGAGCTCGCGAACGCCGCTTGGCACCGGTCGCTCGACGAGCGCCACACAGCCGCGGTGGATGTGGAAGCCGGTGATGTCTCGGAACGACTGCAAGGGACAGACGTAAATGGGCACCCGCGGATCGAGCCGCGCGAGGACGCCGTCGAGCTGCTGCTGAGCCGCCTCGCTCAGAAGCACTGAGCGAATGCGGTACCGGCCGTCCTCGATGAGTCGCCGGACGACGAGGCGGCCCTCTGCCACGAAGAACCCGCCGGACGCGCCAGTTCCGGGTCTGCAACGCCGGCATACTCGGCAATTCGAGGGTCTTCGGCGGTCGAAGCGTGATGATTGCCACGCGGAGTTAGGGTACCATTACCGCCTTGACGAGCCCATGAGGCGGCTTTCCCTCGCGGCCTTCGTTGCCGCACTCGTCGGCATCAGCTCCCCGGCGGCGGCACACCCCGCTCCGTTCAGCTTTGTCGACGTTCGCGTCCAGCCGTCGGCCATCCACGTGTCGGTCGTCGCGCACGTCTTCGACGTCGCGCACGATCTCGGCATCGAGCCGGTGGAGCGGCTGCTCGACCCGGCCGTGCTTCGCGACCAGGACGCCGCGATCCGCAAGCTGCTGAGCGATCGGCTGGCGCTGGCGGCGGACGGCCGCGCGCTGGCCATCGACGCGTGGTCGTCGCCCGAGCCGCTAGCCGAGCGCCAGTCGCTGCGGCTCGAGGGCGCGTCGCGCTCGCGAGGCCCGCCGGTGCGATCACGGTCAGCGACCGTGATGTTTCCGTACGATCCGCAGCACCAGACGTTCATCAACGTCTACGAAGGCGAGGCGCTCACCTCGCAGGCGATCCTCGACGCGTCCCGCACGCGGTTCGAGTATTTCGCGGGAACCGCGGCAGGGCGTCTTCGCCGTCGTCCAGCGGTTCGTGCCGTCGGGCGTGCACCACATCCTGATCGGCCCCGACCACCTGCTGTTTCTGGTCGGGCTGCTGCTGCTCGGCGGATCGCTCCGGCAGCTGATCGCTGGTCGTCACCGCGTTCACGGTCGCGCACAGCATCACGCTGTCGCTGGCGGCGCTGAACATCGTCACGCCCCCGGCGCGGCATCGTCGAGCCGGCGATCGCGCTCAGCATCGTGTACGTCGGCGCCGACAACCTGATGGTGCACGGCGGGCGCGACGTCCGCGCCTGGATTGCGTTCGCGTTCGGCTTCATCCACGGCTTCGGGTTCGCCAACGTGCTGCGCGAGATGGACCTGCCGGCGCGGGCGCTCGGCTGGTCGCTGTTCTCGTTCAACGTCGGCGTCGAGATCGGCCAGCTCCTCGTCGTGGTGGCGGTCGCGTCGGCGCTCGCCGCGCTGCGCGCGCGCAGCGAAGCGGCGGGCCGGCGGCTCGCCTTCGCCGGATCGATCGTCGTCATCGCGGCGGGAGCGTTCTGGTTCATTCGAACGTGTCTTCTTTCCTGGAGGGATGGCATGAGAAGAGTGCAATCGTGCTCGGGGTGCTGATCGCGGCGGGAGCGCTGTCGATGACGGTGGCCGCGTATCAGCAGCCGCCGGCCGGGCAGGCAGCAGAAGCCGCGGGTCGTCGAAGTCGAGAAGCTGAAGGACAACCTGTTCGTGCTGCGCGGCAGGGCGGCGGCGGCAACACGGCCGTGTTCGTGCATGGCCAACGGCGTCACGGTCGTGGACACCAAGAACCCGGGCTGGGGCCAGCCGATCCTCGACAAGATCAAGGAGCTGACGCCGAAGCCGGTCACGCCGATCATCAACACGCACACGCACGGCGATCACGTCAGCGGCAACGTCGAGTTCCCGGCCACGGTCGACATCGTCGTCCACGAGAACACCGCCGCGCACATGAAGAAGATGAACCCGGTGGCCGGCTTCGCGGCGCCGGCCAAGCCAACGCCGAACATCTTCGAGGAGAACAAGGGCCGCGGCCTGCCGAAGCGGACCTTCAAGGATCAGATGACGATCGGCAGCGGCGCCGATCAGATCGACCTGCACTACTTCGGCCGCGGCCACACGAACGGCGACGCGTGGGTGCTGTTCCCGGCGCTGCGCGTCGTGCACGCCGGCGACATCTTTGCGTCGAACAACGGCCTGCCGCTTCTCGACACCAACAACGGCGGCAGCGGCGTCGCGATCCCCGACACGCTGACGAAGGCGCACGCGGCGCTGAGCAAGAGCGCCGACACGATCATCACCGGCCACAGCGGCCAGATGACGTTCAACGACCTGCGTGCGTGGGCCGACTGGAACCGCGGCTTCCTGAACGACGTCGTCGCGGCCGAGAAGGCGGGCCGCAACGCCGAAGACTTCGCCAAGACCTGGAAGCAACCGGCGTCGTGGCCGGCGCCGGCCAACGAACAGGCGGCCGCGAGCAGCCATGAAGCGGGCCGTGGCGAACGCGCAGAGCATCATGGCCGAGACCAAGTAGCCATGCGCACTTACCAGCGCTGCTGACGTTGGCGGCGTTCCTGACGGCGGCCGGCTGGGCCCAGCCGGCCGCCGCGCAGCTGGGCACGCGAACCGCCGAGGAGTGGATCAAGACGCTCGACTCGCCCACGCGCCTTCAGGGCCTGAAAATCAGCGAAGTCGTCGCGGCGCTCAAGCTCAAGCCCGGCATGCTCGTCGCGGACATCGGCGCCGGAACCGGAGTGTTCAGCCTGCCGCTGGCGCGTGCGGTCAGGCCGGGCGGCAAGTTGTACGCGGTCGAAGTCGACGAGAAGCTTCTCGAGCACATCGTCGAGCTGGGCACCGAGCAGGGCGTCACCAACATCGAACCCGTATTCGCCGAGTTCGACGATCCCCTGCTGCCGCCAGGAGTCGACCTCGCGTTCATCCACGACGTGCTCCATCACATCGAGAAGCGCGAGGTCTACCTGAAGAACCTCGCCGGCTACCTCGAAGCCGGGCGGCCGCATCGCGGTCATCGACTTCAAGCCGGGCGCGGGCGGCCATCGCGAAGACGCGAAGATGCAGCTCGGTCAGGAGCAGGTGACGGCGATGATGGCGGCGGTCGGACTGAAACCGGCCGAAGAGGTGAAGCTGTTCGAAGACAAGTGGTTCGTCATTTTCGTCGAAGCAGTAAGGGGGCGCCATGAGACGAGCAGCCGTATTGAGCGCGTCTGTTGGCGGCAGGCGCGCTGTCGCTGACAGCCGCCGCTTATCAACAGCCGCCGCCGGGCGGCGGCCGCGGCGGACAACAGGGGCCACCGGTCGTCGAGGTCGAGAAGCTCAAGGACAATCTGTTCGTCCTGCGCGGCGAGGGTGGCGGCGGCAACACCGCCGTGTTCGTCATGGCCAACGGCGTCGCCGTCGTCGACACGAAGAACCCCGGCTGGGGTCAGCCGATCCTCGCCAAGATCAAGGAGCTCACGCCCAAGCCGGTGACGATGATCGTCAACACGCATACGCACGGCGATCACGTCAGCGGCAACGTGGAGTTCCCGGCCACGGTCGACGTCGTCGTGCACGAGAACACCGCGGCGAACATGAAGAAGATGACGGGCCGGGGCAGCACGCCCGAAAAGCCGGTGCCGAGCATCTTCGAGCAGAACAAGGGCCGGGGACTGCCGAAGCGGACCTTCAAGGATCGGATGACGATCGGCAGCGGCGCCGATCAGATCGACCTCCACTACTTCGGGCGCGGCCATACGAACGGCGACGCCTGGGTGCTGTTCCCGGCGCTGCGCGTCGTGCACGCGGGCGACATCTTCTCGGGCAAGAACCTGCCGCTGCTCGACGCCAACAACGGCGGCAGCGGCGTCGAGATCGGCAACACGCCTGGCGAAGGCGCACAGCGCGCTCAGCAAGAGCGCCGACACGATCATCACCGGCCACAGCGCGCAGGCGACGATGAACGATCTGCAGGAGTACGCGCAGTTCAACCGCGATTTCCTGGCGGCGGTGCAACAGGCGAAGAAGGCGGGCCAGAGCGTCGAGGAAGCGGCCAAGGCCTGGACGATGCCCGCGAAGTACACGGGTTACGCGGCGCCTCAGGCGACCCGGGTGCAGGCGAACTTCCAGGTGATCTACAACGAGACCAAGTAGTGGACCGGAGGAGCTGAGGGACGAGCTTAGTTCCTCAGTTCCTCAGTTCCTCAGTTCCTGAGCTCCTGATGGCGGGGTTCGAATCCCTGCCTCCCAGCCACAAGCTATTGGCCGGTCTCGAACAGGCTAACCTATTTGGACTCAGTCTGTTAGCAGGACCCACTTCAGTTCGAATCCCACAGAGTGTGTGCCTGGCGCTGGCACCTGCACCATGCGCCAGCCTACAAAAGGCGTCTTCGGAAACGAGTTAGGGTGATGGCGGCGCGCTCGGTGCACTCGCGGGTCTTCGCGCGAACCAGCGGCTCGCACACTGTTCGTGTCGCCGTGCTGACCATGCGGACCGTAGTCACGGCGACGCTCGGGACGTTGGTGCGCCAGGGAGGCATGCCTCGACAATGCACCTCAGCCGCGAAATCGGTGCATCGATTTCGGGCGGCCCCTCGAAATTGTGCATGCAATGAAATATTCGTAGCGACCGAGCGTCTATGTCGAATATGTGGACCCTCTGGCAGGACCTTCGATACAGCGCTCGCCTTCTCGGCAAGCATCCCGGCTTCACGCTGACCGCCGTAGGCGTCCTGACGCTCGGCATCGGCGTCAACGCCGGTATCTTCGGCATCATCAACGGCCTGATGATCCGGCCGCTCGCCGGGGCCGATGCGCCGGGTGAGGTCGTCGGCGTGTTCAGCAAGGACCGTACGGCCGCGCGCGACTATCGCCCCTTCTCCTATCCGGGCTTTAGCGATGTGCGAGACGCGGGCGGACCGTTCGCGCACCTCGCCGGTCACACTGTCGCTCTCGCCGGCGTCACCGAGAACAACACCACCCGTCAGGCGACGGTCGACATCGTCACCACCGGCTTCTTCGAGACACTCGGCGTGCAGCCGGTCTACGGCCGCGACTTCACGATGGACGAGGAACGCCCGGGCACGGCGGCGCGCTCGGTGATCGTCAGCTACAAGGTCTGGGAGCGATCGGGACTCGATCGCGGCATCCTCAAGCAGACCGTGCGAATCAACGGGCAGGACTTCGCCATTGTCGGCGTGGCCCCGCAACATTTCACCGGCACCACAGCAATCCTGGGCGCCGAGTATTACCTGCCGATCGGCGTGCACGATGCGATCGCAAGCGACTTCGACGCCGATGGGCGTTTTCCGATCTCGGATCGCCGCAGCCGCCCGCTGATTCTGGTTGGGCGTCTCAAGCCCGGCGTGACGCGCGCTCAAGCGGACGCGCAACTCAAGGTCATTGCTGCCGCGCATGAACAGGCCTATCCCGACGACAACAAGAACCAGGATCTGGTCGTGGGCACGCTCGACCGTCTCGACATCAGCACCAGGCCGCAAGACGACACGCAGATCTGGTTGCCGATGGGGATGCTACAGGGACTCGCGGCGACGGTGCTGCTGACGTCGTGCATGAATCTCGCGAACATGATGTTGGCGTTCGGATCGGCGCGTCAGAAGGAGATCGCGATCCGTCTTGCCATCGGCGGCACACGGTCGAGAATCGTGCGCCAACTGCTGGTACAGGGCTTGATGCTGTCGCTCGCCGGCGGCGCTCTTGGGTTGTTGACGGCGACATGGGCGGCGCAATTGCTCGTGTCGTCGATGGCGACGGTATTCCCGATCTTCCTCGCGCTTGATCTCACACCCGATACCACGGTGCTCTTTGCGACGATGATTTTCTGTTCGCTCGCGACGGTGGCCTTTGGACTCTGGCCGGCGCTGCGATTGTCGCGGCCTGACCTGCTGTCGTCGCTCAAGGATCACGCCGGCGAGATCAGCGGCAAGATCGCCGGACGCATCACCGTGCGCGACGCGCTCGTCACCGCGCAACTCGCGCTGTCGCTGGCGCTGCTCGTCTTGAGCGGATTGTTCGTGCGTGGCGCGGCCGCGGGTGCATCCGCGAATCCGGGCTTCGATGTCGGTCAGCTGGCGATTGCGCAGGTCGACCCGACGCTGGGTGGCTACGACGCGGCCCAGGGTCGCGAGGCGCATCGCGCCGTGCTCGAGAAACTGCGCTCGACTCCAGGCATCGAGTCCGTCGCGGAAGCATCGGTCCTTCCATTCGGCGACTATTCGTTCGGCGAGGACGTACAGCGCGGCGGGCCTCGGCTAAAGAACGAGGATCCGGACGCGGCCGGTAAACTCCTGCGCGTGCAGAGCTACACGGTCACGTCGGATTACTTCAAGACGCTCGGTTTGAGGATGGTGCAGGGCCGTGAGTTCACGGCGGCCGAAGAAGCGACGGTGGGCGGTACGACGCCGGTGATCGTCGACGTCACGCTCGCCGAACGTCTGTTCGCGAACGAGAACCCTGTCGGCCAGTTGCTGCAGTACGGCGCGGATTCCGGCACCGCCGACTCGAGGCCCATGGTCATCGTCGGCCTCGCGCCCGCGGTGAAACACGATCTGTTCAAGAACAGGCCCGAGGCGCATATCTATGTGCCATCCGGGGCAGCCGATTCCACGCGCATGTTCGTCTACGCGCGCGCGGCCACGCCGCAGACGGGCGACACGATCGTGAGGAGCGTTCGCGAACAACTCCGAGCTGTCGGATCCCAACCTGCCCGTGATCTTCGTGAAGAGCTTCCGTGCGCAGCACGAGGGCAGCGCGCAAGTGTGGGTCCTCCGCACCGCCGCAAAGATGTTCCTGACGCTTGGTCTTGCGGGCACATTCGTTGCGGTGATTGGCTTGTATGGCGTGCGCAGCTACCTGGTCTCGCGCCGCATCCGCGAGTTCGGCGTGCGCATGGCGATCGGCGCGTCGCCCGCCGACGT
>CAVREM010000096.1:0-7896 GCA_963720005.1 uncultured Acidobacteriota bacterium | reverse complement strand
GTACGCCTTCGGTGTGCCGGCCGCGCCATAAGCGCCGGTGAGAATCCCCGGCAGGTGCCACGCCGCCCCAGATCACGCCGCTGTACAGGCTCGCCCGCCGGAAGCCGACCCACGTCGTGAGCTCCGGCACCAAGAAGCCGCGCCACCCGAGCTCCTCGCCGAGCGTGAGGATCATGTTCGGCAGCAGGTTGACCAGCGCGATGTAGCCGAACGCCGAGACGATGACGAGCCAGTTCGCCTCCGATGGCATGCCGAGCGTGAAGCGCGCGCGCTCCAGGAATGTCGGGCTGGGGACGCTGCCAAGGCCGGCGAGCCACACGAGCGCGTAGGCTGGAAAGGCGTATAGGCTTGGAATGATCCAGCCGGCCGCTAGCCACTTGACCGGCCACGGCCGCCAGCCGATAGCGCCGAGCGATCGTCGGGTGAGCACGCTGGCTGCCAGCGCGGCGAGGGCCGGCGTCCACATCACGACGAACGCCGACGCACCGCCGCCGGCCTTCGGCGCCGCATAGTGCGCTGCAAGCGCGAACGCGACCACGAACGCGATGTACGTGATGACCCGTTGGCGGGGGGTCGACATTCGCATGTTCTTTTGCACGTGCCGAGGCGCCGCAGGTCAACGCGTCGTCGCGATACTTTACGGCGGCAGGCGTGCGGCTGGAGTTTCCGCAACTGGCTGATCCGCGCGGCGTGATACCGGCACCGGCACCTAGATCAAGGCGAGCGCGCCAGCAGGATCACGTTCGCGAACGACACTGGCTCGGCGAACGCCTCGAGCCGGTCGTGAAAACGCTCCTCCGCGTCCGGACCCGCCAGCTTCTCCCGCTTCGCGTCGAATCTCTGCCGAAGCAGCCCGTATCGATCGTTCTGCTGGATCGTGCCTTCGACCGACGCGCCGCGCCGCGGGCCGGCGATGTTACCCGATCGTCGACTGGGTGGCGGGATGCCTCATCGCGCCTGTTTCGCGAACGCGTCTCCGATCTTCAGGCCGAGCGCAGACGTGTTCGCGTGCGCGATGTTGGACAGCACGGCGACGACGATGCCGCTGTCGCGCAGCGTCATCAGCGACATCACCATCCCGCCCGCCAGCTCGCCGTTGATGCTGCCGCCGTTCGCCAGGCCGACGCGCACCAGATCAGACGGCGTGGAATAGGACGCCATCGTCCCCGCGCAGCACGCCAGGTCGCGCATGTACATCAGCCGCCTTCCACGCAGTGGATTGTCATCAGATCGCGGGACGTAGAACGTCGCGCGATCGCCAGGCAATGGCTGCGCGGGGGCTAAGCCGATCGGCCTGAAGATGACGTGGCGGATGATCGTGAAGAGCGGGAAGTCCTCTTCCGGCTCGCCGATGTGCTCCGGACTCCACTCCGCCGCCGAGTCAGCGCCGGTGTTGGTCAGCCCGAGCGGCGCAACAGCGGCGGCAGTGACCGCGGACGCCGCCGTGCCGATGTTGAATCGGGTATTCGGCGTGACCGGCGTCCGCGTTTCAACGTCCCTCCAGCCGAATCCTTCCGCCCAGACGATCGTGCCGCCCGCACCGACCGCCACCGAGACCCCTGGCAGGTTCTGCTCCAGGACGGCCGCGCGCACGAGCTCCCGCGCGCGCTCGACGGCCGCCGCATATTGCGGCGACGGCGCCGAATCGATGACCGATGGCACGTCCTGCGGCTGCGCGAAAAGAGGCGCGGTCACAGCGACCGCATGAGTCAGAAATGCCGCGAACGCCGCCATGAGGACGCCGACGGCCAGCGCGGTGCGCGCGGCCCAGGCCGGCAGCCGGTTCCGCGCGGCCTTCACGCCGAGCACGACCGCGCCGATCATCAGCAGCAGCCCGATGACGGCGGCGCCGGGCGCGTCGTCCGCATCCGCGACGTAGATGCCCATGGCCCCGATTGCCAGGGCGAGGGCGATGAGGGCGGCCGCCTTAACGTTGTTCGTCACAGTGGATGTCATATCCACCACTGTGACCGAAAGCCAGCCGCGAAGTCCTCACCGAATCATGAGCGGGCCATGAGATTCGAATGAAATGCGGCAGACCTTGCGCCAGAAGAGAGGAACGCCAGCACGACCGCGGCGATCACGCCGAAGGCCAGGCAAACGACGGCCGGAAGGCCGGTGACCCCCGGGTTTATCGATGACGCTGGCGTGAAGGGCATCAAATACGCCAGCGACACCGAAGACGCGGCGCACGCGTCCGCGTCGGCGTCACTAAAGCTGGAGCTGCCCCCTGTCCGCACTTGACATGGTGTGGGATTCGAACGCCGTGCTTGCCAGCGACGGACTGAACCACATGGGAGTGAGCCGGTTCCGTCGCAGTTGGTCGCGTCGCTGAGTTGACGCGCGCATCGGTTCAGAACTCGAAGAATTCTCTTGAATCTCGCGCGTTTTTGGTGCGGACGACAGGACTGGCGGGGTGTCTGGGACGAGTTTCGCAACTGGCTGGTGACGGCGACCTGAGAGCAGATCCTTGTGACCTGCTGCCAATGGTCTCTTCGTTCGAGTCCCGAGCAGGGTTAACGGAACAGCCGCGGCGCGAAGTCGTGCAGGTCGCGTCGCCAGGTCTGCCACTCGTGGTCCGTCCCCGGCGACTCGTAGTAGACGTGGTCGATCCCGGCGTCGGAGAGGGCCTTGTGGAAGCCACGGATGCCGTCGCGCATCCGTTCCGGCTCGGTCGTGCCGACACCCAGCCAGAGCAGCCGCACCTTCTTGGCAAAACCTTTGGGATCGGCGAAGGCGCCATTGAAATCGGTCTTCAGGTCGAGGGCACGGCCGTTCAGGCCGCCCGCGCCGCTGAACCCGCCAATGTGTGAGAACAGATCCAGGCGGTTGAGCGTGATCTGGAAAGTTTGGAAGCCGCCCATCGAGAGGCCGGCCATCGCGCGATGTTCCCGGTGGGGTTTGGTCCGGAAGGTCGAATCGATGAATGGGATCAAGGCATCGGTGACGTCCGCCTGGAAGGCCGACGCCATGTCCTGCATTATCCGCTGGCGCGCTTCCGGCGTGGTCGGCGCCGCGGCGCCGGTCGGGCTCGCGGCCGCCTGGCCGGCGCGGCGGGCGTAGCCATAGGCCATCACCACAATCATCGGTCTGGCTTTGCCCTCGGCGATCAGGTTGTCGAGGATGAAGTTGGCGCGCCCCTGCTGGATCCAGCCGGTCTCGTCTTCCCCGCCGCCGTGCTGCAGGTACAGCACGGGATAGCGCATCGTGATCTGCGTGTCGTAGCCGGGCGGCAGGTAGACCAGCGCGTGGCGCCAGCCACCGGCCGGCTTCGACGAGTACCAGACCTCACGGACCTGCCCGTGGGGCACGTCCTTGATCGCATAGTAGTCAGCGCCAGCCTCCGGCACCTCGACGGCGCTGGCGTGCCTGCTCCCACCGAAGAACGCGTGGCTGCCGGGGTCGGCGAACTCCGCGCCATCGACGATCACCGTGTAGTAGTGGAGGCCGGGAACGAGGGGCGGCGTGGTGACGGTCCAGGACCCGTCCGCCTGCTTCTCCATGTCGATCTTCGGCCCGCTCCAGAAGTTCACGCGTGCTTTGGCGGCATCGGGCGCCTTGATGCGGATTTCCACGCGACCGGTCGCATCCACGCGCGGATATTCGGCGCCCCACACGTTGGTCTCGGCCGGCTTGAAGTCGCCGTGCGGCTGCGCGGAAGCGATCGCCGCCACCGACACTAGCGCCAATGCGAATGCGACCTTTTTCATCGTCAGGCCCTCGCGCTCAGGTAGCCGTCGAAGCGTCACACACGCGCACGCGCAGCCCGCCGCGAGGCCCGGAGCAACTACGGCGCGAATGGCGTGCTTCGCTTCTCGTGGCGCGGAGTCCGACGCTCGCACTGCAGAACGCTGAGTTCGCGGCGTCCCCGGCCGTGCCAGTGCCGCCGGCATCGACATATTCCGGAGAAACGTCGAGACCTGGCTCCGCTCTCCGGACGCGTCGTCGACCGTCAGAGGAGAAGTCGCACCAGCACAGACGGCTCGTTGGACGCGTCTGGGCCGAGCGCTTCCAACACCGGGGACATCCGGCGCGCGCCTCGGGTCTGCGGGTTGGGCGCGGCGACCACAGGTTTGGCGAAACGTCGTCGGCTGGCGGGCGTCGGCATCGCAGGTCTCTCGTCGCCGGATGTGGGTCACGGCGATCGGCGGCTTTCGTCGGAGTGGCGAAAACTGTATTCGCTTGCATTAACGCCTGTCAAGCGGCCATCAACTGATCGCCTGATGCGCGGCGACGTTCCGCGCGACCGCGAATTCGTCGTCGAACCAGAGCTCGTGGTTCGGGATTCGAGCGGCGCTTCGGCCCGCTGATCCCTGCGGGGCGACAGGTCAGCCGGCGACGCTGCTTGTAAGCGATTGCGAGACGAATTCCGCCTAAATTCGCGCCAGTTTGTCGCAGGTTGATCGCCGAACTGAAAGCGCATACGCTCTCGCGCGTCAACGAGCCGTTTGTGACGCGTGACACCCGCACGTCTGCGGCATCGCGGCCGGACGCGCCACGCCTGGAGTTCCATCGTGAGAACGTTCCTGCGTTTCCCTCGGCGCGCGCTGGCGGCGCTCGCCGTCATGAGCACGACCATCGTCCTCGCCGCCGCGCCTCAGGATCGGGGCGCCGCACCGATCACGCTAGCCGTTGACGCGACGAAGACCGGTCCGAAGATCGACCGCAACCTCTTCGGCCAGTTCGCGGAGCACCTCGGCAAGGGCATCTACGAGGGCGTATGGGTCGGCCCCGACTCGCCCATCCCCAACACGCGCGGCATTCGCAATGACGTCGTCGCCGCTCTCAAGGTGCTGAGGGTTCCGAACGTGCGGTGGCCCGGTGGCTGCTTCGCCGACGACTACCACTGGCGGAAAGGCATCGGGCGCGATCGTCAGGCGCAGATGAACCCGGACTGGGGCGGCGTGATCGAGCCGAACACCTTTGGCACGCACGAGTTCATGGACTTCATCGATCAGATCGGCAGCCGGGCCTATCTGTCGGTCAACGTCGGATCCGGGAGCCCGCAGGAAGCCGCCGAGTGGCTGGAGTACCTCACCGCCGCGCAGCCGACGGCCCTGCAAAAAGAGCGCGCCGCCAACGGGCATCCCGAGCCGTACGTGATCCCGTACCTCGGCATCGGCAACGAGAACTGGGACTGCGGCGGCAACATGACGCCGGAGCACTACCTGCAGGAGTTGAAGACGTTCGCGCGGTATTCGCGGAACTTCAATCCGGCGCAGCGGGAAGGCGACGAGCGCATGCTCAAGATCGCCGTCGGCCCTGGCGGCGGGGGCCCGCGGTGGACCGAGTGGACCGACGTCATCATGAAGGGCTGGAAGGCGCGCCAGTGGAGCTGGGACATGGACGGCCTCTCACTTCACAACTACACGGTCGTCCGCTTTCCGCCGAAGTTTCCCTCCGTCGGGTTCGGCGAGGCCGACTACGCCAGGATCCTTCAGGCCGCCGTCGAAATGGACAGCATCATCACGGCGCACTCGGCGATCATGGACAAGTACGATCCCGAGAAGCGCATCGCGCTCGTCGTCGACGAGTGGGGCGCCTGGTACGCGCCGCTGCCCGGCAGCACGCCTGGTTTCCTCGTTCAGCAGAACAGCGTGCGCGACGCGCTCATTGCCGCGCTGCAACGTCAACATCTTCGCGCGCCATGCCGATCGCGTCCGCATGGCCAACATCGCGCAGATGATCAACGTGCTGCAGGCGATGATCATCACCGACAAGGAGAAGATGATCCTGACGCCGACGTACCACGTGTTCAGGATGTACCTGCCGTTTCAGGACGCGACCTTCGTTCCGGTGACGTTCGATGCGGGCGCCTATACGCACGGCGACATCACGCTGCCCCGCGTCGACGCGATCGCCGCGAAGGACGCGGCCGGCACGCTCTGGCTGGCGCTCGCCAATGTCGATCCGAACCGGCCCGCCACCATCTCGGCACACGTGTCCGGCCTCAAGGCCAGATCCGCGGCCGGCGAGACGCTCACGGGGCCGGCCATCGACAGCGTGAACACCTTCGAGGCGCCGAAGACCGTGACGCCCAGGCCGGTCACGGCGCAGGTCCAGGGCGGTCGGCTGAACGTCACGCTCGAACCAAGATCAGTGACCGTGCTGGCCGTTCGTCCGTAACTGACGTCAGCCCACGCAGTCGCTCTCCGCGAGGCAGAAAGCACCCCGATGATGCTGAGGACAGAGCTCCGTTCGGTGCTGGCGATGCTGGGCGTCGCGCTCGGTCCGCTGGCAGCCCATGCGCAGGTGCAAACCGAAGCGCCTCCGCCCGTGCCGGGCGCCAAACCCGCCACCGTCGAGCGCATCAAGGTGCACGGCGCCGCGCTCGAAGGCAATCTCGAAGGCAACGCCGCCGATCGCGACGTGCTCGTGTTCCTGCCGCCGAGCTACGCCAAGGAGAAATCGCGCCGCTACCCGGTCGTCTATGCGCTGCACGGCTACTCCATCGGCGCCGAGCAGTGGTCACGCGAGATTCACGTGCCGCAGACGATCGAGGGCGCCTTCGCGCAGGGCGCGAAGGACATGATCGTTGTCCTGCCCGACTCGAAAACCGTGCACAACGGCTCGATGTATTCGAGCTCGCGTCACGACCGGGCGACTTCGAGCGGTTCGTCGCGCGCGATCTGGTCGCGTACATCGACGCGCACTACCGGACGATGCCGCGATCGCGTCCAGCCGCGGCCTGGTCGGCCACTCGATGGGCGGCTACGGCGCGACGCGCATCGGCATGAAGCACGCCGACGTGTTCGGCAGCCTCTACATCATGAGCCCGTGCTGCCTGTCGGCCCGCGGCGTCGGCCGCGATCCCGGCGGAGCTCGAGAAGACGCTCGCGGCAGCGACGTCGCCCGCGGATACGGCGACGCTCCCGTTCTTCGCGCGCGCGCAACTGGCTGCCGCGTCGGCCTGGTCGCCCAATCCGAAGAATCCGCCGCTCTATCTCGATCTGCCGACGAAGGACGGCACGCCGCGGCCGGACGTGCTGGCGCGTTGGGCCGCGAACGCTCCGCTGGCGTTCGTCGACCAGTACATCGGTGAACCTGCGCACCGTATCGCGGCCATCGCCATGGACGTCGGCGACCAGGACGGCCTTCGGACGGACGCCGGCAAGCTTCACGAGATGTTCGACACCTATGGGCTCTCGAACACGTTCGAGATCTACCCCGGCACCCACACGAGCAAGGTCGCCGATCGCTTCCAGAACCACGTCCTGCCGTTCTTCAGCCGCACGTTGTGCGTCGACAAGGGCTGTCGGTGAACGGTCGGTTAATCGCGGCCGCCTTGCTGCTGTTGACGCCGACGCTTCCAATCCCTCAAGCCGGCTCCGGAGGGTTTTGGAGATGAGGCGCGACAGTCCGGCGGGCGTGCCGTTCCCGCCATTCGCGTGCGTGTTTGGTGACGAGATCGGTCAGCGGGTGGGCAACGTCAGACGGGCCTGGCAGACCGCGGTTCTGCGAGCGCACGGCCACAAGCCGGCTTGGATTTGGAAGAAGAAGACAGGGCCAAACGAAAAAGGCAGCACGAGGCTGAGCCCTGAGTCACAGGCGGCCTATCGGGCGATTAACCTGCCCTTCCACGACCTCCGGCACGAAGGCGGCTCGCGCCTGCTAGAGGCCGGTTGGCCCGTGCACTACGTGCAGCACATGCTCGGACACGCGTCGCTTCAGCAGACGAGCACCTACCTCAACGCGACGCTCCGAGGACTGCACGAGTCAATGCGGAGTCTCGATCGGACCCTGCCCCGCTTGCAAACCGCTTGCAAACACATCCGTCCGCCGCTTCCGGCCTGTTCGCAAGCAGGCTCCTGAGTCAGAAACGGGAAGTCCGTTCCCCACTGACTCCTGTAGTTGGCGGGGTCGACACCGGGACTCGAACCCGAAATTGGTCGCCTC
>CAVREM010000095.1:0-72223 GCA_963720005.1 uncultured Acidobacteriota bacterium | reverse complement strand
ATTCCGCATAAGCACTCCCATCGAAGTCGATGACCGCGACAGCCGCGGCCTGTATGGCGCTGCACGGTACCGCAGTCGACTCGCCAATGCAAGGCTAGCCCGACACTTCGTGCGACAATCAGCGCATCCAACCACACCGCGCGTTTAGCGGCCCGGGAACTTTTTGGACCGGAGGCCGTAGGGAGTCGTAGGGGAAGGAAAGGAGCACGTCATGAGCCGGAAAACGGGCACGTTCGTTTTGCTCACGGCCTTGTTGGCGACCACTTCCGTTCGGGCCCACCACAACATGTCGGCGGCGTTCGACTTCAACGACCGGGTCTCATTGACCGGCACCCTCACGAAAGTCGATTGGAGAAACCCACACATCTACCTGTTCCTCGACGTCAAACGGGAGGGCGAGCAGGTGGAAGTCTGGTCGATTGAGGGACCGTCGCCCAGCTTCTTCCGAACACGAGACATCAGCAGCGACGAATTCAAGCTGGCGGTTGGCAAGACCGTCAGCGCCGAAGCCAGTCGTGCCCGGGACCACTCCAGTCCGGTCTGATCCGGACCATCACGCTTCCGGACGGCAAAGTCATCTCGCTCTGTCCACAGAACTGTTGAGGGGCGTGTCAGGCAGTGAATCGTGAATTCACGATTCACTGCCTGACACCTGGAAAGGGGATCCCACGTGACGAAATCTCCGCGCACGTCAGTGATGGTCACGGCTGCCGCTCTCGCCCTCGTCGGGTACTGGCGCCGCGCCCCGCCGCGGGCCAGCTTCCCCGAGATCCCGTCGAACGAGCGCGCGTCATCAAGGAAATCCTCCAGACGAACGCTCGCCAGCTCACCCTGTTCGACCGCTCCGGCAAACCCGTCGGCCAGATCGGCCCGCGCGGCATGTACAACCGGCCCGTGCTCTCGCCCGACGGCAAACGGCTGGTGGTCGTCAAGGGGGATCTCGACAAGGAAACCAACGACGTCTGGGTCCTCGACGTCGCGACAGGTCAGGGAATACAAATCACGAGCACGCAACCCCGTGAACCAGCCAACACACCTGTCTGGTCTCCCGACGGCAGCCAGGTCGCGTATGTCCGGTTAACCGAGGGGTTTCCCGCGTTATACCGGAAAGCGTCGACCGGGGCCGGCAGCGAGGAGTTGCTCTACCGGCACACGGCCCCGATGGACCTGACCGACTGGTCGATGGACGGGCGCTATCTGAGCTTCTTCTCCACCAACCTTGGCGGGGGCGCCTTGTATTCGGTGCCGGTCGAGGGCACTGGCGAGCGCAAGCCGATCGAGATCCTGCGCAGCACGTCTCAGCTCCGGGCTCCTCGGCTCTCTCCGGACGGCCGCTTTGTCGTCTACGTGTCGAACCCGTCCGGGAGAGATGAAATCTACGTGCGCCCGTTCGATCCGTCCGGCGCTCAGGCGTCGGCCGAGCCCTGGCAGATTTCCAAGGACGGCGGGATTGGGATGCCGATTTGGCGGGGCGACGGAAAGGAGCTCTACTACCTCGGGGCGAACGGCGCCATCATGGCTGTCGACGTGACGACGACACCGGCCTTCAAGGTCGGTGCGCCGAGAGTGCTCTTCCGGCTCTCCGAGGAGACGCCGGTCGCGGCGGGAACGTCCAATGTCAGCCGCGACGGGGATCGAATCCTCATTGCGGTCCCTCCGCCGCAACTCGTGCAGATGACCGTGTTCGACCGTGAAGGCAAGATCGTCGGACGCATCGGTCAGCCCGGCCGCTACGCCATGCCGAGCTTCTCCCCGGACGGAACGCGCGTGGCCGTGCTGCGAAACGATCCGGACACCGGCAATCGCGATGTCTGGACGTTCGATGTGGCCACTGGCAAGGGGACGCCGATCACGAACGACGTGGCGCAGGACGACATGCACGTGTGGTCGCCGGACGGCAAGCAGCTCGCCTACTTTTCGATGCGACAGTCCGATGCCAGCCTGTACCGAAAGGCTTCCGATGGAACGGGGCCGGAGGAACTGGTATTCCGCTACACGCCACGGCACGTTCATGGGCCTCACGGACTGGTCCAGGGACGGAAAGTTCCTGACCTTCTTTACTGGCGTGTTGGCCGTGCTGCCAATCGGCGTCGACGCGAAGGCGTCCGAACGGAAAGAGATCGAATGGTTGCGTGAGGAGTACGACGTCGTCCTTGGCCGGTTTTCGCCCGACTCGCGCTTCCTCGCGTACCTTTCCAACGAAGCCAAAGTGGACACCATGGAGGTGTACGTCCGTCCGTTCGATGCCAGCAAACCTGAGGCGCCAGGGGCGGGGCCGGCCGTCCAAGTGTCAAAAGACGGCGCCAGCGGGATGATCGCGTGGCGCGCGGACGGCCGGGAACTGTACTTCATGACGCGGAACTGGGAGATCATGGCCGTCGACGTGACCACCACGCCGACATTCCAGGCCGGCGCGCCGCGACTTCTGTTCAAGGTCCCGGGGCCTCTACCAGGACCACCAGGGTCGTACATCACCCGGGACGGCCAACGATTCATCTTGCCGATGCCGGCGCGCTGAGGAACGAGCGGAACCTTCCGCAAATGCGCTGTCCGAACCCGATGGCTGACTGATACCATCAGCCCTGCCGGGTTCGGCCGGCGCGACCATGAAGCAACAGGCACGCGAAGCGCAGCGGCGGCGGCGCCGCCCCTCACCGTTGGTGAGGGGCCTCAAATGGACGCTCGCCATTGCCATCGTTGCCGGACTCTTTTACGGCCTGTCGCAGTTCTCCGGCGTGCCCTGGGACGAGGACGACATCCGTGTCGTGGACTTTTCCTCGCTGACACCAGCCGCGAAGCGGACGGCTCTGCGCCGCGCGAACAGCGCTCGCTGCACGTGCGGCTGCGGCATGAACATGGCGCAGTGCGTCGCGACCGACTCGACGTGCCCCATCCGCGACAAGAACATCGACGCGATCCGCTCGATGGTGAGGGAAGCGGGCAGTGCTGAAGGTGGAATTTAAGATTTAAGACTTCAGATTTAAGATTGGTGAGTTCTTGACTGGCTGACTGCCACTCAAGTACTCACCAATCTGAAATCTAAATCTGAAATCTTAAATTTCACGTTCATGCGTGCGGAACACATTGAGATTGTTCGGACGTGGGTAGAGGATGGGTCGCGGATCGTCGCGTTGACCGGCGCCGGCATTTCCACCGAATCAGGCATCCCCGACTTTCGCGGACCGCAGGGCGTGTGGACGACGAACCCCAAGGCTGAGCGGCTGTCGAACATCCATTCGTACATGTCGGACGCGTCGGTGCGCAGGGAGGCGTGGCAAAGTCGCCTCAATCATCCCGCGTGGCATGCAGGGCCGAACGCCGGCCACCGCGCGCTGGTGGATCTCGAGCGCCGCGGAAAGCTGCACGCGCTGATCACGCAGAACATCGACGGCCTCCACCAGCAGGCCGGCAGCTCGCCGGACAAGGTCATCGAAGTCCACGGCACCATGCGCGACGTCATGTGCATGGCGTGCGGCTGGCGCGGACCGATGCAGCCGGTGCTCGACCGCGTCCGGGCCGGCGAAGAGGACCCGCCGTGCGAAGGCTGCGGCGGCATCCTGAAGAGCGCCACGATCTCCGTTCGGCCAGGCGCTCGTGCCTTCGGTCATCGCCCGAGCGATGCGGGCCGCCGGACAAGCCGACCTGCTGCTGGCGATCGGGACGAGCCTGCAGGTCTACCCGGTGGCCGGCGCCGTGCCGGCCGCCCTGGAAGCCGGCGTTCGCGTGGTGATCGTCAACGCCGAGCCGACGCCGTTCGACGAGATGGTCGATGCCGTACTGCGGCAACCAATCGGTGAAGTACTCCCGGCGCTTTGCGGCAGTCTGGCGTCGTAGGGATTGGCCACGAAACCCCGACAAAACTGCCACGAAAGCGCGAAAACACGAAAAAAAGCAGCCACGAAACCACGAAAACCCGAAAACAATAGATGCCAACGTTTCGTGATTTCGTGGCTTGTATGAAGTTTCGTGTTTTCGTGGCTTGCCCTTTCGCGTTTTCGTGGCTTGCTCGTCGTCGCCGCACTTGCAGTGGCCTTCGACTTCGCTCAGGCCAGGACCGTCCACGGCCAGGCAGATGCGCCCATCGCCAAGCCCGACACTCCCAAATCCGTATCGTCTCGATCCTGACTGGCCGACGCTGCCGGCCAGCATGAAAGGTCCGAACGGACGGAAGTGGGGAGAAGTCATCCGCGTGCACGTCGCGCCCGGCGGCAACATCTGGGTGTTCCACCGCTGCTTCAACGATCAGCCGAACGGCGACGCCACGTGCGTCAATCGAGGCGAGGCGAATCCGCCGATTCTCGAGTTCGATGCGGCAGGCACGCTGCTCAGGAGCTTCGGCGCCGGTCTCTTCGCCCACCCGCACGGATTCACCGTCGATCGCGATGGGAACATCTGGACGACCGACACCAACGACGAACCCGCAAGCCCGAAGACAGGGCAGACGGTCCTCAAGCTGAGTCCGGCCGGCCGGGTCCTGATGACGATCGGAACGCCCGGCGTCGCCGGCACCGGGCCAACGACGTTCGACCGGCCGACGGGCGTGGCCATCGCGCCCAACGGCGACATCTTCGTGTCGGATGGCCATTCCGGGAACAAGTCCGGCAGCGGCCGCATCCTGAAGTATTCGCCGGACGGCAGGTTCATCAAGACGTGGGGGCGGATGGGAACCGAACCGGGCCAGTTCAGGGACCCGCACGACCTCTACGTCGGCGGCTCGAAAGGCTACGTGTACGTCGCGGACCGGCAGAACAACCGCGTCCAGGTGTTCGACCAGGAGGGCAACTTCATTGTCGCCTGGAAACAATTCGGTCAGCCGAGCTCAGTCTTCGTCGACAACCGCGACAACATCTACGTCGGATCCACCTACCAGGATCCGTCGCGCCGCGAATCGCCCGCCGGGCCGAACAACCGGGCGATCGTCGTCGGCGACGCCATCACCGGCGAGCTTCGATACCTGATTCCCGACCCCGGCGATCTCAGCAAGATGACCGACACCGGGACGTCAGCGTCGGGCATTGCCGTTGACGCCGCGGGAAACATTTACGCGGCGGACGTTGGATTCAACAACCTGCGGAAGTATCTCAAGATTCAGTAGCGCCATCCTTCGCTCGCCGTCCGGCGAGCTTCGGACGGCAAGCCGTATGAAGCAGAAACCCCTCGATCAGCAATGGGATCACCTGATGGATCTCTGCCGGAGAGAAAAAGAGCTCGCCGGCGGGGATCACGCGAAGCTGCTGCGGCTGGTCAGCAGGGAGATCGATCAACTGGCGGCCGAGATGGGCTTTACCCCCCGGCAAGTGGTCGAGCGCGAGTTCCGGGCGGAGCGCGAGAATGGCCGGATCGTGCGGCTGATCACGGCCAGCTGACGGTCAGGGCTGCTCCGGCTTCTTCCTGACGCCGGTGCGCAGGAACTCGTTCCTCGACGTGATGCCGATGTCGTTGCCGAGGTAATCGTCCTTTCCAACTTCTTCCATCCAGAGCGTCGGGCCCGTGCCGATCGAGGTCTGGAAGAAATGCGCCGAGGCGTCCGGCGCCGCGCCGTGCCAGTGTTCGACGCCCGGGCCCGCATACTCGGTGTCGCCCTTGTGGAGCGCACGAATGCGCTCGCCGCGTTTCTGGACCCGCCCTGTTCCTTCGAACAGCATCATGATTTGCCCGCCTGCATGGCAGTGCCAGTACCAGCGCATGCCGGGCTGCCAGATCGCGCCTGGCGCCGGTTGTCCGTTGATGACGATTTCCGGGACGAGCTTCTGCGTATAGACGCCTGTCGCTTGCACGCCCATGGCCTGGCCAGGACAGGCGCCGGCAGCGGCGGGCGGCGGCGGGGCCTGCGCTTGCGCATCCCGCTGGGCAGAGCCAGTGAATCTGGTCGCGATGACCAGAACGAGCACTAAGAGAATCGGCAGCGAGAGTCGGCCGATGGTGTCTCATCGAAGTCTCCTATTCCGAAAGCAGCGCGAACGTCCAGATCGATCCGCCGGTTGGCACCTTGTCGGTCGTGTAGCGGCTCGCCAGCAAGCCGCCGCGTCCAGACGCGACCGTCACGAATTGGCGGCCCTTGTGGGTATACGTGATCGCCGTGGCGTTGATGCTCGACCCGGTCTTGAACTGCCACAACGTCGCGCCGGTCGCTTCGTCGAGCGCCACGAACTCGCCGGTCAGCTTGCCGGTAAAGACCAGGCCGCCGCCCGTGACCAGCATCCCGGCCGCGCTCGGCAGATCCGGCAGCGGCACCTCCCACTTCTTCTTGCCGGTCAGCGGATCGATGGCGACGAAATGACCGAGCACGTCGCCCGGCTTGAACGTCGGCGTCCTGCTGGTGATGCCGGTCGAGCTCGCGCCGATGACCTGCGGTTTCCCGGCGGGCGGCGCCAGCTTCTGGATGCGCGGCACGTTCCAGGTGCTCGCATAGATGAGCCCGGTGTTCGGGTTGAATGCGATCGGGACGGCGTTGGTGCCGCGCGACGGAAAAATCTGGACCTCTTCTCCAGCGAGAAACCGGTTGTAGAGATCGGTGAGCACCGGCCGGCCGGTGGCGAGGTCGACGCGCGAGGCCCAATTCACCTGGACGTATGGATGCGCGGCGATCAGCTTGCAGTTCGTCCGGTCCAGCATGTACAGGAAGCCGTTCTTGTTCGCCTGGATCATCACCTTCCGCAACTGGCCGTCGATGCGGATGTCGGCGAGGACGTTCTCGTCGGTGCCGTCGACGTCGTAGACGTCGTTGGGCGTGTACTGGAAATAGCAGACGACTTCGCCGGTCTTCGGCCGGATGGCCAGCACGCTGGACGCGAACAGGCTGTCGAGCGCTCCCCGCGGCCTGGGATCGTACGGCTCCGCGTTGCCTGTTCCCCAATACACGAGATCGAGCTCTGGATCGTACGAGCCGGAGCGCCACGTCGGCGCACCGCCGTGCATCCAGGCGTCGTTGTCCTTCGGCCAGGTCTCCGAGCCAGGCTCGCCAGGCGACGGAATCGTGTAGCGGCGCCACAACTTCTTGCCGGTCTCGGGATCCCAGCCGTCGAGGAACCCTCGGGTGGTCGATTCGCCGCCGGCCATGCCGGAGATGAGCACCCCGTTGGCGACGATCGGCGCGCCCGTCGCGTAGTAGCCTTCCTTCGCGTCGGCGAACTTCTGCTTCCAGACCTGCTCGCCGGTCTTCATGTCGAGCGCGAGCACGTGGTTGTCGAACGTCACGCGGTACAGCTTCCCGTTGTAGATCGTGGCCGCCCCGCGCGTGATCGGCGCGCCCCGCGTGCCCGGCTCGAGCTCCACGGGCGTCCGCCAGATCTGCCGGCCTGTTTCCACGTCGAGCGCGAAGGTCCATTTGCCGTTGATCACGTACATCACGCCGTCGTAGATCGTCGGCGCGGCCAGCTCGCCCAGGTCGTTCATCACGCTGGTGCTCCAGATCGGCACCAGTCGCCTGATGGTGGTCTTGTTGATTTCGCGGAGCGGGCTGTAGCTCTTGCGGTCGTAGCCAAGGCTCTGCGTCAGCACGTGCTCGGTGTTCTTGCCGTCGCCGACGAGGTCCGCGGTGGACTGTGAGATTCCTGTGCCGGGCCACAGGCAGGCGAGCGTCGCGAGCAGCCACGTCTTCCTCATGATCTGGCCCCTCGGTGCGGCGACGGTGTAGGGCGGACCTCTTCAGGTCCGCCGATGAGTGCGGCTAATTATAGTGAAACTCGGTCAGGACCGCTCTCGCTGCGACCAGGTCGGGCCGTAGCGCTCGGGCACGTTCAGCGCGGTGAACACCCCCAGTGGCTCGGTCGAGTCGACGAGGGCGGCGGAACGTGTCTCCAGGGAAGCGACGGCGTCCGAACGATAGACGCGATGCTGCTCGAACACGAGCATCTCGCTCCAGTACTCGATGACGACGTACCGCGATGGGAGGCTCTGATCGCGAAGAAACGAACTACCCAGGTAGGATCGCGTCTGCCGATTGATCTGTGTCCAGTCGCCGTCGACGCCGTATAACTGCTCGAATTCCTTCTCCTGCCCGGGCTTGACGTCGAACTGCCACATGATCGCGATCATAGAATCTGCTCTATTCTTACCCGAGGGGCTTCGCCCCTCGGACTCCCCGACACGCTCTCTCGCGCGCCGCGGCGTCGGCGCGCTCCGTTCGCGTGGCTCGCTCGCGCGCTCGCTCGCCATGCAGTTGGTCTCTGAGATGGCGTCGTGGAGAACTTTGACACAGCACCCGGGCGGGTGCCACGATGCGCGCGCCAAGGTCGGCTCGGCAGGGACCTGGAGGTGTCGATGGAAGGCCTGACCCGCAGGATGTTCGTCGGCTCCATTCCGATGCTGCCATTCGCGGCACGGGCGGCGATTGCCGCGCAGGCGGCCCAGCCCGAAAAACCCGCCTTTCCCATTATCGACACCCACATCCACATCTTCGACAAGACGCGGCCCGAAGGCGCCCCGTACCCGAGGGACATGCCCGGCGGGGGAGAACCGCCCCAGGGGATGATCGCCCTGCCGAATCGCTACAAGGCAATCGTCACCCCCTTCGGCGTCGCCGGGGCAATCATCGTCGAAGCAAGCCCGCGCGTCGAGGACAACGACTGGCTGCTCGAGATCAGCAAGGGCCATCCGGTGATCGTCGGCCTCGTCGGCCGCATCGACCCGGGCGACCGCGCGTTTCCCACGCACCTGGAGCGGCTCGTCAAGAATCGCCTGTTCATCGGCATCCGCCAGGGACAGCTCCACCTGGGCCTGGAGAACGCCGAATACATCGCCAACTTGAAGCGGCTCGCGGACGCCGATTGCAGCCTCGACGTCGACACGCCCCGGCAAGGGATGACCGCGACCGAGGTGCTGGTCAGGGTGCTCGACAAGGTGCCGTCGCTCCGCCTGGTCATGGACCACCTTCCCGACGTCCGTTTTCCCGACGAGGCAGCCAAGGCCACGTACGTCCGCCACCTGCGCGAGCTGGGAAAGCGCCCGAACGTCTTCATCAAGCTCTCGGAAGTGGTTCGACGCTACGAGGGACGAGTCTCGACCGATCTCCACAACTACCGCGCCTGGCTCGACGAGCTGTGGGACATTTTCGGAGAAGACCGGATCATGTTCGGCAGCGACTGGCCCCAGAGCGAGGGGCTCGAATTCAATTCCTACCCGAACGTCTTCAATGTCGCGCGTGCCTACGTCACGGGCAAGAATCCGGCGGCAATGGAGAAGGTGTTCTGGAGGAACTCACGCAAGCCCTACCGGTGGGTACAGAGGGAGCCGAGCCAACGCCAGGCGTGAGCAGACGCGAGCGAGAAGAGACCTGAAGGTGCGCACTACGCTTTCGTAGTGCAGGCCTTCGGCTGCTTGTGAGCCTTCCTACTTGCGGGCCGGGGCGTTCAGGGCCTTCAGATGGGCCACGACATCCGCGCCCGAGTTGGCCGGGTTGACCTTCTGGTCGATGTCGCGGATTTTGCCATCGGGACCGATGTAGAACGTCCAGCGATTGGCGACTTCGCCGAGCATGAACTTGCTGTAGTCCGCCAGGACGCCGTACTTGCGGCGGCCTCTCACGGTCGGATCGGCCAGGATCGGAAAGTCGGCGTTTTCCTTCTTGGCGAACGCGGTGTTGTCCTCGAGGGTATCGACGCTGATCATGAAGTACGCGACGTCGTATTCCCGAATCATGGGGCCGCTCTCACGGAGGGCCCGGCATTCGGCCGTTCAACCGGCGGTGAAGGCTTTGGGGAACCAGGCGAGGACGACGAACTTGCCCTTGAGCTTGTTGAGCGAGTACGTCTGACCGTCGCTGGCCGGCAGGGTGAAGTCGGGAGCAGTATCTCCGACTTTCAACTCCGGCTGCCCGGGGACTGGCTGCTGAGTGCTCACTGCCGTCGAGAGTAGCGCAAGGGCGCCGCCGACGACGACGACCGGCAGGAGCCGCGATAACGGTTTCATCCTACCCTCCCTGAAAACTACCCTAGCATACGTTCGGGGTCGGCCGTGCACCAATGCCTTTCACGCTGACAATTCTTGCCACGTTACTTCTTTATGCGTGGGTGCTCGAGCCGCGGGGCGTCCCGGTGGCGGCGCCCGCGGCGGTCATTGTCGTGACCGCCGTACTGAACAACGTCCGGTCTGGCGAGTGGGGACTCTCTCCCAGGGCGCTGCTGCCAGCGTTGCGGGCGACCGCGCTGTTCACGCTCCCGGCCGTGCTGGGGGTGCTCGCTGCCGGAATGGCGATCGGCACGCTCCACGACCGGGCGGCGTTTCTCGGCAACCTTGCGGAGCTCGTGCCATGGGGCGGCGCGCAGCAGTGGCTCCTGCAGACGGTCGTGCTGCGCGAGGCGCGGCGCCTCCTGCCTCCCAGGGCCAGCATCGTCGTCGCCGCACTGCTGTTCGCGCTCGTTCACGTGCCCAACGTGTTCCTCATGTCGATGACGTTTGTCGGCGCGCTCGGCTGGTGCGCGATCTACTCTCGGTACCCGAACATCGTGCCGCTGGGGCTCTCGCACGCCATCGCCACCCTTGCGCTCCTGTATGCGTTCGACGACGACATCACGGGCCGTTTGCGCATCGGGCAGGCGTACCTGAGGCTCCGCTCGTGATCCGGTTTGGGACTATAATCGCCACCTTTTTCTGCGCAGTTGTTCACGCCGACCCTAAAAGGGTCGGCCTACGAATTCGATCTGGAGGTAAGTCGTGACAGTTCCGGTCCGGCTGTCGATCAACGGGCGCACCTACCAGCGTGATGTCGAGCCGCGCACGCTGCTCGTGCATTTCATCCGCGAGCTCGCGGGGCTCACCGGCACCAAGGTGGGCTGCGACACCAGCCAGTGCGGCGCCTGCACCGTGCTCCTCGACGGCATCGCCGTGAAATCGTGCACGTGCCTCGCGGTCCAGGTGGATGGCGCCTCCATCACGACGATTGAAGGCCTCGGCAGCGGTGACGGCGCGCTTCACCCGCTGCAGGAGGCCTTCTGGAGCAAGCACGGACTGCAGTGCGGCTTCTGCACGCCGGGCATGATCCTGGCGGCGCACGAGTTGCTGCGCACGACCCCGAAGCCGACCGATCGCCAGATCCGCGACGGCCTCGAGGGCAACATGTGCCGGTGCACCGGCTATCAGAACATCGTGCGTGCCGTGCGCGAAGCGGCGGGCGCGATGGGAGGCAGGTGAGCGATGGCGACGACCGTATTCGGATCGGGAATCCGCCGCCGCGAGGATCCGCGGCTCATCACCGGCGCGGCAACCTACACGGACGATTTCGTGCTGCCGGGCATGGTGCACGCCGCGATGCTCCGCAGCCCGCACGCGCACGCGAAAATCACGCGCATCGACACGAGCAAGGCGAAGGCCGCGCCGGGAGTGGTCGCCGTCTATGCGGGCTCCGATATCGAGGGGTTGCAGCCGACGCCGTGCGCGTGGCTCGTGCCGAACGCGGAGCTCAAGGTCGCAAACTATCCCTGCGCCGCGAAGGATACCGTCCGCTACGTAGGCGACATCGTCGCCATTGTCGTGGCTGAAACCAACAATGCTGCCTACGATGCGCTCGAGCTGATCGACGTCGACTACCAGGCGCTGCCGTCCGTGACCGACCCTGAGCAGGCCGTGAAGTCCGGCGCACCGCAGCTGCACGCCGACGTGCCGGGCAATCAGGCGTTCCACTGGGTCGTCGCCGGCGGCGACGTCGACGCCGCCTTCAAGGCTGCCGAGCTGGTGATCACCGACCGAATCGTGCAGCAGCGCCTGATCCCGAACGCGATGGAGCCGCGCGCGACGCTGGCCAAGTGGTCGCCCGCGAGCGGCGAGCTGACGGTCTGGAACACCACGCAGAACCCGCACATCCTGCGGTTCCTCAGTTCGGTCGTGACCGGCGTGTCCGAGGACAAACTCCGCGTCATCGCGCCCGAAGTCGGCGGCGGGTTCGGCAGCAAGATCGCCGCGTACCCGGCGGACTTTCTGACCATGTTCTGCGCGATGCGCCTCAAACGTCCGGTCAAGTGGACCGAGACCCGGCGCGAGAACTACCAGGCGACGACCCATGGCCGCGCGCACATCCAGGCAGTGGAGCTGGCGGCGACGAAGGACGGGAAGATCCTGGGGCTCCGCGCGACGTCGTGGTCGGCGATGGGCGCCTACCTGTCGACCGCGGCGCCCGGGATCCCGACGATTCTCCACGGCTTGATGCTGTCGGGCGTGTACGACATCCCGGCAATCAAGGAAGACGTGTACGGCGTGTACGTCAACACGACGCCGGTCGAGGCGTATCGCGGGGCCGGCCGTCCCGAAGCGACATTCATGATCGAGCGGCTGATCGACAAGCTCGCGCACAAGCTTGGCCTCGACGTCGCCGACATCCGCCTGAAAAACATGATTCCGCGATTCGAGAACGGCCACAACGTCGTGACCGGGCTCTCGTACGACAGCGGCGACTATCCGGGCGGCCTGAAGAAGCTGATGGACCACGCCAACTACGCGCAGCTCCGGAAGGACCAGGCCGAGGCGCGCAAACAAGGGCGGATCGTCGGCGTGGGCCTCGTGTCGTACGTCGAGATCTGCGGCCTCGGACCGTCGCAGGTGGCGGGCGCCGTCGGCTTCCAGGGCGGATTGTGGGAAAGCGCGATCGTGCGCGTTCATCCGACCGGGAAGGTGCACGTGTTCATCGGTGCCTCGCCGCACGGCCAGGGCGAAGAGACGACGTTCGCGCAGATCGTCGCCAGCGAGATCGGCGTCGCCGTCGACGACGTGAAGGTGTTCCACGGCGATACCGACGTCACGCCGATGGGCTGGGGCACCTACGGGAGCCGAACGACCGCCGTCGGCGGCGCGGCGCTGGTCCTCGCGACGCGCAAGGTGAAGGAGAAAGCCAGGGCGATGGCCGCCCATCTGCTCGAGGCGGCCGTCGAGGACATGGACTACGAGGACGGCAAGTTCTTCGTCAAGGGATCGAAGGAGAAGGTGAAGACGTTCCAGGAAATCGCGTTGATGACCCACGTCGCCTGGAACATGCCCGCGGGCATGGAGGCCGGGCTCGAGGCGTCCACCTTCTACGATCCGCCGAACTTCACCTACCCGTACGGATCGCACCTTGCGGTCGTCGAGGTCGATCCGCAGACAGGGGAGGTCGCGCTGCAGCGCTACGTCGCGCTCGACGACTGCGGTCCGCAGATCAACCCGGTCATCGTCGAGGGACAGGTGCACGGCGGCGTCGTCCAGGGCATCGGCCAGGCGCTGTGGGAAGAGGCGGTGTACGACGCGTCGGGGCAGCTCGTGACCGGTTCGATGCTCGACTACGCGCTGCCGCGCGCCGACAAGCTGCCGGACATCGAGGTCATCTCGAGTGTGACGCCGTCACCGCACCATCCGCTCGGCCTGAAAGGCATCGGCGAGGCCGGCACGATTGCCTCGACCGTCGCCGTTTACAACGCCGTGCTCGATGCCCTCGCGCCGCTCGGCGTCGACTCGCTGCAGATGCCGTTCACGCCCGAGCGCGTGTGGCGGGCGATGAAAGCAGCGGGGGCTGAGGGGCTCGATGCTCGAGGCTGGGACGTCGTGCAGCGCCGACAGGCGACGAACGATCCGATCAGAGCGAACGACGAACGACAAGGAGTCAGTGATGTATTCGTCGCAGTTCGACTACTACCGCGCCAAATCGGTCGAGGAAGCGGGCACGCTGCTCAAGCAGCATCCTGGTGCGAAGCTGCTCGCGGGCGGCCACACGCTGATCCCGCTGCTGAAGCTGCGGCTGGCGTCGCCATCGGCGGTGATCGATATCGGCCGCATCGCGGAGCTGAAAGGGGTCGAGGCGAAGGGCGGGGTTGTGCGGATTGGCGCGTTGACGACGCACGCCGAGCTGGCGGCGTCGGCGGTCGTCCGCGAGCAGTGCCCTGCGTTGGCTGAAGCCGCGGGACACGTCGGCGATCCCGCCGTGCGCAATCGCGGCACGATCGGCGGCAACGTCGCCCATGCCGATCCCGCGTCGGATCTGCCGACGGTCCTCGCGGCGCTCGGCGCGAAGTTCGTGGTCACGAGCGGGCGAGGACAGCAGACCGTTCCGGTCGAGCAGTTCTTCACCGGCCTGATGTCGACCGCCCTCGGCGAGGGCGACCTGCTGACGGCGATTGAAGTGCCCGCGCAGGCCGCCGGGCAGGGCAGTGCGTACGTGAAGTTCGAGCACCCCGCGTCGCGGTATGCCGTCATCGGCGTCGCGGCGGTATTGGGCGTCAGCGGCGGGACGTGCAAGTCGGCGGCAATCGCGCTCGGCGGACTAGTCCCGCGTCCAACCCGCGCCGCCTCGGTCGAGCGCCGCCTGGTCGGACAGGCGCTTTCGGACGCCACCATGGCCACCGCCGCAGCCGACGTCGCGGCCGATCTGGGTGCCGACATCGACAACCTCATTGGCGACCTGTACGCGTCGGCTGAGTACCGGAAAGCGGTGGCGCCCGTCTGGGTGAAGAAGGCACTCGCCGCAGCGGCCGCCCGGGTCCGCTGACGATCACGTGATGCTGCGGTCGATCGACGAGCTGCAGGCGCTCCTCGAGCGGCAGCTTTACATCGCCGACCGCGGCCTGGCGACCTCGATCTTCCTGGCGCTCAAGCTGCAGCGTCCGCTCCTCCTTGAAGGCGAAGCTGGCGTCGGCAAGACTGAAGTCGCCAAGGTCCTCTCGGCGGCGTTCGACTCGCCGCTCATCCGCCTGCAGTGCTACGAAGGCCTCGACGTCAGCCAGGCCGCGTACGAATGGAACTACGCGCGCCAGCTGCTCGAGATCCGGTTGATGGAGGCGTCGGGCGCCGTCGATCGCCAGTCCGCCGCGCGCGAGCTGTTCGACGCCCGATTCCTCTTGAAGCGTCCGCTCCTGCAGGCGCTCTCGGGCGACGGCGCGCGCCGCCCGGTGCTGCTCATCGACGAGCTCGATCGCGCGGACGAGGAGTTCGAAGGCTTTCTCCTGGAATTCCTCGCCGATTACCAGATCACGATCCCGGAGCACGGGACGATTCGCGCGGCCGCTCCGCCGATCGTCGTCATCACGTCCAACCGGACGCGCGAGCTCCACGACGCCCTCAAGCGGCGTTGCCTCTACTTCTGGATCGACCTGCCCGACTTCGACAAGGAACTACGGATCGTGACCGCGAAGGTGCCGCACGCGCCGCGGCGGCTCGCCGAGCAGGCCACCGCCTTCGTCCAGCGGCTGCGCGAGGCCGAGCTCTACAAGCAGGCCGGGATTTCGGAGACACTCGACTGGGTGGCCGCGCTCGTCGCGCTCGACAAGACCGAGCTCGATCCGGCGGTCGTCGACGAGACGCTCGGGATCCTGATCAAGAACCAGGAAGACCTCCAGGTCGTCCGCGGCGAAAAGGCGCGCGTCTCGAGGAGCTCGTCGACCGAGTAGCGAACGAACTGGCTGCGAGTTCTCAGTTCGACAGTTCCTCAGTTCCTCAGCTTCCATTGATTGGATGAGCTCCTGTTCCGGAACCTGGTTCGCTTCGGCCGGCTGCTCCACGCGGCGGGCCTCGACGTGCCGGCGGGGCGGATGATCGACGTCGCCAGCGCGCTCGATCACATCGACATCGGCCGCCGGTCCGACTTCTACTACGCGCTGCGCAGCCTGCTCGTCCATCGCCGCCAGGACCTGCCGATCTTCGACGAGATGTTCCGCGCCTTCTGGCGCGAGCCGCGGCATCGGCCGCCGCTCGACCTGCGCGCGATGGGCCGCCAGCGATCGCTCGGCCGCCCCGACGTTGTCCTGACGGGCACCGCGCCGGAAGAGGTGACGGACGATCTGCCCGCCAATGACGACCTCCGCGCGGGGCAGATCGCCGCCGACGAGCTACAGCGCGCAGGACGCCCTGCGAGCGAAAGACTTCGCCGAGTTCACCGACGACGAGCTGCGGGAGGCGCGCCGGATCGTCTCGGCGATGAAGTGGGATCTGGGGCGGCGGCGGACGTGGCGCCGCAGGCGGAACGAAGGGCGGGAGCCTGATCTGCGGCGGCTGGCCCGCGAGAACATGCGGTACGGCGCGGAGCCGTTGCGCATCCCCAGGCGCGGCCGCACGTCGAAGCCGCGGCCGCTCGTGATCATCGCCGACGTCAGCGGATCGATGGAGCGCTACGCGCGGATGCTGCTGCACTTCATCTACAGCGTCGCCGGCGGCGAACGGCGGGTGGAGGCGTTCGTGTTCGCCACGCGCTTCACGCGCATCACCGGCGAGATCGCGCGGCACGGCGTCCGCGAAGCCGCCATCGTGGCCCGGCACGTCCCGGACTGGGGCGGCGGGACGCGGATCGGCGAAGCGGTGCGCGCCTTCAACGTCCGCTGGGCGCGCCGCGTCGTCTCGCGCGGCGCGATCGTGCTCGCTGATTTCAGACGGATGGGATCGCGGCGAACCGGATGTGCTCGCCCGCGAGATGGCGCGGCTGCGGCGCAGCTGCCGGCGGCTGATCTGGCTGAACCCGCTGCTCGGCGCGCCCGGCTACCAGCCGCTGACGCGCGGCATGCAGGCGGCGCTCGGCCACATCGACGATTTCCTGCCCGCGCACAACATCGATAGCCTCGAAGCGCTCGCGGCGCATCTCAATCGCGTATCTTTAAAGACACGGGGCGGACCTTTAGAGCGCTGTTTTCAATCTAACGTGGCTGGAGATGCAACCACGAAGGCACAAAGACACGAAGAAAATCATTCCCTTTGTGTCCTTGTGTCTTCGAGTTCTGACGTCGCGGTTGCGTTCATGAAATGCGCTCTCTGAATAGTCCGCCTTGACCTCAAACCCGGCTCATTCCGAGCTGCCACTTGGCCCTGACATACACCGGCCGGAAGCCTTGCCGCCGGGCGTTGCGCTGGGAAGCGCTGCCAGGCTGGGCGACGACCATCGCCAGATCGATTCCGCGCGCGGCGGCGAAATCGAGACGCGCCCGCAGCAGGGCGCGCTGCGCGCCGCGGCGGCGAGCCGCGGGAATGGTGCTGGCGCCGGCGAGCAGCGCCACGCCGTTGCTGATGTTCAGCGTCCCGGCCGCGATCGGCTCGCCGTCCAGTTCCGCGAGAAAGCAATGGACACCGCGTGCGCGAGTCATGACGGCGCCGAGGTCCTCGATGAACGTCCCAAGCTGCGCGGATTCGGAGCTCCACCCCTGCGCCGCCACCCCGGTCCAGAGCCCGCTCTCGGCCTCCCGGACTTCCCGCACGGTCACCGGCCCGTCATCGCCCTGAGACAGATCTGTCGTCGGGAGGACGAGCACCGTGGAGGCCTCGATCGGTGCATAACCGCGGACGCTGAGCAGGTTCAGCATTTCAGGCGGCGCGAACGCGCTCACTTCGTGGAACGTCGGGGCGTTGCGCTCGCTGAAGAACGCTTCAAGGCGATCGAGCTCGGCATCGCGAATACGATCGAAGATACCAAGCCCAAACGTCTGGGTGATCGGCGAAGCCACGCCGTCGAACATGGCGTAGACGCCGCCGATCTCCATCCACGCCGCGCCGACATGCGGATGCACGTCACGCCGGGCGTCCACGCACGCGGCATTCGCGCCGCCTTCCGCCCGTTCCAGCCGGCGGGCGAGCGCGAGATCGACGACGGGAAAAGAAACCTTCATGTGAACGGTATCCTGGAAAAGAATGAAAGGATATGACGAAGCGTCTCGTCGGCTACATCTTTGCGCTGCTTTTCGTAATCGGCACCAGCGTCTCCGCGCAAACCGATTCAGCGACGATCGGGAAGGCCGAGGCGGTCCTGAAGAATCTCCAGGACGGCAGGTATGCAGACGTCGTCAAGGAGTTCAATCCCGTCATGGCGAAGGCCATCCCGGAAGAGAGGCTCCGCGGCGTGTGGGAGATGCTGACCGCGCAGTTCGGTGCGGTCAAGAGCATCGACGAGCGGCGAAGCGGCGAGCTGAAAGGCTATCGGGCGGTGGAGTTGATCCTGAGCCTTCGAAAGAGAGGGGTCGTGCAGAGGACGTGTTCGACGGCGACGGCAAGATCGCCGGGCTGGCCTATCAGCCTGCGAGCATGGCGCTGCTTCCCTCCGCCAAGTGACGCCGCTCCAGCGCCTACCAGGCTACGGCGGGTCCTAGCCACAAAGGGCAGGCGAGCGGAGTCCTTTGTGTCCTTTGTGGTTTTACTCTCCGTCGATACTGAACGCGAAGAACCGATTGCCCCCGCTGCCCTCGACGCCCGATCTCGCGTAGCCGGAACCCCAGTACACCGTCCCGTCGACCACGGCAGGCCCGGCGTTCACCGAGCTCAGGGCCGGGTATTGCCACAGGATCTCGCCGGTGGCGGCATCCAGCGCGAAAAACTGATTCTGGCTTGCCAGCTTCGCCATCGAGCGCCGCATACAGCACCCCGTTGGCGACCGAGACTGGCGCCAGATCCCAGACGCCCACGATTGACGAAGCCGGGGATCGTCTCGAGCTGCGGATCGGCGGTCTGCCAGATGATCTGTCCCGTCAGCGGATCGAGCGCCGCCCACGATCCGCCCGTGGCGACGGTATTCGAGATCACACCGTTCTGGGTCAGCTTGTAGGGAATGTGGTGATGGTTGGTGATCGGGGCGTAGATGCGCTCGCCGTCGAAGGCCGTGCCCCAGTTCATCCCGCCCTGGTCGCCGCCAGGACCGATCAGCGTGTTCCAGATGAACGCACCGGTTCGTGCGTCGAGCAGCGTGTAGACGCCGCTCTTCCCGCCGACGCCGACGACATCGCGCCAGTGTCCGTCCATCCTCAGGCGCATGACGTTGGCGCCGGAGCCGCCTAGATCCCACTTTTCAGTGTCGGCTTCGGGCGCGCACCACGTGACGACCGGCGGCTGGCTGCCGCACGCGCGCAGCCACGGGTCGTGGCCCTGCACCCGATACGACCAGCGCGGTTCGCCGGTCTTCAGATCGAACGCCACGACCGAACGCAGGAACGATCCGGGCTGCTCGCACTCCTTCGAAGAAGCCGCCGTGGGCGGCGTGGCACGCCCTGACGCTCGCCGGGATGGTGTACGGCTGTCCGAACGTGCCGTAGACCAATCCCAACGGCAGGCTGACCGCCGGCGGCGAGAACATCGTCGCGCCGGCGTAGCCGCCGGGCACGCCGCCGTTGTCCGGCAGCGAATAGCTCCGCCACAGCAGGCGGCCGGTTTGCGCGTTCAGGGCGACGATCGCCCCGCGGAACGTCGCGTTCGGGCCGCCGGCGCCGGAGGCGGACACGCCGGTGTAGATGGTGTCGCCCGCAAGCACGGGCGAGCCGGTCATGATGCCGCGAGGATCCGGATGCACCTGCGTGATCCAGCGAAGCTCGCCGGTCTTGGCGTTGATGCCCAGCATGTTCGGCGCCCGCAGATCGCCGACCACCAGTGTGTTCCCGGCTACGGATGGGCTCGTGCGCGCGATGTCGCCGGTGATCCCCGTGTAGTCCGAGACGAGGCGAGACCAAATCACCTCACCCGTCTCGGCGTCGAGGGCCCACAGCATCCCGCCGAAATCGCCGAAGTACACCACGCCGTTGACGACCGCCGGCGTCGCCGACACGTCACCGGCTGTGGGCGCGACCCACTTCAGAGCGAGGCGATGCACGTTCTCGGGGCCGATGCGATGCTCGAGCGGCTGATTCCGGCTGTTGGTGGCGTCGTTGCCGATCATCCCCCAGCCGGGGCCGCCACCGACGGTGGCGACAATGCGCGCGACGCCAGCGACCGCGGTGAGCAGCGCGACGACGAATGCCAGGCGAGCCTGCCGCTGCAGCGTTGGAACCATGGTGATGCCTCCCATGTTTCGGGAGAGGTTAACGCAAAGCGGCGAATTGTGGGGGAGTGACTTGCGCGGAGAATCGAGGCCCTGCCAGGTTCACAAAAAACGGGCGCGCCAGGTCATAGCCTTAGCGCGCCCGTCGACTTTTCTACTTCTCTACGTTTCTATGCTCTGCGCGCGTCTGCGCCTCTGCGTCCTTTGCTTCCTCTGCGCCCTCCCCTAGAACTCCCACTGCGTGCCGAACCGGATCGTGCGGCCGGTGAGAATCGTCAGTCGGGTTCATCCAGGTCCGCGTCGCCGGGTTGGCGCCGTAGGTCGTGTTGACGCTCGTCACCGTGCCGGCGTTCAGCACGTTGAAGATGTCGACGAAGCCCTGCGCCTGGAAGCGGCCGAATCGGAACGTCTTGCCGACGCGCGCATCGAGCTGGTTCTGGTAGTCGAGGAACAGCGTGTTCGGCTCGATCAGGTTGACGCTGATCGTCGGTGCGCCGCGATCGTGCCGAAGATCGGCCGTCCGGCAATCGCCGACGTCACCGTGTAGTTCGGCGCGAGACGCTCGTGCCCGGGATCGCGACTGGAACGAGCCGCTCACCTGCACGTCCCACGGAATCGTGTAGGCCGCCGAGCCCTTGAACTGCGTGCGGAACGGCGGAACGTTGTCGCAGAAGCGGAGGCCGTTCGGGTTGTCGCGCGGCTGTGTGGCGCTGGTGCTGCCGTCGCAATCGAGCGTTTCGCTGCGCTCGGTCGTGACGCCGGCGAAGAAGAACCCCTTGCCGAACCGGGCGTTGGCGCTGAACTCGAAGCCGTTGTAGATGTTGTTGTTCAGCGTCGAGAACGTCACGAGCGTGTCGGACGGCCGAGCCGACTCTTGTTCGTGTTCAGGCTGTACATCGTGATCGTCTCGCCGCCGCCGGTCGGGAAGCGCGAATCGGCCGGCCCGACGATGTCGAACGAGTTCCAGTCGTCGGTCGGGCTGAGGTTCAGGTTGTCGTTGACGCGCAGGTTGCCGAATCTGCCGGCGATAGTAGCCGGCGGTGACCGACACCTTCGGCATCAGCTCGTGCTGCACCGACACCGAGTACTCCCAGTTGTAGCCGCGCTTCAGATCCGGGTCCGGCCTGGTGTTGCCCCGGCACTGGCCGAAGTTCGACGTGCCGGCCGCGACCTCGTTGTACTGGATGTTGCCGTTGGCGTCGAGAATCGACCGGTTGCCGTCGAGATCGGTCCATCGCGCGGGTTTCCGTGGCACTGGCCATCGGATTGAACGTCGCCGCGTAGCCGGCGGCCTCGGAGGCCACGTACTTGCTGACGTTCGCCTTCAACGCCGTCTTGCCGGTCCCGAACAGGTCGTAGGAGCCGGCCAGGCGGACCGCCCAGTCGTTCCAGTTCGGCACGTTCTCGATCGCCGCGAAATCGCGGACGAACGGCACCCAGAGCGTCGGCATCCGAGTAGTGCGCCGGCACCTAGGAGTTGAAGTGATCGAACCGGCCGCCGTAGTTGAGCGTCAGCCGCTTCATCGTCCACGCGTCCTGGGCGTAGATGCCGAAGTCCGCCTTCACGCTTCTGCATGGCCGTATACGGCGTGTTGCGCACGACGACCGCAGTGGGGCGCCGCTAGTTGAATTCGAGCCGCTCGATCTCGCCGTGCGCCGATCGCGTCGTGTGAGTTCGTGCCCCAGCCGAACGTCATCCCGGTCTTGAACGCGTGCGAGCCGGTCACGTAGGACACCGACGCCGCCGTCCCCCAGTTATCGGTCCAGCTGGTGTAGGGATTCGTCGTCGCCACGGTGAGCGTATTGGTCGCCAGCTCGAAGTTCGGCAAGTCGAGCGGTCCGACCGTCCGGCTGATAGGCCACTCCGTACGGCAGATTGTAGAGCGTGATCCCGGCGTCGAGCAGCAGCCTGGACGTCGGCGTGCTCGTCCACTTCACCTGCGGCGTCCAGCCGCCGCCGAACGCCTGCTGCGCAGCCTCCGGCGAAATGACGGTGGTAACGCCGCAGGGTGTTGTACCGACGTTGTTGTAGTCCTCGCCGTTGTACTGACGATCCAGATACAGACGGAACTTGTTGGCCTGTGTCGCCTGCCAGGTGACCCTGGTGATGAAGCTGTAGTTGCCCTGCATCGGCTTGCGTTGCCGACCGGCGAGCCGTCGGCGAACACCGCGCCCGGCCGCGAACCGCTGATAACCGTTGTACCGGCCAGCGAGGTAGAACCACAGGCGGTCGCGCATGATCGGCCCGCCGAAGCTCGGGTTGATCTGGTACTCGTAGTCGATGCCCGGCGGAACCGTGAGGAACTGCTTGACCTCCTCGGATCGGTTGTCGGCCTGCAGCGGCCCAGAGGCGCCCTGGGCGAAGAAGGTGCCCGCGAACCGGTTGCCGCCGTCCTTCGGCATGACGTTGATGCGCATGCCGCCGCTCGCGACCTCGGCCGACTCGGCGCCGGTCGTGTAGGTGATCTCCTGCGCGGCCGCATCGTTCAGATAGAACCCGCTGTACTGCCCCTGCCCGCACAGCGTGTTGATTCTCATGCCGTCCACGGCGAGCTGTCGTGTCCTCGAACGACGAGCCATGGATGGTCATCGTTGTACTGACCCAGCGTCACGAACGTGACCGACGACCCCGGGATCAGCGCCGCGCGCATCGGCAGGTTGCGCGCCGTCGTCGGAATCGCGTCGAGCACGTCGCGGTCGAGGACCACCGTCGACTGGTTGTTGATGACGTCGACGGTCGGCGACGCGCCGGTCACCGTCAGCGTCTCCTCGAGCGCGCCGATCTGCAGGTCGGCGTTCACCTGCGCGGCGAACGTGCCCTGGAGCTGGATGTCCTGGCGGACGACGGTTCGGAACCCGGTCAACGTGAACGTCACCTGATACATGCCCGGCGGCAGGTCGACGATCCGGTACTGGCCGGCGCCGTCGGTCACCGCGGCTCGCGTTTTCTCGATCAGCGCGGGGCTCGACGCCTCGACGGTCACGCCCGGCATCATCGCGCCGCTCGTATCCTTCACGACGCCGGCAATCGACCCCTGTGCGGCGCTCTCGCTGGCGCACGAGAAATACAGCCGCGAACAGAACCGCCGCACAAAAAACGGCTCGACGCATAAGACTCTCCCTTTCTGACATGTGGCCTGACGGTGGCCCGATTTGGGCCGAGGTGTCGGTGAAACATACCAGCTTTCCGTGCGCAAACAACACGGATCGAGCCCAAATTCGAGCCCGAACTGTCGCGTCGATCCAACGATTTGGGTGGACCGCCCGATTTGGGGGTTTAGTCGCCGTTCCGGCACCCTTTTCACTCCTTCCGGCGACCCTTAGCGCGGGTCCCGGGCCGTGCCGCCGCCGCGTTCCAGCCCGTGCAGGCCTGTGAATTGCGTACGTGCCGGCGGGGGTTCCACATGGCCACAACCACACAAAGCATTGCCTGGCGAGCACGACTACGAGGGCGCCCTGAAGGACGCGCGGCAGAGCGGCAAACTGGTGCTGATCGACTTCAGCGCCGCGCCGATGTGAAACGGCTGTGCTCGGCTGGATGCCGAGGTGTACACCGACGATCGCGTCAAGGACTTGATCGCCGAACGTTTCGTCCCCGTACGCGTGCACGTGCGCGAGAACCGCGACGAGTATCAGCGGCTCAGTTCGCGATACGGCGTCCAATGGACTCCGACGATTCTCGTGGTCGATGCGGACGGCGAGGAGCGCCATCGCATCGAGGGCTTCCTGCCTACCCGCGATTTCCTGAGCCAGGTCGAGCTGGGCGCGGCGCACGCGGCGTTCAAGCGCAGCGACTTCGCGAAGGCCGAACAGCTCTTCCGCGACGTGGCCAGCCGCTACACCGACACCGATGCAGGCCCGGAGGCGCTGTATTGGGCCGGCGTGTCGAAATACCGCGCGACCAACGATCCCGCCGCGCTCAAGGAGACGGCTGCTGCATTCTCGGCGCGATACACGGGATCAACGTGGGCGAAGAAAGCCTCAGTCTGGCAATGATGACCCCTACGCGAACGACTGGTCGTCCGCGGATGGCCCGTAAATCGCCGGGACCTTCTGGTCCAGAAGACGCAGGTACACCGTGAGCTGCCCGCGATGATGCGCGAGGTGGTTCAGCGTGTCGCGTAGGACGATGTGGCGCGGCTGGTCCATTACAACCTGGCCGCCGGCGAGCAGCTTCCAGTTCGTCGAATAGAGAAACTTGTCGTTCGTCTTCGACAGTGTTTCGAGTGCCTGCGCAACCAATTGGTCGTGCGTCGCAACCAGCTTGTCCGTTGACGGCTGCTGGAACTGGCCTTGCCCCGGAGCCGGCGTCAGGTTCAACTCTTCCTGCTCGATCACGAGCGACACCCACGACGGCATCGAGGCCACCAGCCCCGCCAGACGGCCGAGGGGCATCGACTTGGCGTGGGGCTTCCAGTCGTCGCGTCCGGTCGGCACCAGTTGCCAGGGCCCGTCGAGTGCGTGGCGCCTCCCGGTTAAGTTCGGCCACAAAAGCTCTATAAAGGTCATATTGTTCCTCTCAATTGACGTTTAGGGATTGATATGCCCTAATAAGGCCCGGTCAAAAGCAATGCACTCCTATCTTTATACGGTAGACCAGGTCGCGGAGCGCCTGAATCTCCACGCCAAGACGGTGCGCCGCTACATCCGCGGGGGACGGCTGAAAGCGAAACGGATCGGGAAGGATACCGCGTCACGCGCGCCGATCTCGACGCGTTCGCCGGCGCGACCGATCCCGATCCGGTCGTCCGCACTCGACAGGTGACCGTCTCGAGCATCGTCGACGTCGACGCGATCAGCCCGGACGACAGCCAGCGCGTGACGACGATGCTCATGGCCGCGCTGAATTCGCGGAAAGGGGAGCCGGATTATCCGCGCGTCGACACGATCTATTACGAGGAGCGCGGCCGGCTGCGCGTGACGATCACCGCGAATGCGATGCTCACGTGCGATCTGATTCACATGATCGACACGCTCGCGGGTGAAGGGCGGACCTCTTAGGTCCGCCGGTAGGGCGGACTATCCCCAGGTGGCAGTTGCGTTGACGCAGCTGCGCCGCGAATCCGGCTCCGCTCGCCGGACCGCGCTGCGATGGCGGCGGTGGCCGCTGGCCGGCCAGGTCCGTGACCTGGCCTGGCGCCCAGAGCCTTCTCGCGCGGTCACGCGATCGCGAACGGCGAGCTCCGAACGGCTTCGCGTCACAGCTGCGTCAACACAACCGACTTAGGGGATACGTCCGCCGGTAACGCTCATGAAGAGCATCTATAAATCGGATGCGGGCCGCCAGGCGATTCATGCGCTCTATCGCCGCGCGCTGCAGCAGTGGCCGATCCCTCACGCCGAACTGATCGTCCCGACGTGCCACGGCGATACGTTCGTCATCGCCTCCGGGGATGCGGCGGCGCCGGCGCTCGTGTTGATGCACGGCTCCGGCGCCAACTCGAGTACCTGGATCCGCGAGATTGCGGCGCTGAGCCGCGACCACCGAGTGTACGCGGTCGACATGATCGGCGAACCGGGCTTCAGTGCCGAGGCACGGCCGCCGCTCGCCTCGGATGCATACGCCGCGTGGCTCGACGACGTCTGGAACGCGCTCGGCATCACGCGCGCGAGCATCGCCGGCGTGTCGCTGGGCGGATGGCTTGCGATCGACTACGCGATCCGCCGGCCAGGCCAGGTTCGTTCGCTCTCGCTGATCTCTCCGTCCGGCATCGGCAGGCAGAACACGGCGCTGCTGATGAAGGCGGCGATCCTCCTGCAGCTCGGTGAGTGGGGAAGGCGCAGGGCGCTTCGCCTGGTCTCGGGATCGGAGCGAGTACCGCAAGGAGTGGCGGAGTTCGCGGTCGCGATCTTCCGCCACTTCCGTCCGAGGATGGAGCGGCTCCCGCTGCGGACCGACGAGGAACTCGCCGCTCTCGCGATGCCCGTGCAACTGATCCTTGGCGCCACCGACCGCATGATCCAGTCGGCCGACACACGGGACCGGATGGAGCGCCTGGTCAAGGACCTGCATGTGACGTGGCTTGAACACGACGGCCACATGCTTGGCGGCCAGGCCGCGCGCGTGCTCGATTTCCTCCGCAGCTCGGCGAGTCCCGACCGCCCCTTCGCGCTTCGCAGCTTCGGCGCGCAGGCGAGTCCCGAGCGTTATGATCGCGCGATGGCCACGCTTGGACTGATCGAGTACGAACACGCCTCAGCCGACGTCCGCGCCGTCTACGACGACATCATGGCGACGCGGAAGACCGACTGGATCAACAACTTCTGGAAGGCGCTGGCGCATGATCCGGCCACGCTGCGCCGGACGTGGCAGAGCGTCAAGGAAATCATGGCGCCGGGCGAGCTCGACGTGCTGACCAAGGAGATGGTGTACCTGGCCGTCAGCGCCACCAACCAGTGCGGGTACTGTATCGCCTCGCACACGGCCGCCGCGCGCAAGGCCGGCATGACCGACGGGATGCTGGCCGAGTTGATGGCAGTGGTCGGGATGGCCAACGAATCGAACCGTCTCGCCAGCGGATATCAAGTGGAAATCGACGACCGCTTCAAGCTTTGAGCGGCACTCCAACGTCCCGGATACAACGCAGCCCCGCCCGCACGAAATTGTGATCGTGATCCATCCGGTTGTTGTGGCCTGACCGCGGACAAGGGAAGGCCTCTTTCGGCAGGCCGGCCGGCACCAGGAGGTGTCTTACTGTCTATGGTGCCTGTCAACCAGACCCGGAGGGTCACATGCGAGCCCCAGTCTTAATCGCCGCGCTTGCCGGATGGTGTCTTGCGTCGGGTGCCGCGCCGCTGCGCGCGCAAGCACCCACGCCGGACGGTTGGGTCGTTCTTCCCGTCGACGAGTACCGCACGCTCCGCGATCGAGCGCTCGGCGTCGTCCCGCCGTTGCCCCCGCCGCCGGTCGAAGCCACGCTCACACGCGTCGACTACGAGCTGCAAGTTGACGGCGAGTCGATCGCGGGGCGCGCGATCCTCACGGTGGACGTGCTGGCCGATGGCTGGGCGCGCGTGGCGATTCCCGCGGGCCTGATGGTCCGCGATGCACGCGTCGACGGACGGCCCGTTCCACTCGTCGAGGAAGGTGCTCCGCACCTGCTCTTGTCGCGGGCCGGGCGCGCGCTGGTGACGCTCGAGCTGGTCGTCCCGCTGGCCTCAGCCGCAGGGACTGAGTCGATCTCGCTGCCCTCGTCGACCGCGCCGACGACGCGGATTTCGCTCGTGCTCCCGCGGAGCGGCGTCGATCTCACCGTGTCGGGCGGTTTCATCGCGGAGAGAATCGAGCAGCCCGACGAGAGCCGCTGGACGCTGTACGGCCTGCCGAACGAGAAGCTGGCGCTCTCCTGGAAGCGCCGTGTCGACAATCGTCGCGCCTCGCTTCCGCTGCGCATGCGCGCTCGCGTCTCGCAGTTCGTTGGCCTGGCGGAGGACACGTGCCAGGTGACCGCGTCCGTGCGCATCGAGATCGTACAGGGCAGCGCCCAGGACTTCACGATTCTTGTACCCGCCGGGCTCGTCATCAACCAGGTGAGCGGCGCGACCGTCGCGGATTGGCAGGCGGCCGACAGCACGCTCCGCGTCCGGCTTCTGGAACCGGTGTCATCCGAAGCGACGTTCGTCGTCCAGGCGGAAATGCGCTCGCCGCGCGACGGAGCGATTTCGATTCCCCTCGTGCGTGCGCCCGACGCGGAGCGCGAGAGCGGCGGCGTGGCAGTTGACGTGCTCGGTGCAGGAGAAATCGCCGACCGGCAGGCGAGAGGTCTCGAGCCCGCGGATCCGTCCGAGCTCGGTGATGTCGTCGCCGGCCGCGAATCGCCGTCGATGATTGGCTTCAGGCTGCGCCCGATGACTGGCGCCGATCCTCGGGGCCTGACGGTCACGGTCGTGCGGTACACACCGCAAGCCGTCCTCGTCGCGAACGTGGAGGAGGCCCGTTACCGCATCCTCGCTGCCGCCGATGGCCGGATGCTCGTCAAGGCGGAGTACGCGGTCCGCAACAACCAGAGAAGCTTCCTGAAGCTCTCGCTCCCCGCGGGAGCGACGGTGTGGAGTGCGGAAGTCGCCGGCAGGCCGATTCGTCCGGGGCTGGCGGAGGAAGGTTCGGTGCTGCTCCCGCTCGACAAGGGCCGCGTCGGTCAGGATGCGCCGACCTTCGTCGTCGAGGTCGTGTATCTGCAGCGCACCGAGGCATGGACCGACAGGGGACGTGCGGCGATCGAACTGCCGGCGCTCGATCTTCCGGTGTCACGAACGGGGCTCCGACTGTTCTATCCCCCGCAGTTTCAGGTCGCGCTGCAGCCCGGCGTGTTCCGCATAGAGCAGGACCGTGGCCCGTTCGCGGAGGCACTGCGCCGCCCGGTACCGCCGCCTCCGCCCGCGCCCGCGTCCGGCGCCCGCACGAAGTGCGCTCGACGCCGCCGCCGTACGAATTGAGGGCGCCGACGCTGGACTTCAGCGCCTGGTCGATCGATTCCGCAGCGAGTCGGGCGAGCGGACCGTCGTGGGCATCCTTCCGGTCGACGTCAACGTTCCCGACTTCGGGCCGTCAGTATTCCTCGCCGCGGAGCTGACCGCGGAGTCGCGAGCGCCCTCGTTCGAGGTCGCCGTGAAACGTGCACGCGATTAGAACGCTATCTCAAGGGACAACTCCGTCGCGAGCGAGCGTGCGAGCGAGCCTACGCGAACGGAGCGCGCCGGCGCAGCGGCGCGCGACAGAGCGTGTGGGGGAGTCCGAGGGGCGAAAGCCCCTCGGGTAAGACGACGAATCTGGAGGATGTCATGACGCGGCACATCATTCTATTGACGGCGATGTTTCTGTGTGTGGTGAATGGCGCGGCGGCGCAGCCGCCGGTGCGGCCAGCCTCGGAGCCCTCGCGATCCGTGACCCTGTCGCTCGCCGAGTACAACCGCCTGATCGATCGCGCGACACAAGCTGCCCCTGGCCCGATCCCACCCCCAGTCGCCGCCGTGCTCTCGACCGCCGAGCTCCGCGTACGAGTGGACGGCGTGACCGCGCGAGGTGCTTTCGCCCTCGCCGGTGACGTCCTGCGCCCTGGGCTGAACACAGTGAAGCTGCTCTCGGGTACGACGGTGCTCGGCGCGAGCGCCGCCGGCCGGCCGCTGCCGCTCGTCGTCGACGGGCGCGCGCACGCGGCGATCCTTCCTGGCCCGGGCCCGTTCGCGGTTGACCTCGAGTGGGGCGCACCGTTGGCGTTTCGTCCCGGGCGGGCGCAGTTCGCGCTGCCGGTGCCGGCCGCCGGCACGGCGCATGCGACGATCGACGTGCCCGGCGATCAGGCCGACGTGCACGTCTCGCCTGGATGGATCACGCGCCGATCGACGGCGAACGGCCGCACCATCGTCGAGGCGACGCTCGATCCCGGCGCGTCGACCGAAGTGTGGTGGTCGATGCGCGACAGCGCACCGGTGGCGGCCGCGCGCGAGGTCCGCACCGTGGCCGACGTCATGACGCTCCTGACGCTCGGCGAGTCGGACGTCCGGATGATCGCGCTCGTCGATCTCACAGTCGTGCAAGGCGAGACGCGCAGCCTCGAAGTCACTTTACCGGCCGGCTACGAGCTGACTGGTGTGTCAGGCAACTCGCTCGAGACGAGCGAAGTGCGCGACGGCACTATTGTCCTCACGCTCGCCGACCCCGCGCTGCGCCGGCATCAATTCCTCGTCACCCTTGAACGCGCGCACGCCGGCGGATCGTTCGAGCTCGATACGGGACTTGTCGCGGTTCAAGGCGTCCAGCGCGAGCGGGGAGAGGCGGCGATCGAAGGCACGGGAACGCTCGACCTCAGCATCGCCGAGCGGACGGGCATGCAGCGCGTCGATGTGCGCGAGCTGAACGCGTCGATGCGATCGCTGGCGCGTTCGCCGCTGCTGGCCGGCTTTCGCTATCAGCGCACGCCTTCGATCGCTCCCGGTCTGACGCTCGCGGTGGCGCGCTTCGCCGATGCCGGCGTCCTGGCGGCCGCGGTTGAGCGGGCCGAAGCGACGACGCTCGTGACGGCCGAAGGCCGCGCGCTGACCGAAGTGAAGCTTCATGTGCAGAACCGGGCGCAGCCGTTTCTCCGGGTGACGCTCCCCACTGGCGCTTCAATCGCGTCGGTAGAGGTCGCGGGCCAGACGGCCAAGCCGGTGCTCGGCGACGACGGCACGCGCGTGCCGCTCCTGCGGCCCGGATTCCGTCCGCGCGGCACGTACGAGGTCTCGTATGTGTACCTGCACGCCGGGGCGCCATTCGGCAAGAAGGGCGAAATCGAACTGAGTCTGCCGCGGATGGATATCCCCGTCGGCGTCGTCGATTGGGAGGTGTTCGTCCCGGGCAACTATTCCGTTCGTCATATCGACGGCAACGCGATCTCGCAGCGCGTTGTCCAACGCGCCCTTGTGCGTGACGGCGAACAGGCACGCAAGGACGAGATGGCGCGGGTGCAGACCGGAAGCGTTGATGCCCTACAAAGGTCCGGGGGCGGGCAGGGTGCTGGATCCGGGACTGGGTCTGCGCGGGCAGGTGGAGTCGCCGGAGGCGTAGGCGCGAGTGGTCGAATCGTCGTCGCGCCGGCCCCTGGCGATCGGGCGGGCAGCCTGCGCGGCCGCGTGGTGGATTCGAGCGGCGCTGTCCTACCGGGTGTGAACGTGTATGTCACCGCGGCCGACGGCCAGCGATCCGCTGTAACGCAGGCAGACGGGACGTTTTTGTTGACTGGCCTGCCGCCTGGTCAGCTGACGGTGTCGACCTCGCTGCCTGGCTTCGTGCCGCAGGCCACGACCTTCAGCAACTCGGGCGCGGCGCAGCGCGTGGACGTCGTCATGGCGGTCGGCGGACTTGGGGAAACCATCACCGTCACAGGCGAGACGCCGGTGATCGACGTTTCGCGCGTGACGTTGGGCGAGGAAATCTCACAGAACGTCGTCAATCTGCAGCGCCGGGCGGCCGGCGTGCTGCCGATCTCGATCGAGGTCCCGCGCGCCGGCACCTCGCATCGCTTCGCGCGTCCGCTCGTCGTGGATGATGAGACCACGGTGCGCCTGCGTTACGCGCGGCGATAGTTTCGGTCCGGCTCGCCACGGAGATTGCGGAGGTCACGGATCAACACGGAGACACAGAGAAACGGAGCACGCACGGAGAAAGACTGCACGCTTCGTCAGCACGCCGGCTACGCCGGCGCGGTCGCACGCTGCAGTGTTTTCTCCGTACGTCCTCCGTTGCTCCGCGGCTCCGTGTTGACCCGTGGCCTCCGCACCCTTCGTGTTCTCCAATCCCCTGGCCGCTGACAGCGATTCTGTGTTAAGAGTTCTCGTTTCCATCAAGGGGATTGGACAGCATGACGAGCAAGACGCTGACGTGCGTTGTCGCGGCATCGGTGATGAGCGGCATGGTATCCGCTGCGCACGCGCAGCAGCCGCCGCTCGGCGCAGCGCTCGGTGTTCGAGCGCTACAGCGAGCCGATCGAGATCTACAAGACTGGGCTCGGCACCTTCACGCGGCCGATCTCATCTTCAAACAAGGAAGCGCAGGCGTTCTTCAACCAGGGCTTCCAGATGATGTATGCGTTCGCGAAGCCCGAGGCGGTGCGGTCGTTCCGCGAGGCGTGGAAGCGCGACGCCAACTGCGCGATCTGCTATTGGGGCGAGGCGTGGGCGTGGGGCTCCTACCTGAACGGACCCATGAGCGGGCAGGAGGCGCCGCACGCGTACGCGGCGGCGCAGAAAGCGATCTCGCTCAAGAGTCACGCCAACGAGAAAGAGCGCGCGTTCATCGACGCCATCGCCGTGCGCTACGTCGAGAAGTTCGACCCGGAGAAGCGCGTCGAGCAGGACAAGGCCTACGCCACCGCCATGGAGCGCGTGGCCGAGCGGTTTCCTGACGATCTCGACGCCGCGACGCTGTATGCGGATGCGCTGTTCCTGCTCGAGCCGCGGCGCGGCACGCGCGACGTGAACAGCCCGGCCGTGCAGCGGCTGCACCAGGTCCTCGAAGCAGATCCTCGCGAAGGACGTCCATCATCCAGGCGCCTGCCACCTCTACGTCCACGCCACCGAGTCGACGGTCGTGCCGGGGCGGGCGGAGGCGTGCGCCGAGTTCCTCGGACGGTCGATCCCGGGCGCGAGCCACATCAACCACATGCCGTCGCACACGTGGAACGAGGTGGGCCGATGGGGCGACTCGGTGCGCGCGAACATCGAGGCGTGGCATTCGGACCTGAAGGCGCGGGTCGGCGAAGGGTTCGCGATTTACCCCGAACACAACCTGCATATGCTGCTCTACGCGGCGTCGATGGACGGGCAGGGCGCGCTCGCGATCCAGGCGGGGAGGGACTACGCGAAGCTCACCGGCAACAGCTTCTATCACGTGCTGACGCTGGTCCGGTTCGGCCGGTTCGACGAAGTGCTGGAGGTGAAGAACCGCCCGTCCGACGAGCTGCTCGGCGGGCTATGGGACTTCGCGCAGGGCTATGCGCACCTGCGGCAAGGAGCGCCCGACTTCGCGAAGCTCTATCTCGCCCGCGTGACGAAGGCCGCCGAGACGTCGAAAGCGGCGTTCCGCGTGCACAGCGCGAAGAACCTGCTCGGCACGGTGGCCGGCATCCTCGATGGCGAGATTCTCCGCACGGCCGGCGACCTGGACGCGGCGATCAAGGCCTTCGAGAAGGCGGTCGAACTCGAGGATGCGCTGACCTACGACGAGCCGGAGCCGCTGCCGTTCGCCGCCCGCCATTGGCTGGGCGCAGCGCTCATCGAAGCGCAGCGCTATTCGGATGCCGAGCGCGTCTATCGCGAGGAGCTCGAGGACCATCCGCACAACGGGTGGTCGCTGCTCGGCCTGCAGAAAGCGCTCGCCGGCCGCGCCGTGAAATCGGCGGAGGTCGATGCCGATCTCGCCGCGAGCTGGTCGCGGGCGGATGCTTGGATACAGTCCTCGCGGTACTAACGACAGTTGGAGATTGGAGAGTTGGAGAGTTGGTAGAGTCACTCGCGGAGCTTCTCTCGCCAACTCATCAACGTGCTCCAACTCACTAACTCCGCCAACTCCGACGAGATTCTGTCATCGCCCTATCAAACTCGTAAACGCCGACTCACGCGTTCGCGTCTGCGCACGCGATGTGTGTTGCGTCGCATCAGGCATAGCGCTTGCCGTTGGCGCGGCATGCGCCACGCGATCCGGTTCATCCTCTTTCTCATCGTTTCATCCGCGCTGCCGCTCTACGCGCAGTCGAGCGTTGCCGAGCTGAACGAGGCCGGTTGGAAGGCGCTCCAGGCGGGCAACAACCGGCGGGCATTGACGCTGTTCAACGAGGCGCTGGTGATGCGGCCGAACGACCCGGTCATGCTGACGGGCGCCGGCGCGGCGCTCCTGGCGGACGGCCGTCCATCAGAGGCGATGACGCGGCTGAAGCGGGCGGTCAGCCTGGCGCCGGACCTCAGGGTCGCTTCAATTCTTTTGGCGCAAATCGCCTTCGACGAGGGCGATGCGGCGCTCGCCATCAAGACCATCGAGAACGCGCTCAAGCATTCACCCGGTGATCCGGTGCTGACCTCCAAGCTGGCGGAGTGGAAGCAGGATACGAAGGTGCATAGCGGCTTCCAGGAGGAGCGGTACGACCGGTTCCGGGTGATGTTCGAGGGCCACGCCGAGCAGGCGACCGCCTCGCAGGCCGTCGCGATCCTGAATCGCGCCTTCTGGCGGATTGGCGAAAAGCTGGGCAGCCATCCGTCCGGCACGATCGTGACCATTCTCTATACCGAGCAGCAGTTTCGCGACATTACCCGCGCGCCGGACTGGTCGGACGGCCAGTACGACGGCCGGATTCGTATTCCGGTCGCCGGCGCCACGCAGAAGCCGCAGCTCTTCGAGCGCGTGCTGGTCCACGAGCTGACGCACGCGATGGTCGACTGCCATCGGCGGACCCAGGGTGCCCTCCTGGCTGAATGAAGGACTGGCGCAGCACTTCGAGGGTGCCGATACGGAAGCCGCTCGGCGGCGGCTGAAAGCGGTTGGCCGGACGATGCCGCTCCGCGCGCTCGAGCGCGGGTTCGGAAAGTTCGATGCCTTGCAGGCGCAGGTGGCGTACGACGAGAGCCTGCTGGCCGTCGGCGTCCTGCTCGATCGGCCGGGATTCGGATGGCACGTGCTGTTCAGCCGGCTTGCCGGCGGGCAGACGTTCGCCGAGGCGATTCCCAACTTCGGGTTCTCCTACGAGGATCTCGAAGCGGCGTTCAAGAAGTAACGATGGCTGGACGGCGAGGCCCTATAATCGGCCCGCCATGACGATTTCAAGACGCGATCTCCTCGGTGCTCTTCCCGCGGTCGCGCTGCTGCCTCGAGCGCTGACGGCGCAGGCGCCGCGTCAACTGCGCGTCCGCGGCCTGCACAGCATGACGCTGGCAGTCACCGACGTGAAGCGCTCGCTCGAGTTCTACCAGGGCCTGTTCGGGATGCCGATCCAGGCTCGGCACGGCGACACGCCGCTGCTTCGCGTCGGTCCGGGCCCCAAATTCATGGCGCTGGCACCCGCCGCAGGTGATGGCACGACGGGTGTGAGCCGGTTCGGCGTGGCGGTCGAAGACTTCAACGTCGATCGCATCGTCGCGCTGCTGGGTGAGCACGGCGTCACGCGCGCCGCCAGCTCGAATCCGGCGGCGGCCGGTCCGCTGAAAGTCCTGGTTGCGACGCGCGACGGGACGCCGGAGATCTTCGTGTCCGATCCGAGCGGCGTGATCTTCCAGCTGCAGGATCCCTGCGTACTGCGGCGGCAGCGGACCGCTCGGGAACACGTGTGGAGCGGCGCAGCCGTCACCGAAAAAAGGGCTGATCGCCGTCCAGGACTACAGCCACTTCACGGTCGCAGCCGCGAGCGCTGACGAGTCGAACAAGTTCTATCAGTCGCTGTTCGGCTTCGGGATCCAGGCGTATCAAGGCCCGACGGCACCGGTGCTTGGCGTTGGACCGGGCGTCCACTTCCTGATGTTCACCGGCGGCGGCGCCGCCCGGGGACGCGGCGGCGCTCCACCGCGCCCGCCTCGCGTCGATCACCCCTGCTTCGGGATGGAGAACTTCAACCCGGATGCGGTCGTGAAGATCCTGGAGGGCTACGGCATCAAGCCGCGCGGCACCAATCCGTCGACGCCGCTCGTCTGGTACATCAGCCAGCGGATGGAAAACCGGGGAGGAGCGCCAGAGCACGGGCACGCCAGAGCTGTACTTCACAGATCCCGACAATATTGCGATCCAGATTCAGGATGTGAAGTACTGCGGCGGCGGCGGGTTTCTCGGTGACGTGTGTCCCGGTTAAGTGTTTTGATGGTACCAACATTGCTCGACACGCGGGAGCGGCTCCCTCGGAACGTCACTTTGTGACGCAATGGACGACGGTCGACCTTCATAAGCGTATGGAGTTAGTGCATTCGAAGCAGTTGGAAGAGCGTCGCTCTGCCAATCCGGTCAGCGACCTGAAATCGGGTCCCGACTGGACTCTCGTCGGGCATCGCGCTCACGCCGTGCAGTTCTACGAAAACGACGCGTTCCTGATCGAATTGCTGAGCCGTTTCGTCGGCGCCTCGCTGGTGACCGGCGATTCGGCGATTGTCGTCGCCACGCCTCGCCATCGCGAGGCGCTGGCCGAACGGCTTCGAGCCCTCGGATTCGACCTCACCGTTCCGCTGAAGCAGAAGCGCTACCTGCCGCTCGACGCGGCGGAGACGCTCGCGCGGTTCATGAGAGGCAGCAGGCCCGATCCCGTGGTGTTCAACGGGATCGTGTGGCCGGTCATCGAAGACGCGAGAGAGGCGGCCAGAACCGGCCGCGGCCGGATCGTCGCCTTCGGCGAGATGGTGGCGCTGCTGTGGGCCGAGGGCAAGATCGAAGCCGCGCTCCAGCTCGAGGAACTCTGGAACCGGCTGGCCGACATCTACTCGTTCTCGCTGTGCTGCGCGTACCCGATGAGCGGCTTCCTCGGCAACCCGCACGCGGCCCCGTTCCTGAAGATCTGTGCGCAGCACACGCACGTCTTTCCCGCGGAACGCCGGCAATCGAACGCGTCTGTACTGACCCGCCTGTCGCGTCGAGCCCGAGGCACTCAGCACCCAGCACCGACCCAGCACCCGAGCACCCGGCACCCTATCGTTTGAGCGGTGTGACCGCGCCTTCCTCGATGCGCAGCACGAGCGTGTCTGCTCCCCAGGTGCCGGATTCGGCATTCCGCGACTGATCGGAGGCGACGAGCTCGACCGGGATGCGCTGGCCGATGACGAGTTCCACGGCCGTCGGCAGCCAGTCGCCAAATGCCGACGCCGCCGTCACCCTTCCCTGAACATCGTCCACGACCACGATCCGCGCCGTGCCAGGCATCTCGCGCACGCCTGACCGCACCTGCTCGAGCACGCGCGTCGACAGGATGGCCTGCCGTTTCGTCGTCTGATGCCGCAGCCAGTGGATCGGCAGAAGGAGAAGCGGCAGCACGAATACTGCAGATAGGGCAAGGCGCCTGCGGGGCTCCGGAATGGATCGCCACAGCCAGGTGCCTGCGGCCATCCCGATGAGAGCCGATCCAATCGTCGGGAACACGACGTACAGGCTCGATCGCACCGGCACCATGATCGTGACGGCAAACCCGAGGGCGAGCCACACCACACCTTTGGCTGCCGCCCGTCGCTCCACCTCGAGCGGGCTCGTTCTGGCCCGGGCGAACGCGATGAGGCCAAGAACGAGCACGGCGGCAGTGAACGTCATGGACCGATCCAGATACGAGACCGCGTTGGGCAGGAGGACGTCGGGAGAAACGCTCAGCCGATAGAAGGATGGCGCCGTCGACGGCGTGAAGGCATCGGTTCGCGCGCGCAGCGCCAGGTAGATGCCGAGCGCGGCGAACGACGGCCACGTGAGCCGGACGATGTTGGCGATCGGCTGTCGATCGATCCACAGCCAGAGCGCCAACACCACCGGCAACATCACCGGCTCCTCTTTGCTCATGAGCGACGCGAGCGTCAGCCATCCAGCCCACAGGGAGCGGCCGCGAACCAGCGCGATCGCCGCGAACACCGCGAACAGCGTCGTCAAGAGCGACGTTCGGCCGCTGATCCAGACGAGCGCCGAGCTGATGCCATGGAAATTGAGGATCCAGAGGCCGGCGCCGAAAACGGCGGCAATCGGCGGCAGGCCGAGTGCCGTTCCCAGCCAGACGATGCCGGCCACGATCGCGAAGGCCATCGCCAGGTTCGTGATCGCATAGGCAACGGCGCTCATCCCGAAGAGCATTTCGTTGATGCCGAACGACAGCGCCACGATCGGCCGATAAAACCCCGGGGCGCCTTCAACCAGCAGCTTCCACGCGGTGCCCAGGCTGTCGATACGGCTGAAGGCGATCCACCCGAAATCGTCGGCGACGAAGCCGCGTCCGATGCTCGGGACGTATGTCAGCAGGACGCACACGAGAAGCCAGAGCACAGCGATGACGACTGGACGACGCATGACCGACCGTGATGGTACAGCGACTGCCTCGATCGAGAGGGGTGTCAGGCAGTGAATCGTGAATTCACGATTCACTGCCTGACACCTCAGGAACACCTCAGGAATCGCAAAGGCGGGACGTAGTAGGATGGCCGCAAGCCATCATGCGGCGAGCGCGTTGGGCGGCGTGGTCACTGCCGGTCTTCGTTTCCGTTGGGGTCTCCCTGCCGCTTGCGGCGCAGGGCGGCGCCGACCTCGATGTCCTCGCGCGGATTCGCGACGAAGCCAACGCCCGCTCGCAGATCATGCGCAGCGTGCACGTTTTTGCTGATGTCCACGGCCCGCGCCTGACTGGTTCGCCCGGCCTCAAGGCTGCCGGTGAGTGGGCGATTGCCACGATGCAGTCGTGGGGGCTCACCAACGCCCACCTCGAGCCGTGGAACTTCGGCAGGGACGGCTGGGTCAACGAGCGCTTCTCGGCTCACATCGTCAGTCCCGTCAAGGACTCGCTCGTCGGCGAGGTGCTGGCATGGACGCCCGGCACCAACGGCACCGTGACCGCGCAGGCGTTTCTCCTGCGCCTCCCGGAGCGGCCGACGACGGAGCAGCTGAACACCTATTTGAACAGCGTTCGCGATCAGGTCCGCGGCCGGATCGTGCTCGTCGATCCGATCATGACGCCGCCGGTCGACATGAATCCGGCGCCGAAGCGCGAGGACGACGCCGAGATGCGCCGCCGGTTCGGTGCCGTCAAGCAGGACGCCATCGAACGCCCGAGGAACCGGCGCGATCAGTCGACCGATCCTGCGCCGCCGCTGTCCAGCGCGGCAGGTCAACCGCCGCATCGACGAGTTCCTCCTGGCAAACGGGGCGCGCCTCCGCGTCGACGATGCCCGCCTGCCGCACGGGCAGGTGACGGCATTCAACAATCCCGACCTACGACGTGGCGGCCGTCGTACCCGAGCGTCATCCTGCGGAACGAAGACTACGGTCGCATTGCGCGATTGCTCGCCGACAGCACGCCCGTCGAGCTCGAGTTCACCATCGTCAATCGCACCTTCCCGGAAGGGCGCACGGCCTACAACGCCGTCGCGGAGATCGCCGGCACCGACAAGCAGGATGAGGTGGTGATGATCGGCGGTCACCTCGACTCGTGGCAATCCGCGACCGGGGCCACCGACAACGCCGTCGGGTGCGCCGTGATGATGGAGGCCGCGCGAATCCTGCAGGCGATTGGCGTCCGGCCGCGCCGGACGATTCGCGTCGCGTTATGGAGCGGCGAGGAACAGGGGCTGCTCGGGTCGCAGGCGTACATCCAGCAGCATTTCGGCACGTTGGAAAATCCGAAGGCCGGCTTCGGCAAGCTGACGGCTTACCTGAACCTCGATCACGGCACCGGCCGGCCCCGGGGCGCCGTCGTCTTCGGTCCCGATTCGGCGGCCGCCGCCGTCCGCCAGATGCTCTCGCCGCTGGCGGATCTGGGCATCGTCGGCGCCGCCTCGACGCGGAGCCGTGCATTCGGCACGACGGACCACACGGCGTTCAACAACGCGGGCCTGACCGGCATCGATTTCGAGCTGGATCCGATCGAGTACGACAGCCACACCCACCACACGAACCTGGATACCTACGAGCGCATCCTGGAGTCCGACGCGCGCGCCGCGGCGATTGTCGTCGCCTTTACGGCCTATCAACTCGCGATGCGCGAGGAGATGCTGCCGCGATTCCAGCGCAGCGAGTTCCCCCCGGGCCAGTAGGGCGGACCTCTTGGGTCGGCCGTCCGCCGCTCAAGCAGAGCTAAAGGTCTGCACGACTTCTTCCGACTCCTGAAGCGAGAAGTTCTTCCGACTCCTGAAGCGAGAAGCTGCGTGAACGGCTTGCTTACGGATCATGGATCCACGATACGGAAAATTGGACGATCGGCCCGGGCATTTTAACAATCTCGTCATTTTAGGCCTCTTTCCACCTGCTGAGGGGGGCATGGAACCTGCTATTCTGCCTGCCACGTCGTTTTCGTCATCGATGCATTTACGGGAATCTTACGGAGGCATAGTGAGCATGTCGAAATGTGTAAGTCGCTTGCTGGCGGCAGCGTTCGTTGTGCTGCTGCCAACGCTCGCGTCGGCGCAGAGCAGCGCCATCGCGGGTGAAGTGAAGGACACGTCCGGGGCGGTGCTGCCAGGTGTGACGGTCGAAGTCACCAGCCCGGCCCTTATTGAAAAAGTCAGAACCGCCGTGACGGACGACGCTGGCCGCTACAGCATCATCCAGCTCGTGTCCGGCGTTTACACCGTCACCTTCACGCTGCCCGGGTTCAGCACGGTTCGGCGCGAGAACATCGAGTTGACGGCCGACTTCACCGCGCCGGTCAACGCCGAGCTGAAGGTCGGGGCGATCGAAGAAACGATCACGGTCGCGGCCGAAACGCCCATCGTCGACGTGCAGAGCATCACCACCCGCACCGTGATGACGCGCGACATCCTCGACGCGATTCCGACGCGGCCGCAACATCCAGGCGGTCGGGATCATGATTCCGGGCACGCCGCTCGCGCGTCGGCGGCGGCGGCGCGCTGTCGCGCGACGTCGGCGGCTCGGGCAACCTGCAGCAGTCGCCGCTCCAGTACCGCGGCTCGGCCGACACGGTGCAGACGGTCGAAGGCATCCGCCTGAACAACCTCTGCGCGCAGGGCGCCTACAGCGGCGTGTACTGGAACGACGGCAGCTTCCAGGAAATCAGCTACGTGACCGGCGCCGACTCGGCCGAAATGGGCCAGGGCGGCATCCGCGTCAACATGGTGCCCAAGGACGGCGGCAACACCTTCCGCGGCTCGATCGTCGGCCAACGTGCACGACCGAGAGCTGGGTCGCCGACAACCTCGGCGACAACCTCGCCGGCGACCTCACCTACAACCCGAACAACCGGCTGGTGAACGTCGGCAAGGTCCAGAAGATCTGGGACGTCAACCCGATCGGTCGGCGGCCCGATCCTCCGCGACAAGGTCTGGTTCACCTTCACCTTCCGCCACTGGGGCAGCGAGAAGACCGTGGCCGACAGCTTCTTCGACCTCGACCCGTCGCCGCTACCGGTACACGCCCGACACCTCGCCGGCCCGGCGTCGACGACGGCCACATCGTGAGCCGCGCGGGCGCATCGCCTGGCAGATCGGCGAGAAGGACAAGCTCACGACCTATCACGACGACCAGAGCAAGTACCGCGATCACTGGGGCATCTCGGCGACGATTCCGCCCGAGACGTCGGCCATCCAGGTGACGCCGACCAGCTTCGTGAACGTGACGCGCTGGACGCGGACGCAGACCAACCGGCTGCTGTTCGACGTCGGCTTCGGCATCTACGACCAGGAATACACCGAGCTGTATCAGCCCGACGTGCTCAACGGCTTCAGCGACAAGGTGTGGAACTCGGACGCGATTCGCGCCTCGCAGGTCTACGCGCATTCATCGACAACGGCAGCGAGCAAGCGGCAGAGCGCCTGGAACGCGCCCGGCCGACCACTTCTCGCTGCTTCGGACCTACTCGGGTTCGATGTCGTACGTGACCGGCTCGCACGCGTTCAAGGTCGGCACGGCGGTCAGCGAGGGCAACTGGCGCCTGCTCGAGGAGTTCACGGGCGACGTCTCGACGATCACCTACACCAGCGGCGCCCCGAGTACGGTCGACCCTGCGGCTGCCGACCGATCGCCGCAAACACATCAAGGCCGACGTCGGCATCTACGCCCAGGATCGCTGGACGATGGGGCGCGCGACGCTGAACCTCGGGCTGCGCTACGACTGGTTCCAGGGCGCGACCGGCGAGGGCGAAGTGCTGCCGAACCGCGTACAACGCCGGGCATCAAGTTCGGCAAGTGCGCCGACGGCAAGAACGACCTCGCGGCCGGGCTGCGTCGGCAAGGTCCAGGACTGGAAGGACATCTCGCCGCGCGTCGGCGTTCGCGCTACGACGTGTTCGGCGACGGCCGGACGGCGCTCAAGGCGAGCGTCGCCCGCTACGTGGCCGGCCAGCAGATCGCCGTCGCCAACGCCAACAACCCGGTGACCGCGCTCGGCCTGACCGAAGACACGGCCGTGGACCAACGACGCCGACGGCAACGGGTCTGCCGTTCGACGGCGACGGCAACCTCCAGTTCAACGAGCTCGGGCCGTCGACCAAGCACGCCGACCTTCGGCCGGAACATCTCGACGACGCGGTACGACCAGGACGTGCTGAACGGCTGGTTCGAGCGCGGCTACAACTGGGAGTACCAGCATCGCCGCTGCAGCACCTGCTCTTCGGCCGGACGTCGCTGAAGGCGGCTGGTTCCGCCGAAGCTTCGGCAACCAGACGTTCACCGACGACCTGCGCTACGGCCCGGGCGACTACGACGGCCCGTTCTGCATCAACGCGCCGGCCAACTGCAGAATCTGCCGGACGGCGGCGGCTATCAGGTGTGCGGTCTCTACGACCTGAAGCCGGCGGTATTCGCGGAGCGGCGCCCGGCGAACAACCTGGTCCGCTTCGCCAAGGACTTCGGCGACGGCGAGATCGAACATCTACTCCGGGTTCGACGCGCAATATGGAGTCGCGGTTCGCCAATGGCGCGTTCGCGCGCTTCGGCGTCACCGCCGGCCGCCGGACGTTCGACGACTGCTATGCAGCAGGCTGGCTTCGACGCGAACACGGCGACGAGCGAGTTCGTCGGCGGAATCTACCCGACGGCACGTCGCTACTGCCATCGCGAGTACGGCTATCGGCCCGACATCAAGGCGCTCGGGTCGTACCCGCTGCCGGGCGGCGTGCAGTTCAGCGCCACCTATCAGTTCATCCGCGGCGTCCAGACCGGCGGCGCCGGTCCGAGCATCCTCGGAACCTGGACGATGACCAACGCGACTCTTGCCGGCGAACGGTTCGACGCTCGGACGCAACCTGAACGCGGGCTCGACCTTCAAGTCGGTCCAGCTCATTCGCGAAGGCCTCGACTACGGCGACCAGAACCTGCACCAGCTCGATCTGCGCGCGAGCAAGCGCTTCACGGTCGGGCGCTACCGCTTCCGCTCGACTTCGACCTCTACAACGCCTTGAACAGCAACTGGCCGTACACCGTGAGCACGACGTTCTCGACCTCGGCGACCGCGAGCACCTGGCTCCGGCCGACGCGCGCGCTCGACGGCCGGATGTTCAAGATCGGCGGGCAGTTCGACTTCTAATCGTTCGTCGCAGGGCGGGCGCGCCGAATGGCCCCGGCGCGCCCGCATTCGTTTTCCCTCCGCCTCGAGACCCAGCCTGCCACGAAACAGACAAGCACGGAAAGCACGAAACCACGAAAAAGAGCTTCTCGGAGCTGCCGCTTTCGTGTTTTCGTGTTTCCGTGCGCGGCTTTTTGCCAGCATTGACTCGACCTTTCCGGGCGGCATGTGACAATGACTCCAGCTGCATGAAATCTCCGCTTGCGCTGTCGCCGCGGTGCTGATCGCGCTGACGGCCGGCGTCGCCGCGCAGCAGGGCCACGCGATTCACCGCGTTCCCTCGGTGCCCGACGAGCTCCTGAACCGGCCGGTGCCGCTGCGGAAAGGCATCGGGACGGCTCATGACGCCGTGGCGCACGACGCTCCAAAGAAGCGCAAGCGTTCTACGATCAGGGCCTCGCCTACCTGCATTCCTACGTCTGGATCGAAGCCGCGCGCTCCTTCAACCAGGCGCTGCGGAGTGATCCGGCGCTGGCGATCGCTCATGCCGGCCTCAGCGTCGCGCTCAGCGAGCTGAATGCGCCGGCGAAGGCGCAGGCAGCCCTCGAGCGCGCGCGGGCGTTGTCGCCAAAAGCATCGGACCACGACCGGGCGCACATCGAGGCCCGAGCGCTGCAGATGGCCGCCGAGGCGTCCCATGAGAACGCCGCGCTGGCCGCGTACCGCAACGCCCTCGACGCTGCCCTTCAGAAGTTCCCGTCGGACGTCGAGCTCTGGCTCCTGCGTGGCGTCGCACAGTCAGCCGGATCCCGCGGACCGCGGACAGGGGAGCGTGCAGGCGTCCGTCCCGTTCTTCGAGAAAGCGCTCGCGGTCGCGCCGAATCATTTCGCCGCGCAGCACTACCTGACGCACGCGCACGAGAACGGCCGCCGCGCCGGCGACGCGCTCCCATTCGCCGCGTCGTACGCGAAGGCGGCGCCCGCGGTGCCGCATGCGCTGCACATGCATGGACACGTGCTGCGCCAGCTTGGCCGCGTCGAGGAGGCGGTCGCGGCGTTCGAGTCGGCTCAGAAGGTCCAGACGGCCTACCTGCAGGCCGAGAAGATCCCGCCGGAGCTGGATTGGCACTACGAGCACAACGTCGACCTGCTGGCGGCGTCGTATCGCTACCTTGGGCGGATGCGCGAGGCCGAGGGGCTTCTCGGCACGGCGTTCGGCGTCCCTTCGTCGCTCGCGGTCCAGATGTTCAACAAGCGGGAGTGGCCCGAGCTGCTGATTTCGCGCGGGCGGACGAAAGAGGCGCTCGCCGCGGCCGGGGTGCTGGCGGCGCATCCGTCGCCGCTCGTCAGCGCCATCGGGCATGTCATGACTGGCCGGGCCTATCTCGCCGCCGGTCAGTACAAGGAGGCCGCCGCCGCCGCCAATGCCGCGTTGAAGGCGCTGCGGGCCGCATCCGCGGGCCAGGGGCTGGTCGCGCCGGAGCTGGAGGTCCTCCAGGGTGAGTTCTTCCTGCGGACGGGTCAGCCCGAAAAAGGCCGTGCGATGCTCGACGAGGTCGTCCGGCGGCTGCGCGACGGCGGCGCGGGTCCCGACACCTGGGCCCAGACCTTGTTCATGATCGAATCGATTGCGCGAGCCGCCCGGCAGGCTGGCGACTGGGAGTTCGCCGGTTTCGCCGCCCGCCAGCTCGCCGCGCAGGACGGCCGCTACGCCGGCGCCCATTACGCTCTCGGCCTCGTCGCGGAGCATAATGGCGACACCCGCACCGCACAGACCGAGTTCGCGCTGGCCGAGAAAGCCTGGTCGACGGCGGACGCCGACCTGCCGGAACTGCGGGACATCAGGAGCCGTAAGGGCGGGTAGGGCAGGTAGGGCAGGTAGGGCAGGTAGGGCAGGCGGCCATGCCGAGCCGAGGACAAGTGAATCCGAGGCGCGGCATCAGCGTAAGTTCGCGGCGGGAGGTAGGCCCGGCCGTGCAGGCCGGGCTCTCAGCAAAGGCAGGACAGATGACTAGATTGAAATCGGCTCTCGTGATCGTGCTCGCATTGCTCGTGGTCTCGACGGTTGCCGCGCAGCAGAAACTGAACATCACCGGCAAGTGGGTCTTCGAAGTGCAGACCGACGCCGGCACCGGCACGCCGACCGTCACCTTCAAGCAGGACGGCGAGAAGATCACCGGTCACTACTCGTCGATGACCCTGGGCGAAGCCGATCTCACCGGCACGCTGAAGGGCCAGGCGCTGACCTTCAACTTCCAGGCCGATCTCCAAGGCCAGGCGGTGCCGGTCACCTACACCGCGACCGTCGACAGCAACACCGCGATGAAGGGGACCATCGACATCGGCGGCGCGGCGACGGGAACGTTCACCGGCAAAAAACAGTGACGTGCCGTTCGTCGTTCGGCGTTCGTCGTTCGTCGCCGTCTCGATCGCGCTGGTGTTCGCGCTGGCGATTCCGGCGTTCGGCGTCCGCCGACGTCTGGACCGACGCGAAGCACGGCACGGTCGACAACGCCGGCGTGAAGATCCACTACGCGACCATGGGATCGGGGCCGGTGGTGGTGATGATCCACGGCTTCCCCGACTTCTGGTACTCGTGGCGCCACCAGATGGCAGCGCTGGCTGGCCGCTATCAGGTGGTGGCGATCGATCAGCGCGGCTACAACCTGAGCGACAAGCCGGCGGGGCAGGCGCAGTACGACATGTCGCTGCTCGTCGGCGACGTCAGGGCGGTCGTCCAGCAGCTCGCGAAAGGGCAGAGGGCGATCATCGTCGGCCACGACTGGGGCGGCATGGTGGCCTGGCGCTTCGCGATGCAGCACCCCGAGCTCACCGAGCGGCTGATCGTCCTGAACCTGCCGCACCCGCGCGGCCTGGCTCACGAGCTCGCGACACAACCCGCAGCAGCAGCAGAATTCGGCGTACGCGCGCCGCTTCCAGGAGCCGGACGCGGCGAAAACCCTGACCGCCGAGGGCCTCGCCAAGCGGGTGGCCGACGCGACCGACCGCGAGCGCTACATCGAGGCGTTCAAGCGGTCCGACTTCGAGGCGATGCTCAACTACTACAAGCAGAACTACCCGAAGTCGCCGTACACGGAAGACACCTCGCCGGTCGTCAAGGTGAAGGCGCCGGTGCTCCTGGTGCACGGCCTGAACGACACGGCCCTGCTGCCAGGTGCGCTGAACCGCACCTGGGAGTGGATCGACAACACGCTCACCCTCGTCACGATTCCCGGCGTCGGCCACTTCGTGCAGAACGACGCCCCCGACCTCGTGTCGTCGACGATGAGCTCGTGGCTTGCAGCTTCCCCTGAAATAGAGGTCGTGACGGTCGAGCAGCTGATGAAAGAGGTCGAGGCGGCCGCGCGCCGCGATCGCCGCGAGCGCCTCGTCGCGGACGGCGCCGCTGGCCTACCGCGACCCCGAGCTCTTCGCCGCCGTCGACGAGGTGCTCCGACGCGCCGTCGAGCGCGGCGAGGGCGCCGTCCTCCTGCCGGAACTGCTGCCCGACGACGAGCAGTGGCGTCTCGACACGAGCCTCCGGTTTTCCAGTCATCGACCGGTCATCGGCCCGGCGATCGTGTTCGTCAAGCAGCGGCTGCTGCTGCCGCTCGTGCGCTGGCTGGTCGAGTACAACCGCGACAACTTCCGGCGGCAGCAGCGGGTGAACCGGCTGCTGGCCGCCTGCATCGAGGAGCTCGCGCATCGAGAACGCGCGGCTCCGCCGCGAACTGAACCGCCGTTGAAGCTCGCGTGCGTGGTCCACCGCTTCGGCGCCGCGATCGCCGGAGGGTCCGAAGGGCACTGCCGCGCCGTGGCGCGGCGGCTGGCGGCCAACGCACGACGTCACCGTCCTCACCACCTGCGCCGCGGATCACGTCAGCTGGCGCAACGAGTTTCCAGCAGGGGAGTCGCTCGACGGCGGGGTCCGCGTGCGGCGATTCCCGGTCGCGCGCGAGCGCGCCCTGGACCGGTACGGCGAGATCACCGAGCGCGTGTTCGACGCGTTGGCGAGCGTGGACGAGGAAGAGGCGTGGTTCCGCGAAAACGGGCCCGATGCGCCGGAGCTGCTCGACCACCTGCGGCAGCACGGCGCCGACTACGACCGCGTGCTGTTCTGGGCGTTCCGCTACGCGTCGACTTACTTCGGCGTGCCGGCGGCGGTTCGCGCGGGCGCGTGCTCGTCCCGACCGCGGAGAACGATCCGGTCATCAGGTTCGCGCGCGACCGGCCAGCTCTTCACCAGGCCGGCCGGCTTCGTGTTCCTCACGCCCGAGGAGGCGGCGCTGGTGGCGGCGCACTGCCCGGCTCCGCTGGCGCCGTCGTGCATCATCGGCACCGGCCTCGAACCGCGGCCGGCGGCCTGCCCTGAGCGAAGTCGAAGGACCGTTCCTCCTGTATCTCGGGCGGGTCGATCCGAACAAAGGCTGCGAGACGCTGCTGCGGCATTACATCGCGATGGAGCGAGCGTACCGACCTGCGCGTGCCGCTCGTTCTCGCCGGCCCGGCGAACATGCCGATCCCGCGGCACCCGTCGATCAGATTTCTCGGCTACGTCGACGATGCGCGGCGCGACGCGCTGCTGGCGTCGGCGTCGGCGCTGGTCGTGCCCTCGCCGTACGAGAGCCTCAGCATCGTGCTGCTGGAAGCGTGGAACCGCGGCACGCCAGCGCTGGTGAACGGCGACTGCGACGTCCTGCGCGGCCAGGCGCTGCGTTCCGACGGGGCGCTGTACTACCGCACCTACGACGAGTTCGCGCACGCCGTCGAGCAGTTGTTGCGGAATCCTGACGTCAGCCGGCAACTCGGGCAGAACGGCCTCGCCTACGTCGAGCGCGAATACCGGTGGCCGGCGGTGATGGGGAAGCTGGAGGAGTTCCTGGCGAGCCTTGAGACAGAGCACGAAGACACGAAAACCACGAAGACAAGAGGCACTTCGCGGCCTTTCGTGGTTGCGCTTTCGTGAGCCTCGGTTGTCACTCGACGCCGAACGCCAGCAGCACGTTGCCCGCGCGGCCGCCGAGCGAGCCGTAGCCCGAGTTGATGTAGACCATCCCGTTGGCGACCACCGGGCCAGGGCCGTTGATCGACGCGCCTTTCGCCTGCGACGCCGTTGACGGTCTCGAACTCCTTGTTGGTGTCGAACTGCCAGATGATCGACCCGTCCTTCGTCGAGTAGCGCGCGCACGCCGCCATCGTTCGATCCGACGAACACCACCCCGGGATCACCGAGATGGCCGCGAGAATCGCCGGCGAGCAGCCGCGCACCGGCTCGCCGCACATCGTCGGCGGCGCGGCGTGCCATCCAGACGCGCTCGCCCGTTGTCGAGGCGCACGGCATGCAGCTGGCCGGCCTGTGGCCCGTTCATGTCGGCGACGGGGAAGTACGCGCGCTCGGCGTCTGCCGCCGAGCCCCACTCCATGCCGCCGAGCGCGCTGCCCTGCCCGGCGCGGTACTGCCAGACGACCGCGCCCTGCTTGTCGGGATCGAGCGCCCAGCCGACGCCGGACTTCTGACCGATGACGATGCAGATCACGGCCGCCGACGCGTCGACGAGCATCGGCGAGTTGCCGAAGTCGAAATCGGGTCCGAGATTTTCGTTCGGCGGGCAGTTGGCGCCGCCGCGGCCGCCGCAGCCGACGACGAACACGTCCTGCGGCGTCACCTGGTTGGTCCACGCAATCTTGCCCGCGTCGAGCGTGAACGCCATCACCGCGTCGCTGGTCGGCTGCTGCGGCTCCGTGTACATGTTGCCGGTGGCGACGTAGACGACGCGGCGTTTCGGATCGACGGTCGGCGCGCCCCAGATGGCGGCGCCCGCCGGTCCCCAGCGCTCTGATCCACCGGGGTTCTTGCCGATGGCCCGCGGCTCGCCCTCGATCGTGTGGGTCTTCCAGACGACCGCGCCCGTCCCCGCGTTCATCGCGACGAGGCTGCCCCGGAACGTGCAGCACTTGTAGCCGGGATTGCCGCCCTGCCCCTCCTCGAGCGACGACACCGGCACGTAGAGCCGATCCTGGTAGAACGCCGGCGCGCCGATCACGTGGCTCGCGGGATGGTCGTCGACCCGCCGCTGCCAGTAGACGCTCCCATCGGCCGGATTCGACCGCGTAGACATTCGATCGATCGTCGCCGAAGTACGCCGCCAGCCCGCCGCCGGGGCGCGGCGCGATGACGATCGGCGTGCGGACGCCGGCATTTGCCTGCAGCGCCCAGATCGTGCAGCCGGTCTTCGCGTCGAGCGCGTAGACCAGTCCCGTACGGCTGCCGACGAAGATGCGGTCGCCCGCGACATTCGGCAGGTTGCTCGCGGTCGCGGAATTGGGGAATCCAAACGCCCATTTCAGCTTCAGCTTCGGCACCTGGTCGGCCGTCAGGCCGGCGCGCTGCGCCGACTGGAACCGGGTGTTGTTGGGTTCAGGTCCCCATCCGCCCCAGGCCACTGCCGCGGCCGACGCATCGAACGGCGGCGCCGCCGTGCAGCGGCCCTTGTCGGACTGTGCGCGCGAGCGCCGACGATGCGGCCGGCCAGGTACTCGGCGACGGCGCGCTTCTCGGCGGCGTTCAGCTCGCCGCCCTGCACCTGCATCGCGCCCGACGTCAGCGCCGTCGACGATCGCTTCGGGCGTCCGCGCGCGAAGCTCCTCGACGGTCGGAATGCGCTGATCGTTGCTCGCGTGGCAGGACGTGCAGTGGTTCTCGAACAGCGCGCGGCCGTTCGGTTCGGCCGCCGGCTGTGCTGCCCAGCAGCAGCAGCAAGGCAAGGACTGGTGATCATGTAATTAAGAATTAGGAATTAGGAATGCTGGAATTCGTGACGAGCGAGGAATTGGGAATTACGAATTCCAAATTCGTAATTCCAAATTCCTAATTTCCGCGTGCGAGCGAGCGCAGCGAGCGCGCTACTGCTGTTGACTGGTGTTCACGCGCGGCGCCGGCGCGTCGGCGGTGCTGTAGTAGCCGATCAGCATCTCTTCCCACGTCTGATCGCCCCAGCGCACTTCCTGCGACGGATCCGGGTTGTAGCGGTTGCCCGTCGAGTTGTCGTAGTGCGCGATGACCTTCAGCGTCGATCCCTTCGGCATGAACTTCGGCTCGGCCAGGCGGTAGCTGGTCTGCCAGTTGAAGTCGTAGCGCGGCACGCGAGAGGACGTTTCCTCGCGGCCGTCCGGCGTAGATCAGCTTGTACTTGCACGTCCTTGCCGCGCACGTGCATGTGCGGGTAGACGTTGGTCAGGTACGTGTCCTTGTCGATCACCCGCTGCGCGGTGACCTCGAAGTTCGGATGGTTCGGCGGAATCACGAGCTGCGGGTTCGGGATCTGGCCGCCGCCCTCGGCGCGCACCCGCGCCGGCGGCTCCTTGGCGAGGATGACGCCGATCTCGGTCTGGTCGGTCACCGGCCTGGCCGATGGTCGTGTAGTGCATCTGCAGCACGATGTCGGCGCCGGCCGGAATCTTCCGCGCGACGCCCTCTTCGATCACCTGATACAGACGGCCCGGCACGAGGCCGCCGACGCCGCCGATGTCCTTGCGGCTCGGATCGCGCGCCAGCTTCGGCTTCGGATCGTCCGGCCTTGCCGTCGTCCTCGACGAGGTCGCTGATGATGTGGTGGACGACGCGGCGGTCGGTCGGCCTCAGCTCGATGCCGCGGACCCAGATGTCTTCCTTCAGGTTCGTCGGGACCGTGACGTAGAGGTACGGCACGGTGCCGTCGGCCGGAACGGTGAACGGCTCGGTCATCTTGAAGACCAGGTCGGGCTTGCCGATCGACCAGCCCTCGGTGAACTGCGGCGCCTTCGGCAGCTCGGCGCGGTTGCCTTCCGGCGCGCCGGCGTCGACCCACGCGGCGATCGTGTCGATCTCCGACTGCTTCAGGCTGACGTCGTTGGCGAACTTGCCGATCGCCGGGATCGGCGCCCCACGGCGGCATCTCGCGCTTGACGACCTTCGTCTTGATCGCGCGCGCCCACGGCCGCGCGTCCTCGTAGGTCATCAGCGACATCGGCGCCATCGCGCCGGCCCGATGACACTCGACGCAGCTCTTGTAAAGAATCGGCGCCACGTCCTTGGAGAACGTCGGCCCCGCGGCCCACGCCGCCGGCGCTGCCAACATCACGGCCGCCGATGGTCGCCGCCTGAGTCTCAGTCGCATCACAGCCTCCAAATGCTCGGGTACAGGATACGCGATTCGGGCTCCGGGCTCCAGGGCTCAGGGGCTACGGGCGAGGCCTCGGGCTCAGGGCCTCGGGGCGCCTTAAGGCCCGCACTCAGCAGCCTGTAGTGCAGACCTTAGGCCCAGGATCCCGAGCCCCTGAGCCTCGAGCCTGAGCCCGAGCTCGTCCTACCAGTCGACCTGCGCGCCGAACTGGAACCGGCGCGCCTGCACGAGGTCGATCGGGTTGTACCACTGCGGCCCGAAGGTCTCGTTCCGCGTGTAGATCGTCGACAGGTTCAGCGACGTTGAACATCTCCACGAACGCCGCGAATCCGCGTCCGGCTCGAGCCGGAACACGCGCGAGAGCGTCATGTCGTTCGTGTAGACGTAGTCGTAGAACATCGTCGTCGGGTTCGACCAGGTCGACGGTGATGCTGCTGACGCCGCCGGTCAGCGGCACGCCGCCGCTGCGCCACCGAGGTCGCGCTGTCGACGGTCCAGTCGGCGCCGATCGGGATGCCGGGCCGCGCCTGGAACGAGCCGGCGAGCTGGATGTCGTACGGGCAGCATGTAGCCGGCCGACGCCTTGTAGAGGTCCGGAACGGCGGCACGCGGCTGCAGAAGCGGCAGGCTGTTCGGGTTCGCTCGGGTCCGCGCAGTTGTCGGTCGCCTCGCGCTCGGTCGTGATGCCGCCGAACGCGAACCCTCGCGGGAACCGCGCGTTGACGCTCACCTCGAAGCCGTTGTAGACGCGCGACCGTCCGTCCGAGTTGATGCGGACGTTGTTCGACCGCGCCCTGCTTGTTCGGGTTCAGGTTGTAGAGCGTGATGAGCTCGCCGCCGCCGTTCGGCAGGTTCGGGTGCGTCGGCCCGACGATGGTGAACGGCGTGTAGTCGAGGTCCGGATCCACCGCGAGGTTCGGTTCGGCCGCGATGTTGTAGAACTGCCGGCGGTAGTAGCCGCCGGTCACCGACATGTTCGCGGAACAGCTCGTGCTGGACCGAGATCGCTTCTTCCCAGTTGTTGCCGCGCTCCAGGTCCGGATCGATCTGCAGCGAGCCGGCCGGCGTGCCGAAGTCGTTGTTGCGTCGGCGCGCCGATCTCGTTGATCTGGATGTTGCCGTCGGCGTCGATCACCGTGCCGTTGCCGTCGCGGTCGGTCCACGTGCGCGTGTTCGGACTGCGCCGCCGAGCGGGTTGAGCGATCGAGGTCGTGCCGAGCGCGTTCGGCGGCGAGGAACTTGCCGACCGACGTCTTCAGCGCCGTCTTGCCGGTGCCGAACAGATCGTACGACGCGCCGGCGCGGATCGACCAGTCCTTCCAGCACGGCTGGCAGTCGGCGGCGGGGACGTTGCGCTCGGGCACGAACGGGTTGGCCGGCGCGAACTGCATCCGGCCAGCCGGCGTTGAACCAGTCGTAGCGGAAGCCGCCGAACAGCGACAGCCGCTTGCATGGTCCATCGGTCCTGGACGAAGAAGCCGGAGTCGGCGTTCAGCTCGTTGTAGCCGCCGCACCGGCGTGTTGCGCACGGTGACCGAGGTCGCCTGCGACGCGAGCGGCCGCTGCTGTTGAAGCGTCAGCGTCGAGATGCGCGCGGTGGTTGTCGATGTAGTTGCGGTCGTCGCCCCACTCGAGGTTCACGCCGGCCTTGAAGTTGTGCGAGCCGGTCACGTACGAGACCTTCGGGATGACGTTCCAGACCGTGCTCAGGTAGTCCTGATACGGCCGTGCCCGAGGCGACCGTGCGCCATCCGGTCGCCGTGTCGTTGTGCAGGATGTCGTGCGGGCCGTTCTCCGGCTGGTACTCGAACCGGTAGCTCGCGACGCCGAACGACGCGCCGACTTCGACGAGCAGCCGGTTGGTGACCGTCGACGTCCACTTCACGTCGCCCGACTGCTGCACCGGCGTCGGCAGCGCGTACGCCGCTTCGGGCGCGACGCACGACACGCGGTTGCCGCTCGTCGCCGTGCAGCCGACGTCGTAGCGCTGCGTGCCGGCCGTTCGAGTTGTAGTACGCGCCGCGCAGCTTGTCGCGGCTGGTCAGCTGCGCCGTCAGCCGCAGCGTGCCGTTCGGCGCGACGCGGCTGTCGCGATTGACGCGATCGCCGTTCGGGAGCCGCAGCATGCTGCCGTCGGGCAGGACCATGTCCGCGACGTAGCTGTCGTTCTGCGAGACCCGGAACGCGGTGAAGAACCACAGCCGGTTCTGCATGATCGGGCCGCCGAGCGCGACGTTGCTGTTCCACGACGTGTCGAGCTCGTCGCCCTCGCGGATGAACTGACGCAGATCGTCGGGGATGTTGTCGTTCTGCAGCGCCGCCGCTCGAGAAGAAGTAGCGATACGCGCCCGAGAAGCGGTTGCCGCCTTCCTTCGGAATCGAGTCCATGCGCACGCCGCCGAGCGCGGTCTCGGCCGACTGCGATCCGGCGTCGTACACGAGCTCTTCCTGCGCCGAGATCGTTGACGCCGGTGCCGTTCGCCTGGCTGCCGGTGCCGGTCAGGTTCTGGCCGATGCGCATGCCGTCGAAGTAGATGCGCTGATCGGCCGACGCGGAGCCGTGCACCGACATCGTGCTCACGAAGCCCTGGCTGTAGAAGTTCACGCCGGGCACGAGGCTCGCGCCGCCCTGCATCGAGCGCGTCGCCGGCAGCACGTCGAGGACTTCCTTGTTGACGACGAACTGATTCTGCGTGCTCTGCAGGTCGACGACCGGCGAGGCGCCCGAGACGGTGACCGTCTCTTCGAGCGCGCCGACCTCGAGGTTGGCGTTCACCGTCGCGGCGAAGTTGCCCTGCAGGACGATGCCTTCGCGGCGAACGGTCTTGAAGCCGGGCAGCGTGAAGGTCACGGTGTAGGTGCCCGGCCGCAGGCTGATGATCGCGAAGCGGCCCGCGCCGTCGGTGACGCGCCGAGCGGACGCGCTCGATCAACGCATCGCTCGACGCCTCGACGGTGACGCCCGGCATCACCGCGCCCGAGGTGTCCTGAACCAGGCCGATGATGCTCGCGCCTTCCTGCGCCGCCGCGTCGCGTGAGAGGCCGAACAGCGCCGCACACGCGAACGCCACCGCCAACACGACTCGCCGCATGGATGCCTCCTCATTGATGCCGGTTGCTGCGAACGACAACGTATGAGAGCAGGCCGCGGTCGGCGAAACGGTCCGGATGAAGCGGTGTGATAGTCGACCTGGCGCCCGCGGAAGTCAACCGAGGAATCCGCACGGGTGCGGAAGCGTGCACAGTTCAGTCCAAATCCTTGAACTGCCTTGACATGGCGCGCGTTTGCTGTATATTTCGCTGCCGAGGCGGAGGTGTCTCTTACCATGCGAAACGCATTGCGGGGCGGATTGATCGCTTATTACTCTGGGTGTGGGGATTTCGGCGCTTGTCGCGCCGCTGGGCGGTCAGCAGGCGCCGGGCGTACAAGGCGCCCCGTGCCGCGGACGGCCATCCGGATCTGAACGGCATCTGGCAGGCCCTGAACACGGCCAACTACGACATCGAGCCGCACGTCGCGCGGCCGGCGATGGCGTTGCGGCCGGGACCGTACGGGCCGCTGCCGGCCAAGGAAGTGCTGTACTTCGGCGCGGTCGGCGCCGTGCCGGCCGGGCATGGGGATCGTCGACGGCGGGACAGATCCCGTACAAGCCGGAAGCGCTGAAGATCAGAAACGAGAACCGGGAGAAATGGCTCGAGCGCGATCCCGGAAATCAAGTGCTACCTGCCGGGCGTGCCGCGCGCGAACTACATGCCGTTCCCGTTCCAGATCTTCCAGAGCCACAGCGCGTTCTTCATCGCGTACGAGTACGCGGGCGCCGTGCGCAACGTCTATCTGAAGGATCCGGGCGAGGCGCCGGTCGATACGTGGATGGGGCAGTCGGTCGGACGCTGGGAAGGCGAGACGTTCGTGGTCGACGGCGACCGGGTTCAACGGCCAGGCCTGGTTCGATCGTGCGGGCAACTTCGCCAGCGCGAAGCTGAAGGTCACCGAGCGCTACACGCGGACCGCGCCGGATCACCTGCATGTACGAAGCGACGCATCGAGGATCCCGACACGTTCACCAAGCCGTGGAAGATCAGCTTCCCGCTGTATCGCCGGGTCGAGCGCGACGCGCAGTTGATGGAATTCAAGTGCGTCGAGTTCGTCGAGGAGTTGATGTACGGGCAGTGGCGCAAGACCCCGCTGCCGCGTTGAGCGTCGCGTCCGGCCTTCGCCGGGGCGACGTAGGGTCCGTTTAGCCGGACCGTGTAACGCCGGACCTGAAAGGCTGCTTTCATAATGCGTAGTTCTCTCTTCCGTCTCGCCGGCGCGGCGGTGATTGCCGCCGCGATTCCGGTGGCCCTCGCCGGGCAGCAAGCCAAGGCGAACACGCCGAAGACCCCGTGGGGGCATCCCGACCTGCAGGGTCTCTGGAACGCGGCGACCATGACGCCGCTCGAGCGGCCGGCGCAGTTCGAGGGCCGTCTCACGATGACCGATGACGAGGCGAAACAGCTGGAGGGCGCCCAGAAGGCACGCACCGATCGCGCTGGACCGGCCGAGCGACGGCAACCGCCAGGCGCCGCCGGTCGGCGGCGACGGATCGCCGGGCGCCTCCGGAAACGTCGGCGGCTACAACTACTTCTGGATCGATCCGGGCGACACCTACAACCGCGTCGACGGCCAGCTCCGCACCTCACTGCATCGTCGATCCGCCGGACGGGAAGGTGCCGCCGACACTGCCCGAGGCGATGAAGCGCAACCAGGCGCGGCTGCGCGCGACGCCGACCTCCGACGCGGCCGAAAATGCCGAGACCCGCCAGCCCGGCGCCTACGACAACATCGAGCAGCGGCCGCTCGGCGAGCGGTGCATCATCGCGTTCAGCTCCTCATCGGGGCCGCCGATGCTGCCGACCTACTTCTACAACAACATGAAGCAGGTCGTGCAGACGAAGGATTACGTGATGATCCTGACCGAGATGGTCCACGATGTGCGGATCATCCCGTCTCAACCGGACGGCGCACGCGCCCCAGAGCATCCGCAACTGGTTCGGCGACTCGGTCGCCCGCTGGGAGGGCGACACCCTGGTCGTCGAGACGACCAACTTCAACGACAAGACGCGCTTCCGCGGCTCGTCGGATAAGCTCAAGGTGACCGAGCGCTTCAACCGCGTGGACGACAAGACGCTCCTGTATCGGTTTACTATTGAAGACCCCACCACCTGGGCGACAGCCGTGGACGGGCGAGTACACCTGGGCGGCGGCCAAGCCGGGCGACCAGCTGTACGAGTACGCATGCCACGAAGGCAATTACGCGATGACTGGTATCATGAAGGGGGCCCGCATCCTCGAGGATGAGGAAGCGGCCGTCAAGGCGCAGTCGGGTTCCCCTCGCTAACGTGGAGGATGAAAGGGCGATGTTGATGAAAAACACACTGATGGTCGTGGCAGCCGGCGCGGCGCTGACGCTCGCGACGGCGGTGCCGGTCGTCGCGCACCACGCGTTTGGCGCGGAGTTCGACGCGAACCGGCCTGTCCTCCTCAAGGGCAAGATCGTCAAGGTCGAGCTCGTGAACCCGCACGCGTGGATCCACGTCGAGGTCGCGAAGGAAGGCGGCGGCACCGAGGTGTGGATGGTCGAGGGCGGGACGCCGAACACGCTGCTGCGCCGCGGCATCACCAAGAACACGCTCGCGATCGGCACGGATGTGGTGGTCGACGGCTACCAGAGCAAGGACCGGTCGACGCGCGCCAACGGCCGCGACATCACGTTCCCCGACGGCAAGAAGCTGTTCATGGGATCGTCCGGCACCGGCGCCCCGCGCGACGGCCGCGACCCGACCGAGCCCCCGAAGTAGAAGTAGTAGTAGGCCGACCCCTCTCAGGATCGGCCCGATGAGTCGACAGTCGGAAGTCGACCGTCGTCACAAAACCTGACGCAGAGCTCGAGGATCGCCGGAGCGCCAAGCTCCGGCGAATCCGGCGCTCTGCGTTTGTCGTTTTCAGAGACGCTGGAGGTCCGGACATGAAGGTGCGTCTGGGGTCTGCCCTGAGTCTCGTTCTCGCCGCTTCCATCCCTCTCACAGCCCAGCGTGCTGCTTCGTGGACTGCACCGCGGACGCCGTGGGGCCATCCTGACTTTCAGGGTGTGTGGAATGCCGCAACGCTGACGCCGATCGAGCGGCCCGACAACGTCGGCGGGCGGCTGACGCTCACGCCGGCCGAAGCGGCCGAGATCGAACGCACCGAGCGGCAGCGCGTGGAGTTGCGCGCGCGGCCGAGCAATCCCGACCGCAACGCCCCACCGGTGGGCGCCAACGTCGGCGGCTACAACAATTTCTGGATCGATCGCGGGAGCGGCGCCTTCATGATCGACGGCCAGTACCGCACGTCGATCATCGTCGATCCGCCCGACGGCAAGATCCCGCCGATGCTGCCGTCGGCCGTCCAGCGCAACCGCGGCGCGCGCGGCACGGTCGTCCGGCCGACGTCTGACGCGCCCGAGAGCGCGGCCCCGGAAGGCCAGGGCGCCTTCGACGACATCGAGCTCCGGCCGCTCGGCGAGCGCTGCATCCTCGGCTTCGGATCGACGTCCGGACCGCCGACGCTGCCGAACTACTTCTACAACAACAACAAGCAGATCGTGCAGACGCCCGACTACGTGATGATCCTGGTCGAGATGGTGCACGACGCGCGCATCATCCGCCTGAAGGGCGGCCACGTCCCGGCGCACGTCAAGAAGTGGATGGGCGACTCGGTCGGCCACTGGGAGGGCGACACGCTGGTCGTCGAGACGACCAACTTCACGAACAAGACGCGCTTCCGCGGGTCGTCAGAGAACATGAAGGTGATCGAGCGGTTCCGCCGCACCGACACCGGCACGATCCTCTACAACTTCACCGTCGTCGATCCCGACACGTGGGCGACGCCGTGGACCGGCGAGTATCCCTGGGTGAAGAGCGACGACCACATCTACGAGTACGCCTGCCACGAAGGCAACTACGCGATGGGCGACATCATGCGCGGCGCGCGGCTGCTGGAGGCGGAGGAAGCGGCGGCGAAGCAGGCGCCAGGCGTGCAGCGCTGAAGATGCCACAAAACGCAACCACGAAGACACGAAGTCTCGAAGAAAGGCTAGCCACGAACGTCTTCGGGCTTTCTTTCGTGACTTCGCTCTTCGCGGTTGCCTTTGAATCCGAGCCCCGAGCCCGAGCCTCGAGCCCCGACGTTCGGGTCTACAATCGCGAACATGCGCATCCCGATTCCTCCGGTGTCGGCGTTGATCGTGGCGGCGGGCGCGATGGTGGCGTTGCACGCGCAGATCACCAGCAATCCGATTCCCGCGCCGGTCGAAAAGCGCGGCCTCGCCGTCGAGATTCGGGACGTCGTCCGGCTGCCCGATACGCGCGGGCTGCGGCCGCTGACCGAAGACGTCAACCCGGCCGGCTGGGCGCGGGTCAGTTTCGTGCGCGATGCGCCGGACGGCCGCCGCTTCGCCAACGACTCGCGCGGCGTTCCTCTACCTGCTCGACGGCGACAACAAGCCGTCGGTCTACGCCGACTTCGCGGCCGCGTTCCCGCTCGCCATCTACAACCGGCTCGAGAGCGGCTTCATCGGCTTCGACTTCCATCCGGAGTTCGCGAAGAACGGCCTGTTCTACACGGTGCACGCCGAGCGCGCGCCGGGCAACCCGGCGACGCCGAACTTCATTCCGCCGGGGTTCACCGCCGCGCGACGCGACGCTATCACAACGTCATCACCGAGTGGCGTGCGAAGAACCCGGCCGCGAACACGTTCGAGGGCACGCGGCGCGAGCTGCTGCGCGTCGCGCACATCGTCGAGAACCTGACGCACCCGATGGGCGACGTCGAGTTCAACCCGACGGCCAAGCCCGGCTCGCCGGACTACGGCCTGCTCTACACCAGCGGCAGCGACCTCGGGTTCAGCAACGGCGGCGGACCGCACAGCCGACAATCCGGCGCAGACGCAGCGGCTCGACTCGGTCATCGGCGGCGATCCTGCGGATCGATCCGCGCAGCCCGTCCGTGTCGAGGGGCACCAAGGGGCTCGGCGACTACACGATCCCGCCGGCGAACGTGTTCGCCGCGGACGGCGATCCGAAACGCTGGGCGAGATCTACGCCTACGGGTTCCGCAACGCGCACCGCCTGTCGTGGGACATGACCGACGGGACGATGTTCGCGCTCGACATCGGCATGGACAACGTCGAAGAGATCAACATCGTCCGCAACGGCGGCAACTACGGCTGGATGAAGCGCGAGGGCTACTGGGAGAACGGCATGAGCCGGCCCGGCGGCGCGCTCGAATCAGCTGTTCGAGCTGCCGGCCGACGTGCTCGAGGGCCGCACGAAGGACGAGTTCATCTACCCCGTGGCGATGTACGACCACGACGAGGGCGTGGCGATCAGCGGCGGCTTCGCCTACAACGGCACGATTCCCGCGCTGCGCGGCAAGTTCGTGTTCGGCGACATCAATCGCGGACGGGTGTTCGTCGCCGACACCGCGGCGATGAAGAAGGCCGACGACGGCATTCCGCAGACCGTGGCGCCGATCGAGGAGATCCAGCTCTATCGTCGCGATGCCGGCGGACGCGCAGGGTCGAACGTCACGTTCAAGGAACTGGTCGAGAAGACGATGGGCACAACGCTCACGCGCGCCGACCTGCACATCAGCCGCAGCCGCGACGGCGAGCTGTTCCTCACGTCACGCCAGGATGGCTGGATCAGGATGCTGGAGCGATAGCGCCTGACTGGCGGAACGACGGAACGCGACGGGAATGTCACGCACCAGCAGTTTCAAGACGGTCGAAGCCCTCGGCCGCACCTTGCCGGACGTGGAGGTCACGACGACATGGGGTCAGCCCACGCTGAAGGTGCGCGGCAAGATGTTCGTGTGCATGGCGGCCCACAAATCCGCCGAGCCGAACACGCTGGTCGTGATGATGGATTTCGGCGACCGTGACGCGCTCATCGAGGACGATCCTGGCACCTACTACCTGAAAGAGCATTACCTGAACTACCCGTGTGTGCTCGTCAGGCTGTCGCGCGTCCGTGCCGACGCGCTGAGGGACCTCGTCGCGGGCGCCCACCGCTTCGTGAGCGCCAAGGCGCGTCGGAAGTCGGTCGGAGCTTCACGCCGCACTGCCCAGCAGCGCCGAACTCGTTAGTTTGTTTGCGGAGTCAGTTGCTATAGCCGCTTCGTTTCCAACCATTCGTGATCAGCCCGAGTTTCAAGGATCAGCGGCCGACGCCCAGATCATGCCGCGCTCCGTGGATGACTATTTCGGAACGGCGAACTTCCGGGGATCGATCTTCGTGTTCAGCCGGAACCGATCGAAGCTGGTTTCTTCGGTCGTGTCGGCGCCGATCGCGCGCCGGAGCCGGAACGGGAGCTTGACGCCGTCGACGTCACGATAGTCGGCGTAATAGATGCGGTATTCGACCGGCGTGGCCTGCGCCTTCTGACGCAGCGCCGCGACCTGCTTGGTGTACTCGGCGGAAGCTTCGGGGCTCGCGCCTGCCGCCGGCGGCGCCGGAGCATCGACGATCACGGCGCCCGGGGGGACCGAGGGAGGCGTGGCCCCCCCGGGCGTCCTGACGAGGACCACCGTCGGTGGCGCCTGCCAGCTGATCATGATCGGCAGTTTCGTATCGGAGGCGACGAAGAGACGGGCCGCGAAGTTGCCGGCGCCGCGAACGTCGAGGACGTCGGCGGTGCCTTGCGGCGCGGCTGCCTGAGCCGCGTAGCCGAACGTGAGCGGATACGTTTCGAGCGTGGACGGCAGCAGCCCGAGCATCAGCCGCGCGAACTCCTGCTTGGCTGTCGTGAGCCGAGCCGCCCGCTGCGCTTCGAGCTGTTCCGGAGTGGGTGGCGCCGCCGGGCCTCGTCCTCCGCGGGCGGAGCGGCCGGGGCGTCGCCGCGACCACGTCCTGCGGCGGGCGGAGGAGCGTCTCCACGCCTCGCCACGGGAGCCAACGGAAACTGGACGATCTCGTTGCCGACGAACCCCGTGGATGTCGGCTGGCTCTCTTCCGCGGGTACCTCGTCCTTGCGGACGTACTTGTCGGGCAGCTCGATGTTGATTTCGAATTCGATCGGGACGAGATTCTCGCCGCGCACGCGCCGCGTGCGGCCGGTCGCCACGATCGTTCGCATGCTCGTCGCCTTGTCGCCGCCCATCGCCTTGCGCGTTTCGGCAAGGATCCCTTCCGCGCGCTCGATCGCCGCGGGCGCCAGCGGCTGCGCTGTGCCGGCTCGCGCCTGAACCGCGACGCAGCGAGGATTCCGAGTAAGGCCGCCGAAGGCTGCGGCGGCAAGCTTCCTCATGTTTCCTTATTGCGAAGCGGCGTGTGGTCACGAACTTAGACGCCATCGTCCGCGGACGGTTCCTTCCGCGGCAACACGCGTTATGACGGGAGACGGCCTGGGAAAGTTGGTGGGACTACTTCGCTTGGCGTGTCAGGGGGGCGTCCCAGCCGACGGCGACGGTGACTGCTCCCGCCTGCGAGCGGGTCCCTGGGCAGAGCCAGAGCGTGTTGCCGTTTTCTGCCAGTTCGTAGCCGCCCGAGTAGAAAGGAGGTGGAGCGTTCAGACACGTCTGGAACAACCGTTTCGCGGGACCGGGCTCAAAGGAGGCTGTCCGGCTTGACCGGCACGGACATCAGCCAATTGTCGGCGGCGTAATACAGAATCTCGCGGCCATCCCGGCGCCACCGTGGATGCATGCCTCCATCGGTCGAAATGCGGTGCGTCATGGAGCCGTCGACCGGCGTCGACGTAAACGTTCAGCGCACCCGATTCGCTCGAAGCGTACGCGAGCCAGCGGGCATCTGGAGAGAAGCGGCCGCCGCCCTGCTCTGGCCTGCTCTGTATCAATGCTTTCGGCTGACCGCCGGGCGCTGCCGTGCCGATCCAAATCGCAGTTGTTGCCCTAGCGGCGCGTCTTGAATGAAAACGATTCGGTCGTCACGAGACCAGTCGTCCGGGAACCGGCCCTCAGCTCCGTCCCATCGCTGCGGCGATCAATTGTTCGTCGTCGCGGCCGTCGGCGCGGCGCCGGAAAATACGCCGATGCGCCATTTCTATCCGATGCGAACAGGAGCGCCTGGTCATCAGGAGACCAGACCGGCCGCCAGTCGGTCGCTGGGTGCGACGACCATTTGATAGGCCGACCGCTCGCGAGATCCATCAACCAGATGTCGCGATTGCCGGAATCGTCGGGCCTGACGAGCGCCGCCCGTTTGCCGTCGTGCGACAGCTTCACATCCACCCAGAGGTCCTCGGGACCATACGCAGCGAGCCGTTTCCCCGAGCGATCGAACGCCACGAGTTGGCGGGCCTGCTGCGACCCACCCTGATGAGTGAGGACCTCGCCGTTCGCTGATATGGAAAAGGACGCCGAGGCGCTGCTCGATGTGTGATCGACGTCGCTGGCGACCGGGATCGGTTCGCCCGAGAGGCGGCCGCGTTGTCACGTCGAGAGACTGCGCCAGCAAGGTGCGCTCCCGGACGAAGAGAACGTAGCCTGACGGGACATATCATCGCCTGCGATTGCGCCTCGAGAAGCCATCGGCCGGTCGCCCGAGTCCATGTCGAGGAGATAGATCCCCGTATTTCCCGCCACGTCGCTGCGGGCCGTGAACAGCAGATGCCGGCCATCCGGCAGAAAGTGCGGGAAGCGGTGCGAGTTCTCGTTCCGGCCGGCGTCGAGCGTCGTGATCGATTGCGCGGTGCCGCCCGATGCAGCCACGCGGTGAAGCGGCGACGCGATTGTGCGGGTGCGAAGACGATCACGTCCTCTGAGTTCCAGGTCGCGCCGAGTGAGGTCCCCAGTCACGCAGGCGCAGATCGTCTGGACGGTGACGGCTTCGACGTCGATCTTCCTCAGCCGCTGGTCGGCACCAAAACCGATGTGTCGTCCATCAGGTGACCAGAAGATGCTCTCGGCGCCTTCGGTGCCGGCGAGCCGTCTCGCGCTGCTGCCTCGCCGAGGCCGCGCAGCCACAGCGCCGATCGACCGTTTGGTCCAGCAGCGATGAACGCCAGGCGCGTTCCATCCGGCGACGGCACGGGTGCCGTCAGGATCCGCTGGTCATCAGGCGGAAGCATTGTCAGCGCCATCGATCGTAGGGGACGCTGCCGGCGCTGACGCGGTCCTGAGCGAGCGATATCGCGGCGGCGCCGGCCATGACGATGGCGATCGCGGCGGCGGTCGCCGCAGTAGCCACGGGGACCAGAGAACGCGGTCGCGCCGGCTCGGCACGTCCGATCGATTCGGCGTCTGCGTCGCCGATGTCGCGCAGCCGCTGCCGGCGATCCTTTTCGAGGCATCGCCTGCAGCAGCCGCGCGACCCCGCGCGGCGTGTCGTGCGGCAGCGCGCTCCAGTCGGGCTCGCGCTCGACGATCGCGGCGAGCGTGTCGGTGAGCGTCGCGCGCGCGAACGCCGGCGCGGCCCGGCGAGCATCTCGTAGAGGACGCACCCGAACGCCCAGATGTCGGTCCGCTTGTCGATGGCCAGCCCGCGGGCCTGCTCGGGGCTCATGTAGGCGGCGGTGCCGGCGACGACGCCTTCGCGCGTGCCGCGCGCGGTGACGGTCGGCGCCTGCGAGCCGTGCGGCGTGCTCGCATCGGGCGCCGCCTCCAGCGTCGCAATTCCGAAGTCGAGGACCTTGACCAGCCCGGCCGGCGTGATCTTGATGTTCGCCGGCTTCAGGTCCCGATGGACGATGCCCCGTCTCGTGGGCCGCGTCGAGCGCGTCCTTCACCTGGCGGGCAATCGCCAGCGCCTCGGCCATCGGCAGCGGCACCGCGTGCGATCCGATCGGCGAGCGTGTCGCCGTCGATGTATTCGAGCACCAGGGCGCGGATGCCCGTCGGCGTCCTCGATGCCGTGAATCGTGGCGATGTTTGGATGATTGAGCGAGGCCAGCAGCCGCGCCTCGCGCTCGAGGCGCGCCAGGCGGTCGGGATCGCTCGTCCACTCGGGCGGCAGCAGCTTGAGCGCGACGTTACGCCCGAGCCGGGTATCGCGCGCCCGATAGACCCGGCCCATCCCGCCCGCGCCGAGCAGCAGCTGCACGTCGTAGTGACCGAGGCGCTTGCCGAGGATCTCCTCGTCCATGTTCCCGGCGGGCCGGGCCGGGCCCGCCCATGTGGCATCAGGTTGTGCGATGAGCGATTCGACTTCACTGCGCAGCGACTCGTCCCCGCCGCACTCGGCGGCGAGGAACGGGGCGCGCGCGGCCGGCGGCAGCGACTGCGCCGCGTGATAGAGGTCCTCGATCCGCCGCCAGCGTTCGCGATCCATTCGCCTGAGAGGAGAGCGGACCATTGTAAACGGCAGGCCATTCCGCGGGTGCGAGTTTTCGCCGCCGGTTCCCGCCTCTGTGAGTGAGCGGAAACACCGCCCATCAGGAGGCAAGGTTATGAAGCAGGTGAAACGCAGCGTCGCGGTGGCGTTCGTCGTCGGCGCGTGGGTGCTCACCGGCGTCGGCGCCGGCGCGAAGGGCCCGCAGTTCCGCGACACGATCACGGTGCAGGGGGGTTCGGCGGCAGCGCCGAGGAGCACCACCTGACCTTTAGCGCGCCGGTGGCGCTGCCCAGCGTCGCGCTCGCGCCCGGGACCTACATCTTCCGCCGGCTGGCGTCCAATGTCCTGCTGGTGACCAACGCCAGGCGGCAGCCGTACGCGATGCTCAGCACGGTGGCCGCGTCGCGGACCCGCGAGCGATCGCTACGAGGTGGTCCTGGGCGCACCGTTGACCGAGGGTTCGCCGCGCCGGCTCGAAGCGTGGTTCGCGCCCGGTGAATCGAGCGGCCAGCAGTTGATGTATCCGAAAGCGGGACGCTGACGCCTGACACCGTCGTCAGCGGCCGCTTGAAGACGCCGGGTCCCCCAGGACCCGGCGTCTTCCTGTTCTCCAGCCCTGCTCCAGCCCCCAGCCCCAGCTCAGCCCCAGCCCCTTCCAGTTTTCTCCCCTGATTCCCGCCTCTGTGAGTGAGCGGAAACACCGCCATGTCAGGAGGAAAGGTTATGAAGCAGGTGAAACGCAGCGTCGCGGTGGCGTTCGTCGTCGGCGCGCTGGGTGCTCACCGGCGTCGGCGCCGGCGCGAAGGACCCGCAGTTCCGCGAGACGATCACCGTGCAGGGGACGATCGGCGGCACGGCCAACGAGCACCACCTGACCTTCAGCGCGCCGGTGGCGCTGCCCGGCGTCGCGCTGGCGCCCGGGACCTACATCTTCCGCCGGCCCGCCTCGAACGTGCTGCTCGTCACCACCGCGAACCGGAAACCGTACGCGATGCTGTCGACGATCTCGGCGTCACGCGCCAGCGCGACCGACCGCTACGAGGTGGTGCTCGGGGCGCCGCTCGCCGATGGGTCCCCGCGCCGGCTCGAAGCGTGGTTCGCCCCGGTGAATCGAGCGGGCAGCAGCTGATCTACAAGCAGTAGGGAACGATCGGGTAATCGGGTAATCGGGTAATCGAAAATGGGTGATTGGGTGAGCAATTCAATCACCCGATTACCCAATTACTCAATTACTCGATTCCGCGTTTCGCCTCTGGACGGCGCCGCCGGAATGTCCCTAAGATAAGCCGAAGACACGGCATTATTCGCTGGAGGACTTGCGATGCGTCGATTTGTGAACGTCGCCGGAGCCACCCTGACGGCTATCGGAATCGCCATGCTGTTGACCGGCGAGCTGGCGGCACAGGGCTCCGGCGCGCGCGGCGCTGCTCCCCGGACGCCGTGGGGGCACCCGGACCTGCAGGGTCTGTGGAACGTCGGGACGATGACGCCGGTCGAGCGCCCCGCGAACGCCAAGGGCCGTCTCACGATGACGGTCGAGGAAGCGCGTGCGCTCGAGCAGCAGCAGCAGCAGGCGCGCGCCAAGCTCGCGCAGCCGAGCGACGGCAACCGCCAGGCGCCGCCAGTCGGCGGCGACGGCACGGCCGGGCCGTACGGCAATGTCGGCGGCTACAACTATTTCTGGATCGATCCGGGCGAGACCTTGAACAAGGTCGACGGCCAGCTGCGCACGTCGCTCGTGGTCGATCCGCCGGACGGCCGCGTTCCGCAGATGCTGCCCGAAGCGATGAAGCGCAACAGCCAGTCGGTGCAGCGCGCGCGGCCGACCTCCGACGCGGGCGAGAACGTCCAGACCACGCAGCCCGGCGCCTACGACGACATCGAGCAGCGGCCGCTCGGCGAGCGCTGCATCATCGGCTTCGGCTCGACCTCCGGTCCGCCGATGCTGCCGACCTACTTCTACAACAACCTGAAGCAGATCGTGCAGACCAAGGACTACGTGATGATCCTGACCGAGATGAACCACGACGCGCGGATCATCCCGTTCCGGTCGACGCATGCGCCGCAGTCGGTTCGCAAGTGGATGGGCGATTCGATCGCCCGCTGGGAAGGCGACACGCTCGTCGTCGAGACCACGAACTTCAACGACAAGACGCGCTTCCGCGGGTCCTCGGTGGACATGAAGGTCACCGAGCGGTTCAGCCGGCTGCCCGACAACACGCTCCTGTATCGGTTCACGATCGAAGATCCGACGACCTGGCCGACGTCCGTGGACCGCCGAGTACTCGTGGGCGGCGGCGAAGCCGGACGATCAGCTCTACGAATACGCGTGCCACGAGGGCAACTACGCCATGGAAGGCATCATGAAGGGCGCGCGGTTGCTCGAGGCCGAAGCGGCCGAGGCCGCCAAGCAGGCGAGCAGGCGGCAGTAGGGCGACCCTTTGAGGGTCGCCGCGTAATTTGGAATTCGGAATTTAGGAATTAGGAATGCTGTATGACGATGCGAAACGTCGCGCGGGCCGGAGTGGTGGCTGGGGCGATCGCAGCGTTGCTGACGGTCGGTCTTGGCGCGCAGTCGAAATCGGCGGCGAAGACGCCGTGGGGGCATCCAGACCTGCAGGGGCTCTGGAATCTCGCGACCATGACGCCGCTCGAGCGTCCTGACGAAGCGCAGGGGCGGCTCACGCTCACCGATGCCGAAGTCAGGAAGCTCGAAGGCGCAAACGCCACCCGGCGCGAAATGCGTGCGCGACCGAGCGACGGCAACCGTCAGGCGCCGCCGGTCGGCGGCGACGGTTCGACCGGCGCGGCCGGCAATGTCGGCGGCTACAACAACTTCTGGGTCGATCCGGGCGACACCTACAACAAGGTCGACGGCCAGTACCCGGACGTCGATGATCGTCGACCCGCCTGATGGCAAGATTCCGCCGACGCTCCCGGAAGCGATGAAGCGGAACTCGGCGCGGCTGCGCGCGACGCCGACATCCGACGCGCCCGAGAACGTCGAGACGCGGGCGCCGGGCGCCTACGACAACCCCGAGCAGCGGCCGCTCGGCGAACGCTGCATCATGGGCTTCGGGTCGGTCTCCGGTCCGCCGATGCTGTCGGTGCTCTACAACAACTTCAAGCAGATCGTGCAGACGCCGACCCACGTCATGATCCTCGTCGAGATGGTGCATGACGCGCGCATCATCCCGTTCAAGACGACGCACGCGCCCGACAACATCCGCAAGTGGATGGGCGACTCGATCGCCCGCTGGGACGGCGACACGCTCGTCGTCGAGACCACCAACTTCACCGACAAGACGCGCTTCCGCGGCGCGTCCGAGAAGCTGAAGGTCACCGAGCGCTTCAATCGCGTCGACAACGGCACGCTGCTGTACCGCTTCACCGTCGAGGATCCGTCGACGTGGGCGCGTCCGTGGACGGGCGAATACACGTGGGCCGCGGCCAAGTCCGACGATCACCTCTACGAGTACGCCTGCCACGAGGGCAACTACGCGTTCGAGGGGATCATGAAGGGCGAGCGGCTGCTGGACGAAGAGCGCGCCGCCACGCAGTCCCGGCAGTAACGTGACGAATATTTAAGATTGCAGATTCAGATTTAAGATTGGCGGACCTGAGTGGCTCCGGAAGCCACTCACGTCCGCCAATCTTAAATCTGAAATCTGAATCTTAAATTCCACGAGCTTACGCGATCGGCTCGGCCGCCCGCGCCTCGGCGGCATTGCGCGCGGGCCGCTTCCGCACGACGCGATTCCACCACATGATCGCGCCCGTCACGAACATGAGCGCGGGCACCAGGCCGATCAGCGCCCAGAGCGCTTTGAGCCATCCGTTGTCCCAGCGGCCGAAGTGCAGGCGGCTCAGCCACGCCAGCGCGAGATCGCCCGGCCTGTCGCCCATCAGCTCGGGATCCGGCGACGAGACGTAGTCCACGAGCGCCGTGAACGGCCCCGGCACCCCCATGTAGAAGCCCGATACTCCCCACATCAGGATGAACAGGAACAGCCACGCGCCCATCGCGCTGTGCAGGTCCCACGTCAGACGACGCCATCCGCTGCCCGCCCTGACAATCAGGCTCCGCCGCCATCGAGCGCTGCCGGGCCACCACACGACCGCGCCGGTGAGGCACAGGAGCGTCACGAACGCGCTCGCGACGCCGTTCCAGTAGCGGCCAGAGGTGCCGTAGAGGAGGTCGTCGTGCAGGCGCACGCTCCACAGCACGGCTTGCTCGCCGCGGGTGAACGCGTCGCCGAGATCCTCGCCGGTGTAGGGGTTGAACAGACGCTCCTTCGTCTCGCCGTTGCGCTCCACGTAGACGTTGACGACGGCGGTCCGGCGCGTGATGGCTGGCTTGATGTTCGTGATCTGGTATCCCGGGTACTCGCGCTCGACGATCGGACGCAGCTCGTCGATCGAGAGTGGCCGCGCCGCCTGGTCGACAACGGGGACCGGCGTCCTGAACCGCGCCACCAGCTCACGCCGGTAGACCAGCGCGCTGCCCGTCGCGCTCAGCACGACGACGTAGAGGCCGAGGGCGAGGCCGGTCCAGAGATGGACCTGGAAGATCGCCCGCCGGAGCCAGACACGCTGCGGCTGTTGCAGCCACCGTTTCCACACGCTCATCGCCGGAAGAGGCTACGGGCCGCTCGCCTTGCGCTGTCAAATGCGTTGGGGTCGGCATTGGGACGGCGTCCACTACGGCGCATGCCTTGGCCACTCAAATCCGTATAATCGTGGCGACTTCCGTGGCCTTACCGCTCGGCACTCGATTTGGTCCTTACGAAGTCCAGTCTGCGATTGGCGCGGGCGGCATGGGCGAGGTGTATCGCGCAACGGACACCAACCTGAAGCGCGCCGTCGCCATCAAGGTGCTTCCTGATGCGCTCGCGTTCGATGCCGAGCGCCTCATGCGGTTCCGGCGGGAAGCGGAAGTCCTCGCGTCGTTGAATCACCCCAATATCGCGGCGATTTACGGACTGGAGGACGCCGGCGGCGTCATGGCCCTGGCGATGGAATTCGTCGAGGGTGTGGACCTCGCCGAGCGCATCTCGCACGGTGCCATGCCGATCGACGAAGCGTTGCCGATTGCCGCGCAGATCGCGGACGCGCTCGCGGCGGCTCACGAACAGGGGATCATCCACCGGGACCTGAAGCCCGCCAATATCAAGTTGAGATCGGACGGCACCGTGAAGGTGCTCGACTTTGGATTGGCCAAAGCCAGGAGCCTGCACAACGCGATCTCACAAGGCGTGACTCAGTCGCCGACGATGATGTCTCCCGCCAGGATGACTCGCATCGGCATGCTGCTCGGGACGGCGGCCTACATGTCGCCGGAGCAGGCGAAGGGCAGACCGGCCGACAAGCGCAGCGACGTCTGGGCGTTTGGTTGTGTGTTGTTCGAGATGCTCACGGGCCGTCGCGCGTTCGGTGGCGACGAGGTGACCGACACGCTCGCCGAGGTGCTCAAAGGCACGCCTGACTGGACCGCGTTGCCGGCGACGACGCCTCAGGGCATTCGACGATTGCTTCGGCGGTGCCTGGAGAAGGACCGAAAAGAACGGCTCGCTGATCTCGGGACTGCGCGGCTCGACATCAAGGACGCGTTAGGCGGGCCTGCGGATGAGCCGCTGCAGCGCGAGCCACCTCGATCGTGGCAGCGGCGCCTGCTGCCGATTGGCCTCGCCATGTTTGTTACGGCCCTGCTCGCCGGATATGGCACGTGGACCGTCGCGCGCTCGGCACCCAGGCCCGCGAGCCCTGTGACGAGATCACTGCTCGGCGTTCACCCATTTGGTCAGGCGACACCTGGTGCCGCCCAGGACGCTCGAGGAGCAAACATCCGACCGAATCGAAGTGCCATCGCGTTGTCGCCCGATGGACGCATTCTGGTATTCCAGGCCGCCAGTGAGAAAGGTGTGCAGCTGTACCAGCGGCGGCTCGAAGAGCTGCAAGCCACTGCCATTCCAGGCACACAGGGCGCGGACACGCCATTCTTCTCGCCGGACGGCGCGTGGATTGGCTTTCAGGCGGCAGGCGAGTTACGAAAAGTGCCGGTCTCTGGTGGGCCGCCAAGTCCGATCTGCACCGTTCCCCCGCAGCGATGCGGCACCGGGAGTCGTCGGCGCGAGCTGGGGAGATGGCGACGTCATCGTGTTCGCGACCGATCGGTTGTTGTGGCGCGTGTCTGCCGGTGGAGGGCAGCCGGAGGCAGTGACGACGCCCGCGGACAACGAGTACGGGCATCGGCTGCCCCATGTCCTTCCGGGAGGTGAACTGGTTCTCTTTACGGTGGCACGGGAAGTCCTGAGGTGGGACAACGCGCAGATCGCCATCAGGTCGATCACAACCGGCGAACAGAAGGTCCTGCTCGAGGATGCCGCGGACGGACGCTATGTGCCTGGCTATCTCGTGTTCGTGCGGAGGGGTGCGCTGATGGCCGCGCCGTTCGACGTGGGCAGACGCGAAGTGGGCGGACCTGTCACGCTCGTCGAAAATGTCATGCAAGCTGCCAACATGCCCAGGCCGTCAGCCGACTCCGGGGCGGGGCAATTTGCCGTCGCAGGGGGCGCACTGGTCTATGCGAGCGGCGGTGTCAATCCCCAAGCGCAGAGTGAACTGGTCTGGGTCGATCGCATGGGAAATGTGGAACCGCTAGGGTTTCCGGCACGCGACTACATGTTCCCGAGATTGTCACCCGATGGCAAGCGCGTGACGTTCTTCAACGCCTACACCGGCGCCAATCGGCGCATCTGGATGTACGACATTGCGCGCCGCACGCAACCGATGCCGCTCACGCCGCCGGAAGAACGCGCATCGTGGGCGATCTGGATGGACGACGAGAGCATCGTCTTTTCGTCATCCATCGGAGGCGCTGGATTGAATCTGTCCACGAGACGCGTGACCGACAGCGGGCCCGTCTGAGCCTCTCACCACGGGCAGAAGGGCTCTGCGACCGGCATCGTGGTCTGCTGCGCACAAGACCATACTGGCCATCTCAGGATAGCGGGCGGTATCTCAGCACTCGATATGACGGGCCCCGAGCGCCGTGAACGGGTCGTTGTGCAAGACCCCGGCGCTCCTGTCGGAGATCCGGCGTTCTCGCCGGATGGACGGTGGGTCGCCTATACGTCGACCGACTCGGGTCGGGAAGAAGTGTACGTCCGACCATATCCCGGTCCGGGCCCGCGCGTGACCGTGTCGACAGATGGCGGTCGCGGTCCCGTATGGAGGCGGGATGGGACGGAATTCTTCTACACGATGCCGGATCGGACCGAGCCGGATAGCCGGGGAACAGGTGACGATGATGGCCATGTCGGTCAGCGCGACGGCAGACGGACAACCGATCGGCAAACCTCGCACGCTGTTCAGCGGCCGATTCCTGCAGGCCGGCGCGCTGCAAAACTACGACGTGACGGCCAACGGCCAGCGGTTCCTCATGGTGCAAACGCTCGATCCCACGCCGGAACCGCAGACAGAGTTGGTGCTGGTACAAAACTGGTTCGAGGAGCTGAAGGCGCGCGTGCCGACCAAATGACGAGGCGAAAGACGGAAGCCATGAGTGACGCTGTTTCAACTCGAAGCCGCCAGCCTTCCCTCGGAGAGGAAATCGCCAATTGCGTGAGCCACGGGGTCGGTGTCCTGGCGGCGCTCGTGGCGACTCCATTCCTCGTCCTGGCCGCCGCTCGCCGTGGTGGCGTCGTCGCGATTGTCGGCGCGAGCGTGTTCGCGGGAACCGTGATCGCGCTGTACTTAGCCTCGACGCTCTATCACGCCTTGCCGAGGAACAAGGCGAAACGTGTGTTTCGGGTTATCGATCACAGTGCGATCTTCCTGCTCATTGCGGGGACCTACACGCCCTTCACACTTGGCGTGCTGCGCGGCGCCTGGGGCTGGACCCTGCTTGGCGTCGTATGGGGCCTGGCGGTTCTCGGAGTGACCCTGAAGTCAGTGGGTGGCATCCGGTACCCTCGGTTGTCGACCGCACTGTATATCGGCATGGGATGGCTTGCGCTTATCGCGATTCGACCCCTGTGGCTTCACGTGCCCGTGGCGGGCTGGTTGTGGCTCATCGCTGGGGGCCTCGCATACACGGCAGGCATTGCCTTCTATGCGGCGGAACGCATGCGGTACGGGCACCTCGTCTGGCACGTGTTCGTACTGATGGGCACGACGTGTCACTTTTTTGCGGTGCTGTGGTACGCGGCCTGACAGCGGCGGCACGCGAACGAGAAGTCGAACGTCCGCCTGAAGGCGGACACGCTACAGGCCGCCGAAGGCGTGACCTAGGGGCGAGCACGCGTGCTAGGATTCCGCCGGCATGACCTTCAATCTCCTCCGAACGACGTTCGCGACCGCGGTGCTGTGCACGGTGGCAGGCATCGGTGCGCTGGGCCAGCAGGGCCGGGGAGCGCCCCGCCGCCTGC